>JADJOD010000004.1 GCA_016713985.1 Lewinellaceae bacterium | reverse complement strand
ATCATCGACTGGTTAGACGATTACACCGTATCAGACGGATGTGACTCGGAGCCGACGGTGACGCACGATTTTAACTTCACAACGGTGAACTACTGCACGGGCAACGACCTGACGGTAACGTGGACTGCAACAGACGACTGCGGCAACAGCGTGACGAAAACGGCGAAGGTATTGATCGTACAGGATCAGAACCCGCCGCTGCTGACTGCTCCGGCCGACCTGACGATCTCGTGTGTACAGGACCAGCAGAATAACACGGCCGCGATCATCGACTGGTTGGACGATTACACCGTATCAGACGGATGTGATTCGGAGCCGACGGTGACGCACGATTTTAACTTCACAACGGTGAACTACTGCACGGGCAACGACCTGACGGTAACGTGGACTGCAACAGACGACTGCGGCAACACGAGACGAAGACGCGAAGATTTTGATCGTACAGGATCAGAACCCGCCGCTCCTGGCTGCCCTGCCGACCTGGCGATCTCCGTGTGTACAGGACCAGCAGAATAACACGGCCGCGATCATCGACTGGTTGGACGATTACACCGTATCAGACGGATGTGATTCGGAGCCGACGGTGACGCACGATTTTAACTTCACAACGGTGAACTACTGCACGGGCAACGACCTGACGGTGACGTGGACAGCAACGGACGACTGCGGCAACTGCGTGACGAAGAGCAGCGAAGATTTTGATCGTACAGGATCAGAACCCGCCGCTCCTGACTGCTCCTGCCGACTCCTGGCTATTTCCTGCGTGCAGGATCAGCAGAACAACAAGGCCGCGATCATCGACTGGTTGGACGATTACACCGTATCGGACGGTTGTGACTCGGAACCGACGGTGACGCACGATTTTAACTTCACGACGGTCAACTACTGCACGGGCGACGACCTGACGGTAACGTGGACGGCAACGGACGACTGCGGCAACAGCGTGACGAAGACGGCCAAGATTTTGATCGTACAGGATCAGAACCGCCGATCCTGACTGCCCCTGCCGACCTGGCGATTTCGTGTGCAGGATCAGCAGGACAACACGGCCGCGATCATCGACCTGGTTTGGACAATTATACCGTATCAGACGGTTGCGACTCCGGAGCCGACGGTGACGCACGATTTTAACTTCACGACGGTCAACTATTGCACGGGCGACGATATTACGGTAACGTGGACGGCGACGGACGATTGCGGCAACAGCGTGACGAAGACGCCAAGGTATTGATCGTACAGGATCAGAACCCGCCGCTGCTGACTGCTCCTGCCGACCTGACAATTTCGTGTGTACAGGATCAGCAGGATAACACGGCCGCGATCATCGACTGGTTAGATAATTACACCGTATCGGATGGCTGCGATTCGGAGCCGACGGTGACGCACAACTTCAGCGCCACGACGATCAACTATTGCACGGGCGACGACATCACGGTCACGTGGACGGCGACGGACGATTGCGGCAACAGCATGACGAAAGCCGCCAAGATCGAAATCACGAAAGGATCAGCGCCCGCCGCTGACGGCTCCTGCCGACCTGACGCTGCACTGCGTACAGGATCAGCAGGACAACCAGGCCGCGATTACGGACTGGTTAGATAACTACTTTGTGCGGGATGGTTGCGACAGCGAACCGACGGTGACGCACAATTTCAACTTCACGACAATCAACTACTGCACGGGCGATGATATCACGGTGACGTGGACGGCGACGGACGATTGCGGCAACAGCATGACGAAGACGGCCAAGATTGAATCGATAAAGGACGCAGGCCCGCCGCTACCTTGGCTCCTCCTGCGGACCTGACGATCTCGTGCGTACAGGACCAGCAGGACAATCAGGCCGCGATCCTGGATTGGTTGGACAACTATACCGTATCGACGGTTGTGACACCGAGCCGACGGTCACGCACGATTTCAGCGCCACGACGATCAACTACTGCACGGGCGACGACATCACGGTGACGTGGACGGCGACGGACGATTGCGGCAACAGCGTGACGAAGACGGCGAAGATGTTGGTTGTCAGGAAAGAACGCCGCGCTTCCTAGCCTGACTGCTCCTGCCGACCTGACGCTCGTCGGTTGTGTACAGGACCAGCAGGACAACCAGGCCGCGATCATCGACTGGTTGGACAATTACACCGTATCAGACGGCTGCGAGTCGGAGCCGACGGTGACGCACGATTTCAGTCTACAACGGTCAACTCTGACGGTGACGTGGACTGCAACAGACGACTGCGGCAACAGCGTGACGAAAACGGCGAAGGTATTGGTTGTAAAAGACCAAAACCCGCCGCTGCTGACTGCTCCTGCCGACCTGACGATCTCGTGTGTACAGGACCAGCAGAACAACACGGCCGCGATCATCGACTGGTTAGATAATTACACCGTATCGGATGGCTGCGATTCGGAGCCTACGGTGACGCACGATTTCAATAGCACACTGATCAACTACTGCACGGGCAACGACCTTGTCGTTACCTGGACGGCAACAGATGACTGCGGCAATTCAACCACGAAGTCTGCGACCCGGATCGAGATATTGAAAGACGCGACGCCTCCCAGTTTGACTGCTCCTGCCGACCTGACGCTTTCCTGCGTACAGGATCAGCAGAATAACACGGCAGCGATTATCGACTGGTTAGATAATTACACCCATCGGATGGCTGCGACTCCGGAGCCGACGGTAACACACGATTTCAGCGCTACTACCATAGACTACTGTACTGGCGAGGATATTATCGTTACCTGGACGGCAACAGACGATTGTGGCAACAGTAAATCGCGGACTGCCAAAATTGTAATTGAAAAAGACGTAACGGCTCCTTCGCTGACTGCACCTGAAGATATAACACTGAGTTGTAGCGGCAATCAACAGGACAATCAGGCAACTATTACCGACTGGTTAGACAACTATATTGTTTCCGACGGCTGCGACTCGGAGCCGACGGTGACACACGATTTCAGCGCCGGTATTATTGATTATTGCACGGGCGATGATATCACGGTGACGTGGACGGCGACGGATGATTGCGGCAATATCAAGACCAGAACGGCCCTGATTGTAGTGAAAAAGACCTGACTCCACCAACAATCAGCGAATGCCCGGCCGATCTTACATTGAACAATGATGTCGATAAATGCGGAACCTCCGTTACATGGCCTATCCCCGGCGCTACGGACAATTGTACCCAGGTGACTGTTGAACAAACAGCAGGCCCGATACAAGGAGCATTTCTTCAGGTTGGTCCCGCTTACACGGTGGTCTACACCGCTTACGACGTTTGCGGCAATACAAGCGTTTGCCAGTTTAATATAACTGTCCGCGACAAACAAACACCCACTGCAGTTTGTAAAGATATTACGGTAGACCTTTCGGCAACACCCAATGCCGGTGACGTCACCGTTTACGCTTCAAATCAACGGTGGCTCCAGCGATAATTGCACAGCGCCCGAAGACCTTGACCTGTCTCCTGCGGTGAGCAACTTTACCTGCGCCAACGTAGGTGATAATAATATTACGCTGATTGTAACGGATCAATCGGGTAACACTGCTGTCTGCGTGGCTACGGTAACGGTGCAGGATGTTACGCCACCTTTCATCGCCGCCTGCCCTGCCGACACTACGGTAGATGACTGCGACGATGTAGTGCCGGATATGATCGGCGGCCTGAATGCAACGGATAATTGCGGTGTCGCCAGCGCGACACAAAACCCGGTTGCCGGCACCGATTTTGGCCAGGTTAGTGGTAATTCAGTAGTTGTAACGTTTACTGTCACGGATGTGAATGGCAATGTTTCTACCTGTTCAGCAAACGTGATCATCGAAGACGACGTCCCTCCGGTATTTGAAAATTGCCCGCCCAATGTTACGGTAAACAACGACGTAGACTTGTGCGGAGCGGTCGTATGGTGGACACCGCCGGTCGCCGAAGACAACTGCGACGATCTGAGCGTAACACAAACCGGCCCGGCGCCAGGTTCTTTCTTCCCCGTGGCGGGCAGCCCGCACCTCATCACCTACATGGCTACCGATCAAAATGGTGTGACAGCCAGCTGCACCTTTGAGATTACCGTCCAGGATAAACAAAAACCGAAAGCGGTCTGCAAAGACGCTACGGTCTATCTGGATCAGTTCGGACAGGTAAATATCACGGCCTCCGACGTCAATGGTGGCAGCACGGACAATTGCCAGATCGCGACCCGTGTGATCAATCGCGATCACTTCGATTGTGGCGACGTGGGTGATAACTTCGTAACACTCACTGTAACAGATGCGTCTGGCAACACGGCATCCTGCGTCGCTACGGTTACCGTAACCGACAATATGCCGCCGACCTTCAGTTGCCCGTCGTCGATGACAGTACCGGAATGCGACCAGTTGGTACCCGACGTCGTCAGCCTCATCGGCAATGAAGCCGATAACTGTGGCGTGGCATCCGTCGTACAAGATCCGGCCGCCGGACTCGACTTTGCCAATTCGAACGGAGACGTGCTTGAAATTACTGTTACCGTAACCGATGTCAACGGCAATACCGCTTCCTGCATCATTCCGGTGACGGTGGTGGATTCCGGCGACCCGAGTTTTGTAAATTGCCCAGGCAATATCCTGATAAACAACGATGTAGACCTCTGCGGTGCAAACGTTTGGTGGGCCGAACCCATCGCAATCGACGGTTGCACGGGATCCGATATGCTGGTTAATCAGACCGGCGGCACGGCTCCGGGTTCCTATTTCTCTTTGATGGATTCGCCGCACGAAATCGTGTACACGGCTATGGATGAAAACGGCAACACGACGTCCTGTGCATTCACCATCACCGTACGCGACGTTCAATTGCCCGATCTCTCCTGCCCGAGTGGCATTCAGACGGTATTCACCAACAACAATAATTGTTCGTACACCAATTACGGCGCGGCATTAAATGCCACGGCTACGGACAATTGTATGGTGATGAGCCTGATCAACGATTTCACCGGCACCAACTCGCTGAGCAACGCAGTTTTCCCCATTGGCGCGACAGTGGTTCACTGGACGGCGGCCGATATGGCGGGCAATTCCGTTGAATGTGTCTTCTTCGTGAAGGTAATTGACGACGACCCGCCGACCGTGGATGAATGCCCTGAAAATATCGTGGAAAATACCGATCCGGGCGAATGTTCCGCAGTAGTATGGTTTGATGCTCCGACGTTCAATGATAATTGCGGCGGTTGGGGTGTTCCGGGAGAAAGAACGGAAGGACTCGCTCCGGGCAGCGCTTTCCCGGTTGGAGTGACCAACGTGGTTTATCAATATGTCGATGCGGCCAATAATATTCCGGCGGTGTGCAATTTCACCGTGACGGTGGAAGATCATGAAGACCCGAAAATTTACTGCCCGCAGAACATCGTGGTGGGTACGAACGGCCAGATTACCAGCGGCACGGCCTCTGTTTGGGCAACCGGCGCCTGCGGTATCGAACTGGCTTACAACATTCCGACCGCAACCGATAACTGCAGTGCCAACGTCTTCCTGCAAGGCGGCCTTGGCGCCGGCCCGAACTTCTACGCCTACGGCGGACTGTATACGGAAACGTACAATGCACTTGATCCGTCGGGTAATGAAGTTTCCTGCTCCTTCACGATCCTCGTAAAAGACAACGTGAGCCCGACCATCACCTGCCCGTCCAACACGACGGTAAGCGCGGATCCGGGTGAATGTGACGCTGCGGTAGATTACGCCTTCCCGTATGTGGGCGACAATTGCCCGGGCTTCACCATTACACAATTGGACGGACCAAACAGCGGCGAAGAATTTGAGCTGGGCACAACGAACGTAGCGTTTAAGGTAACGGACGAATACGGCAACACTACAGTCTGTTCCTTTACCGTAACCGTGACGGACAACGAGTCGCCGAAAATCACCACCTGCCCCGCCGATCGTTTTGTAAATACCTCTTCCAACGGTACCGGCGACTGCTCCGGCAAAGTGCCGAACTTAGTGGCAGATGCGGTAGCAACGGATAATTGCGCAGGTAACCTGACAATCACGCAAAGCCCGCTTGCCAACACCAACTTCGGAGCCGCCCACGGCGACGAACTGGAAGTGATCATTACGGTCACGGACCTCGCAGGCAATTCAACGACCTGTGAAGTGGAACTCAGCCTGCGCGACGACGAAAAACCGTCGATCAATTGCGCTCAGGTGGAAACGGCCTTCAACGCCGACGCCGGCCTCTGCAGCTACCAGGTGAACGGTACCGCACTTGACCCGGCATTCGGCGACAATTGCAGTGTTCAACTGAGCAATAACTACAACGGCCTGCCGTCGCTTCACAACGCTTTGTTGCCGCTTGGAAACACGACCGTTATCTGGACGGCTACTGACGAAAACGGCAACACGAATACCTGCGCCGTGGTATACTCGGTAGAAGACACCGAAGCGCCGTTTGCCATGTGTATGGATCAAATGGACGTTGCCCTGAACGGCGACGGGGTGTTCCAGATCACGGTGGCCATGGTTGACATCGGCTCCTGGGACAACTGCGGCCCGCTGGTGCGCAAAGAGATCAAACGGATTTATACCAACAACTGGGCTTCTTCCATTTACGCGGACTGCGACGATTTGAATAACAATCCGTTGCGTGTGGTACTTGAAGTAGAAGACCAGTACGGCAACGTCAGCCAGTGCACGACCTATGTGGAAGTGAACGACGTAACTCCGCCGGTTATCGCATGCCCGAGTGGTATCCAGACCGTATTTACCAACCTGGACAACTGCTCCTACACGCACTACGGCCCTGCGCTTGACGCAACGGCAACGGATAACTGCGAGATTGTAAGTCTTGTGCACAACTACGCAGGCGCTCCCGGCGAAGAAACCCTCGACGGCGCGGTATTCCCGCTTGGCAGCACGGTCGTGCGTTGGAAAGTACGTGATCAGGGTGGCAACACCGTTGTTTGCACTTTCCTCGTAAACGTGGTGGATGACGACGAACCAACCGTTCAGGCTTGCCCGCAAAACATTGTGAAAAGCAATGACGTGAATCAGTGCAGCGCAGTAGTGGACTACTCCGTACTGTTTGGCGACAACTGCGGTGGCAATGACCTGCCGGGTACCCTGATCGAGGGTCTGCCCAGCGGCTCGGCATTCCCCGTCGGCACAACGCAGGTGGTATTCCACTACAACGACCCGTCCGGCAACGGCCCGGCAGTGTGCGCCTTCACCGTGACGGTGAACGATACACAATTGCCGCAGATCGTTTGTCCGGCCAATATCTCCGTCAATACACAAGGTGTTGTAACCGCCGGTTCCGCCACCGTAACACCCGCACTTTGTGGTGTTAGCCTGGCATATACCGCTCCGGTGGGTACCGACAACTGCCCGAACCCGGAAACGGACAACCTGGGCGGCCTGGGTGTTGGCCCGAACTTCTATAACTACGGCGGCACTTATACCGAAACCTGGCGCGTAACCGATGCTTCCGGCAATTCGGCTACCTGCTCGTTTACGATTACGGTGGACGATGTGATCAACCCGACTTTGACCTGCCCTGTGGATATCACGGTGGGCAACGATCAGGGTGTTTGCGAAGCGACCGTAACCTATGCGAACCCGCTTGGTTTCGACAACTGTGCAAACTATACGATCACACTGAACAACGGCAGCCTGCCCAGCGGCGCACTTTTCCCGCAAGGCACCAGCACCGTATCCTTTACCGCTACCGACGATGCTGGAAACACAGTATTGTGTTCCTTTAACGTGACGGTGGAAGATCAGGAGGCGCCTGTGATCACGACCTGTGCGCCCGACCAGCAGTTTTTCACCACCAACAACGGTATCGGTGATTGCTCGGCCAACGTACCCAACCTGATGACCCAGGTGATTGCTACCGACAACTGTCCGGCCGGCTTCACCATTTCGCAAAGCCCTGCACCCGGAACTAAATTCACCGGAAAACACGGCGACGAACTCGAAGTAATCATCACGGTGACGGACTTTGCCGGAAACGCCACAACCTGTGAGGCCGAATTGACGCTGATCGACAACGAAAACCCGGCAATCACCTGCCCGGCTAATCCGGTACAGTTGAACAATACCGCCGACCTGTGCGGCTTCAGCGTGTTCAACAACAACCTGAACGCAACGGCTACCGACAACTGCGGCCCGATCGCGATCACTAATTCACTGACCGGTAACCAAACACTCGGCGGCACCGTGCTGCCGGTAGGTTCCACTACCGTGAATTGGCTGGCGACCGACGCTGCTGGAAACACCTCGGCATGTTCAGTCACCTACATCGTAACCGACAACCAGAACCCTGACGCGTATTGTATTGGCCAAATTGATGCGGTACTCGACGCAGACGGGCAATTCCAGGTGACACAGGCGATGGTAGACCTGGGTTCTACGGACAACTGTGGCATCGCTTCTATCGGAATCAGCCGCACCAATGCCAATTTCAGCCAGTCGCTGCTGGTGAACTGCGCCGATGTGCTCATCGATCCTGTAAACATCATCCTGCAGGTGATTGATGTAAACGGCAACGTCAGCCAGTGTACAACCGCCGTCAAGGTGCTCGACCTTGACCCGCCGGTATTGACCTGCCCGAATCCGGTAACCGTTTCGACGGATGCCGGTCTGTGTTCAGCCGTAGTAAATGGCCTGGCTTGCAATATCAGTTCGACAATTGCCCGACGACGGTAAACTATACGATTACCGGCGCTACGACCGGCAACGGCACGGCTAATGCTTCAGGCAAAGTGTTCAACAAAGGCACTTCCACGGTCACTTACACCATCACTGATCAATCTGGCAACTCCAGCTTGTGTTTCTTCGACGTGACGGTGAACGATACGGAAGCGCCGGCACTCAACTGTACGAACCTCGGCACGCAAACCCGCCTGACCAACCCGGGTGTTTGCACCTACACGGTGGTCGGAACGGAGTTTAACCCGCTCGGATTCGGCGACAACTGCCCGGGCGCCGTGCTGAGCAACAACTACAACGGCAACAACACCCTGGCGGGCGCCGTGTTCCCCAAAGGAACAACGACGGTGATCTGGAAAGTAACGGATGCAAGCGGCAACATAACGACCTGTGCATTGGTGGTGACGGTGAACGACCTTCAGGTTCCCACGATCACCTGCCCGGCCAACCAAACCTTCGTCAACGACCCCGGTCAGTGCTCGAAAGTTATCCTGACGACGGTGCTGAATCCTTTGTTCAGCGACAATTGCCCGGAATCGAACATCAGCCACAACTATGTTGTTGCGCCGAACCCATGGACGCTTGAGGGCGCCAACTTCCCGGTTGGTACCACACTGGTAACTTGGGTCGTGCAGGATGCTTCGGGTAATACGGCCTCCTGCGCCTTCTCCGTGAAAGTGAACGACGTGGAGAAACCTACCTTTATCGGCTGCCCGACCGACACCATTATGGTCGGCAACGATGTGGACAAGTGCTCCGCAAAAGTTAACTGGCCAATTCCGTTTGCAGAAGATAACTGCGGCATTCTCAATATTTTGCAAACCGGCGGACCTGCAAACGGCTCTACGATCAACGTGTCGCCTTTCCCTGTAACGGTAACTTATCGTGCAACGGACATCAACGGCAACTCGCAACTCTGTTCGTTCAAAGTACTGGTGGTGGATACGCAGAACCCGCAATTTGACGCAGACATCCTGATGCCGGGCAATACAACGGCGGAATGCGACAATATTCCTCCGGCATTTGTACTGACCAACGACGATGTTTTTGACAATTGTACACCGTCGCAGAACCTGGTAATCACCTTTACGGAAACGAGCACCAAGTGCTCGGGCCAGGCGCTCTGCTGCTTCTATACCTACGATCACCCGTACCTGGAAAGTCACCGATGCTTTTGGCAACATGCTGATCCACACGCAGATCATCAATGTGAAGGACACCACCAAACCGGTGGCTCAATGCAAAAACGTAACGGTGGTGCTTGATAAATTCGGCAATGCTTTTGTTACGCCGGCTCAAGTCAACAACGGTTCTTCGGACAACTGCACTTCGGCTCAGTTCCTGACCTATACGTTGAGCAAAACGGCCTTTACCTGCGCCGACCTGGGCCCGAATGAAGTAACTCTTACCGTAACGGATCCTTGTGGAAACAGCAGTACCTGCACGGCTACGGTGAATATCGTGGAAGGCCTCGGCAAATGTGTTCCGGAATACGACCTGGCCCATTCCGTCAAATGTCAGTGCCTCGATAATGCGACGACGCTCGACAACGGCCAGTTCTACGAAGTGATTCAGATTCACGCTTTGGCCGGACAAACCTGGACGATCACCGCCAACAATGGTTTGTTCTCCGACGCCAGCCCCAACCCGCCCGGTGCACCGATCGGTCTTCCGGCTGGAACGCCTATGGTAATGGGTAGCAGCGACGGAATCGACAACGATGGCGACGGCACTACGGACGAATCCGACGAAATGGTGTTCTACACGCTCAAAGCGCGCCATGTAGACGGTATCGGCTACACCGTGACGTTCCAAAACGGCCTGAACCAATCGTTGACGATCTCCAACAAGTGCTACTACCCGACGCCGGTATTCCTCAACCTCGACGATCCGTTCTGCCTATATACCGATCCGTTCGTGATCGAAGTAGGGGAAAACTACGGCGCGAGCGGCACCGTGACCTCCATCACGGTGGACGGCGTACCGACCAGCACGTTTGACGCGGCTGCATTGGGCGCCGGTACCCATAAAGTGGTGGCTACCTTCGATGCCGGCCCCGCCCAACCGTTTATCACGGTCAATGGTGTGACGGTGGAAGGCAGCGAAGCGGAAGCCCTTTCGGATCCGGGATGTGAACAAATGATCATGCAGTTTGTGGAAGTGGTGGGCACACCGTCGACCATCGTCTGCAACGACCTGTTGATCATTTCATTGGATGCGGATTGTGAAGACGTTATCGAGCCGGATGACGTGCTGGAAGGCACCTATTTCTGCTACGACGACTATACCGTGCAGTTGGATAAGGTGCCGCCTTACGGCAACGGACCCTGGGTGCCTGCAAACATCAACGCCGGCGATATCGGTAAAACATACGCTTACCGGGTAATACATTCCTTAGGGGGTAACGTTTGCACCGGCAACGTCAAAATTGAGGACAAACTGGCGCCTTCGCTGACTTGCCCGGCTGATATCTCCGTATTGTGTATCGACGATCCGGCCGACTTCGATTTGACGGGTGAACCGGTAGTAGACGACTGCTCGTCATTCAATGTAGAATGGCAGGATACACTTACGGAATACACCTGCGTGCAAAACCCGGCGGTCAAATTGCTCATCAAACGAGCCTTTATTGCAACCGATGCGTGGGGCAACATATCTCATTGCGTCCAGGAAATCAGCGTGTTACGCGCCGACCTTGACCAGGCGATTTTCCCGACGGATCAAGTGTACACTTGTGCCAGCAAACCGGCTACCCTGCATCCTGCTTATACTGGCTGGCCGCAAATCGGAGGGGTGGACCTGCCCAGTGCCAACACCAACAACTGCGGCATGGGCTCCTCTTACACCGATGAAATCGTGTACGAATGCCCGGGCAGTTATTACGTGATTCGGACCTGGAAAATATTCGACTTCTGCCCGGCAGGCGGCGGATCGCCGACGAGCAAGGAACAGGTACAGTTTATCAATGTATCCGACCTGCCGCCGTCTATCACTATGCCGACGGACAACTACGTGGCGGACAGCAACTACTACCTCGTTGCGATCGACGGCAACTACCAGGGCCAGTGTGTGGCTACGGCCAGCCTGCCGACGGCTATTGTGGAAGATGCCTGCAACAACGTGATGGAAGTGACGGTGCTGACGCCAACCGGCGCAACCACCAACGGTGGTATCATTCCTGCGCCGGGACTGACCGAAGGTTTCTACACGATTACGTATACAGCCATCGACTCCTGCGGCGGCGTGACCAACCTCACGATCAATATCAAAGTGGTCGACCTCACACCTCCGGGCGCTATTTGTGACCAGTTCACCCAGGTATCGCTCACGAACGGGAATACACTGATCAATGCGGAAACCTTTGACGACGGTTCCTGGGATAATTGCTGCCTCGATCACTTCGAAGTACGCCGTATGGACGGCGATTGCCTCGGACAACCCGACGATTTCGGCCCGACGGTGGAATTCTGCTGCTCGGACATCGGCGATACCGTCATGGTGGTCTTCCGCGTGGTCGACTGCGCCGGCAATACCAACGAATGTATGGTTCAGGCTTTTGTAGACGACAAAACGAAGCCGACCTGCGATGCGCCGGCCAACGTAACCGTCAGCTGCGAAGCGTTTGATCCGAGCCTTTGGGCTTACGGCACGGCCACCGGCCAGGATAACTGCTGCATGGATACGGTCACCGAATCCCGCAATTACAACCTGTTCGATACCCTGTGCAACCGCGGCACGATCACACGTACTTTCCGCACTTACGACTGCGCCGGTAACGAAAACCAGTGCTCCCAGCGGATTTTTGTCACCTACGAACAGGATTACTTCGTAAAATTCCCGAACGACGTGATCGTTACCAAATGCGACGGTAGCGGCAATTACGGACAGCCGGAATTTTTCGGCAAGGATTGCGAGCTCATGGCTGTAACCTTTGAAGACGAAGTCTTTACCGTAGTGCCCGATGCCTGCATGAAAATTGAACGCACCTGGACCATCATCAACTGGTGTACGCATAACCCGAACGCAGATTGTATCTACGTGCCGAACCCGAATCCGAACGCTACATCGAACAGCCCGCAGAACTTGCCCGGCCCGATCGTTTCGCCGTTCGGTACACCGGCTCCGTGGGCGCCCACTGTGGCGGCTATTTCGCCGGGGGCAACTCCGACCAATTACTCGGTGTTCTGGAGCGCCAGCGCCAACTGCTACAAGTACAAACAGATCATCAAAATCACCGATACCGAAGATCCGATCGTATCCAACTGTCCGGATACCCTCGTGACTTTCTGCGACCTGTCGGTTAATGACAACACGATCTGGAATCAGTCGTACTGGTGGGATGACAAACACGATTTACACGATCTGTGCGAAGGCGACGCTCCGTTGAGCATTGTTGCAACGGATTCCTGCTCCGGCAGTTTCCTCAACATCAGTTTCCTGCTGTTTATCGACACAGACAACGACGGAACGATGGAGACGGTGATCAGCAGCAACAACCCGCCGGCAGCCGGTACGGTGAACTTTAACAACCTGAACACGCCGAACTTCGGCGGCGGCACCCCGCAAGTGTTCGACGGTCGCCCGGTTCCCGCAAACGAAGTGTATCGCTGGGCTGTACACCAACAGGTTACGGGCACTGCACGCACGGCTACCGTACAATGGAAAACGCTGGCGCAAATGCCGACGCCGACCAATCAACTGGGCGTCGCAGGTGTTCCTGCTCAATTGCCCTACGGCAAACACAAGATCAAATGGATCGTCACCGACGGATGTGGCAACGAGTCTGTCTGCGAATACAACTTCGAAGTCAAAGACTGCAAAGCGCCTACCGTGGTTTGTCACAACGGACTGTCTGTCAATATTATGCCGACTGACATGGTTCAATTGTGGGCAACCGACTTCCTGCAATACGCAGAAGACAACTGCACACCGCCGACGCCGTACACGGCAGGCCCGAACCAACTGGTATTCGCAATTCGTGAAGTGGGCGCCGGCGTCGGTTTCCCGCTCAACCCGGATGGTACGCCGCAAAACAGCGTCACCTTTACCTGCGCCGACCTGGGTATCCAGCACGTGCAACTCTGGGCAATGGATATGGCCGGCAACGCCGACTACTGTGAAACAACCGTCGACGTTCAGGACAACAACAACAACTGCGCACCGGACGATCCGGACAAAGTGACGGTTGCGGGCGCCCTGATGACGGAAACGGATGAAGGTGTGGAAGAAGCCAACGTGAACCTGCAAGGCACACCGCCCAACGGCGGCACGGCAGTCAGCGTATTTAACCTGTCAGACGACCAGGGCCTTTACATCTTTAACGACGCGGTGCCGCTCGGATCCGACTACACGGTGACACCGACAAAAGACGATAACCCGCTCAACGGCGTATCGACCTATGACCTGGTGCTGATCTCGAAACACATCCTCGGTCTGGAGCCCCTGAGCAGCCCGTACAAGATGATCGCTGCGGACGCCAACAAATCCAACTCGATCACGACCTTCGACATCGTTGAGATTCGAAAGTTGATCCTGGGTATCTATTCCGACCTGCCGAACAATTCCTCGTGGCGCTTTGTAGATCAGGACTTTGTGTTCCCGCAACCGAACAATCCGTTTGCGACGCAATTCCCTGAAACAAAGAGTGTTGCGGATGTTCAAAACGACCAGTTGGCCGACGACTTCGTGGGTGTAAAAATTGGCGACGTGAACAACACCGTAATCGCCAACTCACTGATGAGCACGGACGATCGCGCAACGAGTACCCTGTTGTTCGATCTTCAGGACCGCAAAGTGAAGGCCGGCGAACTCTTCGAGGTGACCATGACGGCTGCCGAAAAAGTCCAGGGCTACCAGTTTACCCTGAACCTCGCAGGCCTGGAGGTTGTCGATATCGTTGAAAGTGATCACGTTAAACGTGGAAACTTCGGCGTATTTGACGACGCTTTGACCACTTCGGTGGACGTACCGACGGCTTCAGCCGCCGTACCGAGCGAATTCACGGTGACATTACGCGCTACAAAATCGGGCCTGCTCAGCAATATGATGGGTATTTCGAGTCGCATCACCCGTGCGGAAGCATACGGACTGACGAACGATCGCAAGGACGTGGCGCTGCGTTTCAACAACGGTACAACGAGTACGATCGCCGGTGTAGGTTTTGAACTGTACCAGAACCAGCCGAACCCGTTTGTAAACAAAACGCTCATCGGATTCCACCTGCCGGAAGCAACGGAAGCGACGCTGACGGTGTACGACGAAACGGGCCGCCTGTTGTTCACACAACAAGGTCAGTTTGGTAAAGGTTACAATACCATCGCCATCGACCGTGCGTTGCTGGAGACAACCGGCGTGATGTACTACCAACTCGAAACGGACACCGATTCGGCAACGAAGAAGATGATCCAGACGAAGTGATCTGAACGCTTCCCGTAGCACGAACTTTAGTTCGTGATTCACGAACACGAACTAAAGTTTGTGCTACGGAGAGCGAACACGAACTAAAGTTCGTGCTACGGAGAGCGAACACGAACTAAAGTTCGTGCTACGGAGAGCGGACACGAACTAAAGTTTGTGCTACGGAGAGCGGACACGAACTAAAGTTCGTGCTACGGAGAGCGGACACGAACTTAAGTTCGTGCTACGGGAAGCGGACACGAACTAAAGTTCGTGCTACTTAAGGTTCGTATCTACAATAATTAAAGGCCCAATCTCTCCAAGTTTTCACCAAACCTGCTTTTACCGGATTGTTTAGAATATACCACAGGATGTTATCGAATTCGCGGTGGTTGCGAACCCAATGATCATAACTTTCATACTGCCATAGTTGACCGGTACGCCCAAGCGACTGATTAACAGCGCGGGACGATGCTCCTTTGATTTGCTGCATGATTTTTTCCAACGGTTTGTATTTCAAATTTTCCACGTTATAAAATTCCGGCTCCTCAGTGAGTTGTATACTGGTGTCAAATAGCACGTGGACATGGTTGGGCATAATGCAATAAGCAATTAGTTCGTACAAGATCGAGTCCTGACGGTGCAATTCATCTGCAACCAATTGAGATTGTGTGGATTCTCTCAGGTAACAATTACCATAAAGCCCCTGATCAAGGACCTCATCATAACGGGTAAAGCACCGTTTGCGCTCTTGATATATGAATTCGCACTGGTGTGAAAGCCGGTTTTGCACAAGGGCTTGCTTCCGCTCGGCAAATTGCGCCCGCAATTCCTGTATTAACGACTGCGGCAAGGAACCAGCCAAGCGAAAAGTGACGAAAAAAGTGCCACCCATAGGTTGTAAATGGGGCAAACTGCGCCGATAAAATTCTTTCATGGGTATATATTTCTGTCTCAAAAATAATATACTCTGCTAGATTTTTTACCGTAGCACGAACTTTAGTTCGTGTTGTGGCGAATGTCAGTCCATAGTAGGTTGATCCACGAACTGAAGTTCGTGTTACGTGGGTTCACGAACTGAAGTTCGTGTTACGTGGGTTCACGAACTGAAGTTCGTGTTACGATGTCAGTACCCAAACACCTCCTCCAACGTCAGTTCCGTTACCTTTCCGATCTTCTTAAGGTATTTAAAATCAACGTGTTGACGGTCTCCCAGCACCAGCCAGGTATAATGACGACCTTTGACGTGGCGCTGCTGATAGTGGATCAGATCAGCGGCATCCGCGTGTTCGAGGGTATGATAAACGTCGCTGCGCAGGTCGCGGTTGGAGTAGCCACGGTCGCGGTTGGAGCGCCAGGTCCAGTACAGTTCCGCTTTGGTGATCCGGCCCGCAGCGATTTGTTTGAGCACACTTTGGCGCGCATTTTCCATTTGCGGGAGGGATACCGGCATGTCTTCCAGGATCGCTTCGAAGGCTTCTACCGCATCGCGGAGTTTATCGGGTTGTGTGCCGACGTACGCCTGCAAAAAATGGGCGCGGTTTTTCCTGGCGGGATTGGCGGCATAGGCATAGGCGGAATACGCCAGCGCTTTTGACTCGCGGATGTCCTGGAAAACGATTGAAGAAAGTCCGTAACCAAAATACTGGTTGTACCACTCCGAAAAAACATACTCCTGCAGGTTGAACTTCGGGGTACCTTTGGAAAGCAGCAGTAACTCGACCTGGACCATCGGGTAGTGGACGAAGTATACCTTGTCTTTCCGGGCGCCGAGTTCGGGTATTTTTCGCGGGCAATGGCGGCAACAAGGCTGTTCCGGCATTTTTTCCTCCGGGAAACTGCTTCGGGCCTGATATGGTATTTTTTTAAAACACTTGCTGCGGAGCGGGCCATTTTTGCGCCGAAGTAGAATATTTCGTGTTTATAATCAAAAAGGTGGTGCAACAACTCCGTCAGTTCTTCCGGCCGGATGGCGAGCAGTTGTTCTTTGGAAAGTTTGTCGGAAAACGGCGACACCGGGCCGTATTTGGCATAACCCGCCATCGCTTTACTCAGTATCGCCCGCTTGTCTTTTTTATCGTTCTCCCGGCGCAACAGGATGTCTTCGATCAGGTTTTGCAGCGCCCCGGGATTTGGCCGGGCATCTGAAAGCAGGTGTTCCATCAGGGATACGGCTTCCTCGTACGATTCTTCCAGACCGCTCAGGGTGATATAAAATTGCTCCTCCTGGCAACTGGCCGAAAACTGGACGCCAAGCCGGTAAAAAGCCTGTTTTATTTCAGTGGCCGTATGGTTCTCCGTTCCGAGAAACGGAAGGTAGGAAGCCAGCAGAGCCAGCCTCCGGTCGCTCAGCCGGCCCATGTCGAAGGTATAATAAAGCCGGAAAAGTTGACTTCCGGGTTCCTGCACGGCATACAACTTCAGTTGGGAAGAAATGCCGGCCTGCTGGATCGTTTTTTTAAAATCAACAAATTGCGGCTCGATTTCCGGCGCTTCCGTCTCCAAAAAACCGCAGGCAAACGCCGACATGTCCGTGCGGTTGACCTCGATAGGGGTGATGGGTGGTTTGTCCACTTTCATCACGGAGTTGTCTTCGCCGTGGTGTTTGTACACAACGACGTAATTGTCCGGGCACAGGTACTTCCGGGCAAAGGTTACAACCTCGTCTTTTGTGATTTTTTCTAATATTTCCCAGCGCTGTACCATGTCGGCCCAGTCAAGGCCGAGGACAAAAGCATTGGTGATCGCTCCGGCGCGGCCTGTGTTTTTTTCAAAAGACTTGATTTCCGACAACTTAAGGTCTTTTACGACGGCGCCGGGGAGCCAGTCTTCGAAGTTGCCTTCGCGCAGATTTTCAATTTGTTCCCACAGCAGTTTTTCCACTTCTTCCAGCGACTGCCCTTCGCGGGGTTTGGCATAAAGCAGCAGGCTCGAAAAATCCTCGTACACGCGGGGATAAGCGTACACCTCGAGCAGTTTTTGTTTTTGGGTAATGTTCAGATCAAACAGGCCCGCCTGGTGATTGTACAAAATATGGACGATCAGGGGCAGTAATGTGGCTTCCCGGGTGTTGGCGCCGGGGAATCGCCAGCCATTTCCAGCCAGGTTGCTTCATTGCCGTGTACGTCGCGGCGGACGCGGGTGGAAAGTTCGGGTTGCGGCTCGAAGTGGAACGGCGGCAGGGCTTGCGCTTTATACTGACCGAAATACCGCTCGGCCAGCGCCACGGCCTGATCCGGATCGAAGTCGCCCGAAAGCACGATGGCCATGTTGTTCGGCACGTAATAACGATCGAAAAAGCGGTATATATTGGTCTGCGAGGGGTTTTTGAGGTCTTCGCCCCTGCCCAGCGTCGTTTGGGTGCCGTAGGGATGCGACGGCGTCAGGGTTTCCTGCATCGCCTTCATGGTTTTGCGGAAATCCTTGTCCTGACTGATGTTGTATTCTTCAAATACCGTTTCCAGTTCGGTGTGGAAAAGCCGCAGGATCGGGCGGCGGAATCGCTCGCTTTCGAGCGCGAACCAACGTTCCAGTTCGTTGGAGGGGATGTCGTTGACATACACGGTTTGTTCCACCCAGGTGTAGGCATTGGTGCCTTTGGCGCCGATGGCGCTCACGAGTTTGTCGTATTCGTTGGCGGCGGCGTATTGCGCGGCTTCAAACGACAATTGGTCGATTTCGGCGTATAAGTCCTTCTTTTTCAACGGGTCCTGCTCCCGGCGATGTTCTTCGAATTTTTGTTCGATCCTGTCGAGCAGGGCTTTTTCTTTCGGCCAGTCGAGGCTGCCGAGCCGGTCGGTGCCTTTGAACATCATGTGTTCGAAGTAGTGCGCCAGGCCGGTGGTGTCGGCCGGGTCGTGTTTGCTGCCGGCGCGCACCGGAATTTCGGTATAGATGCGCGGTTCGTCTTTATTGACCGTCAGAAAAAGCCGCAAACCGTTGGAAAGCGTGTGCATTTGTACGGCGATGGGGTCGCCGGGTATGCTGTGGAAGGTAGTTTTGGAGGAAGGTGGAGCGTAGTCGTGCATATGATGAGGGGATTTTATGAATGGGGTTGGTTGGAACAGGCGAATGATTCATCGGATATGGATGCAGTTTGAAACACCACCCGAAGTGAATTTATTTTGGCGCAAAATAAATAAAAAGCCTCCTATAACACCGGAGGCTTGCACTTGGTTTTTATCCTGATGATTGATTGGTCACACTACCGGGCATTTTCTCACAGATTCCACACAGATTAGTTTTCGCGGATTCCACGCAGAATTTTCTGCGTAAAATCTGTGCTTCTTTCTGTGCGAAATCTGCGAGAAACGAAAATTTAGGATGTTTATCGGCACATAATCAAGCGTTTAAAGCCGATTCGTACGCCTTGAGGGCTGCGGACTTCCAACAAGTAGCAACCCGGCGTTATATCGGCCGGCAATTGATACAAGTCTGACAATGCTTTCGGAGATTGCTGCCAGCGCAGACGGCCGGCAACGTCAAATAAACGAAGTTCAACATCTGTGTCCATTTCATCCGGCAAGAGCAGATGGAATGAACCCGTAGTGGGATTGGGTTGTATTTTTATGATCCGGCTGAGTTGCTGCGGTATCATTGTGCTTGCGGTGATCGTATCGCAGGCGCTGCCGACCACGGGGCCTAAGCGAAAGTTGGGGAAATTAGGCATGGTATTGGTGTTCAAGGAATAGGGCAGGGTAATTCCATGTTGCTCTAATTGGCAATTCAGGCCTTTGGCATCCGGACTGTGAATAACATGCAGAAATGGGGTAGACCCTGTACAAGCAGCATATATTTTTCCATCCGGAGCCAAAGCTGCTTTTCCAAAATATGTTGGGAAGAAATTTGCCACCAAAGTGCCATCCCAATAACCGACTTCCGCAACAGATGCCTGTATATCCGGCGCTTCCAAATCAACCTGGTAGCAATACTTTCCGTGAAAAGTGTAAATAAAACGCGAGTTGGGGGAAAAAGACATCCCTCCGAAGGAATCCCAATTATCGTTATGCTCGATATCTACGTGCCGAAAGTTGGATAACTGCCCGGTACAGCGATCAAAATCAAAAATGAACACATCCTCGAAGTTGGTGAACCGGGCATATAAGGTTCCGTCGGGAGAAAATCCTTCCTGCCCACTCCCCTGACTCTGCCAGGAAACAGGCAATCCGATATATTGCGTAGAGACATACTGGAACCCCTTCGGCAGAAAGGCCTATGTTAAAAATGTCATCCGTTCCGAACTTTACTATGTTATTGCATATCTGGGCCCTTGCGGTCGAAACCAATCTTATTCCATTGGCCGGGCCTCCGATGACCGGGTAGCCAAGATTGGTTTTTAGGGTAATCAGATTGTTTTGTATCACACTGGAAGCCTTTCCGGCGCTATACACATCATCAAATATATCGATTCCGTCGCGGTCTAAATTATAAAGGTCATTATCCGTTATTTGTGGAAAATAGCCGTTATACCAAAGGGTGAAACCCCAGTTCGCTCCGGTAGAAGCATTTGTCACCGGATCAGTTTCAAGCAAGGTGTTATCCTTTATGGATGAATACATTACACCGACGCCGGCGCCCATCTTCAGGCCTGAAAATACTTCCGCCAACTTATTCAGCGCCCAGAATTTATTATTCGATACTTCGTAAAACGTTTTGTATAAAGAAATAGCCAACGAACAATGGGTGAACTCGCAACTTCTGATTTTAATTTGACCGTTCTCGGCATAAATTCCGCTCCCAATGATGGAGCCGAAAAATAATGTGCCTGAAAACTCTTCGAATCGACAATTTTGAATTGACAGGTAAGAGAGTTGCGACATGATGCCGTAACTACAATTCCTGAATGTATTTTGGATAGCCGTAGATGCGCCAACATTCATCAAACCTCCTACACTCGAACACCTGCGGAATAAGAAACCAACGTTTCCGTTCGTCGACCATTCGGAGAATTGCTGCGCATGCGGAGGTTTTAAAGCCAAACCGTCGACGATATTTCCCGTTGCGATCAGGCTAAAAGTGATATTGCTTAAATTGGGTGAAGCGGCTAATAAACTGCGGTAATTGCGAAAAAAGCGCCCGTTTCGGAGTGTGTTATTCGTATTGGCGCTCGCTGTAATCGCATTAACTGCGTCATTAACCTGTGCCAGCGTATTTACGGTCAAAGTAGCGCCACTTTCTACAGTAATTCCCCGCCACATTTTGTCGCAGGCTTCTACAATCGCAGCGTTTTGCAAGGTGAGTGAACCGCCACTTTGAATTCTGATTTCCGCTCCTTCATCCATTTTGATCGTAAGTCCGGACCAATTGACCGAGTTGCCATTTTGAATGATAAGGGTGCCTTGAAACTTAAATGGTTGTGGTAGCGGGTTAGGGAGCGATGACCAAAGCGTTTGTTGACCCGACTGGCCAAAAGGCGCGGATGTGCAAGGATCGTCAAGGCCTGTAATCTGTGGAACAGTCTTTTTGTGATCGGTAGTTGAAAGTCGATACATGGTTTCAGGATCAGAATGCTTACTGAAAGCCATGTTCCAAATTGCCAGGAAAAGCACTGCCAGAACCCAGCGAAGTTGAATCACTTGGAAGGGGAGGGGGGACTAGTAATCGGAATTTGAGTGATTGTAACATTTTGCGGAAGATTGAAAAATAAGAAAAGATGATGAGAACAGGAATAATGTTAGGCAAACTTAGGTTATAAAAGTGGAATTAATATCTTAACTCCAACACCTCCGTTTGCCCCACACCTTTTGTCACGGCAATATAAAAACGGTCGAATTCATCGTCCGGAATATCCTGAAATACCGGGTTGCCTTTCAACGAATTCAGTAATTTCGGGATCGTGTTCGAATGGCCGGCGATGAGGAAGTGTTTCCCGGCGCTCACTTTCAGTTTTTCTTCCAGCCAGACGTCCTGAAAATCAGGCGGATAGGTTTCGGCGGGTGGCGGTTTGGGCATTTCTTTCCGGGCGAGTTCGGCGGTTAAAGCAGCGCGTTTCAGGTTGGTCGAACACGCCAGATCGAGTTTTACGCCGGACATGATTTTACCCAATCGTTTTGCCCGGGTTTCTCCTTCTGGGGTCAGGCCGGGGTTGTCGCCGGCATTTTTCTTTTTTTCGGCGTGGCGCACACAGTAAAAAACGGCGTACGTCGTATCGCCGTAATGCGGGATCGCCATCTTCGAACTGTCGCTCATCACCACGGCGCCATCGCGGATGGCGGCGATCCGGACGGGCTCCGCTTTTTTTTCCTCCTGGCAACTCCAGAAAAAGACCGACAAAACGGGTATCCAAAAATAAGCCGGTAAATTGTTTTTTATGCGGTTCATGGCCTGTTTTTATGATGTATATGTTATTGATGGTGTGGGCGGTGATTTATAACGCCACCTGAACCTGGTTCCTCACCATATCCTCCAGCGTCTCCCGCTTCCGGATCAGGTGCGCCTTGCCTTGATACAGCAACACCTCTGCCGGGCGGGGGCGGGAGTTGTAATTGGAGGCCATCATCCAGCCGTAGGCGCCGGCATTGTAGAAGCCGATGATGTCGCCTTCCACCACTTCCGGGATGCGGCGATCCACGGCGAAGGTGTCCGTTTCGCAGATGTTGCCTACCACGTTGTAAATGCGCGGCTTAAAAGTCGGCTCGGTTACGTTTACAATTTTGTGGTACGAGCCGTAGAACATCGGGCGGATCAGGTGATTAAGGCCCGTATTGAGGCCGACAAAAACCGTGGAAGTGGTTTGTTTGACGAGGGTACATTTGGCAAAAAGGTAGCCCGCCTCGCTCACGAGGAATTTTCCGGGTTCGAACATGAGGGTCACTTCCCGGCCGAACTCTTTACAAAAGGTAGTAAAACGTTCGCTGAGTTTTTCCCCCAGTTCTTCCACGTCCGTTTCGATGTCGTCGGGTTTGTACGGCACTTTAAAACCGCTGCCGAGGTCGATGTATTTCAGGTGTGGAAACTTGCGGGCCGCTTCGAACAGGATGTCGGCGCCGCGCAGGAACACATCCACGTCGAGGATATCGGACCCCGTGTGCATATGCAGACCGTCGATCACAAGTCCCTGACTTTCAACGATCCGTAACACGTGCGGCAACTGGTGAATGCTGATGCCGAACTTGGAGTCGATATGCCCGACGCTGATTTTTTCGTTGCCGCCGGCCATCAGGTGGGGGTTGATCCGGATGCCGATCGGAACGTTTTTATGGTGTAATCCCCAGTTTTCCAGCATGGGGATGGAGTCGATATTGATTTTTACGCCGAGTTGTACGGCTTCGTCGTATTCGTCCGTGCCGGCGAAATTGGGCGTGTAAAGAATGTCTTCCGGTTTGTAACCCGCCATCAGGCCGAGTTGCACTTCCTGGACCGACACGCAGTCCAGCCCCGCTCCCCATTGGCGGAATAAACGCATGACACTCAGGTTGGTAAGTGCTTTGCATGCGTAATGGATATGGACTTTCGGGTAGGAAAAAGCCCCGGTGATGCGCTTGTACTGGCGTTCCATCACCGAGGCGTCGTAGACATAAAGGGGCGTTCCGTATTCTTTGCACAATTCCAGCGGATCAATACCGCCGGCAAACTGGTATTTGTTGTTAATCAGCTCCATGGATACGTTTTGCGATGAATTTTTTGTTCGGATCGCAAAGGTAACGCATTTCGGGAAGTCACATTTTACACCACAATATACGTTCAGCGCAAATCTCCTTTTGGTCGCAACTGTTCGATGGATTTTTCTTTCATGATCTCAAAATACTCTTCCACGTAACGCTCCAAACTTTTTGCCGTGTTTTTGGGCAAATAGGGCGAATTGCACAAAAACACAAGGTCGTCGTGGGCCGCCTGGATGATTTCGCAGGCTTTTTGCAGATTTTCTTTCGGGATGCCTCCCGCGATCAGGCGCCGGTCCTGCACTTTTTTCAGGCCCGTATCGGTACGGGGTGTGGCGTAGGGGGCGCTCACCAATCCCGAAAAATCGAAGTCATAGGGGATCAGGAGTATCTTGTCGTCGCCTTTAGGTTTCAACATGTACAGGTTCCGGCCTTCCGCGATCCCCCAGTCGGTATTTCCGATCATGAACTCAAACATGGCCGTCAAGGCCGCCTGATCCATGTACAAGCTGTCGTTGGGCACCTCGAACAGGGATTCGATCCGGCCTTTTAGCCGTACGGCCACTTGTTCTTCGTGTTCCACAAGCAGGCAGTACACCGGGACTTTATCCTGCTCCACGTGGCGGTCGCGAAAAACAACCTTTACCAGACGGGCGCGTACGCTGTTCGGGCTCAGCCGCTCGAACATCCGGTAGGCGACGTATTCGCGGAGCAGCAGTTCTTCTCCGCGGGGGTTGTCGAAACACGGCACAACCAGTTTGACTTCATTCAGGCTATCGAGTCCGGCGGCGCGCAGGTCTTTTTTGCGGAACTTCAGTTTGAGCGGCGGAATATCGCAGGTGCGGCGGCGGAATTTTCCCTGGGGCGCACTTCCATTTTCAACATTTTGCCGTCTGGAGTGGGCAGTGATCCGGGGAAATACTGGTTCGTGTTTTTACTGTTGATCGAACCAGTCAGATCCAACTCCAGGGTTAAAGCAGCGCCTTCGCTGGTCGACAGGAAATCGAATACGGACTGGGGTGTTTTTAGCGCCTGGGCGGTGGAAAATGAAGCGATTAGGAAGAATAAGCAACTGAAAACCAGTTTGTTAAGGTGGCGGAAGTTTGTTTTCAAGAACATAACCTTTAGTTTTATATAAATGGTAGGCTGGCGGATTAAAACGGCATAACCCATTCCTGCACCGGAAGGTGCGCGGCGTTGGGTTTAACCTGAAATGTCACTGATTTGGTTGCCTTCAAAAGACACGCAAGCCGGAGAAGACGTTGCAGACGCAAGTGTTAAACTTTTCTTTCACATCAATTGCCGGGCCTGTACCGATCCTCCCAATTTTCGCAACAAGTGTTTGCTGATCAGCCGCTCGAATCTTGAAATGCTTCAACTGAGCGGCACTTATTGCTTCAAATTATAGCACAAACATACATCTAAAGGAAGGTACCTTGTAATGCAAAATAGATGCTTGTTCGCCGCGCCCTGTCGAATGACTGTTTTGAGTCGATGAACTGATTAAAATGATGTAGCAAAGTTCGACCGGTCACTTGAGGTGTAAGATTACCTGGGTAACTTTTCCGTTAAATTATACTGCAAAGGTCGTCGCCCTGTTTTGCCCGGCAACCCGATTCTTGTTGATTTCGCTGCTTTAGTTATTTTTCAAAACGTTTAAAAAACGAACCCTCCCGCCAAACTCCGCCCCATCTGCATCTTTGAAATATCGATCTAAACTTTGCACCTTTAACCCTGTGAATGAAACAACCCTCCTCGAACGCCTGAAAGTGCAGGACCCGGCTGCTCAAAAGTGGTTGTACGACCGGTATTCGCCACTGTTGTTCTCCGTCTGCCGCCGTTACCTGCGTTCGCGCGAGGATGCGGAGGAGGCTTTGATCAGCGGACTGTATAAAGTATTTTCCCAGATTGAAAGTTATTCCGGCCTGGGCAGTTTTGAAGGATGGATGCGGCGTATCGTGGTGAATGAAGCGCTGATGTCGCTGCGCAAATCCCGGAACCTCGTGTTTCCCGGCGACGACAGGCAAATCCCCGACCAGCCCGACGGTTTTTCCATCGAAGCCGATATGTCGGCCCGCGAAATCCTGGAATTGATGGACCAGTTGCCCAACGGTTACCGGACTGTTTTTAACCTGTATGTGATCGAAGGGTACAAACACCAGGAAATTGCCGATATGCTTGGCATCAGTATCAATACGAGTAAATCACAACTGATCTTAGCCAAGGATAAATTACGCAACCTGCTGAAAAACAAAGGCTACTGAGCCCGCACCAACCCTGACCCCCTGAAACCCTTAACCCCCGAAACCCTGAAACCCTTAACCCCCTTAACCCCTGAAACCCTGAAACCCTGAAACCCTTAAACCCTTAAACCCTCTTCTCTCATGCCCGATCTGTTTGATTTTTTTAAGGAAAACGAGTCCAAACTGCACGAGCGGCCCTCGGAGCAGGTATGGCAAAAACTCGAAACCCGGCTCAAACACAATCGCCGCCCCCGGCGACAGGGCATCCGTTTTTTACAACTCGGCGCAGTGGCGCTGATTATACTGCTGCTCATTCTGACCGCCGTGGTGGTATGGCATTTTTCACGCGGATAAACGGAAAAAAGCAGATTGGGACACATGGAATCATTTTCAGGGCCCGTGCAGTGCATGGAAGGTTATGCGTAGTCCGGGTTACTTCCTACCTTTCGCCGATTATTGAAAACGAACCGGCTTTTCAGGCCGGCTATCCTCCACGTCCCACCGAAAAAAATGGCAAAATCCGGTAAATCCAACCCCAAACCTTCCAACCCGAGACCACAAACGCAGCCCTCTGCCGGCGCCCGCCCGGCGCTTGCCGTCGATTACCTGGCACGTCCTGCTCTGGAAACACCCTCCGACCCGCTGTTGCGCCGTATTTTTTGGGGAATTGCAGCGCTTGGTCTGGTGATCCTTGTGGGACTTTCATGGGGTTCCGGCATCAACGCCGACGATAAATTCCAGGTGGATTATTCCCAAAAACTGGTAAAATACTACAGCACATTCGGGAAAGACACCTCGGCATTGAAGATACCCGACGGTAATATGCACCTCTACGGCGGCTTTTTTGAAGTAGTTACGGGTTTTGCCAACAAAGCACTCGGCTTCGAACCCACCGACCTGGCGTATCACAACCTGCGCCACGTTTCCAGCGCCATACTCGGCTGGGCGGCGATCCTGTGCGCGGCTTTGCTGGGCGCCCTGATTGCCGGCTGGCGGGCCGGTATTATTACCTTAATTATCATGTTGTTATCACCCCGGTTTGTCGGCGATTCACTCATGAACCCCAAGGACATACCTTTTGCGACGGGTTACATGATGGCCCTGTACAATATGGCTGCCGTTCTAGAACGACTGCCCCGGCCCCGGCGCTGGAATGTGATTGGGTTGGTCGCGGGCCTGGCCATTGCCCTGGCGATTCGCGCCGGCGGTTTGTTGCCTTTTGCCATCTTGTTCCTTTTTGCGGGGCTGCATTTTTGGCTGAAAAACGGCGGTTTTTCCGCATTTTCCAACGGAAATGTCGTAAAAAAATACGTTTTGGTTGTGCTCGGCTCGGCTCTCGCGGCCTATGCGCTGGCCTTGTTGTCCTGGCCCTTTGCCCTGCAAAGCCCCTTAAAAAACCCGCTCACCGCCCTGTCGAAATTCGCCGACCTGGAAGTGAAGATCCGGGTGTTGTATGAAGGCGCCAACATCATGTCCGATAAAACGCCCTGGCATTACCCACTCAAATGGATTCTGTACACCATTCCGCTGGCCGCAATAGCCGGCTTTGCCGGAAGTTTGATCCTGCTGCCGCGTTTATTTAAAAAATACAACCCTTTGTGGGTGTCACTGGCTCTTTTTACCGCTATTTTTCCCGTTTTTTACGTCATTTATAAAAATTCCGTCATCCACGACGGGTGGCGCCACCTCACGTTTGCCTATGCGCCGTTATGTGTGGCTGCGGGTTTATTCTGGAACGAACTGGCCGCGATATTTTCCGGAAAAAAATACGCGCAATGGGCGGTTTACGGCGCCCTGGGGCTTTTACTCGCCGACTCGGGGGCATTTATTGCCGCCAACCCCAAGTTGCCGTACGTATACTTCAACCCCATTGTGGGCGGCACGCAGGGCGCCTACGGAAAATTTGAAACGGATTACTGGGGGATCAGCGTACGCCAGGGCATCGAGTGGATGGAAAAACAGGGCATCCTGAAACCCGATATGCCCGAAACGGTGGTGATCGCGACCAATATGTATTTTTCCGCGAAAGAACTGACGGCCAAATACGGCGACAAAGTGAAGGTGAAATACCTGAAGTGGGAAAAACGCTGCGACGACGCCTGGGATTACGGACTGTATCCGACACGTTTTCTCGACGGATCGGCCATCCGGAATGGCAAATGGCCGCCGGAGAACGCCGTACACGTCGTAAAAGCGGGCGGCGCTCCGATTCTGGCCGTGTTAAAAGATACCGGCAAAAATTGCTCGCTCGGTATGGCCGCCGCTAAAATCGGCGACTGGCCCGCAGCCATCGAAAGGCTGAAAGCCGAACTGGCGAATGTGCCCGACAACGAACTCGCCTGGGCGGCACTCGGGCAGGTCTACCTGAATGCGGACAGCCTCGAACTGGGCAAGGCGGCTGCGGAAAAGGCACTGGAGATCACGCCGGACGACTCACAGGCCAACAACATCATCGGCATGTACTGGCTGTACAAAGACAATGCCGCCAAAGCGAAAGAACAATTCGAATATTCCATCCGAAAGGACTCCAATAATCCGGCCGCGTGGTATTATCTCGCCATAATCGCGCGCAGCCAGGGCGATAACCAGACGGCACTCAACAACCTGATGTCGGCGATCCGAACCGCTCCAACCTTCCGGCAGGCTTATGAATTGTCGGCGCAGATCTATGAATCCGTGGGTGATCCCGAACGGGCGCGGCAATTCCGGGCCGCGATGGGGCAATAATGAAACAAAGGACGGTAATCATGGCCAGTCAAGTCCAATTGAATTTTTCATCAATAAAATTCCATGTTCCGCTGAACTTTAAATTTCTTTTTCCAACTTTTCGCAACCGCTACCTCTTTTTTCGCGGACGACTTGAAAAATACGTTGGCGCCCAACTCTCCCAAGGAGGAAGCCGCCCGCCGTCGACCGTCGACCGTCCACCGTCCACCGTCGACCGCCCACCGTCCACCGTCGACCGTCCACCGTCGACCGTCGACCGTCCACCGTCGACCGTCTACCGTCCACCGTCCACCGTCTGCTGCGGCCTCAACCTCGGCACGGGTGAAGGCGATTACGACCAAATGATCGCCGGCTACTGCACGGAACTGACCGGCTGCGACGTCAACGAGGAAGACCTCGCCCACGCGCGCGCGCTCAACCGGGAAGTGACGAATCTTCGTTACGAAGCCAACAATGCGCTTGCCCTGACTTACGCAGACCAATCCTTTGACCTGATCGTCAGTTGTGAAGTGATCGAACACGTGGGCAAACCGGAGCAAATGGTGCGCGAAATGTACCGCGTGATGAAACCCGGCGGCATCGCCATCATGACCTTTCCGAGTCGGGAATTCCCCGTCACCTACGACCCCGTCAACCGCATCTGGCAATTCACCCGCAGCGATGGCAGCCGGGAATATGCCATTTCTCAGGGCGCCTACGCATTTGGACACGACTATTTGATCGGATCGGTGGATTTTAAAAAGTGGGCAACTGCAGCAGGCTTTGAAATTGTTGAATTTCAGGGACTTAGCAGGCATTTGGTGGGCTTGCTGGAGGTGTATTGGACCGGGATTGCACAAAGTATTTTTAAAAAAAATGCACGAAACGTGACAGCGGATACCGGAACCGGGCTGACGGTCAGGCCGGCGTCGACAAAAGAACCCGCGCTGGTTTTTATCACTGATTTTATTTTGTGGCTCGACCGGATGTTGTTCGGCTGGACGAACCGGAGCGTGGGGAAAGGCGTTGTTTTGAGAAAGCCGGTATAACGTATATATATTTCTATATCTTTCCGCCTTAATCAGCATACATGGATAAGAAATTTGAAGCGCTGCAATCCAAACTCGCCGAAGCCAAACTCGGCGGCGGACAGGCTCGTATCGATGCCCAGCACAAAAAAGGCAAACTCACCGCCCGCGAACGGGTGCATTTTCTGCTCGACGAGGACTCTTTTGAAGAGATCGGGGCACTTGTCACACACCGCACTACCGATTTCGGCATGGCAGAACAACAGTTTCTCGGTGATGGGGTAGTGACGGGTTACGGCACCGTCGGCGGGCGGCTGGTTTATGTTTTTGCGCAGGATTTTACCGTGTTCGGCGGCTCGTTGTCTGAAACCCACGCGGAAAAGATCTGCAAGGTGATGGACCTGGCCATGAAAAACGGTGCACCCGTCATCGGCCTCAATGATTCGGGCGGCGCGCGTATCCAGGAAGGGGTGAATTCACTCGGCGGATATGCCGATATTTTTTACCGCAATGTGCAGGCCAGCGGCGTTATTCCGCAGATTTCCGCCGTGCTTGGCCCCTGTGCGGGTGGCGCGGTGTACAGCCCGGCCATGACCGATTTTATTCTCATGGTGGAGGGCAGTTCGTATATGTTCGTGACTGGTCCTAACGTGGTCAAAACCGTTACAAATGAAGAAGTTACATCCGAAGAACTTGGCGGCGCAAGCACACATGCCACCAAATCGGGGGTTACACACCTCGTAGCGGCCAACGACGTGGATTGTATCCACAAGATCAAACGCCTGTTGTCGTACATGCCCCAAAACTGCGAGGACAAAGCCCCGAGCCTGCCATACGTACTGGGCGATGAATACCGCGATGTACTCAGCGGTATTGTGCCTGAAAATGCCAATCATCCGTACGATATCAAGGAGGTGATTGCAGGTATCGCGGATGCCGATACATTTTTCGAAATACACGAAAATTATGCGGAAAATATCGTGGTGGGTTTCGCCCGGCTGGCCGGTCGCAGCATCGGCATTGTAGCCAACCAGCCCATGAACCTCGCGGGGGTACTCGACGTAAATTCTTCCAAAAAAGCCGCCCGTTTTGTGCGTTTCTGCGACTGTTTTAATATTCCCCTGCTGGTGCTGGAAGACGTGCCCGGTTTTCTGCCCGGCACCGATCAGGAGTGGAATGCCATTATCACCAACGGCGCAAAACTGCTTTACGCGTTTTCGGAAGCCACCGTGCCGCGTATCACTGTCATTACCCGCAAAGCATACGGCGGCGCCTACGATGTGATGAATTCCAAACACATCGGCGCGGATATGAATTTTGCCTGGCCCACCGCCGAAATCGCCGTGATGGGCGCAAAAGGCGCCTCGGAGATCATTTTTAAGCGGGAAATTGACGCCGCAGCCGATCCGGCAGCCAAATTGGCCGAAAAAGAACGCGAATACGCCGACACTTTTGCAAACCCTTACCGCGCTGCCGCCCGGGGCTTTATTGATGAGGTGATTCATCCCCGCGAGACACGGCGGAAACTCATCAAAGCTTTTGCAATGCTGGAACACAAGGCAGTGGTGCGGGCGAAGAGGAAGCATGGGAATGTGCCGTTGTGAGGCGGCCTCGTTCGCTAACACAAATTTCCACTGATATGAACCGACTGATTGTCAAAGATATTAACGTTCCGATTATCCTCGGAATAGCCTTGTTTATTTATTTAGTACTGAGGGTATTTATAATGCCCATTTCGGACGATGAGTTTATTACAGTAGATATGCACGCCTCGCAGAGCTGGTGGGGTGTTTTAACCACCTCGCAGCCGTCTGTTGATTGGGCTCCCAACAATCATATCCTCAATACGCTTTTTGTGAAATTGGAGATTGCCTTGTTCGGGCAAAAGGATTGGGCGGTGAGACTACATATATTAGCATCATTTGCGGTGTGTTATTATTTTATTTACAGCACATTAAAATGTTTTACAAATTCAACAACAAGGCAAACGCTCTACCTGCTGGTTATCTTTTTTAACCCCTATCTGCTTGATTTTTTTGGCATTGCGAGAGGGTACGCCATGAGTATCGCCGCCTATTCCGCTGCTTATTATTATATTATCCTTTACTCGGAAGGTTTGTCGCTGGCGCATTTGAGAAACGCATTTATCGCCTTGTTTTTTTCAATCTGGTCAAACTTTTCCGCCTTGTATTTTCTCCTGCTGATCTCTGTTTTAACCGGATTTGTGATTTACAAAAACAGGCACCAGGTTGACTACAAAAAACACTTGTTGTATATCGCCATCGCGGGTTGCGCGACCATGCTCATCATATTTTTGCCTTTGACAAAAACACTGGCTTCGAGCCAAACTTTCGGTGGAAAAACGGGTATTTTTCAGGATTGTGCCGTTCACTACATTAATCAGTACATCCATTTTAATCCAAATATCAGCAGACATGACCTGTGGACTCCCGGATGGAAGATTACGGAGGTATTGGCCGTGATATGCCTTTTGTTATGGGCTTTATTGCACTTGATCAGTTTTCTCTTCCCCACAAAAGAGAACGTTGCCAAAATCCAGTACTATTCCCTTGCCTTGTTGGCGGGAGTTGTAATCATTGTAAAAATTTTATTTATATGGAAGGGCGTGCCTTATCCCACGGCGAGAACGGAACTGCTCTTTTCCATGCCGTTTTATCTCGGCGTCTGTGCAGCATTCGAGCGTATTATACTGAAACAAAAAAATGCGGTGATGGCGCTGATCGTATTCATTTCGCTTCTAACCGTTCACTTCTTTTCTTCCGTTACCTTCGAAAACACCATCGAGTGGTGGCAGAACGGAGATGCTAAAAGGGTGGTGAAATTTTTAAAAGAAGACCTGAAAAACGCAAAAAGAGACAGAATGCCGGTGTTTGGAGTCGACGGCTGGCATTATCACTCCATCGTATTTTATACGGAAGTGGAGTTTAAGGACGTGATGAAAACGGAATGGAGTGACTTGCGAACCGACGCCGGATATGATTATATTTATGTGCCTTTTCATCAAAAGGAAAAGGTTTCAAACTCTTTTGAAGTGGTCGGCACATTCAAACACGGGATATTATTTAAAGCAATTCCGAAAAAAGAATAATTCTTACACCGCTCGCGCCAGATTACACCCATGAGCGGGTGGGGTAAATGGCTCAGAGAATTATGCCGTTTTCAAAAATATTGATTGCCTCCAATATCATTCGAAGGTTGTAGCATCAGTAGATTTTGTGGCGCCAATAGATTTCGGCGTTAATTTTATTTTGTGATCAAAATAGTCAATGAGCGCTTGACGAGAAATGCTTGTGTTATCTTCTATTTCATCTGGAGAAACAATACCCAATGCATCGGCAGTCAAATAGCGGCCAAGTTGAAAATATGATTCAAACTGCACAGGGTCGAAAAAACTGGTCTGCTGTAGTCTGATGTGGGAACGCAAGGTTGTAGAGTTTGTATTTGTAAGTCAAAAACTTCAAAGAGTCTCGAGAATCTAAGTGTGGCCTCCCGGCAGGCGCAGTTACAGACGATTTAATATAGACATAAGTGCCAAATTTTAAAGGCTCTTCATAGTTTGTAATCACTTTTCTTATTTGGCCTGTGGCCGGATCTTCCTCATGTGTTTCACTCCAGAAAGAATACAAGTCGGCAATAGCAAATCTCTTTGCAGAGTAGCCGTTTCTACCCGGCTTTATTGTGTCGTAGGGATATTCACCATCCCTGAACCTGATTTCGACTCCAAGCTGATTTCTTGCTTTGAGGGTCAGATTTTTGAGATCCTCAAACGAATAGGTTGGGTCCATTCCAGCATCTATACCGATAATCAGACGGCACTTGCGCCTCAACAATTCAAAGACAGCCAAGTTTTCAATATGACCGCCATCAGAAATATCCAGAGCGTTGTCGGTAAGACTATTTGACGCCAACATACTGCGGAAATAATAAATTGGCCACCAGAGCAGACTGAGCGGATTCTTTTTTAATTTTAATTTCAATGGGTTGGAAAGCAAAGCCCCCAACCTAAAATTGAGCAACCCAACAATCATGCTCGTGAGGCCGGTTGTCGCTGTCCCCATACCCGTATTAACAGCAGCGGCCGAGGTTGTCATCGCTCTGGTCAACAGTAGGCTTCGATAGTCCCAAAAAGCATGGGTATTGACATACGTTGTCATTTTTGAACCGCAAAATTTGGGCGACAACAGAAAAAAATCAGAGCCCGGGAAGGGGTTGTATTCAGTTGTTTTTGGGAAGTTCAGGCAGCAGTTGAAAAGTGGATAAGGCGCTATAAAGTCTTTTTTATTCGCACTTTCGACATCGAAAAGTTCACGCAAATAAAAAAAACGCTCGAAAGAAAGGAAAGCCCTTGAAAGGCTGTCGCCGTACAAGCGGCCAAAACTGATGGAGTTGATGTTCGTGAAAAAACCCAACAGAACCGATAGACAGATCAGTATAAGCCGTTCGCTCAAAGAATAAGTGGTTAGATACGGTAAACTAATCCATCCAAAAGACCAGTGTAGGAATGTCGTTGCGCCCAATAGAAGCAATACAATCATTACTACCTTATTAATATGTTGAAAAACTTTCATGCCGCCACCAAAGAAATAATAATAAACCACTCCTAAGCTCCAAATAACAAATCCTGTTTGGAATATTATCATCATAGCATTTGCAAAAGTTTCTTTTGCGGGCAAGAATGGCTCGATCAAACTAAAGAGCAGAGACCAAAGTAAAAAAAAATACTCCCAAAAGAGGATAGGATTTACAAGCCCAATGAGTACGCTTGTGATGATATTGATAATAAGCAGCAACTTTGTAAACGGCGAAGAAGCAGTCCCATGGTACATATAGTTCCCGCCTTTCTCTCGCATATGCCATGTAAATTCTTCATCAGCCAATTTGCTATAATCTCCGTGAGTTTTGAGTGCAGCCTGGATGTAAGCATTTGTGTAACCGCCTCCGGAAACAGAAGAGAGATAGTCTGCTTTTTGAAGAATGCCAAGATTTGAAAGCACTCTGACCGCACCAAGGCAAACCGAGGCAGAACGAATACCACCACCCGAAAATGCGATGCCGAATCTATCACTGTCAAGATTTTGCGAGTCTTCAGCATTAAAGAGTTTTTCTCGCCTTAGTCTAAGGGCTTTATCCTCTATGGCAATTATATCTTTTAATGCGTAGTAGCTCATGGCTTAGTTACTATGGAAGTGGTTTATTTTGTCTCTACAAGAGCAGATTTGTGGACGACAAATGTAAAAATTGTTTATTAAAACCCGCACAGTTCCGATACTGCGGCGGATGAAAACGAATAACGATGTCATGGCACGGCACACCGCGCCGCTCCAACCCCGCTCGCGCCGGGTTGTACCCACTGCGAAATCATCCTTCGGGCTTTGCCGCCCATCAATCGTTGTTTGCCTCTTTCTCGCCGCCGTTGGTAGATTCCTTCTTTCCGCTTGCTTCAGGTTGCCGAATATGGGCATTTAAAAAAGTAAAATCAACGGGAACGATGAGAAAAACCACGAATACGCTGCTTGTTATACTCTCCATAATTTGTTGTTGCTTTTCTCAGGAACCGGCAACCGGCTTCGAAACCTTGCCCACCCTGCAATGGAAATTTCAAACACGGGGAGCGATCGTCGCATCGCCGGTCGTCAGCGGCGGTATTGCCTTTGTGGGCAGCGCCGACAGCGTTCTTTACGCCATCGATCTGAAAACCGGTAAAACCCGCTGGACCTTCCGGACCGGCGGCGCCATCAAATCCGCAGTATGTATGGAAGGTGAAAAAGTATTCCTGTCGGGGGGCGACGGAACCGTTTATGCCCTTGATAAAAGCGCCGGCACGGTGCTTTGGACCTTCCGGACGGCGGGTGAGCGGCTTTACCCCTTGTACGGCTACGCCGATTATTACCATTCCTCACCCGTGTTGTCGGACGGCGTGTTGTATGTCGGTTCGGGTGATTCCTGCCTCTACGCCCTTCGCCCGGTAGACGGCACTTTGGTGTGGAAGTTTAAAACCGGCGATGTGGTGCACGCCACGCCGGTGGTTTTGGGAGACATAATATTCATCGGTTCATTCGACGGCTGGTTTTACGCCCTGAACCGCAGGACGGGTGACCTGATCTGGAAGTTTAAATCTGTCGGGCATCGGTTTTTTCCCAAAGGTGAGTTTCAGGGTTCGCCGGTGGCCGGTGGCGGCCTGGTGTTCGTCGGCAGCCGGGATTACAATTTGTATGCCCTCGATGTGGAAAAAGGATACTGTCACTGGAACAAACAATTTCCCAAAGGCTGGGCGCTGGCGCTTTCTTTTCGCGACAGCGTGTTGTACGCAGGCACTTCCGACGACGATGTAATGATCGCCATGGACGCTGCCACAGGCCGGGAACGCTGGCGAACGAATGTGCAGTTCAATATTTTCGGCCCCGCCGCCGTAGAAAATGCAATGCTTTATTTCGGCACCCTGATGGGCAAATTTCACGGGCTCGACCAAAAAACCGGCGAAATCCGCTGGACCTTCAAAACCGACGGCTACCAGGCCAATCACGCCAAATATTTCCCGGATGAAAACACCATCGTCAAAGACGATTTTTACGGCCGCGTGCAAACGACGGAAGGATATATCGCGGCGTTGTACCAGCTGGGCGCGGTGTTTTCTTCGCCGGTGATTGCAGATAACTTATTGATCTTCAGCAGCACGGATGGGGTTGTATATTGCTTGATGAAGTAAGTAGCGGCGAAATTTATTTCACCTTTCGCCGCTGGTAAAAAAATGTTGCTACGGCGTACCCGGCCGGATATTTTCCCGCCGCCGGTGGAAAGCGAAATAAATTTCGCCGCTACGGGTGGTTCGTCCCTCAACGACTCATTTTCACCAGTTTGGTGGTGCCAATCTGCCGGCCCGACTGTACCGTACAGTAATAAAAACCATTCGATACACCTGCGGGGACCTGCCAATGGAGCGTTTTTTCCACACCCGAAGAGACGATTTCATGTTCTGCCAACCGGGCAACCAACTGTCCCGTCGCATCATGCAGGCAAATGTTGACGGGTGTTGTTTTCGAAGCCCTGATGATGATATCGAGGTAATCGGAAAATGTATTGGGCGAAATACGCACAGATACGGGGTTATCCGCAGGCGACTTCGTATCGCTCAGTTCACCCTGCCACCAATCGAGTACGGCGTCCACGTGGGTGCGTATCACGTCGAAATTGGCGGCCAGCGACAGGTCGAAACCATAAGTCAAGGTCCGGGCGCCGCCTGCAGGGTGGTGCCAGACGCCGGTGGGTTTTCCGTTGAACACGTAGCCGGTGCCGCCAAAAAGGTAAATGGAGGTAGCTTCCGGCCGTATTTCGAAGCCGTCGGCGTACCAAAGTGTGCTGAATACCCAGGAGATATCAGTCAGTCCGGTGATCGGTTGCCCTGTCGCCGGTATCACCAAAGGCACCCCGAGGTTGCCATCGTCGGCATAAGATTGCACGTCGTATTTCGAAATGCCGAGGAAATCGAAGACAAAATCGCCGGTCTGAAACGTGTAAGGGGCCGGGCCGTAGCGATCATAAAAATAATCCAGCCCGATCAGCCACAGATTAGCGTCCGGTTGTGCCAGATACTGCTGCAATTCGATGTTGTCGGAATCGCTGCCACTCCACAGCTGAAGGTCGACTCCCCAGGTGGAGGAATACCAGATTACGAGGTCGTAATCGTTCATTTGAGCAAGTGTGGGGCTGATGCCGTCGCCATTTGCGTCGAAATAATCATAATCGTACCCCAGGGAGTCGAGTGAAGAAGCGAGCATTTCTGCATTCCCAAAGGCGTCGCCGCTGTCGTCGACGAACAGGACGCGAAACTGGGCATGGATAGGCGCTGCCAGCGCCATAAAGAGCAGGAAGTAGTGTAGTTTTTGCATCAAATTAAAGTAGTGTTAGTTTTAATCCAACTGTCAGATTTCAAATCTCCAGCACTTCTCCCAATCGAGGGGAGATTCACAAATTCCCCTTCTTCAACTCCTTCACCGCAAAATCCGCTGCGCGGGCTGTCAGCGCCATGTAGGTGAGTGAAGGGTTCACTACGCCGTTGGAAGTCATACACGCGCCGTCGGTGACAAAGACGTTTTTGCAGGCATGGATTTGATTAAATCCGTTGAGTACCGACGTTTTCGGATCGCGGCCCATACGCGCCGTGCCCATTTCGTGGATACAGAAGCCGGGCGCCGGGGAGTTGTCGTAAGTGCCCACGTTTTTCAGGCCGGCGGCTTCGAGCATTTCGGCGGCGTCGTTGGCCATATCCTTGCGCATTTTACGTTCATTTTCCTTGAATTCGCAGTCGATATCAAGTGTAGGAAGCCCCATTTGTCTTTTTTGTCGTGGTTGAGGGTTGCCTTGTTTTCGAAGTAGGGCAGGTGTTCGCCCCAGGAGCCCATACCAAAACTCCATTTGCCGGGTTCGGTCAGACTTTCCTTAAATTCCGCGCCGATGCCTTCATCGGTACCGTAACGCCCGCGGGAAGCGCCGCCCTGGTATCCGAAGCCGCGCAGGTAATCGCGTTTTTCCGAACCGTCCACGTTGCGGAAGCGGGGAATGTAGATCCCGTTAGGCCGGTTTCCGTAGGTATAAAATTCCTGAAAATCGTCGGTGTCGCCGTAGGCACCCACGCCGTAGTGGTGGTCCATCAGGTTGTGGCCGAGTTGGCCGCTGTCGTTGCCGAGCCCCCCGGGGAAGCGGCTGGAGGTGGAATTCAGCAGGATGGACGCCGAGCCGAGCGTGGAAGCATTGCAAAAAATAACTTTGGCGTAATACTCGTACGATTGCATCGTCTCGGTGTCGATAACCCTTACCCCTGTGGCGCGTTGTTTCAACTCGTCATAGATGATGGAATGCACGATGGAAAACGGACGAATGGTCAGGTTGCCGGTGGCCCTGGCAGCGGGCAAAGTGGCCGAGTTGCTGCTGAAATAGGCGCCGAACGGGCAGCCGCGTTCGCAGCGGTTGCGATACTGGCAGGCGCCGCGGCCGTTGTGCGGCACGGTCAGGTGCGCTACCCGGCCGATGATGATGCGGCGGGCGCCTTTGTAATGCGCCTCGACCCGTTTGGCGATGTGTTTTTCCAGGATATTCATCTCCATCGGCGGCAGGAAATCGCCGTCGGGCAACACAGGGATGTTTTCCGTGGAGCCGCTGATACCTGCAAATTTCTCCGCATAACTATACCACGGAGCCAGGTCTGCGTAACGAATGGGCCAGTCAACCCCGTAACCGTCCCGGGCATTGGCTTCAAAATCGAGGTCGCTCCAGCGGTAACTTTGTTTGCCCCAGAGAATGGAGCGCCCGCCTACGTGATAGCCGCGTATCCAATCGAAGGGTTTGCGCTGGTTATAGGGATGGTCCACGTCGCGCACATAAAAATGTTTGCTGGCCTCGTGAAAATTGTACACTTTGCTTTGGATCGGGGACGCCTGGCGATCTGCCGGAACGAGGTCGCCGCGGTGCGGCAATTGCCAGGATTGAGGGGTGGCAGTAGGGTAGTCCGTCACGTGTTCCACCATGCGGCCGCGCTCCAGAACGAGGGTTTTGAGTCCTTTCTCGGTGAGTTCCTTGGCTGCCCAGCCGCCGCTGATGCCGGAACCGATGACGATCGCCTCGTAGGTGTTTTCAGGAGTAGCGCGGAGATTCAGATTCATACGGAAAATAAATTTTACCCACGAAAATAGGGCTACTATGTCAATTGTACAACCGCTATTTCGCCTTCGGCAGTTTCACCGTAAAAGTTGTCCCTTTTCCTGATTCGGAGTGTTTTACAAAAATTTTGCCCTTGTGGTACTGTTCGATAATGCGTTTGGATAAGGACAAACCCAGGCCCCAGCCCCGGGTTTTGGTGCTGTAGCCGGGTTTAAATACGGTTTTGAATTTGCCGGAGGGAATCCCTTTGCCAGTATCGCTGATGTCGGCGCAAACATAACGACCCTCTTCGTAAACACGGGCCGTGATCAGGCCTTCACCCTGCTCCATGGCATCAATGGCATTGCGCAGCAGGTTTTCGAGCACCCAGTCGAACAGCGGGGCATTGATCCCGACCAGGAGAGGCGGGTGTTCGCCGAGGCGCGGGAAATCGAATTTGACCCTGCGCGGCGCGCGGCGTTGCATGTAATCGCGGTTTTTTTCTAATTGTTCATAAAAATTGACCGGCTTGAGTTCCGGTTGCGCGCCGATTTTGGAAAAACGGTCGGCCACCAGCTCCAGCCGGGTGACGTCGTTGCGCAATTCATCGAGCATTTCCTGGTTGGCCGGACTGTCTTCATTCACGGCTTTGAGTGTTTCCACCCAGCCGAGAATAGCGGTGATGGGGGTGCCGAGTTGGTGGGCGGTTTCTTTCGCCATGCCGAGCCAGACCTGGTTTTGTTCGGATTTTCGGGCTATGCTGAATCCGATGTAGCCGAATGCAATAAAAGCGGCGATCAGAAACAATTGCACAAACGGGTACCATTCCAGGTATCTGATCAAACTGGAATGTGTGTAAATCAACGTTTTATGAATATCCGGAGGGAATACGATCTCGATAATTCCCGTATCCTGCTTCAACATCCGGTCGAGCGCTTTTTGCACTTCGGCCAGGCTCATTTCTTCGAGGTTCCGGTCGTCGATATTCCGGTATTGTTCAATATCGCCGCTTTCATTGAGCAGAATGACCGGAATGGTGGTATTCTGTTCAATAATCTTCAGGTGCAGGGTCAGGTCGCAATAGTTGGCCAACGTGTCGGTGCGCATTTTTGCAAGCATACGCATCGCTTCGGCAAATTGTTCGGCCTGCTGATTCTCCCGCTCGGTCAGGCGCTCAGCCAGGTACCGGGTGTACAGGAGCGAAACGATAATAATAAACACGCCACCGGCGGCTAAATACCATTTCCAATATGATTTACGGGTATATATGTCCATGTATGTTGTGTCGGATGGGCGAAGGTACAACTTCGTTAAAAACGTCGTTCGTATTGATTTAGCGTTTTTTATGCCGACATAGTGTGATGTAAAAATTATTTTGTTTAATAAAACAAGGTAAAACGTTAAACAAAAACTATCTTGCAGCGTTTCCAATCGCATTTTACGGTTATGTCGAAAAAAGTAATTGTTATCGGATCCGGATTTGCCGGTTTATCTGCTGCATGTAACCTCGCTGCCGACGGTTTTGACGTGACGGTGCTGGAAAAAAATGCGGTGCCGGGCGGGCGCGCCCGGGTATTTGAAGCGGAGGGTTTTGTTTTTGACATGGGGCCTTCCTGGTATTGGATGCCCGACGTGTTCGAACAGTTTTTTGCCCGGTTTAACAAAAAAGTATCGGATTACTACCAACTGAAACGCCTCGATCCCTCGTACGTAGTATGGTTCGGTCCGGGTGATCGTATGGACGTGCCCGCCGACATGAAGGCACTGGAAGCCATGTTTGAACAATACGAACCGGGCGCTGCGGCCAAACTGCGGCTGTTTCTCGGAGAAGCCGGGTACAAATACCGGGTGGGTATGAATGAGTTTGTGCATAAACCCAGTGCAAGCATCATGGAGTTTGCCGACTGGCGGGTTATTTCATCCATGTTTCGTTTGCAGATGTTCACCTCCATGTCGAAACACGTTCGGGGTTTGTTTAAAAATGAAAAACTCGTTCAGTTGCTGGAGTTTCCCGTGTTGTTCCTCGGGGCCACGCCGCAAAAAACACCCGCCCTGTACAGCCTGATGAATTATGCCGATATGACGCTCGGAACCTGGTATCCGATGGGAGGAATGTTCCGGATCATCGATGCCATGGTCGCACTGGCGAAAGAACTGGGTGTAAAATTCGAACTGGAAACGGAGGTGCGCCAAATATACGTCCCCAAGGACCACGCAACCGGAGTCGTCACCCATCAGGGTCGCGAATTTCCGGCGGACGTAGTGGTGGGCAGTGCCGATTATCACCATATCGATACCCAGCTGCTCGACCCGCAGGTCCGGAATTATTCTGACAAATATTGGGAGTCGCGGACGATGGCGCCTTCCTGCCTGATTTATTATTTGGGCGTCAACAAACGCCTCGACCGCCTGGAACACCACAACCTGTTTTTTGACGAGGATTTTGGCCGTCACGCAACGGAAATTTATGACAACCCGCAATGGCCCGAAAAGCCGCTGTTTTACGTGAGTGCACCTTCTAAAACAGATCCCGGTGTAGCGCCTGCGGGTTGTGAAAATCTGTTTCTGCTTATTCCTGTGGCGCCGGGATTGGAAGATACCCCCGAGATACGCGAACGTTATTATGATATGGCCATGAAACGACTCGAACACCTGACCGGACAATCCATCCGGGAACACGTGGTGTACCGCCGATCCTTTGCCCACGCGGATTTTGTGTCGGATTACCACGCATTTAAAGGAAATGCCTATGGATTGGCCAACACCCTGTTGCAAACAGCCTTCCTGAAACCCCGGATGAAAAGCCGCCGCGTGGATAACCTGTATTATACCGGGCAATTGACGGTGCCGGGACCGGGTGTGCCACCTTCCCTGATCAGCGGGCAGGTAGTCGCCAGGGAGATTTTGAAAAGGTTTAAGGGTTTCAGAGGTTTAAAGGTTTAAGGGTTTCAGGGGTTTGAACGCGGAACCAGGCCTCAGGGTTTCAGGAGGCTCCTGATGACCACAACCCTGAAACCTTTAAACCCCTGAAAACCTTAGACCTCTTAAACCCTGAAACCTCTGAAACCCTGAAACCTCTGAAACCCCGAAACCCTGAAACCCTGAAACCCCTGAAACCCCGAAACCCCTGAACCCTGAAACCCCGAAACCTCTGAAACCCTTAAACCTTCAAACCCACACCTATGAATCATCTTCAGTTATACCACAACACCTGTTTCGAGTGCAGCAGCCTGATCACGCGGAGGTATTCCACGTCATTTTCGATGGGTATCCGGCTGTTTCACAAGCGATTTCGCGCGCCGATCTGCGGGATTTACGGCTTTGTCCGGTTTGCTGACGAGATCGTGGATACTTTTCATGACTATCCCAAAAGGGAACTGTTCGAACGGTTCCGGGAAGACACCCGCAAGGCAATTGAGGAGCGGATCAGCCTGAATCCGGTATTGCATTCTTTTCAGCAGGTGGTGCATCAATACGGGATTGGCAACGACCTGATCGACGCTTTTTTGCACAGCATGGAGCTGGACCTGAGCAATGCAAGCTACGATCCAGGCGGGTATGAGGAATATATTTACGGCTCGGCAGAGGTGGTGGGGTTGATGTGCCTGCGGGTGTTTTGTGAAGGGAACGATGAGCAGTACCAGCGTTTAAAATCCCCGGCGCAACGATTGGGCGCCGCATTTCAGAAGATCAATTTTTTGCGCGATATCAAAAGCGACTACGACGAGCGCGGGCGGGTTTATTTTCCCGGCGTGGATTTCCGGCAATTCACCAATGAAGTCAAACGCGACATCGAAAAAGACATCAAGTCGGATTTTGATGCAGCTTTGGAGGGTATCCGCAGGCTGCCGGAGGGAACAAGATTCGGCGTATACCTTGCCTACAAGTACTATACCCATTTGTTTGCAAAAATTAAAAACGCCCCTGCGCAACGGGTGGCGCAGGAGCGTTTTCGATTGTCGGACAAACGAAAAATCTATTTGTTGTTCAGCTCGGCGGTCCGCCACCGCCTGAATTTTTTGTGACTGAAAGTCTGTTCGCCCTATAAAACACGTATCTTACAAAACGATACAAACAGGGCCCGGCCTGCGGTGTATTCCGCGGGCCGGTTTTATTTCAGGTTCACCAGCCACTTGGCGATTTTGTTCATATCTTCTTTCGGCACTTTCTGTGCCACCATCGGTACGTAGCCCGGCCAGTTGGCGGGTTCGGGTTTGGCTACCAGTTGTGCAATACGTTTTGCGGAGTATTTTTTAGCGGCTACATCCGTCCACATCGGGCCGACAAGTTTACGACTCATCGCGTGGCAGGCGGCACAGCCGTATTTATCCAGAAGGGACTGAACATCGGCAGGGATTTCCGGGGGCGCGGGTTGTGTATCGGCCGGCTTAAAAGCGACAAGAAGTATCAGCAGCGGGAGGAATGCAATCGTTTTTTTCATCGAGTCAGTGAGTAAAAGAGTTAGTGTAATAATGACGCAAATATCGGCAGGTTAGACAAAATCTAATGATAACAGAATTCAAATGAAATGAAAACGTTGTCCTCTGGTTTATAACTTCTTCTTTTTCAACTCATTGAATGCAAAATCCACCGCCCTGGCCGTCAGCGCCATATACGTGATCGAAGGGTTTTGCGCGGCGCCTGAAGTCATGCAGGAGCCATCCGTGACGAATACATTCGGTACCGCATGGAGTTGATTGCGGGCATTCAACATCGAAGTTTTTGGGTCGCGCCCCATACGGGCAGTGCCCATTTCGTGAATTCCCCTTCCCGGCGGTTCGTGGGTATCGTAAACCGATATGTTTTTAAAACCTGCGGCTTCCAGCATTTCGGAGCCCGTCGCCAGCATGTCTTTCACCATCGCCTCTTCGTTTTCCCGCCACCGGCAGTCGATATTCAGGGTTGGAAGGCCCCACTGATCGCGTTTTTCCAGGTTGAGTGTTACTTTGTTGTCAAAATGCGGCAGGCATTCCCCCATGCCGAACAGGCCGCCGCTCCAGCGCCCGGGTCTGGTCATTGCTTTTTTAAAATCCGCTCCAAAACCGTCTTCCCACGTGCCGCCGTGATAGGCCGCGCCGCGTTCCACACTGCCGCCGAATGCATAACCCCGAACGAAGGCGTTTTGTTGATCATTTCCGAAATTGCGAAACCGCGGCACGTAAAAACCGACCGGGCGCCGGCCTTTGTGATAATGATCCTGAAAACCTTCATAATCCCCCGACACGTGAGCGCGGTAGTTGTGATCCATCAGGTAATGCCCCAGGGCGCCCGAATCGTTGCCGAGGCCATCGGGGAAACGCCCGCTCGGGCTGTTTAGCAGGATTTGGGTGGTGGGCAGGGTGCCCGCGTTCAGGAAAATGATTTTTGCCTGATACTCAATGACTTCTTTGGTATTTGCGTCGATCACACGTACTCCCGTGGCGCGGTTTTTCTTTTCATCGAACAAGACCGATTCCACGATACTGTAAGGGCGCAAGGTCATTTTGCCCGTTTTGGCCGCTGCCGGCAAGGTGACGCCGTTGCTGCTGAAATACGCGCCGAACGGGCAGCCGCGGTGGCACAAATGCCGGAACTGGCAAGGTGTACGCCCGTGAATACCCTGAGTCAGGTTGGCGCTGCGGCCGTTTACGAGAGTGCGGCCGGGGAAATTTTTCTGAATGGCGTCGCGCAGGTGTTTTTCCACAACAGTCATTTCTATGGGCGGCAGAAATTCGCCGTCGGGAATCTGTCGCAGCCCGTCTCGGTTGCCGTTGATCCCGGCAAACTTTTCCACGTAGCTGTACCACGGCGCGATATCTTCGTAGCGGATCGGCCAGTCCACCCCATGACCGTCATTCAGGTTGCTTTCAAAATCGAAGTCCGACCACCGGTAGGTTTGCCGGGCCCACATCAGCGATTTCCCGCCCACGTGATAACCTTTTATCCATTCGAAGGGTTTGACTTGCGTGTAAGGGTGATCGCTGTCTTTTGCCCATAGGTGTTTGGTGCCTTCATTAAAGGCATAACAAATCGACTGGATCGGGTAATCTTTTTTTACCTCCTCATAAGCAGGTTGGTTGTGGTGCGGAAATTCCCAGGGATTCGTCAACGCTGTTGTATATCCACTGATATGCTCCAGGGGGCGGCCGCGTTCGAGTACGAGGGTGCGCAATCCCTTCTCGCACAATTCTTTAGCAGCCCAGCCACCGCTGATGCCGGAACCCACCACAATGGCGTCGTATTTTCTTTTTTTCATAAAAAAGCATCTAAAAATCTGCCATCTGGCATCTAAAAATCTGGCATCTAAAACACCGGCGTCCACGCCTTTGTGTTGTCATCAATGATCATATCCGGTATCCAGCCGCCGGGAATGGGGTCGTAATTCAGGGCTTGTGTCGCCCCGATCTCGGAAGTAAAATAGCCGTGCAGCGTGATGCCTTTGAGTTGGTACCAAAACGGTTCGCCCGCGTCATTTGGGGCCGATTTGGCTTCTGCCTGCAATTGCCGGAAAAAAGCGTTCCGTTGTTCCCGGGAGCAGTCGACGAATGACTTGCCCTGTGTTGCAATACATTGTTGTTCAGTAAATTGCAGACCATTCCAAAAGGCGTCGCGGCGTTCCGGCGAGAGGCAATCCTCCACCACCACCGCAATAAACTCATGGACTTTGGCGGCTTTTGCTCCCGGCGTATCCGTATCGGGCAAAATGGTGTCGGCCATTTCTGCCAGCAGGGCGAGCCGGTCGGCGGGTTGCCGCGCGAGGGTGGGGGAGGGGTCGGCCAGCGCTTTGGCGATTAATTCAGGAGAAATGGCGATACCGGCTATAAACAGGGTCGCTTTTTTGAGCGCTTCGCGTCGTTGCATGTTGTTTACAGTTTTGCGACTGCATTTTACAGTTCTCCGGCAAAAGAATAGTAGTTTTTGTAAAATGCACACAAAGCCGCCTGTTATTTAAATGCCTACTCCTTCTTCCGCCCCGCCTTCACGCGGTTGACAAACGCATCGGCCAGCGAAGGATTGGCCGGAACGATCTCGTACGTCTCACCGTCGGGCATTTTGATCTGGGTTTCTTTTGATTTCAGTCCAACCAGCGCGTCGTTGAACCGGGTGCTGCCCGATACCACGTTCATGGCGCCGGACTGGTAGCCGAAGAAGTACCACAGGTCTGCCGAGGGTTTGATATAGATATAAAAACGGTCGTCTTCATTGCCCGGCATTTTGTATTCTACATAAACGGTCAGCATTTTGCCGAACAGTTCGCCGTTGAGGGCGATTACCGGGTTTTGTCCTCCAGGCTGAGGAAGGACTGATATTCGTCGTTCCAGATGACGGGATGCCTGCCGAGCAAAATGGTGTATTTGTTGTCCTTTTCGGCAGGGAAACAGGTTGTTTTGCAGGTTGATCATCGCCTCCTGCCGGTCTTTTCATCACTGACGAACTCGCTCACCGCGGGTTGGTAAAAAACCCGGGTTGGTGTTGTACATGGCCGGCTGGGCATCGAAACTGGATGCTTTGATGTCATTGACCATCATTTCGAGCAATACCTTGGGGATGGTGAATTCGATTCCGGTCATCAGTTCGGCCGTGACGGTATGGAACACCGAGTCGGGTTTGTTGTAGTCCGATTTGATCCGGCCTGCCGCCGTTACCTTCATGTATTTCAGGCCCGACCCGATATTGAACGATCCTTCCCCCTGAATGGTGCCGACGCGGTTGTCGAACGTCATCTTGGGCCCCCGCAGGGTGACGCCCGCCACTTTGGCGGAGTCGCCGTAGGTAAACCGGTCGCTTTTTGCGTCGTATTTAAACACGCCGGTGCAGTTCAGGATCGCGCGGTCGACACGTGCATAAGCGGGCAACAGGATCCGCGGATACATCTCGCCAACTTCGCGGGACAGGTAAAACCCCGTGACAAGCGGGTCGCCTTCTTCGTTTTTGGCGTTGGCGATCCGGATGATCGGGTCGGTGCGGTCCACCTCGGAATAAATGCTGAACCAGTGTCTGTTCGGCAGTTTATCGGCTTCTATTTTGGCGTAACCTTCAAAACGCAGGTTGCGCTGGTTGGCTTTCAGGATAATTTTTCCTTTAAAGAGGGTGCGCACATCCATGTGAAAACTGTCTTCCGGCGTGATGTCGCCACTTGCGGAGGTCAGTACGTTTTTGGTGGACATGGTGCCGCCGCCGCGCCGTTCACCCACGATGTTGTTAAAAAACACTTCCTGGTTGTAGCCGAAGATGTTGTATTCGTAAAAACCGGTGGCTTTATACAGCTTTTTGCCGAGGATGTCGACCGTGGCCCGGTTGATGGTGTGGTACTTATTGACGGTGTCGGCCACGATGCGGGCATTGGCCAATTGTTTCATCTTACCACCCGGCTCGATGATGATGTCGGCCGTGTCGGGATAAACATAGGCGTCGGCAGACTTGATCACTTTTACCCCCCCGATATTCAGGTAGTTGGTATTCATGTCGTAAAAAGCGGTTTTACCGTTGAACGACAAGGTATCCTGGTCGGGGTCGATGGATACGAAGTTGCCCGGTTTGTTCGGGTCGGACTGGAATTCGATGGTTTTTTTCCGCATATTCCAGTTGAATTCGTTCATGGAAGTGCGGTATTGGTCGAGTGGCAGGGTGGTGTTTGCGCTTTCCGAGTTGGCTTTAAACTGCGCTTTTTGGGCGTCGAAGTCGAGTTCGCCGTCGATGTTGCGCGAGTCGAAGGCGATACCTTTGCCGTCTAATGATTTGATTTCGAGGTCGGCGGTATCGGCACTGGCCTGGAAAGGGCCGTAGGAAATGAGTTTGGAAGTCAGTTTGCCTTCGCCCCATTCGAATACACCCCGGCCTTTCAAACCCGAAGGTGTAAGGATCAGGGTGCCTTTGTGCGAGTAGCCGGAGGCTTTGAACAATTCGAAGTCTTTGGCCTTACTTTCCACATACATGGAATCTTTGAACGGGAGCCAGTTCACCGACACGTTTTCACCTTTTGCCTGCGGCACTTTTACGGCGCCGGTCCGGTCTTCTTCCATGAAGAATTTTTTTGCCGTTCCGGTCGTCTGTTTGGGCCGGAAAATCAAATCCTCCGATTCGATATCGGCCGTGAGGTATTCGAGTTTTCCTTTTCCAAGAAAACCCTTGTTGCTGAGGTCGAGTTCACCCGTATAATTGCCTTTTTTGGAATAAGTCGGGTAGCCTGCGGGAGGTGTTCTGTGCACAAAACCAAAAGATTTGTCTTCTTCCCGAACGACGATGGTTTCTTTAAACGGAGGAAAAATGGTGGCGGGGAACATCTCTCCCCGGAACTTGAGTTGCTCTTTGGTGTAACTGTCCAAACCGTTGAAAGAGAAGGGGTCCAGTTTAAAATAAAAGGAGTCGCGCTTGTACACGCCGCGTTGGGTTTCGGGCCGGTCGTAAAAAACAAACGAAGGTTTTTTGGCCTGAAGCGAGGGGAACATGGCCAGGTCTTCCTTGCCCGATTTGTTGTTGGGGGCATCCACCAGCAGCACGCCGGACACAAGTTCCACCGTTGAGTTCATGGCATTGGCGATGGGTTGCCCGTTTTTGTCCAATTCGCCGGTCGGCAAATAAAAATCCATGTGCCGCACGGAATCGAAGCCGATCTGGAATTTTTCGTAGTTGAACAACATGTCCTTGCCTTCAAACAACACCAGGCCGGCAAACAGGCGGCCACCCAGCCGCATATCGCGGTTTTTGAGCAGGGTGAATTCATTGCTGGACGGCACGATCGCCACTTTTTGCCGGCTGCTGAGTTCAATCTTTTTTACGTCGTGGACCTCCGTTTCCTTGGTCTTGAGATTGAGTTGGGCGTTGGCCGTCGAACTGGTGGATTCGATATTGATGGCGTCAAAGTCGCGTTTCCCCTGGCTGGCGAGGGCATAGTGGATCAGTTTATCGCGCAACTCGATCTCGTGGCGATCGAAATAATAGTTGATAAACCCGTCGCGCACCATTTCGGCCAGCAGCGTTTGAATACTGGAATAGTCGAATTTGGGGTTCATGCGTTGTGCAAACGTGTTGTCGGTCACAATCCGGCCGTTGTCCTCCTTGTCCTGGTCGCTTTCCAGCCAGGTGACGTACAGGGTGGAAATCGGGTTTTGGCTGGCGATGTGTTGCATGCGGTTGTACACCGCCATGTCGAAGTGGTTGCTGCTTTCAAACGCTACTTTTTGCTCCACCCCCTTGGCCGTTCCAGCGCGGGCGCCGATCTCCAGAGAGTCCTGGTTTAGGTGCCAGGCGATCCGGTCGGTATTGAGGTTCATGTTGTAAAACGACGAAAAGAAGGGGTTCCGTTCCGAACCCTTGTCGCCCCGCGTGAGGCTGATGATCTGGTTGGGGATGTCGAGGCGGAAATCGGCGGCGGGGTGGAACAAGCTGTCCTGATCCATAAATAACTTGGCATTTACCCCTTCCGCCACGATATTCTGCTCGCGTTTGATGATAAACAAGGGCCCGGTGCCGTAGAAGGAACGCTGGCGTTTTTTGTTATACACGGTTACCTGGGCGGGTTCGTTGCCCGAACCGTAACCGTATAACGAACTTCCGGACAGGCGGAACCCGCCGAGGTATTCGATACCTTCACCGATCTTGGTGATTTTCAGTTTTTTATCAAAAGATTCAAAACGCGGGTATTGCGACGAACCTTTGTTGTCCACCACGATATTGTGCTCTAATTTCCCGACTATTTTTTTCCCGGGGAAATAAAGCGGATAGATGAGATAGGCCGTATCACACTGAAAAAGCGGTTTGACGGCCTCCACCTTGTAGTTGGTCAATTCGGCGTAAACGGTTGAATCGAGGCCCGTTTCGCCCCAGGTAACCTTTCCTCCCTGCCCCCGCCAGAGGTTGTCGTACGGCAAATAAACCCCCGAGGTTTTGGTGACGGCGATGGAATCCTGTTTGCGCACGCCGATCAGGCTGATATCCTCACAACGCAGTTGCGGCTGGGTGCCGGCGTATTCAAAATGAAATTTGCCACCTTTGATTTTCCAGGTCACGGAGCCGCCTTCACCGGTTTTCAGGGACCGATGCTCCAGAAAATCCACGGAAAATTCGAGAAACTGGCGGATGGGTTTGGTACGGCCTTTTTCAATACTTCCGATCGATTGTTCGGCCAGTCCGTGCCAGCGGCTAAACAGTGAGGTGTCCGGGTCACTTTTGGCGGCGGACACGGCGTTGATATAGTCCTTGAAGTAGGGGTAGGGCGAGAGTTTTTGGTCGGCCAGCAGATTGGACACAAGTACTACCCGTTTGACGTCCGACTCGCTGAACTGCCCTGATTTGTATTTTTTCTTAAAAACGGAAAAGGCCTCCTCCATGTCGGGGCGTTTGGAAGCGGTCATAAATTCACCGAGTTTGTCCACAAATTCATTGGGGTTGTCGGGAAATTTGGCCAGTCCGGGCGCTTGTGCAAACAAGGCGGCGGGCAGTTGGAGTCCGAAGAATACCAACAGGAAAAGCAGGGTGCGGAAGAAAGCGGAGTAATAATTACGATTCATCGTTGAAACCGTTAAATGATTCTTATTCAAAGCGTTATCGGAATAAAATGGCGGCAGTTGTATCAATCGGGCGTCGCAGGCCGGCCGGCGACGGTTTACAAACGCACTAAACCTGCCGGGTTACGCGCGTCGCTTCCTTTTTAACGCCAAAAGTCGGGAAATGGTACAAGCGGGCCAACAGGAAGGTTCAGCCTTTTTGATACCGGATACAAAGCCAGTTGCCGCGCTCGGTTCTGCTCGTTTTTTCAAAACCCGCCTTTACGGCCGCATCCGTCACCACCTGTTCGTCATTCAGCAGAATACCCGAAACGAGCAGCCAGGCGCCGGGTTTGAGCAGGCCTTCGAGTGTGGGTATCGAATCGAGGATCACGTTGCGGTTAATATTGGCTAAGATGCCGTCGAAACCGTACCCCTGTACGGCGTTGAGCGTGCCGCATCGGGCGGTTACGTTGGAAACGCCGTTGGCGGCGCTGTTTTCCGAGGTATTTCGGTACGATTCTTCCTCGATATCGACGGCTTCCACTTCCGCAGCGCCGAGTTTGGAGGCTAAAATGGCCAACACTCCCGTGCCACACCCGTAGTCCAGCACCTTTGCGCCGGCCAGCGGCAAATGTTCCATGGCGGCGATGCACTGCCAGGTGGTTTCGTGGTGCCCGGTTCCAAAAGCCATTTTCGGGTTGATGAGCAGTTCGTGTTTCACCCCCGGCAACGGGTCGTGAAAATCGGCGCGTACGGCGCAAAAGTCGCCGACGATCACCGGCGGGAAGTTGCTTTCCCAGATTTCATTCCAGTTTTGGGCGGGAAGCAGCGTTTTTTCCCAGGAAAAATTGAATTGTTGCCGAAGCAGGTCGAGTTGTGCGCCAATTTCCTCCTGCGCGGAGGTGGCGGGTGCATAGGCATTTATTCCCTCATCCGTTGCTTCAAACGTGTCGAAAGGGCTGTCGGCGAGATAGGCGACGAGTATATCTGCGGTTTCGGGGTTGGCGCGGAGATGGTATTTCCAGTAGTCCAAGGAGTGAGAGGGTGAGAGAGGTGAGAGTGAATGGCGTTACTTTTGGCCGTAAAATTCGCAAAGGTGAACGCAAAAATAACCCGGCACACATTATATACTCAAATTATCGGGCACGCGACTTTTGCCGCGCTGTCCGTGATGGCGATCTGGTTCTGGCAGGAACGTACCCTTATACTCGATGCGGCGTTTCAAAGTTACCTGTTTATTGCCACGGGCGAACCGGCCATTATGGTGGAACGTTACGGCGCGGCAGCGGTGCAGTTGTTGCCCCTGGCAGCGGTATGGGCCGGGGCTTCACTCCAGTGGGTACTCATCCTGTATTCCTTATCTATCGTATTGTTCCACTGGGCGTTATTCAGTATTTGCCTGCACGGGTTTAAGGATAAAAAAGCCGCGCTGGCCATTCTTTTGTTCAATGTATTATTGGTCGGCGATTGCTTTTACTGGATGCAAAACGAATTGCTGCAGGCGGTTTCACTCCTGTTTGTGATGTGGAGTTGGTGGCTGCGCAAGGGGGACTGGGCCAATTTTAAACTTCGGGATTGGGTGATCAGTGTGGCGCTGGCAGCCACGGTTATTTATTACCACCCGCTCGTTTTTTTTCCGCTGGGGTTTATGTGGTGCTGGTTTTGGTTCGTGGACCCTCCTTCACCTTCGGCTACGGCGGGTAAAATGACCAAAAAATCCCTCGTATTTGCCGCCGTTTTGTTCGCCCTCATCTTTTGCTCCAAATACATTTTCCGCCAGCCGAACTTTTACGACCGGGGCATGACCGGTCAGTACGTACGCGAGTTTCATTTTTCCGTCGGGCGATTGCTGCAATCGCAGAGTTTGCGCGATTTTTTAAACCACCTGGATGATAACTTCCTGTTTTTCTTGCCTTTATGGGGACTGGTGACTGGTTTTTATCTGTGGAAAAAGGAGTATTGGCCAGCGGCACTTGTTTTCTGCGCTCCTGTATTTTACATCCTGCTTATTATGCAGCGTTTTTTAAACGACGACCGCTGGTATATTCAGGAAAGCCACTACCAGGCGCTGGCGGTGTTTTTGATCGTGCCGTTGGTCCTGGACGTAGCACGAACTTCAGTTCGTGTTTTTACTCCCCGGACTTCAGTTTTTACTCCCCGGACTTCAGTTCGTGTTTTTACTCCACGGACTTCAATTCGTGTTTTTACTCCCCGGACTTCAATTCGTGTTTTTACTCCACGAACTGAAGTTCGTGCTACTGTGGCGGCGACGCTGCTGATCCTTCTGGTATTCAGGCTTGCCGGTATCTGGAACACCCACCATGCCTACACCGCCCGGCTGGCTTATGTGCGCAACTTGATGGTCCAAACAGCAGTCTCTGAAAATCGCAAACTCGTTATCGGCGAAAGCCAAGCCGACCGGAAAAAACTGCTCATGTACTGGGGTTTGCCATTTGAAACCTTACAGTTATCCGCGCTCGAATCACCCGATTCGCTGCGGGTCATTGCCATCGCTGAAAATCCGGATAGTGTCGCGGCTGCCTTGCCACGCGACTCGATGGTCACTTTTTTGATGATCCCGCCCCGCGCTTTCCGCGACTTGCCGGCAAGATATTACCGGATGGCCGATACTTTGCCGTATCGGGCGGTGAGTTACTGATTATCAGCAACTTTTTGTGTGCGCGCCTCGGTTCGTTACTCCTCCCACACCACCTCGCACCAAGGCATGGCCTGGCGGAGGGCTTCGGCTTTGGAAAGTGAAGAGGTGTCATCCGGGAGGAACGAGCGGGTGACATCTCGGAACGACGCAGTAGCGACGAGATGACACCTTCTCCTGCGACGAGATGACACCTTCTCCTGCGACGAGATGACACCTTCTCCTGCGTCGAAGATGTCACCTCATCGCTACTCCTCCCACAGCAATTGGCACCGGTTCGCCTCACCCATACGTTGACGAATTCCAACCAATCGTTGAAAAACCCCACTTCTCAAAAATTTGGTTTTCCTGACTTCGTTTATGCTTTTACCAAACAAAAGCCAAGAATCGGATACATTGAACAGTTAAGTTTTTATTTAAAAAATCGAGCGAGGCAACCCGTTTGTCGAATCTTGTTTCTTATACATGTTAATTAAGAGAGGTTTGCGGAACAAAATTTTTTTAAGCCTGTTTTGAGGCCATAAAGCATCCGAACAAAAACAACACATGAAATACTTTCTTTCCTTCTTTTTTTTATGCTGCGCCCTGCTGCTGTCCGCCCAAAATACGGCTACGGTAAGCGGCACCATCCGCGACGCTCAGAACGGAGAAACCCTGATCGGGGCCACCGTGGAAGCCGTCGGACTCGGCAAAGGCAATATCAGCAATGAATACGGCTTTTTTTCTTTTACCCTGCCGGAAGGTAACGATTCGGTTTCCCTGCGATTCAGTTATATCGGCTATCAGACATCTTACCGGAAAATAAAACCGGTCGGGCCGATCAAATTAAACGTCTCGCTTCGTTCGGAGGATAACGTGATCGAGGAGGTGGTGATCAAAGCCAATTCGCTGGAAGAAAAAATGAAAAGCACCGAGATGTCGGTCACCACCATCAGCACCAAGGAGGCCAAATTGCTTCCGGCCCTGCTCGGCGAGGTGGATATCATCAAAATATTGCAGCTCAAACCCGGCATTACGGCCGGTTCGGAAGGCACCACGGGTATCTTTGTACGGGGTGGGGGAGCCGATCAGAACCTGATTGTGCTGGACGAGGCCGTCGTGTACAACGCCAACCACCTGTTCGGGTTTTTCAGCACCTTCAACTCGGATGCGGTGAAAGACGTCAAGGTTTACAAAGGCGGCTTTCCGGCACAATACGGTGGCCGTTTGTCCTCCGTGATCGACGTCCGGATGAAAGAAGGCAACAACCAGGAATTTAGTGGCTCCGGCGGTTTGGGCCTGATTGCCAGCCGGTTAACGCTGGAAGGGCCGATTCAAAAGGACAAGTCTTCCTTTATTGTGAGTGGCCGCCGCACCTACGCCGACCTCATCACACGGGGCATTAATAAATCCAACGAAAACACCCCCGACTACAATCCCATTCCGGATTATTATTTCTACGACCTCAATACCAAGGTCAATTTTACCCTTTCCGAAAAAGACCGGCTGTACCTGAGCGGTTATTTCGGCCGCGACGTATTTAAATTCAAGGACGAAACCTTCAATTTTCTGTTCGATTGGGGCAATACAACCGGTACGGCCCGCTGGAACCACGTTTTTGGCCCCAAATTATTTGCAAACACGACCTTTACCTACTCCGACTACCGCTACCGCATTCGCAACATTTTGCAAGGTTTTTCTTTCAGTCTGGGTTCCAATGTCAACGACGTCAATACAAAAGTGGACTTTTACTACCAGCCGTCCAACAACCACACCGTTCGTTTTGGAGCGAATGCGACGTACCACGACTTCGTCGTCGGCCGCCTGAAAGCCGGCAGCGACGACGGAGAGGTGAAATTTGAAGCCGGCCAAACCTTCGACGGCATGGAATACGGCCTGTACGCCAACGACGAATGGGCGGTGACCGACCGTTTCAAACTCAGTTACGGCGCCAGGATATCGGCCTGGCAAAACAATCCGTCTTTTTATGCCCGCTTCGAGCCACGCGCGGCCGCCAATTTTGCCATCAACAACAAATGGTCCGTCAAAGGCTCCTACACACGTATGAACCAATACGTGCACCTGCTGGCCAGCAGCGGCCTCTCGCTCCCGACCGATATCTGGTATCCCAGCACGGAAGGTATCAAACCCGAAATCAGCGACCAGGTGGCGATCGGGACCTCCTACCTGCTCGGCGATAACCTGCTGATTACGTGGGAAGCGTGGTACAAATGGCTCCAAAATCAATTAGACTTTAAAGACGGCGCCGAAGTATTCGGCAACAGCAACCTCGAAGATGAACTGACCATCGGGCGCGGGTATGCATTCAGCCCGCTGGAACTCGAAATCGAAAAAAAAGAAGGCAAACTAACGGGCTGGATCGGGTATACACTCGCCTGGACGAAACGCAGCGATTTTCCCGATATCAACCGCGGGGAAGAATTTTTGCCCCGCTTCGACACCCGCCACAACCTGAGCATCGTCGCGCTCTGGAACCTCAGCAAACGCTGGCAGATCACGGCTACATGGGTCTATACCTCGGGTTATGTGGCCTGGCTGCCTTCCGGGCGGTTCAGTTTTCAGGATATTCCCGGCGGGCAGACACAGGCGCTGGTGCCGATCTACGGCGACCGCAATACCTACCGCTACCCGGCGTATATGCGCGCCGACCTGGGTGTCGTGTGGAAGTGGAAAGGCAAGTACACCGAAAACGACCTGACCTTGTCCGTTTATAACGCAACCGATCGCCGCAATCCGTACTTTATTTATATCAACGCCGAAACCGTGGAGACGCCGCTGGGAGACCGGCCCACCCGGATCTACGCCGAACAAGTGTCTCTTTTTCCGATACTGCCCAGTATTACCTGGAATTTCAAGTTCTGAAAAACATCAACCCTTATCAACAACAATATTTTAAAGCAATGAAAATCAATATTTTAAAATATATCGCACCTGTTGCCATCCTGGCATTTGTCGCCTGCAACCTGTCCAAAGAAGTGGACATCGAACTGCCGGAATACGAGCGGCAACCGGTGGTGGAATGTTACCTCGAACCCGGTAAACCTTTCCGCCTGCTGCTGACCCGGAGTTACAGTTTTTTTGACCCTTTCGGGCTGGATTCTTCCTTTTTTCAAAATACCCTGCTCCAGGATGCTGTGGTGACGATCAGTTATAACGGCCAGACGGACACCCTGTTCAATACGTTTTCCTTCGATCCCAGTCCGCTGAAATTATTCAATTACACGGGTTTGAACATCGTGCCCGCCACACCGGGTATTGATTATCAGTTGAATATTAATTTGCCTGATAATGAAGGCAATATCACGGGCAACACGATCATGTTGCCGCTTGTGCCCATCGACAGCGTGGTGGTGGAATTCAGCCCCGACATCGATTCAATTGCCCGCGCCCTCACCTATGTCACCGACGATCCTGCGGCGAAAAACTATTACCGCCGCCTGCTTCACTATAATTCGCTCGACAGCATCCCCGAGCAGGATTTTCTGGCCGACGACCGGATACTGACGACCACCAAACTGGCCTTCGGCACGGGTTACGAACTGAGGGAAGGCGATACGGTGTACAATACCGTTTGCCATATCACGAAAGACTACTACGACTACTATGAAAGCGTGCAACTGGCTGTTTTTGGCAACATTAACCCGTTTGCACAACCGTCGCCCATCAAAAGCAACGTGACCGGCTCCGGCAACCCGCTCGGCATTTTTACCTGCCTCGTTTATGAACGCGACACCGCTATTGTAAAGAGGTGAGTACCGTGGAGCCTAAATACGCGAGAGTTTGGATTTCAGTATAGCAAGATCATTCGCCATTGCCTCGGAGGAATAAAAAACGCCGCACACTGTGGGAGAGGGTGCGGCGTTTGCGTTGTTTTCACTTCAGGGGAGTCTACAGGGATGCTTTTCAGGGGGTTCCTGCCGGCCTGGAATTACCCGCCGGGCGTGGTTTATCAATTTTGACAAATGTAGGTTTGCCGATGTCGGCGTCCGGTTGATCTGCCGTATAAAAATACAATACGGCGGCAAAAGCAAGGTGGAGGGCGATGGCAAGCACCAGTGCGTGATGGCGGCCACGGCGCTCATTTCGTTCAGCATTGTAGTGCATAACAAGACGTTTTGGTTGGTTCATTGAAAGGAATCGGTATTCCAACGAACGTATGATTCAAAATAGTTTCCGGCAGATCAAAAACATTTGTTAAATAAATCATAAATGAAAAACCTGCGCCCGCCCGGAACGGCGTATTTGGCCGATCATTTCCATTGAAATACCTTCGCAGCGAAATCAACAGGGATGGCAGATCAATTTGAAAAAAGTTATTCGCTCCACGAACAACACTTTTATAAATACAGCAAAGGCGGCGACCGCGAACAAATCGCCCGGAACTGGTTTCAGGAAGGCACCATCGGGTATGAGCAGGCGATGCAGCGGAACGCGGTGTCGGACCCCCTGCTACTGGCTTATCCGGGCGCTTCCTGGCTGACGGTGGGTGATGGCCGCTACGGCAGCGACGCGCATTACTTAGCCTCTAAAGGCGCCGACGCAACGGCAAGCGACATTGCGGATGCGCTGCTGCGGGAAGGGGCGGAAGCCGGATTTATTTCAAAATACAGCAAGGAAAACGCCGAAGCGCTTTCTTTTGCCGACAACTCGTTTGATTTTGTTCTTTGCAAGGAGTCGTACCACCATTTTCCCCGCCCGATGAAAGCCCTGTATGAAATGCTGCGCGTCGGGCGCCGGGGGACCGTGTTGTACGAGCCGGTCGACCCCTACGTTTATACCCATTTTTTGCAGGCGCTTTTTCGCGGTATCTTGCAGATTATCAACGCATTGGGTGTATTTAAACTCCTGCTGGGCAAAGAGATGCGACGACATACCTACGAAGACGTGGGCAATTACGTGTATAAAATATCAGAGCGGGAAATTGAAAAAGTTGCGTTGGGGCTGAATTACCCCTGCGTAGCGTTCAAGGGCCTGAACATACACTACTGCGAGGGGGTGGACGGACTTCCGGTCAATCGTTTTTCCTTCGCCAAACTTCAGGTGCGTTTGGTGTCTTTCCTGCTCAATCTGCTCAGTTTTTTGAAAATTATTGCTCCGCAGTCGATGGCGGCCATTATTTTTAAGGAAATGCCTTCGGAAGATTGTTTGCGCGGGTTGAAAGACGCCGGTTACCGGGTGGTGAAACTGCCGCGAAACCCGTATTGGTGAGTTGATTCTTGCACGATCGGTTTTTTCCACGCAAAGGCGCAAAAGTTTGACATTCAACTCTTTGCATCTTTTCGCCTTTGCGTGAAATGTGGTATGGCTGATTTTACATGTCGAGCAGGCCTTCCGGCAGGTCGGTATGTACGGTTTTCGTTTTGTCGTCGACCGTCACGACGAACCGTTCGTTGAGCGGCACCAGCACTTCGCGCCCTTTGTATTTCAACAGGGCCATTTCCTGTTGCGGCATTTCCAGCACTTCTTCGATCGTTACGATTTCGCCGAGGTTTTTATCCCTCAGTAAAAAACCTGTAAGGTGTTCATATTCAAGCGTTTCTTCTTCTATTTCCAGTTCGCGCTCGTGATCGGGCACCAGGTCTTTTTCCCGCAGGAATATTTCGCGGGATTGCAAACCATAGGCCACGTCCAATGAATCCACGTCTTCAAGTTTCAGGATCATTTCCCCTTTGCCGCGTACGTTGGTGATAAAAAAAGGGACTTTTGTGCCCTTCACATCGACAAAGATGCGCTCGTTTTTGAGGAAATCTTCCAGGTAACGATCTTCCACGATGAGTTTGAGTTCACCTTTTAACCCGTGCGTTTTTTTGGTGTAGCCGATGCCGATGTATTGATTTTCTGCCATAGTAGTGCGAACGTCAGTTCGTATAAAAGTAGCGCGAACTTTAGTTCGCGGATTACGTAACGCGAACTTTAGTTCGCATGATTGCGTAACGCGAACTTTAGTTCGCATGATTGCGTAACGCGAACTTTAGTTCGCATGATTACGTAACGCGAACTTTAGTTCGCATGATTACGTAACGCGAACTTTAGTTCGCATGATTGCGTAACGCGAACTTTAGTTCGCATGATTACGTAACGCGAACTGAAGTTCGCGCTACAGGCTGAATTCCAGGATAGTTTGCCTCAAAATATACCCTTTTTCCGCTTTGTCCTCCCAGGGTTTGGTTTCACAATCTGCCGGCGGCGGCGATTGATTGCAGTACTGGGAATCGAGAATCCATTGTTCCCGCCACACAAGGCCGACATGTTTTGCATAACGCACCCGGGAATAACGCCGCTCAATAATATTGTTGTCGTCGGCTTCCGTCACGAGCAGGGTGGAATCAAAAAAAAATGACCCGACTGCGGCGGGCACGTCGATGGAATCCACTTCGTAGTTCCAGTTGCTGAAGGGGCGCATACGTTCGCCGGCAATTTCGATCTCCCGGTTTTTATCGATCCAGATATTACCGTCCCATTCGCTGCGGCGGTCCATGGGAAAAATCAATTTGAGAAAACGCAGGTTATTTTCGGTCCGAATGGCCTGTCCGGGTGTGCGGGAAGCGCTACTGATACTTTTCAGTTGCCAGGGCTGGGTGTCGTTGCTGCGTTCGTACCGTTCGATTTGATAGAGCAACAGGCCGGTCTGGTCGCGCAGGGTGTCGGCCACCACTTCTTTCACAAAAGTGCCGGAGGAGTCGCGCAGGATACCCCCGCCCGATGAAAAATCATAAACAATACTGTCGACGCGGTATACGGCATAACTGCCTGTCCGGAGGGGGAAGTACGGGAATTGCGATTCGGCGCCGGAGTTGTAGTTCAAGGTAATACGTTCGCCGCAAGAGTTGATAATCAACGAAATACATGCAAAAAAAATGAATATTCGAAAAACAGACATCACGGATGGGAATAAATGATTTAAACAAAGGTAGCATGCCTGCGCGAACTTAGTTTCGAATAGTCTTATTTTGCAGTCGCGGCAGCGCATAACAAATTATTCGTATCTCATCCGTCAAATTCATCCACCTTCATGAAAAAACTGATTTACGTATTCGTTTTATCGGGTTTAATGGCCACCGGAATTTCCGCGCAGTCCTGCCTGCCCACCGACATGGTTTGTGAAACGTCCACGGTATACTGCGGCTACTATCTGAACACCCATTTTATGGGGAATACCTTTTTTAACAACGTTCCTGTCGGCAATTTTAATTTCTGCGGAACCCTCGAAAATACCCAGTTTTTAAAACTTGTGCCGTGTTCATCACAATTGACGGTAACAGTCATACCGAGCAACTGTTCATTTGGCAACGGCCTGCAAATTGCACTGCTGGAAGAATGTTATTTGCCGATCGCCTGCAACGGGGGCGGCCTGGGTTTGGGCAGCACACCGATTACCCTTACCGCTACCGTGGAGCCCGGCAAACCCTATATTTTGCTCATCGACGGTTATCTCGGCGACTTCTGCGAGTTTACACTGGATATACAGGGTGTCGACGATACCCCGCCGGGCAATGGAAGCAGCGCCACCGCATCCATCAATTTTCAAACACTGCCTTGTGGCCCGTCGACCCTTAGTTTACAATTGCCCGGATGCCCGCCGACAACTACGCCCGGATGTTCACAAAGCTGGTCGGATTATTACTTAGACAGTTGCCTCGTCGTGCAATGGAATTTGCCCCCGGGTATGGAAATCATCAGCCCCAACCCCGGTGCATTTACCGTCACCGTACAATTCAACCAGACGGTTACTGCCGGCGCCGTATCGGCTACCTTATCCCATACCTGCCCGGGAATCAATCCGACGCAGTGTGTCGATTGTATCCCCGGATGTTGTTCGGCCTTCGTACCACCCATTATTATTTCAAGCGGACCGTCTACGTTTACCGATGTTCCCTGCGAAGCGACTCCTTTGTATTGCGCAGGTTCATTAGACCTGGTGAATTTTAACAACGGCTGTACCTACAGCGGGTATACCTGGTGGCAACCGGATTTTTGGAACGCTGTTACCCCGTGTTTTTCATTAGAAAACCCGAATCTATACGCTATTGCGGCCTGCGGCGATGTGTTGAACCTTGATATTCAGGTGAATAACTGCGAAAACAATCAGGGACTTGAATTTGCCCTGATGGGTGGCGGAAGTTGTGACAACCTGTACCCTTTGGGCAGTTGTATCAGCATTCCGGATGGCAGTTCGGGCCAAATGAATGTGCCTATTTTTAACAACCCGGACAACATTTATTACCTCGTGGTCGACGGCATCAACCTCGATGCCTGTGATTTTGACATCACAGCGAACCAGTTGGACTCCTCCGGGCAAACCATTACCAATTGTGGATACGGGGCCGACCCGTTTATTCAGGTGACCGATTCGACTTACACCGTTTTGTTTTCCGTCAATTCTTTCCCGGGAACCCAGGTTACCGGCGGGAACGGCACCCTGATCAACAACATTTTTACGTCCGACCCGATCCCTTGCGGGACGCCGTATAATTTTTCGATCATTTCCGCCGGCGCCTGCACCCAAACCCTTGCCGGCGATGCACCGTGTTTACTGCCGCCACCGACTTGTGCTGATTTTAATCTTCCGGCCCCCCTGGCAGACCTCTGCGGCGATGCGCCTTTGTTGTGCGGCAATTTTCTGGAAGGTTATTGCAGCACAAACGCCGGACTTACCCCCGATTCGACAGCTGTTTTTATTGGAAATGTTCCACCTTTTGAAAACAACGGCTGGCTGCGCGCGGTGGCTTGTGAAGACTCCCTAACGATTGATTTCCACGTATTTGATTGCCAGAACGGCAATGAACTGGGCTTTTTCCTGTTTACGGGCGACTGCGATACGTTGACCTTGAAATCTTTTGTATCCGCCAAAGACGGCAACCTTGCACACCTGACTGCCGGTGGAATTACACCGGGCGAACCCTTTTTCATCGTTGTAGACGGTTTTTACGGCGCGGAATGCAAGTTCCAGACCCATGTGGCCAGCGGGATCGGTACCGCTGAACCGGGAATTTCAAGTTGCTCTTGCACAGACGGTTATATCGACGGGCCGACCGACCTTTGTCCCGCCGACATCGCTACCTATACGCTGGTGCCGCCGCAATGCAACATCACCCCCGGCCAGCCGGTCGGAGGCGACGGCGTGTATTACGACCCGCCGATAGAAGTCTGTTTGCCCTTCGGACAAAATGATTCGATGGTGCTGCACTGGGTCATTCCTCCATCTATGAATTATTTGAGTGACAGCGTCAATGTCTATACCATTACGGTACAAGTCGATTCCAGTTTGCTGGGTGTGGATACCGTCCTGAACGGTCAGATTTCAGTGTATTGGGAAACCATTGATTTGCCGGATATAGATACTGTGGCGATGGACACCAATGCGTATTGCAGTTGCAACACGGCCAATTGCGTGTTCACCACGCTGCCATTGGACATTACAATTCACCACGACGTAGAATATGAATACGGCGTACTTACCTGTACGCAGCCTTGTTATTTTTACAACGGACAACCGTATTGTGCTCCGGGGATTGATACGTTATCACAAACAAATTGCCTGACGCAATACCTCGTGCTGACGCAGGACCAAATTCCACCCACAGCCAATGCGGGACCTGACCAGAGTATTTGTCTGGGAGAAAGCGCCACCATCGGCGCCGGGGTGCCCAATCCTTTGTACATTTTTGACTGGGGCAGCGGCCCCACGAACCCTGTAACCAGCGTTTCTCCTTCTGTAACAACAACTTATACCCTTGTTGTGACCAATACCTTCAATGGCTGCACGGCCAGCGACGACGTGACGGTATTCGTTGCGGGCAACGGCCCGATCTTTGTCACGGCGCCGCCAATTACCATTTGTGAGGGCGATTGCGCAACGTTGGACTGGGGCGATGTGGTGTGCCCCACTGCTTCACAGTCTTTTCAGACGATACTTGTTTCTTTCCAGGGCTGCGATTCCACGGTGAATCAGTCGGTTGTGGTTCAACCTCAACAGGTAATCAATTTCGGTACCATTGGCACACTCACCTGTAACAACCCGGCGATTGATTTTATGGGCGACACATACACCAGCCCGGGGCTCTACCAGATACAAGATCCGGATCCGAATGCACCGCCTTGCCAGTACCTATCCTTTACGGTCCTCAATGATATTATGCCGCCGAATGTCGCAATTTCTTCACCGTCAACTATTTGTGTGGGAGAAAGCGCCACTTTGGCCGCAATCTCCCCCAATATCAATAATACCTATGTGTGGAGTACGAACGATATGACGCCGCAAATAACGGTGTCGCCTTCCGTGACTACGACCTATACACTCACTACTACCGGGGTCAACGGGTGCACTTCCACCGCAACGGCGACGCTGACCGTGAATCAACCGCAAAATGTTCAATTGGGTGTGGTGGGTACCCTTTCCTGCGCGCAACTTTGCGTGACGTACAACGGTCAGGAATATTGCCAGCCCGGAATGTATTCTGACACAGCGAATTGTGTAATCAGCCAATTTGAAATCAACTATGATCCCACTTTACCCACGGTTCAACTGGGTGTGGTGGGTACGCTCTCCTGTGCACAATCGTGTGTGACGTACAACGGTCAGCAGTATTGTCAGGCGGGTGTTTATTTGGATACTTCCGGTTGCAGCGTCAACCAGTTCACCATCGACTTCGATCCTGCCCTGCCGGTGGTTCAGTTGGGTACGGTAGGCTTTCTTTCCTGCCTGCAACCTTGTGTGACTTTTAACGGACAAACTTATTGTCAGGCCGGAACATACGCCGATACGGCGAATTGCACGATCAGCCAGTTCACGATTGATGTTGACCCCACTTTGCAGGTATTCCAGTTGGGTGTGGTAGGCACCCTTTCCTGCGGACAACCCTGTGTGACATTTAACGGCCAGGACTACTGCCAACCCGGAACATATTCAGACACAGCCAATTGTACGATCAATCAGTTCGAAATTACTTTCGACCCGTCGTTGCCGGTACTTCAATTGGGCACGGTGGGCACCCTCTCCTGTGCGCAGCCCTGCGCCACGTTTAACGGCCAATCGTATTGCCAGCCGGGTTTGTATTCGGACACGTCGAACTGCACGATCAACCAGTTCGAAATTGCTTTTGATGCATCATTACCGGTACTTCAATTGGGTGTGGTGGGCACCCTCTCCTGTGCCCAGCCCTGCGCCATGTTTAACGGCCAATCGTATTGTCAGCCGGGTACTTACTCGGACACATTAAATTGTACGATCAATCAGTTTGAAATTGCCTTCGACCCGGCTTTATCAACTGCACAATTGGGCGTTGTAGCCACCCTTACCTGCGCCCAACCCTGCGCAACCTTTAACGGCCAGTCGTACTGCCAGCCGGGCATGTACTCGGATACGTCGAACTGTACGATCAACCAGTTTGAAATCGCCTTCGACGGGGCCCTGCAAACGGTCCAACTCGGCATCGTGGGTATGCTGACCTGCGCGCAGCCCTGCACGACTTACAACGGCTTGACTTATTGCCAGGCAGGAACCTATACCGATACCCTGAATTGCCAGATTCAGGAATTTATGATCGGGTACGATTCCGTATTACCCGTGGTTCAATTGGGGGTGCTGGACACCCTTTCCTGCGCGCAGCCCTGCGTTGTTTATGACGGTAAAACCTATTGTTTGTCAGGAACTTACAGCCAAACTGTAGGCTGCGAAATACAACAATTCGACATCGTGGACCAACCAGCCGGCTCACTCGAACTGGGTTCGGACCAGACGATTTTGACCGGCGAATCCGCAACATTGCAGGCATTGACTAATACACAGCCCGTATCCATTTCCTGGCAGGCACAAGGTGCGCCCATCCCGGGCGACGAACTTTCACTTTTGGTTGCGCCGACGGAAAATACCTTGTATTCCATTGAAATTCAGGATATTAATGGATGCCTTTTAAACGACTCCCTGTGGGTATTTGTAAAAAGCACCGACAAAGGCTGGTATGCGCCTACGGCATTTACACCCGGCAACGGCGGACCGAACGGCTGGTTTACCCTGTTCACCGATACCAACCGGTTTACCGAGATACGAAGTATCGATATTTACAACCGCTGGGGCGAACAGGTGTTCAGCCGCAAAAACCTGGCGCCGAACGTGCCCGAAATAGGGTGGGGGGGAGAAATGAACGGAAAATTGCTGGACCCCGCCGTTTTTGTCTGGCAGGCGGAGTTGCTGCTGAGTGACGGAACAACCACCCGTATTTCGGGCGATGTGACCTTGCTCAGGTAATTACTATAATTGGCAAATCTCTTCGTAATCCGGCCGGTCGTGTGCGTACCGGTGGATAAACGAATTGCGGATTTCCCCTTTGTACAATACAAAAACGCCGGGCATCTGGAAGCCGTCGCCCAGTTCTTCATTCTGGAAGGAGGCAGCGGCGCCATGCCCTTCTATTACTGTGGCCTGAAACCCGCGGATCCAGTTCATGAGCCCGAACAATTGCTGTGGGGTGCCGCGCCCCAAGCCGAAAGCGCGGTAGAAGTTCTTCTCCGGGTCGGCGATATGGTCGATGGGGAACAGTTTGTATTTTTTAAAAAATGATTCCGCTATTTCGGGTGTCGCCGCCATGTGGACGAACACGATACGCAAACCCCGGCTTTCCAGTTTTTTCCGCCGCCGGGCGATGTCGCTGATGGCTTCCCGGCAAAAGGAACACCCGAAAAAGCGCAGAAATATCAGCAAAACCGGCTGTTGATCAGCCAGTTGTAATACGGTTTCGCCAGTATTAACGGTCACCATTTTTGCCCAGAATATCGGGGCGGGAAGTATAGGTACGTCGGCCATATTCTTGCAAATATGGTTTAAGGGTTTCAGGGTTTAAAGGTTTAAGGGTTTCAGGGTTGTGGTAATGTGAAACCCTGAAACCTTGAAACCCTTAAACCTTTAAACCCTTAAACCCTGAAACCTTTTAAATCAACTTCATCGCATCCAGCGCGTCGGCCACCTCCTTAACAGCGGCGGCGGATTTGTGCAGGAGTTCCATTTCGTCTTTTTTCAGGCGCAGTTTGACGATCTCCTGGACCCCTTTACGGCCCAGTTTGACCGGCGCGCCGACAAAAATATCTTTCAGTTTGTACTGCCCGTTCAGGCGCACGCAGCAGGGATAAATGCGTTTTTCGTCTTTCAGGATGGCGATGGCCATTTGTGCGGCCGCCGCGCCGGGAGCGTACCAGGCCGAGGTGCCCATCAGGTTGACCAACTCGCCGCCGCCGACCTTGGTGCGTTCGATGATGGCGTCCAATTTGTCTTTTTTGATCAGTTCGGTTACCGGAATGCCACTCACGGTGGTGTAACGCGGCAGGGGCACCATAGTGTCGCCGTGGCCGCCCATCAGCATGGCCTGGATGTCTTTGGGCGATACGTCGAGCGCTTCGGCGAGGAAAGCGCGGTAACGCGCCGTGTCTAATACGCCGGCCATACCGATCACCCGTTTGTCGCTGAGGCCGGAAGCCTTCCAGCAGGCATAAGTCATCACGTCGAGTGGATTGGATACGACGATGATGATGGGATTTTTGGTGTATTTCAGGATGTTTTGCGTGACGGAGACCACAATTTTGGCATTCGTGGAGATCAGGTCGTCGCGGCTCATACCCGGTTTGCGCGGGATACCCGCCGTGATGATCACCACGTCGGAGTTGGCGGTCAGCGCGTAATCGTCGCCACCGGTAACCCGGGTGGAATAGCCGTCCACCGGGGCTTGCTGCCACATGTCGAGGGCTTTGCCCTTGGCCATATTTCCTTGAATGTCAATCAGTACAACTTCATTGACGGTGTCTGCGTGAGCGAGCACGTTCGCACAGGTAGCGCCCACGTTGCCGGCGCCGACGACAGTAATTTTACTCATTCGTTCAGGTATTGAAGATTTGATGAATAGTTGATTTCAGGCGGGCAAAAGTAGGGAAAAATGCCGCACAAAAGTACGGCGAAACACCAGTTTCGCAACGAAACACAAGCGAAACTGGTGTTTCGCCGTACAGGGCTGGGTGAAAAGCAGGGAAATGCATCGGGTGGGGCGGATTGACCGCATGGTGTACATGCTTACTGTGGCAATTCCAACGTATCGATAGCCACTGAGTACCCCGAAAAATTGCCGTACCCACTTTCCACGTTGTTAAAAACGGCGTCCGGGTCGCTGAGCGGCAGGTTGCTGCCCTGCCGCGCGATGGACAGGTGGTATTTGTAAAACTCTTCCGACAGGGTGCGCCACTCGACGTAAATGCGGCGTGGTTTTTCGTTTTCGGCGGGTTTGTAAGCGATTTTGGCGTCGAGAAAGAGTGTATTGTGGTCCTGATCCACCATTTCACTCCAGAATTTTTCATTGATCAGTACCACCGGCTCCGAGAGGTCGTAAAGCAAAGCCAGGGTGCGGCCGTCGGCGGAATAGTTGGTCGGCAAACCTTCGTAAGTGAAATCGGTGACCCACTCGCCTCCGACGTTTTGCAAAACGTCGATGTCGTGCCGGATACTGAAAGCGAAATATCGTTTGTCGGCGGGCAGCTGGTCGAGGTGCAATTCCAACGGTATGGTGAGCAACATTTGCCCGTTGCTCAGCGGGGTTTCGGTCATTTTTGCCGGGTCGATCAGGATAGGTGCAAGAGGAAAAAACGCCGGCACCGCGCTGGATGCGGAAACCTGCGGCATACCGTCGATGCGGGCGGTAATGGAAAAAGTGATACCCGGTTCCGCCAGGTCCCGGCTTTCCCAATAAATGGTGCCGTCGTCGGAGGTGGCTTTGAACAATTTGTCGATAAACGCACCTTCCTTCGCGAGTGTAATATCCACATTATCAGGTATTACCGGGTCGCCGGAATCATACACCGGCTGGCTGAGCGATACTTTTACCTTGAACGTTTCTCCGGTGGTAAAATGGCTGATCGTCACAATTTTGGTCTCTTCTTCAGGCAACTCGATAAACACTTCCCGCGCGCAGTGCACGTGGCAAATGGACGCAATCAGTATAACTTTCAGGATGTAGGAGTAACTGCTTTTCAATACGTAGCGGATCAAGCCCCAAAGGTGCGGATTTTTCAAACAACCGTCAAGACCGGATTCCGACTCAAAGTTTTATTTCATACCGGAAAATCGGCAAAATGGGCAACAGCGTGTACTGGATCGCTTTTCCTTTTTCTCCGCTTCGCCCGTCGACGTACAGATAAAACGGGTTGTAGCGGTTGTAGGCGTTGTAGACGCCGAGTTGAAATCCGTGTTGCACCCGCCCGGAGGTGAAATGTGCGTTGAGCGCCAGGTCGAGGCGGTGGTAATCGGGCAGCCGGTAGCCGTTTACTTCCGTAAATACAAATACCTCCCGTTTGATGTCGTTGCCGGGCGTCTGGTGGGTATATTTTACACCCGCCAGCGTGATCGGGTTGCCGGTCGCGTACGCCCAGACGATATCTGCGCCGAGCCAGGAGGAGATGCGCTGGTGCAGCGTGATTTTCAGGTCATGCGGCCGGTCGTACCGAAAAGGGAAGGTTTGCCCGGAATTGATTTCCGGAAAACGGCGGGTGGTATTCGACCAGGCGTAGGAAATCGAACCTGTGGTGCCGCCCGTCGTTTTTTCGATGGAAAACTCCAAACCGCGGCTTTCACCCACCCCTGCCGCGATCCGGTCTTCCCAGCCGCTGGCGTCTTCCGCGCCACCCGTCACCAGGGCGTCGTTGGAGGTGAGGAAAGTGAGCACCCGGTCTAAACGTTTGTAATAACCTTCCACCTGCCAGCCCCAGCCTTGTTGCTGCCAGCCCAAACCCGCCGACAACTGCCAGACCTGTTCCGGCAATACTTTTTGGGTGGTCGGGACCCACAATTCGAAAGGCAGGCTGATGTTGAAGGAGCCGATCTGGTGGAGGTACTGGGTGGTGCGGTGGTATCCGGCCCACTGGCTCCAGCCGCGCGGGCCGCTGCGTTGCACCCGGACTCTGGGCAGGAGGGCCTTGTATTTGATGTTCCTGATCTGGAAAGCCGAGCCGTTCATGCCCGCTTCGATACGCCAGTTTTTGGCGGGTTTTATTTCGGCGTCCACATAGGCTTCGGCTTCATCGGCGCCGAGTTCTTCGTTGTTGTCTAAAATATTGGCCAAAGAATCGATCGAAGTGGGTGACTGGCCGGGTTGCAAAAAGTTGACCGAAATAGCGCCCGGCCTGAAATCGTGCAACGTATAGGACAGTCCCCAACGCAACGTGACCCGTTCGCCCGGGTAGTAGGTGAAATCCGTTTTGCCCGACCAGTCGCGTATAAATGTCTGATACAGAAGCCCGTAGTCGGCAAGTGTGCTCTTTTTGCCGTTGGCGTACAAAAAGGTGGAATTAAATGCGAGCTGGCTTTGGTAGTAAAACTTGCTGTAACGCAACGTGGTATTGATAAAGATATCTTTGCCCAAAACGTGGTTCCAGCGGAGCGCGGCGATGGTATTCCCCCAGTCGGAATTGAGCGTATACTGATCGGTTTGCAACCCGTCGTTGTCGTCGTAACGCTGATCGAACTGGTTTTGAAAAATGTCGCCGCCGTAATAATAACTGAAATACAAGCGGTCCCGTTCGGACAAGATGTAGTTCAGTTTCATATTCACGTCGTAAAAACGGTAACCGGCGTTGTCGCCCGAAAAATTGATAAGGTTTCCTCTTTTGCTGAAAAACTTGATCCAGGGGCCGAAATAAGTGGTTCGGCCGGCAAACAAAAACGCCGCGCGATCGTGTACCACGGGGCCTTCCACGGCAAGCGAACTGGCGAACAAACCCGCCGAGGCATTCGCGTGGTATTGCCGGAAATCGCCGTCGCGGGTTCGAATATCCACCACGGAGGAGGCGCGGCCGCCGTAACGCGCCGGGAAATCGCCCTTCCAGAGCCGCGCATTGCTCACTGTGGCCGGGTTAAAAATGGAAAACAGGCCCAGGGCATGACCCGGATTGTACACCGGCACGTCGTCCAGCAGGATCAGGTTCTGGTCGGCGTTGCCGCCGCGAACGTGCATGCCGCCCACACCGTCCACCCCGGTTTGCACTCCCGTGCGAAAAGCGGCAGTGCGCAACAAATCGGCTTCGCCGCCGGGCATGGGAAGTGTTCGCAGTTTGCTGAGTAATATATTACTTTGGCCCTCAACGCTTTGTAATTTGTTTTCGGAGCCTGGCAGGGCGTAAACGACAATTTCCGGGAGTTCGCTGTCCGCGCGCAGGTTCACTGTAGCGATCCGGTCGCCCAGCAGCAGCACGTTGATGTGTTCATTCCGGTAGCCGATATACGACACCGTGATACGTTGCTCGCCTTCTTCGAGTTTGATGCTGAAAAAGCCGAATTCATTACTCACGGCGCCCACTCCTTTTTCTGAAACCGACCGGATACTTGCACCGATGAGGCGTTCGCCGGTTTCGGCATCCCGGACAAAACCGCTGAGGGTATACTTTTGGGTTCTTTTGTAAAAAACCACCTGATCGCCGAGGACTTTGTAAGATACTTTGGCACAGGCGCTTATTTTTTCCAGCACGGAAAAAAACGGTTCGTTGTACGCCTTGATATTGACATTTTCGCAGCGGCTGAAAAACCGGTCGCTGAACACGATATTTACCCCGGCCTGGCGGCTCAGTTTTGCCAGCGCATCTGCGGGGGAACAGTCGGTGCATTCGAAATCTACGGCCGGCGGCAACGTTTGTTGTGCCGCAACGGAGCAGGTGGTCCACCAGAAAATAAAAAAGAAAAGCGCCTTGACTTGATTCGCCATGTTATAAAAACGATGGCGCAAGTTAAGGCGCTGTGCCGAAACGGGATAAAAAACCCGTTGCGGCGGGTTATTGGCAAATGCCGCCGGAGAGAACGTACTGATCCGGCGCCGGGTTGCTGACCCGGAATTGGTAGGTTAAGGCGAGGCTTTCCAGTACTTTTTCAAGCGACTGGCTGGTGAGTGGTGCAGTGTGCAGACAAGCCCGCATGCTGGTATTTTTGAGGGTTATTTTTGCGTGAAAATGCTGTTCGAGGTCTGAAATAACTTCCTGCATGGGCGTATGCTCGAATTCGAGGCCGCCGGACTGCCAGGCCAGTTCGTTGAGGGTGGCATCTTTATCCACCAAAAAATGGGTTTTTTCGCGGTTGTAGGAGGCTTTTTGCCGGGCGGTCAATTCCACGCCGCGGGGTTGTTCGCCGGGTGAAAAAAGCACCTTGCCCGAACGTACGAACACATCCGTCTGGGTTTTATTTTGGCGGACGCCGAACCGGGTGCCGAGCACTTTGACCAGATCGCCGCCCGGCATATCTACAAAAAAGGATGGGCGGGATCGCGGGCGATTTCAAAATACGCTTCGCCACGAAGGTAGACGTGGCGTTCCGAGCCGCGGAATTGAACGGGATACCGGATCTCCGCGTGTTGGCGCAGCCAGACGCGGCTTCCGTCGGGCAAATTGATCAAACGTTTGTCTTCATTCGATGCGGAGACGCTGCGTGTTTCGGGGGCGGCGTAACGGTCGAAAGCCCATACGGAAGCAAGTACCAGGGCCATCGCGGCGGCGATACGCCACAATTGCCGGCCAATCGGCACTATTTTGACCGGAAGGCGTTCTTTAACCCGTATCCGTTGTTGAAGTTGCCCGAAAGCGAGGTCGAGATCGGGCTCGAATGTTTTGCCGTACCCGCCCGTTTTTTCCCAGACTTGCCGGAACTGCCTGGCAACTTGTTCGTGGTCCGGCGACTGGGCCAACCATACGTTCAGTTGTTCAGATTCTTCCGCAGTGATCTGCCCGGAAACCTGTTTGGTAAGCAGCAATATATAATCGTCGTTTGCTTGCATTGGTTTTCGTTTTTTGCGGGCGTTTTATTGCAGTCACTTTAAAGACAATGAAGGGATGCTTAGCCCCTACGACAAGCACCAGTATTTTAGCGCTAAAATGACAACCGGCGACAATTCGGCGTGTTGCAGCATCGCTTGCCGGAGCATTTTCATGGCCTTAGTGATTTGATTTTCAATGGTTTTGACGGAAATGCCCAGCCGTTCGGAAATTTCGCGGTGCGACAGGTGTTCGAAGCGGCTGAGTGAAAAAACCAGCCGGCATTTTTCCGGCAGGGTGTCGATGGCGGCGTGCAGCGCCTTTTCGAGGCTGTCCTGTTCCTGTTGGCCGGCCAGGTCGCGTTCGGAAGTATCGGCGGTATCGGGCAACGAATCCTGGTCTTCAAACGAAAACCGCCGGCTGGTTTTCAGGTAATTCAGCGCCCGGTTGACCGCTGCCCTGCGCAGGTAAGCGCCGAGGGAGGTGTGAATATCGAGTTCCGAGCGTTTTTTCCAAAGTTCCACAAATACTTCCTGGGCCAGGTCCTGGCAAGTATCGTCGTCCGGCACGATCCGGTAAATGTCGCCCATCAAAGACGGGTAGTACCGGTCGAATATCCGACGCAACGCGCCTTCGTCGCCTGTTCGAAGTCGGGCCAGCCATTCTTGTTCGGATGAATCGGAGACGGGTTCCATACCGGTAATGCTCAAAAATGCGAAAAAAAATTTTTATTCTGCAAAGGTGAAAAAAAATGCCACCACACAAAACCTTTCAGCAGTTTTTTTGGGGTTGTTAAAACATGATTTTTAGATTGTCAAAAATCCAGACGAAAACACACCTTGTGGATGGAAGCGCCCGAAATAATTTTTTCCGGCAGAATAGGGGCTTTTATGTCACCGGTTGTCATAAATGCACATTGCGACCGAACTAACACAAACTGCTGAACGACATGGACACAAAAATTGCGATACCGGTATTAGAGGACAATCCGTTGTTTGCCGTACTAACGCCTGAAGAACAAATTATTTTACGACGCGCGGCTACGATCAATACGTATTCAAAACATCAGGTACTCTACAAACCCGGACAACCTGCAAATAAAGTATTTTTTTTGCTGAAAGGTGTGGTGAAGGTCGCAGTCCATGCGGAGAAAAAAGATATCATCAAATATGTGGTTCGTCCCGGCAATTTATTCGGCGAATCCTGCCTGACGGGAGATGTACATCGCCGCGATTTTGCGTATGCGATGGACGACCAGGTGGAAGCGCTTGAAATCGACGCCCAGACGCTCCTGACGGTGATGCGCTGCAACTTCGCTTTTGCCCAGTCGCTGCTTCATTTTCTGGGCGAACGCCTGCGCTACACGGAGAACCAGTTGGAAAAAGTGGTATTAAAGGACTCCAAAAGCCGGATACTTGAATTTTTACACCAGATGGGCATCGAACAGGGGCGGCGTGTGGGTTTTGAAACGCTGGTGAAACACAATATGACCCACCAGGATATTGCCGATCTGACCGGTACCAGCCGTCAGATGGTGACTGCGGTGCTCAACCAACTCAAACGTTCCAACGTGCTGTATTTCAACCGGAAAAAAATTCTTTTCCGCGATTTGAACGCACTGCCGATCGCAGTTTGAACAGAAAATTTGGTTAACAGTTTTGCTTCATACGATAGAATGGGTTTTGTTCAAGCGGTGTGCAATGGCACGCCGCTTTTTTTTGTGCCCGGTAAGCCGCTTTTTTACAGTTTTGCAAAATGGTACGCGGAATTTCGGCAAAAGGCAGAATATTTGTGAAACGATGTGCGGGGTTTTGCCCGTCAAATAAATTTAATATGAAATTTCGATACCTGATCTTCACCTTTCTGTTGGCCGGGCAATTGTCTGCCCAAACCGGCGACCCCCTGCCGCGGTACATGACCGCCGAAGAAAAAGCCCTTTTGCCACATATTGCCGGCCCCGGCGACCAGATTTTAAACGGCATCACCAATCCCCCGGCTCTTCCGGTGCGCGCTATGGCGGAATGGGAAGAACTTCAGGCATTACTGATTACCTGGAACGGCCCGGCGGACTGGTTACCCATTCTGGTAGAGATCACCCGCGCCGCGCGCGACGAATGCCGCGTTATCGTGAATTGCAACGGCCAGACGCAGGTAGACGCCGCAAAAAACTCCCTGACGGCCGCCGGTGTGGACATTTCCTCCAACGTAGAGTTTGTCATCGTGCCGAATAACTCGATCTGGGTGCGCGACTACGGCCCCAACTGCGTGTACGCCAATACGGTAGACTCCCTGTACCTCGTCGACTGGATCTACAACCGCCCGACGAGAAAAAAAGACGATACCCTGTCCACAACCATTGCTCCCTATCTCGGGGTGCCGCTTTACACCACCACGCTGGCGCCTTCCGATATGGTCAACACGGGCAGCAATTTTATGTCGGACGGCATGGGCGCCGCCTTTGCATCCAAACTGATTCTCAGTGAAAATGCACCGGGAAACCCTTATGGCGTGTCTGCCAAAACGGAAACGCAAATCAATACCATTCTCCAAAATTTTATGGGCATTCAGCGGTACATCAAGATGACCGCATTGCCCTACGACGGCATTCACCACATCGACATGCACATGAAACTGCTGGATGAGGAGACCCTGCTGATTGGAAAATACCCCGATACGGAATCGGACGGCCCGCAGATCGAAGCCAACCTGGCGTATGTGCTGGACAATTTTAAAACTTCGTTCGGGACTCCGTTCAAAATCGTCCGGATACCCATGCCGGCATTCTACAGCGACGGCCAGTACCCGCCCTATCCGGGCCAAAGCGCTTTGTACCCAACCTACGCGAACGCCGTTTTTGTCAATAAAACGGTCATTTTGCCGATCTACGACAACGCACTCGATAACCCTGCCATCGATACATTCCACAAATACCTGCCCGGCTACCGGGTATTTCCGATCGACTGCCGCAATATCATCGACGCGGGCGGCGCCGTACACTGCATCACCAAAGAAATCGGCGTGGCTGATCCGCTGCGCATCGTGCACCAGGAATTACCGTGTATGGACAATACCGCCTGGTCCGGCGGGTACCCCGTGTGGGCGAACATTGCACATCGCAGCGGTTTGCAATCCGCCACGGTTCATTATGCAAGCAGTCCGGACGGCCCCTGGCAAACCGCCGACCTGCCGTTGTATAACCCGGATGATACCGTTTGGACCCACAAAGGATTTATTCCGCTTCAGGCGGCCGGCAGCACCGTGTATTATTATATAGAAGCCACAGCCGCAAACGGCAAAACCCTCACCCGGCCGATCACCGCTCCGGAGGGATACTGGAGTTTTTGTGTGCTGGAAACATCGGGTACGGAAAGTGTCGCCGCTGCCGAATTGCTGGATATTTATCCCAACCCGGCCTCGGCCATGACGGTTATTCCGGTGTTCACAAAAGTGAGCACCTTTGGTAACATACGCATTTTCAACACGTTGGGCCAGCAAATTGAAACCGTGTTTAGCGGAAGCCTACCTGCGGGGAAATCCAATCACTTTATCGATGCGAGCCGGTATTTGCCCGGCACGTATTTTGTGGAATTACAAACCGGCAGCCAAACGGTGGTAAAAAAACTGTCGGTGCACTAATCCATTCCCTGCGATATGATGGAGATACTTTTCGGGTTGATCGTACTCGCCTTGCTGGTGCTCGGGCTTCGTCATCGCAAAAAGCAGGACAAAAAATGGCTGCGGGAAGAGCGTTACGAGGAAAGCGGCGCCTGGATAGACAAACGGTCCGGGGAAAGGGGCACCTACGGCTCGCTGGACCGGGAAATGGAACAGGAGCGGCGCCGGATCAGCAATTTGGGGAAGGTGGAAGGATTGGTGTATCTGATTCAAAATCATTGTGTTGAACACTTTCCCGAAGGATTTTCCACAAAAGATCCGGCCGGGAAGGAATGGCTCGTGTTTACGAAAACCCGGGCGGCGGCATTCATCCGGGTGATCGGGCAATTACCCGGCGGAGAAGTACCCGAACCGCCGGCTGCAGATCATGAAAAAAACACGAGCCTTAAAAAGAAAATACTCGATTATTCCTACGAACAATTTCCGGACTTGCTGAACCTCGAACTGGAGGTAATAAAAAAATTTGACCTGCTGGCGGGGCAATTATCGGATGCCGTGACGGGGCAGACCGAACGACTGAAACAGGAGCGGTAATCAGGACTTTGTTAATGGCATTCAAAGAATAATATTTTTCAAGGGAACCCGGCTTTACCTATGGAACAAAATTAAATTTGAACCGTTTAATACATCACTTACAGGAAATTTTTAAAACCTTCCGAAATAACCCGCGTCTAAGTTTTAAAAAAACTTGACAACGGCTGCTTGAAAAGTGTACCTTTGCAGCCGGAAAAAATTCAACACAGCATCTCACATGAGGCAACTAAAAATTACGAAGTCCATTACCAATCGCGAAAGCCAGTCGCTGGAGAAGTACCTGCAGGAAATTGGTAAAGTGGACCTCCTCACCCCGGAAGAAGAAGTAGATTTAGCGAAACGAATCAAACAAGGCGATCAGATCGCCCTCGAAAAACTGACAAAAGCCAACCTTCGTTTCGTCGTTTCCGTTGCAAAACAGTATCAGAATCAAGGCCTTAGCCTCTCCGATTTGATCAATGAAGGCAACCTCGGTCTCATCAAAGCCGCCCAGCGATTCGATGAAACCCGCGGCTTTAAATTTATCTCTTACGCCGTCTGGTGGATCCGTCAAAGTATCCTCCAGGCATTGGCCGAACAGAGCCGTATTGTACGCCTGCCGCTGAACAAAGTCGGCTCGCTCAACAAAATCAACAAGGCTTTTTCCGAACTCGAACAAACGTTTGAACGGGAGCCGAGCCCCGAAGAACTCGCAGAACTGCTCGAAATTACCACCGACGAAGTGGAAACCACCCTCGGCGTGGCCGCCCGCCACGTGTCGATGGACGCGCCGTTTGTAGAAGGTGAGGACAACTCGCTGCTCGATGTGCTGGAGAACAACTCCATGCCGGGCACCGATACCCACCTCGAATACGCCGACTCGCTCCGTCGCGAGATCGAACGTTCACTCGGCACCCTCACCGACCGCCAGTGCGACGTCATCAAACTGTACTTCGGTATCGGCGTGGAACACCCCATGTCGCTGGAAGATATCGGCGACAAATTCGGTCTCACTCGTGAACGCGTACGCCAGATTAAGGACAAAGCCATCAATAAGTTACGCGCTACAAGCCGCAGCAAATTGCTGAAAACTTATTTGGGGGCGTAAGCATAAATTGTACACCGGATGTCCTCATCCGGTAAAACTGTACACCGGATGTCCTCATCCGGTAAACTGTACACCGGATGTCCTCATCCGGTAAACTGTACACCGGATGTCCTCATCCGGTAAACTGTACACCGGATGTCCTCATCCGGTAAACTGTACACCGGATGTCCTCATCCGGTAAAAATGATAAGCAGGTGCGGCATCCCGGTGTGCCACACCTGCTTATTTTATTGATAATCAATCTGTTATGCGCACTTCCCAACTCAGGGAAGCGCCTGCCCGGCGCAGTGTTTCGGAAACGCTGCAATATTTTTGCATGGACAATTGCACCGCGTGTTCCGCTTTTGCACGGTCCACTTTACCGGAAAATATAAAAACCAGGTGTGCCGTTTGCCAGAGGGAAGGTTCTTTGCCAGGTTCGCGTTCAGCCTCTATATCGATGGAAAAGCCGGTCACCTGCTGGCGTTGCTTTTTCAAGATCGTCAGGACGTCGACTGCGGCGCAGCCGCCCATACCCATAATGAGCATTTGCATCGGCCGGATGCCGGTAGCGGCCCCACCCGCACTTTCGGGCAGGTATAACGTAACTTCGTTGCCTTTTTCGTCGCTGGCAACCGTGTGTAATGCATCGCCGGTTCTGTGAATTCGAATCTTCATAGTGAACAAAGGAAAGTCTCTGACGTTGGCTGGAAGTATTGCCGGAAAAATAAACGATAAAGATACTTGTTTCAAGAAACGGCAGCGCCGCGAAATATTTGCAGAAAATGGTTCTTAATGCAGGGAGCAGCAGCGCGCCGTAAATGAATATGCCGGTGCGCGGCACCTTTCCAACCCGAAAACCGGCTTTGCTACAAATATTTCGCCGCGCTGCGGCTTTGATCTATCCAAAACTCACTTGAAAAATAAACCATGCCGTTTTATAAAGATATCCGGTTTTCAAAGGAAGAACTGAACCGTTACAACCGGCACATCATCCTCCCGGAATTCGTGTTGGTGGCGCAGCAAAAACTGAAAGCCGCCAAAGTGCTGGTTGTTGGTTCGGGTGGCCTGGGCAGCCCCCTGTTGTTGTACTTAGCTGCCGCCGGAGTCGGCACACTCGGGATCGTCGATTTCGATGTGGTGGACGACAGCAACCTGCAACGGCAGGTGTTATTTGGAAAAAAAGATGTGGGCAGATCCAAAGTGCGGGCAGCCAAAAACCGGCTCGAATCGCTCAATCCCTACATCGATATCCGGCTGCATCACACCCGCCTGAGCCCGAAAAATGCCCTCGACATCATCAAAAACTACGACGTGGTGGCCGACGGTACGGATAATTTCCCGACACGGTATTTAGTCAACGATGCCTGCGTGTTATTGGATAAAACCAACGTGTACGCCTCCGTTTTTCAATTCGAAGGGCAGGTTTCGGTTTTTAATTACCGGAGTTCCGGGGGGGAATTGGGGCCGAATTACCGCGACCTCTACCCCGTGCCGCCGCCACCCGGCCAGGTGCCGAATTGCGCCGAAAGCGGCGTGCTGGGCGTTCTACCCGGCATCATCGGCAGTTTGCAGGCGCTTGAAGTGATCAAAGTGGTCACGGAAATTGGGGAAATTCTGGACGGGCGCTTATATGTATTTGACGCGCTGAATTTCCGGTCGCGCACCTTCAACATCGAACGCCGGGCGGACAATCCGCTGAACGGAAAGAACCCGACAATTACCAAACTCATTGATTATGAACATTTTTGCGGCACAAAGACGCCGGAACGACCGGTAAAGGAAATTACCGTACAAGAGTTTCTTCAATGGCAGGCAAAGGGCGAAAAATTCCAGTTGATCGACGTGCGCGAACCGCATGAATACGAAGCCGCCAACATCGGCGCCGAATTGATCCCGCTGGCGAGGGTTGTGGAAAATGCCGCCCGATTTTCAAAGGATTTAAAGGTGGTGGTGCATTGCCGGTCCGGCGCCCGGAGCGCCCAGGCCATTCGGGAACTGGAAGAAAAATTCGGTTTTGAAAACCTTTACAATCTGAACGGAGGGATTCTCGCGTACCTGGAGGTCCGTCGTACAACCATTCAACAAACATGAACAACCGTTACCGCCTTTCGATATTGTGTTGTACCGCCCGCGACTGTCCATGTTGTTTTTCGATCATCATTACCTGACAAACAAGACTTCAAACTTTATGAGAAAAAATGACTGCTTCTGCCTTCTTTTTTTTCTTGCCGGCTTCCACTCCGCCAGTGCCCAAAAAACCGTGACGACCGAAAAACAAGCCTGGTTCGCAGTATTGAACCAAACCCGTCTGACGAACAAATGGGGATTTTGGTTCGATACACACCTGCGGCTGAAAGACCACTTTGTGGGCGACGCGTCGCAGTTCATCATACGCGCCGGGCCAACTTTTTACCTGGGCAACGACGTACGCCTGACGGCGGCCTACGCTTATGTTCACACGTTTCCGGCGCCGGGGCATGCGAATATTGCTTTGCCCGAACATCGGCCCTGGCAACAGGTGCAGTGGTTTATGCGCGGACAAAAAGCGCTGCTGATGCAGTGGGTGCGCCTCGAAGAGCGTTTCCGCAGGAAAATACGGAATGACAACGAGTTAGATGAAGGCTACAACTTTAATTGGCGGATCCGGTACAACGTTGCCCTGTTTGTTCCACTGACGAAAAAACGCTTCGAACCGGGTGGGTTACAGTTTTTGCTGAACGATGAATTAATGATCAATTTTGGCAAAAAGATTACCTACAACCACTTCGACCAAAATCGCTTCTTCGCCGGACTGGTGTACCAGGTGAACAAACACGCACAACTTCACGCGGGTTATATGAATCTGTACCAGCAACTTCCGGCGGGTAATTCATTCAGAAACCAGCACACGGTACGGGTGTTTTACTTTCACAATTTTGATTGGAGAAAAACCCGCTGACGTACGACGGACTTCCAAGTGTACGACGGACTTCCAAGTCCGTCAAAAGTCAAGTGTGCAAACAGCGCTACATGACAAACACCTTAAAACATTAACGAGCTTGTAAGTCCGTCGTACATTCTTGAAGATCAATCGTTTAAATATTTTTTTATGATCCGGGTGCGGGTACCGGGCGGGTGGTGTCGCCATACCCGACTACCTCACTGCTTTGTAAACTCCAGTACCGGTATTTCGTCGAGTGCGGAGGTGCCGGTATCCGGCTGGCGTTTTAGTTTCAGCGAGGAGTCCAATTGTTCCGTGACATCATAGTCGCCGATAATGGCGTTCATCGGAGCAACCGCGTTATCTATACGAAGTGTGGCATAACTGGTGGCGTCGTCAACTTTCCACTGGCCGGTGATTGTACTGCCGTTCGGAGCATGAATGAGCCAGATGTTATCGTCGTTAAATTCGAAGGTATAACCGGTAAAAAGGCCGGTATCTTCCACTTTGTCGCCGGTATCCAGAAAATAGGAAACATACCAGGTGTCGGCAGCCTTCTGCGCGGGGTCCGATTTGGAACATCCGAAAAACACAAGAAGTGCGAATAAAAAGGCAGGAATAAACGGTTTTTGCATAGCAAATAAAATGAGTGAATTAATAGTAAAGAAAGCAGGCATAGGTACAAGGATTATTCCACTTTTCCCATGTTTTGCCCCGATAGATGACCTATTTTAACAATTGTCGTTTGGTGGCGCGAACTTCAGTTCGCACACGCATTCAGGTTATTGCATACACGCTTTCACAAACGCAACAAACAGGGGATGTGGAGACTCCACCGTACTTTTTAACTCCGGATGGAACTGCACGCCGACAAACCATTTGTGGTCTTTTAGTTCCATAATTTCCACGAGGCCGGATTCCGGGTTGATTCCTGTCGGAACCATACCCGCTTTTTCAAATGCTTCTAAGTAGGAATTGTTGAATTCCCAGCGGTGCCGGTGGCGTTCGTTGACGGAGCCTGTCCCGTAAGCGCCGAATGCTATTGATTTCTTTTTTAACTCGCAGGGATAAGCGCCGAGGCGCATGGTGCCGCCTTTTTGGGTGATACTTTTTTGCTCGCTCATCATATCGATCACCGGGTGCGGGGTGGCCGGGGCGACTTCCGTAGAGGCTGCGCCTTCGAGTTTGAGTACGTTGCGGGCGAATTCGACACAAGCCGTCTGCATACCGAGGCAAATGCCGAAAAACGGAATGTTTTTTTCGCGGGCAAAACGGATGGCCGAAAGTTTGCCTTCTATTCCACGTTCGCCGAAGCCGGGGGCTACCAGGATGCCGCTAAACGGCGTCAGGGCTTTACCCACATCCTTATAACTGCCTTCCAGGTCTTCCGCGTGAATCGGCACAACCAGCACCTTGCACTCGTTGACGGCGCCTGCGTGAACGAAAGCTTCGTGTATCGACTTGTAAGCATCCTGTAATTCATTGTATTTGCCGACAAGGCCAATTTTTACCTCGTGGAGCGGGTTTTTCAGTTTGCCCAAAAAGCCCTTCCAGGAACTCAGATTGGGTTCCTTGGTGTCGCGGAGATGGAGTTTGGAGATTACCACCGCGTCGAGTCGCTCGCGAAGCAACATCAGCGGCACGTCGTAGATACTTTCGGCATCGAGGGCTTCAATCACGGAACCCGTTTCCACGTTGCAAAACTGGGCCAGTTTGCGCCGGATGTCGGTGCCGAGCGGGTATTCGGTGGGGCAGGCTAAGATATCCGGCTGAACGCCGAGACTGAGCAATTCCTTTACGGAGTGCTGCGTGGGTTTGGTTTTGAGTTCCTTGGCCGCTTTGAGGTAAGGTACGAGGGTCAGGTGGATGACTAAGCAGTTGTCGCGACCCAGTTCCCAGCGCAACTGGCGCACGGATTCGACATAAGGCAGCGATTCGATATCGCCCACCGTGCCACCGAGTTCCGTGATAACAAGGTCGTATTGCCCCGATTGGCCGAGCAGCAGCATGCGGCGTTTGATCTCGTCCGTGATATGCGGGATGACCTGCACGGTTTTTCCAAGGTAGTCGCCGGAGCGTTCCTTGTTGATCACGGTTTGGTATACGGCGCCCGTGGTCACGTTGTTCGCCCGGGAAGTGGGCGTGTTCAAAAACCGCTCGTAGTGGCCGAGGTCGAGGTCGGTTTCCGCGCCGTCGTCCGTTACGTAACACTCGCCGTGTTCATACGGATTGAGTGTGCCGGGGTCGACGTTGATGTAGGGATCGAACTTTTGAATGGTGACTGAAAAGCCGCGGGCCTGGAGGAGTTTGGCAAGGGAGGCACAAAGAATGCCTTTTCCGAGCGAAGAGGTGACACCGCCCGTAACAAATATGTATTTCGTCATAGTATGCTTGAAACTGTTACGGGACACAAAGGTAGGACTTCCGGTTGCGATGTTCGGTATCGAAGCTGTGTTTTCTTTTCCGACCTTTGTGTGGAACATGTTTTTGCCAATTCTGTTTTACCGCCATGCAAACCGTTTTTTTTCGGGATCTGGGCCGGATGGACTACAAGGCCGCGTGGGATTATCAAACGGATCTTCACAGAAGCCTGGTTGATAATAAATTGAATAACAGGAGTTTGGCCCCCGGCGCCTACCCGCAGGAGCATTATCTGCTGTTCGTCGAACACCCGCCGGTTTACACCTTGGGCAAAAGCGGCTCCCTGCAAAACCTGCTCCTGAATGAAGTGGAACTTCAGGCCCGGGGCATTCAATATTTTCCGATCAACCGCGGCGGCGACATCACTTTTCACGGCCCGGGCCAGATCGTCGGTTACCCGATCCTCGATCTGGAGTGTTTTTTTACCGATGTCCACAAATACGTGCGAAACCTGGAGGAAGTGGTGATCCGCACCTTAGCCGATTACGGCCTCGAAGCATTCCGGATAAAGGACTACACGGGTGTCTGGCTGAAAGACGGGCAGACGGCAGACGGTAGATGCCAGATGCCAGACGGCAGACGGCAGGCGGCAGAGGGGGAACGAGGGGCGTCTGCCGTTTATCGCAAAATTTGCGCGATCGGCGTTCATCTGAGTCGCTGGGTGACCTTGCACGGATGGGCTTTTAACGTAAATACGCCCCTCGAATACTTTGATTATATCGTACCTTGTGGCATATCTGATGCGGATAAAACGGTGACTTCTCTGGCGATTGAACTCGGCGGGCCCGTCGACCAGCAGGAGGTGACGGAAAAACTGAAAAGGCACTTTTCGGATGTTTTTGCGTGTAAAGTATCCGATGACCGGCGGCAGGGCTGAAATTTTTTCACAAGACTGCTTTTTTTCAAAAATGAACCCATGAAAAAAGACATTCCTATCCTGAAAGTAGAAGACCTGGCGATTGCCATCGTTCCACGCATGGACCACGAAGAAGATCACGAAGAATTTTGGGATACCTACCTGCTGAACCTGAAAGACGAACCCATCCGGTCCGTGCTGGTGAATTCGACGGGTTACGGCGAAATCGACGGAGAACCGCGCAAAACCACCACACTCCGGTATTTCTGGGAAGAGATCGGGCCTCTGGAAGTGGTAAAAATTGAACCGGTGCAAAAGGCCGTCCTGCGTATTGCCAATGAATACTGGGTCAGTTTTTCCTATAACGACTATTTGTACGACAAAAAATATGTCTTTGTGCCCGGCAGTCTCGACGAAATGAATTTTACGGAGATACCTTTTTTGCACCGCAAAGGCGTAATGATCCGATAATGAAGGAGATATATTATAAAAAAATGGATAACCCCGTCATGCAGGCGGCGGTTGTGCTGGCTGGAGCGGCCTTGCTCATGCTCTGCGGCTGGTTTTTGGCGGCGACGAAAATTTACGCCGGCGACCCCTTGTTTGCCTGGTCTGTCGCCACGGCCTTTATGCTGCTGTTTGCCCTGCTCAACAGCCTGATGAGTCTCCGCGCCGACAGTTTCGCCAGATACTGGGGGCGTTCCATGTACAGTTACCTCGGACTGGCGTTATGTACGGGACTTGCCGCATGGTTGTTTTCCGGCATTCCTTTGCGGGATGCAGGGACGTACCGGTGGATTTACATCGTGATTACGGTCGGCTTCCTGGTTTTCCTGAGTGTGGTCAACTTTATGAAAAAAATAGTAGAGTTTGCCGAACGGGAAGAATGGAATCAGCCGCGCCGCCGGCGGTAAGTTGGACGTATCACCTAATTTAAATGTCTCAATGTCAATGAAATACCTATCTTTATTGTTGGTGTTGCTGGCCTGTAATGCCGTTCAGCAACCCACACAGGAGCAAAAACGCGCCCAGGTTTCTTCGGGGAGCGCCGCCCTTTCCGACACGATTGTTCCCGCACAATACAAAGACGGCCATCTGGTCAGGATCGACAAAACCGACGCGGAATGGAAAGCTCAACTGACCGAAATGGAATACTACGTATTGCGTGAAAAAGGCACAGAACGCGCGTTCACCGGCGATTTGTGGAACAACCACGAAAAAGGCACCTTCGTCTGCGCCGGCTGCGGTTTGCCGCTGTTCAGTTCCGAAACAAAATTTGAATCGGGCACCGGCTGGCCGTCTTTTTACCAACCCATCAAACCGGAGTTTATCGCCGATGCCGAAGACCACAGCTACGGCATGCAACGCGACGAGGTGTTGTGCGCCCGCTGCGGCGGCCACCAGGGACATGTATTCAACGACGGACCGAAACCGACCGGGCTGCGCTATTGCATCAACTCCGTTTCCTTAGATTTTGTGAAACAGTAAGCGACAGGTATTTTTTTTGACAGGATCAACATGATCTACAGGTTTTTTTCTTCTTTTGGGTTAAGGATAAAAGCAAAACAATTCAAACCCAAACCTGTAGATCCTGTTGACCCTGTCTGATAAAACGGCCTACCTCCCCGCCACCATTTTTTTAACGGCGCTGCCTTGTTCCGTTTCCAGCCGGTAGTACAAAACGCCCGTTGCATCCAATTGCGACCGGTTGATTTCCAGGCTGTTATATCCCTTCTTGAAGGTCCCCTTTTGCCGGAGCAGTACCCTGCCCGCAGCATCGGACACCGAAAAGGTGGCATCACCCGCCCGGGGCAAATGAAAGCCGACAAGTGTTTTTCCCGCAAAGGGATTCGGCTGATTCTGGTACAATTCAAAACCGACGGGAACTACGGTCGATCCGGCCCGGTCGTTGAAACGCAGGGCGATATCGAGTTTACCCGCCGTAGCCGAAGGCGAAGGAGGGTTCGTCGTAGCGACATTGTTCGTCATTTCGTCATGATATTCGGCCTGGTCACCCGCCTTCGTTAAAACTTCGGCGGGTAAATACGCTTCCGCGCGGGTGATCCGGCTCGAAATACCGATCATCCGGCTGATCCTGCCGGGCTTCAGGGCACGGAATTGTAAAGCAAACTCGCCGCCTGCCTGATCAACCGATACCGTCACGGCATCTTCAAACACGCCGAAATGATCGGGACTCAAACCCTCCCCGGGTTGCACTTGCAATAGTTCCAGATCGTTGATATTCAGGGTAAACTGGTATGCGTCCACGGTATTTTCCGGCCTGAAATAAACGGTAAAAAGTTCACCGGCGTGCAGCAGCCGGTCTTCCACGTCGAACAACAAAACGTCGGCGCTGCGGGCTTCGCCTGCCAGCAGCCCGTTGGCAATAACGGTTCCGTTCACGTCGCCGATTTTCACGGCGGTGAAGTTGTTTTCGAAGGTCTGCATACTGCCCACAGAGCCGGAGATGAATTCTGGAAACGGAACCGAAAAGGGATTCAGGGGTTGTGGGAAAACAAAATTTTTATCCACAAAACGCCAGGAGGTATTATCCGGCAACTCGCTGAATATCCCGAGAATGAGTTTTCGCAACGCAACGATGTCGAAGGTGGTGATCGAGTTCGACTTGTTGGCGTCGGCCGCGATCATTTTATACGGGGTATTGAGCGGCAGTTGGCCCAAAATATGTTTGGAGATCAGCACCAGGTCGTAGGTACTGACGCCGTTTAGCGGGTTGTCGTCTTTCAGCGGTGTCACGGTATAGGGGTAACCGGTAGGGGCAGCATTGGAGGCGTATGCACCCTGGTCGTCCGTCAGTTGGAAAAAGTTAAAAGTATTGAACTGAATCTGTACGATGGCTTCTTCCACTCCGTCATCGGTTTCCGTTGTTATGGCGCCGGCAACCAGCACGGGACTACCGATAAAACAATTGTTATTGTTGTCCGATACTTCCACGACGGTCTGGCAGTAGCCGGCGTTGCCCGCCAGGTCCCGGGCCCAAAGTTCGACCGGCTGTGGGCCGAGTTCTGCGCAGGTGAAAACGACATTTGTCAGCGGGTTTCCGACGGCATCTGTGGGAAATCCGGCCCCGGCGCCCGTTTCCCGGATGGCAAATTTGATCTGGTTGGGTCCCGGAATGGTCGCCGTGGGCGGCGTGCAGTTGTCCTGTGCGTATTGCAAAAAATCCGTTGCCCATAACTGGATCATTTGAGTTGGCATAATATTGACACTCAGGCCGTTGTGACACACCACCGTTGGGGCTTTGCAGTCTTTTACGGTAAAGTTGTATTCGCAGATCGATTCGTTCCCGCAGCCGTCTTCCACGATCCATTTGATCTTGTGGGTGCCGTAGGGCAATTCCGGGGCGACGTATTGCGATGTATTGCCCGGCGTATTCCAGCGCAGCACAGCGGTTTGGTAGAGGCCGCTGATGGAAGTCTGAAGGGCAAATTGCCATTTTTGGTCGCCGGGAACGGAGCGGTGATCAAAAATCCGGGAAATGCCGCCCGAGAAGTTGGGGTCGGCTGAATTCCCGAAGTTTACGGTGCCCGGATCGGGCAAATTGTTGCTGTTGATCGCCGTTTCCATCGTGCCGTTGTGGTCTAAATCGAGGAACAGGATGTACCGGAAGATCAGGTTGGAACCGGTGCACAGGTCCGTGGCGGTGAGCGTCAGGTCGACCGGGCCTTCGCACAGGTCGTGGCTCCCGGTGGCCGTATCGAGCCAATCCGGGGCATTCCAGCGCTGCGGATCATTACCTGTTTCGTCACAAAACTCCGGTTGGGTCGCCGGGCAATTGGAGATGACCGGGTCTTTGGTGTCCTCCACGATGATGATCTGTTTGTAGCGGTAACAGTTGGCATTCGGATACCAGAACACGCTGTAATTGGTCGGGCCGGCATCTGTCGGCAGTATTTTTACTTCTGTTGGCGCCCAGCCACCCGGCGTGCCGAAAGGGGATACAATGGGGCCCGGCAGAATAAACGGCCTTTCTAAGGCAAGGTCCGGGTTGGGGACTTCGATACAGGGTTTGTCGGGGTCGTAGGTGCACCAGTTGATGATATTCCAGGTTCGTTCGATCTTGTAACAGGCATCGGTGACCACCGTAAACACCACGTCTTCAAACGAAACGCCAAGCAGTTCACAATTTTCGCCTTCAAAAACCGGTTCCCCGAAATCCACCGAGCCGTCGCAGGCGGTCACGATTTTGTCGTCGGGGAATTTGATCCAGTAATGCTGAATATAATCCACCACTATTCGCTGGGTACAGGAGTTGAGCGACCCGGCGCAGTCATACGCTTGGAACGTCCGTACGATGGTGCCCCGGTTGCAAATTGTATCAAACAGGGCGTACTGTCGGCTTTCCAGAAGGGTATCTAAGCAGCAATTGTCCGCGGAGGTGACAAAGCCGTAGCTTTCAAAAGTGGGGTCGAAACTTTCACAATTAACCGTCACGTGCGGCGGCGGAACGCAGGAAGGTTTGATTTTGTCTTCCACAAATACCTCCACCATACACTCGTTGTAGTTTTTGATGTCGGGGTCGAGGGGAATATCGCCGGCGGGTGCGGGAAAATCATACACCCGGAACACCACCGTTACGGTGTCGCCGGCGTCGGTGCAGCAGAATTTTACCCCGTCGTGGAGTTGGTCATCGGGCTGGCAATCGTTCGGGTCCATCCGGCGTGTTTTAAAATGTACGCTGGAGCAATTGTCGAACGACCCGTCGTCAAAAGTGGCCGCATCGATCCAGGCCATGCCGTCCTGGCCGAGCGCCACCTGGGTGAATTCATCGCAGGCCGCTGCCGGTGGGGTTTGGTCTTCCACCGTGAGCAGGAAGGAACAGGTGCTGCTGTTGGCACAATCGTCCGTGGCGGTATAAGTTGCCACGTGGGCGCCGGGAGGCAGGCAGGCGGTGGCGCCCATCACGCCCAATGTATCCGGGTTCCAGAGGTTATTATCCTGAAAATCAGATAAATAACCTGTTGCCGGAAACATACCTGCCGGGTCGCCGGTGTAAAAATCAAAGGCGGCCACGGAGGCGCCGATGCCGTTCAGCCGGGAACAGTGGTCGGTTAAAAGCACATCCGGCAGATCAACCGCCGCGCAGCAGTTGAACGGGTCCGTGGTAACCGTCAGATCGGCGGGACAGGTAAAAACAGGGCCCTGGTCGTCGGAAATTTTGATCAGTTGGGTGTAATAAACGGGGTTGGATCCCGGCGGAAACAAACTGTCGGGGAAACACCAGTCGACCACCGTCCAGGTGCGTTTAATTTTAATAGTGCCGTCGCAAACGGGTATTGAATCGTCGGTATAAATCGCGTTTATTTCACAGGAATTGCTGTTCGGATAAATGGGAAACCGCCGCCCGAAATCGCTGAAACAGGGTGCGCCGGTAAAAACCGGGTCGGTCAGCGGATTTTGGCAGGAAACGACCGTGTCCGACGGAAATATGACCTCATTGATGTGGCGGCGTTTCAGGTAGATGTGTTGTTCACAAACCGAAGTGTTGCCCGATGCGTCTTTGGCCGACCATTTGCGCAGCAGGTAAGCGCTGATATCCGCTTTGCCGCCGATGCTGTCGCCACAGGGTATGCTTTCCCAGGCATCGATAAAATCTGTGGAAGCGAGCAGGCAGTTGTCCGTCACGACCGGCCTTCCAGCGGCAAGTCCCAGGGAATCGGCGAGATAATCCGGACCCGTATCGGGGATCGCGCAGGGCAGGGTCAGGTCCTTGCACGGAATGATGGGTGGGATTTTATCTTCTGTTTTAACGGTGCCCCAGCAGGAACTGCCGTCGCAGCTGTCCGTAATCTTTACCTGCAAAGTCTGCCCGACGTAGGCGCAGGTCACCGGGTTCGGCACAGGCAACCCATTCAGAGTCAGGATGTTAACGGTGAAAACGTCAAAACCGTCGTCCACGCCCTCCAGGATCAAATCCGGCGTGATCGCTGCCTTGCCGTCGGGACCGATACTGAGGTACAAATCGTCATTGCAGGCTACCCCCGCCGGCTCATGGATGCTGACGGTCAAGGCATCCGTCGCCGTGCAGCCGAATTCATTGCTTACCGTGGCGATATAACCTGTGGTCACTGCCGGACTCGCAACCGGCTGGCAACTGCCCGGATCGTTGAGCCCCGTGGAAGGCGCCCAAAGGCATGCGATACCTCCGGAAGCGTGCAGGGGAGTAAAACCACCCGGGCAAATGGCCACATCGGGGCCTGCATTTGCAACCGGAAGCGGGTTGACCGTCACCCGTATTTCCACAAAAGGGCGGCAGGACGAGTCGGTCAGGTCGGAGTCGGAAAGACTCAGCCGGGCATACACGTAAAAAGTATCCGGCGAGGCGACCGGCGGAAAGGCGACGTTGTTCAGCGTCGCTGAAAACGGGCCGGTACCGGTGAGAGCCGTGGCGGGTACCACTCCGAGCAGGATTCCCCCGGTGTACATGGCGGCGCCAGTTTGCGGCGCGGAGAAAAAGACAAATTCAACGTCGATGGAATTGTCGCTGAGCCCTGCGGAAAGCCCGGAACTTTGATCGCCGGAGCAAAGGGCATAGTCGCCTGTTATTTGGCTGAACACTGGACAGTCAGGTAACGGCGTTGGAGATTTGTAATTCGGCAAAAGAACGTCGGGATAACCATCGGCCCGGGAAAAGGCGAATAGTACACCCGCGCCCAGAAAGGCGGTGCGTAACGAGATTAACATACAAGAAGCGTATAAGATTGATTAGAACCGAAGGTTAAACAACCGGCGGGTCAACAATACATCCGCAGGATGATGTGATGCTGCCGCAGGTTTGCTTGTATGCAAATATAAATCGTACCCGCAGAAGTCTGTACTTCTTTTTAGTTAAATTATTGAAAATGAGGCGTTTCTACCTTATATAGAAATACTTAAAAATTAGATTTAATAAACATATTAAGGACAACCCTGCTCAGAACGGGTATTGCAACGTGCAGCTGATCAACGGCAACCTAAACTCCCTACCGGTAGTAATTCGTCCGATGACAAGTGATAAAAACCGGTAATCGGGGATTGTATATAACCTGTTTTTGTGCAGATGCCGGTTTCCAGTATTAATTTTACAATTCCCGGAACAGGGTAGGATAGTTGACTTTACATTTGAGACTTCAAAACGCGCCCTTCTTATTCTGCCACCGCATGATTTTACCCTCCACTCAACAGTAAAAAAGCAACTTATGAATATCACCGGGTTATCTGTTTTTTGCACCAAAAACAGTAAATGGTATCTTTTCCCGCTCTTTGGCATTGGGCGCGGCCTCTGTTTGGGGACAAACCAATCCTGTGGCTCAATCCCTGCCCTATACCCAGAGTTTTGCAGGTCTGGCACACTCCGGTACAACTTATCCCGCCGGCTGGCAAGGCTGGCAGTTGTCGACCGCTGGACCACTCACTAATTTCCGGGTGACTGCTCCCACGGCAAACCTGAACCTGACAGCCAATTCCACCGCCGCTACCAACTCGGGCGGCGTGCACAACTATAATGGCAAAATCGGCCTGTTGCAGTCGGGCACCAACGACCCCGCCATCGCTTTGGCGATCAATACCACCGGGCTGAGCAGCGTCAAGGTGAGCTACGACATAATGACGATCCGGAACCCCTACGATGGTTCCACGAATACCCGCATCAGCGAGGCCACGCTACAATATCGGGTGGGCACCAGCGGCAACTTTACCACGCTGTCGGGTATTGAATATCAAAACATTACCACCACCCAAACGACGGCGGTGACAACACCCCAAAACCTGCAAAACAAATCCATCACCCTGCCGTCGGCTTGCGACAACAACGCCGTCGTTCAACTGCGCTGGGTGGCGCGGGATGGGACCGGCAGCGGTGCGCGGCCCAGTTTTGCCATCGATAATGTCGCGATATGCACACCTCCGCCCTGCAGTATCTCCGGCGCGGATTATGTGTGCAACAACACTCCAGGTAACATATACATGGCTCCGGCGGGCATGGCATCCTACAGTTGGGGTATCAGCGGCAACGGCTCGATTCCGGGCTCCACCACCGGCCAGTCGGTTTCGGTGACGAGTGGCAATTATCTCAATAGCTATACCGTTGCCGTCACGATAACCGATGCCAACGGTTGTGCCAGCTCTTGTTCGAGACTTAGCGATATCTTTTTGTTTACGCCCCCTGCAAACATCACCGTCAACCCCAACCCGGCCTGCTTTGGCGTTACGCTGAACCTTTCCATTCCGCATACTTATGGCGTAACCGTGACCGCCGACAACGGCTGCTCCAATACCGGTACGGCTTCGGTTAACGTCAACCCCCTGCCTGCGGCGCCCAATTGCCCCACGAGTTCCTCGACCTGCCTGAATACACCCGCTTATGCGCTCACCGGCGGTAGCCCCGGCAGCGGCGTTTACAGCGGTCCGGGGGTGAGTGCGGGTATGTTCAACCCTGCAAGCGCCGGCCCGGGAGCGCACACAATCACCTACACCGTCACAGACGGAAACAGTTGCACCAACACTTGTACCTTTACGATTACGGTCCATCCCACGCCTGCCTGTTCCATTACCTTTGCCAACCCGCCGCCCGGGGGGCTGGACGAAGCTTGTGCCAACTCGACCGGTAACGTATATTCCGCTCCTGCCGGCATGAATTCTTACAATTGGAGTATCAGCGGCAGCGGAACGATAACCAGCGCCACCACCGGCTCGTCGGTAACGGTAACAGCCGGCAATTCAGGGAGTTACAACCTCTATCTTACCGTCACGGACGACAACGGCTGTTCGTCCGCCTGTTCCGACGAAACGCCGATCAAACCCTCGCCGACCTGTTCCTTAAGCGGCCCCGACCCCGTATGCGCCAACTCGACCGGCAATGTATATTCCGTAAGCAACGGCAGTTTCACGATATCTTCCTACAGTTGGAGTATTAGTGGCGACGGTGTGATAACCAGTGCCACCAACGGCTCTTCGATAACCGTGACGGCGGGTGCTTCAGGCGCCTACACGGTCAATGTGACTTCTGTCGGGTTTAATGCCTGTCCTTCCAATTGCTCGCAGATGGTGACGATCAACAGCGCTTCCACTCCTGCCATTACCGGGCCTGCATCGGTGTGCAGCGGCAGCAACGTCATACTCGACGCCGGGGCGGGTTACAGCAGTTACGCGTGGTCGAACGGCGGCGGCAGCGGTCAGACGGCAACGTTCAATAACGTCACGTCAACAACTACTTATTCAGTGACGGTAACCAATAGCGGGTGCACGGGCACCGATACGCATGAAGTAGTGGTGCAATCCTGTATCGCAGACTTCAGCGGCAAAATCATATTTTCGAATAACAACAGCCTCGGCGTCAACAATGCCACGGTGAGCCTGAGCGGCTCGGCGACGGACAGCGATGTGAGCGATATTAACGGCGATTTTTTCGTTTCCTCCGGCATACCTTCGGGTAGTTTTACCCTGAAACCGACCAAAACGATCAACAAACTCAACGGTGTCACCGTAGCCGACGTCACTGCCATTCAGCAACATATATCCAACAGTGTGCCCATCAACGACCTGTACAAACTGGTGGCTGCCGACGTGAACAAGACAAATTCCATCAACTCCCTTGACGTTACAGTCGTTAACCAATCGTTATTGGGCAACCCCGCTGCACTGGCGCAGTTCAAAACGTCCTGGCGGTTTGTGCCTACAAGCCACACCATGACCAACCCGCCCTGGGGTTTTCCGGAACAACGCAACTACACGAACATCAATACCTCCAAATCAACCAGGATTTTTACGGCATAAAAACGGGCGACGTGACGACCGTCTACGCCAACCCGGCTAACTTCGGCAATGGCGAACCGCTGGTATTGTTGGGTAAAGACCGGGTTTTGCAAAGCAGGTGAAACCTTTACCCTGAGATTAATGCTGAACCGTTAAATGACCTGGCGGCGTTCCAGTGTGCAATGCGCTTCGATCCAGATCAGTTGCAATTATTGATATACAACCATTAACCGCGCTGCCACTTGCGGCGGACAACTTCGGCACGTACAACATCGCCGGAGGAGAAATTCGCCTGGTATGGGCACAGGCAACGGGAATGGCTATACCGGAAGCGGCTCCGGTATTTAAACTCACTTTTACGGCCCAACAAAGCGGCGGCAAACTGAGCGAAGTGTTTGAGTTAGATGAATCGGAATTGGCGGCCCTGGCTTTCACCGGCGCGCTGAACGAATCGAAAGTGGAATTGCAATTCAGCGACCTGACCGCGACGCACAACCCGGCGGGCGCCAACGGCGTACAGTTGTTCCAAAACCGCCCCAACCCGTTCAGCGGCACGACGGCAATCGGCTTTGTTTTGCCGGAGGCGTGTGAGGTACAATTGCGGGTGTTCGACGTTTCGGGCAGCATGCTTGCCGAACACAAAGGGCAGTACCCTGCGGGCAAAAATGAAGAGCGTTTCGAATTAAACGTTACGACCGGCCTGCTGTATTACGAGTTGACCACTCCGTTTGGGGTATGGGCGAAAAAGATGGTGGCGGCAGGAAAATAAACATTTGATCTTGATATTCAAGTCGCCCTCCCGGCATTTGTACCCGGGCGGGCGACTTTTTTTACCTCCTGTTCGGTGGATTAATTTTAATTTTTATTTCGCCCGTATTTCCCAACCCTTTTGAAAAATTGATTTTACTTTTGTTTTTAATAACCGGCTCTGTCGCGGGCGCTTCTCTGCCTGCTGATAATTACAAAAACAAATTCCTCTTTTTTATTGATTCGGCTGAATAGCCGACACTACGTTAATCTCTGCAGTTGCTGCTGTAGAGGTCGCGTTGTTATTGCTGTTTTTGTAATGTTTTGTACTTTTTTTAATGACTAAACGTATGACTACTTTCCTGCTCAACTCTGTATTTTCAGGGTGCAATCCTGTTTTTCCGCCGTTATACACCGTTTACGCGTATAACGGCACTACTCTTTATTGACCTGGCCGGTCTCCGGTCAGGTGCTTGACTGGGTCAATCACCCCGCGGCCGCACTACCGTTTGGTGGCGACGAAATGGGGAAGGCCATCGTCCGTGACGCCTCGGGCAATGTTTATGTAACGGGGTATTTTTACGACACTGCCGACTTTGATCCCGGGGCGGGCACGGTGAACTTGAGTGGTGCAGGTAGTTTCGATATTTTTATAGCAAAATATGATGCCTCCGGCAATTATGTATGGGCCAAACAGATCGGGGGAACCGCCGATGACAGGGGCAGCGCTATCGCCGTCGACGGCAGCGGTAACGTGTACATTACCGGGCAGTTCTCCGGCGCTGTCGACTTTGACCCGGGCGCCGGCACGGCGAACCTGGTTACTTCGGGTGATGAAGATATTTTTATAGCAAAATACGACGCCTCCGGCAATTATGTGTGGGCCAAACAGATTGGCGGCCCATCGGATTTCAGCATATACAGTCACAGTATCGCCGTGGATGGCATTGGGAATACGCATATTACAGGTTATTTTCTGGGTAAAAACGTGGATTTTGACCCCGGGGCCGGCACGGCAAATCTGGGCAGCACGAGTAACCAGTACATGTTTTTAGCAAAATACGATGCTTTCGGCAATTATGTATGGGCAAAAGAAGTTGGCGGCGCTGCCGACCAATTTGTTTACGGCTATGCCATCGCGCTTGATGGCAGCGGGAACGTACATGTTACGGGGAGTTTTGAGGGCTTTGTTGTTGATTTTGATCCGGGTCCCGGCACGGCAAACATGTTTGCTGACATCGGCAACACCGATATTTTTATAGCAAAATACGATGCTTCCGGCAATTATGTGTGGGCCAAACAGGTGTCGGGTACGGGTATATCCAACGAAACCGGCTATGGCATCGCGGTTGACGGCAGTGGAAATGTGCACATTACCGGATATTTTCAGGATAACAACGTGGATTTTGACCCCGGGGCCGGCACGGCGCCATTGAGCAGCGCCGGAATTAGTGATATATTCCTTGCAAAATACGACGCTTCGGGCAACTATTTGTGGGCGAAACAAATGGGAGGTATACACTATGATCAGGCTTATGGCATCGCGTTGGACGGCAGCGACAACGTGTATATTACCGGATATTTCTACGGCACAGTCGACTTTGACCCCGGCGCCGGTACAGCAAACCTGAACAGTACCTTTTTTGAAGAAATTTTTATCGCAAAATACGACGCTTCCGGCAATTATGTGTGGGCCAAACAGGTATACGGTATGCTCAATGATGCCGGCGCCGGTATCGCAGTGGACGGGAGTGGCAACACCTTCATAACCGGATATTTCCAGAGTAACAATGTAGATTTTGACCCCGGGGCCGGCACGGCGAACCTGAATGCCGGCATTGATAACAAGGATGCTTTTGTACTGTGTTTGTCATCGGCGGGAAATTACCAATGGGCAATCAATATAGGGAAATACGGCAGTAAACCAAATTACATGGAATGTCGTTCCATTGCGTCGGATGCTTTGGGCAATGTATATGCAACGGGCCTTTTTGAGGGTAGCAACGTGGATTTTGATCCCGGCGCAGGTACGGCCAACCTGAGCAGCGCGGGTGCGGAAGACGTTTTTATTGCAAAATATGATGCTTCAGGCCATTGTATATGGGCGATACGGGCAGGCGGGGAATTCGCCGATATGGGCTATGATATCGCGGTTGACGGCAGTGGTAATGTTTACGTTTCCGGAGGATTCAAAAGTGCCAATGTGGACTTCAATCCCGGGGCCGGTACGGCGAACCTGAGCAGTACGGGCGGTTACGATAATTTCATCGCAAAATATGATGTTTCTGGTAATTATGTGGGTGAGGCAAATAGCAGGGCCGGGCGATGATTATACCCCGGGTATCGCTGTTGACGGTAGCGGGAATGTGTTTTTTACCGGACATTTCTACGGCACTGCCGATTTTGACCCCGGGGCCGGCACAGCGAACCTGAGCAGTGCAGGGTTTTCCGATATTTTCCTGGCAAAATTTGACGCCGCCGGCAATTATACCTGGGCAAAACGGGTGGGCGGCCCCGACTTCGAAGGAAGTAATGACATTGCGGTCGACGGCAGTGGGAATGTACATATTACGGGGTATTTTCAAGGCAATAACGTGGATTTCGACCCCGCAGCGGGTGTGGCTAACCTGAGCAGTACGGGGTATTCCGACATTTTTATAGCAAAATACGACGCCTCCGGCAATTATATATGGGCAAAACAGGCCGGTGGCACAGGCTTCGAGTCGGGAAACGGCATCGCTTTGGACGGCAGCGGAAATGTCCATATTACCGGAAATTTCCCCGGCGTTGTCGACTTTGACCCCGGGGGCTGGCACGGCGAACCTGAGCAGTGCCGGCGATAAAGATATTTTCCTGGCAAAATATGATGCTTCGGGCAACTATTTGTGGGCCAAAGGGGCAGGTGGAACCTATGCCGACATGGCCAATGACATTGTTGTCGACGGCAACGGGAGTGTACATATCACCGGATATTTCTACTGGACGGTTGATTTTGACCCCGGCGCCGGCACCGCAAACCTGAGCAGTGCAGGTTCAACAGATATATTCCATGCAAAATACAGCGCTTCAGGTAATTATGAATCGGCGATTAAGTTGGGAAGCACGAATGTCGACAGAGGTTATTGTGTTTCAACCGGAGGCAACGGAAGAATCTATTTGGGAGGCTCATTCTCCGGAACGCTTGATTTTGACCCCGGGCCAGGCACCGCTACCCGTATGGCGGTATCTTATGGCGATATTTTTATCGCACAATACGGCCCAATCGCCGTCAGCGGCGCCGTTATTTGGGAACACGACGACGTCAGCGGTGTAAACAACGCCACCGTCAATCTCACCGGCTCGGCAACAGGCAGCGATCAGACGGATAACAATGGCCAATTTTTGATCACGACAGGGCTTTCCGGCGGGAGTTTTACCCTTAAACCGGTGAAAAACCTCAATAAATTTAACGGCGTGAATGCAGGTGATGTCACCGCTATTCAGCAACACGTAGGGAACGCAGTGCCGATTGCCGACAATTATAAAAAAGTCTGCGCCGATATCAATAAAAGCAATTCCATTACTTCACTCGACGCTTCCATATTGAACCAGGCGTTGCTGGGAAACCCCGCAGCCAACGCCATTTTTAATACATCCTGGCGTTTTGTGCCGTCAAATCACGTGTTGGGCAATCCGCCCTGGGGCTTTCCGGAACAACGAACTTACACTAATATTTTCACAAGCCAAACGGGGCAGGATTTTATCGGCATGAAAATCGGCGACGTGACGACCGTCTACGCCAACCCGGCTAACTTCGGCAATGGCGAACCGCTGGTATTGTTGGGTAAAGACCGGGTTTTGCAAGCAGGTGAAACCTTTACCCTGGAGATTAATGCTGAACCGTTAAATGACCTGGCAGCGTTCCAGTGTGCAATGCGCTTCGATCCAGATCAGTTGCAATTCATTGATATACAACCATTAACGGCGCTACCACTTGCGGCGGACAACTTCGGCACGTACAACATCGCCGGAGGAGAAATTCGCCTGGTATGGGCACAGGCAACGGGAATGGCTATACCGGAAGCGGCTCCGGTATTTAAACTCACTTTTACGGCCCAACAAAGCGGCGGCAAACTGAGCGAAGTGTTTGAGTTAGATGAATCGGAATTGGCGGCCCTGGCTTTCACCGGCGCGCTGAACGAATCGAAAGTGGAATTGCAATTCAGCGACCTGACCGCGACGCACAACCCGGCGGGCGCCAACGGCGTACAGTTGTTCCAAAACCGCCCCAACCCGTTCAGCGGCACGACGGCAATCGGCTTTGTTTTGCCGGAGGCGTGAGGTACAATTGCGGGTGTTCGACGTTTCGGGCAGCATGCTTGCCGAACACAAAGGGCAGTACCCTGCGGGCAAAAATGAAGAGCGTTTCGAATTAAACGCTACGACCGGCCTGCTGTATTACGAGTTGACCACTCCGTTTGGGGTATTGTCGAAAAAGATGGTGGCGGGGAGATAAGGAGGGGCATCATTAAGGTATTTAAGTCATGGAGTTATTGGCGGGTGAAACGATCATTTGCCATATCATACAAACGCCCCTCCGGATTGCTCCGGAAGGGCGTTTTTGTGTTTTTGAACGGTGTTGTTTACATCATATCCATTCCGCCGCCCATGCCGGGGTGGCCGTGGCCCATCGCCCGATTTGGGTTCGGGTTTTTCGTTGATCACACATTCGGTGGTCAGAACGAGGCCGGCTATGGATGCCGCGTTTTCCAGCGCGATACGTGTCACTTTGGTCGGGTCGATGATACCTGCTTTTTTCAGGTCTTCGTAGCGGTCGTGGCGGGCGTTGTAGCCAAATGCTGCTTTGCTATCGGCCACTTTGTGGAACACCACGGAACCGTCCACACCGGCATTTTCAGCGATGATGCGGATCGGCGACTCAAGCGCTTTGCGCACGATGCTAATGCCGATGGTTTCGTCTTCGTTTACGCCTTTCAGTTCTTTCAGACTTTCGAGGGTGCGAACGAGGGCGACACCGCCGCCGGCAACGATACCTTCTTCAATGGCAGCGCGGGTAGCGTGCAGGGCATCGTCGACGCGGTCTTTTTTCTCTTTCATTTCCACTTCGGTGGCTGCGCCGACGTGTAATACGGCTACGCCGCCCGACAATTTGGCGTGGCGTTCCTGGAGTTTTTCGCGGTCGTAATCGCTGGTTGTGGCGTCGATCTGCTGTTTGATCTGGTTGATGCGGCCTTTGATGTCGTCCGGTTTTTCCTTTGCCACCCACGATGATCGTATTGTCTTTGTCGATCGTGATGCGTTCGCAGGAGCCGAGGTGCTCGAGGCCCGCGTTTTCGAGTTTGTAGCCTTGTTCTTCGCTGATAACCGTGCCGCCGGTGAGGATGGCGATGTCTTCGAGCATGGCTTTACGGCGGTCGCCGAAACCCGGGGCTTTAACGGCCACTACTTTAAGGCCGGCGCGCAGGCGGTTCACGACGAGAACGCCGAGAGCCTGGCTGTCCACGTCTTCCGCGATGATGAGCAGCGGGCGACCGGTTTGAAGGCTTTTTTCCAACACCGGAACGAGGTCCTGCATGTTGCTGATCTTTTTATCGGTGATGAGCAGGTACGGGTTTTCGTAATCTGCCACCATTTTTTCGGCGTCGGTAATAAAATAAGGGCTGAGGTAGCCGCGGTCGAATTGCATGCCTTCGACAACGTCCATATAGGTTTCGGTTCCTTTGGCTTCTTCCACGGTGATGACGCCGTCTTTGGTCACGCGTTTCATGGCATCGGCGATGAGTTTGCCGATTTCTTCGTCGTTGTTGGCGGAGATGGCGGCTACCTGCTGGATTTTGCTGAAGTCGTCGCCGATGGTTTCGGTTTGTGCTTTCAGGTTTTTAACGATCACCTTAACGGCTTTGTCGATGCCGCGCTTCAGGTCCATCGGGTTGGAACCGGCAGCCACGTTTTTCAGGCCGGCCGTTACCATGGCTTGAGCCAGTACGGTAGCGGTGGTGGTACCGTCGCCGGCAGCGTCGGCGGTTTTGCTGGCTACTTCTTTCACCATCTGTGCGCCCATATTGGCCACCGGATCTTCCAGTTCGATTTCTTTGGCTACCGTCACACCGTCCTTGGTGATGGCGGGTGCGCCGAAAGATTTCTGGATCACTACGTTGCGGCCTTTGGGGCCAAGAGTTACTTTCACCGCATTGGCGAGTGCGTCAATGCCGTCTTTGAGTTTTTCGCGGGCATCGCTATCAAAATTGATTTGCTTGGCAGACATATCTGAGTGGTTGTTGAATGGTGGAATTTTTTGCAGGTTTTCATGGTAGTTTGGTTCATGGTTTCAAAGGTGGCGTTTCAAACTGAAAAACCCAAACGCCAAACCCTTAACCTTTAAACTAACTCAAACCCTCAAACCTTTAGAATCACGCAAAGAATATCGTCTTCCCGCATGATGAGGAAGTCCTGGCCTTCGTAGCTGATCTCCTGGCCGGAATATTTGCCGTAAAGCACGATGTCGCCTACTTGAACAGTCATGAGGTTGCCGTCTTTGCCCGGACCAACGGCCACAACTTCGCCGCGCTGCGGTTTTTCCTTGGCTGTGTCTGGAATAATGATGCCTCCTTTGGTCTTTTCGTCGGCAGGAGCCGGCTTAATAATCACACGGTCTGCGATTGGTTTCATACGTCTGAAATTATTTTTATTTTGGTGAAACTAATAAAAGGGCCGCAAAACAGAATTTCCTGCGGTTCGCAGGGGACAGCGGACGATGACGCACATCAGACTTCGTGCCATGCAGTCATTCCTGCCATTTTTTCAGGCATCTGGCACAGGCTTTGTCATGATGTCACAACCTACCCGCCAAAATGGCCCGGAAATTAAAAGAAATTCGCGCCAGAAAAACTTGTTTGCTTCAATTACTTCCGGCATTTTTGCTTGCGAAACGAATACGAAAGGCTATTGTTCACCTGTCAGGAAAAATCGTCTATGAATACGTTGTCAGAAACCTGGTTTATCGAAGGCAATATCGATTTTGAATCAAAAAATACTTAGTATTGGCCTATTTGCAGCGGGTAAACGGCTATTTTAATGAAAAAAAATTGTATCCGGAGTTGTCGGACGTGATCTTTCACTACAACAACCTGATGAATTTTAAACTGAAAAAACGCCTGCTCCAGAATCGTTTTCCCCGCCGTTTGACCGGTATACAGTTGCAAAAACTGGAATTGATCTATGAAGAAATGATCGCCGATGACGAACTGATGGCAGAAATTGAACAAATTACCCAATATGCCACCCAAAAAATGAAGGCCACGATCACCGGTGGAACGGACCTGTATGATTATGTGGAAAACAAACTGACCATCGCGCCGGTGGGTATTCTCCCGCTGGACCCCGACGAGGGTTACTTTTTTTTGTGCGACGGATCTTTTCGCTCCATTCACGTGTACCAGTATCAATTGAGCATCATTCAACGCTCTGAAGATAAGTATCGCTCGCTTCGTTCCCATCACGTCAACGACTGGGAGCGCAGTTTTACCAACACCTACGAAAGTATCAAGGCGGACCTGATCCGGCACAACCGGAATCTTTCCGCGCCGGCGGTTTATACCATCGAAACCCAACTGACTTACCCGGTGGAAGAAACCCTGTTGCCGATCGCCAAACGTTCGCTGGTGCGATATATTGAGACAACACGTATGTAGAATGCTTGGTTGAACGGAATTTGCCGTATCATTGCCCTGAAAAGTTTTATTAAGAATAGGGTGAAAAAGGATAAGCGCCTGAATATCAATTTATTTTATTGCGCCCAACCCCAACCCCCGGACCTGATCATGTACGTGTATTTTTTCCATGCGAAGACCAGTTGATATTCTCTCCTGCGGCGAATTGCTGATAGATTTTATTACTGCCGAATTTGTGCAGACACTCGACGAAGCCACCCTCTTCAAACGAATTCCCGGAGGCAGTCCGGCCAATTTGTGTATGAATATGGCCCGGCTCGGCAACAACACCATGTTGTCTGCCAGCGTGGGAAATGATGATATGGGCGCGATTCTGCGCAATTTTGTAGCAAAACTCGGTGTCGACGTCTCCTACGTAGTGCAGGTGGACGAACCGACTACATTGATCCTGGTGACCCGCTCCGCTTCCGTATCCAATTTCCAGCCCTACCGGGGCGCCGACTCTTTTGTTGTCGATCCGGCAGTTCCCCTTCAGCCGCTTTGAAGATATCGGCATTCTGCATACCACCTGTTTTGCACTCAGCAAAAACCCGGCGCAACACGTGATCATGGAAGCGGCCGAAAAAGCCAAACGCGCGGGTTGTCAGCTCAGCATCGACGCGAACTATTCCGAAAAGATATGGCCGGAACGCCGCGAGGCGCAACGCCTGCTTTCCGAACTCTGCCGCCTGGGCGCACTCGTAAAAGTGAGCGACGTCGATTGGGGCCGGTTGTACGAAGACCTTTCCCCCAAACCCGATACGGTCATCGACCACTTTTTGAAAATGGGCGCCACGGAGGTTTGTTTTACGCTCGGCGCCGAAGGCTGCTGGGTGGCCGACAACACACAACGCCACTTTTTGCCCGCCCGCCCGGTAGAGGTCAAAGACACCACCGGCGCCGGTGATGCCTTCTGGTCGGGTTATCTCACCGCCCGCCTCGACGGCAAAAAACTGCTGGAATGCGCCATCGCCGGACGAAAAATGGCCGAACTGAAGCTGGTGCAATTCGGGCCGCTGCCCGACAAGGTGGAACGCGAGTTGATTTACGCGGACCTGTTATAAATGCCTGAATGCAATCCGAAGATTCCTTTCTTTTTAAGTCGACGCTGGAAGTTTCCACCAACCGGCTCTGGGGCTGCCACTTCGCCGTCCCGCCCCTCATTGCGGAGGCGCTCATCGCCCAAACCACGGACCGCCGCGTGGTATGCACCCTGAACGGGAAAAAGGAATTTCAATGCGCGCTGCTGCCCCGTGGAGACGGCACTTTTGTGATCACCGTCAATAAAAAACTTCAAACCGCACTGGCCGCCCAACCCGGCATGCAAGTGGACGTAACGCTCCGGAAAGACGAAAGTGAATACGGCCTGCCGATGCCGGAAGAACTGGAAGAGGTATTGCGCCAGGATGAAGAAGGCAATCGCCTTTTTCACGCCCTGACCGCCGGGAAACTACGCACCCTGCTTTATATCGCCGGCAACGTAAAAAGCCCTGACGCCCGCCTCACCCGCGCACTCGTGATCGTGGAGCACCTCAAAGAACAACAGGGAAAAATCGACTACAAACGACTCCACTCCGCATTGCAGGATGCCGCCAAACGTTGATACATTTGCAGGACAAGCAAACTGCCATGAACCCGGCAACCATCCTGATCATCGACGACGAGCCGCAACTGCGCCAGATGCTGGCCCGCTTGCTGGCGTCGGAGTCTTATGCCGTGACGCAGGCTGAAAATGCCCGTGCCGGGCTCAAAGCCTTCACCCGCCAGGATTTCCAACTCGTATTATGCGACGTCAAACTGCCCGATGGCAACGGCGTTGATCTGACTGAAATAATCCGAGCGCAACATCCTGATACCGAGGTGATTGTGTTTACGGCTTTCGGTAATATCCCCGATGGTGTGCGGGCCATCAAAAACGGCGCGTTCGACTATTTAGTGAAAGGCGACGACAACGACAAGATACTGCCGCGGGTCGCAAAAGCCATTGAAAAAGCCCGCTTGCAGCAACGTGTCCGGGAACTGGAGCGACAATTGGCGGTCAAAACGTACACGTTCGACACTGTGACCGGCCATTCTCCGGCCATACGCCAAACGATCGAACTGGCGCAAAAAGTGGCGCCGACCGACACCACCGTATTGCTTACCGGCGAAACGGGCACCGGAAAAGAAGTATTCGCGCAGGCTATTCACCGGGCAAGCAGACGCCGCGACCGGAATTTTGTGGCGATCAATTGCAGCGCTTTCAGCCGCGAATTGCTGGAAAGTGAACTTTTTGGCCACGTGGCAGGCGCTTTTACCGGGGCATCGAAGGATAAAAAAGGATTGTTTGCAGAAGCGGGTGGAGGTACCTTGTTTTTAGACGAGATCAGTGAAATGCCCGCCGACCTGCAGGCCAAACTCCTGCGGGTACTGGAAAACGGCGACTACCTGCGCGTGGGGGACACCAAACCGCAGACGGCCGACGTGCGTATCATTGCCGCCACCAACCGGGATTTGAAACAGGAAAGTGAAACCGGTCATTTTCGCCCGGACCTGTTTTACCGGCTTTCGGTGTTTGGTATACACCTGCCCCCGTTGCGCGAGCGCCGGCAGGACATCGGTTTGCTGGCGAACCACTTCGCCGGTTATTTTTCCGAAAAAATGAACAAACGGATCGCCGGAATAACCCCCGAATTCACGGCCGCTTTGCTGGCCCACGACTGGCCCGGCAATGTGCGCGAACTGCGGAATATCATCGAGCGGGCTGTGATTTTGGAAAACAGCAACTGTCTGTCAATGAGTAGTTTACCCCTGGAACTGCAACACCCCGCCGCAACTTCTGCCGATGGGCGCCCGCCGGCCCCGACTTTTGACCTGGCTGCCGCTGAAAAACTGCATATCCTGAAAGTAATGCGCCACACCGGCGGCAACAAATCGGAAGCCGCACGGTTGCTCGGTATCGCTCCGGCGACCCTGTACCGGAAGTTGGGGGAGTGGGGGATGTGAGCCTCTCATTTTTAGCCATGCGCGCTCTCATTTTGAAACACTTTCCTCTCGTGGCCCACTTCACCCGCGAAGCGTTTTTTATCTTCAAATAATTCATTTTCAAATAATTGCAAACCCGGCATGACGCGCCCGCGTCGTGTGGCGCATGTTTTGAAACACATCCGGCATTCGTCATTTAAACGACTTATGCCATGTTTACCCTCCTTTTGCTTCTGCTCGCCTGCGCCTGTTTCGCGTTGTTTTTCAAAGCCGTCGATTTTTTTGAAAAGATATAACCAACGTACCCGTCAGACGCCCCCAAGCCGCCTGACAGACGACAGGATACTCATCATCCATCTCTCATCATTTCATCATTAAAAAACATGTCAGCGCTTTTCGTCCTCTGTCTTTTCGTCTTCGCGTACCTCGTATACGTATTGCTCAAGCCTGAAAAATTCTAATGCGAGACCACGGGATCTCTCACACCTCTCACCACCTCTCACCATGAATTCTGAATTAACCGGCGTACTCGCCATTTTTTTGATCTCTTTGCTGCTGGCCATTCCGCTGGGGCGTTATGTCGCCCGGGTGTATCTCGGCGAACACACCCTGCTCGATCCTGTGATGGGGCCGGTAGAGCGCCTGTTTTTCCGCCTGAGTCGCATTGACGGCCGCCGGGAAATGAGCTGGCAGGAACACCTGAAAGCGATGTTGGGTATCAATTTCGTGTGGTTGCTCTTTACGATGTTTATCCTTATGAATATGGCCTGGCTGCCACTCAACCCCGACGGTAACCCTTCGATGGCACCCGATCTCGCGTTTAATACCGCTATTTCTTTCGTAGTAAACTGCAACCTGCAGCACTACAGCGGCGAATCGGGTCTGAGTTACCTTGGCCAGTTGTGGCTGATGTTCCTGCATTTTGTCAGTGCCGCCACCGGTATGGCGGCGGCGGCGATGGTGTTTAACGCTCTGCGCCTGCGACAGACGGCCGGGCTGGGCAACTTCTGGGACTATTTTATCAAAAGCACCACCCGTATCCTGCTGCCGGTTTCTGTGCTCATCGCCATCGTGTTCGTATTCCGGGGTATGCCGATGACTTTTGAAGGGAAGGATACCCTTGTAACACTCCGGGGCGATACCGTGCAGGTGAGTCGTGGGCCCGTCGCCTCGTTTGCAGCCATCAAACACCTCGGCACCAACGGCGGTGGTTTTTATGGCGCCAACTCGGCTCATCCGCTTGAAAACCCGGATTATATCACGAATGCCGTGGAATTGATTGCACAATTTTTGATCCCCTTGGCCATGGTATTCGGGCTGGGCTATTATCTGCGCCGCCGCAAACTGGCGATGATGATATTCGGCGTCATGACCGTGGGTTTCCTGCTTTTGGTTATCCCCAATATGGTTTTTGAAATCCAGGGCAACCCGGCTATCGGAGCGATGGACGTCGATCAGAGTCTCGGCGCTATGGAAGGAAAGGAAATACGCAACAGCGCGGCTTCTTCGGCGTATTGGAGCATCCTGACGACGGTAATCTCGACGGGTTCGGTCAACGCCATGCACGACAGCACCATGCCACTTTCCGGCATGAATGAACTTTTAGCCATGATGGTCAATGCATTCTTCGGCGGCTGCGGCGTGGGTATCCTGAACTTTTACATTTTTGTCATCATCGCCGTGTTCATTGCGGGCCTGATGGTTGGCCGGACGCCTGAATTTATGGGCAAAAAAGTGGAAGCCCGCGAGGTCAAAATCGCCATGTTCACCGCCCTGCTCAGTCCGCTGCTCATCATGGGCGGCACGGCTTTGGCCGCCTGGACGTTTGTGCACGATCCGGCCCTTCCCTGGCTCAACAACCCGGGTTTTCACGGATTTTCAGAAATGTTGTATGAATTTACCTCGGCCAATGCGAACAACGGCTCCGGCTTTGAAGGTTTAGGCGATAACAACCCGTTCTGGAACATTTCCACGGGTATCGTGCTGCTGCTGGGCCGGTTTATCCCGATCATCGGGCCGATGGCAATTGCCGGGCTATTGGCGGGCAAAAAATACATTCCGGAAGGCGCGGGTACGCTAAAAACGGACACACTGACCTTCGGCATCATGATATTTTCCGTGATCGTCATAATCACCGCCCTTTCGTATTTCCCAGCCCTGGTCTTGGGACCGCTGGCGGAGTATTTTTCCATGTAACGCCAACCTCCGGTTGGCACAAAATCCACCAACCCGAGGTTGGCATCAAACTCGCCAACCAGAGGTTGGCAATACGATATGAAACACACATCCAAACAATCCCTTTTTCAGGCAGCACTCGTTCGAAGCGCCCTCAGGGAATCATTGATAAAACTCAACCCCGTTCAAATGTGGAAAAACCCGGTGATGTTCACCGTGGAAATCGGCACAGCGGTGATGCTGGTCGTTATGGTGTTGTCTTCCATATCCGGCGGCAATTCGCCGTTGCTGGGGCGCCCAGGATACAATTTCACCATTTTCCTGCTGTTGTTGCTCACCCTGTTGTTCGCCAATTTCGCCGAAGCGTTTGCCGAGGCACGTGGCAAAGCCCAGGCCGACAGCCTGCGGAAAACACGGAAAGACACTCCCGCAAAAAAACTGCTCGACGACGGCTCAGTTGTTACAACGTCTTCCTCGGCGCTGCAACGCGGTGACCGCTTCGTATGTGAAGCCGGCGACCTGATCCCCAGCGACGGCGAGATCGTGGAAGGGCTGGCAAGCGTCGACGAAAGCGCCATTACCGGTGAATCGGCCCCGGTGATCCGGGAAGCGGGAGGCGACCGTTCGAGTGTTACCGGCGGTACAAAAGTATTGTCCGACCGCATCGTGGTGGAAATCACCGCCCAGCCGGGTGAAAGTTTTCTCGACAAAATGATCGCCCTGGTGGAAGGCGCCAAACGCCAAAAAACACCCAACGAAATTGCCCTGACGATCCTGCTGGCGGGTTTTACCCTCGTATTCGTCATCGTGTGTGTTACCCTGAAACCTTTTGCCGACTACGCCAATACGCCGATCTCGATCGCCGCTTATGTTTCGTTGTTTGTGTGCCTCATCCCGACCACCATCGGGGGGTTGTTGTCGGCCATCGGCATTGCCGGTATGGACCGCGCCCTGCGCGCCAACGTCATTACCAAGTCCGGTAAAGCGGTGGAAACTGCCGGCGATGTAGACGTTCTTCTGCTGGATAAAACCGGCACTATTACCATCGGCAACCGAAAAGCCACCAATTTTTACCCCACGGAAGGGGTGTCGCGTCCCGACCTGATCCGGTTCAGCGTATTGAGTTCGATGGCGGACGAAACGCCGGAAGGAAAAAGTATCGTGGAACTGGCAAATCCGGAACTGGTAAAAGGCCTGAGCATTCACGGCGCTGCGCTGATCAAATTTACCGCCGAAACACGTACCAGCGGCGTGGATATGCCCGACGGCACACGAATCCGCAAAGGTGCGCAGGACACGATCCGAAAACTCGTTGAACGCGGCGGAAATGACTTCCCGGCCGACACGGAAAAGGAAATTCGCCATATTTCCGCCAACGGCGGCACACCGCTCGCTGTGGCGGTTAATGAACGGGTGGTCGGCGTCATCGAATTACAGGACATCATCAAACCCGGCATCCAGGAACGCTTCCAGCGCTTGCGCCGGATGGGGGTGAAAACTGTAATGGTAACCGGTGATAATCCATTGACAGCCAAATACATCGCTGAAAAAGCCGGCGTGGACGATTTTATCGCCGAAGCAAAACCCGAAGACAAACTTCAATACATCCGGGAAGAGCAGCAGGGCGGCAAACTTGTCGCCATGATGGGCGACGGCACCAACGATGCGCCGGCCCTGGCGCAGGCCGATGTGGGTGTGGCGATGAACTCCGGCACCTCGGCGGCTAAAGAAGCCGGCAACATGGTGGATCTGGACAACGACCCCACCAAACTCATCGAAGTGGTGGAAATCGGCAAACAACTCCTCATGACCCGCGGCACCCTGACCACGTTCAGTATTGCCAACGACGTAGCCAAATACTTCGCCATTGTGCCGGCCCTGTTTATTACTTCGATCCCCGCTTTGCAGGCGCTTAACATCATGGGCCTGCACTCGCCCGAATCGGCCATCCTGTCAGCAGTGATCTTCAACGCGCTGATCATCCCCGCGCTGATCCCACTCGCTTTGAAAGGGGTGGCGTACAAACCGATCGGCGCTTCGGCTTTGTTGCGGCGCAACCTGTTGGTTTACGGGTTGGGCGGGATTCTCGTGCCGTTTGTGGGAATTAAGTTGATTGATTTGTTAGTGGGAGTGTTTGTTTGAGGTCAATCGTAGTGGCCTTTCAAACTATCCACCCAAATCTCGTCATTGACAATTTTATAAATCAGCCGGTGTTCGGAGGTAATTCGCCGCGACCACCAACCCTGTATTTTGTGTTTCAAAGGCTCTGGTTTCCCAAGTCCGCGAAAAGGGTCGCGGCTGATATCTTTTAAAAGTTGATTGATTTTTCTGGCAATCTCGCGGTCACTTTCTATTCACTCGAATAGTTCGTCGTGTGCCTTGCCGCTGAGCCTGACTGGTTTCATGGCAAAGAAATTATTTGGTCAAACGGTCAAATTCTTCAGCCGTAAATAAAACGGTGTTTTCGCCACGCTCCATTTCTGCTGCTGCTTCTTCGATGCGACGACGTATTTCCTCACGAGACCCTTTGGCTTTGATGCGAATTTGAAATTCAAAATCCTTGAGGTCGCCGTTCAGCAGGACTTTGATTCTTTCAATTAATCCGCTGTTGAATTCCGCACCTGTCACATTTAATGTTGCTTCTTTCATTGCTCAATAAATTTTGCACAAAAATAAGGATAAAATCATGCAAACCCACATTCTCCCCTCCTTCAAAATGACTGCCTTGTTATTGGCACTTTGTTCGGGAATTTACACCGTCCTCGTCTGGGGTGTGGCGCAACTCGCTCCTAATCAGGGCAAAGGCGTTGTCATCGAACAAAATGGCAAAACCTGGTATGCCAACATCGGGCAAACATTCGACGACGACCGCTACTTCTGGTCGCGACCTTCTGCGGTGAATTACAATGCAGCCGGTTCGGCGGGATCGAACAAGGGGCCGTCCAATCCCGATTACCTCGCACTGGTACAAGCCCGACTCGATACTTTTCTTGCTCACCATCCAGGCGTCAGCCGCAACCAGGTGCCGGCCGACATGCTGACGGCTTCCGGTAGCGGCCTCGACCCGGATATCTCACCCCGGGCTGCGCATATTCAGGTGGCACGGGTGGCGCGGGTGCGCAATTTGCCCGAAACACGTGTGCGTGAACTGGTGGAACAATACGTACAAGGGCCGGTATTGGGTATTTTTGGACCTTCAAAAGTCAATGTGCTGAAATTGAACCTTGGCCTGGACCAATTGAAATAGTCCCTCGCCTCCGGGGCGAGGGCCGGATGCATAAACAACTCATTTTCAATGAAAAAGATACTTATTTTTTCACTGGTTTTTTTCTTTGCAGGCGCCTATTTAAACGCCCAAAATGAAACCCCGGCTCCAACCCTGGCTTTCAGCGGTTACGCAGAGCCTTATTATTCCTACGACTTCAACAACCCAAAAGCCGACGGCAACCGACCCGCGTTTTTCTATGCCTACAACCGCCACAACGAGTTCAATATCCACCTCGGAATGCTCAAGGCGAACTATGCGGCGCAAAGTGTCCGCGCCAACGCAGCCATAGCCGCCGGTACGTATATGAACGCCAATTATGCCGCCGAACCGGGCGTTTTGAAAAACATCCTTGAAATGAACGCAGGCCTCCGGCTTTCAAAAAACACGAGCTGTGGCTCGATGCGGGTGTATTCGGCTCACACATCGGTTTTGAAAGCGCCATTGGCAAAGACTGCCGAACCCTTACCCGGGGTATTCTGGCCGAAAACTCACCTTATTACGAAGCCGGGGTGAAAGTGACCTGCAATTCGCCCGACGGGAAGTGGGTCATGAGTGGTCTCGTGCTCAACGGCTGGCAACGTATTCAGCGGGTAGCGGGCAATTCCCTGCCCTCGTTCGGTACGCAGGTACAGTTCAAACCAAGTGAAAAGGTTGTCCTGAACAGCAGCACCTTCATTGGCACGGACAAGCCCGATACCTTGCGGCAAATGCGGTATTTTCACAATTTTTACGGCATTTTTCAACTCAACGAACGCTGGGAAGCCACCCTCGGGTTCGACTTCGGCTGGGAACAAACCCGCCCGGAAAGCAGTGGTTACCATACCTGGTACACCCCGGTCGTCATACTTCGATACGCGGCCAACGACAAGAGTGCCGTCGCAATCCGGGCGGAATATTACCGCGATAAAAACGGCGTCATCATCGCCACCGGCACCCCCAAGGGATTCGGCGTGCTGGGCTTGTCGCTCAATTTCGACTACGCCGTGTTGCCCAATGCGATGTGGCGCCTGGAGGGGCGTTTTTTAAACAGCAGCGACGATCCGATTTTCCAACGCGACGGCAAAGCAGTGAAAACCAATGCGTTTGTGACCACGTCGATCGCAGTGTCGTTTTAATCAGATAAAATTCCGGCCATGCCCGAGTCTAAATCTTCACCCGACTATTTTTTGAACTTGCTTCGCCGGTCCCGGCGCGGTAAGTTCAAAGTCTATATCGGTATGAGCGCCGGTGTAGGCAAAACCTACCGGATGTTGCAGGAAGCGCACGCCATGCTGCGCAACGGCGTGAACCTGAAAATCGGCTACATCGAGACACACAACCGCCCGGAAACCCATGCCTTGCTGGAAGGGTTGCCCGTGGTGCCGCGCAGGGAAGTGTTTTACAAAGGCAAAAGGCTGGAAGAACTTGACCTGAACGCCCTGCTCATCCTGCGCCCGGAATGGGTGATTGTGGACGAACTGGCGCATACCAATATTCCGGGCAGTAAAAATGAAAAACGCTGGCAGGACGTGGTGGAATTGCTGGAGGCGGGCATCAATGTCATCACGGCCGTCAATATTCAGCACATCGAAAGTATCAACGACGACGTGCGGCTGATCACCGGCATTGAAGTGAAAGAGCGGGTGCCCGATTCGTTTTTGCAAATGGCGGATGAGGTGGTAAACATCGACCTGACGGCCGACGAACTGATCACCCGCCTGAAAGAAGGCAAAATTTACGAAAAATCGAAGGTCGAAACCGCGCTGGGCAATTTTTTTCAACCCGACAAAATCCTGCAACTGCGCGAACTGGCGCTCCGGGAAGTGACCTCCCAGGTGGAGCGAAAAGTGGAAACGGAAGTGACGCGGCCGCAACAACTTCGCCCCGAACGTTTTTTGGCCTGTATCAGCAGCAACCACGAAACGGCGCGAAAAATCATCCGAAAAACGGCCCGGCTCGCCAATTATTACCACAGCCAGTGGTATGTGTTGTACGTTCAGGTTCCGCGCGAGGCCACGGATAAAATTCCGCTCGACCTGCAACGGCGCCTGATCAATAATTTTCAACTGGCCACCGAAATGGGCGCTGAAGTGATAAAAATCGACAATCCGAACGTGCCGGGAGCGATCATGCGGGTGACGGAAGAGAAAGAAATCACCACGGTTTGTATCGGAAAACCCCACCTGAATCTCTGGCAGATTATGCTCCGAACCGGCGTATTCAATCAATTGTTAAGAGGGCTGAGCCAAAACGACGTGGATCTGGTAATTTTAAGTTGATCGAACATGAAACTCAAACAGAAATTACTGACCGGTATCCTTTTTTTATTCGGTTTGCTACTGCTCACTGGCGGTGCGGGTATCACGGCCCTGCTCCAGATGAAAACGCGTGCACAGGCGGTTTTGGAAGACAACTACGAATCGCTCGAATACTGCCACGCCATGCTGGCGGCGCTGGACAGCCTTTCCGTCAATGAGGAAAAGTTTGCATTATCTTTTGAAAAACAATTGATTATGCAGGAAAAGAACATCACTGAAACCGGAGAAGCCGAAAACACGGCGGCCTTGCGCCAGGCATTTGAAGGTTTTAAAACTTCTTCCCTGCACGACTCCTCCGCTTTGATGCAGATTCGTGGACAAATCGCCCATATTTTGACCATCAACATGAATGCCATCGAGGCCAAAAACGCCCGGGCACTGGAAACCGCCGGAAAAGCGTTCGACTTTATCGCCTTGCTGAGTACCATCATTTTTCTGCTGGCTTTTACCTTTATTTTCAACTTTCCGGAGTATATCATCGGGCCGGTGCGGCATCTCCGGGAAGGTATCCGGGAGATTATGCAAAAAATTACCGCCATCGGGTGCCGGTGGAAAGTCGCGATGAAATGGGTGAACTGGCGGATGCCTTCAACCTCATGGCCGCCCGGCTCGACGAATACGAACACAGCAATGTAGCCCAACTGATGTTTGAAAAAAACCGCGCGGAAGCCGTGATCAACAGTTTACAGGAGGCGGGTTTCGGCGTCGACCTGGAAGGCCGGGTTTTGTTTGCCAATCATTTCGCGCTCGATCTGCTGGGCCTGAAATCCACTGAAATCGTCGGAAAAGCGCTGAACGTTTTGTGCACCCGGAACGACCTGCTCCGGCATATCGTGGAAAGCGCCACCGGTGCGCCGTTCAAAATTGTATCCGACGGCAAGGAACAGTTTTTTGTACGCGAACAAACTCCTATTCTCAAAGACGGACAGGCGCTTGGTTTTTTGTATACTTTACACAATATCACCACTTTCCAGGAGCGCGACACGGCCAAAACCAATTTTATCGCCACCATTTCCCACGAATTAAAAACACCGCTCGCCGCCGCCGATATCGGCCTGAAATTGCTGGAAAAAAATCCGGCGAACAACCTCAGCGCGGAACAACTCGACATTGTCCACGATTTGCAGCGCGACAATGCCCGGCTGATCAAATTAGTGTCGGAATTGCTCGATCTCAGTCAGGTGGAAGCCGGCCGGCTCAACCTGCGGATTGCCCCGGTGTCGGTTTCGGAAGCCGTCGACCTGGCCCTTGCAGCCGTGCAATCGGCCGTCCGGGAAAAACGGATTGCCGTTCACATGGACCTGGAGGGCGGGTTGCCCGACCTGGAAGCGGATCGCGAAAAAACGGTGTGGGTGTTGGTCAATTTGCTCACCAATGCCATCCGGTACAGCCCCGAAAGCGGCGTTATCGCCATATCTGCCCGGAAAGACAAAAACAGGACGGTGCGCCTTTTGGTCCGCGACCAGGGGCCGGGCGTGCCGGCCGGTATTCAGGAAAAGATCTTCCAGCCGTTTTTTAAGGCTAACACCACTGGCGGGCAAAACAAATCATCCGGCCTCGGGCTTTCGATCGCCAGGGAATTTATGAAGGCCATGAACGGGGAGATCGGTGTTGTCAGCAAGCCGGGTGAGGGTGCGGAATTTTGGATCCGGTTCCGCGGGTTGTCATAGCTGGCCCGTTTGTTCCTTTACTTTATGGATCAAATCGGGGAAAAAACCGGCAAAATCATCCGAAAACCGGGGAAGGGTTGCAAAAAAATGATCCGAAAGACCGGATGTATCCATTTTTCCACCCAAACGCAGATTAAAACGCTCCAGCACCCACATTAACCCCGCGCGGCTTTGGTAGCCGTGCAAAAAACGCCCGGCCAGCATGTGCGGCAGCCGTTGGCGGACGGGTTCAGGCATTTGTTCCGCCCTGTTATTCAACCTTTTGTACACTTTTTCTGCAAATTCATCAAACGGCTCGTCACTGTATTCGGCCCAGTGAATCGCCAGCAGATGATCGTAAAGGATGTCAATCACCGGCGGCGCGTAGCGCCCCGTAAAAGACCTGATTCTTTCCTTGCTTTTGCCGATCAAGGGGTGATTATCCGTAAAACTGTCTATGGTTCGATGCAAAAGAATACCCCGCTGCACCCCTTCCGGGTAATTTTGCCAATCATTGCCTTTTACGTCGTCGCCGATGAAATTACCCGTCAGCAGGTCTTCATCATCCAAGGAAAGGAAACAGTGCGCGAGGTGGTTCATGATACGTTATTTATTAGTCGTGAGTCGTGAGTCGTGAGTCATAAGTCATAAGTCATAAGTCGTGAGTCGTGAGTCGTGAGTCATAAGACGTGAGTCGTGAGTCATGAGTCGTGAGTCATAAGACGTTAGTCGAGTCATGAGTCGTGAGTCATGAGCCATGAGTCGTGAGTCGTGAGTCGTGAGTCGTGAGTCGTGAGTCGTGAGTCGTGAGTCGTGAGTCATGAGTCATAAGACGTGAGCCGCCCCTCACGACTCACGACTTATGACTCACGACTTATGACTATATAAACAGTTTTTTTTACCTTTGCGCCCGCTTTTTCAGCAAGTTCAACATTTTATTCTCCACAAGATACAAGTCATACGTCGAAATCGAAAACCTGGCGGTGGAAGAAGAGGTCTGCAAACGCCGCGGAGATCATGACGAAATGACCCTAATAACAAAATTATGCCACTCCAGTGCGGAATCGTTGGTTTGCCCAACGTCGGAAAATCAACTTTGTTCAATGCGCTCACCAACGGTAAAGCGTTGGCCGCCAACTATCCATTTGCCACCAAAGACCCCAACCTCGGCGTTATTACCGTTCCGGACCCCCGACTGGATCAACTGGCAGAACTCGTTCATCCACAACGTACTGTGCCGACAACCGTCGAAATCTTAGACATTGCCGGCCTGATCAAGGGCGCCAGTCAGGGCGAGGGCTTAGGCAACCAGTTTCTGGCCAATATCCGGGAAGTAGACGCCATCGTTCACGTGGTGCGGTGCTTTCGACGACGACAACGTGGTGCACGTCGACGGCTCCGTCAACCCGGTGCGCGACAAAGAGATCATCGACCTTGAACTCGGCCTGAAAGACCTCGAAACCGTCGAAAAACGCCTCGATAAACTTGTGCGCGCTGTTCGTGTCGGCAATAAGGAGGACCAACGCGCCGCCGAGGTGATCGCCGAAGTAAAAAAACACCTCGAACAGGGCCGCCCGGCACGTGAACTGCTGGTCACCTTTGAAGACGACAGTAAAGCCATTCTGAAAGAACTGTCGCTGCTCACGGCCAAACCCGTTTTGTACGTGTGCAATGTGGACGAAGGCGCCATCGAAAAAGGCAATACCCACACCGAATTGTTCCGGAAATCCGTAGCGGCTGAAAACGCCGAAGTCATCATGATCTGCGCCGGAATTGAAGCCCAGATCGCCGATATAAAAACTTTGGACGAACGCAGGGAGTTTCTGGAAATGATGGGCTTAGACGAGCCGGGTGTAAACAAACTGATCCGCTCTGCGTATAAGTTATTGAATCTCATCACTTATTTTACCGCCGGCGAAAAGGAAGTCCGCGCCTGGACCGTACGCCGCGGCGCCAAAGCCCCCGAAGCTGCCGGTGTCATCCACTCGGATTTTGAAAAAGGCTTTATTCGCGCCGAGGTGATCAAATATTCGGATTTCACTACCCTTGGCTCCGAAGCCAAAGTAAAAGAAGCGGGAAAAATGGCCGTGGAAGGAAAGGAATACGTGGTCGGCGACGGCGATATTATGCACTTCCGGTTTAATGTGTGAGAAGAGAAAGCGATTTATTAACCCTGAAACCCTGAAACCCTGAAACCCTGAAACCCTCAAACCTTCCAACCATGCAACCTGTCAATACCATCATCTTCGACCTCGGTGGTGTCCTGATCGACTGGGACCCCGAATATGTGTACCGGGAAGTGATCCCCGATGCAGAAAAACGGCAGTTTTTCTTCGAAAACATCTGTACGCACGACTGGAACGTCGAACAGGACGCGGGCCGCTCACTCCATGAAGGCACGGAACTGCTGGTGGCGCAACACCCGGATTGGGAACCGGAAATACGCGATTATTACGGCCGCTGGGAGGAAATGTTGGGCGGCCCCATTTCCGATACGGTCGAGTTGTTGCGCGAATTGCGCGAGCAAAACGGCAGCCGCCTGCTGGCTTTGACCAACTGGAGCGGCGAAACCTTCCCCGTTGCCTTGTCGAAATATGATTTTCTGCACTGGTTCGAAGGGATTGTGGTGTCCGGCGACGAAAAGACGCGCAAGCCGTTTTCGGATATTTACCGGATTTTGCTGGATCGCTACGCAGTAGAGCCCGCTCAGGCGGTATTTATCGACGATAGTCTGAAAAACGTGGAAGGTGCACAAGTGCTTGGTATTCAGGGGATTCATTTTCAGGGGGCCGGACATTTGCGGGAAAAATTGGTACAGTTGAAGGTGCTTTCTTAAAACACGGCTCAGAAACCGTTCCATAGGTATTACCCCCTTGTTCATCCCGCCGCAACTTTCCCACATCGAAAAAACTTCCCCCTTCCCAATATTTCCGGGTCATTTGAAGTTATTCGGACGCACTTTTGCTTGCTGACTATCTTATGCTATGAAATCACTGCAACAATTCTTCCTCTTTTGCTCGGGGGTGGACCACTCCATTCTTGAAAAATGCCCGACCGACCGGAATAAATACACGGGTATCGGCGCCACGATATTTTTCACGGGTGTTCTTGCCTTTTTTTCTTCCGGATATGCGTTGTACACGGTGTTTGATTCCTGGTGGGCATCCGTCGCCTTCGGCCTCGTTTGGGGTTTAATGATCTTCAACCTCGATCGCTATATCGTCATGAGTATGAAGAGTTATGGCAAGTGGTGGCGCGACTGGCTGGTGGCCCTGCCACGTCTGGCGCTTGCCGTACTGCTGGCTTTGGTGATATCCAAACCGCTGGAAATGAAGATATTCGAAAAAGAAATTCGGGCGGAACTGGTGAGTATGGAACAGGAAGTATTCAAGCAGCAGGAAGACCGTGTGCGGACCCGCTACGCGGTGCAAATCGGGGAGCAACGCGCACAACTGGCGGCATTAAAAACAGAAATTACGACCAAAACGGCTACCCGCGACGCACTCGCACTCCAGGCTGTGCAGGAAGCCGACGGCACGGGCGGGTCGGGCAAACGCAACCTCGGGCCCATTTACCGGGCCAAAAAAGCCGACGCCGACAACGCACAGGCCGAACTGGATAAAACCCTGGCGACCAACCAGCCCCTGATCCTGGAAAAAGAACAAACCATTAAAACCCTCGAAACCTCCGTGCAGTCGGAAATCGCCGGACTCCAGCGCTCGCGCTACGACGGACTGGCTGCCCGGATGGAAGCACTCGGCAGGCTCACTGCCACCAGCAAGGCGATTTTATTCGCCAGCCTGTTTATTACGCTGCTGTTTATCGCCATCGAGACGGCGCCGATCATGGTAAAACTGATCTCATACCGCAGCCCGTACGATTACGTTTTGCACGAACACGAACACGTGTTTGAAATGTCGAACTTAGAAAAAACAACCCTGTTGTCCAATACGGTGAAAAACAAACTGCGCTTCGACACCGAAACGGGCGTCCACCTCGTCACATCAAGAATTGCCGCCGAAAAGGCGCTGATCGACCACAAATTGAAGGAAAAATTAGAATCCCTGAAAAACCGTCCGTACGACTGGAAAATAGGCAGTGTGGGGGAATGATAAAAAAGGTTGATAAAGGTTGATAAGGGTTTATAAAGGTTGATACGCCCTAATCAACCCTTTGCCCGTCGCGTGGAGAAAACCGGAAAATACGCCCCTGATGTTTTCCCCCCTCCGAACTGATATAAAGCCGTCCCGCGCGATCGAAACAAAGACCTTCCGGCTGTTTGAAACGGTCGGGGTCGAGTTTTTCCACCCGGATGATCTTTCCGTCGGGGTTCAGCATCACCAGCACTTTTCCAACGGATGCGATGATATACAGGTTATTATCGAGCGGCGAAAAAGCCAGTCCTGACGGACCGAATGCGCGGGCGTCGTCGCCGGACGAAAACACGCCGAGCAGGTTTTCCCAAAAACCGGCGCCGGCGCCTTTCAGCCTTCCGATTTCATCGCGGTCGATGACGTAAGCAGGGGTTTCATTCAACCGCAGCGTCGCCAGGTCGAAGGCGTAGATGGCTTTTTTGCCTTTCAAAACGTCATCTTTGCCCGATTTGCCTTTACAGGCCAGCATCAGGCAATTCCGCGTTGAATCGTATCCGAGACCTTCCACGTCATTTTCTTCGTTCAGGTGTGTGGGGTAGATGCTGGTATCGCCCGTTTCGGGGATACGCACAAGGGTGCCGTTGCTTTTTACCGCAAAAATGTCGCTCCCAACCATTTCTATACCTTCATAATCGCCTTTTTTTCCAAAAACCCGGCTGGATTCCAGCGCGCCGGTTTCGGGATGAAGGAAAAAAACGGTGCCTTCTTCGTCATTGACGGCCAGCAGATGTCGCCCGTCGGATGACATGGCGAGCCCGGAAATTTCACTCAGTTCCTGTGGAAGGTCAAAGGTGGCATCCGGTGCATCGAGCCGGTAGGGCAGGGCAGGGCCGGCATTTGCAGGGTCAGTTGTATTGCGTTTACATGCGGCGATGATCCCGAACAAAAGCAACACGATAACCGATCCGATCAGAAATACCGTCATGTTTTTCAAGTTTCGATGTTTTGGTGGTGTAGTTATTTCGTCCATGGAGGTCATTGGGTCATTGTTGTTACCGGGTCATTTTTGTGGAAAAACGACAACAGATCGCCCATGGTTTCTTTCAGGTCTTTCCGGTTGATGACCAGGTCAACAAAACCGTTTTCGAGCAAAAACTCTGCGGTCTGGAATCCTTCCGGCAGGTCGCGTTTGATGGTTTCGCGGATGACCCGGGGCCCGGCAAAGCCGATCAGGGCGCCCGATTCAGCTATGTTGATGTCGCCCAGCATGGCGAAAGAGGCGGTGACGCCACCGGTGGTCGGGTCGGTCATGAGGGAAAAATAAGGCAGCCCGGCTCTGGCTAAGAGGGTAAGTTTGGCGCTGGTTTTGGCCATTTGCATGAGGGAAAAGGCGCTTTCCATCATACGCGCGCCGCCGGATTTGGAGATGATAAGCAGACCCGCGCGCGTGTCGAGTGCCCGGTCGATGGCCAGCGAAATTTTTTCACCGACCACGGAACCCATGGAACCGCCGATAAACTTGAAATCCATGGCCGCCACTACAAGCGGATAGCCGCTTACCATACCTTCCGCCACGGCGAGCGCGTCGTTGAGACCGGTTTTTTTTCGCGTCTCCTCTAGGCGTTTGTCATAAGGTTTCAGGTCCGTAAACTTCAGAAAATCAACGGAAATCAAGTTGTCGAAAAGTGTCGTGTAGGTGTCTCCGTCGAACAGCAGGTCGAAATATTCTTTCGAACCGATGGCGGTGTGGTAATCACACTTGGGGCATTTGTAAAAATTGTCGCGGAGTTCACGGGTCGTGCTGGCTTGTTTGCAGTTTTTGCATTGAAACCAGATGCCTTCCGGCACGTCTTTTTTCGACTTGGTGGCGGTGGAAATACCTTCGCGCAGTCGTTTGTACCAACTCATGGGCTGTCTTTGATTGATTCTGGTTGGTTGTCCGGGGGCAGCAAAGATAGCGAGCCGGACGAAAATTCATTCTTTAAAAAGTGCTTTCCCGGAAAAGGGTTTCGAAGCCGGCTGTTACCTTTGCTCCCGATGAACCTGAATATGTTATTTACCCTGTTGCGCAAGGAGTTTTTACTCGAATTCCGGCAACGTTACGCCATCAGCGGCATCGTGCTGTATGTATTCAGTATGGTGTTTGTTGTGTATATTTCGAGTGTCCGGGTGCAGCCGCCCGTGTGGAATGTATTGTTTTGGCTCATCGTGTTGTTTGCTTCCATCAATGCCGTGGTAAAAAGTTTTGTACAGGAAAGTGGCGCCCGGCAATTGTATTATTATCAATTGGCCGATCCGGCCACCTTGCTGCTGGCCAAAATCATTTACAACACCTTGTTATTGTTGGTGTTGAGCAGCCTCGCCTTCGGTGCGTACAGCGTGGTTGCCGGCAACCCCGTGAAAGATCCCGGGTTGTTTGCGCTGGTGCTTCTGCTCGGGAGTTTGGGTTTCTCCATCGCTTTTACCTTTATCGCTTCCATTGCAGCCAAAGCGAACAACAGCGCAACCCTGATGGCCATTCTGAGTTTTCCCGTGGTGTTGCCTATCTTGCTGACCCTGGTGCGGCTTTCCCAAATAGCCCTGCGGGTGATCCAGGATACGTCCTATCAACGCGATATCATTAACCTCCTGGCCATCGACGCCATTTTGATCACCCTGACATTTGTACTTTTTCCGTTTATTTGGAAAGATTAATCCGAATATTGCCCCAATCACTCATTCACTCAATCACTCATTTGCCATGTGGTGGAAAACGCTCTCCGTAATTCTTCTCCTGTACGTCATCACCACGGGATTGCTGGTGCCGCTCAAACCCGGTATCACACATGTCACGCCGGAAACGTTTAAAACCGGCCAAACCGCTGAAATACAATTTCACGGATATAACACTTTTTATTCGCGCAGCGCCGCTTCCGATATACGGATCTGGCTGGAATACGATTCGTTACATGCCGTGGCCGGGCAAAATATCCGTATCCTGAGTGATACGACCCTTTCCGCTGCATTTACATTCCCGGCCCGTTTGCCCCGGCCGACGACCTCGGTTATGTTGAATGCCATCATCGACCATCCTGCCGACGGCGTTTCCCTGCTGCCCGGCGCCATAGAAGTTGCGCTGGATACGGCCGCACCTTCCGGAGCAGCCTCCTGGAACCAAACCCCTGTCAGTCAGTTACATATCAAATCGGATTTTACCTTTCCTTACCGTAACGTGATTTACGAAAGTATCCGCAACACGTATTTTCACGTGCCGATGTGGTTTGCATTGATGTTTTTGTTTATCGCTTCCGTCGTTTACAGCGTCCGGTATTTGTACCATCCGCAACCCGATTTTGACCGCAGGGCCGCCGGCTACGCCGAAACGGGGCTGTTGTTCGGCGGACTCGGTTTGGTCACCGGCATGTTGTGGGCGCATTTTGCCTGGGGAGCCGCCTGGAGTAATGACATCAAACAATTGATGACGGCTGTGGCCTTGCTGATCTACTTAGCATACTTCATCCTGCGCCGCTCATTTGACGAACCGGAGAAAGGTGCACGACTGGCGGCGGTGTACAACGTTTTCGCTTTCGCATCACTCATCCCCCTGTTGTACATCGTGCCGCGTATGTTCGCGAGCCTGCACCCCGGCGCAACGGGTAATCCCGCCTTCGGCAGTGAAGACTTAGATAACACCATGCGGCTGGTATTTTACCCGTCCATTATCGGATTTACGCTCCTGGGTTTCTGGGTGGCGGAACTTCGCATCCGGTTTCAGCGGGTGGCGGACAAAGCGATGGGGCTGGATTGATAAGGTCCCGCGACCTTGCCGGGTGCGTTTATTCGTGATAAGCTTTGTTGTGTACCAGCGTTTTGCTGCACTTGGAGCACGGCGTTGCACCGCCGCCGCCGCCTGCATGTCCGTCGGGGCAAACGTAATGCCATACGCCGGCCTTGTTTTGCGGAGGCTCCGGTTTTTTGGTGTTGGGCATCGTAATAGTAGGTGTTTGGCCCGGAGCACCCGCAGCACCCGCAGGGCTGGCAGCGCCGTGGTAAGCCTGGTTGTGGGAGAGTGTGGTGCCACATTTGGCGCAGGCGGTGGCCGTAGCGGCGCCTCCGGCGCAACCTTTTGAACAGGTATAATGCCAGACACCGGCAGCATTTTGGGCCGGCTCCGGAGTGGGGGCCGGGGCAGTGGCAGGAGGTGGCGCGGCGGCAGGCGCCGGGGCGGCTGCCGGGTCAATTACCGGTGCGCCGGGAGCGGCCTGAGCATTTCCGTTTTCAGCGGCGCCTGCCTTGGCGGCAGTGCTGTCACTTTTGCAGGATGAAAAAAGGGCGATGGCACAAAGTGCGGCGAAAAAAAGGAAGGATTGAAATTTCATGTTCAGATTTTTTAATGATGGCGCAAAGGTAATTTGACTTTGGATAAACGATCCCTTTCATCACTTAAATTCGGGCATAACTACTCCAAACGCTGCTTACAAGGGCAAAATGGCGGGTAAAAAATGCAGGAGCCGGAAATAATGATATTTATTATGGAACGATTGTTCCAGAATGTTTACCTTTGACGGCAAATTCAAAAACATATGCCCAGACCGCAAGCATTTGAGGATTGCCAGATCATGGACCGGGCCGTGAATCTTTTTTGGGAAAAAGGTTATTTAAACACGTCCGCCCAAAACATGGTGGATTCACTCGGCCTGAACCGGTCGAGCATTTACAACACCTATTCAGATAAAAAAACGCTGTTCCTCAAGGCCTTGCAGCACTATCGGGAACACCAGACACAAGGTTTGCTGCAAATCCTCGACACCCGCCCGCCAACCCTTGAAACGCTACGTATACTGCTCGAAAGCGTCGCTTTTTCCTCGCTTGATGCCCTGACTTGCAAGGGTTGTCTTGTGGTCAATTCCGCTATCGAATTCGGGCAGCAAGACGAGTCCGTGTTGGCAATCATCACTGACAATATCGAAGAAGTGGTGGCAGCTTTCGGGGCTTTTATCGAAAAAGGGCAGCAACTCGGACACTTAAATACCCGCTTGCCGGCTCATGACCTCGCCATTTTCCTCTTTCACAATATGACTGCCATGCGGGTTACGACCAAAGTCCTGACAGACAGGGCCCTTTTTCAATCGAACATTGAAACGATACTTTGCACATTCACCCAATCATAATCAATTCCATCATGGCCAAAAAAGGCAACTCCATCCATAACACCAAGACCGGAGAAACCATCACGTGGCTCGCAACTGCCCGCGATACAGGTGGCAAACGCCTTGTTTTTGACTTTGAAGTGTCCCCCGGGGGAAACTTCCCGTGGCGCATTTCCATCCGAATCAGACGGAACGATTCGTTATGAAAAAAGGAAACCTGGTTGTCTCCTTGAATGGCGAAACGAAAAAACTGGTTGCAGGCGACCACCTCCTTATTGAAAAAGGGATGCTGCACCGATGGTCGAACGAATCAGAAACCGAAACCGCCCAAATGACTGTCACCTTTGAGCCTGCTCTGAATACAGAAGTTTTTCTGGAGCAATTTTATGGGCTGAGCAATGAAGGTAAAACCAAACCCGACGGCACACCGTCATTCCTGCAAATCATGGCAATGGCAAACGAATACGAAATTTACATTGCCGGGCCGCCACTGCCCGTTCAGAAATTTCTCAGCGCGGTATTGGGCGGTTTCGCGCGCCTGATCGGGTATAAAAAGTATTATCCGGCTTATTCGGAGAGGTAGCAAACCCCTGCGTACATCATTTGCCGCATTTGAATCCTGAAAAACACAAATGCCTGTTGTACAACAAATAACAACAAAATAAAAGCCGGCGAAGTCATGCCGGTAAATGCCTCCAGCAGCCAGTAAAGGGCCACAAGAACCCATTGTAGGGCCACAAAACCCAACAAAAAACCCGCGATCCGCCATTTGTTTTTCCGGAAAATTTGCCCGCCCTTTTTCAGGCTTTCGGCAATGGGAGTTCCTGTTTTTATGTTGACAAACCGGCTGACAACCGACCAGATGAACAAAAGCGCCAGGCTAATCAGGTAAACAAGCAACAGGCACAATACCAGCCAGACGGTGTATTTTTCAGAGGAAAAATACTGAAACGAGGGTTCAATAAACGCCGCCGCCGGCAGCCAGATCACAAGGGTCAGGATCGCAGCCAAAAACAGGAAAAACAGGCCGAATTTTAAAAACGGGAAAAAATACGCCGCCCCGCCCGTCCAGAATGCGCGGCCGGTCGCCCGATCCGGCGCGGCCGCGCAATACAGCAAACCGGCATCGATAAACACGGAAAAAAACAACCACGCCAGCAACAGCCAGCGCAACTGGCCGATTAAAGGTGTGATGGACGCACCGTGGACTTTTAAAAAATCCGTCAGCACGGTGTGGTCGTAATGGTGTAATAACTTATTGATTTCTAAGGAATGACCGATCGAAGACTCCAATACGGCGAATACCTGCATGCCAAGCGTCAAAACTAAGCACAGTTGAAAAAAATAAACGATCGCGGCGATACGCCACTGCCGCATTCCAACCGAAAAAGCGTATAAATAAAGGTTCCGCATGTTCATTGTTTTTTCATTGGGGTCATGGTGTCACTATACGAGGAAACTGATCGTTTGCATCAGATTCTGAATCCAGAAAACGGCCTTCGCCGTGTATTTCCAAAGCGGGCTTTTTTCCGGTTGAAGGGTCATGCTGTTGTTGTTCAGGTCCACATCCAGGCTGATTTTCTGCTGCGGGTCGATTTGTGCCGAAACAACTTTTGAGGCGCCGGAAAATTCAAAAACCTGCAATCCTTCTTCCCCCTGCCAGTATATGGTCCGGGTGGTTCCGTCCTCAAAAGTCACCAGAATTTCCACGGGGAAAACCCAGTCGCCCTTGCGTTGCACTTCCACTTTTGAAAAAAGGGTGCGGTTGCCGGCGCCGTTTTGGTGGGTAAACGAGGGGTTTTTGTCGCCAAAAACGCCTTGCGGCGCGGGCAATTCTTCGTTCGAAATACGGGTAACGGCATAATCCAGTACCACTGTGCCGTAAATACCTTGTTCAAACAAACCGTACACCTGCCGGGCAAAAATCGAATCCCCGCCACTCATCAGTCCTTCCTGCAAAACGGCCATAAAATCGGCGCCTTTCGGGTGCCGGAACTTCCACTTTTCAAAATAGGCCCGGAAGATAAGGTCCATCTTTTCCATGCCGACGAGTGCCTGAACGGTGCGCAGGGTAGTTGCGGTTTTGCTGTAAATCAGGGGTTTGAAGTTGGAATCCGTAAAATACCAGCCCGGTCGCCCCGCAGCGCCTTCGCGGGGATTCGACAGGGTGGTGTACTCCAGACGGGTGAGTTCGCGGTTGTCAAAACGATAGCCGAACACATCAACCAGCGACTGTTTTTCCCCGTAAGCCGCGTCGATGATCCGGTCTTCAAACCAGGTGACAAAACCTTCGTCGAGCCAGGGTTCTTCTTTTTCATTGGAGGCCACCATGCCCATAAAGTATTGATGTACAAACTCATGTACCACCAATGACTCCATTCCGCGGATAGCCTCCGGCATTCCGTAAAAGGTGCCGACGGTGATCAGGGTCGGGTACTCCATCAACCCGGAGCGCAGCCCGTGGAAAGGGGGATCCACAACCGTAATAACAGGGTACGGGTATTTTCCGACGTGTTTGTCTAAGTATTCCAGGGCAAATTTCAGGATATGCAGGTAACGGGGGCCCAGGTCGGCGTGTTCGGGCGCGATCAAAAGGCGGATCTGAACGCCCTGCCAGCGGTCTTCCTGTACCGTAAACCGGGGGTAAACCGACCAGGCAAAATCGATCACGTCTTCCACGTGGTAATGCCGGGTGGTGGTGCCGTTGCCGTTGTTTTTTTCACTGATCAAACAACCCGATGCGCCCATGACAAACTTGTTGTCGGCCGTGATCCGCACGTCATATACCCCGAAATCGGCATAAAACTCGGTGTGGCGGAAAAATTGATGGCAGTTCCAGCCCCAGGCGCCCGCCTTGTTTTGTTCAAAAACACCCAGTTGCGGAAACCAGTGGCAAAACAGGTAAAAATCCTTGCTGTAACCCGCGCGGGCGATTGTTTTGGGCATTTTGGCGCGCCATTTCAGGTGAAAAACGGCGGTTTCGCCCGGCAAAACGGGGCGGTCGAGCGATACTTCAAGCACCGTCTGATCCCCCGGGTTGGCATCGTCCGGCCGGATATAACGGGTACTGTCGCTCAGGTCCGCGCCGCCTTCCCGCCGGATGTTTTCGATATCGATCCAGCCCCATTCGCCGGGCGCGCGGCCGGCAAAACCCTGTCCGAAAATTTGCGCCGTTCCTTTCAAAAAACTCGTATTTGTGTTTTTGAAAGCATTGAGGTACATATACATCCGCAGTTCGCGGACGGGTTCGGGCGACAGATTGACAAACCGGATGGTTTGTGTGGCGTCGATGGATTTGTTGCGGTCATCGAGTGTCACATTTATATCATAATTCGCAGGCCGGGGACTCAGCGGCTGCAGGAAAAACGGGTCGCACTGCGCGAGCCCGCATCGGCCCGTCAAAAACAGCAGAAAAAGAAATAATAATGGCCGGAAACGATCGCCCATGGTGTTTTTTTTCAGGTAAATCATAAAGCACACAAAGTAAGGAAGAATTGTATTTTTCCGGACAAGGCGGCTATTCGACTGTTGTCGTCCGGGAAAAGAAAAGCTTGCTTACCTTTCGCGCAGTCTTTTTCCGGAGTACTTTTTCTGTTTCCATCAAAAGTTAACTTTTTTTTCATTTCGGAGCATGAAATTTTTTAAAACGCGTATTTTTTTAACGATCATTTTGTTTCTGGCCATATCTTTGCCCGCGTCAATGGCACAGGGTAACCGCGATTTTATGCGGGAGACCGGTAAGATCAACGTCGTGGTTGGCGTCATTTTACTCATCTTTCTCGGTATTATAGGCTATCTCGTGCGCCTGGAGCGTAAACTAACCAAATTAGAGCACCAAATCAAAGACGATAAAAATGAGTGGACAAATTAGTTTCTTTAAAAGCGTAGAGAACTACGTCGACAAGGCTGCGGCATTCACGGATATTCCGAAGGGACTTGTTGAACAAATCAAAGTGTGCAACTTAGTGTTGCAAATCCGGTTTCCGATCCGCGTCAACGGCGATTACCAGGTCATAGAAGCCTACCGCGTACAACACAGCCACCACCGCCTGCCGACCAAAGGCGGGATTCGTTATGCCGAAAGTGTCGATCAGGACGAAGTAATGGCCCTGGCGGCGCTGATGACCTACAAATGCGCCCTGGTGGACGTGCCGTTCGGCGGCGCAAAAGGCGGCATCAAGATCAATCCGGCCAACTTTTCCGTGGAGCAGCTCCAGAACATTACCCGCCGCTACACCACCGAATTAGTCAAAAAGAACTTTATCGGCCCGGGCATCGACGTGCCTGCACCCGATTATGGAACCGGTCCGCGTGAAATGGCCTGGATCCTCGACACCTATCAGGCATTTCGCCACGGTGAAATTGACTCCATCGGTTGTGTGACGGGCAAACCCGTAACACAAAACGGCATCCGCGGACGCGCCGAAGCGACCGGGCGCGGCGTGTTTTACGGATTGCGCGAATGTGTGTCCTTTGAAGCGGATATGAAAAAGATCGGCTTGTCCAAAGGTATCGCCGGCAAAACCATGGTGGTACAGGGTCTCGGCAACGTAGGCAGCAATACCGCACTGATCAGCCAGACCGAAGGCGACGTCAAAGTCATCGGTGTGGCGGAACGCGAAGGTTCGATTTATGCCGAAAAAGGCATAGACGTTGAAAAACTGCTGGCTTTCCGCGCGGAAACGGGTTCTATTATCGGTTTCCCGGGTTCCACAACCTTGCCCAACAACCTCGCCGCGCTTGAACTTGAATGCGATATCCTGGTGCCTGCCGCTTTGGAAAACCAGATCACACTGGCTAATGCCGACCGCATCAAGGCAAAAATTATCGCAGAAGCGGCCAACGGGCCAATCACCGCTGACGCCGATCCCATTCTCCTGAAAAAAGGTATCATCACCCTGCCCGACTTTTATATCAACGCGGGTGGTGTAACGGTTTCTTATTTCGAATGGCTGAAAAACCTTTCCCACCACCGTTTCGGCCGCCTGGAAAACCGCTTTCACCACGACCAGTTTGAAGGCCTCGTGAGAAAAATTGAAGAACTCACCGGAAAAGACATTCCCGAACGCGACCGCAGTTTCCTCACCCGCGGCGGTACCGAAATCGAACTGGTCAATTCCGGCCTCGAAGACACGATGATCACAGCCTACCAGCAGGTGCGCGAAACCCTGCGGCAACACCCGAATATCGGTGACGTACGCACGGCGGCATTTGTATGTTCGCTGAAAAAGATTGCGAGCGACTATATTTCCATGGGTATTTTCCCGTAGTCGACCGAATCAGGTTCTTTTCTGATTTTTATATTTGGAAAGGGACAATACTTTGGAAAAAGGTTGAATCAGAAGGATTTGTTTGGCAGTTTGATGCCGGCAATCCGATGATTCAACCTTTTCGTTTTTTTGTCGGGTCGGCAACCGTTTTTAACAAATATATTTTGGCGATTTCGGGAAATGAATGCCCGGCGCCCCGGGAGCAATCGTCTCTGAAGGACAAAAACGCTTTATTAACAAAATTTACAAAGGTTTATTCGGGTTTTGCTTGCACATAATTTTTTATCGCCCTACCTTTGGGGAAATTTTACGAACCGAAATAAAATTTCATAACACAGTCTCGCTATGTCAGAGAAACTCGATAAAATAGACCTGAAAATCCTCAAGATTTTACAGGAAAACAGCAAAATCACCAACCTCGACCTTTCCAAAAAAATCGGCCTTTCCCCTGCTCCCACGCTGGAACGGGTAAAAAAACTGGAACAAAGCGATATTATTCAAAGTTACCACGCCCAGGTGAATCCGCAGATGATGGGCCTCAACGTGAAAACTTTTGTACTGGTGTCGCTGGCCTGGAAAAAAGAAAACGCCCTGAACAGTTTCCTCGAAAAGATTTCCCAGATCGACGAGGTGACCGAATGTTACATCATCACCGGTGAAGCCGATTTTCTGATGAAAATCGTTTGCCGCGACATTCCCACCTATGAGCAATTGTTGTTCAAAACGATCAGCCAGATTGAGGAGATTGAACGCTTGAAGACGTTGATGACCCTTTCAACGGTGAAGGATTCTAAAATCCTGCCCTACAATTACGACGAAAAATAAACCCGTCTCCTCAGTTGAAACAGGAATCCCCCGTGAAAGTCATTTCACGAGGGATTCTTTTTTATCCGGATCAGCCCCGTTTTTTAGGATGTACCAAACCGGTTTCAGATATTTGGCTGATGAAATCACTCCGGTTTATCGGCATTTTGGGGTTCTGCCTGATTAGTTTGGGCGAACCGCTTTTTTCCCAGGGCTACTTCCGGCTGTTGGAAAAGCCTGAAAGGTCGTATCAGAAAAAGTTGTCCCGGTTCCGGAACGGCGACGTTCTGATCGCAGAAACCTCACAAAACGGGTTGAATACGGCGCCGGACCGTGGAATTTGCCTGAGCAGAATGGACAAGTGCGGCAACGTTGTCTGGGCAAAAAAGTATCGCTGGAAACAAAACTACCTGGAACTCAAAGATTTGGAAATCAATGAAAACGGCGATATTCTTCTGTACGGCAGCGCTTACGAGGCATTTGATGAGTTCATCTTTTTGCTGAAACTGGATAAATCCGGTGAAATTGAACGTTTCCGCCTTTTTCAGGGTGGCACGGTGGATCACTTTACTTTTTCCATTGACTGGCAGAACGGCCGGATCATGGCCTACGGTCTGTTGCTGGGATGGGCAACCCAAAAACACGGCTATGTTTCGATATTTGATGACGACCTGAACTTTCTGGCGGGCCGGGTATTTGCCCCTTTCGAATCGGTTGGCGACGCCGTTTTCACCGATGACGGCGGTTTTTTATGCCGTTCGGGGCCCTATTTGGTCAAATTAGACGATCAGGGCGATCTTCAGTGGGCCAACACCCTTAAAACAGACCTGGGCTCGTTCCCGGTTGCAGGCCCCTTTGAATTGGCGGATGGCTACCTGTTCGAATTCCACCACGACGACCACAGTTTTTTTTATAAAATGGACCTGAACGGCCAGTTAGCCTGGAAAAGCGCCCGTTTCCCGTCCACCCGTTTTGCCGCAGATGTGGAAATATTGCCGGGCGGGAACCTTTTCGTGGTGTACAACCACCCGGGCGCCGGAGAAAGTTACCCCTGTTTTCTCGTTCTTTCACCCGCCGGCACGGTGCTGGAGCAAAAAAGACTGGACATCCCGCACACTTTTCATTCGGCCGCACTCCGGCTGTCCGTCGACGAGGAAAGAAACGTGGTGCATCTCCTGGGCAATACCGACCTGTACACGGCGCCCGCCGACGAACCGGGATTTCTGATGCAATTTCCGTTTGATTCCACCTCAGGGGAATGTTTTGCGTGGAGCCGTTTCAGGCATGGACCACCAACGACATATACATCGGATTCAGTCCGCTGGAGCCCGATATTTCGGAATTGAAGATGACCAGGCTGGATGCCGTTATTTTATCCGAACCTTTTTCCCCTGATTTTCAGGAGTTCTGCGACCTGTCGGCGACACATATTGTTCGGGAGGACAGTTTGTTGTTGTGCGGAGAAAGTTGGCGGGTCGTTTTGCCGGCCCCCGGCGTGTATTGGGAAGACGGGTATACGGGAAACCCGCGCCGGCTGGATTTCCCCGGGGTGTACCGGGCCTCGAACAATAATTGCCTGTTCCCGGTCACTTACGAATACGAATTGTTGAAAGAACCCTGCGATTGCACCGTTTACCTGCCCAATGCCTTTAGCCCGAATGACGACGGCCAAAACGACCGGTTCGAACCCTTCAGCAACTGTGTGTTCCGGCAACTCCGGATGGCGGTATACAACCGCTGGGGTGAAAAAGTATTTGAAAGTGATGCGCCCGATGCGCACTGGACGGGATTTTTTAAACAAAAACCCGCACAACCAGGGGTTTATATCGTTTCGGTCCAATATGAATTGTCCGACGAAACCGGCCACTTCCAGGAAGGCGCCCTGGTACAGGACCTGATGTTGTGGCGATAAATACACGCGTTACTCTGCCGGGATATACACGTTACGGAGCAAGATAACGGCCGGCGCACATAACGACAAAATTGGGTTATTGCGCCAGAATATGCGCCATCCGCAGCAAGTCCTTGTTCAAAGGTTTACTTTTTGAAATGGCTTCAGTAAAAGGGGTATAATGCACATTATTGTTGCGCAAACCGGCCATAACGCCCGTTTTTCCCGCCAGAAGCGCTTCTACGGAGGCAAATCCGAGTACACTCGCCAGCACCCGGTCAAACGAAGAAGGTGAGCCGCCGCGTTGCAGGTGACCGATCACCGTTACCTTGATATCGTCGCAGAAGTCGATATGCTCCTCCACCTGTTTGGCGATGTCGTACACCGTTCCCATTTGGTTGCCTTCGGCGACGATGACGATACTGAACAATTTGGAGCGTTTGGCGCCGCGTTTCAGGAGTTTGACGACGTCGTCTAAGGAAAATTCTTCTTCCGGGATCACCACGCCGCCGGCTCCGCCCGCAATGGCCGTGTGCAGGGCGATAAAACCCGAGTGCCGCCCCATCACCTCCACAAAAAACAAGCGGTTGTGCGAGTCGGCGGTGTCGCGGATCTTGTCCACGGCCTGCACGGCCGTATTGACCGCGGTATCGAACCCGATCGTAAAATCGGTGCCGAACAGGTCGTTGTCGATCGTGCCCGGCAGCCCGACGATCGGGATGTCGGGATATTCTTCCATAAATTTAGACGCACCGGTAAACGTACCGTTGCCGCCGATGGCGATGAGGCCGTCGATATCGCTGTCCACGAGGTTTTCATAGGCCAGTTTCCGGCCTTCCGGCGTCATAAACCGCTGGCTGCGGGCAGTTTTCAGCATGGTGCCCCCGCGGTGAATGATATTGCTCACATCGGAGGTCTCCAGCCTTTTGATATTGCCGTCGATCATGCCTTCATAACCCCGCATGATGCCGTAAATATGGAGATCGTTGTTGAAAGCGTTGCGGACAATTGCGCGGATAGCAGCGTTCATGCCGGGGGCATCACCTCCGGAGGTAAATACGGCAACACGCTTTATTTCTTTCGTCATAAAATATTCTTAATCAGTTGGATGCAGGTGGTAATCTGCAAGAGGATAAATTGGTTTGCGTACGACGACGCCGGGTTTTAAACGCCGTTCCTCCATACATTTCATCAGGACATCCTGAAAATGGTGCGCGATGGAGCCGACAAAATGGATCGGAACGTGCTGGTACCCTCCGTATTTGCAAACATGGCGGTCCAAAAATTCACCGAGGCACGCCGCTACCATATTTTGAATAAAAGGATGTTGAATGTGATCGCCGAGAAAACGGGTAAAAGACGCCAGGTATGCGTTTGCATTTTTTTCGTACACCCGGTCTTTGATCGCATCCATCCCTTCCGGAAAAGCGGTGTCAAAAGCGGTATTCAGATCGGCGGGCAACTCCCGGTAAAACTTGGCCCTGACCAATGCTTTTCCCAGGTGTGTTCCGCTGCCTTCATCGCCCAGCAACCAGCCGAGGGAAGGTACGTTGTCCAGAATCTGCTGCCCGTCGTAGTAGCAGCTGTTGGATCCCGTGCCCAAAATGCAGGCGATACCCGCATTGTGGCCGCAGGTGGCCCGGGCAGATGCCAGCAGATCGTGTTCCACTTCCACCTTGGCGTTGGGAAATGCCGCCCTCAGCGCCGCCGCCACAATCTCCGCGCGGTATTCGTCGTGCACGCCGGTGCCATAAAAAAATATTTCGCGAACCGTTTCCGGCTGGAGTTTTGGGAGCAACTGGGTTTTCAGAATGGACAGGATTTCATCCGTTGAATGAAAAAACGGACTGAACCCGACGGTATTTTCGAGTTGCTGGTCGCGCCCGCCATGAATGAGCAACCAGTCGGATTTGGTGGAACCACAATCGGCAATAATGACCATATTTCGATTTGATGCTTATGGCTTGAGCGAAGTGTCAGAGTGAATTCCGAAGGTATGCGCTTCTCGCCGATGACTATTTGTAAAAATTACACGAATGGCGCAAAAATAGATTTTTCCTATAATAACAACGACCCGTTCAGAATAATACAAACACTTTCCGGTATGCCTGCGGGCTCGCAGGTGAAGAAAATAAAAAACAAAATGTTTGTTTATTAAAAACAATGTGTTTTAATTTGTGCTGTAAATTGATCCAGTTCCTCACTATTCAAACATTTCTACACGTTATGGCCATCTCGAACCATGCCTTTACCACTTACAATCACAGCAGGGTACCGGCGTCCGGGCAGTTCAAAAACGAATTTTTCCAGGAACAGGTCCTCTGGAAACTTTTATTGCTGACCGCCATCGCCTATATCATGTGGAGTGATAAAATTTCCATTGTACTGGGACCTGTCAGCACGGGCGAGTACAGCAGTCAGCCGGGTGGAGAGCGGGTCCGGGCTACCTTGTTCGACTTTAGTATTCAACGCCCGGAACAAGAAAAACAATTCCCGGAAGTCGGGGTGGAAGTGCCGCCGGGTGCGCTGAACAACGTAACTTTTGCCATGGACCCCGCTTTTGCCCTCCGGAACAAGGTGAAAAAAACGGATGTGGAAGAGCGGGTATTAAAATGTAAAAATTATGCCGAACGTTTTGCACCTCTGGCCGTCGCCGAAATGCACAAATTCGGCATTCCAGCCAGTGTCACCCTGGCTCAGGCCTTGCTGGAAAGTAATGCGGGTGAAAGCCGGCTTGCAGAATCCGTTAACAATCACTTTGGTATCAAGTGTTTCTCAAAACGTTGTAAAAGAGGACATTGCGCCAATTTTACCGACGATTCGCACAAAGATTTTTTTGTAAAATACGCTACCGCCTGGGGAAGTTTTCGCGCGCATAGCCAGTTTATAAAAAAAGGCAGCCGTTACAGGCACCTGTTTGAACTCGGCACTTCCGATTACCGCAATTGGGCAAACGGACTGGCCGAAGCGGGATATGCCACCGATAAAAAATACGGCGCCAAACTCATCGCTATCATACAAATGATGGGATTGGACCGATACGATCGGATGTAACAACGGCGCGTTTGAAGTACCCAGTTTATTCAATAACGAAGGAGGGCGTCTCGTAAGCCATTGAAAATTGGTCATTGGGCATTGAAAATTGTACATTAATTATTTTTTGAATTTTTAAATTATTGATTTTTAATTTAAAATTCAAAAAATGTACACTGATCAATGTTCAATGACCAATTTTCAATGACTTACAGGACGCCCTCTTTTATTTTTTGGACCCGGTACAGTAATCTTCCTGACAGGCAATGGGAACGCCGTCGTCTTTTAGCGGGACTGCAGGGGAATATCGGTCGGAGCAACCGGTCCGCCGGTGCCTACGGTAAGTACGGCTACCACACACAGAACAACCAATGTGCCGGCCAATACCCAGGTGGCTTTTTCAATAAAATCGGTGGAACGCGCCGCGCCAAAAAGTTGCTGAGCCTGTCCGCCGAAAGTGGGGTCGATGCCGCCGCCTTTGGGATTCTGGATCAAAACAGCCGCCATCAGCAGGACGCTCACGCAGGCAATCAATACGGCAAGAGTAGATAACATCGTTGTCTATTTTTTAAGTTTTTCAATTTCGGCCGCAAAGTAAGCGTCTTTTTCGGGAAATGCCAAACAAAGACGTTCATACATACGAATTGCTTTGTCCCGATAGCCTTGTTTCGCCAAAAGACGCGCCAGAGTTTCTGAAATCACGTCTTTATTCTCTGCAACGCTGCGTTCGGCAAGTTCATGGGCCGAGAGTCCGGCAGTGGCAACGTCCTCCTCCTCCGTGGGGACTACGGGTATTGTTGTAACCGGCTCCACTTGTTCCAGCACCGGCGGGTTGAACTTGCTTATCCAGGCAACAAAAGGCTGGTTTAATGTAAGTTTGTGACCTTCCGGGGTTTCCGGAACGGCTTTTTTTTCGACGGTTTCGAGGGGTAAAACGATCTCGGGCGTTGCTTCTGGCAACGGAACGGACACCACGCCCTCTTTTGCTTCCGGCGGGGCCGCTTCTTCAACGCGGGGCTGCGGAGCCAGGGCCTGCAATTCGCGCTGTACGGATTCGATGGGTTTTAACTCCAGCACCAGTTCTTCCACCGTGATATTCAGGGGCTGCGGAGCCAACTGTTTCGGGGCGGTCAGCAGAAACAATTGTTTCCGGTCCAGACTGTACACTGATGCCGTAACCAGTGCACGGTCGGCATCGGGGTGCTCATCCTGACGCGCCTTCAGTGCCAGGAGGTATCGCAGGTTGTGGGCATACGGATACGATAATGCCGTCGTTTTCAACTCCTCGTAGGAGATGGTGGACAGCAAATCCGGGTTGTCCAGAAGTTTGAGAAAACGTTCCTGCGTCAAGTTTTTTTACCAGTTATTAAAAAAGTAGTTAAAGATATCTTCCAGCAATTGCGGGTAAATAACATCCTGGAGCAACCTGTCCTGTACGGTCTGAAGGTCCGCTGTGTTGCTGAATTCCGCAAAGTGGCTGAAACTTTTTTCTTTCGGCCACTCGATCTTGTCCTCCTTCATGTTTTCCGCGCTGATTTGTATCACAACGACCAATTGGTTCAACTCGACCAGTTCTCCCGGTTTGGGCGCCACGGGCACCACGCGAAAATCGATCACTTTTCCGGAAAACGCCACATCGGCCTCGCCGGTTTTTAATTGCAGGCGCGTTTCCGAGCGCATTTTGTCTTTCAAACGTTCGGTAAAGTCGACAGAAAGGGTAGGGGGGGCATTCGTGGCAACAGTTTCAAAAGTACGCACCGAAAAAGTAGTGACACGTGGGTCGATCGAAATACCTTTAAGCGTGTAACAACCGCTGAACAGCAGCAACTGAAACAATAACAGAACGGACAAAAAACGTAAACTCATGTTCAATGTTTTCCGGAAAACGGCTGGGTTGCAGATTCCGATGCCTGAACGGCAAAAGTAAGGGTTGTTGTTGGAGAATTTGTCATAACGTCATTATGGTCATTCCGTCCTTTGCCGGGGATCGCCGACTGCATTCAATTTTTCGACAGGACCGTGAAAAACAGGTCTAACTTATGCGGGTCCAGTTTCCCGTCCGTCCGCACACCACTGCACAAATCCAGGCCGAACGGCTGAACAGCATCTATAGCCGCCCGCACATTGTCAGGCCGCAGGCCGCCGGCCAGGAAAACCGGTACCGGAACAGACTCGACGATGCGGCGGCTGATCATCCAATTATGTGTGCGGCCGGTGCCGCCGAGTTCTTTCACCGCCAGTTTGGGATTGCCGCTGTCGAGCAGGATAGCGTCTACGTCCGGAGCAATACGTTGGGCTTCATCAATCGATTCTTCACCCGTTACGTGGATCACCTGCACTAATTTCACCGACCCGATAGATTGTCTGATTTCGTGATAAGTTCCTGATTGTAAGGAATCTACAATCTGAATGGTGTTGGTGTGTACTTTTTTATGGTGTTGAATGATTGCCCCCGCATCCGTTTCGCTGGTCAGTAGAAATGTACTGACGGGCGGAGGCACACGCCGGGCAATCGAGGCGATCAATTCATCGGTAATCACGCCGGGGCCGCTGGGCATACGACCCACAAGCCCGAGGGCGGAGGCGCCGAAACGGATGGCGGTTTGGGCTTCTTCCAGGCTGCTGATGCAGCAGATTTTGACGCGGGGTGTCATTGTTAAGAAGTTCATATTACTCCACGGTTGCCGGCAACAGAGCCGCCATACCAACCATGAAACAATGCCAGCGGTATTTTACTCCCACTCAATCGTAGCCGGCGGCTTCGTCGAGATGTCGTATACCACGCGGTTGATACCTTTTACGTTGTTGATGATTTCGCTGCTCACCTCCGCAAGGAAATCATACGGCAAACGGCTCCATTCCGCCGTCATGCCGTCGGTAGAGTTGACGGCGCGCAGGGCGATGGTTTGTTCGTAGGTGCGTTCGTCGCCCATTACGCCGACGGACTGAATGGGCAACAGGATGGTGCCGGCTTGCCAAACGTCGTCGTAAAGGCCCTGTTCGCGTAGTTTTCCGGTATAAATCGCGTCCGCCTCCTGCAAGATCCGCACTTTTTCAGGCGTAATATCTCCCAGGATACGGATGCCCAGGCCGGGGCCCGGAAACGGGTGCCGGTTCAGGATATTGGGCGTGATATTGAGTTCCCTGCCCACACGCCGCACTTCGTCTTTGAACAACATCCGGAGCGGCTCCACGATCTTCAGTTTCAGTTTTTCGGGCAACCCGCCCACGTTGTGGTGACTTTTGATGGTGACGGAAGGGGCCATGCACGCTGATCGACCTGATCACATCGGGGTAAATGGTGCCCTGCCCGAGCCACTGGAAGTCGGGATGCGCTTCCGACTCTTCTTCAAATATGTCGATAAAGAGTTTGCCGATGATCTTGCGCTTTTCTTCGGGGTTGGTAACGCCCTTAAGCGCCGCATAAAACCGCTCTTTGGCGTCCACCCCTTCGATGTTCAGGCCCATGTGCTGGTAAGAATCCAGCACGTCGGTAAATTCGTTTTTGCGAAGCAGCCCGTTGTCCACAAAAAAGCAGAACAGGCGGTCGCCAATGGCGCGGTGGAGCAGGGTAGCGGCTACGGTGGAGTCCACGCCCCCGGAAAGCGCCATGATAACTTTCTCATTGCCAATTTGTTGGCGAAGGGATTCCACCGTTCCTTCCACAAAATGTGCGGCGGTCCAGTCGCCTTTGCAATGGCAAATTCCGAGCACGAAGTTTTTCAGGATTTCGAACCCTTCCAGGCTGTGAAATACTTCCGGGTGAAACTGGATACCATACACCGGTTCTGCAAATTTGCCGTTTGCCGAACGGAAAGCCGCGTAGGGGATCGTATCCGAATTGCCCAGCACTTCGAACCCCTCCGGCAGGCACAGAATGGTGTCGCTGTGGCTCATCCACACCTGCGAACGTTTGGAGATGCCGATAAAAAACGGGTCGGCGGGCGCGTGGTGCTGGAGCATCACTTTGCCGTATTCGCGTTTTTCCGACTGACCCACTTCGCCGCCGAAAAAATCGGCCATGAGTTGGGCGCCGTAACAAATGCCAAGCAACGGTTTTTTGCCGGCTATCAGGCTCAGGTCAAGGCGCAAGGCATTGGACCAGCGCACCGAAAACGGGCTTCCGGATAAGATAACGCCCTGAATATCAGGTGTTAATGCAGGCAGTTTGTTGTAAGGAACAATTTCACAATAAACGTTCATCTCGCGCACACGCCGGGCAATGAGTTGTGTGTATTGCGAGCCAAAATCGAGGATGAGGATTTTTTGCATAGAAGTAGTCCGGAAGTCTGTTCCGGGAAAGAAGGCGCAAAGGTAGGGGAAGGGCCGCTAAAATGGTGGGTTTATAAAAAGTTTAGTGACAGGATAATCGCGAAATCTACGCTTTCATCGGCGACAATCAGCGGATTCATGCAGCCACGTCAAGTACAATTTCATTCCTGATTTTCGGCAGCAAAGGCCAGGCAAGCGAGGATCTGGTCTTCTCTAAGGTGTGGGTAGGCTTTCCCGGAACCGGCTGGCTGCAGGGTTCCCCGGATTAACCCCCAATCGACTGTCCAGTTTTTACACAAAAGTAACAGTTCAATCTGGAAACGCCAATTATGCCTTTTTTCAACAAGATTGTAAGGAGGGGCGCCACGGCATTTAAAATAGAAGATTTAGGGGCGGAGCTCGAGCAGACCGGCAAAGCCGGCTGGATGGCACGCACGAGGCGGAGCGCAGGTCTATTCCGACATCACTGCAAAAAACAAAAGGCACTACTCCGTTGTATTCTCCTTTTCTTCCGCTTTCAATCTGCGCAGTTTTTTTAAATTGATGATAATGCCGATGGTACAAAAAAGTACGAAGGACAATGACATCAGTACCAAACCGGCGATTGGGGAATAAATTCCGCCACCCAATGCACCCACTAATGGGCCTAAGCGAAATGACATGATGAGTATCAAAAGCCAAAACCCTCCCAATACAGACAGTATAATCACGGCAGATTTCAGCCGTTTCTTCTTTTTATCATATCCGTCGGGGGCGTTGCTTGTCAAAGATATTATTCCTGCTTTTCGCAAAAGAGACCTGGCAAATTGCCGGGCGTTTTTCCTGGAAACCCGGGCCGTCTCATCTATTTCCGTCGATCTGCAGTACGAATACTCGATGCGGTCGATCGGATACCCGGCCATCGGGAACAGAACAATTGCGGTTACAAGAACCTTTCGAAGGGACCGGGCAAGTGACAAGCGAACTTTTTCGGACTGGGTGTACGGGAAGGTAGGTGCGTTCATCATGGGCGAGTCTTTAGTTTTTTATACAACGAACTGCGGATTTGAGTGCTGCCTTGAAATTTGCCGATAGGCGACATAAAGAACCAATAATCCTCACCGCACCACCGTCACCGAACCCGATTCCGTTTTGTTAAACACCGTCCCGTCCTTCAAATACCCTTCGATCTGCGCCACCCAGATAAACACACCCGGGTTTACGGGTTTGCCCCGGTAGTTGCCGTCCCAACGCGCGTCAATGTTCGACGAAGTGAACAAAAGGTCGCCCCAACGGTCGAACACGGAAAGTTTCAGGGAAATGAGGTCGCTGCTGTACACCTCAAAATAATCGTTTTCGCCGTCGTCGTTGGGACTGAATACGTTGGGGATGTAGTAGCGCGTGGGGCATATTTCAGTGACGGTCAGCGAATCGGCGGCCGTACAGCCGTTTTCATCCATAACCCGCACCCAATACAGGCCGCCTTCAACCACCGTGTACACCGGCACATGGGAATTGTCCTGCCAGGAATAAAGCGAATACGCACCCGGGTACAGCGCAGGCAGGGTATCGCCGGGTTCTTCCGGACAAATCAAAAAATCGCCGCCCAGATCGGGTTGCGGCGTGGGAAATACCGTCACCTCCGCTACGGACGGGAAGGTGGCGCAACCGGAAATAATACCGATAACGGTGTATTCGCCCGCTTGGGCGGGCTGCGCACCGGGCAATACCGGGTATTGCTCCGTTGAAAAAAACCGTTCGGCCCGCGCCACTCGAACCGCGCCCCGGGCAGATCGGTGGCGCCGAGTTGTACGGTTTTTCCTTCACACACATCAGCATCGCCGGCGACGGTGACCGCCTGGCGCAGGGTAACCAGTACCGGGCGCGTCAGGGTATCGTGTAAATCGAGACAATTGTCTGTCAGATAGAGTGTTACGTTGAAAGTGCCCAGTTGAGAATAAACGTGTGAAAAGGCGCCTTTTGTGGACGTGGTGCCATCGCCGAGGTCCCAGAGAAAGGAATAACGCGGTTCGGGCAGTTTGGTATCGAAATAAAGCGTGTCGTTCAGGCAGCCGCCTTCGGGAATCAGGCTTTGTGCATTCAGGGGTTTAAAACTGGCCCCGCCGGCATACGCATAGGATTCGACATAACCATAACCATAAGCAGTTGCAATAACGCCGCAGCCCTGTGAAATAATTGTATGCGCGCCGGTTTTGACGTTCAGCCGGGCAAAAGAAAACTCGCCGTTCGGCCCGGCGGTCTGGATATTATTGCTCAGGTCGGTCAATGGTTGCCCGTCGAAAGTGGTGAGTGGTACGTCCACCGTTTTGGTAATGACCGCGATATAGTTTTCCGTGATGTTTTCAAACGAAGAATTGTACAAGGTGACGGTATCGCGGATTTGTTCGATGCTGTTGAGAAATATCATTGAAGGGTCGCCCACCGGATACCCGCTGCAATTGCTGCCGATCAGGTATTGCCCCACGGCGATGGGCCGGTCGGCGCTGACAAAAGTGGGTACGGAGCGCTGATATTCCACAAATTTGCCCGCATCGAGTATATATTGCTGGGTGCCCGTGGCATCCTGCACCGTAATTTGTGTATCGTCCTGGGAAGCCAGGACGCGAAACACGTCGTACGGCATGTTGGCATACGGAGCGGTTACAAATTGCCGCCCCCAGGTCGATACCGGGTACATTTGTTCCAGCAGGTTGTCGCGGAAAAAACAACCGGCCGGCACCTGCGTCCAGCGGCACCCGGCCAGCACGTTGAATTTTTTATTGCCGGTGACATGCGACCCGGTGAGGTCGCCCGTGCTGCCCAACAGGCTTTGCACCTGGTAGGTTTGCCCCGCGTTCAGGGTGATGTCAAACGTTTCTCCTGCGGCTTTGCCTCCTTTAGTCTGGTCGCTAACCCGGATACTGAGTTTGGTTTCGTCTTCAAGCGCAATCAGCAGAAATTCAGAAGGATATACGTTATTGTTTTCCTGAAATCCCGTGTAGGTCATGACGTAATATTCGGCGCCGAGCGATGACACGGGAAGCACCACCGTCGCTTCCGAACGCATCGCGTTGTACTGGTGGATATAAACCGAGGCCGGCAATTGTGAAATCACCTGCACCGCCCTGCCTTCCACTACTTCGGAACTGGTATTTTCCACATACGAGGGCAGGGGAACGATGGTGACCGAGTTGGCGGCCACCGTAAACGGAAAATCCCAGTTAAAACCCGGGATTTTTACCACACCCGAGGTGCTGTATTTGGAGGTTATCATCGCCACCATCTGGTTTTGCCCCGGATCGTGGTGGTGCATAAAACCGAACCAGAATTCGGTGCCCTCGTTGGATTGTGCCCGCATACCATACGGAAACAGAACCAACAGCAGAAAAAACAGTAAAACGGGAGTCCGGCACATGCAACAAACATAGTCCGCCCCGCCGAATCCCTGCAATAAAATGATCATGCTTCGACCAAAACCGACAAAGCGCAAGTGAAATGCCGCCCGGATGCCTGCGTACTCATCTTTTTACAACGGTGCGGGTCAGTTGTCCGGTTTCAAACCGAACAATTATCCGGTAGACTCCTGCCGGCCAGTCGGCGGTGTTTAATTGCGTCGACAACCCCAGCGTTGTTATTTCCGGCAAAATCAATTTGCCTTCCAAACTAAAAATTTGAATATCAATTGGTTGTATCGAAGAATTTGAACAATCAACGGTCAATTGTCCGCTTACCGGATTCGGAAACAAGTGAATTCTGCCCAACCCTTTCGGCTCACCTGCCGCCACACCCGAGACCACGACTTCGATATTTTGCTGCAAAATGGAAACGCCGCAGGGACTGGTTGCGATCAATGTCACGGTATACGTTCCACTTTGATTGTATTGATGATCAACGTTATAACTGCCCGACGAGGGGGTGCCGTCTCCAAAATCCCAGGTATAGGAAGTGGCCTGCTGGCTCTGATTGTTAAAACGGATGACCCCGCCCGGTAAGGGTGTAAAAGCAAAACCCGCCGTCGGAAAGTCTGCGATCTGCACCACAAATGTTTGCTGCACCGTATCGGAGCCAACCGTATTGAATACAATCAATTGGGTCGTATAAACGCCTGGATTTGTGTATGTTATACTTGGATCTTTATCTGTGGAATTTCCCGGATTCCCGCCGGGGAATGACCACTGATACGAAGTGGCATTGGCAGACGAATTGTTGTCAAAATCAACAACGGCCGCCGAGCAACCGGTCACGGTATCGGGCACAAAAAGGCGTACAAGGTTACCGTGTAGGTTCCTTCCGCGGTGTAGGTATGTTGTGGCGAATTCGCCAGGCTGACGCCACCGTCACCGAATTGCCAGTAAAAGGAAGATGCCGCCGATTGATTTGAAAAATCGGCGACGTATCCGTTGATACTGGCCGAAAAACCCGCACTCGGCGCGGGAATCACGGTCAGGGTCGATTCCCCGGAGATCAGGTCCGTACACCCGGACTTTTGCACTAAGCACCGGAAACGCAGACCGTCCTGTGCGAGCGCCGTATTATTGATCACAAGTGAATCCGTCGTGAATCCGGCGTAATTGCCTCCCGTAATATTTTGCCAGCCCGTTCCGTCATTCACCTGCCATTGAAAACCCCAGTTGCCGGTATTCGATTGCAGGCTGAAAAAAGCAGGTTTGCCGGAGCAGGCCGTATAGGACGTTGGGTTTGCCAGAATTTGGGGCAGCAAATACTCCGTGTCACCTTCCGGTACCGCGAATGTATTTTCCGAAAAACCGGCGTCGCCGCCGGTAGCGCCATTTGAAGTGCCGTTGCAGGAATTGGTGGAATTTGCCACCAGCCCGGCCTGGCCGCCCGAAGGGGAATTTATACCGAACAGGTTGCTGAGAATTCGCCCGCCGGAGCCGCCGCCGCCCGGTCCGAAACAACGGTTCTGGTTGTTATTCAGGGTATTGCCGCCATTACCTCCGTTTGCGGAAACGACCAGGTTGGCCGGCGCCGAACCAGCGTTCAGCCAGATGGTACCACCCGCCCCGCCGCCGCCTGCGCCGTCGCCGTTTGTATTCGGGGCAGACAAGCCGTTGGCAGAAATAACTGGAGCATTGCCGGCAATATCCCCGGCCTGAATGAAAATAATGCCGCCTCCGTGGCCGCCAGCACTCGTTAGGGCGTTATTGGAATGCCCCGCGCCGCCGCCGCCGCCCGGAAACAAACGACCCGGTGTAAAAAAGATGCCATATCCCCGCACCCCGGGATAATATCCGTCACAACCAAGCGATCCCGGCTCGTCGTTATCGCCGCCGTTACCCCCGTCGGCGATATTTGCGCCGCCGCCGCCGCCCGAATTGTGGTCGTTGCCGCCGCCGCCGCCGTTGGCCTGCGGCCCGCGCCCGAATTCCTTGCCGGCGATCGGCAGGGCGATTCCCTCCCCTTTGTAGGAGCCCCGCCAATTGCCAAAGGCATAAAAATAAGCCGTTTCGGGAAAGAGAAAATTGCAACTGTTGGTGGGGGCCGTGTAAGCCGCACCCCCCCGGAAACCGGCGCCATCGGCCAGAACGGGCGCGTCGAGGGTAAGAGTACCGCTGGCTTCGAGGGCCAAAATTCCGCCGGTGGATCCGTTCCAGGGCTGACAACGGAGCGTGTCGTTCACCGCCGCGTCGTTGTATTGCGGAAGCGTTACGGCCTGGAGTTTTCCGGCGATATCATAGGCATAAACGAGTTTTTTTTGAACAAAAATGGCATTAAGTGCCACCGAATCGATCACAGCACGTTCAAAACGACCCGCATAATTCATGTTTTGAACGATGCCGTACAGGAAATTGTTTGCGGATGAAATTTCCGCGCCCTGCATCTGAATCAGCAAAATGGCGCCGCCGGGTCGGAAGCCGGCGGTATCGCTCACACTCAGTTTACCGGTGCAAGTATCGATACCTGTAACGGCAGTATACTGGTTGACGATGTCCGAAATCGGAGTGGTTTGTGCAGCGGCGGTTGAAGCCTCCAAAGAAAAGATTAAGAGTGAGAAGCAACACAGCAGGTTGTTCATGTGGAATCGATTAATGGTGATCAACAAAATTTATTGGGAAAACCCAAGGTCACAAACGTATAAAAACAAATGATGTTTGGTTTTTTGAAGATTGTCTTTGTACATTTGCGCCCTCGAAAAGCCCGGCGTTGCTTCAGCAAGGAACCGGGCGAGTATTTGTCTCACTTAAATTTTCAAAAGTTACACCATGTCTGTCAAACTTCGCCTGCAACGCAAAGGTCGCAAAGCTTCCCCTTTTTACCATATCGTAGTCGCTGATAGTCGTTCTCCACGCGACGGCCGTTTTATCGAAAAAATCGGCACGTACAATCCCCTGACCATTCCGGCTACCATCGAACTGAATCGTGACCTTGCCTTCGACTGGCTGATGAAAGGCGCCCAACCCACCGATACGGTACGGGCTATCCTCCGTTTTAAAGGTGTATTGTTGCGCAAACACCTCGACCGCGGGGTAAAAAAAGGCGCTCTTACCCAGGAACAGGCCGAAGAACAGCTCACCAAATGGATGGAGCAAAAAGAAAACAAAATCGCTGCCCGCCGCGAGGAAACTGCCGAAAATAAACGCAAATATGTGGCATCCGTAGACGGCAAGGCGAAGATAAAAGTTAAACCCGCTCCCGTAGTGGAAGCGCCCGCCGCCGAAGAAGTGACGGAAACCGTGGAAGCAGCAGCTGAAGAAACCGCAGCAGTAGTGGAGGCCGCAGCAGAAACAACGGAAACCGCAGCAGAAGTAGTGGCTGAAACAGTCGCAGAAGAAAGCCCCGAAGCCGTGGCGGAAGTAGTGGCCGAGGCAACGGAAGAAGCGCCCGCCGCTGAAGAAGAAAAAACGGACGAGGCATAATCAGACTTGTTGCGATGGGTGGCTTTGGCCGTAAAAAAGTTCTTTTTCCACCTTCCTTCGTTAAATTTTTCGCCGAATATACCCGATTTCGGCTGCAAAATTTGCCTTGGCAGATGAAAAAAGACCGTTTTTTCCTGCTCAAAGCCACCCATCGCAACAATTCCATTGATTATTTCGGGACAAAGCACTTACCTTTGCCCTGCAATTTATAAGCGAAAAGACCTGGTAAAGCCCTGTGCGGTTTTACCGGGTCTTTTTTCAAAACACCAACCGAACGTTTTGCAATCCATCTCGTTATGCAACCATTAGACGACCAGTATTATAACCGGCTGAACGACATCGCCGCCGCCATTCAGGAATCGCCCAACCTGGCGCAATACCTTGAGGAAGAGGAAGATGAATATTATAACTCGCTTCGCCTTGAATTCGAGCCGATGCTTTCCGAGCTGCACCACAAAGTGGCTGCGGAAGCGCCGCTTCAATTGGTCACTTTTGAAAAATACCTGCTCGAACCTCCGTTTGAAGGATTGTATCTGCCCCGGATTCTTGGTTATGCAGTGCTTCGCGGCGAGATCAACGACCAATTCCGGTATGTGCGCCCCAACGACCACTTCAAAGATATCCTGCTGGCCATCTGCAAAAGTGTTCACTTCGAACAACTGAAAAAACGCATCGGCCAGAGCATCTCTGTCGGGTTCGCGTTGAGCAGCGATATCTGGATCACCAACCTGATGACCCTGGTGGAAAACAAACGTATCCGGTATTTCCTTCAGCAGCAGAACAACGACCGCTACCGCGATGTAAAAGACCGGGCAGACCTGTATCGCCGCTATTCCAACCAGTTCCGGCACGAATTGTACTATTCCGCCGATTTTCCAAATACCGTCGGAGAAATGAAGGCCAATTTCTCCGCTTTGCGCCAGTTTTTGCTGAAACGATTTGAAGTGGGCGGCGACAACGAAAGCCTGAAAGAAAAAATCAAGGGTTTTCTGGAAAATCCAGGTTTTCAGGGTTCCGAAGAATACTTAGAAATGCTGGCGATGTTTGGCAATTTCATCGACCTCGACCCGGCAGAACGCCTGGCCTTCGCGACTCATTTTGAACGTGAACGCCGCTCCGTTCCAAAATTCGACCAGAAATACCTCCAGTTTTTGTCTTCCCTGTACCAGTCGCCGGGTATCCGCTCCATCAATGACGAACGGATGAGCACCGCTTTGGACAAAAACTGGAAAGACAAAATATCGGATTACTACCGGATAGCCGACAAAATCCACAGCCTCGGCTATGTCCACCCCGATTCCATCGATGCTGTTCAGGAGTTTTATCTCACCCACCAGGGGCTTTCGGTGGAAAGTGAATGCCTGCGCAAATTAATCGCGACGTATTTTACCCAACTGATCAACGGACTCACGGAGCGGGAATATGCCGACTATTTTGAATTGACCAAGATATTTGCGGTGTACATGAAGATTTTCGGCAACCAGCAGTTTAACCAGGAAGTGGAAGCGCTTTCCATGAAATACGTGTTGAAGTTGCTCAAAATATTTACCGATAAACGCGCCAAAGACTACCAGGACGTCAAAAAATTTGTGTCCACCCAGTTTGTCGACCTCGGGTTTTTAAAGGATAAGGAAGTGGTGGAAATGTTCAAAACCCGTCGCAAAAAACGCAAATCTGCCGAGGAGTAATTCATCTCTACATCGACTATTCCTTAAATCTTGTCGAAGCGCGGGCGGGGACTTTTAACAAAAAGATACCTTCGCCCGCGTTTCTGTTTTCCCCGAAACCCATTCCCTCATTCTTCAACATTGGTACTCATGTCGGTTTTGATTTTTCTTAGTCGTGTTGTATATTTTGCGCGGGGTGAGCAAGATGAAATTATTTGAAAAAGCAGGTATTCCCGGCTGGAAAGCCCTCGTGCACGGACTTGCTGCAGCCGAGTGGTGCAAAATGATCGGCCGGAAACCCTGGTATGCCTTGTGGTTTCTGTTCCCGGTAGTGAATATTTTTATTTACGCCGGTATGGTGATCGACATGGTGCGTTCCTTCGGAAAACACGACTTCTGGCAGTCGGCGCTGGCAGTGATCTTTGCCCCGATCCCGTTTTTTCAAATCGGAATGGATCCGAAAGCGGTTTATGAAGGCCCCATTCTTGAACGTGAACGCGAATACCACCGCCTGCACCACGACGCCCTCGAAAAAAACGACAAACTGGCGCTGAAAAAACTCGAAACAGAATACACATTCATGCGCAAATCACAAGTGCGTGAATGGTCGGAAGCCATCATTTTTGCCGTATTTGCCGCAGCTTTTATCCGGATGTTCCTCATTGAAGCGTATGTCATCCCGACCCCGTCTATGGAAGGTACCCTGAAAGTCGGCGACTTCCTGTTTGTGAGCAAGGCACATTACGGCATCCGGATGCCCATGACCGTGATACAATTCCCCCTGATGCACAACCGCCTGCCACTCAATCTGGGGGAATCCTATACCAAAAGCCCCTCTTTGTCGTATCGCCGGCTCCCTGCCCTCGAAAGCATCGATCACAACGAACCGGTGGTATTCAACTGGCCTGCCGGCGACAGCGTTGTGCTGCTGCCCGACCGCAGCATGGATATTTACCAGATGAGGCGACAAACCGGCGGCGTACTCCCGCCCGGTATGGAGATCATTGCCCGCCCCATCGACAAAAAGGACCACTACATCAAACGTTGTGTGGGTTTGCCCGGCGACAGCCTTTCCATCCGCGACGGTCAACTGTATATCAACGGTGTAGCGGTACAAAATCCAACACATCGCCAGTTTTTATACCAGGTTACTCCCGCAGTGAACCTGCAGCGGCTGGAAGAATGGGGCGTATCGCTCAGCAGCGAGGTAGACAGAAAGATGGCCGGCCAGGGTTATTTTCACCTCGACGACGCGCAGGTGGAAAAAATAAAAGGAATCGGTTCGAATATATCGGTAAAACGGGTGCCCCAGGAGCGTTACCCGGGTTATGTGTTTCCCAACGACTCCAAACGTTACGGCGGCTGGACGGTGGATGATTACGGTCCCATCTACATCCCCAAAAAAGGGGTGACTACCCCGCTCAATCCGGATAACCTGCCTTTTTACAAACGGATCATCACGGCCTACGAAGGCAATCAACTCGCCGTACGCGACGGAAAAATTTTCATCAACGGCCAGGAAACAACTTCGTACACCTTCAAACAGGACTATTTCTGGATGATGGGCGACAACCGCCACAATTCGGAAGATTCCCGCATCTGGGGCTACGTGCCCGAAGATCATATCGTGGGAAAACCCCTGTTCATCTGGTTCTCCACGAAAAACGGCAATATCCGGGAAGGTATTAACTGGAACCGGATTTTTAAGTCGGCGAGTTCGATGTGATTGGGTCATTAGTGTGCTACAACGCACTAATGACCCAATACCGCTCCTCACGATCAATCCTTCAACACCTCCATTAACCTGGCTGTAGCCCGCGCGCGGTGGCTGATTTGATTTTTGACCTCGTCGCCGAGCTCGGCAAAGGTTTGCTCAAAGCCGTCGGGCACAAATACCGGGTCATAGCCAAAACCACCCGAGCCGCGTTTTTCGGGAGCAATATGGCCTTCACAAATACCTTCCAGCAATAATTCCCTGCCGTTCATGGCAAGAGCGATGACGGTTCGAAATCGCGCGCGGCGATGCTCCACACCCTCCAGGTTTTTCAGCAACAAAGCGATATTGGCTTCCGGGCTTTTTTCTTCGCCGGCATACCGGGCCGTGTAAACACCCGGGGCGCCTCCCAGTGCGTCCACTTCCAAACCGGTATCTTCCGAAAAACAGTCGTAACCGTATTTTTCCTTCACATAATGCGCTTTCAGGATGGCATTGCCTTCCAGCGTCGGTTCGGTTTCTTCAATTTCTTCAAAACAGCCGATGTCGCGCAGGGTTTTTACCTCAAACCCGTCGCCGAGAATCTGTTCCACCTCCCGCGCTTTGTGGGGGTTGTTGGTGGCAAAAACGAGTGTACGAACGGGTTTTCCGGATTTTACAGGGAAAAGCATGGTTAAAAGTGTTAGTATTAGAAAGTTCCACGACGCTGAGCGTCGCGTCAGCGGTGTTCCACGACGCCAAGCGTCGCGTCAGCGGTGAAATTAACCGCCGGGTTGTTCAAAAACAATTAATTTTCAAATACGATACTTTCGATGGACCAAATATAAAAGTGATCTATATTTGACCGACAAAGGCTACCCGTCATTGCCCGCCAACCGATCAAAAAATCTCGCGCTTCTTGTTGATATTTTATCCGGTGAACACGACAGTTCACCAGTACAACCCTTTTCCGGAAACGCTCAATAAAAACAATCAAAATGAATGTGCCAACGAAAGACGACCTCCCGAACGTACGCCCACAGTCCGATTATCTTTACGAACGCCGCGGACCCTGGCCCCAGCCGCAACCGGCTCACCCGTTCGGCTTCGCACCCGGCGTGGTACACGTGCCGGAAGACGAAATCCGGAAATGGAACCGAACTACCGGGCTTCGATATTTTTTGACCATTTTGACCTATTGGCCCACCGCAGCCTGGTACGCCTGGACACACCGCTCCCTGGAGCCGCTTTCCGACGATCAATATGAAAAATACCTGACGCACTCTTCGTTGAGCAAGTTTGTTTCCAACGAGTTGAACCTGCGGAACAGTGACAACCCCTTGTACCGGGACAATGAAAAAGTCAAAATCTTCAGCGAGTTTTTGAAGAAAGAGCCGGACGAGAAGTGGTGGGTTTCCGATTTTACCCTGGTAAAACAAATGAAAACCTATCCGGGCATCTACGTTGCGCCGACAATCGCTCTTTTTAAGGGTGAATTGGTGAACGGCCAAAGGAAGGCCGCTGCCATTTATTTTCCCAATAACCAATTGATGCTCAGGCCGGAAGACGGCGAAGCCTGGGAACTGGCCAAGTACTTTGTGATGCAGGGCGCGAGTTTGCGCATTTCGTTGTCAGCGCATGCCAATCTGCACTTCCCGTACGACAGCATCAACGCCATTTCCAAATCGGCGTTGCCCAAAGACGGCTTGTTGCTGCGCCTGTTACTGCCGCACCTTGAACTTTCTTTGGAACTGAATTACAACGTATTAAACTCCAAAACCTCGCCCGTTCAAAACCCGCACAACATGCCTTATGCCGCCTTGCCTTCGGGACCCGACGGCCTGGCGACGCTTTTCCTGTTCGGATATCACGGCATGCAAGGCAACCCCTCGTATCCGAAGTACCGCTTCGAGGCCATCCCGGACTCCCGATATTACCCGTCCGACTACGGGAAATTTCTTATGGCCTATTATGAAACGATTCTTCGATTCGTAAACGAGGTTGTGGGCCAAATGCCTCCGGATGAATATGTCGACGTGCAGGTCTGGACCGACTATATCCGAACCTGGGTGCCCGAATTTCCGGGCCATAACGAATTCTTTACCAACGGGCAGACCCTTATTAAAAAAAATGTGGACCTGCCAAAGATAAAAGAGGTGTACGTATTGGCCGAAACGATTGCCAACATTATCTGGGATCTCTCGGTTGGCCACGCCGCCGATCACTACGATTACAGCACCATCAATATCAACCACATGCCGTTTTGTATCCGGGTACCACCCCCGGAAAGCAAAAATATCCCGCCGATCGACCGGAAAAAAATGATTCGCTGGGCTGATATTTTTAAACACAAGTACGAACGGCAAATGTTTTTTATCGCCCGCAACGTCACCCTGCTCAAAGATTTGCGGTATAATTTTTATAAACCCGGCGAGGAAGCGCTGCGCAAACTGAACGACGATTTTTTGAAAAATTTGAGAGAAACGGAAAACCAACTCCCTGTTTACAACTATATTCCGCTGGACCAGATTGCACGGAGTATTCAATATTGATCTCATATGATCACCATCCCCGGATTTGACGTTCAGGATATTATTTTTACCGACGACAGGAAAACCATCTGCCGCGCAAGCCGGCATTCGGACGGGCGGGTCGTGGTGCTCAAGGTGATTTTGGGCGAGTTTTCCGATTCCACCGATGCAATTAAACTGCGCCGGGAATACGAACTGGCCAAAAATCTTGACTTTCCGGGTGTGGCGAAGGTGCTGGATTTGAACGAATTTCAGCACCGGCGTCGCCATCGTGATGGAAGATTTTGGCGGAATGGCCCTGAGCGAATTTGCCGGAAACAAACCACTTTCCCCCGAAGCGTTTTTCCGATTGCCCTGCAACTGGCGTCTATTCTTGAAGAGCTGCACCGGCGGGACGTGATCCACAAGGATATAAAACCGGATAACATCCTCATCCGGCCCGATACACGGGAACTTCGCCTGATCGATTTCAGCATCGCCGTGGCCATGCAGCAGGAATCGGTGGGCGCCGTCGGCCATCGCGACCTGGAAGGGTCGCTGCCCTATCTTTCGCCCGAACAAACCGGCCGGATCAACCGCCCGGTGGACTACCGTTCGGATTATTATTCGCTGGGTGTGACGTTTTACGAACTCCTGGCGGGCCACCGGCCATTCCGGTCCGACGATCCTGCGGAATTGCTCCATTCTCATCTTGCGCGCACCCCCGACCCGCTGACGGATGCCAATCCCGGCGTGCCGGCCGTATTACAGGCCATTGTGTTGAAGTTGATGGACAAGTCGCCCGAGATGCGATACCAGAGCGCGAGCGGATTAAAATACGACCTGGAGCAATGTGTACAATTTGCTGAAAAACAAGGGCAAGTGGAAGTTTTTGCCTTGGGCGAACACGATCACTCCGACCGCTTCAGCATACCGCAGAAACTTTACGGCCGGGAGCAGGAATTGTTGTTTTTACTCGATAGTTTCGACCGGGTTGCCCTGGGCGCGCCGGCCATGCTGCTGGTGTCCGGATTTTCCGGGATCGGCAAGTCCTCACTGATCCGGGAAATTCACAAACCCATCGCCGCACAGAAAGGATATTTTACCGGCGGCAAGTTTGATCAGTTCAACCGAAACGTCCCGTACAGCGCAGTAATCGCCGCTTTTCGCCACTTGATGCGGCAAATATTATCGGAAAGCGACGAAAAAGTAGCCTTGTGGAAAGAACGCCTCTTATCGGCGCTCGGCTCCAACGGGCGGGTTATCATCGATGTGATCCCCGAAGCCGCCATGATCACCGGGCCACAACCGGAGATCCTGGAGTTGCCCGCTTCGGAGGCACAAAACCGGTTCAACCTGGTATTTCTGCAATTCGTGCAAACCCTGGCCGTTCAGGAGCACCCGCTGGTACTTTTTCTCGACGACCTGCAGTGGGCGGATACTCCGTCACTCAAGTTGATCGAACTGCTTTTGTCGGATAAAGAAACCGGGTACCTCTTAGTGATCGGCGCATACCGCGACAACGAGGTGGATGCCACCCATCCCCTGATCAAAACCATTCAGGCGCTGAAAGAAACGGACAACCTCGTTCATGAAATCACCCTGAAACCGCTCCAGGTGGGCGAACTGAACCAGATGGTGGCGGATACGATGCATTGCCGGCCCCCGGAAGCCCGCCCGCTGGCAGAATTGCTGCTGCAAAAAACCGGAGGTAACCCCTTCTTTGTCAACGAGTTCCTGAAAGCCTTGTACACGGATAAATTGGTGGTTTTTGACCGAAACCTGCATCGCTGGAACTGGAAAATCGAACAAATCAGGGAACGCAACATCACGGACAACGTGGTGGAACTCATGCGGGACAAAATTCAGTTGCTCGACGAACATACCCAGCGGCTGTGCCAGTTCGCCGCCTGCATCGGCAACAAATTTGACCTGCTTACCCTGTCAACCGTGTGGGAAAAATCGCCGCAGGCAACGGCCAAAACCCTGTGGCCGGCCATCCGGGAAGGACTCGTCATACCCGTGGGCAACGATTACCGCCTCGCCGAAATATCGCGCGATTCCGAAAAAACGGTCAACAGCGAATACCGTTTTTTGCACGATCAGGTTCAAAATGCGGCGTATATCCTGCTGGACGAACAATCCAGAAATGTACTTCACCTCCGGATCGGTCGCCTGCTTTCCCAAAACTTTGCGGAAGAAGAGTTGAAAGAACGCGTGTTCGAATTAGTCACCCATTTTAACGCCGGCGCTGCCTTGCTCGACAACCCGTCCGAACGTATGGAAGTGGCCAAACTGAACCTGCTCGCGGGCAAAAAGGCAAAGTCCGCCGCCGCTTACGAACCGGCATTCGGGTATTTGCTGGCCGGTATCCGGCTTTTGCCTTCCGATACCTGGTCGCAACAATACGAACTTGCACTGGTATTGTACAATGAATGCGCGGAGGCTGCTTACCTGAGTGGCAATGTGGAGGAAATGGAACGGCTTACCGCGATCGTATTCGGCAATGCTACCGGCTTGCTGGACCGGGTAAAAGCCTATGTCGTTAAAATACAGGGTTATGTGTCGCTGACCCGGAACGAGGAAGCCCTGAATACAAGCCTCGAAGTGCTGGCGTTGTTGGGCGCCCGTTTTCCCGCCAATCCGAACAAACTGCACATCATTCAGAGCCTCATCGGCACCAAAATTCGCCTGCAGGGGAAATCGGCGGATCACTTAGTTGCCTTGCCAGCCATGACCGACCCGGTAAAATCGGCCGTTATGGAGATTTTGCTCGCATGCCGCGTCCGCCTCGTATTTTGCCAAACCCAATCTTTTTCCCCTGATCGTGTTCCGGCAGGTCAGTTTGTCCGTTCAATACGGCAACCACATCCAATCCGCTTTTGCTTATGCCACGTATGGCTTAGTGATGTGTGGAAGCACCCTTGAATTTGACGAAGGACTGAAATACGGGGAAATCGCCGTGCGACTGCTCGAAAAATACAAAAACGCCACTGCTTACGCCAAAGTGCACTTTATCAATTCAGGGTTTATCAAACACTGGAGGTTTCACTTCCGGGAAACTTCGGAAGACCTGGAAAGCGCTTATCAAAAAGGCCTGGAAACCGGCGATTTTATATTTGCATCCTACTCGGCTTTTCAAACCTGTTCCATCAAGCTTTATATGGGAAAACCCCTTGCGGAACTCCGCAGGGAATTGGATGCCTATGCCGCAGCCGTCCAAAAGATCAAACAAAATACCGGCCTCGTGTGGCTGAATATTCCCCGCCAAGTCATTGCCAACCTGACCGATCCCCATGAAATAGAAACCCGGCTGGCAGGCCCTTATTACGACGAAAATACCCAGGTCGACCTCCAGTTGGCGGGAAAGGATTACAGCGGCCTTTGCGTTGCTTACATGAGCCGGATGATACTTTGTTTTTTATTCGATAAAAACGAAGAAGCCCTGGAATACGGCGAAAAGTGTCTGAAATTGCTCGACAACGTGCTGGCTACGCCCCACATCCATCCTTTTCACCTGTATTTTCCCTTAGTCTTGCTTCGAGCGGCGGAAAACACTACTTCGGGCAACCGGTCGAAACTGCTGAAACGGGCCGGAAAATTTCAAAAAACGCTGCGAAAATTTACAGTGAGCGCACCGGCCAATTTTTTGGCAAAACAACGCCTTGTGGAAGCCGAAGCGCACCGGCTGCAGGGCAAAAACCAGGAAGCCGCCCTTTTTTACCAGAAAGCCATCGCTGCGGCAAAAGAACACGGTTTTTTGAACGACGAAGCCCTTGCCAACGAACTTGCCGCACGTTTCTGGGCCCCCACCAATCCCGAAAAGAGCCGCCAATACCTGCTGGAAGCGCGCCGGCTTTACCAAAAGTGGGGCGCCCTGGCAAAAGTCAACTGGCTGGACCGCCAGCATAACCTCAAACTGCCGTCGCCGTCGGCCAGTACCGAAAAAACCGTCACCCGCTCGGGTTTTCAAAGCAGCAGCGACATCGACATGCTTTCGCTGATGAAGGCAGCCCTGGCCATTTCCGGAGAAATTCAAATGGAAAAACTGATGTCGCGGTTGATGTACGTCGTGGTGGAAAACGCCGGGGCCCGGAACGGATACTTTATCGTTCGGCGTGAAAATCAGTGGGTTATCGGGGCGCATGGCTCAGCGGAAGGTAATGCAGACGGCCAATGGTCGGCCATACCACTTTCCGGAAACCTGTTATTGCCGGAATCCGTCACCCAGTTTGTGATCCGGACCAGGGAAGACCTGGTTATTGCCGATGCCCAATTAGACGACCGGTTTGCCACAGATCCCGTCATCCGGCAAAAACAACTGCGTTCTTTGTTGTGTCTGCCTGTGGTGCACCAGGGCAACCTGATCGGGATGTTGTACGCAGAAAACAACCTCAACAGCGGCGTTTTTACCGAACAACGCGTCCAGTTTCTCAAACTTCTTTCGGGCCAGGTGGCCATATCGCTGGAAAATGCACTTCAGTACGAACGCCTAGAACAAAAAGTCGCGGAACGGACCACGGAGGTCATCCACCAAAAAGAAGTCCTGGAAAAATCGCTGCTCGACCTGAAAATGGCGCAGGCCAAACTGGTGGAAAGTGAAAAAATGGCTTCTCTCGGCCAACTTACCGCCGGCCTGGCGCACGAAATCAACAACCCGATCAATTTCGTGTCCGTCGGGGTCAATAACCTGCGGCAAAATTTTGAGGAACTCAAAACCGCGTTGCAATCCTATCTTTCGCTCGATCCGGCGGAAGATAACCGCGAAGCGCTGCAAAAAATCGCCGACAAAAAATTGCACCGACACATTGCAGAAACGGTGGAGGACAGCGACGAAATGTTCCGCAGCATCCAGAACGGGATCAACCGGACGGTTACCATCGTAAAAAGCCTGCGCAATTTCAGCCGCCTCGACGAAGGCGACTTTAAAATTGTGGACCTGCACGAAGGCCTCGATTCCACACTCGAAATCCTGCAAAGCCAGATCAAAAAGAAAGCCGATGTGCTGAGAAATTACGGCGAACTGCCACCGGTGGAATGCGCCGCCGGCAAAATCAACCAGGTATTTATGAATATCCTGAACAATGCCCTGCAGGCCATCGAAGGGGTGGGTACAATCACCCTGACTACCGGTTATTTGCCCGAACAGAAGGAAGTATTCGTGGCCGTTTCCGACACCGGCGCCGGCATGACGGAAGATGTAAAACGGCGATTGTTCGAGCCGTTTTTACCACCAAACCCGTGGGTGACGGCACGGGCCTCGGGCTTTCCATCAGTTATGGTATAATTAATGATCATAAAGGCCGGATCGAAGTGGCGAGCGAACCGGGGAAAGGTTCTACTTTTACAATCTATATGCCTGTAAATCAATAAGACTTGTGATGAATATTCCGGAAAAGCCCACCGTACTTTATGTAGACGACGAGGAAGACAACCTGATCGTTTTTAAATCGGCGTTCAGGCGTGATTTCAACGTGTTGATCACCGCTTCTCCGGCAGAAGCACTCGAAATCGTTCAAGCGGAAGAAGTGCCGGTAATTATTTCCGACCAGCGGATGCCCAATTGCACCGGGGTTGAACTGTTCAGCAAAATACCCGAAAACAGCGGTATCGTGCGGATTATCCTCACGGGTTTCAGCGACGTGGAGGTGATTATTAAAGCCATCAATTCCTGCAGCATTTACCGCTACCTTACCAAACCCTGGGACCAGGCAGAACTCAAACACACGCTCGATATGGCGGTGGAAAAGTATTATTTGCACCAGCACAATACCCAACTGGTAAGCGACCTGCAGGCCGCCAACGAACACCTCGAAGAAAAAGTGAAACTGAGAACACGCGAACTCGAAGAAGAAAAAGAAAAATCGGAACACCTGTTGCTCAATATCCTGCCCGACGAAATTGCTGCGGAACTCAAAAAACACGGCAAGGTCAAACCCTGTCGCTACGACAACGTGACCGTGATTTTCCTCGATTTTGTGGAATTTACCAAAGTTGCCGAAAAAATGCCGCCGGAAGCGCTGATCGAGGAACTGGATTATTACTTCCAGGCCATCGATACCATATTCAGCAAACACCGGGTTGAAAAGATCAAAACCATCGGCGACGCCTATCTCGCAGTATGTGGCCTCCCGCGCCCCGATGACAACCACGCCCTCCGGGTGGTGGATGCAGCCGTCGAAATTCTCGGATTTATCCATGCCGAAAAGGAAAAACGTATGAAAGCCGGCGAAACGGCCTTCGATGTGCGTATCGGCATTCACAGCGGCTCCGTCATAGCGGGTGTGGTGGGCAACACCAAATTTGCGTTCGACATCTGGGGCGATGACGTGAATATCGCCGCCCGGCTCGAAAGCAACGGCGAAAAAGGCCGGATCAACGTATCCGAATCTACCTACCTGCTTGCCAAAGATCGCTACCAGTTCGAACATCGCGGCAAGGTGAACGCCAAGTACAAAGGGGAAATCGAGATGTATTTTTTGAAATGATTTGCCGAAAAATAAATATCTTAATTTGTTGATATTCAGTAATATAAATGTTTGTTTAAGACATGATCAACAGATTTTTTCAAAATAATTAACCTCCCATACAACGATTCTCTCCACACCGCCCCTCTTTGTTGTATACCTTTTCGGAATAAGCGACGGGTACATCGAATGAACGAACGCAACCTGATTGAACTTTGCCTGGCAGACAATCGCAACGCACAACACGAGTTGTACGAGCGGTATAAACGGGCGATGTATACGCTGGCTTACCGGATGACCGGCGATTTCGAAACGGCAGGTGAAATATTGCAGGACGCGTTTTTACAGGTATTCCGCCATCTTCCTGATTTTCAGGGAAAAAGTACGCTCGGCGCCTGGATCAAAACCATCGTGGTGCGCACCGCGCTCAGCGAATTGCGCCGCCGGCGGATCATTTTTGAACCACTCGAACCTCATCGCGAAACCGGCCCGGTGGATTGGGGCACCTCGATCGACGCCGAATACCTCGAACGCGCCATCCAGTCACTTCCGGAAGGTTACCGCGCCGTTTTTGTACTTGCAGAAGTGGAAGGTTATGCCCACAAAGAGATCGGAGACCTGCTCGGCATTTCGGAAGGCACCTCGAAATCGCAACTTTTTTACGCCAAAAAGCGCTTGCGCGAAATGCTCACTGTCGTATGAAAGAACTGAATATCAACACCTTGCAAAAGGCTTTGGGCCAACTTCCCGAATACGAACCACCCACCGGTTTGTGGGATGACCTGGAAGCGGCCCTCGACGCCGACGGGTTACTGAGCGAATCGGCCCGCAGCCTGCCGCAGTACGACCCGCCTGCGCAAATCTGGAGCAATCTGGAAAACGCGCTGGTGCAAAAAAAAGCCATCCGGATCGGTTTTTCCCGGAAAATACTTGCCGCCGCCGCCGTCGGTTTGCTCCTGCTGGGCGCCTGGTGGTTTATGTCGCCGGATACTTCCAAGCAGGGCAGGGTGGTAGTGACCCAGGAAACCCTCAATGAAGAAATCCGCAATTCGGTGCAGGAGAAGGACGACGCCGCTTTCGAAATGCTTGAAACACTTTGTGCGTCCCGGGCGCCCGTCTGCGAGCAACCCGATTTTATAGCGTTAAAATCCGAACTCGACGAGCTCTCCGAGGCAAAAAAAGAACTCAGAAATACCCTTGGCCGGTACGGCGACGACCCGGCTCTGGCGGCCCAACTTGTCCGGATCGAACGGGAACGATCGGGTTTGCTCCGCCAAATGATGACCATGATATAGCACTCACATTCAGCACATTATAAGTATGAAACCATATTTGATCCTGTTCGCCCTGCTGCTTGCAGCGGGTGGAACGGCAGCCCAGACTACGCTCCAGGTCGTCACAAAAACGGTGCAAAAGACCCTCAAATGGAAACCGGGAAACACCCTGGAGATCATCTGTGAAAAAGCGGATGTGGAAGTGGAAGCCGCACCGCCCGGCGAAAAAACCGTGACCGTAACGGCTGATCTTTCGGCCCGGCACCCCAAAATCGACAGCGCAAAGGCCGACCTCGGCGCCTGGAAATTTGTAACGTCCACGATTGGAAAAAAGATGTTTATCCGCGCCTATGTCGGTATACCCGCAGGCACCCCCTTGCCGGTATCCAACCTGAAAGCAAAAATAAAAGTGCTTGTCCCGGCCGATTGCCCGACCACGCTGAGCAACAAATTCGGCAGCGCAAGGCTGGAAAAAATCACGGCCGCCGTGGCGCTTACCGGCGAATTCTGCTCTTTTAACCTGGTCCAACTCGGCGGAAAAGTGCAGGTAGACAGCCGCTACGGGAATGTGGAGGGCGACCAACTCTCCGGACCCGTAGTTGTGCAGGCCAAACGGGCGGACGTGTCACTCACGGGTATTCGCAATGATTGCACCGTTCAGAGTGAATATGGCGCCGTAAACGTGGAAGCCGGTATCCATACCAAAAACCTGACGGTGCGCGCGTCGAAAGGCGACGTAACCGTGGCGGCGGCGCTGCCTTACCGGCACAATTTTGACCTGCACGCCAATCACGGAGCGGTAACCACTCCGCTGGCGCTCCGTTTAGATGCAGGCGCTACCGGCGACGACCAGCAAGCCTCCTTGCATCAAAACGACCAGTATCCGCTTATCCTGATTGAAACGACACTCGGGAATATTACCATTAAATAATTGAAAAACAACGAATTGTCTAAATTTGTCATGAAACATTTTGCAACCCTGCTTTTTGTCACGTTCGCCGGTGTAACGGCCTTTTGCCAAACCGGCGACACCACCTTCCTCAGCGTCGCTCAGGATACCGGCCAATTTGAAAAACAACGCTTCATTAACCGTTATGACTATGTATTCGGGACGCAAAAACCGACCCGGCTTCTGTTCAAATGGAACGTTTTGGCCGCCATGTTGCCGTTTAATGAAAATGAAAACAATCGGATTAGCACACCATACGACGACGCCAATTCCGATATTTCCCGGCTTGAATTATCGGCCGAGTATAAAATCAACAAATTCCTGTCCGTCCACACAACCGGATCTGCGGGTTTCCTGGAAGGTGACTTTATCAAAGGAAAACAGCGGCGAACGGAGTGGCGCGTCGAACCGCGTTTGTATTACGATATGCCCGCGCGAATCAGACATGGAAAAAGCGCCAATAACCTTTCCGGCAACTACATCGGACTCGAATACGGCCGTGTTCAGCAGAGCCGGAGAGACGGGCCGGACCCGGGCAACTGGTTTTCTTCCAATACGTACAGTTTGCGTTTTGGTTTACAGCGGCGATTGTTTCGCTTCGGGTATGTGGATATCAACGCAGGTGCGGGTTTCCGGAATACCACCTATTCCGGGAACCCCCATTTCCGGGACAATCCCTTCTTTTTTAATACACGTGTGGCCTTGGGCCTTGCTATCGGAGCGCCAAAATACCGGCAAGGTGAAGGCAGTTCTTATTGCGACGTGTTGCGCTGTTTTCAGGAAGACCGGCAGATGTTCAAAATCGACCTGCTCAGGGCCGTTCAGTTGCGGAGCGATATGATGCGGTTTTCGCCTTCGTTTGCTTACGAACGCAAAATAGGAGAGTCGTCCTTTTCCGTTGAGTTGGAAGGCGCTTTAACCGCCATCGGCTGGGATGTTTTTATTACGGATGAGGGCCGGAAACTGGTGTGGGAATACGGTATGTCGGTTTCTGCCGAACCCCGCTGGTATTTTTTGCAAAAAAGCCGCATCGCGCGTGGAAAATCGGGCAACAATCTTTCCGGTATTTATGGCGCCGTAAATGCCCGGTACCATTGGAATTACAGCGCATTTATACTTACCCCTTCCCGTGACCGATGGATAAGCGCCGCGCAATTGTCACCCATCGTCGGTTTCCAATACCGCCTGTTCCGCAACGGATTTATCAACTACAAATTCGGGGTGGCCTGGGATGAACTTGATTTCAGCCGGTTCGAGTTTACAGAACCCTCGCATTGGTTTTCGGAGTTGAAGATTGGGCTGGCGTTTTGAAAAAAAATGCGGTTCTGAAGGGAGGCGACAGGGGTTTGTTTGACAGGATTTACATGATTTACAGGATGTTATAATTAATTCAAGTACACTCGTAAATCCTGTCAATCCTGTAGACCCTGTCAATCCTGTCAATCCTGTCAATCCTGTCAATCCTGTCAATCCTGTAGATCCTGTAGATCCTGTAGATCCTGTCAATCCTGTCAAAAACCCGGCCGGTGCAAGTTGCCGACTCAATCCTCTTCCACCACCACACCCGTCGGGTTTCTTTCCCACATCAGGTAAGCTTTCAAAAAACCGTCGAGGTCGCCGTCGAGCACGGCGTCGGGGTTGTGTACTTTGTGGCCACTGCGCAAATCTTTCACCCAGCGGTCGTCGAGCACGTAGGAGCGAATCTGGCTGCCCCATTCAATTTTGCTTTTGCCGGATTCAATTTTGTCTTTTTCCGCCTGGCGTTTGCGCATTTCGAGTTCATACAAGCGGCTTTTCAGCATATTCATGGCGAGGTCGCGGTTCTGGTGCTGGCTGCGGTCCTGCTGGCACTCGGCTACCACGCCCGGAGGGCATGTGCGGAGCCGCACGGCGGATTCGGTCCGGTTGACGTGCTGGCCACCCGCGCCGGAAGCACGGAATACATCCCATCGGATATCGTCGGGGTTCACCACAATTTCGATCTCGTTGTCTTCGATCAGCGGGTACACAAATACCGATGAAAACGAGGTCTGGCGTTTGCCCTGGGCATTAAAAGGGCTGATACGTACGAGGCGGTGCACGCCGTTTTCACCTTTAAGCCAGCCATAAGCGTAGTCGCCGCGAATTTCGATGCTGGCGGATTTGATACCGGCCGCATCGCCGTCCTGTTCGAACAGTTCGATGACTTTAAAACCCGATTTTTCGGCCCACATGCGGTACATCCGCAGCAACATGGCCGACCAGTCGCAAGCCTCGGTGCCGCCGGCGCCCGCGTTGATCGTGAGCACGGCGTTCATGGAGTCTTCCTTCTGGTTCAGGGTACTGCGGAATTCGGCGTCGGCCAGGATACCGGCTGTTTTGGCGTATTGGGCATCCACTTCTTCGTCGGTGGTCAGGCCTTCCTTTTGAAATTCAAAAAGGCCTTCCAGATCGTCTACCTCGCGGGCGATCAGGTTGTAATCGTCGAGCCAGCGGTTACTGATGCCGATTTTGCGCTGGATGGTTTCTGCACGTTTGGGGTCATTCCAAAAATTGGGGTCGAGGGTTTGGCTGGTCAGGTCCTCTGTTTCGCGGATTCGGTTATCCACGTCAAAGATACCTCCTGAGGACCGCCAGTTTATCCTTCAACTCCTTGAGTTGTTCGATCGTCATAACTGGAAACGGAAAAATTTTAAAGGTTTCAGGGTTTCAGGGTTTAAATGGTTTCAAGGTTACACGTTATTGCAACCTTGAAACCATTTAAACCCTGAAACCCTGAAACCCCTTTAATTTACAAAAGTTCGATGTAAAAAATCAGTTCAGAATTAGGCGGAATAGTACCCTGATCTCTATCGCCGTAGCCGAGTTGCGGCGGGATAAACAGGTAGGCTTTGCCGCCGTGGTTGAGTTTCATGGCGCCTTCGTCAAAACCCTGGATCATCTGGCCCACACCTGCGGGGAAAGGCAATGCCTGACCACGTTCAAAGGAATTGTCGAACATCGTACCATTGGTGAGTACGCCGTAGTAATGGGTTTTGATTTGTTCACCGCGGGTGATGGCAGCGCCGGAACCCTGTTCAACAACCAGCATTTTGAGGCCGGAGGGTGTGCTGGTGAGTTTGCCGTTCAGTTTGCCGGATTTGTAGTCGGCGGCAGTGGCTTTCACCATGGCAGCCACATTTCCTGCGCGGGTTTTTGCTTCTTCACCGATTTTTTTGCTCTTCCATGGCTTTTTTGTTGCTCTTCAGCAGCCCGTTTTTGCAGGTCTTCCTGCGAAACGACGTCAAGCAGCACGACTTCATACCGAACCTCCTTGTTGTCTTTAAGTGCCGGCGGGATGAACTTTTGCAGGAAGGTGTCGATCGTTTCATACACGGTGCCGCTGTCGCCTTCACTCATCAGAAGCAGTGCGTCGTAGATGGCGGGGATACGTTTGGGAGCGCGGTCGGGGGGGAAGAGAGCAAATTCCCGTGGGCCGCCGAGCGATTTCTGTGTGCTCGCCATCAGCGAGTCGCCGATATACGTGTAGGTTTGAACGAGTACCGTTTCGCCGGGCTGGGGTTTTCGTCCGCCTTTGTTGGTGTGGTTAATGAAACGGTAGCCGTGCTCGTTTTTGATCCCTCCGATTGGCACAGGCCGTTGAGTGAAACACTACGGCTGCAAAAAAGGCAAAAATAAAATTTGCGCATGTTTGTTGAAAATGAATGAGTTATTAGCAATATTCGTTGTTCGCGGGTTAATTTTTTTTCAACAATGCTTCTTTATATTGCGGAAGCAGGTCTTTAAATTTTTGAATGGTCGCCTTGAGGCTGTCGTGGGAATAGGCGCCGGCGGCATTTTTGTGGCCGCCGCCGTTAAAATGTTTTTTACAGATGTCCTGCACGTCAAAATCCCCCTTGGACCGCAGGCTGAGTTTTACGACGGTCGGCTGGTTATGGATAAAAGCCGCCAGGCGTACATCCTTGATACTCAACAAATAATTTACAATTCCTTCCGTATCGCCGCGCTGGATGTTGTACAATTCGTAGTCTTTTTTTGACAACCAAATAAAAGCGGTGCGGTATTCCGGCAAAAATTCCATGCGGTTGAGCAGGCAATGGCCGAGCAAACGAAGGTTTTTTTCCTTTTGTGAATTGAAGATCATGTCCTGAACGCCCGTATCGTCCATGCCCCGGTCCACCAGGTCGGCGGCAATCCGGTACACATTGGCATTGGTGGCATGGCGAAACGAACCGGTATCCGTCACTAATCCGGTAAAAATACACTTGCCTACCGTTGGATTTAACTTTTGTCCGTCGCCAATTCCGGTGATAAAACGGTAGACCAGTTCGCAGGTGCTGCTGGCTTCCGGTTCGCTGTACATGTAGTCGGCAATCTGGTCGGGGTAGAGGTGGTGATCGATCAGGATACGTTTGCCGGGCAGGTCCTTTACAAAATCACCCATTTTGTCGATCCTGTTTAATGCATTGAAATCCAGGAAGATAAACAGGTTTTTTTTTCTCAAAACCTGTTTGCATTCCTCGGTGTGTATATCCCAGATCAGGATTTCTTCTGCACCCGGCAGGGCTTCGAACTCTTCCGGAAACTCGGAGGGGAACAACACGTGAACCGTGTGGCCGTATTGGTCGAGGTAATGCTGCATCGCCAGGGCGCTTCCGATCGCATCGCCATCCGGGTTCCGGTGGGAGAGGATCGCTACGTTTTGTGGCTGATGGATCAGTTGTTTCAGTGCTGCCGGAAATTCCATGTTTATTCGTTCGGGGGTATAGATTGGGCGAAGCCTCCAGTCAAAAAGGCGGGCAAAATTAAGGCATTCAAGCCTGATTTGAAGGGTGCGCCAGATATTATTTTTTAGAAAACCTTTTTTCAGGCACTATTTGAAATAAAATCTTGCTCTAACTTTGCGCCCCCTTATACTATCACCCATCAATTCATACCTATTTACCCATGGCAGGTACCCGCACGTTTACTATGATCAAACCCGACGCCGTACGCGCCGGCAACATCGGCAACATTCTTCAAATGATCAATGCCGCCGGATTTCGCATTGTTGCGATGAAACTTACCCAACTCAGCCTCGAAAAGGCGGGCGAATTTTATGATGTTCACAAAGAGCGCCCGTTTTACGGCGAATTGTGCGACTTCATGAGCAGCGGCCCGATCGTGGCGGCTATTCTGGAGAAAAATAACGCCGTAGAAGACTTCCGCACGCTGATCGGCGCCACCAACCCGGCCAATGCCGCTCCCGGCACCATCCGCGCCAAATATGCAACCAGCGTTGGTGAAAATGCCGTGCACGGCTCCGATAGCGATGAAAACGCATCTATCGAAGGCGCGTTCCATTTCGGCGGCGTTGAAATGTTCTGATTGCTGTATTGTTGAATTGCTGCATTGTTGCATCACGTCATTTCAGCAATGTAACAATGCAGCAATTCAACAATTTAACAATGCAACAATTCTTCAGCGCGCATAAGCTGCCAGCCATTTGCACTCTTTGACCACTGCGGTATAAAACTGGTCTTGGAATACCGGTTGATCAGCAGATTGTAATAGGTCATGTATTTTTCCGGCAACACGGGAATCAGTTTGCTTCCAGGCCGGTAACGGCATTCCGGATCACAAAACCACTGTTTTTGCTGGCATCGTGCGGCCATATAAGCCGCCCGGGCCGCCATTTCGGGCTTTTGGGCTGTGGCCAGCGCTTTTTCAAAATAGGAAAGCGCCAGGCTTACATCCGTGTTTTCGCGATTTCCGTCGGGTGAGCCGGCGAGGGCAAATACCGGTCCGCGGGCGAGCCGCAACTGGTTGTAGCCGCTGCGGTAAAAATCAAGCGCGTCCCACTCGTAGCCGAAGTACGACATATTGTAATACCCCAACCCGATCAGGTAGTAGTACCAGGCGGCGGAACTGTCGTTGACGGCCTGGGCCGCTTTTGCGCGAAATTCGTAGTCGAGGATTTTTTCGGCAATTTGCCGCCGGTTGAGCAGCAGGGTGTCAAATACCTCGCGGTGGACTTTTTCACCTATTTTTTCCCGGAACGGACTGAATTTGGGCAGCCTGGCGTCCTGTGTGGGTTTGATGTCGCGCAAGGCGAGCAATGCCGCTTCCGGCTGACCCAAACTGAGCAGGTAAGCGCCTTTGATCTCCAAAAGGTGGGCCCGGATACGATCGGGGTTTGTATCCATTTTCATCGCTTCTTCCAGCAGGACCGGGTTTTCTTCCGAGGCCAGTTTCAGCAGGTCTTCCAACACAAAAAGATTGGGGTTGTTGCCCAGTGCTGCGGGCGGATATGCCGCGATAATGGCTTTGCCGGGGTGATTGGTTTCGCTGTAACGACTTGACAACCAGTCTTGGCAAAACAATTCCAGGTAGGATTGTATTGAAAGGCGTCAAAACTTCTGACCCGAAAGGCCATGTCGTCGCGATAGGTTTTATCCGAAGGATCAAGGTTCAGGATTTTGAGTAAAATACGCCAAACTTCGAGTTGGCGGTACAACTGGCGGTCGTATTCCACCTTTTTGCTCAGGCTTTTTTCGGCGCGGTTGAGGGTGGTTTCGGCCGCATACCGGTCGCCGGCCAAAAGTTCGAGGTAGCCGCTGATACAAAGCCAGAGTTTTGGATTGGCGCCCTGTTTTTCGCGCAATACCCGGCGGACGAATTTTTGCAGGTCGAGCAGGTGTTTGGCTGCCTCCTGGCGTTTGATCGCACCTTTCGCCGCTCCGTATTTGCGGTCGGTCACGCCGGTGCGCAGGAATATTTTTTCCAGTTCCTGCACCTCGCTCACGAGCAACAGGTCGAGCTGTGGGTTCGTGGGATCAAGTTCGTATACCTGGGTCATGTCTTCCACCGCGTAGGTGTGCGAGCCGCCCGCCCGCAGGATGTACAGGGTGGCCTTTTCGGCATCACTCTGGCACAGGCGCAGCGCCTGCTGCCAGTCTTTGTCGTTGCGGATCAGCCAGCTCCGGTAGGCCTGTGCACGTTTGGAGGCACAATGCCGGAATACAAGTGAAAACCGGTAAGCGGCTTCGGGATACATGCCCAGGTTTTGCATCGCGCCGGCCCAATGCCCCAGCGTCCAGTAATAAACGATGCTCGGTTTTCTCAGGTCCAGTTTGGGAATCAGGTACTTATAAAGGTCGACGGTGTATTGCCAGTTGCGCGAATAATGAGCCAGCCGCACGATCTGATAGGTATACCGAAGTTTGACGAAGTAAGAAGAGGTTTGTTTGAAACGCCCCAGGCCTTCGTTGATGAGTTCGTACATGGCCTCCGGGTCTCTTTCCGGGATCGTCCAGCCATCGCCGGCCGTGATGACGTAGGGCTCACACCTTTTGGCGTACATCAGGTAGTCGATCACCTCGATACAGCCGTTCAGGACGAGCATTTCAGCAAAGGTATTATCTGCCAGTTGATAAGGCAGCGGGGTGCTTTTTTTGGGGTCCAGTGTCGAATTTCTCAGTCGCACCAGTTCGTCGATGCTGCTTTTATACACCACGTATTCCACGTCGGCGGCTTCGGGCTGGCCGCAAAACCGCTCGATCCATTCTTCAATATTTTCCTGCCGTTGTATGTCGCGGTTGAAGTAATACTGTTGGTAATAATCGTCCCATTTGATAAAAAACGGCGCGTATGCCGCGTTTTTATTGATAATATCGGGGTGCAGAAACGAGTATCCGTAAAAGGTTTCGCCGTTGGGGGCACATTGGCTTTGCGTTTTGTTTTGACCGGAAAGAGGCTCGTCGGGTGTAAAAAACGAAGTGGAAAACAGGAAGGCGAGGCCAAGCAGGAGCGGCACTTTTATCTGCGGTCCGGCAGAAGCGGTTAATTTTTCATTTCCGGAAAACATATCATTCGGCATACTGAATCAAGCAATGGTACAGGGTATCGGCGAATGGTCGAAGAATCCAGGTGGAAATACGCCACGGTGGTATGTTCCGCCAGATCCACCCCGGAAGCGAGCCGGGCGGCTTCGATCAGGAGCGGCTGTGAAATCGTTTCCACCCGGAGGGCGTCGCCAGGGCGAAGATAGTGTCCGGAAAGGAAAGTGCCATTTTTCACTTCATAGTATCCGGGTTGGTCCGGCGATACCTGCGGAGACTTTAAAAAGCGCGATTCATCCGACAAGGTTTCATCCGCAATTTCCGGGATGATTTTCCAAAGATCGCCGTTGCGGTACACCAGCCCCCAGGAAAAAAGCGGCAGGGCCACATCGAGGGGCAACGCATAATTTTCGGGCGCTCCGCCGAGGTATTTTTTTGCGTCGCTGCTGTTGAAAATGGAGTTTGGGGCATCCTGCCGGTCGATGTCGCCGGTATTGTAAAACATCAGTATACCCCGGTCGACCGGAGGCACGCCGGTTTGGTCCGGAAACTTGTATTGGTGCAGGCGGATCGTGGCGCTTATTTGAATATCTTCCGGCAAACGACCCCGGATTGTTTGCAAAAACAGGAAAAATGCCTCGCGTGTAGCGGGCGTCCAGTCGCAATCGAACTGAATTTCGTTGACCGGCCCGATACCCGGCGTTTTTTTAAAGGCGAGCAACACACCGTTTATTTTCCCGGCCAGCCACCCGAGGTCACCCGGAGCAGTATATTGAAAGACCTCGTTGGTGATAAAAACCACCGGTACGATCTCCAAACCGGCAATTTTACCGGGAGCAGCGGCGTCGAGCAGGGCGTATGGTTTGATTTCACCCGACACCTGATCCCGGCCAATATCCAACAACTTGACGTAGAGTTTTTTACAGTCCAGAGCGTCGAGATAATTTCGTTCGGAGGGCGAGATATCCAGGGTCGTTTGCCAGTGGTAAAAAGCAGGGTATACAACCCGTTGCTTTTGCCCGCCACAAGCGGCGGCGATCAGACAAAGGAGCAGGGCGGTTTTAATATTTCTCTGACACCACATCACGCACGGAATCAATGTATTGTTTCCAGTAGGAACTGTTCAGCACATCCTCTTCGATGACACCGCGCGAAGTGGTGCTGTGGATGACGTACAGGTTTTTTTTGTTGTTGGATTTTACCAGGGATACGTGAAAAATCGGCTCATTGGGGCCGCGGCGGAAAAAAATCAGATCGCCCGGTTTGGCATCTTCGATACGTTTGTTTTTGCCTTGTTTTACCTGTTCGCGGGCGGCGGGAGAGAGTGAAATCCGAAAATGATCCATCACATAACTGGTAAAACCCGAGCAGTCGAATCCTGTTTCGGGTTTTTTTCCGGCAGGCACGTATTTGGAACCTTTGTATTTGGCGGCGTATGCCACGATGTCGTTGCGGAAGGCCGATTCCCGGGCGCCGGTTGTTTTGGGTGTTGTAGATTCTGCTTTGCGCGCATTTTTGCACTGGCTGCCGCCAAAAATGACACAGAAGGCTAATAACCAATGAATTGCAACGTTTGATTTAAAGGCGGATCGGTTCATGAAAAATAATTTTTGAACATAACGCCGGCCCTTGGCCGGTAAGGGAAGCAGCCGGGCGTTTTAAACTTTATTTCACAATTATACCTTACGCCGTCACATCGTGCGTAGTAATAGTCTCAATCGAAATGAGACTATTACTTGATCCCCACTCAATGCGCAAAACCTGGCGGCGTGAGGTATATTCGCCGGCCGGGCTGTTCAAAACAAATCCGGGATAAAACGTGGCACCCGTTTCTGGTAATCCCGGTACTCCGGGTACTTACCCGCCGATATTTTTTCGCTGAAATCGGAACTTCCGATAAAAAGAAGCATCAACAGGATCGCTCCTGCCAGCGACCAGTTGAGCCAGCGCCCCGTGGCCGCTACACTGAACAAGTAAAAAGATATCCAGATGGCTTGCTCGGCAGCGTAATTCGGGTGGCGTACCCGTGCCCACAAACCGGTGTTGCAAAATCCGCGGGCGTATTGCTCGGGAAGGGTTTGCTCGGGAAGGGTTTTACCCGCTCCCACCACCCGGTATTTTTCCTGCTGATAGTTGTATTGTTGCTGGTCGGCGATGGTTTCCAGGGTGATAAAAAGCAAAACCAGCAGCGTGGCGAGTGCGTCAAGCCAGTTCAGGGGGGTGTTTTTTCCCTGCCACGCCACTACGACGGGCAGGGAAAACAGCAGGATGAGGGTATTCTGGTAAGCGGAAATAAAAAACAGGTTGAAAGCCGCCCAGGTGAGCCGTTTTTGAAGAGCGGGATTTTGGCTGCGCAATACGGCCCAACGGTAATCTTCCTCGCCACGCCAGGGAATCCAGTGGTATCCGCCCCGGCGCCAGAAATTAAAACTCAGCCGTAATCCCCAGAAGGTGACGAGTATGGCCATCAGGGTGGTTCGTGGATCGGGTGCTGCTTTCAGGGCAAAAAACCAGGTGTAAACGATGGGCAAAAGGCTCCAGAGTTTGTCCACCTGGCTGTAATTTCGGGTGATTTCGCTGACGGCAAAACAGGTGCAGGCGACAACCGCCATCACCAGAAAAACCGTTTTCACTGCGCCGGCTTGTTCGGCGCTCAAAGGCTGGTCGTAGTAAAAAGCCACGACGGGCAGGGCGATGAGGGTGGCGACCAGAAAGAGTATCGTACGAAGCATAACCGGATTGTTTTGCCCAAAAAAAGCGCCTTGCCGAATTTACAACCCGAAAAGCGACTTGCCAAGGTACGTTGCGGCATCGCCGAGTTCTTCTTCGATACGCAGCAACTGGTTGTATTTGGCGACCCGGTCCGAGCGACTGGCCGACCCGGTTTTGATCTGTCCGGTATTGAGTGCCACTGCCAGGTCGGCGATGGTGGTGTCTTCCGTTTCGCCGGAGCGGTGGCTGATGACCGAGGTATAGGCGTGGCGGGTAGCGAGGTTCACCGCATCAATCGTTTCCGTCAGCGAGCCGATCTGGTTTACTTTGATGAGGATCGAGTTGGCGATTTTTTCGTCGATGCCTTTTTGCAGGCGCTCCACGTTGGTTACAAAAAGGTCATCGCCAACGAGTTGTATGCGGTGGCCGAGGGTTTCGGTCATCAGTTTCCAGCCTTCCCAGTCGTCTTCCGCGCAACCGTCTTCGATGCTGTAGATCGGGTAGCGGTTGCACCAGTCTTTCCAGAAAGCCACCATGTCTTTTTTGGAGAGGCGGTCGCCGGTTGATTTTTTAAACACGTATTCGCCTTTTTCCTGGTCAAAAAACTCCGAGGAAGCGGCGTCGAGGGCGATCACGATGTCTTCGAGCGGGCGGTAGCCGGCCGCTTCGATGGCGGTCATCACCATTTGAATGGCTTCTTCGTTGTTTTTGATGCCCGGGGCAAAACCGCCTTCATCGCCCACGTTGGTGGCGTAACCTTTGCTTTTTAAAACTTTTTTCAGGTGATGGAAAATTTCCACACCCATCCGCAGGCCTTCCTTAAAAGAATCGGCGCCGACCGGCATGATCATAAATTCCTGAAAATCAATACCATTGTCGGCATGCGCGCCGCCATTGAGGATATTCATCATCGGTACCGGAAGCACGTGGGCGTTTACGCCGCCGAGGTAGCGGTAAAGCGGCTGGCCCAGTTCTTCGGCGGCAGCGTGCGCTACGGCCAGGCTGACGGCGAGAATGGCGTTGGCGCCGATTTTCGATTTGTTGCGGGTGCCGTCGCGTTCGATCATCAGGCGGTCGATCCGGATCTGGTCGGTGACTTCCAGGCCCACGAGTTCGGGGCGAATGATTTTTTCCACGTTTTTGACCGCATCTTTCACCCCTTTTCCGAGGTAGCGGCCCGCGTCGTCGTCGCGAAGTTCAACGGCTTCGTGTATTCCGGTGCTGGCGCCGCTTGGTACGGCGGCGCGGCCGGCGAAACCGGTTTCGGTCCATACTTCTGCTTCTATGGTAGGGTTGCCGCGACTGTCGAGGATTTCACGGGCAATTATTTCTCGTATTGCACTCATTGATCAGCGTTGAATGGTTTGAAGTAATTGAAATAACAAATTAATCCGTTGGGTGATGGAAGGCGCAAAAGTAGCCAAATTCCGAATTGAAACCGGGTAATTCGTATATTTAGGGATATTGTATTTATGTTATTTTCGCCTTCTCTTATTCAAACCCTTATTTCCGAATGGCGAAAAAACACACACCTTCTGCCCCGCCCGATGCTGCTGAGGCACCCTTCGACCCGCTCAACCCGCCCGATTACGTCGAACGCTCGCACCAGGTGCTTGCCGTGGAACGGGAGCAATACCTGAAGATCAGAAGAAAAAAGAACGGGCTGGCACCTCCTGCCGACGACAACCTGGCCGGATTGTGTATTTCCGGCGGCGGCGTACGCTCGGCCACGCTGGGTCTGGGGCTGATCCAGGCGTTGATCAAAAAGGGTGTTTTGAAAAAATTCGATTACCTGAGTACGGTATCCGGTGGCGGATACATCGGGTCGTGCCTGAGTTCACTCATGAGCCGGGAGCCCAATAATACCGAAAAATACAGCGATGTGCCTTGCCGGAACCAGCGATTCCGGACGGAAGACGTGGGATTAGACGAAAACGACAACCCTTTTGTGGGGCTGCGTTACGACTACGAATACCAGACGCTGGAAAAAACAAAACTGTCGGCCAAACACCAGTTGCTGCACCTGCGTCGCTACGGCGAATACCTGACACCGAGAAAAGGTCTGTTTGCCTGGGACGTGAGCCGGGCGGTCGGCGCCCTGTTCGGTGGCATCTTTATTCACTTGCTGGTATTTCTGCTGGTTTTGGGGACGGTGGTGCTCGTCCACCACGCCCTTTTTGCAGCCCTGTCGAAAGGAGCATTTATTGACGACCTGCAACACCCGGAAGTTGTTTACAACGAGGTGCCCGGCCGCGACACGATCAATCCGAGGTATTACGAACCCAGGGAAGAATGGCAGCGAAAAAGCGCGATGGAGCAGGTCGGCGCGTGGTACCACAACCAGTTATACCCACAGATATACCTGATTATCAGGGCGGTGGAAAAGAACCCGCTTTGGGCTGTGTCTTTTTTCGCGTTTGGCTTTTTACTGGGGCGTTTGTTTATTTATTACTCCAGGCGCCTGCCGGTCCGGATAGCGGAGATGGAACAAGTGGAAGCGCAATTTACAGATCCGAAACGGGATAAGATGTTTGAACGGCCCGGCGGCGACGACCTGATGCGGTTCAAATCCTGGGCATTTGTGCGCCGGTTTACGCTGGCTGCGTACCTGTTGGGACCCGCGCTGGCTTATCTGACGGCTATTCTGCTGGCGCAATTCGGGATGTCGGACGGCCAGGACTATTTTATGATGCTTGCCCTGCCCCTGAGTTATTCGTTCGGGCTTTTTATTTCCGTTCACCTGGCCATTTCCCTGTATTACATCAACAACGCTCCGGAACGGGTGAGCGGGCGTTTATACCGGTCGTTTTATACCGGTATGCAAGGGGCTACCCTGATCGGCCTGGTTGTGTCACTGCTGTTCCCCTTATCCACCATTTTGTTATTCGGCAATCACGGCCTGGTGATTCGCCTGCTGTTTTCTTTTCTTCCGGTTGCGGTGGCTTATTATTTTACGATGCAAAGCCTGAGCAGCAAATCCGGCGGCAACAACTGGTTGCAAGGCATGATGCGTCAGATTCAGACCCCTTTGCTCAACCTTTCCATCCTGCTTTTTGTCGGCATGGCCCTGGCCTCGGTCTCCAAAGTGTTGATCGATATTGAAAATTTATGGGCCACGGATAAAAACGATTGCCTGGAGGTGGCACTCTGGATGTTGCTTCTTTGTGGATCGCTGACTATCCTTTTCGGGTTTGCGGCGAATTCCAACGATATTTCCCTGCACTATTTTTACCGCGACCGCTTGTCGGAAGCTTATTTGCGGACGGAAGGACGAGTGGCGCAACCCCAATCGGTGCCGCCGGAGGATGCCCCAAAACCTGTGCGTATACAATCGAAAGAACTGTTTGACGTCACCCTGCGCAACCACGAAAACCTCCGGCTGGCCGAACTGGGCGAAGACAATTTTAAAGGCCCTTACCATATTATTGTTTCAGCGCTGAACCTTCAGGGCTCCCACGACCTGGCAAAAAAGACGCTGAAAAGCGATCATTTTATTTTTTCAAAATACTTTATCGGCTCACGTACAACTGGTTATGCGCGTACCGACAAATACCGCGACGGCGGCACCAAATTGAATACGGCTATGGCGATTTCGGCTGCCGCCGTAGCGAGCGGCATGGGATTAATGAGTTTCGCCGCCTCCAATTTTTATATGACCCTGCTGAACCTGCGCACGGGTTACTGGCTCGAAAACCCCTGGTACCTGCACAAGGAAGCCCGGGAAAAGGAATTGGAAGAAAAAGGAATAAAAGTGAAGCGCAGCATACTCGAACGACTAACCCAACAGACACGCCGGTTTCCGTTCTGGCTGTTTTATTTGTCGCGGGAGTTTACCGGCCTGCTGAGCGCCAACACCCGACGGGTATACGTTTCTGACGGCGGCCACACGGGGGATAATCTGGGTATGCTCCCGCTGATTCAACGCCGCTGCAGTACAATTGTAGCCGCCGATTTTGAAGAAGACGGCCGGTTTTCTTTCGGGTCTTTCAACCAGGCCGTGCGCCTTGCCAAGGCGATCTACAATACGGATATCGAAATTGATCTGAAGCCGCTGTTGCCTGCAAAATCGGAAGAGGGATTGCTCTTTAGTCCCGCGAGTGTGGCCGTTGGGAAAATTTGCTACCCGGCTACCCGCGACTTCCCGGCCATGGAGGGCCAGATCGTGTATATGAAATCGTCGGTGAGCCTGTTGCAGGAGGTTTCTGACATCGCGCCGCAGGATGCGCCGCCGCCGATGATGGAGCCCGCCCCGGTTTTTGTGCTGAATTATTTCAAAAACAACCCGAGTTTCCCACACCAATCCACTGCGGATCAGTACTTCGACGAAGTCCAGTTCGAGGCGTACCGGATGTTGGGCGAACACATCGGAAAGCAGGCAGCCCGGGAAGTAAAATTCCGGTAATACACCTACCTGCCCACCACTTCCCGCACCACGACGCTGGCCATATGCAGCCCGAAAAGTGCCGGAATGTAAGAAATCGTGCCGTAAAAGGACTTTTTGAACCGGCTGCCGTCGGTCATCATACAAGTCGAACGGTCAACGGGTTCGGAAGAAAAAACCACCGTGACGCCGCGGCGCACACCCTTCCGTTTGAGTCCTTTGCGCACCTGTTGGGCAAAGGGACAGTTGAAGGTTTGGGAGATGTCGGCCACCTGAACTTTGGAAGGATCAAGACGGCCGCCGGCGCCCATGCTGCTTACCACCCGCACGTTCTGCTGTTTGCAGGCAACGATTACATACTGTTTGGGTTGTACGGAGTCGATGCAGTCGAATACAAAGTTGTATTCCCGGAACGGAAAAGCCTTTACCACCTCGGGTGTCAGAAACGATTCTTTCACCGTCAGGTCAAGTTCGGGGTTGATGTCGCGCATCCGGTCGGCCATAATTCCGGCTTTCGACCGCCCCACCGTGCTGTGCAGGGCCGACAATTGCCGGTTGGTGTTGGTGAGGTCAACCGTATCGCCGTCGACGATGGTCATTTTGCCCACACCCGCACGCGCGAGGAATTCGGCGGCATAACTACCCACTCCGCCCAGACCGATAACGAGGACATTGATATCTTTCAGCCTGACTAAGGCGTCCGTTCCGACGAGCAGTTCGGTGCGTTGGAGCCAGGAAGGCGCAGCATGGTTGATTTCCGTTTCTGGTGTCACTCGATGTTGTTTTTGAGCGGCAAAAATACCTCAAACGAATGGCTGCCCGCCAAAATTTTTAACAACCCCAACAACCCCAACAATCCAACAATTACAACAATCTCAACAACCCAACAATTACTACAATCCCAACAATGAAACGCCCACACCCGGCAGGTTCCGGAAATTTTGCGCTACCTGCCGCCGGATATTTTCGGTATCAACACCCCTGATCTCCGCTGCGCGTTCGTATACTGTGCTGATATTCAAATCTTTATCATCCGTTTCCAGAAAAAAACGATCTGCGGGCATTTGCCGGAGTGTGTCAGCGGCAGGACTGTTTGCCCGAAACAAAGCGGCGCCAAAGGACAAAAAACAACCGGCGTCGAGCAACATGGCGGCGGTCTGCGGGTGTTTGTCAAATCCGTGAAAAATGGAAACGGGTTTGGCCGGCGCTTTTTCCAGCAGTTGTAATACTTCGTTGAATGCCCGGACGCAGTGGATCACAAGGGGTTTGCCGGTTTCGGCGGCCAGCCGGATACAACGTTGGAAAGCGGCAGATTGAAGCGCCTGGGGAGCAGTCGTTAACTTGTCCAGACCGGCCTCTCCAAGCGCCAGGCAATGCGACGAAGCCAGATGTCTGCGCAACCAGGATTCTGCCTCCGGCAAATCAATGCCGGCCAAAAACCAGGGATGCAGGCCCGCCGAATAAAAAGGCGTTTTTCCGCCGCTTTGTTGTCCGAAATTTAAATTTTCGATTTCCAGCACATCCGGCGAGCCGGAAGGGTGGTGTGTATGAAAATTTATATATGGATCATTAAACATATCCTTTCGCCTGTAAACGAAATAATTCGGCGTATTTTCCATCATGCGCAAGCAATTCCTCGTGGCTGCCGAGTTCGAGCAATTGGCCGTGTTCAAGAAACAGGATACGATCGGCCATACGCACTGTGCTGAAGCGGTGGCTGATGAGCACCCCCGTTTTGCCTTTGATGAGTTCGGCAAAACGAACAAATACCTCGTGTTCGGCGCGGGCGTCGAGTGCGGCGGTCGGCTCGTCGAGAATGATGAGTTGGGCGTCGCGCATGTAAGCGCGCGCGAGGGCAATTTTTTGCCACTGACCGCCGCTCAGGTCCACTCCTTCCGAAAAACGTTTTCCGAGCATTTGATCGTATTTTTTGGGAAGCCCGGCAATAACCTCGTCGGCCAGACTTTTTTGTGCCGCCTCCTCGATCATGGGGCGGTTGCCGCGTTCGGGGATATTGCCGACTGCGATATTTTCCGATACGGTAAAGGCATAGCGGAAATAGTCCTGAAAAATAATGCCGATTTCCCTGCGCAGGTCGTGGGGCTCGTATTCATTCAAATCAACGCCGTCGAGTAAAATACGCCCTTCCGTGGGTTCGTACAAATGTGCCAGCAGTTTGACGATGGTGGTTTTGCCCGCTCCGTTTTCGCCTACAAAAGCGAGTTTTTCCCCCACACGGAGGCTGAAACTCAGGTTGCGCAGGGCCCATTTTTCGCTGTTCGGATATTTAAAACTGACACCTTCAAATTCGAAACCCTGGCGGATCGGCCGGGGCACCTTCAATTGGCCGGTATGTGTGCCGGAAAGGGGTTTTAATGCAAGAAACCCGAAAAAATCCTGCAGGTAAAGCGCCATTTCGGACACCCGCGCAAAATTTCGCATCACTCCCTGGAGCAAGCCCTGCATCCGTTGAAAAGAACCTGCCAGGAAACTCAGGCTGCCCACGGTAATACTTCCGTGGATGGTTTGCAGGATAATGACCACATAAGCAGCGTAATAGGAAATCGTACCGATAACGGAAAAAGGGTTCCCCAACCGGCCCGGCGGATCGTCAGGTTTTTGTTGGCGTCGTAATATTTGTCGGAGATGGTTTTGAAACGATCCGTCAGGAAATTTTCCAGGCCAAAAATTTTGATCTCCTTGGCGGTTTCATTGCTGGCTCCGATGAAACGCAGGTAGTCGAGTTCGCGGCGTTCGGGCGTCCAGGAATGGGTAAGCGAGTAGGAACGGCGGTTGAAATGGGTTTCACCCAAAAAGGAAGGAATCACCGCAACCACCAGCAAAACGATCAGCCAGGGATTAAATGCCGCCAGGCCCGCCACCAGAAACAATATGGCGAGGATGTCCTGCAATTGTGACATCACCAGCGACATCAGCATGGTGCGGCCTCCCGTTTGGGTGCGTGCCCGTTCAAGTTTGTCGTAAAACTCCGCGTCTTCAAACTGAAAGAGGTCGAGTGTGGCGGCATGACGCATAATCAGCACACTGGAGTCGTTGCTGACCAGGTCGCCCAACAGGCTCTCCGTCAGCGAAATACCTCGCCCGAGCAGACTGTTCAATACGGCCAGCCCCAATTCGACGCCGACCCAGAACAGAATGGATCGTGGAACGCCCCAAATCAGGTCCGCACAACCCGCACCGAGGCATTGAAGGATGTCGTCGAGCAGGATTTTCCCGACATACAACATGGAAACGGGGATCGCGGCCTGCACCACGCGCAGAAAGGCGTTGAGCATTGCCATTCGCGGCGATACATCCCAGATCATCCTGAAAAAACGGGGGATATTCCCGAGCGCCGTGAGTTGGCCGATAAAATCGTTTTTGGGTTTGGATTTTGTCATTAACGGGTTAGTTGTAAAATCGCCAGGGCGAGCAGGGCGTTTTCTTCCACATCGGAGGGTTCCCGAAGCAGCGTCACTGCGCGGGGATTGGGGCCGGCAGTCGCGGCGTGGTCCGGGTTGGTGATGGCGGCAGCTGTTTTATTGCCGAGGTTAACCTGGATTTGCGCTTCGCCGGAATCGGGGTCGAGGCTGGCCAGCAGCCGGCTGTTGCGTCCGGCGGACATCAGTGCGCCGCCTGTAAAAATGCCGAACGGCATCCCGCTTACCCAGATCTCGGTTTCTTTACCCCGGGTGCGGAAGGTGAATTCCCGGTCGCTGGTTCGGGCGATCAGCACGCTGGTTTCGCCTTTTTTCTGGCCGGCGTATGCCAGCACCGGTTCCTGATAAATGGTGGAAAACACCCCTTCTTTGGTGCTGCTGCTAAAAAATCCGGGTTTTTTCACCATTTTCCGGTTGAGCGACAACAGCGACAACATTTCGCTTTCCCACGGAATAAGCGTTCCCGCGGCCTGCGATTGAAGCCTTGCCCGCAGGCGTTCTACGGTGTTTTTCCAGGCCTGGCTTTCCGGGTCAAGGTTTAATGTGCCCAATACCCTGGCAATGAGGTAGAAGGACCCTACGATAAAGGAGCCCGCCATGACCACGATCATCAAAAAAGGAAGCAAAAAACGCATGTTTTCTATCGATGTTTTGAGAATAAATAAAGTGATTCGGTTTCCATCCGGAACCGAACCCAATTTCTGACCCAACACAGATACAAAAAACCGGCCATAGTCCGTAAAGTTCGTTATTTCATCGACAAAAATGATTCCGGCGCCGCAAGAAATTTATTATCGCAGCAAAGTGACGTCTCCTTTTTCCGTTTTTTCGGCGTCTTCTCCGGCAATTTTATACCGGGTGGTGAAAACATATACGTCGGAAGGCGCCTCCGTGCCATTCAGCGTGGTGCCATCCCAGCGATCCGTTGTTTCCTGCGCCTGGAACACCAGTTCTCCCCAGCGGGAATAAACGGTGAACTCGAGAATTTCCACTTCGCAGTATCTCAATACGACGCCGAACCGGTCGTTTACGCCGTCCCCGTTTGGTGTGAAAGCGTTGGGAATGACCGGGTTGCAGCAATCGATCTCGTTGATAACAAACGTATCGCGCACCGTGGTATCGGGAGTTTCGAACGACACCGTATAAGCGCCGTAATCAAGGACGGTGATCGAATCCGCCTGGCTGCCGGTGGACCATTCCAGGTTTCCCGGCCCGGATTTGACAGCGCGAAGTACCAGCGGGAACGGGCTACAGGTGTCGTAACCGGCTGCCGGATAAAGGATGCCGACACTTTGAGCGGTGGATTGGGAAACCGGCAGAAAAAAAGCAATCAATGCAACAGGGATCAAGTTCCAAACCGGCTTGAAATATACATTCATAGATAAGAATTGATTTAAAAGTGGACGCCAAAGGTAGGGTGAAAGAACCTGAATCCGCCCGGATCATGGAGACCGGTGCTGAAAATTCATCTTTCAGTTTTGCGGGTACGTCAATTGCCCGGGCAGCTACTGCCGCATTGCCAGCCGAACCGGGTCGTTTCTGACAAAAATTCTTCCACCCATCCGGCCAAACTGCCATTCCGTCAGATTTTCCTGCGTGGCACAAGGATTGTTAAAACCGATTGACGGCCGCCGGAAACGGCCATTGCCAAATCAACCTACTTTCAACTCATTCAACGAAATATTCCAAATAATATGGGCAAAATCATAGGCATTGACCTCGGTACCACCAACTCATGCGTCTCCGTCATGGTCGGCAACGAACCTGTCGTAATCGCCAATGACGAAGGCGCGCGCACCACTCCTTCCGTTGTCGGTTTTCTCGACAATGGCGAACGCAAAATCGGCGCACCTGCCAAGCGCCAGGCCATCACCAATCCAAAACGTACGGTTTCCTCCATCAAACGTTTTATGGGCATGCGTCACAGCGAATCCACCTCGGAAATCAGCCGGGTGCCGTACAAAGTTGTCAAGGGGGACAACGATACCGTACGGGTGGACATTGACACACGACTCTACACCCCGCAGGAAGTCTCCGCGATGGTGTTGCAAAAAATGAAAAAAATCGCGGAAGATTACCTCGGCGAAGCAGTTACGGAAGCGGTGATCACCGTGCCGGCGTATTTCAACGATTCGCAGCGCCAGGCGACCAAGGAAGCGGGCGCTATCGCCGGCCTCGACGTAAAACGTATCGTCAACGAACCGACGGCAGCCGCACTCGCCTACGGCCTCGACAAACGGGATAAAGACCTGAAAATTGCGGTTTACGACCTCGGCGGCGGCACCTTCGACATTTCCATCCTCGAACTCGGCGGCGGTGTGTTTGAAGTAAAATCCACTAACGGCGACACCCACCTCGGCGGCGACGACTTCGACCACGTGGTTATCGAATGGCTGGCCGACGAATTCAAACGCCAGGAAAATATCGACCTCCGCAAAGACCCGATGGCGCTCCAGCGCCTGAAAGAAGCGGCCGAAAAAGCAAAGATCGAACTGTCGAGCAGCGCGGAAACGGAAATCAACCTGCCGTACGTTACGGCAGTGGACGGTGTGCCGAAACACCTCGTTATGAAACTCAGCCGCGCCAAATTCGAGCAGATGACCGATTCCCTCGTGCAGCGCACCCTCGAACCCTGCCGCAAGGCACTCCACGACGCCGGGCTGAAGCCGGGTGAAGTAGACGAGGTGATTCTTGTCGGCGGCTCCACACGTATCCCGCGTATCCAGGAAGAAGTGGAAAAATTCTTCGGCAAAAAACCGAACCGCTCGGTGAACCCGGATGAAGTGGTGGCTATCGGCGCCGCCGTGCAGGGCGCCATCCTTTCCGGCAACGCAGGGGTTAAAGACATGGTGCTGCTTGACGTAACGCCGCTTTCACTCGGTATCGAAACGATGGGTGGCATCTACGACGTCATCATCGAAGCCAATACCACCGTTCCGACCAAAAAGTCGAAAGTGTACTCAACCGCCAGCGACAATCAACCGCAGGTGGAAATACATATCCTCCAGGGCGAACGCCCGATGGCCCGAGACAACCGTTCGGTAGGCCGGTTTATCCTCGACGGTATTCCTCCTTCCCCACGCGGCGTCCCGCAAATCGAAGTCACTTTCGACATCGACGCCAACGGCATCATTTCTGTGTCTGCACTGGATAAAGGCACCGGCAAACAGCAGAACATCCGCATCGAAGCGGGCACCGGCCTTTCGAAAGAAGACATCGCCCGTATGAAAGCCGAAGCGGAAGCCAACGCCGAAACCGACCGCCAGACCCGCGAACGCGCCGAAAAACTGAACGCCGCCGACTCGCTGATCTTCCAGACGGAAAAACAACTGAACGAATTCGGCGACAAGGTGCCTGCCAACCACAAAGAGGCCATCGAAAAGTCGCTCGGCGAACTCCGCGAAGCGCATAAAGTACAGGATATCAACCGCATCGACTCGGCTACCGAAGCCCTCACTGCGGCGTGGAACGCCGCCAGCCAGGAAATATACGCCGCCCAACAGGCCGCCAACGGCGGCAGCACCGAAAACGCTACGGGTGGCCCGGCAGGTGGCGGCAATACGGCCTCCGGCGGCGATACGCAGGATGTGGAGTTTGAGGAGGTGAAGAGTTAAAGAATAGTAGTATATAGTGTTGGGTGACGGAACAACATATTATTCCGTCACCCAACAAATAATAGTTATGTATATTTTTCACAGATGGTTTGTATAGTACTAATTCCCTATAAATCAAATAATTAAACCGTATAGAAAGAAATGCTCGACAAGATGAAGCAACTGTAAAATTTGATGAGAATGGATTTATTTTCCCCTATGACAAAATTGATTTGAGCTTTGATGATTTCAAAACCATTTTTGTCACCAACTTTCCGATTGAGTCTAGGCGACATGAAATTTTGGTGAGATATCGTCATTTCCTTTCTGAATTTAGAGAAAAAATCACCCCTCATTTTCTTCAATGGATTGGAGGAAGTTTTGTAACAATGAAGGTGTCCCCAAAAGATATTGACTTTATTACTTTGATTGATCATGAAACGTATGAGCGAAACGAAAAACTGATTGACAAAGAATTTAGACGTAGGGGGGCAAAAGAAAAGTTTGGCTTTGATGCCTATACGCTTTGGGTTTATCCGGAAAATCACCATAATTTTGTTCTAACTAAATTCGATCTGATTCAGTGGCATAATGATTGGACTACCACTATTCGGAATCGAAAAGGAAAATCCTTTAAAAAGGGTTTTGTCGAATTGAAATTTTAATAATATGATAGCCGAATCTTTTGATGAAAAGATTATTCGGATTGGGGATATTTTAGAACAAATAGCCTCGCTCAATCGAAGGATCGCTTTCCATCGCGAACATAACGGAAACGCTTCTACGATAAACCAATACGCAGAAATGCGTGAGGAATTTGCCAATGAACTTCGTGACTTGCTCCGGGAGTTCAAATTGGAGGCCAATATTTCAATAAAGTCTGCTTAGAATAGAAAGTAGATGTTAAAAGAGCCGTCCGGAATAATCCCTGACGGCTCTTTTATTTTCCCCAAAAGGCCTTTCTTGATTTGTACACAAAATGCGAAGCCATGACCGCCTCGTCTGCTTTATCCGCGAGTTTTTGAACATTTGCAAAAAATTCCGCACCCATGCTTCGTATTCTGCCCGTCCTTTTCCTTTCGCTGTTCCCTTTTTTCCACACGAACGCCCAAACCGAACTCACCGTCCTTACCTACAACCTGCGATTCGACAACCCCGGCGACGGGGTCGACGCCTGGCCCAAACGGCGCGATTTTCTGGCCGGGCAGTTGCGTTTTCACGCTCCCGACGTGTTTGGCGTACAGGAAGCCTTGTTGCGCCAGTTGGAATACTTAGATGAACAACTGCCGGTATACGGCAGGGTAGGGGTGGGACGCGACGACGGCAAGGAAGGCGGCGAATATTCAGCGTTGTATGCTTGTCATTACCCTTCCGATCATTTGCCGGTACTGGCCCGGCTGCGGTTTGAGTAATAATAAAAAAACGCTTCCGCCCGTTCTTCTTTGGCGAAACACAAGCGCAATCAATCTCACGTCCCAAAAACTCGTTTTATGAAAACTTGCCTGATTTGTTTTTCGGTATGTACTGCCGCCCTTTTTATGTCATGCGAAAAAGAAAAAGTCAAATCGCTGCCTGAATTGACGGGTACTTATATCGGCAAAACTTCCCACCATTCCAACAAACTGGAAGAAATATTCACTTCGCCTACCGAATCCCACTATGAATGGGTGTCCGATTCTTTTACCCGCTTGCCCGATACATTGATCGCGGCGGAAGTTTCCAAAGACAGTTTTGTGCTGCAGGGAAGCGCGGCGCAGCAGTTGCCGGCGGAGTGGCGGGGGTTTGCGTTCGACGAGCACACCGGGCCGCAAGTGTTTATATTTACACGCAGTTTTGTTTTGCCAAACTATTTTTCTAAAAAGATGGAACTGAGATTCGATACCGAAAACAAAACGTTAATACTGGAGTATCATTCCAACAGTTACATTCCGGCTTTCGATGTGAAAATATCGTTCGAAGGATCAAGATAATTCCAACATTATTGTTTCCACAACATCCCGGAATCGAGCAGATTTTTTTCGGCATCCACGACCTGGAAGTTATACCCGCCTGCGGCGAATCCGGCCAGGGAAATTTGAATGCTTACCTTGTCGGACACTTCACTGACTTCCCGGATTTGTACGGTTTTGCCCGATCCGTCAAACACCATCAGGAGCAATGGGAAAGAGGCATCAACTACATCTCCTTCAATGGTGGCGGAGTTGTTGGCAGGGTTCGGAAAAACGCGAAAATTGGAACCGGTTGAACCCACTTGCGGCAGCGAGCCGTCGGCGCGGTTGTCCGTAAACCAGCAATTTTCAAAAGGAATAATTTCTTCCTTGCCTTCTCCGGTGTACAGGTATACGGCGGCCCCGAATTCGCGGGCGTAGTTGTGTTCGAACGAGCAGTTGCGGATTTCGGGATTGGCCGTTCCGTGCGCCATCACATAAATAGCGCCGCCACATTTACCCCTGGAATAACGGGAAATAAAAGGATCGTAGTTATTGGCATTGCCTCCCGTAAAAGTAAATCCGTCCACCACCGTTTCCGAATCGTTTGTTTCGATATAAAGAATGCTGTAAGAGTTATCGGATTCGTCGTTCAGGAGACCGATATCACCGCTCAGGGTTGTTTTGTATCGCTCCCAATTGCGCTGCTCCAGGGCCGTTTCCACACCTGCAAAACCACCGTAGAGTTTTACGCCGCCTTTCAGGGTGAACGAAACTTCGCGATTGTAAGCTGTCAGCGGCAGATTGTAGGTGCCGAGTGCCACCCATACACAATCACCGGGTTGAGCGGCAAACAGTGCGGAATGAAGGTCTGTAAAGGCATCTTCCAGGAAGCGCCGTTATTGGCTCCGGTGGCATAAGCGTCTACATAAAGCCTTCGGGCCTGAACGAAAGATATACTGACAAAAAGCAGTAAAAAAAGCGAAGCGAATATTTTGCGCATTGTCGGCGGTATTTAGGTTATGGATATTGTCCTCCGGGGAATAAATACACATCCGAAATAAAATGCCAGATTCAGCGCCGAAAGCCGGTAATTTAGATTTTACCCCGCATCAGGTAGGCATTTCGGAGGTTTTGTCGGTCAGCCGACTAATGACATTTGAAATAATCGAAGGGTTCGAGACAATTGCAACAGCGGAACAGGGCTTTACATGCGGTGGAGCCGAACTGCGAAATCATTTCCGTTTCAACCGATCCGCAGTGGGGGCATTGGAGCGCATGGCGCTCGCCAAGCAAGGCTTTTTTGTCGACACTCGCAGAGGCAGGCGGAGCGATACCAAAAGCGCGGAGTTTGTTTTTGCCCGCCTCACTCATCCAGTCGGTCGTCCATGCCGGACTGAGTACGGTGATCACTTGGACATGGGTGAATCCGGCTTCCTGTAAAGCCGCCCGGATGTTAATTTCTATGGTATTCATGGCCGGGCAGCCGCTGTAGGTGGGTGTGATGACGACCGAAAGGGCGCCGTCGTCCATCGCCTGAATATCGCGAATGATTCCGAGGTCGGCTATGGTGAGTACCGGCACCTCCGGGTCGCAGACGGATTCCAGGATAAGCCGGGCTCTCCGGGCAAGTTCGTCGGTGTTGTTTATGCCCATACAGCCATTATAACTTCAAATGTGCATCAAAGTTTCAATTTTATCCCGAACCGAGCCCTGCTCCGTCCGGCGCATCCATCGCAGCCCAAACCGGGTCCACCTGCCCGGGTGAATGATTTTTTTCGCCAGTTCGGACACCCCGGCGTCGAGGTTGTTGATTAATATCCGTTCGGTTTCGTTTTCCTGCGCAAAGGCAAGCGCCGTTGCCGCTTTCCAGGCCGCACTGCGCGCCGCCCGGGTGCTGAAATTGATCCAGCCTTCGTCTTCACTGCGCAATAAATAATCCAGTACCTTCCAGGGCAACCAGATATCGGCCATACGTTCCTGAACGTGATCGGTCAGCGCCGCAATGATATCGTTGACCCGTTCGAAGTCCTTGTGCAGGCCAAAAATGGCGTCTCCGGAGCGGGTTTGTGCGGCTGCTATACCGAGGTCAAGGTTGATGTGCGCATTGATTCCCAATATGATATGTTGCAAAACGGTGTACCGGTCGTCTTTGGTCGCCTCGAAGGCCGTTACCCACGATTTTGAAGCTGGTTTGCCGGCCTGCCAGGCCTCCAGGGCGTCGAAATAACGTTGGGCAAAACGCACGTCTAACTGCTCCATCCGGGAGCCGTTTTCAAACAAACCCTGCGCGATACCGTCCCGGACGGCAACGGTCATTTTATAATAAACGACTGCGAAATAAGCGATCGGAGAATGTTGTTCTCTGGCTTGCCCGATAATCTGTTCGAGTTTGGCAACGACCTCTGCAATGGATTGTATTTGTGCCATTTATGTGCGTTAAACATTCGGACAATAATAGAAAAATTCACCCATGCACCGCACTGCAATACGACGACACAAATTCCAGGGCACGTTTTTCCGACCAGTAGAATTCTTTGTCATTGCGGCTTTGGAAGCCGCAATGGCCGCCTTCCTCCGGCAGTTCGAGGTGTAAAAAAGGGTGTTGGCGAGCCAGTTCGACCGGCATACATGCAGGGGTCAGAATCGGATCGTTCTGGGCGTTTACCAGCAGCGTGGGGATACGGATACCCGATATGAAATGTTTGGCGGAAGCCTGCCGGTAAAAATCGGCGGCATCGCGGTAGCCACAAATCGGCGCGCTGAAATGTTCGTCGAAATCACGCCAGCGGCGAATTTCGCGGATTTTGGAGAGATTGAGCCGTCCGGGGAATTGAGCGTCTTTCAACTTTATTTTCCGGATCAGGGCACGCATAAAACGTTTGCGGTACAGGGCGTTGTGCCAGTGATCGAGTACGGTGGCCCCGGATTCAAGGTCGCAGGGCGCAGAAAATACCGCTGCCGAACGCACGGCTGCGGGCAAGTTTTCACCCCGCACGCCGAGGTATTTCATCGTGATATTGGCGCCCATGCTGAAGCCAACCAGCGAAATATGCCGGTACCGGCCGGGTTGCGAGGCAAATCAACCACCTGGCCAATATCGTCGATGTCGCCGTGGTGATACATCCGGAAAGCGCGGTTCATTTCGCCGGAACAGGAGCGGCAGTTCCAGGCAAGCACATCCCAGGCGTTGCGGGAAAACAGTTTGGCGGCGCCACGGATGTACTGCCGGCTGGAATCACCTTCCAGGCCGTGGGTTAAAATCACCAGGCGATTGTTGTCGTGCCTGATCCAGTCGATATCGAGGAAATCGCTGTCTGAAGTTTCTATTCTTTCGCGTTGATATTCAATGCCTTGCACGCGGCGGAAGATGCCGGGATAAAGCGTTTGCAGGTGGCCGTTGTATTGCCAGAGCGGAGCGCGCCGGGAAGGAAGATTTTTCAAGCAGGGGCATTCACATGTACTTCGTGGAATTCTTTTCGGAAATGATGTCTTTCAACTCTTTGAGAAACGCGTATTTCTCCGGCATGATGCGTTTTAACGCTTCTTTTACGGCGATAAAAGTCCCTTTTTCAAGATCGGGGAGCAGGCTTTTGATGTGTTGTTTGGCCTTTTCTTTGGCGACCCGGTAGTCTTCGTACATGAGCGCGCGCAGGGAAGGAATTTCATGCCAGTCGGCCTCTACAGCGATGGCTTTCCGGGCTTCGCCGTCCGAACCGGTCACGGGTTCCAGTTCGATACAATTTGTCAAACGTTGGGGCGTATTTTCGCCGCCGGCAGGTGTTTCCCACGGTTGGTCAGCGGCGCCCTGTTCTGCGGGATTTACCAAAAAGACTTCAAGTCCTTTTTCTCCCACGCGGTAGATGATGACATCCACCTGTTCGTTCGTTTGTATTGGTAACATTCAGCCAGATTGAAAAAGTGCCAAGGAAACACCCTGGATACGTAAAAGTTGTTCGGCGGCGGAGGTTTTCTGTAAAACCTGCTGCAAAGGAAATAAAAAACGCGGAACCGAAGTAAAAAGATACCGGATTTGCGCGGAGCGGCCGTCAAATCCCTGCAATCAGATCCGAATAGTTTTGATCTTCGGATCGGGTTTGGGTTCGGCAGGTTGGGCGCGCGGGGCGGTTTTTTTTACCGGTTTTTCACCGTTTTGTTCCCGCCTCAGGCGTTCTTCCGGCAGGAGATCATCTTCCGTTTTCGGTTGGTTGCCATCGTCGGCAGGGAAAGGGTCTTGGGTGGAATCCGGCTCGCCGAACAGGTTTTCGGAGTCAAAAAACGGCTCGAAAAAATGTTCAAACCCGCGGAAATTGCCGCGAAGCGTGCTGTCGCCGCCAAAAGGTGAAAACTGGAAAAAGTGCGACATATTGCCCCCTTCAAACGTCGTGTCGAAATGAAAATAAAACGTTGTATCCCACTGCGGCATAGCGAAACCCGGGTCGTTGAACGGGCTGTTTTGAAATTGCTGCATCATTTGGCGTTGCAGTTCGAGCATACGCTGCTGCAATTCTTCCAGCGAAGGGGTCTGGTTTTGGGCGCTGCTGTTTTGACAAAAAGCGAATGAAAAAAAGAGCAACAGGGAAAGAACAGAAATTCGCATAAAAATGGGTTTTTACGAACAGTGATGTGGTTGGTAAGTAAGCGGGCAAAATTATTCGATGGCTTTTTGAAGGGGAACAGTGCCGGCGCATTTAACAGATTTTTTAGAATCTCCGGTTTCGGGCCCGGGGTGGCGTCAAAAGCCTTCAAGCGCCCAACCGGCAGTCCACATTTCGCTTCGCCGGCTATTTTAACCGCTCTTCCAGCAACCGTGTCGCTGTTTTCGGCTCGGCTTTTCCCTGGCTGGCCTTCATCATTTCGCCCATAAAAAAGCCGATCAGGCCTTTTTTTCCTTTTTTATACTCGGCGACTTTATCCGGGAAACGCGCCAGGAGTTCATCCGCAATTTGTTCGAGAAAACCCGAGTCGGCGCTTTGCAGCAGGTTGAGTCCGGCGGCTAAAACGCCCGGATCGGCGCCCGGATTTTCGAGCAGGGCCGGAAACAGGCGCTGATAGGCGGTGGAGGCGCTTACCTGGCCGTTTTCGATCATTTCGAGGAATTGTATCCAGGCCGCAGGGGCGACCGGGCATTCGGACAACGGTGTTCCGGTGCTGTCCGCCCAGGGCAGTAACTTGTTGATAATCAGATTGGAAACGGGTTTTGCAAAATCCTTTTTGCCGGCAATTTCCAGCAGCCGGGTACAATAAAAAGCCGTGTCCCGGTCCTGCGTCAGCAGGGCGGCATCCCGGGCGGGCAGCCGGTGCGTGATTTCGAATTCCCGTTCGAGTTCCCGGGGCAGGGGAGGGATGCCGGCCTTTATGTCCGCAATAAACCGTTCCTGCAACACCACCGGCGGCAGGTCCGGCTCTGGGAAATAGCGGTAATCGTGGGCGTTTTCTTTTTCGCGCAGGGAGTACGTTGTTCCGGAGCCGACGTCGAATCCGCGGGTTTCCTGCTCCACGTTACCACCCGATTCGAGCAGTTCTATTTGCCGGTTTACTTCAAATTCGATTGCACGCCGCGCAAAACGCATCGAGTTTACATTTTTTACTTCACAGCGCTGTCCCAGCCGGGTTTCGCCCGATTTTCGGACCGAAATATTGACGTCGCAACGCAGGGAACCTTCTTCCATATTTCCGTCGCTGATACCCAACCAGCGCACCAGGCGGCGTATTTCAGCCATAAACGAAGCTACTTCTTCCGCACTCCGGAAATCGGGTTCGGTCACAATTTCGAGCAGCGGAACCCCGGCTCTGTTCAGGTCGATCAGTGAATCCTGCGGGTCCTGATCGTGCATACTTTTTCCCGCATCTTCCTCTAAATGAATGTGATGTATCCTGATCGCCGCCTCGCTGCCCTGCAATAACAAGGCCCCGCCGAGACAGATGGGATTTTTATCCTGCGTGGTTTGGAAACCTTTCGGCAGGTCGGCGTAGAAGTAGTTTTTCCGGTCGAACGTACTGTGCCGGTTGATCTCGCATCCCAACGCCAGTCCGAGCCGCGTGGCATATTCCACGGCTTTCAGATTCAGCCGGGGCAGGGTGCCCGGATGCGCCAGACTAACGGCGCTTACGTGTGTGTTGGGAGCGCCGCCGAAAGAAGCGTCGTCCGCGCAAAATGCCTTGGAACGTGTGGCGAGTTGAACGTGTATTTCGAGGCCTATGATGGTTTCGTAAGACATAATTTTAAGTAAGCGGACAAAATTAATGCTACTAATTTATTCGCAACATTCTGATAATGAAACATCTGGACGGAAATTTTTTCCGTCTTGCCACTTAAACGAGAATAAAAGCCACTAAAATGCCTCCAACAAACAGGATGAAAAAGCACGCGGTATAAACGAAGGAGAGCAGACTCCATTTGACAAAAGTCAGTATCCAGCCCTGACGGTAATATCGCCGCATGGAAAAGAGGGTGGCGAGCACGAGCCAACCGGACAGCAACATCCAAACCGGGAGCGGCAGGCTGAAAAATTCGTGAACGGACAACGCGATGGTCAATAAAAGAAATACGCTGGTGTGTTCGTGCAACAGGTAAATAAAATGCTCGACGTAGTAACGTTTCTGCCGCCGGTAAAGCAGGGTCAATACCCCCGACATCAGCGCCACCAGCGCCAGCAGGGTCCAGGCAAGGCTTCCGATAAAGGTCCGCACCAGCGCTCCGGGGTCTTTGATTGCCTTGATATGCTGCGTCACCATCAATTGGTCGAACCAATATGTAAATTGGTAATTCTGTATGATCTGTTCGGGTTCCACGGTGAAAAAATCGCGGTAGGACACAACTACCGACCTTACGTTGAGGCCCAAAGAAACGGAATCATCTGCCCGGGTTCGGGTAGAGTCGATTTTCTTCCGGAAAATCAGTTCAAACTGTTGCATTAAAGAATCCTGGTCCAGGCGCAATAAACTGTCTACCGCCGAACGCACCAACGTTGTCCGGTATTCGGGGGGCAAAGAGTCGATGGCGTCCCGGAGCCGTTGTTTGTGAAAAAAATCCTGTCCCATGGCATACAAATTGACGGCGTGGCTTTTATCCGATTTGTACCCGATATGGTAACCGGAAGGGATTTGGGTGACATGGAATCCTCCGTTGCCCACCGAATGGTTGAGCAGGAACAGGAAAAAAAACATGATGATGAAAAAAAACTGCACCGGCGGCGGGTACCGTTTTCGTTTGCCACTGAAATAATCGAGACTGACCTGTGCAGGTACAAACAAGCGCCATAAAACCCGCCACGAACGGCTTTCTAAGTGCAATATCCTGAACCACAATTGCTGCAAAACATCACCCACCGACACTTTGCCGTCCGAATTCTTTTGTCCGCAATGGGCGCAGAATTTGGCCTTGTACGGCAAAGGGTGATAACAATTTGGGCAGTAATCTTTCACGGATAGGTGGCGTATTGGTTTTCGGTTATTGGTGTATCGGTTGGTTGTAAGATCAATACCTGACAGGAGCAAACTCGATCAAAGGTAGGGCTCATTATTTTCCCGATCAGAAATCAGCCGTATTTTGCCGCAAAAATGAAATAAACCAACCAATAACCAATAACCAAAACGATCCATGCGCAATCAAACCACCTCCCACATTTTAATGGTGCGCCCTGCCCATTTCGCTTTTAATGAAGAAACAGCCGGCAGCAACGCCTTCCAGAGCCGGGACGGCAACCTCAGCGCCGGGGAAATGCGACAAAATGCCGTACGTGAATTCGACCGGTTTGTGCAGACCTTGCGCAGTTCGGGTGTGGATGTTATCGTAGCCGAAGATTCGGCGATGCCGGCCAAACCCGACGCGGTGTTTCCCAACAACTGGGTCTCGTTTCACCAGGAAGGTTTTATCGTGACGTATCCGATGTTTGCTCCGGTCCGCCGTTTGGAAAGACAAGATGCTGTATTAGAAACGGTTGAAGAGCAAGGGTTTAGCAGCACTCGCCGTATCCGCCTTGAAAACAACGAAGCTGCCGGGCGTTTTCTGGAAGGAACGGGCAGTATTATTTTTGATCATCCCAACGGCCTGGCTTATGCCTGCCTGAGTCCACGTACGGATGCCGGATTACTGGAAGACCTTTGCCGGGAAATCGGCTACCAAAAAGTTGTGTTTCATGCAGTGGATGCCCGTGGGCAGGATATATACCACACCAACGTGATGATGGCGATGGGAGAGAACTTCGTGGTGATTTGCCTCGATTCGGTGCGCGACCCGGCAGAACGTATGATGCTGGAAGAAAAATTTGCAGAAACGGAGAAAGTTGTGGTCGATATTTCACTCGCCCAGATGAACGCATTCGCCGGAAATATGCTCCAGGTGCGCAACCGGCAGGGTGAAACGATCCTGGTGATGTCGTCCCAGGCATACCGGGCGTTGAAGCCGCAACAGGTCGAAACCCTGGAAAAACACACGAAATTACTCCATAGTCCGCTTGAAACCATCGAAACCTACGGCGGCGGCTCGGCCAGGTGTATGATGGCCGAAGTGTTTTTGCCGGCAACCGCTGAAAAAGCGGGTTGATTTTCAATTTTCAACTTTTTTTATTCTGCCTGTAACCTGTATTCCGGGCTTGCTGTCATAAGGAGCAACAGTAAACGAAAACCAACTTTTACTCACAAAAAAAATCGTTATCATGCACGAAGGAATAGTTGCTCTGTTTATCCCGATTACGATCAGCCTCGGTGTGTTTTTTATGATCTGGGGCTTGCGTTACCTTGAGAATAAGGAAAATATGGCCATGATTGAGCGCGGCATGGAGCCGAAAAAACACCGCCGCCAGGCCAATCCTTCCCAGACCCTGAAAAACGGACTTTTATTTGTCGGCGCCGGTTTGGGATTGTTGCTCGCGATCGTCATCACCAATACTTTTCACATGGAAGAAGATAGTGCTACGGGTATTTTCTTTGCCCTGATAGCCATCTTCGGCGGCCTCGGAATGCTGGGCGCTTACATGTACGAGCGGAAAAATCCGCCGACTTTCCCGGAATAATAAGTTGTTTAACCACCCCGTTTCCCCGATACCGCTCCCGGTGGTATCGGGGAATTTTGCGTTATTTTGTCGCACAAACAATTTTTTTGGTTTCCATCCACCCGGACTGGCATAAAAAATTCAGGCGCCTGACTTTCGTCGGGCGCCTGGGAAACCTCCGTGTTATTGCTCTGTTATTGTATGAAACGAAATTCCGGTTATGCCTAAGGAAGAGTAATGTTGACAGGACAAAAATGTACCTCAAGACCATACGAATTCCAGTTAACTGACGTGAACACGGCAGAACATGCAGTGAAATACAAAAACCGCACAGTTAACCTGCGCCGGCGGTCGTACCCCGAATGGCTGAAAGAATGTATGGAAAGCTGACTTGGCGAGAAAACGGTTCTTTGGGGAGTACGCTATTCATTGATGATGCCATAAGGACAAAGGCCCTTGCGAGGGGTTGCAAACGGCCGATTTTTTTTTCGTTGGTCGACGGGTATGTGAACAAAATCATAAATACGCCGCGGCAAATTTGAAAAAGATAATTTTGCGCCCTGTTATTGAATCCTCACTTCATCTTTATCTTTCTAGCCTATGTCGCTGCTCGGTGCGCTAATTCGAAAAGGCGCTCAATTGGGCTCTTTGGCCGACCAACCCCGATACTCCCCATCCGACCTGCAAATCAAACAGTTGCTCGTATTGCTTCAAAAGGCAAAGTACACGGCATTTGGTCGGTATCACGGCTTTACGGATGTATTGCTGGCGCCGGACGTGATCCGTTCGTTCCGCGAGCAGGTACCCGCGACGGATTATCAGGGCATGTACGACCGTTGGTGGTCAAAAGCGCACCTGGGCGACGAGCCGGATGTGTGCTGGCCGGGAATCATTCCCTATTACGCGTTGTCCAGCGGCACCAGCCAGACCGCTACAAAATATATTCCGGTGACGGAGGATATGCTGCGCGGCATGAAACGCGGCTCGCGGCGCCTTTTTTTTGATATCACCAAATTTGGCCTGAAAGCCCGGCAATTTACCACTCAAATGCTGATGATCGGTTCCTGCACCCTGCCCAAACGGGAAGGCGGCCACTGGTATGGCGACCTCAGCGGCATTATCGGCCTGAACCGGCCCTTGTGGATCGAGCGATATTACAAACCGGGCCGCCACATCACCGACCTGCCGGAATGGAGCGAGCGGATTGAGCGGATTGCCGACGAAGCGCCTTCCTGGGACATCGGTTTTGCAGTCAGCAACCCGATGTGGATGCAGATCATCCTGGAGCGGATTATTGAAAAACACCGCCTGAGTCATATTCACGAGCTCTGGCCCAATTTTGAAGTGTTCGTCCACGGCGGCGTGTTTTTTGAACCCTACCGGCCCGTATTCGAACAACTACTCGGCCGGCCGATGCATTATGTGGACAGTTACATGGCCTCCGAAGGCTTTTTCTCCTATCAAAACCGCCCGGACACCCGCGCGATGCGGATGTTGACGGACTGCGGGGTATTTTTCGAATTTGTGCCGTTTAACGAAAAAAACTTTGACGACAACGGCGACCTCCGGAGCACCTACCCGGAATCACGCTCGCTTGAAGAAGTGCGGGAAGGCGAACACTACGCCACCCTCATCAGCACCAATGCCGGCGCCTGGCGCTACCTGCTGGGCGATACGATTGTTTTTACCGACCTGGAACGCTGCGAATTCAAACTGACCGGGCGTACCAAACAATTCCTCTCCGTTTGCGGCGAACACCTCTCGATCGATAACCTGAACGCTGCCATACAACATGCCGACAAGGTGCTGAATGCAGGGGTGCGCGAGTTCACGGTAGCCGGCCTGCGCGAAGGTTCTTTTTGGACACATCAATGGTATGTATCTGTTGAAAATCAGGCTATTACGCCGGAAGTTTTTGCCGACACCGTCGACAAGGAACTTTGCCGCCTGAACGATGACTATGCCGTGGAGCGGGTGTATGCACTGCGCAACGTCCGCGTCCAACTGCTGCCCAACGACGTATTTCTGGGCTGGCTGGAAAAACGGGGCAAACTCAACGGCCAGGCCAAAATACCCCGTGTGATGAAAGGAGAACACCTGAAAGAATTCACCGCTTTCGCCGAAAGTGAAGGCGTATTGTCCTGACCCCCCCCCGCGTTATCCTTAGCATGCAACAAAAATTGATTTTTCCGGACTTTGTGGCCAAATTTCCTCCCGTCGCCATGCCGGTGACCATTGGGGAAGATACCCACCACGTATTCAACACGGAAAACGAACCCCTGTCGGAGGCGCTGATCGCGCAGTTCATTCACCCGACCGAAACCGTGATACCCGACGATGAATTCACGGAATACATTCCCTGTTTTGCCATCGACGACACCGAACAATTTATCGCCTTAGTGTGGTGGAAGGCCGAACTGCTGAATTATGAGTACGTATTGGCCACGTTTAATGTAAAAGGTGAACTGATTGCCCGCGAGGTCATTGCATATACCCGGGTGGCAGAGGGCAAGGTTCACCGCGCGGTGGTTACCATCAACGAAGAATACGAACTCATCATCGCCGAAGGCTCTTCCGATGAAAACGACCTGTTCGATCCCACCACTTCCCGGACGCGGCACATCGAAATTCTGGCATCGGGAGAGATTGTTTGAGGTTGGGATTGCTGGGATTGCTGGGATTGTTTCGCTGGCGTAATTTGGCCACCGCCAATTTATTCTCTTGCTTTGACCTTGAGACATTCCGGCAACGCAACAGTCTGCACAGTACTGGGCTTTTTTGTTTCACGCAAAGTCGCAAAGATTTCAAAAAATCGCAAAGTATTGAAAAACAAGTGTTTGCACCTCGAGTGTTCCTTCTTTGCGCCTCGCAAAAAAACTGCGCAACAATACCAACAATGCAACAATCCCAGCAATCCCAGCAATCCCAACAATGTAACAATGCCAACAATCCCAACAATGTAACAATGAACCACTTAGCCGCCCTCGCCGCCCTTTGCGATACCCTGATTCCGACCCTTCAAAAAACGGACGATCCCGACGGCTACTGGGCCCGAAAGGCAAGTGATCTGAACGTCCCGGCCCGCATCCTCGACCTCGTGGCCGGCACAAAAACGGAAGACCGGGAAGAATTCCGGCGCCTGCTCGATCTTTTGGCCAGCCCCTGGCTGGGCCTCACCTGGCTCGGCCCTTTAAAACCGGCCGACAGATTGTCGCAGGCCCAGCGGGAAACACTGCTCCGGCGTTGGGCCAACAGCCCCCTGCCGCAACTTCGCAATGCTTTTAATGTGTTGCGCAAACTGACAACCCTGCTTTATTTCGGCGATGTCGCGCCGGACACATCGGTAAATGCTAATTGGAAAACAATTGGTTATCAGCAATTTAAAGAGTTTATCAAACCCGACCCATCACCCTTGCCCATACTCCGGCCCGAAGCAGGCGCGACACTCGATTGTGCGGTACTGGTAATCGGCAGCGGAGCGGGCGGTAGTATCGTGGCTGCCGAACTCGCCGCCGCCGGGCACGACGTTTTGGTCGTGGAAAAAAGCGGCTATACGCCCATCCATCAGTTTACCCAGCAGGAAGTGCCCTCCCTGCAGGGGCATTTTGAAGCGGGCGGGCTACTCACTTCCAAAACCGGTTCGGTAACGGTACTGGCAGGCAGCACCCTTGGCGGCGGCACCACCATCAACTGGGCTGCTTCCCTGCGCACGCCCGATTATGTGCTCGAAGAATGGGCAAGGGACCACAACAACCCGCAGTTTTTGGAAAAAGACTTCCTGACCGGGTTTGCAGCCGTGGAAAAAAGAAACTCCATCGGCACGGGTTTTCGCCACGACCCGCAAAATCAGGCTTTATCCGATGCTGCCCGCCGGCTCGGCTACCAGGTAGCGGATATCCCGATGAACCTGCGTTTCCCTCCGGAACTGCCGGAAGATATCGCCTGGAAAGCAGCCGGATACTCCTGTTACGGCGACGCTTACGGGATCAAGCAGGGCGCGGCGCAAACATTTTTGCAGGACGCCGTTACGCAGGGCGCGCGAATTTTGCCGAATGCTGATATTCAACGGATTATCATTAAAAATGGCGAAGCCGCGGGCGCCGTTTGCCGGCTGCAATCCCTGCCTGGAGGAGGGACGATACACATCAACGCCAAACGGGTCGTTGTTGCGGCCGGAGCGCTCCATACCCCCGTCCTGTTGCTGAAAAGTGGCCTGTCACACCCGCAGATCGGCCGCAACCTGTTCCTGCATCCGGTGGCTGCGGTGGGCGCATTTTACGAACACGAGACCCTGCCCTGGTACGGCCCCATGATGTCGGTCATCGTACAGGAATTTGCACGGCTCGACGGCAATTGGGGGGTGCGGATCGAATGCCCGCCGGTACATCCCGGACTGGCAGCGTTTGCCCTGAGTTGGGAGGGGGGCGAGTCGTTCAAGCGGGATCTGATGAATATTCGCCACCTGGCCGTTAATATTTGCCTGACCCGCGACCGGTTTGGCGGCCGCGTGACGGTGGGGAAACGCTCCGGACAACCCGTAATTCATTATCAGTTAAATGATTACGACAAAAAACACCTGCTTCGGGGTATTCAGGAATCGGTGCGTTTACATGCGGCAGGTGGTGCGCGACGTGTTTCGGTGATGCACAACCGGCCCCTGCATTTTTTTTCGGAAAAAGGCACTGTCGACGAATTTCTTTCCGTTATCAAACAGCGGCCCTGGGGAAGTAACTGGTTCGGGCTGTTTTCCGCACACCAGATGGGTACCTGCCGGATGGGAGGCGACCGGGACCACCCGGTGAAACCCGATGGAGCAACCCGGGAAGTGCGCAATTTGTATGTTGCAGACGGCAGTTTATTCCCTTCGGCAAGTGGAACCAACCCGATGCTCTCCATCCAGGCACTGGCTTATTGGGTGGCCCAAAACATAAAATATTAACGAAACGTGGCACTGATTTTGCGCCCTAAATCTTTTTAATCAACACTTTAATCTCTTGCTAATGTCCCGATCCGATTATTTTAATTCGCTGACAGCAAAGCGTTTATGCTTGCCGTTTGCGATACCGCTCTTCTTGCTCCTTCGGCCATCCGCCTGCTTTGCCCAGTGTTCCCTTACCTGCAACGACGGCCTTCAGGTCTCGCTCGATGCCACCGGTCAGGCGCTGATTACCACCGGCCTGATCGCCCCGAACGCATCCACAAGTTGCCCCGGCGCCCTGCAACTTAAACTTTTTACACCGCAAGGGCTGATCATTCCAAACAACATTCTCCACTGCGACCACATTGGCCAGACCATCACAGCCGAGGTCAAACACCTGGCTTCCGGCAACTCCTGCACCGGAACACTGGAGGTGCGCGACGCCCTTCCACCCGTTTTGGCCTGCCCGGATAAATTTATTTTTTGCAACCAGGACCCCGCTCCGGAAGCCGTGGGATTTCCTGTTATGACAGACAATTGCACGCCATCCAACAACCTGATTTTCAATTACTTTGATGAAGTTGTGCCACTCTCCTGCGGCACGCTTCAGGCCGGCGTCCCGGTAACCAAACGGATCGACCGCAGTTGGTTCGCAGAGGATGAATACGGCAATTCGAGCACCTGTCAGCAAAAAATCTGGCTGAAACATATCACACTTCCGGCCATTGTGTTTCCGGCCAACATGGACGGACAGGTAAATCCTTCACTTGTATGCGGCCAGGATCCCTATGACCTGTCGCTTACCGGCCAGCCGAGCATCGCGGGTATTCCGATCGACAATTCCCCCGATTGCGAATTCGGGATCACTTATGCCGACCAGGTCATCAATATTTGCCCGCCGGCCGGTTTTTCGGTGCTGCGCACCTGGACGGCGGTTGATTTTTGCAACGGCACCATTTCCAGCAGACTTCAAATCATCAAGGTAGAGGATAAAACCCCGCCCGCGATTACTGCTCCGGACGATCTTACCGTGGGCACGGACGGTTTTTTGTGCACCGGCACGGTATCACTTCCACAACCGCTTGTCACGGATGATTGTTCGGCGGTGATGGTGAGCGCGTTTTGGGCGTATGGTAGCGGTTTCGGGCCGTTTTTCGGGGTGGGGCAGGGCCAGCACCTGGTTGTGTACACCGCCACCGACGCCTGTGGCAATACTTCGTCAGCGAGCTTCCACGTAACGGTGCTCGATTCCAGTCCCCCGCAGGCGATCTGCTCTTCCGGGAGCCAGATTTCCTTATCGGCCAACGGCTCCGGATTTGTCAGCGCGGGCTCGATCGATCAGGGCAGTTTTGACAATTGCGGACCGGTTACCCTTTCCCTCAGCCGCGACGACAGCATTTTCACCACCCTGGTGCAGGTGAGTTGCGCCGACATAGGCGCCCCCTTGCCACTGACGCTGAAAGTCACCGATGCAATGGGTTTTGAAAATCTGTGCGTTACGGAAGTCACCGTGCGCGATTTTTTAAAACCTACGTTGATTTGCCCGCCTAATATTTCGCTGAATTGCCTGCAGGACCACCTCAACCTTTCGTTGACGGGCCAGGCAACGGCTACCGACAATTGTGAGTTACAAAGTCTTGTTTTTGAAGACTTTACAAACACCGGCGGCTGCAACACGGGCCTTGTACAACGCGTCTGGAAAGCAACTGACCACGCCGGAAATACCAAATCCTGCGTGCAGCAGATCGTACTGAACGTAGTCAGCAACGTGACGGTCACTTTCCCGCCCGACGTCACCGTAAACACCTGTTCGGGACCCGGCGCCATCCTGCCACCCGCCACAGGGCAACCACTTACAAGCGGACAGTTTTGTTCCCCCTTGTCGGTCACATTTACAGATGAAACCTTTCCCGATGCTCCTGCGCCCTATTGTTTCCGCATTTTCCGCACCTGGAAAGTGATCGATTTTTGTATTTATGACCCGAACGACGATTCAACGGGCATCTGGAAGCACATCCAGGTGCTGGATATTACGGACGACGAGGCGCCCGAATTGACAATTCCGGCCGATATTACAGTAAGCACGGGCCCGGCGGATTGCCAGGCCCAGGTGACGCTGCTTCCGGCCATTGCCACGGATTGTGGCGATTGGCTGGTTTCGAACAACAGCCCCTTCGCAGCGGCCGGGGATGCGGATGCTTCGGGGGTTTATCCGTCGGGTACACATCAGGTCGTTTTTACGGCCACGGACAATTGTGGCAACAGTGCACAAAAGACCCTGAATATTGCGGTGGAAGACCATACTTCGCCGGTTGCCGTGTGCAATACCGACCTGGCGGTCGGCCTCGACAGTGCGGGGCTGGCATTGGTGGATGTTGCTTTGATCGACGGAGGTTCCAGTGACAACTGTTCGGCCCAAAGTGCATTGACATTTGCGCTTTCTGCGGATCAATTTAATTGCCAGTCAATTGGTATTCAGCAAATTGTGATGACAGTGACCGACCAGTCCGGAAATGTATCGTCCTGCTCGACTGCGGTGAATATCATCGACCCGACAGGCGCCTGTCTGCCGCCGCCGCCGGTTGATTTTACCGTTGAAGGCACGATACGGACGCCGCCGGGTGAAGCCGTGGCGGATATTCCCGTTACCCTGACGGGCGACGGTTTTTCGGCCACCACGTATTGCGACACCAACGGGCGTTATTATTTTGAAGACGTGCCGGGCTCCAACCTCTACAACCTGAAACCGCACAACGATGCCAATTGGCTGAACGGGGTATCCACTTTCGACCTGGTGCTTATTTCCAAACACATTCTCGGCCTGAGCGTGTTCGATACTCCGCACAAAATCATTGCAGCCGATGCCAACCACTCCGGCTCCGTGACCACTTTTGATATCGTACAATTGCGCAAACTCATCCTGGGGCTGGCGGATAGCATTCCCGGTAACACATCCTGGCGTTTTGTGGCCGCCGATTATCCATTTCCCGTTCCTTCCGACCCGTTTGCCGATGTTTTTCCGGAACAAACCACACTGAACGGGCTCACCGCGAACATTTTGGGAAAGGACTTTACCGGAATAAAAATCGGCGACCTGAACGACAGTTCCGACCCTGCGGATGCACGATCCGCCACAGATACCCTGCACCTGAATATCCCGGATATAAACCTGCCTGTCGGGCCCAATACGCTGTTGCCGGTCAGTTTGAACAACTGGCGTCAGCTCGACGGTTTTCAATTCGAACTGACGTTTGATACGACCGCCGTGACCCTGGAAAAAATCGTTTTTTCACAACCGGAACTCTTGAACGATGCAAATGTGGCGGTTCGCCCGGAGGGGGTGTTGGCGCTCAGTTGGGACCATGTTTCGGCAAAACCGGCGCCCGGCAGCGATGCACTTTTATTCACCCTGCACCTGACCATGAAGCGAAAAACCGGCAGCATCCAGGTATTTGATTTGGCGAAAAACAGACTGTTCCCGGAAGCATACCTGGCTGATAATGAAATGGTTGTGCCAGTAAACCTGTATTTTGAAAAGACCATACGGCCGATGGGACAATCGATCGGGATGCCGGCTGTTTACCCCAACCCGTCCTGCGGAGATGTGACGATCCCGTTTGTCAGCCCGGGAGATGCCGATATGCAGGTAATTGTGGAAGATGCTGCCGGAAGTGTCGTGTTGCAAAAACAGGTATCTGCAGCAACAGGGTACAATGAATGCGCCGTCCGCCGGGCGGAATTGCCGGGAGCGGGCGTGTATTTTTACCGGATTTCGGCCAAAGACCTGGCGCCCGGCAGCGGCCGGTTTGTTGTGCTCTGCGACAGGTGATCAAAATGCCGGCCGGGCAATTTCAGCTATCAAAAAAATTAAACAAATGTTTAAAATATTTTTTAAAATCCTTGCGTGGTTCGTGGACAAGCCATTATCTTTGTCCCGTTATTAAAAGCACCATGGCTAAGTTAGATCTGAGTACAGAGGAAAAAATAAAGGATGCCGCCAAAAAAATTTTTTTGGAAAAGGGGTTTGGCAGCGCTACCACCCGCGATATAGCGGAGTGTGCGGAGACCAATATCGCCTTAGTCAATTATTATTTCCGAAGCAAGGAAAAACTGTTTCATGAAATTTTCCGGGAAAGTTTTGCCGAAACTTTTATGCCCGTGGCGCGTATTTTGAACGACAATTTGCCTTTGGAGGCAAAGATTTACAAGTTTGTGGACCACATGACCGAGTTGCTCAAGCGAGATCCCTTACTTCCGATGTTTGTATTGAGCGAAATGCGCGGCGAAAATTCCAAAATGTGCGAGTTGTTGACAGAGATGCAGGCCGAAGAGCAAAACCAGTTCCAGCAACAACTGGAAGAAGAAGCGGCAAAGGGGAATATCCGGAAAACCGACTTCAACCAGGTGGAGGCCAGCCTGATGGCTATGGTGATCTTTCCATTTATCAGCATGAATATGATCAAAATGAAAAAAAACCTGACCACGGAAGAGTTTTACCGTTTTGTCGACGAGCGCAAAAAAGCCATTCCGGAAATGATCCTTACTTTCCTCCGCGATCGTGCGTGATTTTTTTTGCCCTGAATTAAACAAATGATTAAAACCAAATAATAATTCGAGGCCATCTCTGCCCTCACCCCGAAGCCGCCTTGCTCTGATTTTCTTTTGAACAATACCTGAACAGATTTTGGACTTGCTGCTGGATAAGCGGGGGGCTGACCTTTGTCCCGTGCATATTCCCCCTCCCTGTTTTTCACAATTGACGGAAGAATCATTTATAGATTTCGGTTAAGCGCGACTATAACAATGCCTGAAGGGGATAAAGCGGGGAGAGCGGTCGTTCGGTTCACCGGTCATATCATACGGTTCGCAAAACAAAAACGGCGATTGGGTGAAATTCGATTGATTTCCAGCGGCCGGGTGGGCCAATTTTGAAGCCGGAAAGCGGCAGGTGATGGCCCGGCCTTCAATATCCGCTCCCGGAAATGCGGGTTCTGAAAATATGCGGACAGGAACCAAAAATAATTTGGAGAAAAAATTTTTTTTACAAAACCGAAGTCTTTTTCCACGCGTAAATTGGTCGAAAAGCAGGTTCATTCGTAGAAAAATTCAATTACTCCACAAAACAGAAAGGGCCATTCGTCGAATAACAATATAAAAACTGCAAGTTTGAATCGAAGCAAAAAATTGAACGCTTGTTTAAATTTATTGGTTAAGGGCTTGCATGGTATTGAAAAAAACCAACACTTTTGTGCCACCTTTTTGATTTTATTCTGGTCTATGCTCCAAATGCTTCATTTAATCCCGGTTTTTTTTGAAACCACCTTTTAAATAAACATTTAATCTTTTGTCAAAAATTGAAATCCATTCACTGTATCTGTTTTGCAAGATGAACACTCCAGCCAAATTTTTTCAGTCCAACAATCTTCGCCAAATATTATTTGGAATATTATTGCTTTTTACCGCTCCGGCCATTGCCCAGGCGCCGATAAACATCCACGGAACGGTCATTGACGCGCTCACGAACGAGCCCCTGGCCTTTGCAACCATTCGTGTGGAAGATCTTGGGCTTGGCACTACCTCGGATGAGGAGGGGCATTTCGGCCTGGAACTCCGGGAGCCCGCCACCCGCCTGAAAGTGTCTTATATCGGTTACCAGACCGTTGAGGTTGACCTGAAACCCGGCGAAACGTATGCCGGCCTGGAAGTGCGCCTCAGCGAAGCCAGCAATACCTTGAAAGAGGTGGTGGTGCGCAACGAAAAATACCGGAATAAAGGCAATCCGGCAGTTGACCTGGTAAAAGCCGTTATCGATCACAAAGACCAGAACCGCCGTCAGGGCCTGAACTATTTCAGTTTCGAACAATACGAAAAAGTCGAATTCGCATTGAACCGGGTGGACGAAAAACTGCGCAACGGCCTGTTATTCCGCAAGATGCAATTTTTGTTCGACAACGCCGACACCAGCGCATCGGGTGTTGTAAGCCTGCCGTTTTACCTGTACGAACGTTTGTCCGATGTGTATTTCCGCAAAGACCCGCGCGACGAAAAAACCTTTGTAAAAGGTGAAAAAAGCACCACTGTGCCCGGATTTTTTGACGAACAGGGCATTTCCAGCTACGTACAGAACATGTACCAGCAGGTAGATATCTACGATAACCGCATCAACCTGGCTACCACCGAATTTGTCAGCCCCCTGGCGCCCATTGCCCCCGCGATCTACCGGTTTTATATTCAGGACACCACACAAATGAAAGATACCCGGGTCGTGCGGCTGTATTTTGCGCCGCGGAACAAATCCGACCTGGCTTTTGAAGGCAATATGTGGATTGCCCTCGACGGTTCGTATGCCGTGCGCAGGATCGAATTGGGTGTGCCCAAAAGTATCAACCTGAACTGGGTAGGCGATCTCTCCGTGGAACAGGAATTTGACTGGGTGGAATCTGTCGACGGCAACGCGGGTATTTCCCGCGGTTTGATGCTGAGTCGGGACGTGGTGCTGATGCATTTCGGCGTCAGCAAAGACACCACACGGCGTGGCCTCATCGGCCGTAAAACAACCTCTTACCGCAGTTATACACTCGGACAGCAATTGTCCGACCGGCTGTTCAAATTCAGCGGGAACACCCGGTACGAAAACAATGCGCAGCAGCAGGGCGAACAATTTTGGGCGGCTAACCGCCACGTTGCCCTCAATGAGCGCGAAAAAGGCATTCAGGAGACCATCGACACCCTCAACAACTACCGGCCGTTCAAACGCGCCATGAGCGTTGCGCGTATCCTTTTTGAAGGTTATCACCCCGTCGGCGGCGTCGACATCGGCCCGGTGAATACTTTTTACAGTTTTAACGAAGTGGAGGGCTTCCGCGGGCGTTTCGGCGGGCGTACGAACCTGCGGTTCTCCCGCAACCTGCAATTGGAGGGCTTTCTGGCCTACGGCACCAAAGACGAACGCTGGAAAGGTTATCTCGGCGCTGCATATTCCTTCAGCAGTGGCAATGTCAGGCGTTTTCCGCTCGATCAGGTGAAAGTATGGTTCCAGGACGACATTCAGATACCCGGACTGGACCTCCAGTTTATCGCCGAAGACAATTTCCTGCTTTCGTTTAAACGCGGCGTAAACGATAAAATGGTGTACAACAGGGTATTAGGCGCCGAATACCTCAAAGAGAGCCAATCGGGGTTTTCATACGCCTTAACGGCCAAAACCGAACGTTTGATGCCGGCCGGAAACCTGTCTTTCCAGTACGGCAACCCGGAACAGCCCCAGTTTGACCCTGAAATACAAACAACCGACTTCGGCATCCGGCTCCGGTATGCTCCGAATGAAAAATTTTACCAGGGCGCCACTTACCGCACCCCGATCCTCAATAAATACCCGATTTTCACCCTCTGGTACAACTACGGCGCCAAAGACCTGCTCGGCGGCGAATACAATTACCATTCGGTGATGGCCAAAGCGGAGAAAGTATTCTACGTGTCGCCTTTAGGCTGGTCGCAGGTGGTGGTGGAAGGTGGCCGCATCTTCGGCACCGTGCCTTACCCCTTGCTGAACGTTCACCGCGCGAACCAGACGTACGCCTACCAATTAGAGTCCTATAACCTCATGAACTTCCTCGAATTTGTGAGCGACAAATACGCTTCGGTCAATATGACGCATTCTTTCGGCGGCTTCTTTTTCAACCGGGTGCCTCTGCTCCGCAAATTGAAATGGCGCGAAATGGTGTCTTTCAAGGCACTGTGGGGCGGCCTCGACGAATCGAACCGCCCCACAGAGATCAACGGTCTGCTCCGTTTTCCGGTGGATGAAAATGGCACCCCGCTTACCTATTCGCTTGAAAAACAGCCATATATGGAGGCAAGTGTCGGGGTCGGAAATATTTTTAAGGTATTGCGTATCGACTACGTCCGGCGCCTGAATTACCTCGACCACCCGAACGTCGCCAGGTGGGGGATCCGGGCCCGGGTGAAGATGGAGTTTTAAGAAGGAATCACTGGTTGCCTTTCAGAGCTTGTAATTGCGCTTTCATCTGCTCCACGTCTTTTTGATAGAGACTCATGGTTTCTGCGGCGCTTTGTACGGCAACTGTATTGGGGGCTTCCGCAGCTTGTGGTGATGACACGATGGAACTGGCCTCCGAACCGCCCACTCCGGGCTTTGCAGGCGCAGTCAGTTGCTGAATCAACTCGTTTTCTTTGATCGTAAGCACTTCTGCCATGCTTTTCAGTTCTTTGATCTCTGCGGCTTTGGCCTTTTTCACTTGTTCCGGCAAGGCGTCGAGTTCGTCCGAAATCTGGTTGATGTCATTCAGAGATGCCTGAATCCTGCCTGTCACTTTTTCCGGCTTCAGGGCTTCTGCATTTTGAGCAGATTTGGAAGCGTCCGTTGCAGGAGCGTCGGGTGTTGGGGATTCGGAATTCTGGCAGGCCGCAACGGCAAGCACTGTCAGAAGTAAAAACAAGAGTTTTTTCATTAAAATACCGTCTTTTGTTTAAAAATCGCGCAAAGATAAGGCGTTTGAGGGGAGAAATTCGTCATTGTCGGGGTCGTGCCAAAAGTCTTTAAGTTGCACATTGTCGCGTATTGGGAGAAATTTTATTCGGATGATGCGCAGACATTCCAGGTTTTCAAAACCTGGAATGTCTGTTTCGGCCGCGATTCAAAATAATATTTCCCGTTTCAAGGCCAATATAAAGCATCTCTGACTTTTGACGAACCCAGGCAATGCCCCACTCAATACTGATATACCTGCGGCTTGTCGTTGTTGTTGGAGATCAGGATCAGGTATTTGCCGCCGGCGCTGCGCAATACGGCAAGGTCTCGCGCTTCCCGCATCGCCCAGAATCCGGTTTCGAGGTTGTTTTTCCAGGAAAACTGGCCTTTGCCGTCTCCGGTTAACAAGGCGCCGTTGCCGGCGTCGCAGCGGTTGGTTTCCACGTCCATGCCGTATTTATTGCCGGCCAGCAAAATATCCGTCTTCCCGTCTTTGTTCATATCGCCGATGATAATTCCCTGAACAGCAGATGTTTGTGCCTGAAGAGGCAAGGAGTGGCGGACGAATTTTCCACCCTGATTTTCCCACCAGCAGGTTTCGAGGACGTAACAGTACAGATTCAGTGCCGCGTCCAGATCCTTTTGCGGCCACACCTGGTCCATGGTGGCATTGCCGTATTCTTTGGCGTAGAGGAATTTCTTTTTGAGAATGGGCATTTGTTTGTTCAATACCTCTTTTTGCATCAAGGGGTACAACTTGCCGTTCTCGTGATAGGCTACGATAGGGTCCAATGTGCCGTTGTTGTCAAAATCTTTGGCAAAACAGCGCAATGGCGCTTCAGGTGAGGCGGTGAACCGGGTATTCAATCCCAGATTACCGGTCACGAGATCGGCATCGCCGTCGCCGTCTAGATCACCCACGGCGAGCCGAAACCATAACCCGTTGGTTTTGTCGAGGCCGGATGTGGTGGTCACGTTTTGTAACTTGTTGTCCTTCCATTTAAAAATACTCACCGGCATCCACTCGCCCACTACAATGAGTTCGGGTTGGCTGTCGGCATCCACGTTGGCCCAAAAAAGGTCCGTGACCATGCCGCAGCGCTCGAATTCTGGCGCTACCTGCGCCGTAACATCGGTAAAATGGTCGCGATCGTTTCGAAGTACGATGCTGCGGGGGGTAAGCGGCCATTTATCGGGTGTGATACGGCCTCCGAGAAACAGGTCCTGGTCGCCGTCGCCGTCGTAATCGTGCGCGACAACCCGCAGGGCGACATCCTGGCTTTGCGGCACGGCGCCCGGCGCTTTGACAAAGTTTCCTTTGCCGTCGGTATTGATATACAGGCGATTCTGCCAGGCTGCTGCGGCCGTGGCTTCCGCGCCGCCGCTGATGACGAACAGGTCCTGGTCGCCGTCGCCGTCAGCGTCGAAAAATACGGCGCCGTGGTCTTCATACAATTTATCCGCCATCCAGGTTGCCGTGGAAACGGGGCGGAAAGAACCCGTGGGGGTTTGTACAAACAAGGCGCCCGGCTGGTCGAAGGCATTGCCGATATAAAAATCGTCGAGCCCATCGCCGTTCACGTCGCCTCTTGTCAGAAGTGGTCCGAGTTCGCTTACCTTCCAGGGATTGAGCGGCCATTTTTCAAAATCGTTGAATTCGTTCTCCACGTGTTCGAATTTGACCCCTGCAACGGCACTTTTATCCGTAAAATGTTGACTGGCGGGTTTGGCGGGTTCCAGGTGCGCCACATAACCTGCGGCGTCCGGATGTTTTAATGTAATTCGTTGATTTGCAGGAACATTGTTTAATGTTTGTGTTTTGCCGTCCGGCCAACGGACGACTACCTTTTCGACCTGTGTGGCGGTACCGGTGCCGAAGTGCAGCAAGTGTTCCACCGAAGAAAATATGCCGCGGGTGGGAAAGAGTTCCTGATATTGGTGTTGCCCGTTGTAGTAGACCGATGCGGAGGCGCCCACCGCGAATGGGTTGGAGGCGCTGCCCGAAAATTTTAATTGCAGGTAATTGCCATCGGGTTTGCCCTTGGTCTGATTTTCATAAAGAAAAGCCGGTTGTTCGAGGTTGTTCACCACCAGGTCAAGGTCGCCGTCGGCATCGAAGTCGGCCCAGGCGGCACCGCAGGACCAGGCTGCCGGCATGGTCATCCACTGCCCGCCTACGTCGGCAAACTGCCAGTTTCCGCGGTTTTTAAAGCAAAAATCGCGCGCCTTGAAGGTGGGGACAACTTTCAGGAAGTCGTCAAAATTGGGATAAATATCGCGCAGGCGTTTTCCGGCATGTGATTTTTTGATTTCGGGGAAGGTAAAATCAGCAAAGTCGCGACTGGTCACTTCCCGGCGATAGCCGTTGGTCACATACATGTCGCGCAGCCCGTTGTTGTCCATATCGAACAAAAGGCCACTCCAGGACCAGTCGGTTTGATAAACGCCTGCTATACAGCCGATATCGCTGAATGTTCCGTTGCCGTTGTTGCGCTGGAGCACATTACGCACCACCGGTTCGAAGTATCCGTGTTGTACGATGGCGGTGTGTTTGCTGAGTGAATTGGTTGCCAGGAAGGATTTTCGGCGGTAATTATTGGCTGCCAGCATATCCACGCCAAATACATCAATCAGGCCGTCATTGTCGAAATCGGTCAGGTCGGTGCCCATCGTATGCTGCGAGCAGTGCCGGAAATACTTGTCCATCTGATTGGTAAAGGTGCCGTTCCGGTTGTTGATATACAGCAGATCAGGCTGAACAAAGTCATTTCCCACATAAATATCGGTGTAACCGTCAAAGTTAAAGTCGCTCACCGACACACTCAGGCCATAGGCGAGGTTCCATATGCCCGCTTTCTGGCTGACGTCCGTGAATTTTCCGCCGTCGTTGCGGTAAAGCCGGTCGCTGTCGTTGGGGCCTTTGGGTTCCAGGAGCGGGTGATATTTGCCGTCCGGACCGAGGTTGGCTTCCAGTTTATTGGAATAGACCTGTTCAGTGGGATAATTCAGAATATAGCAGTCGAGGTCTCCGTCGTTGTCGTAGTCAAAAAAGTTGGCGCCGGTACTGGCACTTTGATCGCCGAGTCCAAATTCGTGGCTGCGTTCGGTAAAAGTCAGGTTTCCGTTATTGACATAGAGTTTGTTGCGTCGTATTTCGTTGTTTTCCACGCCACCCCGGCACACATAAAAGTCGAGGAATCCGTCATTGTTAATATCCACGGCGGTGGCTGCCGTTTCGAAGCCCTCTTCCGATGCGACCCCCGGCAGCGTCTGTGATATCCTGAACTTCATCTTCCCCTGATTGAGATAAAGCCGGTTTTTACCGTTGCTGCAGATAAAATAGATGTCCGGAAGACCGTCGTTGTTGATATCCGCTATCGCCAGCCCCCCACCATTGTACATATTAATATTGGTGGTGATATTGTTTTCGTAAGTCTCCACGATCTGGTTGGAAAAGTTGATGCCGCTTTCTTCAGGCGTCAGCAGGCGCATGACCGGGTCGGATGCCGTCAGGGTTTCCTCTTCCACGGCGACCGGTTCGAGTGGGTTTGAGTCCTGTTTACAGGAGACTACACCTATAATAATAAGGATAAAAAAGAAGGCAGTAAAAAAGAGCCGGGAATGGGCCGCGAAACCAGAAGGTATTACTTTTGCCATGTTTACAGATGTGTTGCCAAAAAAACGCTGCAAAGGTACTTTCCTGATGACTATTCCTGAAAAGTTTAAACAATGGCTTTCCGAACCGATCGACGGGCGTGTATTGGGTTTGTTCCGTATGGTATTCGGTGTGTTCATGACGTACAATACCTGGTCATATTACAAGATCGGACTGATCAGTGACGGCTTGCTGGCGCCCAAAGTATTGTTCAAGTTCGAAGGATTCGCCTGGCTGCATCCTTTATCCGAACCTCTTATGCTGTTGATCATGGCGCTGATGGGATTATCTGCCCTGATGATTGCTGCGGGGTGGTTGTTCCGCTGGGCTTGCTGGGTTTTTGCCCTGTGTCTGGCGTTTTTTCTGTTTCAGGAAAAAAGTTATTTCAACAACCACATCTACCTGTTCGTACTACTGCCTGTACTACTGAGTTTTACACATGCCGACCGTTTTTTGTCCTTGCGCAGGGGGGAGAAGGTATTTACTGCTGTACCTCGATGGCAACAGTTCATTTTGGGGGCCCAGGTTATGATTGTTTACTTTTACGGAGGTATCACCAAAATAAAAACCGACTGGCTGCTCCACAAGGAGCCTGTAACAAGCCTGACGGATATGTTTCCGGCTGATCACTGGCTGGCCGCATTCTATAAATCGGAGTTTATGATCAATACCCTGACATACGGCGGTTTTTTGATCGATATCCTGGCTCCGCTATTGCTGTGGTACAAACCGCTCCGGCGATGGTCGATTCCTTTTTTTATCGGGTTTCACTTGTCCAATTCCCGGATATTTGACGACATCGGCATTTTCCCTTTTGTGATGTTGTTTTCGCTGGTGTTGTATTTTGAAGCACAGGAATTGCCCTGGTTTCGCAAATCGCCGTCGCCCGCATCCGGCGCAAATAAAAAAAAGGAACAGGTGTTATCTCCGCCAACCACCGCCCTTGCCCGGAATCTGCTGATCGGTTTTTTTGCCTTTCAGTTGTTATTTCCGTTCCGGGGGCACTTTTTTCCCAATCCGATGGACTGGACCGGAATCGGGAAAAATTTTTCCTGGCGGATGAAAGTGGACACCAGGCCGATCGAAACATTCGAGTTTACGATGCAACATCCGGTTACGGGACAGGTGCTACCCGTCGACGTCCGGTCGTTTGTGAATGAGATGCAGGTGATGAACATGGCTTGCGATGCGCGGTCGGTGGCGGCGTTTGCCCGGTTCCTCCGGGGAGAAGCCGCGCGTATGGGGGTTCAGGACGCCATCGTAAAGGCGCGTATCATGGTTCGTTACAATGGCCGCCCCGCCCAGCTCTTTGTTGATCCAGAAGTGGATCTTGCATCTGTTTCTTGCAGCCCTTTTAAAAAATTAGACTGGGTGGTGCCGCTGAACGAATAGGCCTTTGTGTACTCCGGACACATAGTTCCGAAAAGGTGTTCTCGAATTAACATCGTTTGTAATAAAAAAATCGGCTGTCAATATTCTTTTTCCTCGAAAGGGAGATATATTTGTGCCTGGTTTTCAAGTTTACCGTTATTAACTCCTTCTTTTAATCCGAACAATCTCATGGGAGCTGGTACGCCGGAGCGTTTTATCTGCCCGGCAGGATAACCGATCAACACGTTCGCTATCTTTTTCCCGCCCTCTTTATTTTTCTCCCGAGTTCCGATTTTTTGGCAAGAATTTTGCTCGAATTATTTCCGTGCACCTCTTCACGAGGCACACGTTATTCTTCGGATCATGCTTGTCCAATCAATCTGATCTTACGTTTACGTGGTTATCCTATTTTAATCTCATGATAATAAGTTTTACCAAGTCCTTCACGTCATACGGGAAAATCCGAGAGGTATTGATTGCGCCGGCATTGCCGGGCAGTCAATACCTTTTTTAATGTCAAATTGGAACAAAGCCTGTTGGACATAGATTTTTTTTGAGGATTTATGGGCACCGGGTCGATTCGATAATCAAACATTTTTTAACTTAAATTTTATCAACACATGAAAAGAACGTTCGCAAATCGGGGCTTGATGTCGGTTCTGGCGGGGTTCTTCCTGTTCGGGTTTTTGCTTTTGTCGGGAAACCGCGCCGAGGCACAGACTTACAACTGGATGCAATCCAATGAAGCAAAACAAGTGCTTCTGTCAGAAGTGAACACGGTGTACGGCAATCTTCAGCAGTTGACGCCGGGGACCCAAGCTTACAATGATGCCTTGGCCCACGCCATTTATTACCGGATGATTTACCGCAAGGTAGACCAGGGGGGAGCAGTAGAACAATCGACGATCGAAGCGCTGAATGTGTTTTCGACGACACCGGGCGTTGCGACGGGTGCTTTTGCGGCCGACGTAACGGTAACAAAAGCGCTGAAACAGGTTTTGTATAACGACGCTGTAGGTTTGTTGACCCTTTGATCCACCGTATTGCACGGGTAATTTCATTATGAATTCTTTTAACAACTATCATCTCATGAGAAAGAGAAATATTACACTTTGGGGCTTGACGCTCCTGGGCTGCCTGTTCGGAGCACAGGTATTTGCTCAGACCACGGTCAATCACCCCGTTGCAGGCAACGCCGGTACGTTTACAATCACCCCGGTGGGTGCTTTTTTTAACTATTACGATCCGGGTGGCTCTGCCGGCGCCTATCAGACCTTCATCAACAACTCGACCATTACCTTTGCTCCGACGGCTCCGGCCAACAAAGTCAAAGTGACTTTTTCGTCGTTCAGCACGGAAGGTGGATTTGACTTTTTGACGGTATTTGACGGCCCGACCACCGGTTCGCCGTTGATTGCGTCCACATCCGGCGGGGTTCCTCCGACCAATATGCCGGGTAACGTGGTACAGGCTACGACAGGCAACGCCACGGGCCAGTTGACGTTCCAGTTTTTCTCGGACGCCATCATCACTAGTACTGGCTGGGCCGCAGTAGTCGACCAGGTGGTTCCGCCGTGCGTGGTCACCGCTCCTGCCAACCTGAGCGTAGGCACGGGCGTCGGCGACACGGACTGCGCAGCAGACGTAGTATCTGCTGCTCCGACCTTCCAGGCCCCGGGCTGCCAGACGACGCTTACGCTTCGGTACTTAGTAAACGGCGGGGCTCCGGTAGTTGTTCCGCAGCCGCTGGGCGCTACGGTGACCCTGGCCGCTATTCCGAAAGGTACGAACGTGATTACCTGGCAATTGGTAGACCCTGCCACGGGTACGATCATAGCCTCGGCGCTTCAAACGATCACGGTAGTGGACAACACGAACCCTGTGATCACCTGCCCTGCGAACATCACGATCAACCTGGATCCGGGCGCATGCTCGTCGGTGGTATCGTACACGGTATCTGCGACGGACAACTGCCCGTACTTCAGCAACCTGACGGGTTACGCAGCAATTCCGGATACCAACATCACGATCGACCAGTTTTCTCCGTCCTGCTTTGTAGGCCAGAGTTACTACTTCCAGGTGCTGTCTGCACAGGCAACACCGCGTGTAACGAACTTTGTACGTGTAGGTATCGTAAACACCTGGCCGGGCGGCTCCAGCCCCACGGCGACGGTTCGTTTCCGTTTGTACTCGCTGACGAACGGCAACCCGCCGTACAACGTTAGCGCCGCCAACCGGGTACTGTTGGGCACCTCTGCTGCGGTGACGGTACCTGCGGGTTCTGCAGGCCAGAAGATCACGGTACCGTTCCCGGGCGTAACACTTCCGGCGAACACGACGATCCTGATCGAAGGTTTCTCGTCGAACGCATTTACGATTGCGTGCCCGACCGGCGGCCAGGACGTAACGTGGTGGGCCGGCGACTGCATCGGCGGTTCGCAGACCAACCCCTTCACGATGAGCGCATTTTTCGGCGCCTCGTACAACATGCTGGCGATTCTGTACGCCCAGACCCCGGGCCCGATCCCGGTTAACCAAACGGCAGGTCTTCCTTCCGGCGCGGAATTCCCGATCGGTACCACGACGAACTGCTTCACGGCTACGGACGGTGTAGGTTTGACCTCTACATGCTGCTTCACGGTAACGGTTAAAGAATACCCGAACCCGGTACAGACGCTGACGTGCAATGACCTGGTATACATTTCATTGGATGCCGACTGCACGGAAACGCTGAACGCCGACCAGATCCTGGAAGGTGGCCCTTACGGCTGCTACGACGACTATATCGTACAATTAGACAAAACCCCTCCTTACGGCAACGGTCCGTGGGTACCCGCAGTACTGGGTCCCGGCGACATCGGCAAGACGTATGCGGTACAGGTAACGGACCCGGCTACCGGCAACAAATGCTGGGGTAACGTAAAAATCGAAGACAAACTGGCTCCGGTGCTGATTTGCACGAACACTGCAGTAGCCTGCAACTTTGACCCGAATCCTGCTGCCCAGCCGGTGACGTCGAGTGCGCAGTACGCCAAGAACTTCGCTGTTGCAGACGCACCTGCCGTTTCTTCGGCCACGTTCACGGTACCTCCGGGATCGACGGTGAACGACGTAAACGTAGTGTTCAAAACCAACCACACGTGGGTAGGTGACATCGACGCTACACTCACCGCCCCATCGGGCACACAGATCAAGTTGTTCAACCGCGTCGGCGGCGGTGGCTGTGCAGGCGATGGCTTAGATGTGGTATTTGACGATGCTGCCACGCTGACACACGCCCAATTCACGGGCACCTGCGGCAACCTGCCGGCTGTTGCGGGTACGTACAAACCTGCTGCTGCGCTGTCCGCCTTCAATGGCCAGGACCAGGGCGGCACCTGGACACTTGCAGTAACGGACTATGTCGGTGGCGACGCCGGCCCGGTAAGTTTTGCCCAGTTGAACATCAACTCCACGACGACAGTTCCGGGCTTCCCGAACGACTTGATCCTCAACCAGACGGTATTCACGACCGGCACACCGCAAGTATACACGGTACCCGCAGGTTCGGGATCACCTGTTGTGGAAAACTGCTCTGACGTAACCTTGAGTTACCAGGACCAGGAATTTGCGAAAGACTGCGCTTCCGGCCTGTTGAAATCGATCAACCGGAAATGGACGGCCATCGACGCGAGCGGCAATACGAAAACCTGTATCCAGGTGATCGACTTCTTCCTGCCGTCGCTGAGCGATGTAACGTTTGCGCCGGACTACGACAACGTAGACGCACCGGCACTGCCCTGCGGCATCGGCTACCCGACCCCGCAAGCATTAGAGAACTCCGGTCTTCAAGGTTTCCCGTACGTATTCGGCCAGCCTGTAGGCTGCACGATCGGCTGGACGCACACGGATGCAAAAATCGACGTATGCGACGGCACGTACAAAATCCTTCGTACCTGGACGGTAGTAGACTGGTGTGCAGGCACCTCGTCTTCGGACCAACAGATCATCAAAGTACTGGACGACGCTGGCCCGAGCATTTCGTGCCCTGCGAACCTGACGGTATCGACCGATCCGTTCACCTGCTGTGCACAAATCAACCTTCCGGATGTGATCATCAGCGACAACTGCTCGCGGATCAACAACATCGGCGGTATGATCATCGGCATCGATCCTTCGACGCTGGACACGATCGGCATGTTCCCGATCGGCGGCAGCCTGACGACGTTCCCGGGCAACAACCTGTGGAACCCGGATACACTCGGCGCCTTTGGTTTCTCGCCGTGCCTGCCCCAGGGCACCCACACGGTGGTGTACCAGGCAGAAGACGACTGCGGCAACACGAGCACGTGCACGTTCCGCATCACGGTTCGGGACTTCATCCCGCCGGTAGCGGCTTGCGACGAGTTCACGATCGTATCGATCGGTCTGGACGATCCGTTCGACTGCTACGAGCCTGCTGACGGCTGCGACGGCGCGGGTGTAACGTGGGTGAAAGCCTCTACGTTCGACGACGGTTCTTACGACAACTGCAATAACATCAAACTGACGATCAAACGCCTGCCGGACATGGTAACCGGCAACTACAGCGACTGCATCCAGAACCTGAACTCGATCAACGGCCACCCGGATTGCGACGACTTCTTCCCGGATTTCCCGAATGAATTCGAACGCGCTATTACGGAAGGCGACTCGATCAAATTCTACTGCTGCGAAGTAGGTACCTCTCAAATGGTGCTGTTGACGGTATACCAACTGGATGCCTTCGGCAACTTCACGATCGGACCTGACGGTTCGCCGGTATCGAACTCCTGCATGGTGGAAGTAGAAGTACAGGACAAAATCAAACCGGTATGTGTATCACCGGGCAACGTAACGGTATCGTGCGAATCGTTTGACCCGAGCCTTTGGGCGTACGGCAAACCGGCGGTATACGACAACTGCTGCTTGGATACGTCGAAAGTCTACCAGGGCCAGTGCGGTTTGACGCACAGCGTAAACTACAACCTGTTCGACACCTTGTGCAACAAAGGCACGATCACGCGCACGTTCCGTGTGTATGACTGCCATGGCCAGCAAAACCAGTGCACGCAGCGTATCATCGTGAACTACGAACAGGATTACTTCGTAAAATTCCCGAACGACGTTATCGTAACGGTATGCGACGGCACGGGCAACTACGGCGAACCCTCGTTCTACGGCAAAGACTGTGAACTGCTGGGTGTAACGTTTGAAGACGACGTGTTCACGGTAGTACCGGACGCATGTTTGAAAATCGAACGTACGTGGAAGATCATCAACTGGTGCACATACAACCCGAATGCGGGTTGCATCACGGTACCGAACCCGAACCCGAACGCGACATCGAACAGCCCGCAGAACCTTCCGGGCCCGATCGTATCGGCATGTGGCACACCAGCACCCTGGAACCCGACGATCGTCTCGATCGCCCCGGGCCAGCCGCAGACGAACTTCTGCACGTTCTACGACGCAAACGCGAACTGCTACATCTACAAACAGATCATCAAGATCATCGACACGCAGAAACCGACGGTAACCTGCCCGGCATCTCCGGTGGAATACTGCGACCTGACGGTGAACGACCCGCTGCTGTGGAACCAGTCGTACTGGTGGGACCCGATTGTAGGCCAGCACGACCTTTGCGAAGGTGATGCACCGCTGACGATCACGGCCACGGACGCCTGCTCGGGCGCCAACGTGAACATCTCGTACCTGTTGTTCTTAGACCTGAACGGCGACAACACGATGGAAACGGTGGTAAGCAGCAACAACACCCCCTGCCCCCGGCACGGTTAACTTCAACAACGCGGGCAACCCAAGTTACACCGGCGGCGTACCGCAGGTGTTCGACGGACGTCCGGTGTTGCCGAACGAAATCTACCGCTGGGCGAATCACCAGAGCGTGAGCGGCACGACGCGCACGGCCAGTGTACAGTGGAAAACGTTTGCACAAATGCCGACACCGACCAACCAGTTTGGCTCGGCAGGTATCGCACCGCAACTGCCTTACGGCACACACAAGATCAAGTGGACGATCACGGACGGCTGCGGCAACGAAACGTACTGCGAATACACCTTCGTGGTTGCAGACTGCAAAGCGCCGACGGTGGTATGCCACAACGGCCTGAGTGTGAACATCATGCCGACGCAGATGGTACAATTGTGGGCGACCGACTTCCTGCAGTACGCAGAAGACAACTGCACACCTCCGACGACGTACACCCCGGCCCGAACCAGTTGAAATTTGCGATCCGCAAAGCAGGCACAGGAACGGACTTCCCGGTAGACGCGTTGGGCAACCCGATCACGAGCATCACGTTTACGTGTGCGGAGTTGGGCAAAAAGACGTTGAATTGTGGGCGATGGATTTGGCCGGCAACGCGGACTACTGCCTGACGTTCGTTGATGTACAGGACAACAACAACAACTGTGTACCTGGCGGAACGGTAACGGTAGCGGGCGCTCTGACCACGGAGTCTAACGACGGCGTGGAAGATGCGAACGTAAACCTTCAGGCCGGCACGGTGAACCAGTTCCAGATGACGGATGACCAGGGCGCGTTCTCGTTCCCGAGTTCTGTACCGTCGAATGCGAACTACACGGTGACGCCGACGAAAGACGACAACCCGCTCAACGGCGTATCGACGTATGACCTGGTGTTGATCTCGAAACACATCCTCGGCTTAGAGCCGTTGAACAGCCCGTACAAAATGATCGCAGCGGATGCCAACAAATCCAACTCGATCACGACGTTCGACATCGTAGAGATCCGCAAGTTGATCCTGGGTATCTACAACGAGTTGCCGAACAACACCTCTTGGCGTTTTGTGGACCAGGACTTTGCGTTCCCGCAGCCGAACAACCCGTTTGCCACGACGTTCCCTGAAACGAAGAGTGTAGCAGGTGTGACGACCGACCAGTTGGCCGACGACTTCGTGGGTGTGAAGATCGGTGACGTAAACGGCACGGCAATCGCCAATGCACTGATGAGCACGGACGACCGTTCTGCAAGCACCTTGTTGTTCGACGTACAGGACCGCGTTGTTAAAGCCGGCGAAGTATTCGAAGTGACGTTCAAAGGCGCGGAGAAAGTACAGGGCTACCAGTTCACGATGAACTTTGCAGGCCTGGAAGTAGTAGACGTTGTACCTGGCGCAGACATGAAGTTGGAGAACTTCGGCGTATTTGCCGATGCGATCACGACGTCGATGGACGGCGAAAACAGCGAGTTTGCGGTGAAATTCCGTGCAACGAAATCGGGACAACTGAGCGAAATGCTGGGTGTATCGAGCCGGATCACACGTGCAGAAGCATACAGCCTGAACAACAGCCGGATGGAAGTAGCCTTCCGTTTCAACGGCCAGGGTGGTGCAGTGATCGCAGGTGTAGGTTTCGAGTTGTACCAGAACCAGCCGAACCCGTTTGTGAACAAAACGTTGGTAGGATTCCACCTGCCGGAAGCCACGGAAGCAACGCTGACGGTGTACGACGAAACAGGTCGTATGTTGTTCACGCAGAAAGGTCAGTTTGGCAAGGGCTACAACGCCATTGCGATCGACCGCGCACTGTTGAACACGACGGGCGTGATGTACTACAAACTGGAAACCGCAACGGATGCGGCAACGAAGAAGATGATTCAGACGAAGTAAAAGAAAAAAGAAAGCGTTCCCCCTTCCCACACTGCGCGCGAGTGCGAACGGGGGGAGGGGGGAACCTTCTTCTTCCTTAACCTTTGTCAGAAGATAAAAACAAGAGAAAAAACAGCGGCGCGAGCCTGCCGCATGAAGAATCGCCAGGTACCGATTTTAACATACTTTAAAATCGGTTTTTGGGATGGCCTCTCTCCTGAAGTAGGAGGGGGCTTTTTGTTGGGGAGGAGGGGAGTGGACGATAAATCTGGCTAATTGCAGTTGAAATGTCTACCTTCGCCCGTCCGAAAAACCTCGGGCCTTATTAAGCGCCAAGTTTTGTCAAAACCTTAACCAGAAAAGGCCGGTACCATCCCGGCAAGCAGCATGCGTGATCTCATAGATTTAATTGGAAGAATCTTCCTCGCCACGATATTTATTTTTGAGGCAATTGACTCCACGCTTTATTTTGATAAAACCAAGCTGGTGATGACGGAACATGGCCTGACGAGCAGCCAGAATTTTTTACTCTACGGAGCAATTTTTTTGTTGTTTGCAGGCGGGCTGATGGTTTTATTCGGCTACCGATCAACCCTGGGGGCTATTCTTTTACTGATGTACTGGGTGCCCGTAACTTTTATCCTGCACGATTTTTGGAATTGCCCGAAAGATGAATTGCGCGAACAGAGCATCCTGTTTATGAAAAATTTCGCAATTATAGGCGGCCTGTTGATGCTGGCCGGAAAAGGAAGTGGACGGTACAGTATAAAAAGACTTCTGGCTACTACGAGGGTGCATTAATGAGTCAGGTAACCTTGGCCTTTTTGATGAGTTTTGAGAAGTAACCCGGGAAAAAACGCTTCAGGTAAACGCCCAATACTTCCTTTCCACCCGTATACATTTCTTCTTTCCCTTTTTCTACAGCACGAAGAATTTTTTGCGCCAGCACTTCCGGCGACATGCCTTTTTCGGTAGCGTCATCCATTTTGTTTTGCCGGGCCCCGCTGCCGGTCAGGGCGTTGACACTCACGTTGGTTTGAACGAATCCCGGGCAAACGAGGGTGATTTTTATAGGTGTTTGGCCGAGTTCGGCGCGCAAACTATCGAAAAAGCCGTGCAAGGCGTGTTTTGACGCTGCATAGGAAGAGCGCAAGGGCGAGCCGAACTTGCCGGTAAGGCTGGTTATGGTCACGATATGTCCCAACTGATGGGTTATCATATTGGGCAAAACCGCCTTGGTAAGCGCCACCGTACCAAAAAAATTGATGTCCATGATCTTTTTATCCACTTCGAGGGAGGTTTCCATGGCCAGTGCACGTTGCGATACGCCGCCGTTATTGATCAGGATGTCCACTTTGCCGACACGTTTCAAAACGCTTTCTGCAACACCGGGAATGGTGTCGTGCCGCGACAGATCGAGTGGTTGTACAACGACGGATGCCGCTCCCGCTTCAGCGCATATTGCCGCTACCCGGTTTAATTCCTGCTCATTGCGCGCAGACAGGATCAAATGAGCGCCACATTCGGCCAATGCCCTGGCCAACGCTTCTCCAATACCCGAAGAAGCGCCGGTAATCCATGTTCGTTTATTTTTGAAGTATTCTGACATAGAGAGAGTGGTTGAAGGATGATGTTTCGACAATGACCTAATACCGCTTGCCTCGCTCGCAAAGATAAAAATGCCAGAGTATCCGGGTGCCGACACTTCGCCAGGGGCGCCAATGTAACGTAGCGGCTTCAAAATCGGCGTGTACAGGGCGGGCAGGCAGGTTTTTAAGAACGCGGAAGGCTTCCTGCATGGCAATATCCCCTTTGGGAAGAATATCCGGCCGGAGCAAACACTCATGTGACGCCTCTTTAAGGTTTGTTTCGTTGAGTTTGACTATCATTGCCACCGGCAAAACAAATGCGGATTTTTCAGGTTTTCCCAAAAATGTTTTTTACCCGTGAAAATTGTAACACTGACTTTAAATCCGGCGCTTGATAAAAGCGCTTCCGTAGACCGCTTGGTGCCGGAGCAAAAACTCCGGTGTTCCGCTCCCCAGATCGACGCGGGCGGCGGTGGCATCAACGTTTCCAAAGGCATCCATAAACTTGGCGGCGAGAGCACGGCGGTATTTCCAGCGGGGGGGACAGCGGGGCTCCATTTGCAGTCGATCTTAAAAAAAACGGGTATTAAAACCGAGGTATTGATTTTGCAGGGAGAAACCCGCGAAAATTTTTCCGTTTCCGAGGCAACAACCAATCTGCAATACCGCTTCACCATGCCCGGCCTTGAATTGACGGAGCAGCAGGCCGAAACCTGCCTCGGGATGGTGGAACTGTTGCGCCCCGATTACTTAGTGGCCAGCGGCAGCCTGCCTCCCGGTTTGCCCGATCATTATTACGAAAAAGTAGCCGCATTTGCAAAACGAACCGGCGCGCGCCTGATACTCGATACTTCCGGCGCTGCCCTGAAAGCCGCAGCAGACGAGGGGGTGTATTTGTTAAAACCCAACCTGACAGAACTCAGCGCCCTTGCCGGTGTACAAAACCTGGAAATGAATCAGGTTGATGACGCTGCTCTGGAGATCATCCGGCAGGGGAAATGCGAGGTGGTGGTGGTATCACTCGGCGCACAGGGCGCCCTGCTTGTAACCCGGGATGGATTCGAACACATTCCGTCACCTGCCGTAACCAAAAAAAGCACGGTCGGCGCCGGTGACAGCATGGTTGCCGGCATGGTATGGGCGCTGAGCCGGAAAAAATCGCACCGGGAAATGGTACAAACCGGTGTGGCCTGCGGCACGGCAGCCACCATGAACCCCGGCACGGAACTGTTTCACCCGGAAGATGTCAAACGTTTGCTGGAATGGATCAGGCGTTACGGCGAACGATACCGGTTTACTGAATTTTGAATATTAAATTCAACATGAAAAATACGTTAAAAGTACCCGCACTTTCTAACTTTGCCGCCGGTCTCCGACCTGTCCCTGCCACTTTCACAACCAAAAGAACTGCTTTGTTACGTAAGTATACCCGGTTTGCCCGAACCGTAGTGAAGCCGTGACCCGTATTTCTCAACCATATTGATAATCAATACTTCAGGAGCCAACCAGACCAATAACAGTAAAATGATCAATCTTGTACTTTTCGGCCCGCCCGGATCGGGTAAAGGCACCCAGGCCAACAAACTGGTGGAAAAATTCAATCTAATCCATATCAGCACGGGTGATCTGTTTCGATATGAAATGGGGAACGACACCCCGCTTGGGCGGGAAGCCAAGTCTTATATTTCCAAAGGGGAACTGGTGCCGGATGAGGTAACCATTGGAATGTTGCGCAATAAAGTGGAAGCGCATCCCGATGCCAGGGGGTTCATTTTTGACGGCTTCCCCCGCACCATCCGGCAGGCAGAAGCGCTCGACGCATTACTGGCAGGGAGTAGCACTTCCGTTTCCGCATTGGTCGCCCTGCAGGTGGACGACGAAGAAATTGTTCAGCGGATCAAACTGCGCGGCGCAACTTCCGGTCGCCCCGACGATTCGGACGAAAGTATTATCCGGAACCGGATTGATGTGTATAAAAGTGAAACAACCCCCGTATTCGATTATTACGCCCAATCCGGTAAAAGCCACAGCGTCAATGGTGTCGGCAGCATCGGCGAAATTTTCCAACGGCTCAGCGATATTGTCGGCCAATTGTAAGCGCAAAAGACCGCTATAAAAGTTTTCCCGAAGTATTGCCCAAAAGACGCTACTTTTGAGCGTCAGAAAACCCATTGTTTATCTAATGTTTGATTATGGCGTTTCCGTCAAATCCGTTACAAACCTTGTGGCAGTGGCTGCCGGCCCCGCTGCAGAACAGATACTATCTCACGCTGGTCATTTTTTTCTTTATCATGATCTTCCTCGACCGGCATGGGTTGTGGACGCAATGGCGCCTTCATCGCGCCGAACAACGACTGGAGGATGACAAGGCATTTTACGAACAAAAAATAAAAGACGCCCGGGAAGAAGCCGAGGACTTCGAACTCACCAAGGAAAAATTCGCGCGTGAACACTATTTTATGAAACGGCGAAACGAAGATGTTTATATCATTAAGGACGCAAAATAAACGCGGGCCGATTAAAGCCAATTCGTGACGGGGTGACTTGCAAGTCACCCCGTCACTATTAACCAACTTCCATTTTATAACACATTCATTCTCAGATGTCTGTTTTAGTCAATAAACACTCGCGCATCATCGTACAGGGCTTTACCGGTAAAGAGGGTACATTTCACGCCGAACAAATGATCGCTTACGGAACCAATGTCGTCGGTGGCGTTACTCCGGGAAAAGGCGGCCACAGCCACCTGGACCGCCCGGTTTTTAATACAGTAGAAGATGCCGTAAAAAATGCAGGCGCTGATACCTCCATCATATTTGTACCGCCGGCTTACGCCGCAGATGCCATTCTCGAAGCGGCTGCATCGGGCATCAAAGTCATCGTAGCTATTACGGAAGGTATTCCGGTTCAGGATATGATCAAGGTCAAAGCATATGTGGACAACAAGGGCGTACGCCTGATCGGCCCCAACTGCCCCGGTATTATCACACCCGACGAAGCCAAAGTAGGAATTATGCCGGGTTTTGTGTTCAAACGCGGGCCGATCGGCCTGGTGTCCAAATCAGGCACCCTGACTTATGAAGCCGCCGACCAGATTGCAAAAGCAGGGCTGGGCATTACCACGGCCATCGGGATCGGCGGTGACCCGATCATCGGCACATCCACCCGCGAAGCCATCGAATTATTTATGAACGACCCCGAAACGGAAGGCATCGTTATGATCGGCGAGATCGGCGGTTCGCTGGAAGCCGACGCCGCGCGTTGGATACGCGCCAACGGCAATAAAAAACCTGTTGTTGGTTTTATCGCCGGGCAAACGGCGCCGAAAGGGCGGAAAATGGGCCACGCAGGCGCAATTGTTGGTGGCGCCGACGATACGGCGGCAGCCAAAATGCGTATCCTGGCGGAAAATGGCATCACGGTGGTGGAGTCGCCCGCGCAGATCGGCGCAATCATGAAAAAAGTAATGGGACGATAAACCGTATTGCCGGTTCGTTTTATGAAGATATTTTTTCAGGCCATCACCGAACGCTCGGTGATGGCTTTTTTAGTGCTTCTTCCAACGGGTGTTTGCCGCTTTCTCGACATAATGCCACAAAAGGGCGAATAATTCACGCGTTTCCTGTAATTTTATGTGAATTTAACAGGCTAAACGTTTCAGCCCATGCGTATACCGATACTTAGCCTAACCCTGACCATTGCCACCTGCCAGATTTTACCCGCCCAATGCCCGGCTGTCCTGAATTGTCCGCAGGGAAGCCCCGTAATTTGCGATATCACCAACAACGACCCGGCATTCTGGAATGAAACGGGCCTGACCTGGAGCCCGGTAACGGAATCGGCGGATTTATACGAAGGCGCGGCTGATCTGCACCTTAAAATCCTGCGCTGCGCCGGCAGCACACCGGTGGTTTCTTTCGAGTTGTTTCTCGACCTGGACAACGATAATCTGCTGGAAACGGTTGTTTTAAGCAATGCGCTGCCCCCTCCGGGAATTGTATTTGCCAACAATGCCTTTAATCCCGGTTACCTGGGCGGCGATCCCGTCCAGTTTGACAAACGGCCGGTACCGGACACCGCAAAATATACTTTTGCGCTGGAAATCAACACATTCGGAGATACAACCTTTGCTTTTCTGCGCTGGAATTCCGGCGGACAGAACGTATTGCCGCGTATTTCGGAAGGGAAACACCGGATCAAATGGCGTGTCGACCAGAACGGCGTGGTGAAATTCTGCGAATACGGCTTCCGTATAAAAGACTGCCTTGAACCCAACCTGTCCTGTAAAACCGGGGCAACAGCAACCATCGACGCGGGTGGAACGGCTATCATTCCGTTCGGCAATGCGCTGGAAATGGTGGAAGATGACATCACCCCCTACCACCTGCTGCAACTGTCGATGCGCAAGGCCGGAGACGGAGGCGGTTTCCCCCTGGAAAACGGCTCGCCGGTGGGTCAGTTGACTTACGGTTGCAGCGATTTAGGGCCACATACCATCGAATTATGGGCAAAAGACCGTTCAGGCAACGTCAAATCCTGTGAAACAACCCTCCAGGTCACCGATGACGAAGGTAATTGTCAAAAACCGCCCGCGATTTGTGTACACCCGTATTGGGCGGATAGCCTGCAAATCCAAAATGTCCGTTTCAAAGTACTCTGGGTGGATACCGCCCAAAAACTGAAGATTATTCCCCTCGAAACCCAGCCCGGCGGATGTGCGGAACTCGATACACTTCCCCCGGCCGGGTCATTTCTTTGATCGTGGAAAAAGATACGAACCACCTGAATGGGGTTTCTACCTACGACCTGGTGCTGATTACCAGGCATATCCTCGGCCTGGAAGTCTTCAATGCACCCTGGAAATGGATCGCCGCCGACGTCAACCGCAGCGGGTCGATCACCACTTTTGACGTGCTGGAATTGCGCAAATTTATTTTAGGCATTTACAACAAGTTCCCGTCAAATACCTCCTGGCGTTTTTTCGACGCAAATTGCAATTTCCCGGACAACCCGTTTACCGGGTATTGTCCTTCCGAGCAGACTTTTGTGACCATGCCGGTGTACAATTATCCTTCTCCCATTTTGTTCCGCGGGCTCAAGGTGGGGGATGTCAACGGCAGCGCCGATCCGGAATCCATTGCAGCAACCGATCCTGATTGGCGGATGGATCCCGTACAACTCGTTTTGCCGGATATTGTGCTGAAAGCGGGAAGTCAATCAGACATCCCGGTGAATGTTGATCAACCGGGATATTGGCTGGGGTTCCAGTTCGAATTGATGTACGATCCACAACAGGTTGATATAGCGTATGTTGCGCCGGGTTTTTTGCCGGATTTTGACGAAGAGGCCCTTGCGTTCCCGGAACCGGGTTTATTGGCAACCAGTTGGTTTTCCGGCCTGCCGCAGTTGGTGTTGCCCGGCAAGGGCCTGTTTACACTTCGGATACAAGCGCTCCGGGATGTCCCGCTCCGGGATGTTTTACACCTTTCTCCGCGACGGATACGGCCGGAGGTGTACGGTTTGCATGAACCGGCCCGCCCGGTGGAACTGCGATTTGCCTCTGAAACGGAACAATCGGGTGAAACAATGATTTTTACTCCCCGGCCCAATCCCACCAGCGCCGGGGTAGCCATTCCCCTGCATATGTCACAAACGGAAGTTGTGCGGTTCGAATTGGCGGATATATCGGGCAAGGTGTTTTTTAAAACGGAAAAAATCCTCGAACAAGGAGGCCGCTTGATCGAAGTGCCTGCTGTCGCGTTTCTATACGCAGGCGTGTATATGTGGCGTCTGCACGCAGGCGGGAAGAGATTGACGGGAAAGATCATCAGGCTTTGATTGTGCCGCGGACTTCCATTTATCAGCCACCGCGAACTAAAGTTCACGGTATCGGATATCCATCCGAATCCGCCGTTCGGCAGGCAGGTAGTTGTTCATACGATTGGGCAACACCTTCATCCAGCCGAGGTTGAGTCCTTCGAAACGGGCCAGGGTCCAGCCGCGGGGCGCATCCGGGGCGATGTCAAAGGTTTCTTTTTTGAGAAACAACAACGCCTGTTCGCGGCTGAGTTCGAGGGCGGGCAGGGCAGGACTGACCAGCCTGCTCAATGCCAGTGCGTGGGAAGGAATAAAATCTTTGCCTTTAAACTCGCCGATATTGGTTCCGAACCACTTGTTTTTCAGGTGTTTATCCAAAATCAAATACTCATTTTCAAGACTTGCGGGCAGTACAAGTACTTCGCCGGAAGGGGTTTGGAAAAAGTGCAACTCTTCCCCGGCAGACAACCAGCGGCCAACTTCCGGCACAAGGTTTTTGGGCAGCGTTTTCAGGCTTCTAAAGGCAGCGGGCGCTTGTTGCCGGGCAGGAACGCCTTCTTTTTTTCTGAAAACTGCCAGAAAAAATCCTTCCCCGCGTACACAATGCGGAAAAAACCGGTAACCGCCTTCACTTTCCCGGATACCCCATTCGGGAGGTATCTTTAAACCGACTGCCTCTAAGCCAAAAGTCTGGACGAGCCAGGCGGCATTTTCCTCATTTTCCCGCCGGTTGAACGTACAGGTGCTGAAAACAAGAATCCCTCCGGGCGCCAGTGCTTCCACCGCCGCTGCCAGAATACGGCGCTGTCGCCCGGAACACAGTTCGACCCCGGCGGGCGACCATTCGTGTATGGCCTCGGGGTCTTTGCGGAACAGGCCTTCACCGCTGCACGGAGCATCACATACCACCACATCAAACCAGTTTTCGACGGCCGCCAGTTCTTCCACCCCGGCGCTTGTGACGGCGAGGCTGGGGGCACCCCATTTTTCCATGTTTTCCCTTAAAATACCCACTCGTGGCCGAATCACTTCATTCGCAACAAGCAGGCTGCCGGGCCGGAGCATATCCGCCACCAAGGTGCTTTTTCCGCCGGGGGCCGCGCATAAGTCCAACACTTTCAAACGATTGGAAAAATCGACACTTTGTTTTAATACCTCATACAAAAACATGGAAGACGCTTCCTGTACGTAATAGGCGCCCGCATGAAAAGCAGGGTCGAGGGTAAATACAGGGCGTTCGGGCAAATACCACCCCGATGGGTGCCAGGGAATACGTTCCGCTGGCCCAACCGGGGTGTAAGCTACAGAAGCCTTCAGCCGTATGCTGACGGGCGGCGGGGCATTTAAAGCGGCCAGAAAGGAAACGTATTCTTCCGGGCCGAGTAATTCCAGCATCTGGCGTTCAAAAGGTGGCGGTAGCATGGTAACGGCAAAGGTCGTCAGAGAAGTCGTACGGCGGACCTTGGAGCAGTAAAAATTCGCGGAATCCGGCGAATGCGAAAAATCGTATCTATTTTTACACCCGCAGAGCCTCCGGATTGAAACAATTATAAAACCCTTATTTGCTGACTATACCAATGCAAGCAATCAGCGCACTCTTGACCGTTACGGAACAAATAAACCACGTTTTATCGCAGTTGGAGCCGCATGAATACAGGCGACAACTGCCTGAATTTGAGGGTAATACACTCGGAATGCATTTTCGCCATATCCTCGAATTTTTCCAGTGCCTGGAAAAGGGCCTGGCAGAATCCGGCACGGTGGATTATGCGTCGCGGGAACGGAACCTGCTGTATGAAGACAATCCGGGTATCGCCGCCGCCGCTTTTCTGGCATTTTCCGAAGCGCTGCCGGAATTTGTGATTTCCGGCCGGGTGGATGTACGGGCGGAATTTGGCGGACTGGAGCGGCCCTCCTACCCGAGTACGGTGGGCAGGGAGTTGTTGTTTGTTTACGACCACGCGATCCACCACCTGGCGATCATAAAAATCGGGCTGCTGTGCCATTTTCCACACATTCGTACGGATAAAGACCTCGGTGTTTCACCGTCCACCATCAAGGCCCGGAAATCTCAAAAATCCTGATCGTCGGGCAGGCAAACGGTCCATATAAAATGCCCTGAATCAGGGAGTTGCACTTTTTCAAAATGCAACAGATAGGCCTGGCGGTAGTTTTCTTTTACAACCCATCCCCTGGCGCGTCCGGCGCCGTTTTCCCAGGAAAAGGGTTCGAGGTGCATGTGTTCCCGAAAATCCAGTTCCTTCAGGCCATATGCTTTGTACAAACTTTCTTTGGCCGTCCAGAACACGTGAAAAAGGTCGAACTGATCGGTCGCAGCATGGGTGTGCACGAACGCATCTTCCCTGAAATTTAAAAATTTGTGCGCCAGGCGCGGCATTTTATCCACCAGCACCTGGATATCACATCCAACATTACAACCGGCGAGTAAAGCGCCCACGATGCCGTGTGAATGGCTGAGGGAACAATAAAGATCGGGTTTGTCGAGGAAAAACGGTTTTGAAAAAGCGTCCTTGGCCAGCGGCAGGCGCTGCGGAACACCGGTCAGTTTGTGCAGGAGCCAGCGGCTGGCGAGCCATTCGAGGCGGCGGATGTTTTTCAGCTTTGCCAGTTCGGCCTCTTCTTCACCGGACAAAGGCAGTTCATCCCGAAAAAAAGTCTCCTCCTCGGCAATTTGCCAAATACCGAAGGACGTATCCGGAAATGGATAGGCAATACCACCAGCGTTTGTGCAAATCTGCGGCTTCCCGTTTGGAAAACGCAATAGTAACTGCCCGGTGCAAGCGATTGTACGCGGAACGTTTCCGTGTATTCACCTTCCGTGTACGTTTTGTTTTGCCGGAGTATCTGGACGGTTTGCCCCTGGGCATTGGCCAGCAGCAGACTCAGGGGTGCAGTTTCGGTCACGTTGAACCGGACGGAAAATTCATCCGAAACCGGGTTGGGCGTCACCTGAAATACGTCCACGGCAGATCGGCCATTTTGTGCTCCTGAAGATTTTCCTGCCTGCCGGTTTGCCGAAAGGTCGGCGAATGCGGAGGCGGTATAGTTGTCTGCTTTGAGGTCGCCTGTGAAAATTCCACATCCGCCGCCGGGCAGTATCCGGGCGAGAAAATCGCTGCCGGATTGGGCATGAAAACCGGGTGCCAGGCGGATGGAATTGCCCGCATATCCCTTCACATCCGCAGAAGGCGACACCACGTACGCAGGCCCGAAGCTCAGGTTCTGGCGAACGGCATAGGTGCGTTCATCATTGATTACGAGGGCGCTGTAAGTGGCGTCATCCACCGTGGCGTCGTTGCCGTTGATGATCAGCGAAAACTGTTGCGGGCCCGAAGTCAGCGCGGCGGGAGCCACCACCCGGATGGTATAGTCGCCTGCAACCGGATTGAGCACCAGCACCTGTTCCACGTTATCGCGGTTGTTATTGCCGGTAGCAGCAGCGTTGGCCGGGTTAGCCGGATCGAGCACCCAGGGGAAAAACGTGCCGGAACTCCCGTCGAGCCGCAAATCGAGATCATTGACCAGGTAATTGGCTCCTGCGGGGTTTACCGTCCCGGAATTCACGGTTCCGGAAGCGGGATCGGTCCATACAAGGCTGATCTTGAGCGGCTGAGTGCCGCTGTTCCGCAAGGGATAAGTGAACGTGGCGCCGGCGGCTACCGATCCTTCCACAATGTGTTCACAACCGGTATAGTTGTGGATTGTGATGGTCTGTGCGGCGTCCGATACGTTGATCTGGCCCCATCCGAAGCTGTAATCCGGCCCGTTGTTGGGGCCAATCTCGTCCGCTTCGTTGATCAGCAGCGCTTTCATGGTAGCCGAGCGAGGCACACCGCCCAAAACGTTTTGCCAGTGTTCGAGTAAAAGCCCTACGCTGCCCGAGGTGGATGGAGCGGCCATCGAAGTGCCGCTTTTGTTGTTGTAGGCATCGTCGGCAGCATTGGAAGAGGAATACAAACCAACTCCGTCGGCCACTACATCCGGTTTGACACGCCCGTCGTCGGTCGGGCCCCAACCGGAAAATGCGGCGATGGTAACGGAATTGGGTCCGGTATAGCCGTTGCCGCCCGCCACGGGGTTGGCAGCGCCCACCGTCAGGATGTTTTTTGCGTTGCCGTCGGTTGGAATACAATCGAAACCATTGGCGCCGCCGTCCGGGTTGCGGGCTGTTGTACTTGTGGTGGCACTGAAGCCCAGCAGATAGGTGGTACCCGGCGCCGGGCCCGCGTCGTTGCGGTCATTGCCTGCCGATTTGACGACCAGGTAAAACGGAGCGTTAAAAGCGACATTGTCAAATGCCTGGGCGTCTGAATCGTAAGCCCCGAATTTCCAGTCTGTTACGGCAGGATCATTGCCGTACCAGCGCCACATATTGACCATTGGAGAATTGTCAAAATCCCAGCCGGCAAATGCGCCGTAGGAATGGTTGGATACCCGGATGGGTGTATTGGCTGCTTCCGAAGCCATTTCTCCGGCGTCGCCGGCGGCGTCGTAGCAGCGCAGATTGGCGGTTTCGGAAAACCCTTCCGCGGCGGGATCAACACCTGCGGCAATCATTGTGCCGCCGACGTGTGTGGCGTGATCGCTGCTGGCTGTTCCGTCAATGTTGGTTACCCGGCCGCCGAATTCCTGGTGTGTGGCGCGTATGGTACCCCCCGCTTCCCAGATGCCGAGCGTTTGGCCGGCGCCGGTCAGGTTGAGGCGCAATTCGCCGCCCGTTTTAACGGCGTCGGCGGAAACGCTGGCCTGCGACACCTCGTTGTCAGGGCCGATGTAAACCGGCTGGCCGTGTTCGATGTGATCGAGTACGGCAATCACCTGACCGGCGGTATCGCGTATTTCCAGCGGCAGGTTGTAGCGGAAAGCATAGTTTTCCACTTCCAGGCGCCGGGCGATGTCCTGTTTTTTGTATTGATCGGAAAGTCCGCGCAGATTGCTTTTCTGTAATTCCGTCATTTGAGCGTTGGCTGCGAGACTGAGCGCGAATACAAGCAAAACACTCAATCCCGTTTGCCCGATGAGTATGTTTTTCATACGTAGGTCAATTTAAAGGATTGATGGTTAGTGCTTTGCATTGGTCGCTTTCAGCGCTGAATTTTCAGATTGCAGCGCTGAGTTTTGTTTTTCAAGTTCGTTGACCCGTTTTTCCAGGCTGATCATGTGGAGGAACAATTCTTCAATTTTCTCCATTTGCGCCTTTTGTGATTGGCCGAGGTCCAGGCCTGTTTCCTGCACTTCTTTTGCGGTCGCGATACCCGGCAGGTGTTTGTTTAGCTGCACGTATTTTTCCACTTCCACGAGTGGCATCAGCGGGTAATCCTGTTCGAATACATAGTCGGGCCAGGGCTGGATCTGCACGCGCACTTCTTCCGCCATGATTCCGCCGCCGACGCTGAGCAGGTAGCCGCTTGCAAAATTGCCCGCTCCGATTTTCATACGTTGGGAAAAATTGGATTCGCCCTGCACGTCGAGCCGGAAGGCGGGGGTGGTGGTCCCTGCACCCAGATTGCCGGTTACGTATGTATCGCCTGAAACGCGGGTGTTTCCGGTCACGTCGAGATCATACACGGGTGCAAAATTGTTGATCCCCACCCGGGTGCCGTCGTCAAACAAACGGCTGTCACCCAAAGCACTGGTGGCGGTAAATTTTGCGAGGCGGTTGGGGGTTCCGCTGATATCGCCGGAGGTCAGCAGTTTTTGCCAGGCTCCGCCCCAGGCGCCCGCATTGGCATCACCCCAGCGGTGGTAAATGCCGCCGTTGTTAAAAAACATCTGGTGGTCTCTCGTGCCGGCACCGTTGAAGGTCGGGGCAAGGGTCAGCAGGCCACCCTGGCTCAGATCCGGAGCGGACAACTGGGCGCCGGATTTGTTTTCAAAATACGCCTCCTGGAGATAGGTGTCGGGGCCGGGGTCGCCGGGGTTGTTGTCCATGTGAATACGCCCGAAAAAATCGCCGGTTGTGTGTGTGTTCCCGACCACATGCAGGTGGTAGAGCGGGTCCATGGTACCAATACCGACCAGTCCGTCAGCCGTGACAACCATGCGGTTGTGCTGGTCGAAGGCGCCGGTGCGGAACACCAGGTTAGCGGGCAAAACGCCATAACTGACCGGGCCGGTCACATACGATTGAATGGATGCGCCCGAGCGGATGCCGTCTGCACCGATCCCGGTGAGGCCTTCCCATTTCAAGGTTCCGAGCAGGTCCTTATCCAGTACGGGCGAAGGTTTTACGGGGAAATTGTTGTAGCGATACATGACGAGTTCCGGGTTGGTACCGGCGCCCTGGCCATTTATTTGTATCGAAAAAAGGAGAAGAGAAAAGAGCGAAAGGCAGAAAACAACAAGTTTTTTCATGATTTTTTGAGAATTTTAAAGGTTTTTTAAAAAAGGTTGTCAAAAAGTATTCACAAATTTCAGGCTTATGCGACTATACCATTGGAAATGCATTGGAAATGCTTTGGAATTCATCCGGGCCCCCGAATTTCCCTTTAATCAGCAGCCGCCGTAAAATCTCAACCACCAAACCAAACATCCCGATGGAAGCAAAAGAGTTCTCCGTTTTTTGTAACCTTATCAGTGAAACCTATCAAAAGGCTTTCGGCGAAGAGCTGTCCAAACTCCCGCACGGCAAAGCGCTCACCCTGAGCTGGATCATCCAGGAAGAAACCGGCGAATTGCTGAGCCACAAAACGCTGGGCAATTACGTCGCCGCCGCATTGCACGGCAACCCCGGCAAAGTCAACCCGACAGCCGCCACCTTGTCCATCCTGGCCCGCTTTGTTTCAGATGATCGTTCCACAGGCGGACGCCATGAAATGCGTATGGGCGCTTATGCAGCCTGGTACCGGTACCGTATTCGCACGCTTGCACGTCAGATGGCGGCATAAAAATGGGCAGCGGGAGGGCGTCCCACAAGTCATTGTACCTTGTAAATTGTACATTGGTCATTGTACATTTTTAAATTAAAAATCAATAATTTAAAAAATTACTAATGTTTAATTTTCAATGACCAATGACCAATGACCAATGACCAATGACCAATGACCAATGACCAATGACCAATGACCAATGACCAATGACCAATGACCAATGTACAATGACCAATGACCAATGTACAATGACCAATGTACAATGTACAATGACCCTGCTACTGCCCCCTGCTACTTTCCCCGCCCTCCGGCCCGTAAAAGATGACCCAGGTTTTAAAATCGTCGGAAAATTCGGTGAAGCGGTGTTCCGTACCTGCCGGTACAAATAAAAAATCGCCGGGTTGGAACGGGTATTGATCGTTTCCATTCCGGAACATACCGGTTCCGCTGATCACCACATATATTTCATCCTGTGTGTGAGGCTGTTGCGGGTCGTGCCCGACAGGCCGGTAAATTTCCAGCGACATGGTGCCGTGGCGGAAGAGTTCGAGGAAGGTTTTACCTTCGCGGGCACGAAGCAGGTCAGATGCTTCCTGTATCGTAATTTTCATGAGCGATAATGTTTTAGCGGCTTCAAAAATACAAGCCGGCCAACGACTGCCGCCGGATTTTTTTACCCGCGCGGATGTGGTGCAGATTGCGCGTGATCTGCTCGGCCGGGTGCTGGTGACGGAGTTTGACGGCTTGCGCACGGCCGGACGTATCACAGAAACGGAGGCTTACCGCGCCCCGGACGATCGCGCCTGCCACGCCTGGAATAACCGCCGCACTGCCCGCACGGAAGTGATGTTTCGGGAGGGTGGAAGGGCGTATATTTATTTGTGTTACGGGATTCACCACTTGTTTAATGTCGTCACCGGTCCGGAAAACATTGCCCACGCGGTTCTGATCCGGGCGATAGAACCCCTTGAAGGTGTGCAAATTATGATGGAACGGCGCGGGTGGCCGGATTTGACCAAACGCCGGCCGGCGGCCCTGACCACCGGCCCCGGCGCACTTTCCCGGGCATTGGGATTGGACACCCGGTGGAACGGCCTGCATTTTTCGGACCCCGAAACGCCGGTATGGATAGAAGAACCGGAGCGCCTTTTACCGGAAGAAGATATTATTTCGGGAAAACGGATCGGCGTCGATTACGCCGGCGAATGCGCCGAATGGCCCTGGCGTTTCTGGGTGAAACAATCGCCGTTTGTGAAAAAAGTGTAGGTTTATTTTATGACGTTCAACTCCGCCGCTTTTCTGGTTTTCCTTCCGATTGTTTTTGCCGTCTACTGGCTGCTGCAACGCGGCAGCCTGAATTGGCAAAACAGGTTTGTGCTGGCGGCGAGTTATTTTTTTTACGGCTGGTGGGACTGGCGTTTTCTGGGCCTGCTGATGCTGAGCACGGCGGCAGACTTCGGTATCGGCTTGTGGCTGGAACGAACGGAGGAGCAACGCAGAAAAAAACGTATTCTTTTGCTCAGCCTGACCCTGAACCTCGGGTTACTGGGCTTTTTTAAATACGTCCATTTTTTTACGGACAGTTTTTCCGTGCTGGCCAATACGTTGGGCTGGAAGGTGTCACCTTTTACTTTACAGGTTATTTTACCCGTCGGGATCAGTTTTTATACGTTTCAAAGCCTGAGTTATACCATCGACGTATACCGGCGGCAGATTCCGGCGGTGCGGGACTATTGGGCTTTTGCGGCCTTTGTTTCATTTTTTCCCCAGTTGGTCGCCGGCCCTATCGAACGGGCAAAACACCTGCTCCCGCAATTTGCCGTGCGGCGCCAGTTCAATTACGATACGGCCGTATCGGGGTGCCGCCTGATGCTTTGGGGGTATTTGAAAAAAATTGTTTTGGCCGACAATCTTGCTCCCGTAGTGGAAAAGGTGTTCGATCATCCTGCCGGGCAAAACGGCTGGACGGTTGCACTCGGGGCCGTTTGTTTTGCCTTGCAGATTTACGGCGATTTTTCGGGTTATTCTGATATCGCCAGGGGCGCTGCACGGCTGTTCGGCTTTGACCTGATGCAAAATTTTCGCACGCCCTATTTTTCCACGTCCATCCGGGAGTTCTGGCAGCGCTGGCATATATCACTCTCCGGCTGGTTTCGCGATTACGTGTATATTCCGCTGGGTGGGAACCGGCTCGGCTTGCCCAGGCAAATGTTTAACTTGTTGGTTACGTTTGCTTTATCAGGCCTGTGGCATGGCGCTAACTGGACCTTTATCCTCTGGGGATTTTGGCACGGCACGCTCATTTGTATCGAACAACTGGTGGCAGCGACGACTTCAAAAAGACCACTTTTGGCCGCCTGGGCGCGTGGTATTCTGGTGTTTTTGCTGGTGAGTGTCGGCTGGATATTTTTCCGCGCCAAAAACCTGAATACTGCCTGGGAATTGTTGTCCAAAATGGCCCATTTTCCCTCCGGCGGACTGGCTGATATCACCCGGCAGTTCGTTTCCCCGGAAAAAGCGGCGGCAACCGGCGGATTTATCCTGGTTTTTATGTTGCTGGAATGGTTTTCCCGCAACTCCGATGTCAACACACTTTTCATCCGTTTGCCGCTCGCGGCGAGGTGGCTGAGTTATTATATCCTTGCAGGGGCGATCCTGCTGTTGGGCGCTTTTGACGATGCGCCGGTTTTTATTTATTTTCAGTTTTGACCGTGAAAAAATTTATTCTCCGTACGGCCCTTTTTTTGCTGCCTGTTCCGTTCCTGCTGGTATTGTCACCACTGGACCGGGGTTTTGCCTGGCGTTTTGTAAAAGGAGACTGCTATACCCACGGCGCCTGGTTGTGGAACCGGCTGTATATACGCCCCGAGCCGGTGGACGTAGCGTTTTCGGGTTCGTCGCGGACGATCCACGCAGTATGGGAAAAGTCCATAGCAGATTCATTGTCAATTTATTATGACCAAAACCGGCAGATATTAAACATGGGTTACTGCCGTTTTGGAAATAACTTCCCGTACCTCGCGATAAAGGAACTTCTGGAAACCAAACGGCCGGAAATTGTGGTCTGGGAATTGCGCGAAACCGAAGACTGCTGCAGCCATCCGATGTTCGGTTACCTGGCAGAAGGAGAAGACGTCTGGGCGCCTGCGGCCTTCCCGCACCGGCGGATATTCAGCGACTGGTGGAATGCCGCCGCGGTCAGGGTGGAATACGCTCAATCACTTCTGACCGGTGACGAAAACGCAACGCTGGCCATCGATACAAGTTTGTACGGGTACGGCGCGGATGCAGGCACAGCCGATCCCGCATTGCTTTCGGAGATCAAGGCAAAAAAAGAAGCAAAAAGTCGTAAAAGGGATCAGGAAGGTGAAATAAACGAGTTTGCCCGCTGCTGCCTGGAACAAACAGTGGAATTGATACACAACAAGGGAGCGCAACTGGTCTTTCTTTATATCCCGGAGTTCGGTTCCCCTGAAACTTCGCCACAGCATTTATCCTATTTTCAAAACCTCGGCCCGGTATGGCTGCCGCCTGGTCATATTGTGAAAGACCCGGCCAACTGGATGGATGCCACACACCTCAACAACCGCGGCGCAGCCGCTTTGGCCGGCTGGCTGGCTCGTCAAATACACGAACTGGAGTAGAACCGGACCTAACTGTGGTGGGAAGCGTAGGCCTGCTCCACTTTTTCGCGGAACTGGTCGTACACCTCCGCCGGGATTTTGTGCCGGATGGACTGCAAAAACTGCTTGAGTTTCAGGTACTCGCTTTCGGTCAATATATCGTCTTCCATAAAGGCATTGAACAATTCCAGGAAATTTTCACTCACGTTGCGGGCGAATTCAATTCGTTTGGCCCGGTCTTCAATAAAAGCGAGGAAGTACAGGCCTTCCGTATAACCCAGCCGCCTCCGGAGCACGAGGTCGTCCACTTCCTTTTTAATTTCATCCAGCCGGCGGGCGGCGATTTCGGCGCTGACCAATTGTTTTTCAAAACCCGAGTATACTTGCTGCGCCCGGTCGCCGTAATGCCGGATCAATTGTTCCCGGCGGCGGAATACCCACCAGCCCGCCAGCGCTGTGAGCAGCGCTGTGGTGGCCACCATGGTGATTTCCACGAGGTACCCGGTGTCTTCCAGAAACTGAATCTGCCGAGACAAAAAATTGGAGCCCTGTTCCAGCCCCGAAGTTTTCAGGGTAAAATCCAGCGACTTAAAATCGGCTTCGGTCAACGTACGTTGCGGGCGAAGCGCATTGATGTGGTTGAGCCAAACCTGTTTCAGATCGGACAAATCCTGGCTCCGGTAAAAAGAACGCACATTGCTTCCCTGCCCGAGTTGGAATCCATCCGCATAGGTTTCGCGGATGAACTTATTCATTTTCAGGAAATAAAAAAGGAAACGCTGCATTTGTTCCTGATCCTTCAACGCCGCCAGCCGGCTGGCATCTTTGGGTTCCGGAGCAGTAGCGGTCGACAATTTTTCCTCTTGTTGCCGCAGCCACGCGAGCAATTCGCGCGGATTGGGTTCCATGATATACTGCCGCCCGAGGCGTTTAAAATGTTCCTCGTTCATCTCGATCAGCGAACCGGGGCCGAGGTGAGTCACGGAATAAAAATAAAAATTCGGCGGCACGATCACCTTTTCCCCGCCCAATCTGGCGGTATCACGCGGGCTGCTGAGCGACTCCCAGAGCTCCGGGCCAAAAAATGTTTCGGGGTTGATCTTGTCAAAATTATCCGCTACGGCCACAAAGCGCTGCTCCGGATAGCGGCGGCACTGCTCCCAGAATTGAAGCAGTTTTCCCGGCACATACCGGTCGCCGTTTTCGTAACCGATGTATTTTTTGTGAAATTCGAGGTCAAACTGCGGCGCACAGTCGATTTCCATCAGGTTTTCGGGTTTTCCGGCCAATAGCCGCGCCATGTGTTTGGTTTGTTTGGTGGCTCCAACGCCGGTTACTCCCGAAGCGACCAAAAAGTTGCGGTGTTGGGCTTCCCGGCAAAAATCCCGGAAACTGATCCACTCGATATTAGACAGGTAGGGTTGCGAAACCAGGTTCAAAGCGGTCCGGTCGCCGGGGGTAAACGGCAGATGGTGGATTTCGCAGTAAAGTTTTTGCAGGGAATCAGGCACTTCGCCGATCATGACGGGGCGTTCGCGCAGCAATTCACCCGCTTTGATCCAGAGTGGATCTTCGTGGTTGCGCAGGCCAAACCAACACCCCAGCATCAGCAGGGGAAGCACGTAAAAAAGCGAGCGAAATGAAGGGAGCGGGATATTCAATGGATTAGTAAGTTTTTGCAGGGCGAAGGTAGCGAGGGGAAGTGGTATTCTCTTATCCGTGTAGTTGTGTTATTTATCAAATGTAGTGAGGGTTAAAATATGATACACCCTCACTGCATTTGACGGAATAACTTAAACGCCCAATAAACGGGTCAAACTTTCTCCTGAGTTACCGCTGAACAACCAATTTGCGCGCAGTTTGGCCGTATTGTACCATATAAATACCTGACGGCCAATCTTGTACGGAAATGGACAAGGTTGTGCCGACTGGCGTCCATTGCCCCGAAATGCGGCCGGTAATATCGCGTATCGTGAGTGGAACACCACTCAGCAGCCGGTCGGATTTTACCAACACGGTTGACCCGGCCGGGTTTGGAAACAGGTGCAGGGCGGGTTGTTCGTTTGCCACATCGGCCACACCGGTGACGCCGTTATTGCCGTTGAAGGTTGGAGCCTGGATGACAAAATTGCCGGTGCCGTTGGGGACCCGGGCCAGGCCTTTGTCGGTTTCCTGTTTGCCAAAAGAAACGGAGTCCACCAGTTCCAGCGCCGAATTCAACAGGTAAAGCGTCTCGCCGTCGCCGGACAATTTGAAGCTACAGTGGAGCGGGCCGTCGCTGCCGTCTTCATCGGCCCAAAAGATCAGGTATCCATTGGCGGGAATCAGTGTGTTTTGCGGAACTTCCCATTTGTGCGGTACCGCCGGATTGTCGGTAAGAAAAAATCCGCTCAGGTCGAATGCTTCGTCGGCATTATTATACAATTCAATCCAGTCTTCGTAACTGCCTGTTTCGTCGGCAGCGGTGTTGGTATTGGAAGCCATTAATTCATTGATTACCACGGGTATACCTGATGCCAACTGGGGCTGAACCTGGTAAATAAATACATCGTGTTCGGCGCCCACGGGCAGATAAGAGACACTTTTAGCCGCATTGTTCGCTACGGCTTCCATGTAAAAACGAACCCAGGTACCTGCCTGTTGGATGGGTATGTTGGCCCCGTAAAGTCCGTCGCCGGCTGCTCCGTCGCCGTGCTGGCCGTCGTCGTACATCTGAACGGGGGTGAAATTGCCGACAAAGCCGGTGGAATGAAAAAGGTTAACCCCAAAAATTCCGTTGGTTGAACTCACCTGCACGGTTACCGTGGCCTCTTCATTGGCCAACGGCGGCGTCCATTCAAGCCCTGCGGGGTTTTTATAGGAAGCATTTTGAAGGGCAGGGGCAACCTGGCTGACTTCCGCATTGGCGAGCAGGTTGTTGCGGCGGTTCGTAACAAAGTTTTTCAGGGTGGTCACCTCAGTAGTGAATTGGGTGTAGGTGTATAATTTTTTCGGATCGGCCTGTACCAGCGGATCAATCATGGTTTTGTAATGATCAAGCATGGGGTGGCAAACCGCCGGATTCAGTTCTTCCGCGATGATCGTGCGCAGGTGCGCCAGGTAGCGCTGGCGCCAGATCGGCACGGCGAGGATTTTATTCAGAAGCGGGTAATTTACTTTGTTGGCGTTGTAAAACGGGCTCCAGGTGGCGAGGTTGGTTTCCATAGCGCTGTTTCCGTCGTATTCCAGCGGGGTCATCCGACCCGTTTCGGGTTCGTAATAGACATAGTAGTCCATTTTTCCTTTGTAAACGTAACTGTCGTCGTCGGTGAATGCAATCTCGGAAGCCAGGTGCCATAAGGTCCGGTCAATATCAAGAAACTGCGGCAAAACATTGGGAAGTTCTGACGCCGCCGTGTTGTTTAAGGCGTTGCAGGTAGCCACGAGGTAACTCCAGGGATTATCTAATCCACTGCTTTTCAAGGTGTAATACGGTTTATACAAACTGGTATCCGCCCCCAGGTAATTGATAGCGGCCGTGCCGTCGCCCCAGCCTCCACCCGGGCCACCGGGTCCGCCGCCTATAGTGCCGTCCGGCCGGTCGGCCCGCCAGTTGATGCCGTCATTGCTCAAAAACCACTCCTTCAGATAGTCTTTGTTCAGTTGCTGGACGTTGGGATAAAGACCCCAGTTTTGCCCGTTGATATACAATTGTACAAAGTTGGACTTTGCGGAAGGGATATGCCGGCGAATTTGTTTTTGGAAAAACACCTCGCGCAAAAAGGACGGGTCCTGAAAGCAGTTATTGAGGTTCAGGGTCTGGTAACCCATCAGGTCCCGGCCGGGATGCACATAATCTATCGTGAGGTTAAAGGATTTTTTCTGGGAGTTTTGGGTGTTGTTGTAGGAGGTTTGGCCTTTAAACCGCACTCCGACACTGTCAAACACTTCGCCGTCAATGGTCATTTTGGCGGGAATATCCGTTTTGGACTGGTAGTTACTGGTCAGCAATTGCCAGTAGTTGGACTGTGGGAAGTCAAGATAGATGGTTCGGATAATCGAGGAGTCGTACAGTCCGTCGGGAGCCTGATCTCCTGTTATCAGCATACGCCCGTCAGAAGATAAGCGCATCTGGGACGGCAGGTTTTGTGCGTGTACAAATGACCCGCCGAAGGTAAAAACAGCAATGAATAATACCGGGATACAGATTTTAGACATGTTCAAGAGTTTTAATCTTTGACGCGAATATCGCTGGCTTGTTTAATATGCAGAAAAAAAAGAGCCATTGTGATAACATCATCAAATTCCGGGCTTGTTAATCCACAAACATCCCGGATGATGATTCTCCCAATACGTATGAATTTGTATCCGGGTTGCGCCCGGAATTTTACTTTTGCGGCATGCAATCATTCAACTATCCCAACCCCGACACGTTCACCCGCAGCCGCAGCGGCGAACTTTTTGAAGAAGCGAAATTGTATTTTCCGGGAGGTGTTCATTCTCCGGTACGCGCCTTTAAAAGTGTGGAAGGCCCGCCGGTTTTTTTCCAAAAAGCAGAAGGGTGTCACCTGTATGACGTTGATAATCAAAAATTTGTAGACTTTTGTTGCTCCTGGGGGCCGCTTATTCTCGGTCATTGTCCGCCGGCCGTAGTGCGGCGTGTACAGGAAACCGTGGCCAAGGGCATGTCGTTCGGCGCCCCTACGCCACACGACAACCTGATCGGGAAACTGATACTCGACCATCATCGCTACATTGAAATGATCCGTTTTGTGAGCAGTGGCACGGAAGCGGTGATGAGTGCCCTGCGACTGGCCCGCGGGGTGACCGGTAAAAATAAAGTCATCAAATTTGAAGGTTGTTACCACGGCCACGTGGATTCCCTGCTGGTAAAAGCCGGTTCCGGGCTGGTAACCTTCGGCATCAGCACCTCGGCCGGAATACCCGAATCCTTTGCCAATGAAACAATTGTAGTGCCGCTGGCCGACCCGGAAGCGCTGGAGGCTGCCTTGCGCCGGCATGCGGGCGACACAGCCTGTGTGATCGTCGAACCCGTGCCGGCCAACAACGGCCTGCTGCTTCAGGACCGCTCGTTTCTCGAATTTCTGCGCCGGAAATGCACGGAATACGGGGTGCTGCTTATTTTTGACGAGGTCATTTCCGGGTTCCGTGTGGGTTTTGAAGGCGCTGCGGGGTATTACGGCATTCAACCGGACATCATTACGTTTGGCAAAATTATCGGCGGCGGTATGCCCGTTGGCGCCTATGCCGCCAGCCGGGCGATCATGGAAAATGTCGCTCCCGTGGGTCCGGTATACCAGGCGGGCACACTCAGCGCCAACCCGGTGGCGATGGCTGCCGGCTACGCCACACTCTGCGAACTCCTGCACCCCGGCTTTTATGACCAACTGGAACAAAAACGGCGGCCTTCGCCGACCACTTGCAGGCGTTTTGCGAACAGCGGAACTACGACGTAAGTTTCCCACACATTGGCTCCATTTTCTGGCCGACATTTACCCGTCAACGCATCCGCCGGTCGGATGAGATCGACGGCTCGGGTATGAAATATTTTAAAACAATGCACTTAGAATGCCTGAAACGAGGCGTGTACTTCGGGCCCTCGGGTTACGAAGTAGGCTTCATTTCAGCGGCTCACACACTGACAGACCTGGATTTTGCGGCAAACAAAATCTGCGAAAGCTTAGACGTGGTTTTTAAGGGATAACCCTTTTTATTTGAAGTCCAGAATAGCCGTCCACACACTCAGGGCATTTTTTTCCAGGCGGGTCCAGATGGGGCGAACCACACCGTCGTGGGCGGAAATATGGTTGTAGTCGCCAAAAAAAACCAGGCTGTTCGGGACAAACGGCGATTCGCTGATCTTCTGGTTGGCAAACGATTGTCCGCCGTCGCGACTGACCGCCAAATAGACGTCGGTGCGGTTGTCGTCATAAGCGCGCCGGTCGTAAAACACCGCGTACAGGTACCCGGTGACCTGATCGACGGCCATCCACGTGAAAAACTGCTGTTTACCGGGCCTGTCGTTGTTTACCCGAATGGGTTTGCTCCAGGTATTGCCTCCGTCGGTGCTTTTGGCCACCCAGATATCGGTATCTTGCGCGCCTTTGCGCTGGTCGGCCCAGTTGACGTATAAAGTACCCCGGTGCGGACCGTTGGACAAGTCGCAAACGAGCACCGGCATACCGTTGCAGCGTTGAATGCCGGGAATATTGAGGGACCAGCCGCAGGGTTGTTTGGCCACGGTGATGTCTTTTTCCAGCCAGGTTTTGCCGCCGTCGGTGGATCGGTCGAACCAGATTTTGTCTTCCCAGGCCCAGGTCACATATATTTCTCCATTCGGCCCGAATGCGGGTACGGCGCCTTCCGTGGTGTTGTCATCATCGAGGCAATCTCCTTCGAACTGATTGATTTTCAATGCTTCCGACCAGGTTTTGCCGCCGTCGGCGCTTTGGGAAAACAGGATACGGCTGCGGTCTTCCGGCATTTTGCTGTCGTATTTGTCAAATTCGGTCCAGGTGCACAGCAGGTGCCCCGTTCGCGGGTCTGCACAAAGCCAGTGTTTATCCTGGTCTTTAGGGTGTTGCAGTCCGCACCAGGACCCGTCGTCATAGGTTTTGCCGCCGTCGCTGCTTTTTTGGATCACGATCCGGTCGAGCAGTTTTTCACTTCCCCAGGCACGGCCCTCCGGGTCGCTGAGGTGGGCGTAATAAAAATTGCCCAGCCAGTCTGCGATGATGACCGGGTCGCCGAACACGCCGGAAGAAGAGGTCAATTTCTTGTTTTCCCAGGTATGGCCGCCGTCGGCGCTCCAGTAATAACTGTGCATAATGGCTCCTGCAGCAACCTGTCGCGGGTCTTTTGGATTGACACAAATCGTTGGTTCACAGGGGCCGTACGGGTTTTCATCAGTGGTTTCCCCGATGAGTACATTTTTAAAGCCGGGAGGTAATTGCAGGGAGGTGGCGGCTTTTTTGGGGCTTACACATGCGCTGCTGAAAAAAAGCACGGAAAACAGGAGAACCGGAATGGTGGAAGTGGTGATTTTGGACATGGCAGATTGATTTTGTCCCGAAATTCCGTAAAAAGACGAATTTGCAGCCTGATTTCGACAAACTTCGGCAACACAATGGTAAAAGTTTTTCTCAGACCCGGCAAGGAAGAGCCGGTGCGCCGGTTTCACCCCTGGGTTTTTTCCGGCGCCATCGGGCGTGTGGAAGGTAATCCGGCGGACGGCGATATTGCGGGTGTGTACGACCGGAGGGGCGATTTGCTGGCCATCGGGCATTTTCACCACGGAAGTATTGCCGTACGCATCCTCAGTTTTGAACCGGCAGATTTGCAACATATTTCGTTCTGGAAGGGACGTTTGGAAAGTGCGTTGAAGGTGAGGGCGGTAGCGATCACTCACGACGACAGTAATGCACATTCCGCACCATCCGCGTTTCGCCTCATCCACGGCGAGGGAGACGGCCTTTCGGGGCTTATTGTCGATATTTACGGAAGCACGGCTGTAATTCAGTGTCACAGCATCGGCATGCACCGTCAGCGCGCGTTGCTGACGACCGCCCTGCGCGAGGTTTTTGGTGAAAAACTGGAGGCCGTGTATGACAAAAGCAGGGAATCTTTACCGCCAAAATATGCTGATAATCAGGCGGATGGATACATGTGGTCGGCACAAACTTCCCCGGAAGGTTCAGGCATTATTTCGGAAAACGGCGCGCGGTTCAGGGTCAATTGGGAGACCGGGCAAAAAACCGGTTTTTTCCTTGATCAACGCGACAACCGCCGGCTTTTGGCGGAGTTTTCAGCCGGGAAAACCGTGCTGAATGCTTTTTGTTATACCGGCGGTTTTTCCTGTTATGCCCTGAAAGCGGGCGCCGCGCAGGTGCATTCGGTGGATGTTTCCGCCAAAGCCATGGAACTGACGGCGGAAAATGTGGCGCTGAACGAACCCTATCCGGGCGCCCACACCTGTTTTACCGATGACGTGCAGCATTTTTTGAAAAACACGGAACAACGCTACGAGGTAATGGTAATTGACCCGCCCGCATTTGCCAAAAGCCTGGAAAAACGCCACAATGCCGTACAGGGCTACAAACGGCTGAATGCCGCCGCCCTGGAAAAAGTAGCGCCCGGCGGTATCCTGTTTACTTTTTCCTGCTCGCAGGTAGTGGACCGCACCTTGTTTTATAACACCGTGGTGGCGGGGGCTTTGGAGGCCGGGCGCCAGGTTCGTGTGTTACACCACCTGACGCAGGCCGCCGACCATCCGGTGAACCTTTTTCACCCGGAAGGCGCCTATTTGAAAGGATTGGTGCTCTATGTTGAGTAACTTTGTAATCTAATATTTTATCCGTTCATGGAAAACCCGCATGACTTATTAAAAGGGCTGCGTACGCTGGTCCAAAACAACGAAGCAGAACAGGCTTTGGAACAGCTGTCCACGTTCCTTGAAGATCGTTCCTCCGATTTGCTGGACGAGGCGCTTTCGCTTACCCAGCAACTCAACCACTGGGAGCAAAAAATGCGGCTGAACCTGATCGATCACAAGGAATACGGCATCGCCTTCAGCAACGTATGTTTCGGCACCCTGCGCCTGATTACACAATCCATCAAGGAGATACAGGGGCAATCTAATCAACAGGCATCGGCCGGCGTGGCCCTGACGGACCTGGGGCTTTCCGGGCAGGATTCGGACAAGGTTTCCGGCGACCCCTTGCTGCAATCGGGGCAAAAAAAATACGAATCGGGCGATTATACCGGTGCATTGGCCGATTTCAAATCCGCTTCCGAAAACAACCCGACCCTGCCCGAGGCCAAACTTTTGCAGGCCATGTTGTACGGCGAACTCGGCATGCCGGACGAAGCGTTGCATTTTTACAACGAAACCCTGCGCCTCGACCCCAAAAATGCCACGGCGTTCAACAACCGTGGCCTGATTTATCTCGAAACACTGGAAAACTATCCGCCGGCCCTGAAGGATTTCGACGCAGCCCTCAAAACCGATCCGGGTATGACCACCGCGCGTTTCAACCGGGCGCTGGTGTACATGAATCTGGAACAATTTGAAAACGCCGTGCGCGACCTCGACGCCTGCATCAAATTAAAACTGCATACCGAACAGGCTTTCGGCCTGCGCGGTGTGTGCAAAGCGCGGCTGCACGACTACGACGGTTCGAGAGCCGACCTGAATATCGCCCTGCAGTATGAGCCGGAAAATGCCACATACATAAGCACCAACGGTTTGAATTTGTACAACCAGGGCGAATACGCTGCCTGCATTGCCCATTTTGACCGCTCGTTGAGCATTCATCAGCAACAGCCGGAAACCCGGAACCTTCGGGGTATTTCGCACTATTTTCTGGAAAATTACGCTCTTGCTTTAAGTGATTTTAACCAGGTGATTCTGGAAGCTCCGGATAACGCTTATGCCTGGTTTTTTAAGGGCTGTTGTGAAAAAGCCCTGGGGCAAACGGTACAGGCGGAAGCGAGTCTGAAGCAGGCCATCGCGGTTTCTCCCGCAATGGCCGAGCCCTACGCCATATTGGGTGTGTTGTATTATGAAGCAAATCAATACGATATCTCCGCCACCTATTGCCAATCGGCCCTGGCCCTCGACGACGAACAATCTGTAGCGATCCAGTACCTGGAACTGGCCAGATCCGCCAAGGCGAAACCCGATATCGGCCAGTCGATTCTTGGTTTTTTCGGCATAAAACCATAAAAGCAGTTACTGCCTGTTCTTTCTACTATTAACTGATATTCAACGTACTATCAAAAAAACTGATCACATGCGCACCCTTTTACTCTCTTTATTGCTGCTCCTATCCGGCGGTTTTTTCCTGCGAAAACGAAAACCAAAATGGTCATGTGCCACAACCCGGAAGAAGCCACGGCACAATTCGCCTCGTTCAGTAACGACAAAGATTTTCGCGACGCCCATCCCGCCCCTGTGCCCACCACGTTGTTGCACGGCGGGGTTATGGTCGAATTCCCGGTGGCAGAAGGCGCCAATGGCCGGGCTTATCTGGTAAAATCGCACCATGCCACCAATAAATACGTGTTGCTTTTTCACGAATGGTGGGGCCTGAATGACTACGTCAAAAACGAGGCGGTGAAATGGAACCACGAACTGGGATTCAACATCATTGCGGTTGATTTGTACGACGGAAAGGTGGCCGCAACCGCTGAAGAAGCGGGTAAACTCATGCAGGCCTGCGACGCCAAACGCGCTTCCTCCATCATCGAAGGAGCGGCTAAATATGCCGGTGATGCAGCCGATTTCCGCACCATGGGCTGGTGTTTCGGCGGCGGCTGGTCGCTGCAAGGCACTTTACTGCTGAAGGACAAAGTAAAAGCCTGCGTCATGTATTACGGTATGCCCGAAAAAGACGTGGAAAAACTAAAAACCCTTTCAACGGACGTGGTTTTTATCCACCCGAACAACGATAAATGGATCACTCAGGAAGTGGTAACCGAATTTGAGACGAATATGAAAGCCGCCGGCAAAACGCTTACGGTACATCATTACGACGCCGACCACGCCTTTGCCAATCCCAGCAGCCCGCGTTACAACGAGCAGGCCGCCAAAGATTCGCGGGCAGTAGTCAAGGCATATCTTGAGCAGAAATAGTGCTGAGTGTTTAGGTGTTTTAGTGTTTAAGTGTTTTGGTATTTAATATTGGTTTGTGAATAAATTAAGCGGCTAATTGGGCATAAATAGTTGAAAATAGAAGTTTTTTGATTCCAGGGTTGTTTTTAATATCGATATGAGTAAACACCAAAACACCAAAACACTAAAACACTAAAACACCCCAAACACTAAAACACCATTTGTTATGCGCGCATTTTTTTCTTCCAAACCCAACCGACTCTGGATGGTATTGGCCGGTTTTTTTGTAGCCAATGCCTTAGTTGCCGAATATATGGGTGTCAAACTGTTTTCGCTGGAAAAAACCTTTGGTTTTCAGGAAGTGAACTGGAAGGTTTTCGGCCAGAGTGGCTTGTCTTTCACCCTTACTGCCGGGGTATTGTTGTGGCCGGTGGTCTTTATTATGACCGATATCATCAACGAATACTACGGCCGGAAGGGAGTTAAAATGCTGTCGTACCTCACGGCCGGGCTGATCTCCTACGGTTTTTTCATGTTGTTCATGGCGATGAAATTGGAGCCGGCCGATTTTTGGCGCACGTCCCACATCAACCCGAACTGGCCGGCTGCACAACAGGAAGCGATGCGACAACAGGTGGGCGACTACAATACGGCCTTCAACGTGGTATTCGGACAAAGTATGTGGATTATCGTTGGGTCGCTCATCGCGTTTCTGGTCTCTCAAATCGTGGATGTAGTCACTTTTCACAAGATCAAAGCGGCCACCGGCGAGAAAAAACTGTGGCTTCGCGCCACCGGAAGCACGATGGTCTCCCAATTGGTCGACAGTTTTGTGGTGGTTTTTATCGCACTTTTTATTGGATTAAAATTGCCGTTCGGCCAGGTGATGGCGATTTGTGTGCTCAATTACCTGTACAAAGGTTGTGTCGCGGTGCTGATGACGCCGGTGATCTATTTGGTGCACGGCGTGATCGAACGTTACCTCGGACCCGGACTGGCAACGGAGATGAAGGATGCGGCGCAGGAGCAGTAAGGCCGGGTGTTTGGCGCGACCGTCTTTGTGAAAAAAACTCCTTTAATGAAAACGTGCAAAAGCAACCGACCGCATTTTGGCGTGTACACCCTTCAGAATAATCGCCGCCACCTCTTCAGGTTTGCGGTGTGTCGTGTCGATGACGAGGTCAAAATTGTCCATTTCCGCACAATCGGCGCCGTATTTTGCTAAAAAACGCGCGTTTTCACTTTGTTTTCTGGCCGAAATTTTCTGAACGGCCTCTTCTTCGGTTTCATATTCCTCGCTCTTCCGGTGTGGATCGTTGAGAATACGCCAGGCAGCCACCTTAACGTCGGTTTTCAGGAATACTTTAAACGAGCCGGGCAGGAAAAACCACGCCATACGGCTGTCCACCACGTACCCGTTCGGGTCTTTTCCGAGGTCCATAAAAATACCGTCGATCCGTTGATCGATGCTTGGGTCAATATCGGCGCGGCGGTTCATTTCAAGCGTGTCGAGGCCCATTTCCTGGGCCAGTTGGCGTTGTATCCGCCCGGTGGATATGTATTCGAAACCGGTATGTTCACAAAGTATTTTCGAGACCGCGCTTTTGCCGCTGCCCAAATCACCGGTGATGGTAATTTTTGTAGAAGGGGGGATGGTCGTGTTTGTCATTTCGTCATTAAGTCCGCTGAAGCCCGGATTCGGGTGGATTGTTCTTTTTCCTTTGCAAATTCGAGCGCCAAAAATATGGTTTTTTGCACAGGGTGGCGGACAAGCATTAAATTCACCGCCGGTTACCACGTAAACCATCCCGCCATTGCACACTGAAACCTGGATTGTGATCGCGCTTTATGCCCTGATGTTGTTCACGGCGGTGCGAATTCTGCTTGATCTGGGCAACTCTCCCAAAGCCCTGAGTTGCCTCGTGCTGGCGATTACCTTGCCGGTAGTGGGCAGTATTATTTATTTTACGTTGGGCGTCAATTACCGGAAAAGGCGGATTTACAGCAAAAAACTCAAGGCGACGAACCAACTGTTACTACATATCCGGCAAAAATTCGTCACCGCCACGGAACAATTGATCGCCCGCGACGCCGCCCAACTGGGGGGCCATACGGAACTCGCGGAACTGATTCTGCGGGAAACACAGGAACCACTTTCCCACAACCACGTCAGCTTGTTGAACAACGGGGAAGAAAAGTTTCCCGCCGTGTTAAAAGACCTGGAGTCGGCCCGGCAATTCATTCATATTCAATACTATATTTATGAAAATGACGGCATCGGCAACCAGATCAAAGAAGTGTTGATCCGCAAAGCCGGGGAAGGGGTGAAGGTTCGTTTCATTTATGACGATTTCGGCAGCAGGCGTCTGACCGACAACTTTTTACAGGAGTTTAAGGCGGGTGGGGTAGAGGTATTCCCGTTTTACCGGGTGTACTGGCCCTTTTTGGCCAGCCGGATCAATTACCGCAATCACCGGAAGATCATCGTGATCGACGGCCATACGGGATATATAGGCGGCATCAATGTGTCGGATCGCTACATCAACACCTTGAAAAACAAGCAGATGTACTGGCGCGATGTACATGTCCGAATCGAAGGCCCGGCAGTATGGAGTTTGCAATACACCTTTTTGGCAGACTGGAATTTTTGCTCCCGTCAGCAACTCAACCCCGATGCACGGCTGTTCCCCGCTTCCAAATCCCCGCCGGCCGGAATGACCGAACTGGTGCAGGTCGTCACCAGCGGCCCCGATTTCCTGCGCTCGGGCACAATGCTCAGCTTTTTTACGGCCATCGCAGGGGCAAGTGAACGAATTTACCTGACCTCACCTTATTACATCCCCAACGCCAGCATCTCGGATGCCTTGCGCAAAGCGGCATTAACGGGTAAAGACGTGCGCCTGCTGGTGCCCGGAAAATCGGATTCCGGTTTTACCAACGCCGCATCACGTTCTTATTTTCAGGAACTGCTCGATTGTGGCGTAAAGTTTACCGGTATCAAAAGGGTTCATTCATGCAAAAACGCTGGTAGTGGATGATTACCTCAGTTTTGTGGGTTCCGCTAATATGGACCACCGCAGTTTTGACCTGAATTTTGAAATCAACGCCGTCATTTACGGCAAGGAATTTTGCGCACAACTCGCCCAATCCTTTTTGCAAGACCTCGACGACAGCAAACTGATCACCGGGCAGATGTGGCGGCAACGTGGAAAACGGGAAGTGCTGGCCGAAAAAATTGCCCGCCTGTTTTCGCCATTATTGTAAAGATTTGAAAAACGGAGCGCCAGATGCCAGACAGCCAAGCCGGTTACATGTATACATTTGCCCAAAATCCTGGTTATGCTTCGGTTCCTTTTTTTCGTTTTCTTTGTTTCACTTCCCGCCGTTTTACCCGCACAAACCTTTTCCGCAACGGGCGGCCCTATTCCCGACGACGGCACTTTTATTGTTTTTGACCTGCCCGTGAGCGGTCTGCCACCTGCGATCGATACCCAGGGTTTTGGCCTGGAAAGTGTCTGTTTTAACATGTATCATACCTGGAATTCGGACCTGTCGGTCAGCCTGCGTTCGCCCGACGGCACCGTTATCCCGCTTTTTTCGGGAATCGGCGGGGATATGGACGGTTTTGAAAATACCTGCCTGAACGGGAATGCGGCCACATCCATTTACCAGGCGCCGTACCCGTTTACCGGCACTTTCCGGCCGCTCGGCGATATGGGGGCGCTCAACAACGGTCAAAATCCCAACGGCACCTGGCAATTGCTCATTCTCGACACTTATGCATTTGCCGACGCCGGCGGACTGTACGACTGGAGCATCACGTTCGGCGCACAGCCCAGCCAGCCCTTTCCTTTTTCATCGAGCGATCTTCCCATCGTAAAGATCAGTACCGGCGGTCAGCCCATTCCGAACGAACCCAAAACGGACGCGTTGATGGAGATCATCGACAACGGCCCGGGGCAGCGCAATTACCCGAACCAGGACACTGCCGCCTTTTCCGGGCCGATCGGGATCGAACTGCACGGGAACAGTTCGCAGGGGTTTCCCAAAAAGTCATTCCGGTTCGAAACCCGCGATACGTCGGGAAAAGACCTCGACGTCTCGCTGCTCGGACTTCCGGAAACGAGCGATTATGTGTTAAGTGCCAATTTTTCGGATAAAACCCTGATGCGCAACGCGTTGGCGTTTGACTTGTCCCGGCGCATAGGCCAATACGCCAGCCGGACGCGGTTCTGCGAAGTATTTGTGGACAACACCTACCAGGGTATTTATATCCTTACGGAAAAAATCAAACGTGGCAAAAACCGGGTGGATATCGCCAAACTTTCCGAAATGGATACCACCGGTGTCGGGCTGACCGGCGGTTACATCGTAAAAATCGACTGGAATACTTCTCCCGGCTGGAATTCCCCGTATTCACAACCCAACAGCCCGAATATCTACACCTATTTTCAACACGAATACCCCAAATGGGATGAAATGCACCCGGCCCAGGCGGACTACATCCGGCGCTACGTGGACAGTTTTGAAGTGGCGTTGAAGTCTCCGGATTTTCAGAACCCGGACAGTGGGTGGCGGCATTTCGGTGATGAAAAATCTTTTCTTGATTTCCTCTATATCAATGAGTTAAGTAAAAATGTAGACGGCTACCGGCTCAGCACTTATTTCCACAAAAACCGCGACGACCAGGGTGGGAGAATCAGCATGGGGCCCTTGTGGGATTTTGACCTCGCCTGGTATAATGCCGATTATTGCGACAACTGGCTGGCATCCGGCTGGGCGTTCGACATCAACTACGTTTGCCCCGATGCGGGAGTGCCGTTCTGGTGGGAACGCCTGTTGCAAGACGACCTCTTTACCCAAAATCTGGCCTGCCGCTGGCAATCGCTGCGGGCAACGACCCTGAGTACGGACAGCATTTTTGGAGCGATCGATTCCATGGCAAACGTGCTACAGGAATCACAGGAGCGCAATTTCCAGTTATGGCCCATTCTCGGCGTGTATGTGTGGCCCAACCCCGGCCCTCTGCCCAATACTTACGCCGGCGAAGTGCAAAAGATGAAAAACTGGATAGAAAATCGCCTCGACTGGATGGATTTTACCTTCAACGGGTATTTACCCGTGATCGACGCCGGGTTTTCCGCCGATGCGTTGTCCGGTTTGGCCTGGCAATTTGCGGCCGCAACTACCGGCGGAACCTACACGTATACCTGGGATTTCGACGACGGGACCACATCCTCCGACCCTGCGCCACAACACGTATTCCCGGGAACGGGCACCTATACCGTGCGGCTTACGCTGTCGACGGCTTTTGGGTGCAGCAACACGACGCAGCAGATCATTCACATCATAAACACGGGCGCGGGTGAAACGACGGAAGGAACACTTCAACTATTCCCCAATCCCGCAAACGACCGGCTGACGGTGACTCTGCCGACCGGTTTTTCAGGGACAGGGGTGTTCAGGTTGACAAACACGCTGGGTGAAACTGTGCTGGAACGTATCTGCCAAATGACTGAAAATCAATTAGTTTTACCCGTCGGCGACCTGCCCGCAGGCGCTTATGGGGCGGCGTTTGAAACCAATTCCATCCGTTTAACGGCCCGGGTGTTTTTGTGGTAAAACAATAGCGGTCCGGCGAGTGAAAATTACTTTTTTGCCTGCAAATCCTGCTAATTTCACCCCGCCAAAAACAGCGGGAGATGAAGAACAAACACCTGGTATTCCTATTTTTTGCAACCCTGATTGTCGGGCTGCTGATCCGGCAGGCGCCCTGGCGCAGGGCCCTGTTTTTCCAAACCGACCTGATTGAGGTGGATACGGCGGCAGCGACGCAAATTTCCATTTTCCGTCCCGCCAGCCCCGAACTTATGATCGAACGTACGGAAGCGGGCTGGGTGGCGGCCCAGGAAATCCGGTCTGCGGGTGTTCAACACGAATACATGGAGCCCATGCTGGAAGCACTTTCCGCGATCCGTTCGCTGCGGATCGTAAAAACGGACCGACCGGACAGTTTAGGTTTTAATCCGGAGTCGGTTATACAAGTGGTTGTTTTTCAGGGAAATAAAGTTGTGGAGCAGTTTGATATCGGAAGTGAAGTTTTGGAAAACGGCCGGGCGGCCACCTTCATTCGCCTCAACCGGCATGAAGGGATTTACTTAGTGCAAAACCACCTGCGCGGCATTTTTTCCAAAAACCTGAATGATTTTCGCGAAAAAGATATGGCGGTTTTTGACCCCGCGTCGGTAAATAAAATCATACTTAACTGGTGGGAAAACGGGCTCCACGTGCAATATCCCATCTGTAAAAATGACTCTACCGGGCAATGGGAACCTTTGGGCGGAGCGCCGGCGTACATCGCCGACGATACGGTGCAAAACTGGCTGGCGCTTTTCAGCCGTTTGAACGGCAGCCCCTTTGCCGACAACTTCGACGAAAGCCGCGCGCGGGAAACCATTGCCACGGAAATCAAACTTCATTTTGCCAACGACTCGCTGATACTCAGGGTTTTTTACGTAAAACCACCCGATGTGCCGGAAGAAATGGCCCCCCGTCATTTTGGCGGATTGCCCATGTACGTGGTACATTCTTCCCAGAACCGGGCGAATTTTTTCGCCCCGGCCGACACCTTTCTCCTGCACCGGATTTGCTCCGGGTTAAAACCACCCCCTGATCCAAACATTACACCGAAGTGGAAAAATGAACATTGAGACCCGCACCGTTGCCGACTGGGCGAATTACCCGGTCATCGAGGCTGAAGTGGCTTCTCCGCTGAGCCGGGAAGACATCCGCGCCTACATACTTTCCCACGAACGATTGATCGCACGTGGCAACGGCCGCTGCTACGGGGATGCCGCCCTGGCTCCCCACCTGCTCAGCACGCTTGAACTGAACAAGATCATCCAATTTGACCCGGATTCGGGCATCATCGGTTGTGAAGCAGGGGTGCTTTTGTCCGACCTGTTGCCGCTAATTGTGCCGGCCGGCTGGTTTTTTCACGTGACGCCGGGCATCAAATCCATCACCGTCGGCGGCGCGGTCGCCAGCGATGTGCACGGAAAAAATCACCCGTCCAAAGGCTGTTTTTCCAACTGGCTGATTTCCTTCGAGTTAATGACTGCTGACGGCGAAATAACAACTTGTTCGCGTACGGAAAATCCGACCTTGTTCTGGCAGACTTGCGGCGGCATGGGCTGGACGGGCATTATCCTTTCCGCGCAGTTTCAACTCATGAAAATATCGGGAGTAAATATGCGCCAGACCGCTGTGAAGGCGCCTGACCTGGAGGTTTTGTTCCGGTCTTTTGACGAGATGCGCCAGTGGCCATACGCCGCCGGCTGGGTGGACGGGACGGATAAAAAAGGCCGCGGTGTGGTATTTTTTGCGGATCACGCGTCGCCCGAACTTGCCGGATCACTTATTTTTCCGCAGAAAAAAACGCGCAACGTGTCCTTTTTTGCTCCTTCCTGGATTTTAAATCCCCTTTCCATCGGCCTGCACAACCGGATTATTTTTTCCAAAGCAAAACACGGCGAACAACTTGTCGATCTCGACACCTATTTTTATCCGCTCGACCGGGTACAAAACTGGAACCGGCTTTACGGCAAACGCGGATTTATTCAATATCAGTTTTGCCTGCCGGAGGAAAACGCATTCGACGGGATTCGCCGGGTATTGGAAATCATTCGGAAAAGCCCGGAAACGCCGTTCCTGACCGTGTTGAAACGCCACGGGGAACGGCCGCCGGAAGCGGTGCATTCTTTCCCGATACGCGGCTACTCCTTAGCGCTCGACTTTCCACGTACGCGGAGCATTTTTGACCTGGTAAAAAAACTGGATGACCTGGTCTGGTCGCTGGACGGGAAAATTTACCTCACCAAAGATGCCTGCTCGGCTGCCCGCATGGGCCGGGTGGACCCTGTGGGGTTCGGACATCCGAAGTTTACGTCGATGTTGCGGGAGCGGCTGCGCCTCCGGTGACGCCAACCTCTACCGGTTCACGAAACAAACTGGTATACGCGTTTCATGCTGAGGCGCAGCCGAAGCACCCGAATATAATATATTTGCTATCAGCAGGAGCAGGAAAGCTGCGGCCTTCGGCCACCGGGTGCTTCGGCTGCGCCTCAGCATGACACGTAATTATCGATATCATTGGTGAACCGGTACCGGTTGATCGTCTTTCCGTGAATCTACATCACGAGTAGGTTATTATTTGACAGGATAGACATGATTTACAGGATATTTTTTTCAAAAACAGGCAAATAATCCTGTAAATCATGTCTATCCTGTCAAAAATTAAACCTGTAAGACGGCCTCATGAAATTTCAAGGCCGTTGTCGATTTCCTCCAACCGTACGCTTAATTTGCCGTAGGCCTCGTCGAACCGTTCAATCTGTGTTTCTTCGTTTTCCAGCAAAGCGTCTAATTCCGAGAAATTTTCCTTGATACGGCCCTTGATCGTACCCACATAACCGTGCAACTTGGTATCCAATGCCTCGGCCATACGCGCGCGGCCGCGGGCGATTTCTTCCTCATAACCGTTCACGATCTTGCGGCGTTGCAAGCCGGCGGTGATTCCCGCAAACAACAACCCGATGCCGGTGAGCATGCCGCCCGTGACGTCGAGCACGGTGATTTTGGTAACCGTGGCGAGAATTACCCCTACAATGGCGGCGCCACTGCCGGCGGCGATATTGGGCGAAACGGAGGCATTTTCCGGGAAAAGCCGGGCGTCACTGAAGTTTTCGGAACGCGCCATAAATTGTGCAAATGCTTCCTGCAACTCTTTCAAAACGGTGGCGCGTTTGCCGGCGATGTCTTCAAAAATATAGGAGTCGCTTTTCACTACGGTGCTGCCGGCGCGGATTTTCAGGTCGATCATTTTGGCCATTTGTTGCACCGAATCGGCCAGATCAACCACACCTTCGTTGAGTTTGATCTTCAGTTCGCCGTTGAGGCTGAGTTCGAGTTTTTTCGTGAGTTCGTCGAGCCAGTCCTTGATAGACGATTGTTTGCGGAAAATACCTTTGACGGAACGGAGCAACATCGAAGGGAAAGACAAGCCGTCGGTGAGTTCGTCGCCGATGTTTTTTGTGATTCGGTCGTAGCCGTTGAGCAGGTTTTCAATGAGCAAACGGACGTGGTGATTCGATTTTTTCTCCTGATTATCAAGTGTTTGATAAATATCGTCGCGAAAGGTGGTGTCGGCTTTAAATTGTTCGGCGCGGGTATCGAGATCGGTGCGGACCCGTTGGAGGATGTTGCGCGAGGTGTCTAAGTTATTTTTGAGTTTCAGCGTGGCGCCGCGCCCGCCCGTCACGTGTGTGCGGATGTAGTCGCGCACCTGTGAAAAGCCGCTTTGATCGTATTGGCCGTCCAGTTCCGCTTTGGCGCTGGTCGCAAAAATAGCCGGCTCGGCGAGACCCTTTTTGAAGGCGTAGTCGAAGAGGCCGCGTTCATTGACGGAGAGGTCTTCCGGCGGCAGCAGGTCCTTTTGTTGAAGCACAAAAATGATCTTTTTGTGCCAGTCCCGGTGGATAAAATCGAAAAAGTCCCAGGCCGACTGACGGTACGGGTTTTTGGCTTCAAATACAAAAATGACGAGGTCGCTGGCGGGAATAAACCGCTCTGTGATCTCCTGGTGTTTTTCCACGATGCTGTTGGTGCCGGGCGTATCCACAATGGCGATATCGCGCAGGATATCCACGGGCAGCATGATCTTTTTCAGGTAGGGATTTACGACGATAATTTCCTCTTTATCAGCGTATAATATCTGCTGAATGGTATCCGTCATGGGTTGCGGCGCCACGGCGCAGATGTCGCGCCCGGCGTCGAGCAGGGCGTTGACAAAACTGCTTTTGCCGGCTTTTACTTCCCCGACGATGACGAACATATACGGCTCGTTCATGCGGTTGCGCAACTCGCCGACCGTAGCCGCCAAATCTTTATGGCCGATTTCCTGGCTCAGGTTCTGCAGGTCCTTCACTAAGTCTTCTACCTGGGCGCGCAAGGCCTGGGTGCGTTGGTTGAGAATCATGGAGCAAACGTCGGATTGGTTGTTGGTTAATGGTTTATTTTCCCACCCACGCTACGATCCGCAACGGCCCGCCGCTGCCGCCTTCGATCTTCATCGGCAAAGCTACCACATAACTTCCCGTTACAGGAAGTCGGTCGACCCGGGCTATATTTTCAAAAACCAGGATGTTTTTATCGAGCAATACCTGGTGGCTTTTAAAATCCTTCGACTGGCCGTAATCGATGCTCGGGGTGTCCAGCCCGATGGCTTTGATTTTTCTGTTTTTCACTAACCATTCCGCCGCGGCAGGGTCGAGGCCGGGGAAATGTAACTCCGCAACCGCCTGTTCGCCTTTCTGTTCAGTGCCGAAATACTTCAGCCGGTCCGGGTAAAACTGCCCGTAGCCGGTATGAAGCAATACAATAATATCATCGGCGATTTTGCCGTGTTGGGCCTCCCAGGTTGAAAAATCTTCCTGACTGACGAGATAATCCCGGTTTTTCAACGCTTTTTCGGATACGTCGATTACGATGGCTTCACCCTGCATACGTTCGACCGGAATTTGATCGGAAGTCCAGCGCCCGGCGGCGAAATGGATCGGCGCGTCGAGGTGGGTGCCGCCGTGTTCGGGTGCGCAAAACTGGTAGGACGAGTAATAAAACCCGCCCGGCGTGGTGCCGTTGAACAAAGTATCGAGATGAAAGCCGGTCTTGTTGTTCGGCCAGTACAAGGTAGCGTCGGAAAAAGCGTGGGAAAGATCGGTCCAGGTGCCCGAAGCCAGAACTTGGGCGGGATTGGGAGCCTTGTTATCGGGTTGGGCGCAGGCGAGGAACAGAAACAGGACGGGTAAGGCGTTTTTCATACGGTGATTTTTGCCCATAAATGTATAGACATTATCTCGATTGATAAGAAGGACGGGCTGTTTCACAGGCCCGAAATTTGCCCGTATTGCTTCAAAATGCTATTTTGCGCTCGGATTGCCGGCGGTATTTAAACCGGCAAATATCAAAATGACCATTCCGAACCAGCCCACTCTCCAATGAAAACGCACCTGAAACTTTTCCTCCCGATCTTCCTTTCACTTTTTTGCGGCGCCTGCGTCCTGGCACAGGAATACAAATGGAGTGTACCCATAGGTTCACTTAAGGAAGACGACGGGAACAGCATGGCGGTTGACAAAGCCGGAAATTTGTACATCACCGGCTCGTTTTGGGGTATCGCAGATTTTGATCCGGGCGATAATACCTTCAACTTAGATATTATCGGGTTTACCTATATCGACGTTTTTTTAGCCAAATATGACCCCGCCGGCAAATTAGTCTGGGCCAAATCGATCGGTGGCGGCGGCCCGGATGTGGCATACGAAGTTGCCGTGGATGCCGGCGGCAATGTATACATCACCGGGTCTTTTTTTTACGGCTTTAACCCCGGATCGGGTGTGCCGCCGCTTGATCCCGCCGGCCAGTTGGATGTGTTCATGGTTAAATACGACACTGACGGTAACTGCCTGTGGGCCAAGGGTTTCGGAGGATTTGACGAAGATGCGGGTTTTAGCATGGCGCTCGACGTGTCGGGGAATATTTATATCGCCGGGTATTTTGCCCAGACTGCCGATTTTGACCCCGGCCCGGGGGTGGCAGAACTGACCAGTGCCGGCCAATATGACCTGTTTTTTGCCAAATACACGACCGACGGTGCATTCGTTTGGGCAAAAAGTATCGGCGGAACGGGCCAGGATTATGGAGAAGGTATCCTCATAAGTTATTCAGGCGAAGTTTATGTGACCGGTCGATTTGTGGAAACCGCCGATTTCGACCCCGGGCCCGGCATCGCCAATCTAACCGTTTTGGGCTCTTCGAGTCAAACGGATGTTTTTTTGGCTAAATACGACAACGACGGCAACTATCTGTGGGCCAACCGGATTGGTGGAGAATCGGGAGACTATTCCTGGGACCTTGCACTGGATAATTTGGATAATGTATTCATCAGTGGAAATTACGGCGCACCGGTCGACTTTGACCCTGGCCCCGGCGAGTATATCCTGAATTCTTTCGGGCCGGTCGACGCCTTTTTTGCCAAATATGACAAAAACGGCGCCTTCCAGTGGGCTAAAGGTTTGGGCGGCAATTTTAACGACAGTGGCACAGGTATTGCAACCGACAAGTTCAACAACGTGTACGCGACGGGCGATTTTGCAGGTTTGGTAGACCTCGATCCGGGGCCGGGATCTTTCTACAAACAAAGCATCGGTGGTTATGACGTGTTTTTTTCAAAATTCGATACGGACGGCAACTTTACCTGGGCGCAGAAAATCGGCGGCAATGACGGGGATTATTCGCGGGAAATCATCGTGAGTGACTCAGGGCATATCGTGTTGTCCGGAATATTCAAGGGCAGCAATGTTGATTTTGATCCGGGGGCCGGTACGACTAATTTGAGCGCCGTCGGATATGAGGACGCCTTTTTTGCAAAATACAGCCAGTTGCCGGCCGCTGCCGGCCCGGTTTCCGGCGATACGATCATTTGCCACGGCGCTTTCGCCGTGTTTGCTTTGGCTCCAGTAATCAATGCAACGGGTTATCACTGGACACTTTCACCCGGCGCAACTATTGTGTCGGACAGCAATTCCAGTTCCATCGTGGTGCAGTTCGCGGACACGGCTACTACGTTTACCGTTCAGGTATACGGCACAAATGAATTCGGCGGCGGCGCTTCGTCATCCATGAGCGGAACCATTCTGCCGGCGTTTTATGCGGTTGTTACTCCTTCAGACACAATAGTTTGTGAAGGTAAATCCGTTCAGATTACGGCATCCGTTTCCGGGGGACTTCCAACGTATTCCTACACGTGGTATCCATCCGACGGCCTGGATAATTCCTCCATCGGCGACCCGGTTGCCACACCGAATGTCAGTACATCCTATGTCCTCAGGACTTCGGATGCCGCCGGGTGTGAATTGTATGATACGATCACCATTTTGGTGACCCCGTCTCCGGTCGCCACAATTGCCCCCGCGGGTGCGGTGGGTCTTTGCACAGGAGATTTTATCTTATTCGTTTCCAACAGTTTACCCGGATTGACGTACCAATGGCTGTTCAACGGGAGTTCCATCAGCGGCGCTTCGGATTCCGTTTATTCCGCCAAAAATGTGGGTGTTTACAGGGTGTACGTCTCTAACTTTTCGGGATGTGCCAACCTCTCCGATAGTGTGGTGGTTGCGGATCAGCTGGTCTGCGACGTCTGGCCCGGTGATACCGATGTCGATCATACGGCAAACAACAACGATATTTTGCCGATCGGCCTGTTTTTTGGCCAAACCGGCACTCCCAGAGCAAGTGCCGGCAATGATTGGCAGGCTTATGCCGCTGACGATTGGGGCGCCGCCCAGGCGAATACTTTTGACGTCAAACACGTGGATTGCAACGGCGATGGCGCCATCAACAGCGACGACACCCTGGCTGTTTTTCTGAATTTTAACGCGACGCATGCCTTTGCTCCGACAGACATCGACGACCGGCAGGATGCGCCACCCATTTTTTTTGTAACAAACAGCAGTACGTACCAGCCGGGTGATTGGGTGGACGTGGAATTGTGGCTGGGCACTTCTACGGCGCCTGTGGACGATCTGTACGGTATAGCGTTTAATATCGACTATAATACAAACCTGGTGAGTCAATACCCTCCGGTTGTCAAAAACAGAAGCGCCGGGCGGGGGTGTTTACGGCGCTGTAACACGTACCGATCATATCGATGCCGCGGGTTTTGGGAAAATAGCCCTGCTCCGGTTTCAATTAGAAAACAACATTGCCACTACCGATTCCCTGCGCCTGGAAGTATCCTATTACCGGGCGGTCGATGCAACGGGCGCGCCGCAGACCTTTTCCCCCGAGCCATTAACCGTGCTTGTTCCGGTAGGTACCACGGAAACCGGACAGGAGGCCGGGATACGAATCTATCCGAATCCTTCGGCGGGTTCGTTTATCATCGACCTGGAGCCGGCGTTGCGGATTCGGGAATTGCGTGTGGCGAATATGCTCGGTGACATCGTATTCAGCAGGGCCGCCAAAGATCAGAACCGGTTTACAATCAAGGATTTAAGTAACGGGACCTATTTTCTGATCCTTCTTGACGAAACGGGGCGGGTTATGAACCGCAAAATCGTCGTTTGCCCCTGACGGCGACGAAAAAGTTATTCCGACTTTTTGGGCGGCCTGTTATATCCCTTATCGCCAAAAGGTTGTAATTCTTCAAGATACAACCAACAGTTTTGCTCCCGGCCCCCCCCCCCCACTTTCCTCCCCCCCCCTCCTTTTCGGGGGGGGGGGCGGGGGCCCCCCGGGGCCCGCCCCGGCGTTTTTTTTTTTTTCTCGCCGTCTCCGCCCCCCGGCCCCCCCCCCCCCCACATTCCCAACCCCCTTCCCCCCCCCCCCCCCTCTTTCCGGGCTCCCCGGGGCGCCCCCCCCCCCTCCTCTCCCCCCCGTTCGCGTTCCCGGCCCCGCCGGGTTTTTTTCTGCCATCGACGTGATTTTGTCGTTGGCACCTGACGCCCATTTTGAACTTCATTTGTTTGTATTGTTCTTTGAGTTCTTTTTGAGTCATGGTATTTAATTTAATCATTGATTGTCAAATAGATATGCCGAGCGCGCCGCCACCCTCCTTCCCACAACACAACAACAGGTCCAGTATGGACAGATCGGGCAGAAACCCGTGTTTTTCCTCGAATACCTGTGGGTAACGACGGGATGTATCGCTTTCAAACACATCCGGGGGCCGGAATCGTTCCGACAAGCGGATTTCACCCGGCCAGCCGAGTTTTTTTTGCAGGACCACGCTAAGCAGTTCGATGTTATAGTCTAATAAAAAATCAAAACGTTTTTCATAAAACGGCGACAGGTCATCAGCATAGTGCTCAAAATAAGGCGCGTTGCCGTAAGCCGTCCGGATCGAACGCCAGTGCAGGCGCTGCCAGGGTTCGTCATAGGCGATACGCACCTCCCGGATGGGCATCTGCTGGTGTTTGCCTTTTACAAGCGGGATACTCAGGCGTTGTACTCCGTTGGGCCCTGCGATGTAGCAGCGGTTGCGCAGCGAGCCCTTTTGATAGTGTTCCCGGGCTTCTATTACCACGACATCGCTGTTCCAGGCGACAGCGCACCAGGAAACGGGCGGCAAATAGCAGAGGCTGAGGTGTGGAAATGCCGACATATTTTTATTACACGGTTCTAACCTTCGGGCGGGGCGGAGCGTTTGACCGGCTTCACCTTAAACCCTGCTTTTTTCAACATTCTTAACATACCTTTTTGCCCGGCAAGGTGCCCGGCGCCAACGGCACAAAACAGCGGGTTTTCGCGCGCAATTTCTTTAAAACGTTTGGTCATCAATGCATTGCGATCATACAAAAGAATCCGGCGCATGCCTTTGGCATCTTTTTTAGCCGCTTTGCAGAGTTGTTCGATGTTGCCGGCGGCATACCAGGCCATCATTTTTTTCATGCGGCGCTGCTGTCGCCCGTAGTTTTTCAGCAGCCATCCGAGGCTTTTTATTTGTTGTTCAAAGGGTATTTTATGCAGGGTCGCCAATTGGTCGGCAAAGGTTTCCACACCGGTGGTTGTTTTGCCCATCTCCCGTGCCTGATGCCACAATGTTTCGTCTAAGGAGTGCACCGACTCGTCGGCCAGAAAGGCGGTCATGAGGGCGGTGGTGACGGTCATCGGGTGCTGGTGGCGCAACTGGTCGGCAGGAATTCCGAGTTTTTTCCGGCAATAAAAGTCTAAGTTTTTCCAAACGCCGGGTTTCAGAAATTCCTCCAGCGTTTTGCCGTCGGGCAGTTTTAATGCCTGTACCAGGGCCGCTTCGTCGGTTTCCGCAAAATCAAATTCTGTGGCAAACACGGCACATTCCGCCAAATGTTGCAGGGCCGTGTCTAACCATCCGAACGCGCGCAGATCACGTACGTGCATGGTGCCGAACAGGTAGGAGGCAGGGCCGCCGTCGGCAGGTGTTATCCGCCAGAGCAAGGAAGGTTTTTTCATGTTTTTTTTGAATATCTGCCGGTTTTTTAAGCCGTATTGTTGCAGGTAATTATCTGTTATTCAGTTTTTTGCCGGGTATTTCCATCATTTGTTCCGCAGATTTGTCCCAACGATCCACCCTCAGGATAAAAAGGCTCGAACTATCCCGGTCCTCCGGCGGGCAAACGTGACAATCGAGGTAATTTCCCACCCGGAGAAAGGTGTTTTCTGTGGCAAACACCGGCACATGCAGTTCCTTCGTCGCCCAGTCGTCGAGCAGCAACCGGGTATGGTGGTCAAACGCCAGCGCAGACCACATGTCATCCATGTCGCGTGTACAATTCAGTCGGCCGCTTTCAACATAAAAAGTCGCCTCAGGTTGTGTGTTGGTGTACATTTCCCAGGAAAGCGGATGCGGCCAAAGATAAAAAAAATGGAGTAGCGGCGTGAACCAGGCTATTGCCGCCGGAATGGCAACCGTGTTGCGGGGCGCAAGGCCGGGTTCGGTTTTCAGATCGCTCCTGGGGGGGCGGAGTACCCACACCATCGCCGCCATTGCAACATTCCAGGGAATCACGACGAGGTTCCAGCCGAGTTTCCAAAGAAAAAGGACAATTATTCCGTGAAAAACCGGGATTATCCAGCCAAAAACCGGCCGCAGTTTGTTCCAAATCAAGCCTGCTGCAAAAAACATCTCCAGCAGGGCAACGGCATAGCCGAGTTGGGGGAATTGTCCGGCCGGTTTTGACCAGGAAAACGCATCGCAGAACCAGGGAAAATTGTCTTCGGCAAAATACGGGGTGAGTTTGTTGAAGCCGCCCCAGAAATAAACCGCCGCCAGCAACCATCGCAAGGCCACAGCAATGTTGAAGTCCGGCACCTTTCTTCCGGAAATAACGACGGCAAAAACCAGCAAATAAAACCAGACCCAGGGCTGAAGCCGGTTGAGATCAATGCCACAAAGCAGGAGCAGGCAGATACATAATCCGCCGGTCAACCAGTGAAAAGCCGGCCGGACAAGTACCAAAAATGCAAAAAACACCAGAAATGCGGCGGGCCATACCCCGGTAAACGGATTTTTCAACAGGTATCCTCCCCAGATGGGCAGGCAGGGAAACGTATTTCGCATTCCGGCATTCCACAAAGGCCAGGACATCACAATACCGGCGAGCAACCCGAAAGCTGCAATACCGGTAACGATGGCGGGTGCGGAATTTTTGCGGAAAAACATCACTGCTGGAAGGAATGGCGTTGGAAACGCTTATTTCAGGGCGCGCAGCAGCAGTTTGCCTTTGCGCAAACCGAGGCGTTGCAGCGTTTTTTCAAGACTGTTGGCCGTTTCCCGCGCGGCGCTTTCTGTGGGCCGGACGGCGCCGAGCCAGACGATATAACCTTTGCCACCCGTTTCGAAACAACTTCTGGGTGTCGCCTGGCCGGCGATTCCTTTTGCCTGGAGTGTTTTTACCCGCGCTGCGGCGTTTTCTTTTGAAGTAAAGGCATTGTCCTGGATGATCCACCCTTTTTTACCGCTGATTCCGGCGCAGGGGTCGTTGGTCTGGGCGGCTGTTTTGGGTTTAACGGCGGATTTCGCCGGTTTGGCGGGTTTTTCAGGCTCTTCGTCCCCGGAAAGGTTGATAGTTGGCACCTCTTCGTCGTCGCCGCTTCCACTCAGGTCGATGGTAGCGATTTCGGGCCGGGGGGCATCTTTGGGAATGGGATATTGTTTCGGCACCCCTGTCGGCTCGCCGTCGTAAGGAATGTAGCCGGGCTGGTCTTCCGGGTTAATTTTGCTTTCCCAGTTTCTCAGCGCTTCCAGATCCGCCATGTTTTCACGGGAAAAAGTGAGTACTTTATAACACAAGGGGATGATGGATAAAATGGAGAGCACAAAAATCCATTTCTGAATCTGCTGGCCGCTCATAAAGCGACCGTAAACCGAAACGGTCTGGCCGAAGGGTTTGCTCAAAACTGCCCAAATATATTTTTTAAACGGCTCAATAACAAGGTATTGCGCCGGCCGGAGTATTTTGCTGAAATAAGCTTGTACGGTATCCGGTGGCAGGAGACTTTTTACATTTCCCACGTTTTGGGAAACCATCTGGTACCATTGGGTACGGGTAACAAAGTCGACCATTTTGCGGTCTTTTCCAAAAATTCCGATGCGGGAAGGGGCGTTCAAAATTCGTACTGCGCCTTCTGCCGGCACCACTGCCAGGCCGAAACCCTGATAGACACATTGTGACTTCAACTCCAGCATGTAGGGGTCGTTGGGCGAAGGAAAAACGTCTTCCGCAATGGCCACCCATTGATCGTCGGCCTGGTACCGTTTGAATTGTTCAACTGCGTAGATGTAGCGGTATTTCCGCCAGCCCTGCATGGTAAAATACCACATGAAAAAACCGATCATCGCCACACCCAGGATAAAACCCAGATTGCCGGTGGGATGAAGATCAAGCAACCACTTGAACTGGGTGGCGTAAAAATAAACATAGGCGGCAACGGTACACAAGGCGCCGAAAGCCGCACAATCCCAAAGAAAATAAACCAGGTTGAGCGAAAATTTGACCTCACCGGCTTTATCGCGGGAAGTGGCTTCGCAGGTGCAGGTGAACGGAGACCCGTCGTTTTTCCGGAAGGTCATCTGAATATCGGCGACTAAGCTGCCCGTACCCACATTGTCGAAATTCACCTGGATGGAGTCCGCCACAGGTTCGTAGCGATTCCGGTAAAATTCCTTCAAAAAAGGCACAAAACGCTGCTTGACAACGTCTTCTGACAACGCGCTGTTCAGTTGTTCAAATGTTTGGCTTCCTGCACGGTCCATGCTTTCAATGCAATTATAAATAAGATAGTGGCACTGCAATGCCAGTGTTTATTCAACAAATCCATCGTTAAACCCTCTTTCCCGGCATCTGGTACTCGATTCTGGCGGCGTCGTTTTGGCGTTGTTTGAGGATATTAATATAATTCCGCGCCTTTTTATTGCCATAATCGTTCCATGCTTTTTGCGCCCAGTCGAGCGCAATATCGAGGTTGCCCTTTACTTCTGCGGCAACGGCCATGTTGTAGGCAGCACGCCCTGCCGCTTTGTGGTTTTCGCCCGAACGCTCCACAATTGTTTTCCAGAGGTCGGCGGCGCGATCCCAATCCTGCCCTTGCGCAAAACGCGCGGCTTTTTCCATTTGAGATTCAAAACCTTTGGCCTTGCCGTAGTATTGCCGGTTGATATTTACATAAACGGGGGCAATCCGGGAGCCGTATTCGATACCTACGTTGAATGCCACGTCGCGGGTGACCGAAACCTGGGATGGCAAATTGCTTTTTGACGCCTGCTCCGTTTTGCCGCTGGCTGTACGTTCGAGGTAATCGTCGGTGACATATTCGTCAAGGATGGTTCGGGTTTTCGGGTCGTAGAGGCGCCAGCCGATCCGTACGCCGGTTCGCTGCCGGGCATCGTAGGTGGTGACGGTGTAGTAGTTGCCGTTTTTGTCTTTTTTGCGGTCGTCGTTGCGGCGGGTGCTGATCGAGTTGTCCGAATCGAACGACTCGATGGCTGCTACGGCGTCGGCGCTGTAATCGCCGCAAATTTGTTCGATCCTGCTCCACTCGAGCGCCGGCGGAAGGTTGACGCCGGCCTGACTGCCCTCCAGTTCGATGCCCGTGCTGACTACGGTAAAACGAGGGGTTCGGGTGAGCGCGTCATTCAGTCCGGCCACCGCTTCCTGCCGGCTGCGCCGGTCCTGGCCAATGGCTTCTCCGGAAAAAAGGCCTTCCAGGGTGTTCAGCCAACCGTTCGAGGGTTTGCTGCGGTCAATTACGGCCACTTTTGCGATGTGTTCCGGGATTTTCATTTGCGCGGGCTGCAACACCGACAGGGTTGTGGAGCGCATACAACCCATACACAGCATGGTGGCAAAAACGGGAATGGAAACCCGGAAGTAAAGGCGCAGGAGATCGTTTTTGGACATATGTAATGAAAAATTCATTTAAGAACAAGAACAAAGGTAGCGGACAAAAATCGAATAATTTTCACAACCGGGAAGTCTTGCGGGATTAACTTGCCGCTGAATTTGTCTAACACATAGCCATGAATACAAAAACAACTTTCCTGATTCTTTGTCTCGGAATAATCACATGGCGTGCGCGCTCCGTGGTCTGGCGCCGCTTGATCCACTGGCGGCCCCCCCAAACACGGGTGTACGAACTGATCAAAGGCCGGGAACAGGTGACGGTGGACTCCGTATTCCAAAACCTGAAGGTGTTGGGTTCGTTTCCTGCTGAAAATCTGGTGTTTGCGATGGAAAAATGGAGTGAAGCACTTGGCGTCAGTTGTGATCACTGCCACGTGACCGGCGAATGGGCATCTGACGTTAAAAAGGAAAAACACATAGCCCGTCGTGGTGACGACGCTCGTTGCGCAAAATAGAAGGTTTAAAGAGTGAAAAACCGGGGGTAAATTGTTTACCTGTCACCGCGGAGAATTAAAACCCGCGCGCCGGAAAAAATAAGCGGCAAAACCCGACGGCCGGTTTTCTTGTTAGAGGGCGCAACATGCAGCAGCACGACATCATCTTTGCAGGTACCGGCATGTCCGGCCTTACCCTGGCACTCGAATGTGCGCGCAGGCCCTTTTTTCGCGATAAAAAAATACTCCTGCTCGACCGCGACGAAAAAATCAAAAACGATCGCACCTGGTGTTTTTGGGCCACGGCTGAAGAGCCGATCCCCCCGGTGGTTTTCCAATCCTGGGACCGGTGCCTGTTTTACGGCCCCGGTTATGAATCAGTGCTGAATATTGCGCCTTACCGGTATTACATGATCCGGGGTATTGATTTTTACCGCTGGGCTTTGTCGGAATTGTCCCGGTATCCGAATATTACGAGGCTTCGGGCCGATATTACCGGCATAGATGCACATTCGGGAACGGTGCGCACGGCGTTGGGCGGGTTCTCCGGCGAATGGATATTTAACTCGGCCCTGACCAAAACACCGGTATTGCCGGAAACAAGTTCCCTGTACCCACACCCGCCGTTTTCCACGATCAGTGACGCGCACCCGCCCGATACCGCCGGTTTTACCCGGATGTTGCAGCATTTTAAAGGCTGGCTGATCGAAACACCCGACCCGGTGTTTGCCCCTGCACGTATGACCTTTATGGATTACCGCCCCGATCAGAAAGCGGAAACCCGGTTTGTGTATGTTTTGCCTTTTTCGGAGCATAAGGCGCTGGTGGAATTTACGGTTTTTTCGACGGCACTTTGCCCGGCAGAAGAATATGACCGGGAACTGGAGCATTATATTCGCCATTTCCTCGGCATCGCCGACTTCCGCGTGGAAGAATCCGAGTTTGGTGTGATCCCGATGACCGATTACCCGTTTACCCCGGCAAGGGAAGGCAAGGTGATCCACATTGGCACGGCGGGTGGTTTTGTAAAGGCGTCGAGCGGATACGCTTTTAAACGAACGCAGCGCAAATTGCGCGCTTTTGCCGATGCCTGGGAACAAACGGGTGTACCCGATCCACGTATCCTGCGCTCCGGCTGGCGCTACCGGTTTTATGATTCGGTGATGTTGCGGGTGTTGCGGGATAATACGGTGAGCGGATGCGATTTTTTTACAGGCCTGTTCAAAAAACTGCCTCCCCAACTGGTTTTTCGCTTTTTGGATGAAGACTCGTCCTTTTCCGATGATATTCGTTTACTTAGCGCCCCGCCAACGTGGCCGTTTTTTAAAACCGCATTAAAACAACTGCCCGTATTTCCGAAAATCTGACTATAAAAATGCCGCAGGAAACATCCGTCACGAACAACCTCCGTCAAACGCTCCGGGCAGGTATTACCGGCGGAATCGGTAGTGGCAAAAGTTTAGTCAGTCGTATGTTCATGGCGCTGGGGGCGCCGGTTTATGACGCCGATACCTGGGCCAGGTGGCTGATCGGCAACGACCTGGAATTAAAAACGGGAATCGTAAAAATTTTCGGCCCGGCGGCGTATTCTCCCGAAGGAGTATACGACCGGACCTATGTCGCCCGTCTTGCCTTTGCCGATCCGGAGAAATTGGCGGCTCTGAATGCACTTGTGCACCCGGCCGTGGAACAACACAGCCGCGCCTGGCACGAAGAACAGGCCGCCCGGGGCTGCCCTTACACCCTGAAAGAGGCGGCCCTGATGGTTGAAAGCGGGAGCCATCGGTTTCTCGACTTCCTGATCGTGGTCACCGCGCCCGAATCCCTGCGCATCAGACGGGTGATGCAACGCGACGGACTCACGGAGGAGCAGGTGCGGGCGCGTATCGCCGGCCAGTTGCCCGAGCCGGACAAGGTTAAACTGGCGGATTTTATCGTGGTGAACGACGGCGTACAGATGCTGATTCCGCAGGTTTGGCGGCTGCACCGGTTTTTGTTGGAAAAAGCGGGGGCCTTGTGACCATCTTTTCTAAAAAATGTTTTGAAAACATACATACTGTTTCTACCTTTGCGCCTCGAATTTTGAATTTTACAGGTTTACAACACATTTTCAGTCAAATACAGTCATGAAAAAAGATATCCATCCGGCCAACTATCGCTTCGTGGTATTCAAAGACATCTCAACGGACGATTCGTTCCTCGGCAAATCCTGCGTGAACTCGAAAGAGACCGTCACCTGGGAAGACGGCAAGGAATACCCGCTCGTAAAAATGGAGATCTCGGCCTACAGCCACCCCTTCTTCACCGGAAAAATGAAATTCGTCGACACCGCAGGTCGTATTGATAAATTTAACAAGAAATTTGCGAAGTTCTCGAAATAATGATCGCACGGCGCGATTTTTGAAAAGTCCCGATGGCGTCCTGCGCGTTGGGACTTTTTTATTTCCCAATTTTGCCTTTGAAAACAACAGGCTGCCAAAGACAACATGCTGAACATCATACTATTCGACAGCGATGCCCGCAACCACCTGCTACCTCTGACGGCGACCCGTCCCATGGGCGAATTACGCGTAGGCATCCTGACTTTGCGCGAAAAATGGGAGCGTTACCTGAAAGGAACCGCCTCCTATATCACACAGGAATACCTGCAGGAAAAATTCCCCATTCGTATCGAGGAGGAAAATATCATTATCAATGCGGGTATTCTTCCCAACGAACAACTTTGCAGGCGGATATCCGAACTGGGGCTTAGTGAAGCCTTGCTGCTCGACGGCGAACTGGTGGCCGCCCGGCTCAACGAGGTGCAGTTCGAACACCTCATTGAGGATGAAGAAGTACATTCCCTGCAAGGTGTCGATCTCGACAAAAACATTCCCATTGTGCAGATCAACCACCTCTGGGAATTAACACTCCTGGGAAAACAGGCCATTCCCGACGATTTTGAACTGATCACCAAAGGCCGGAAATCCCAGCCCGTTTCCGCTACCAACACCATTATTGGCCCTGCCGCGAATGTTTTTCTGGAAGAAGGCGTCAAAATGGAGTGCTGCATGCTGAACGTGACGGGTGGCCCCGTTTATATCGGCAAAAACACCGAATTGATGGAAGGCTGTATGTTGCGCGGCCCTGTTTCGGTCGGATCGGATTCCATCCTGAAACTGGGCGCCAAAATTTACGGACCCACCACCATCGGCCCCGGTTGCCGGGTCGGCGGCGAAGTAACCCGCTCCATTCTGACCGCCAATTCTAACAAGGCACACGACGGGTTCCTCGGCGACGCCGTACTCGGCGAATGGTGCAATATCGGGGCGGATACCAACAACTCCAACCTGAAGAACAGTTACAGCGAGGTAAAACTCTGGGACTACGTTTCGGGACGTTTTGAAAAAACCGGCCAGCAGTTTGTCGGACTCGTCATGGGCGACCACGCTAAATGTGGCATCAACACCATGTTTAACACCGGCACGGTTGTCGGTGTGTTCGCCAATGTGTTCGGCGCCGGTTTTTTGCGCAATTTTATCCCCGATTTTGCCTGGGGCGGCGACGGCGGCGGATACAGAACCTATAAATTCGGCGAAGCCTGCGACACGGCAGCCATCGTTATGGCCCGCCGCAACCAGGCATTTACGGAACTTGATAAAGCAATTCTTTACCACGTGTACGACCGGACCATCCAGTATCGTTCGTGGGAAAAATAGATTGAAAAGTGGCAGGGGCAGTGGGCAGTAGCAGTGGGCACTGCCCCCTGTTATTGCCCACTGCCACTGCCACTGCTACTGCCCACTGCCCCTGCTACTGCCCACTGCCTACTGCCACTGCCTACTGCCATGAAATACGATCAACGCGGGGTTTCCGCATCCAAAGACGAAGTTCACGCTGCCATCCGGCATTTGGATAAAGGTTTGTATCCCAATGCTTTTTGTAAAATTTTGCCCGATTTCGCCGCAGGCAGCGCCAAACACTGCAATTTGCTCCACGCCGATACGGCAGGCACTAAAACCAGTCCGGCTTACCTCTATTGGCGCGAAACCGGCGACTTGTCCGTATGGCCGGGTGTCGCTCAGGATGCCATCGTGATGAACCTCGACGATATGGCCTGTGTGGGTTGCACGGACAATATTTTGCTCAGCAGCACCATCGGCCGCAATAAAACCCTGATTTCGGGCGACGTGATCGCCGCAGTGATCCGCGGCACCTCCGATTTTGTGGAAAAAATGCAGGCGAACGGGGTGGATATTCACCTCGCCGGCGGCGAAACGGCCGACGTAGGGGATATTGTCCGAACGATCGACGTGGGTTTTACCGCGTTCGCCCGTATGAAACGCAGCGACGTGCTGGTTAATCAAATACGCCCCGGTGATGTCATCGTGGGACTGGCCTCTTTCGGGCAATCCGTTTATGAAGACGACTATAACGGGGGCATGGGCAGCAATGGCCTCACCGCAGCCCGGCACGACGTATTAGCCAGGTCGTACGCGGAGAAATACCCTGAAAGTTTTGACCCGAAATTGCCGGCCGAAGTGGTGTATACCGGGAATAAAAACCTGACAGACAAAGTAAATACCGGCAACCGCGACATCACGGTTGGTAAACTGATGCTCTCGCCGACGCGTACTTATTTGCCGGTGCTGCGGGAGATTCTGCACGAACATCGCAAAAAAATACACGGACTCATCCACGTCACAGGTGGCGGCCAGACCAAGGTTTTGAAATTTGTCAAGGACGTTCATATCATCAAGGACAACCTTTTTGAATTGCCGCCGTTGTTTCGCCTGATACAGGAAAGCAGCCAGACGTCCTGGCGTGAAATGTACCAGGTATTCAACATGGGGCACCGGATGGAAATTTACCTTTCAGCCCGCCACGCCGACACGGTGATGGCTGTTGCCGGGAAATACGGCATCGAAGCCCGGGTGATCGGGAAGGTGCGCAGCGCGGAAGGTGAAAAAGTGACGGTGAAAAGCCCCTTTGGTAAGTTTGAATACTGATTGTTGAAAATCAAAACATTACAATCTTGTTACTTATGAGAAAAATTTCATTTTACCTTCTTTTTCTCGCCCTCGTTGTTGCCGCTTGCCGCAATAAAAACCTGAGTTCGCAGATTACCGATTTGGAGCAATCACTTGCACAATCCTATACCGGCGGCAAAGCCGATTCACTGATTCGATTGTACCGGGAGGCGGTAAAAGAAAACCCGGACCAACACGCCGACAACTTTCGCTACCTCGTCCGGGCGGCGGAAATCAAATATATCAACCAAAAAGATGCGGTTGTTGCCGTGCGCTGGATCGACGAAGCGATAAAAAAACACGCACAGGGCCAAGCGTTGACCGAACCGATCGGGCTTTTGGCGCTCATCTGGAATTCCTACATCTACAAATCCTCGCCGGAATTGCAGAAAAACCCCGATGAAATCGACCTCATGCGCGCTTACTTAGAAAAAAACACGGCGTGGATCGACTCCAGCCTGCTGCTGCTGGACCAGGAAATGGGCAGCCCGGTCGTGACCGATATGGCAAAAGCCGATGCATTTATCCTGACTGCCGAAGCGTATGCCTCCCTCGTACAGTCCACCAACACCGACAAGTCGGTCGACCTGCTCCTGAAAGCCGCGGGCCTGGCCAAAACCATCGGCAACTCGAACAGGGCCATCCAGTTGTATTACAACGTCGGCGAAAAAATGCCGCAGCACCCGAAAGCGCCCACCGCCCTGTTTATGATGGCTTTTATTTACGAAAACGACCTTAAAAACCTGGAAAAAGCCAGGGCCACCTACGAGGAGTTTTTAAAACGGTATCCTCAGGACCCTGATTATGCCGACGATGCACAAAACGCATTAAAATACCTGGGCTTATCCCCGGAAGAAATCATCAAACAATTCGAGAAAAAAACGCAATAAAGCAACCCGAGGGATGACGCCATTCGGTAAACAGTTCGCCGGATTTGCCGCGACCGTATCGGCCGGCAGCAGGCTGCGTCTGGCTCCGACCCCGTCCGGTTTTTTGCACGCCGGCAATGCCCTGAACTTTATCCTCAACTGGCTCGCCGCCCGCCGCAGCGGCGCTTCCGTGTTGCTGCGTATCGATGACCTGGATGCCGGCCGAAAACGCCCGGAGTACGTACAGGATGTGTTCGATTCGATTGAATGGCTGGGGCTGGATTGGGACGAAGGCCCCGAATCCAGCGATGATTTTGAAAAAAACTGGTCGCAACACCTTCGTTTACCGCTGTATTTCAAGGTGTTGGAGCAACTTCGGGAGAAAAACCTGTTGTTCGCCTGCCGCAAATCCCGCCGCGACCTCGAACCCTGCGGCGGCGGTTATCCTCCCGAATTTCGCGAGCAAGGCCTCGGATTCGATGACCCCGATGTTGCCTGGCGGATCAAAACACCGCCCGGTTTTTCCCTGCCCGATTTTGTTGTGCGCCGCCGCGACGGGCTGCCAGCCTACCAGGTAACCAGCCTTGCCGATGACCTGCATTTTGGCATCACCCATGTTATTCGCGGGGCCGATCTGGAAGAATCCACGGCGGCCCAGCAATTCCTTTCGGGTTGTTTGAGTGAGGATAAGTTTTTGAAAATCAATTTTTTACACCACCCGTTGATTACCGATGAACAGGGAGAAAAACTTTCCAAATCAGCCGGGGCGTTTTCCCTGAAATGTATACGCGAGGGTGGGGCAGGGCCGGAGGCGATTTTCCGGCGGGTGGCCCATATTTTGGGTTTGCCGGGTGAGACAGGTTCGGCTGGAGAATTGCTCTTGCGTGTGACTTAAGTGAGGCGACTGCGCTATGCAGGGACCCTCCTCAATTTGCCCCGGCATACTTCATTTGCCACTCCTCTACCTTTTTTGTACGTTTCCAGCCTTCTGCAGCGCAGAGATCGGTGATTTCTTTGGCCGTTTTTGCCAGCGCGGTGCCCGGGTATTTATGGAGAATGTAGTTCCATACATTTTTATAATCCTCCGTGATCGCCCGGGTTTCGTAGTCGTGGGTCGGCGTGTTATCGGCGCCGGTTACGAGGACCAGGCGCATCCAGCGTTCCGATTCTTTTGTTTCCGCAGCCAGCGGGAAATACGGATGATCCAGGTTGAATTTTTCCCAAAAGGCAGCCCGGTCGGCCAGTTTATCCAGGGAAATGATAATACCTCCGTCGTCCCAGGGTTTTTCCATTTGTTCCGCCGTTTCCTGGTCGATGTACACTTTCATGGCCGGTGTCGACTTCGGGCCGAAAAAGGTTTGCAGTTTACGCCAATCCACGACCGGGAATACCATGCCTTCCCCTTCTTCCAGGCGAAACCCGTTTTCCTGCAACAAGAGCGAGACCGGATTTTTTGTCATGTCGAACCGGCCCGCCGAAATGGCGCGGTAGTCGTCTTCCGTCCAGGATATTTTTTCGGTCAGGGTATAAAATTCACCTTCCACTTCGAGGCGGCGGAAAAAATGTTCGAACAGGATAAAGGCCGCGTCAGCCGTTGTTCCGGAACTTTTGCCGAAGGTGTTTTCCGTAAAATCCCAGGCTTGTTTTCCACTATCTAATTTTTTGGTACTCAGCGGTTTAAGAAATTTTGTAAGAAGCAAAAGTTGGCCAGTGTCCGGAATACCCGCGATTGAACCGGCGTAAACAGGTATCAATGCGCCGCCGTAAGCCCAGCCCGCCGCTTGCCCGGCCCCCGGAGCAGACACCCGGATATAAGGTTCGTTGTAGGGAATGCCGCGCAGGGTCGCTTCTTCCTTATTCGGCGATTTTTCCCCCGTGCCTGTTACAAACATACCTTCGGCCAGTTGCGTAATGATTTTACCGTCTTTTGACGGCAATTCGCGCAGGTTGAGTTTGTCGACGCCGGTAACGTACAGGATTACTTCGGGTTTGATTTTATCCGGGTTTTCGACGGTGGTGCTGCTGCCGGCCGGTTGTGTGGGTTGATTGCAGGCAACGAGTATTAAAACAGGCGCCCAAAAAAGCGGGGTCAGGTATGGATGTGATTTCATGGTTCGTTTCTTTTTTGTCTGAATCAGACTCGGATAGGTATAAAGTCGCAAAAAAAAGGCGACATCGCTGCCGCCCACCTTATTTTTTATAAACGAACTGTTCAGATCAGGGCATACACGCTGCCCGGAATAAATGTGAGCAAGGCGATCAACAGCAAGCCGGCGAGTACCACCCAGCGAACGCCGGAAGGAATGCTGACCACATAATCATTTTCTTCACGGGTGAAATACATCGCGATGATGATTTTGAAATAGTAATAGATCGAAATGGCGGAATTGATCACCGCCAGCACGATCAGCCAGGGATATTTTGCAAAGGCAGCCGTGAACAGGAAATATTTACCAAAAAAACCTGTTGTAGGCGGAATACCCGCCAGTGAAAGCATCGCGATGGCCAGTACTGCGGCGAGCAGGGGTTGTTTTTTGCTCAGGCCATTGAAAGCGGAAAACGAACCGTCGTTGTTCGGCTCCGACACGGCGATATACGCGCCAAAGGCACAAATGGTTGCGAGGGAATAAGTGAGGGTATAAAACAGCAGCGCCCGGTCACTTCCGGTAGTGCCGATCGCAAGCACTGCCAGAAGCAGGTATCCCGCGTGTGAGATGGACGAATAAGCCATCATCCGTTTAAAATCCGTCTGGAAAATAGCCGTCACGTTGGCGACGGTCATGGTCAGGGCGGCGATCGCCGTTATGGGAAGGCTCCAAAAATCCTCGGCCGGAGCAAAACCGATCGAGAACAAGCGGTAAAATGCTGCAAAACCGGCGGTTTTTACCACCGTAGCCATAAAAGCAGTGACGAGGTTGGGGCTCCCTGTATACACGTCCGGGGCCCAGAAATGGAACGGCACGGCGGATACTTTAAAACTCAAACCTATGATAATGAGCAAGATACCAGCGTTTAACATGCCTGCAGAGTGGCGCCCGTCGCCGATGGCGGAGGCGATGGTCTCCAGGTCGAAACTCGCTGTGGCGCCGTAGACCAGGGCGATACCGAACAGCAGGATGCCTGTGGCAAAAGCGCCCATCAGGAAATATTTGAGGGCCGCTTCGTTGCCGGACAGGTTGTCGCGCTGACTGCCGGCCAGTACGTACAGCGGAATGGAGAGGATTTCGATGCCGAGGAACAACATCGTCATGTTGGTAAAGGAAAACATACACAACGCCCCGCAAAGGCTGAACAGGATCAGGCCGTAGTTATCGCCCAGGGTCTCGTTCAGGTTCCGGAACCCCCAACCCGACAACCCGATGATCAAAACGGTGGAAAGCAGGGTAACGCCTGAAAACGCAAGAGCAAAGGGTGTAAACTGGAACATGCTGGCATACATATCGTTCCAGGGATTCGGGTTGCCGCCGAGCAGGTCGTAAGCAGTGGCGCCCAAAGCCATAAGACTTCCTGCCAGTGCGATGGGTTGTAGAAATTGCCGGTTTTTCGTCAATCCTGCAAAAAGAACCGCGATGGCGGTGGCAAAAAGAATCAGTAATGCTGTCATAATGCGACGCGGGCCTTGAACCCGCGATAAGTTTCGTTCAATTTACTTGATGGTAATCACGGCCGTTTGAAAGTTTACCACGTCTCCGGGCCTCAGTTTTTTGCGTTTTTGGGTCTCTACCACACCATTTACCTTTACTTCGCCGATTTCGATCCGGATGTTGGCTTCACCGCCGGTTCCGACGAGGTTTAATACTTTTAAGAGGTTGTTCAGGGTAATGAATTCGTGGCCGTTCAAATCAAATTCCATCTATAGTTTTTTTAAAACTGCACCGCCCCCAAAATCCGGTTCACGCTGCCATCCGTCAGGTTCAAAACCATACCCGGAAAAAATCCCAGTACCATCACCAACGCAGCGATCACGCCCAGCACCACGAACTCCCGTGTACTGACGTCCTCAAAACGGGCCGTGGCTTCGTTTGCCTCGCCAAATACCGCCAGTCCGTAGGCGCGAAGCATGTAAACTGCGCCAAAAATGATGGTCAGACCGGAAACGATGCCCAGCCACATATTGTAATTCCAGACGCCGTTCAGCAGCAGAAATTCTCCGGGAAAACCATTCGTGAGCGGCACGGCCACCGAGCCGAGCATAATGATCATAAACAAGGTGGCAAATTTCGGAGCCGATTTGGCGATGCCACCCATGTCTGCCAGCGTTCGGGTGCCCAGGCGCCGCTCGATCAGGTCGGCGATAAAAAACAGCCCCACGACGTTGATCCCGTGATTCAGCATCTGGATCAGGCTGCCCTGCATGCCCGCTTTATTCCAGGCCATCGCACCCGCCGCGATGAGGCCGACGTGGGCGATGGAGGAATACGCAATCAGCCGTTTCAGATCGCTTTGTTTAACCGCAATGATACTTGCGTAAACGATGCCGATCACTGCCAGCAGGATAAATACAGGCGCCATCGTGTGCATGGCTTCCGGAGCCAGCGGCACCATCCAGCGGATGAGGCCGTAAATACCCATTTTCAGCATGATACCCGAAAGCAGCATGGTGCCGCCGGTCGGGGCCGCGGTGTAAGTGTCGGGTTGCCAGGTATGGAAGGGGAAAACGGGCATTTTTACCGCAAAAGCGAGGAAAAACCCCGTGATAACCCAATTTGCGGCACCGGGAGCCAACTGCACCTGTACCAGGTCTTCCCAGGCAAAGGAGTGCATGGTTGCGCCCGCTTCTGCTAAAGTTCCCGCGGGTAAAGACGTTTGCAGGTACACATACAGCAACGAAACCAGCATAAATAATGACCCCACGAAGGTATAGATGAAAAACTTCAGCGTGGTTCGGATGCGATCCTGACCGCCCCAAATGGCACAGATAAAATAGATCGGAATGAGCGCCAGTTCGTAAAAAATGTAAAATACGAGGCCGTCGAGCGCCATAAAAACGCCGTTCAGTGCGGCGAGCATCAACATCACCAAACCGTAATAACGGGGTTCGTTGTCGAAGTTTTTCCCGTAACTGCTCAATACGATCAGGGGCGCCAGCAGGTTGGTCAACAGAACCATCAGCAGGCTTACGCCGTCCATACCCAGGCGGAAGGTAATACCCGCTTCAGCGAGCCAGGGCAGGCGAAACTCGTGGTTAAAGGAGCCGTCGCCGACAAAACCCATGCAGGCAAAGGCGCTTACGGCGAAGTTGGCCAGCGTGGTTACCAGCGCAATGGTACGCACAGCGCCGGGGCGGGCAAGCAGCAGGAAAACACTGGAAATCAGCGGAATCAGTATGAGTAAAAGAGACATCAGGTCAGTCTTTCTTTATTTTGAAAATTCGGAATTCATTGTCTTCATAAAGCATTGGATACGGCAGCGAGTCTTTCCACATCGAACGGTCGATGATCGCATAATGCAAGCCGACGGTGGTTTCTCCATCTAACCAGCTGGAATCTTTCATACGGTCGTCTACCGTCCAGCCAAGGCGGTGTGCAAAGTACATCATAGCGGGCGAACCGTTTTTGCCATTCACCAAGACCCGGCTGTTTTTGGGCACAACACTGTCCGTAATACGTTCTAATTTCAAAAACTTTTTTTCCTGCCAGGGGATAAAAAAGTCGGTTTTATGGAGATAGATCGCTTCTGTTGTGATCGCCACCAACACAATCATTTGAACAACCTGCGATTTGATCGCCTGCTGCATACCGTAACCCGCCAGCAAGCTCATCATCGGTACAAACGGAATGATATAATAAACGTGTCCCGAAAAAGTCGCTCCCGCTTTCAGCATCAGTACGACCAACAGAACAGTTGAAAAGGCGAACGTGAGTAGCAAGGGTTTGTTTTTTTTCCAGAACATCAAACCCAGGCCGATGGCAAAAAACACAAAGGAAATACTGCTGGTGAGTGCGATCGGATAAAAGCGCGACAACGTATCGTGTTTCATCGTCACCAATTGCTGCCAGCCTTCCGCGATCCCCTGCGGGTAAAACAGTGGAAATCCGTATTCTTTTTCTGCCCAGGGAACCCATATAAAATACCATATCGCCATTGTTGCCAGAGCCAGCCCGGCGCTTGTCGTCGCATTTTCCCTTACCGCAGGATCTGTCTGTTTATTCAAAAAAGGGACCGCAAGCAAAGCTAACGTGCAGGCTGCAGGCATTTTGCACAACAATCCGAGGGCTGTTAGCAGGAAAAAAGGGATTAATTGCCACGTTTTTCTCTTCAAAGTAACGCCAGCCCCAGTCGATACCCATCAATACCAGTGACACAGCAAAGACGTCGGGCATTCCTTTTCGCGCATACATGAAAGCCACCGAGACGCCGAATATCACCGTTGCAAACAGGGATGCTTTTTCATCCGTGAGCCGCCGGGCAATTTTTGAAAAAGCAAAAAGCCCGAAACTCGCCACGATCAGGCTGAGCAAGCGATAACACCAGTCGTGCGCCCCGAATATTTTCCAAAGCAGGAAAATGCAGTAGTTGAACAGCGGAAACTCCTGTGCCTGTATACCGCCCCGGCTGTCGCATATTACCGTGCGCGGGTGAAAAAAATTGGCGTCCCACTCCAGGTAGTTACGCGCCACCCCGAGCGTGATCGTCTGTCGCCAGGAGTGCTCGTCAAGTGGCGCCAGGTCGATGTTCTCCAGCCGGATCAGGAGCAATACCAGTATCCAGAGCCGAATGTCAAAGAGCAGTGTTTTTATTTTTTCGGTGTTCATTGTTCATTTTTCACCTTAGATTTCTCCGGGCATAGCCCATCTGTCATCGTGCAACCTCTGATCTTTCAGGGACTTATGATGCCTCCTACACATCTGTCATCATGTAACCGCCGCCTTTTAAGCAGCGGTTACATGATGACAGATGTGTTTTTTGATTACACAAACAAACTCAGCAAAAGCAATACAGCCCCACCACCATGCTCAACAGGTAATACTCGATGTTCCCGTTTTGCAATTTTCTGGCCTGTGCACCCAAAAGCCGTACCCCGGCGCCTATGCCATTCACCAACCCGTCAATTCCTTGTATATCAACGTAATGATGGAACAACCGCGAGAGTTTTTCCACGGGTTTGACAAACAGGAAATCATATATTTCGTCTACGTAAAACTTGTTGGCGATCACCCTTGTCAGGCCGGTCTGAAGGTTATCGGCCACCGGCAGGTTGCCGCTCCGGGTATATACGAAGTACAACCCGGCGATGATCGCCACCGCCAGCGATGTGGTGAAGGTCATCAGACTCCATTCGGTGCTTTCCGGCAGGTGCATTTCGTTGAGTGGAATAACGGCGCCAAACCACCCGGCAAGCCACTGCGGCGTACCCAGGTGCAGGAAATGCGGCGTATTCAGGAAGCCGCCAACTACCGAAAGCACGGCGAGTACGATCAGCGGAACCGTCATGACCGCCGGACTTTCGTGCAAGTGATGCTTCTGTTCGGCTGTTCCACGGAACTCGCCAAAAAACGTGACGTACAGCAGGCGGCACATATAAATGGCTGTGAATAAGGCGCCTAAGCCCGCAAATCCCCACCACCATTTGCCGCCATGTGCATACGTGAAGGCAAATATTTCATCTTTGGAAAAGAAACCCGACAAAAAGGGGAAGCCCGAAATGGCAAAGGTGCCGATCAGGAACACCCAGAACGTGACCGGCATGGCCTTGCGCAGCCCGCCCATATTGCGGATGTCCTGTTCGCCGCTCATGCCGTGGATCACGCTGCCCGCAGCGAGGAAAAGCAGGGCCTTAAAAAAAGCGTGTGTGGTGACGTGGAAAATCGCGCTGGCGTAGGCGCCCATGCCGAGTGCAACAAACATCAAACCCAATTGCGACACGGTAGAGTAGGCGAGCACCTTTTTGATGTCGTTTTGACGCAGACCGATGATTGCTGCAAATATGCTGGTAACGAGGCCAATCAGTGCCACAAAATGCATGGCATCGGGCGACAGCGAATACAGCGGATTACAACGCGCGACGAGGTAGACGCCGGCAGTTACCATCGTTGCCGCGTGGATGAGGGCCGATACGGGCGTCGGACCGGCCATGGCATCGGGCAGCCAGGTATAGAGCGGTATCTGGGCGCTTTTGCCCATCGCGCCAATGAAGAGCAGGATGCAAATCATCGTCACCACACCGGCTTCCAACTGCATTCCCGGCATCCGGGCAAACAGGTCCGCAAAACCGATCGTTCCAAAGGTTTTAAAGATCAAAAATATACCCAGCAACAAACCCAGGTCGCCGATTCGGTTCATTATGAACGCTTTACGCGCGGCTTTTCCATATTCCTTATTGGTATACCAAAACCCGATGAGCAGATAGGAGCAAAGCCCGACACCTTCCCAGCCGAAGAACAGCATCAGGAAATTGTCGCCCATGACCAGCAGCAACATGGAAAAAATGAACAAGTTGAGGTAGGCAAAAAACTTCCAGAAACCTTCGTCATCGTGCATGTACCCGATGGAGTATACATGGATCAAAAGCCGACCCCGGTCACGATCAACATCATCCACACGGACAACTGATCGACCAAAAAACCAAAATTGACGCTCAGGCTGTCTACGGCAAAAAAGTTGTACAAGGTGTACTGGATGGCTCCGGTAGCAGCGACCTGGTTGAAACAAGCCACACTGAGCAGGAACGACATCAGCAAAGTGCCGGAGCCGATGATTCCCACGGTTGTTTTTGACAGATTTCGCCCGAACAAACCGTTGATAATGAACCCGATAAAGGGCAGAAAAGGTATAAGTGGTATCAGTGAATTCATAATTCATCATTCATCATTCATCATTAATTTCGGAGTTTATCCAGCAAGGAAATGTCCGTACTTTTTGTGTTCCGGTAGATCATTACCAGGATTCCCAGCCCGACCGCCGCTTCGGCAGCCGCGACCACCATGATAAAAAATACCATGATCTGCCCCTGCCCGTCGGCGAGGTAGGTGGAAAACGCCGCCAGCAGCAGGTTCACCGCGTTGAGCATCAATTCCACACACATCAGTACGATGATGGCGTTGCGGCGAATCAGTACCCCCAGCACACCGATACAAAACAACAGGGTGCTGAGCCAGACGTAGTATTCGATGGGGATGAGTTGTATCGTTTCGAGCATAAGTCGTTGATTTTTAATTGATTTAGGGGGCGGTTGTAGGACTGATCCGGAACTGGAGTTCCGGTGTACACTTCCCGGAACCGGAGTTCCGGGTTACATTTTTAAGTCTCGTTTGCCGACCAAAACGGCTCCAACCATCGCGGCCAGGAACAATATCCCGGCAATTTCGAACGGCACGACAAAATCCGTAAAAAGTACTCTCCCGAGGTTTTGAACCAAACCGACCTGGTTATCATGTTGTGCAGGCGCGGTTACCTGGATACTGCCACGTAAAGCGCCCACCAGTGTGATCAGCAAAGAACCCGAGGCGATGCCGCCGATGAGTTTCCAGGTCGCCGATTTTTGCGGCTCCGAATCCTTGTTGAGGTTCAACATCATCAATACGAACAGGAACAACACCATGATGGCCCCTGCGTATACGATGATATGCACGACAGCGAGGAATTGCGCGTTCAGCAGAATATACTGCCCGGCAATGGCGAAAAAGGTGAGTATCAGGTACAAAACGCTGTGTACGGGGTTTTTTGAAAACACCATCAGCAACGCAGTAATCACCGAAATGACCCCAAGGGTCAGAAATACGTATAAAGACATAAACAAAAGGGTTTCTATGCTTCCGCCATTTTCTTTTCCTGAATATGTTTTTGGCGAACCGTAACATCGATGCGATTTTCCGGCTCCACACCTTCCACCAGCAGGTCTTTTCCAAAGACGAAATTCTGGCGGACGTAATCGGCCGGCACAATGCGGTCGGTCAGGAAAATAGCTTCTTTGGGGCAGGCTTCTTCGCAGAGCCCGCAGAAAATACAGCGCAGCATGTTGATTTCATACACGGCGGCGTATTTCTCCTCGCGGTAGAGGTGCTCTTCCCCACGTTCCCGTTCAGCGGCCACCATTGTGATGGCTTCTGCCGGGCAGGCAACGGCGCACAGTCCGCAGGCGGTACAGTTTTCCCTGCCCTGTGCATCGCGTTTGAGCACATGCCAGCCGCGGTAAACGGGAGCAAACGGGCGTTTTACCTCCGGGTAGTTGAGCGCGTTTTTCTTCCGGAAAAAGTGCTTCAACGTCGTCCACATACCCTTCAGAATGGCAGGCAGGTAAATGCGCTCCATGAAGGTCATTTTTTTGTCGACGACGTTTTTTGAACGGTTGGTCAGTGGTTGCATATTTTTAATGTGCGAAGGTGGTCAATGTGTGAATTGTTCGGCCTCAAACGGTTTAATTTTCGATTTTACCCAGTTAGTGAAAGTTTCTTTGCCCATTGTTCCGGCGGCGACTTGGAGAATGACGGCTTCTTGTTCGTCGTCGTCGGCATCAATAATGTAGCCGTTCATGTGCAGAAAATAAACCATTGCGCCGTGCCCCACTCTTTTGTTCCCATCCATAAACGGGTGTTGCATGACGAGTTCATAACACAAAATAGCCCCCTTTTCAGCAATTGTTGGGTACTGCTCTTGCCCAAAAACATAACCTGTGGTGCGGCGACAGCCGATTCGATACCTGCTTCATCTCTCATTCCGTAGCCTCCACCCGAATCCACGATTGCGTCTTCGTGGATTTGAAGAATGTCTTTGTGGGTCAAATAAAAAATTCTCATGCCAGGCGCTTGTAGAGTTCAAGATATCGTTCTCTCACATAAGCACGGGCGGCTTGAAACCGCTCCTCTTTTTCTTTCATGTAATTGTCAAGTGCCTCATTCATTAACTCGTCCACAGAAACGTTGAGGCTTTTGGCGGTTTCTTCCAAAAGCATTTTTTTCTTGTCGTCAATTTTGAATGTTATCGAACTCATTGTTTTTCAATTTGAAAAGTGAAACACTGATTGCAAAACCTAAATATTGGTTTTATCGTTTCTGGGATTTCACGTTTTTGAATTCGTCATTTTTCGTTTTCGGTTAATCGGATATCAACCAGCCTTACATAAAAATCTTCTTTCAATGGCACGGTTGAACCTTTATCCACATTTTTGTTTTTCCAAAGCCACGAAACCGATTCCTTATTCTTCTTTTTAGGAGGCTGGGTTAAAATAGTATTTGGCTTCACTTTTAACCATTGATGTTTGAAAGACTCTCCTACGGACGTTTTTGTGGAATCTTTTCCCGTACAGATGCCCACGAAGGAAGTCTCTACAAATTCAAAACACACTTTCTCGAGAGTCATAAGGCTTCAGTTGTAAAGCAAATCATAATTTATTTCCCAAACAACAACACCCCTGCCCCCGTCAGCACCATATTCAAAATCGCCAGCGGGATCAGCGACTTCCAGCCGAGGTGCATCAACTGGTCGTAGCGGAATCGCGGGATCGTCCAGCGAATCCACATAAAGACGAAAATAAAGAATATGATCTTGGTGAACAGCACGATCGGCCCCATGAACCCGCCCAGCCAGCCCGGGTCGATTCCGGGGAAGTTGTAGCCGCCGAAATAGACCGTCGAAATGACCGCGCAGGAGATGAACATATTGATGTATTCGGCAAAAAGATAAAAGCCGAGTTTCATTGAACTGTATTCCGTGTGGTAACCGCCGATGAGTTCCGTTTCACATTCGGCCATGTCGAAAGGCGCCCGGTTGCACTCTGCCAGTGCGCAGACGAAAAAGAGGATAAAACCGAGCGGCTGGTACCAGACGTTCCAGTTAAACCCGGCCTGTTGCGCGGCGATTTCTTTCAGACTCAGGGTGCCCGTCATCATGATCACGGCGATGATGGAAAGCCCCATCGCCAGTTCGTACGAGATCATCTGCGAAGATGCGCGGATGGCGCCGTACAGCGAGTATTTATTATTGGAAGCCCAGCCGCCGATCATAATACCGTAGACACCCAGCGACACAAAGCCCATGATATAAAGAATGCCGATGTTGATGTCCGCTACCTGCAAATCGACGGGTTTTTCGAATATGGTGAGTTGGGTGCCCCAGGGAATAACGGCGCTGGTCATACAGGCCACAAACATAAACAAACCCGGAGCCAGGATGTAAAGCCAGCGCTCAGAGGCATTGGGAATAAAATCCTCTTTGGTAAACATCTTCACGCCGTCGGCCAATGGCTGCAAAAGCCCGAACGGGCCGGCGCGATTGGGGCCGAGGCGGTCCTGCAGGAAAGCGGCAACCTTGCGCTCGCCGTAGGTGGAATAAGCGGCTATTCCCAGCGTGATGGCGAACAACACGATGACCAGAATGCCCTTTTCAATAATCAATGCGGTGGTAAAAAGTAGTATTAAACTCATTTTCAGTTATTTAGATGGGTATTTCGGGTTTAATACACAATGATTTATGAGGCGCCACCGGGGTCAGCGTACCGTAATTGTTTTCCCCTCGTAATGGTTCTGCGAGATCACCGAGTGCCGCTCGATATCGCGCGGGCCTTCGATGGTCCAGTCTTCCGGGCCTTTTTTCTCGAACCGGCAGGTATTGCAGATGAAGTCGTGAACTTCGTCGTATTTGTCTTTTCGCGCCGTGACGCGGAAAATTTCCTTGCCGTACATCCACACGACCGCCTTGCCGCTGCACGTGGGGCAGTCGCGGTGGGCGTTCATCGGGTTGAGGAACCACACCCGGCTTTTGAAGCGGAAAGTGCGGTCCGTCAAGGCGCCCACCGGACAAACGTCGATCACATTGCCGGAGAAGTCGTTGTCGATGGATTTTTCAATATAGGTACTAATCTCCGCATGGTCGCCGCGGCCGATGATGCCGTGTACCCGCTCCGGTGTGAGTTGCTGGGCTGTAAATACGCAGCGGAAACACATGATACAACGCGTCATGTGCAATTTGATGTAGGGACCGATGTCAATTTTGTCGAAGGTGCGACGTTCGAATTCGTACCGTGTGCCCTCTGCGCCGTGTTCGAAGGCCAGGTCCTGCAAATGACATTCTCCGGCCTGGTCGCAGATCGGGCAATCAAGCGGGTGGTTGATGAGCAGGAATTCAACCACACCTTTTCGCGCATTGAGTACCTCGTCGCTGGTGATATTGGCTACTTCCATGCCGTCCATAACCGTTGTTTGGCAGGAAGCCACGAGTTTGGGCATAGGGCGCGGGTCTTTTTCCGAACCTTTGGTCACTTTTACCAGGCAGGTGCGGCATTTGCCACCCGAACCTTTCAGTGTGGAGTAGTAACACATGGCGGGCGGCACGATGTCGCCGCCGATCTGGCGGGCAGCATTCAGGATCGTGGTGCCGTCGGGCACTTCGACTTCGAAGTTGTCTATTTTTACTTTAGGCATATTATTCTTCCAAATTCATTCAAAGATGTCCTGAAAATCAAGTTCAATACTTCGGTATCAGGCTGTTTGAGAAAATTGTAGTCTTTCAGGTATTCGGTGTAATATTCGATTTTTTCTTCCAAAAAGGCATTCAGCACTTCAATTTTGGGTTCTTCGCCCATTTCTCCACCGCTCATTTTTCGCGCCAGCAATTTCTCAATTTCCAATTCCAAATCACCTTCCGGCACTTCCGCCTCAAACAATTTTTGAAACTCCGTCGGCGCCATCGTGTTCGTCCGTTCAATCCACATACAAGCCAGCACCGGGCGCAAAACGTAGAAATATTTTTTAGTCCGCACCAAATCCCGCTTCAAATACTCCCTGAAATTGCCCGACGCCATGCTCAAATAATGATACAAGCAGGATTTCGGGTTGAAATATTCAACGGCGGTGGTTCTCATTTGGGCGATGGTGAACGGTTCTTCGAGATAAACAATCGGGCTGTTCAACCATTCGAGCAGGGGCGGATTCGATTTTCGGAACAATCGCAGCGCCTTTCGCAATTCCCAGCCGCTCAAATCCAAATCGTTTGGCAGCATGATTTCGATGCTGTCTTTTTTGTCGTCAATCGAAAGATACCATTCCTCCCGGTGCAGGTAAATGAACCGCACATCCCAGTCGCTGTTCGCCGAAGCAAATCCCCAAGCCCGGCTGCCGCTCTCCACCGCGTAGAGGATTTTGATGTCGTGCTGGCGTTCGAGGTTGGCGAGTTGGGTTTTGATGTGGTCGGTCATAATCCTAAATGCTGCTTCAAGAATTCATGCAGGGACTTCAATGGTTCTTTGGTATTGTCAAGTTGCCAATGGTTGGCGTTAGCATAATCGCGTTCTCGCTCTTTGATTTTATCCTTTTCGCTTTTCGTCTCACCCAAAAGGGCTTCGAGATAAGCGTAGATTTTAGTTTTGCGGGCTGGAGTGGTGTAGGTTTTTCCCGGTGCATTGTTCAAACATTCCTCATAGGCTCTCCAACATTCAAAAATGGCCTTGTTGTCAGGATGAATGATTTGCTCCAAAAGCCTTTCCAAATCTCCTTTCTCTGGATGCGCTTCATGGTCGGGCCAAAGGAAAAGGTCGGATTCAACATTAAAACCTACTCCTTTAATCGTCTCCTCAATCTCTTTCTTCCTTGCGAGAAAGTCCTCGTCAGCATCTGCGATGATCAGGTTTTTGGTGCCACTGGCATTGTTTTCTTCAAAAGATGGTTTGATTTTTTCCCAACCTTCTTCGCTATTGAAATTGCTGACTCCATCTCCTTTCCGGATTTGAAGAGCGATTTTTCGACTTTCGTCTCTGCACTTGAAAATTTTGTCAAAAGACAAATTGTACCAAGTTTTCAACACATCTGCTAAAAACTTTTGGTCAGCAATGCCTTCCACCCAAATATCAACTGCTACCATACTTGCTTGCCTCCCCGCGTGTCATTATCGGTTTGAAGGGCAAATTCTAATTGTTCCCAATCGCGTTTGATGGCCTTAACTTGTCCATCTGGTTGCTCAATTAAAGTGAATTGTCTTGCCTTTGTCTGATGCTGCACCATGTCCGGGTCTTCAAAAACCTCGGCAAACGCCTGCTGACATTCAAGGCTGTGCGTGGTCATAAAGAGTTGCACATCGTTTTTCTCCGCTACTTGAAACACGGTTTTCAAAAAGTTCTTCATCCGGGAGTAATGGATGCCAGTGTCAATTTCGTCAATCATCAGGCGTTTGCCACGGTATTTTGAAATCTCCAGCAGGATTTGAGTGGCACGGGTGACACTTTCGCCAAAAATGGAAATAGGCATTAACTCGTCTTTGCCCTTCATCCCTACCAATAATTGGTCTTCACCACCGATTTTTCGAACTTCAAAATCTTCAATCTCTGGAGCAAAAATTTCATGTCTTCAATCAGCTGCTTTTTTCTTTCCGGCTCAGGTCAACTTGCTCAAAATAGGATTTTGGTAAATAGTCACCTCTGGGAAGTGAGGCGAGATAAGGGGTAAATACCATTGGTCAATGTTTTGACTAAACAAGTGTTCGTAAAGGCCAGCAATTACAGTACCGCCGATAATCTCTTCACCGCCAAATTCTCCATATTCTGGATGCTCCTGAATGGGAAAGTCATAGAGTCCTGAATGGTAAAACTCTATGTAGCGGTTGTCAGGGGTTTTGCCAGTAAAGGATACATCATCGAAGTCTGAATCCATAGGATCCACATGGTTTTCAGGTGGCTTACCCATACTTATATTGATGAAGCTGCCTCGGTCTCTTTCATCAACAATTTTAATACTGAAAATCAGGACTTTGTCAAGTTTTTTGAAAATATATCGTAAGAAATTTTCGTCTGGATACAGGACTTCAGATACTTCACCTTTCGTCCCGTAAATCATTTTAGGACGAATATTCAGCCCTTTCATGAACAAGGTTTTGTGCAGATTCAAAAGGCATTTTTTCCTATCGTCATCAAACAGCAACGCCTCCAACACACTCGTCTTCCCCACATTATTATCCCCCACAATGAGATTGAACTGTCCGATGTCGGTCAATTCCAGCGAGTCGAATCTTTTAAAATTTTCGACTTTAAAATATGTCAGATGCTCTTTGCTCATTGTTTGAGAATTTGTGTCAAGCAATTTCACCTATCATATCCCTCACTAATCCGTAATTCCTTTCCATACACAACTTCGGCTCCTTCACGTGCCACTCGAACTCTTCGCGGAAGTGCCGGATCGCCGCGCTCACCGGCCAGGCCGCTGCGTCGCCGAGCGGGCAGATCGTATTACCTTCGATCTTTTTGGCCACGTCGGCCAGCAGGTCGATATCGCTGATTTTGCCCTGGCCGTTTTCAAGGCGCCACAGCACTTTTTCCATCCAGCCGGTGCCTTCCCGGCAGGGCGAGCACTGGCCGCAGGATTCGTGGTGGTAAAAGCGGGTAAAATTCCAGGTATTGCGCACGATGCACTGATCCTCGTCGTATACGATAAAACCACCCGAGCCGAGCATGGTGCCCGTTGCGAAGCCGCCGTCGGCCAGACTTTCATAACTCATCAGGCGCGCTTCGCCGTTTGCCGTTTTGTTGATCAAAAAATGGGGCAAAATGGGCACCGACGATCCGCCGGCGACGAGCGCTTTCAGTTTTTTGCCGTTTTTGATACCGCCGCACCATTCGTCGGAATAAATGAATTCTTCCACCGGCAGGCCCAGGTCGATTTCATAAACGCCTGGTTTATTGATGTTTCCGCAAGCAGAGATCAGTTTTGTGCCCGTACTTTTTCCGATGCCGATTTTTGCATATTCCTCGCCGCCGTCGTTGACGATGGGTACGACGGCGGTTATGGTTTCCACGTTATTCACCACGGTCGGGCTTTGCCAGAGCCCTTTTACTGCCGGGAACGGCGGTTTGACACGTGGATTGCCACGTTTGCCTTCGAGGCTTTCGATGAGCGCGGTTTCTTCCCCGCAGATGTAGGCGCCTGCACCCGGATTTACATACAGGTCGAGGTCATAACCTTTTCCAAGTATGTTTTTCCCCAGCCAGCCGGCCGAATAGGCTTCGGCGATGGCTTTTTCGAGAATTTTTACGATCCAGGAATATTCCCCGCGGATATAGATGTAGGAGGTATTGGCGCCCAGGGCATAACTCGACGTGATCATCCCCTCGATCAGCAGGTGGGGGATTTTTTCCATCAGGTAGCGGTCTTTAAACGTACCGGGTTCCGATTCGTCGGCATTGCAGAGCAGATAACGCGGCACCCCCTCGGGTTTCGCTAAAAACGACCATTTCATACCCGTCGGGAATCCCGCGCCGCCGCGGCCACGCAGCCCCGATTTTTTAACCTCTTCCACCACCTCGTCGGGCGTCATGGTTTTTAATGCCTTTTCCACGGAGCGGTAGCCGCCGTGTTTGCGGTACACTTCGTAGGTAGCGATGCCCTCGATGTGGGCGTGTTCTAGCAGGAGTTTACGTCCCATAATTCTCTTTAAAATTTCTACTCTTGTTCTTTGTCAAATTCCACTTTAAAGTCCGCCCTCAATCGCTCTGCACTCATCACAGCGCTTTGGAAATCGGGCGTTGGAAAGACGGCAATTTTTATTTTTTCCTTTTCAAAATCGTTCAGCCATTCCAGGAACTCGTACAGGTCCAGGGCCTCTACCTGAAACTCTTCAAAAGAACCTTTTTCGCGAAACACTTCGGCAAATTCCGGGTTGGGAAATACCGCCAGCACATCCGTATCGTCTTCATCATCTTCCAGCATCAGCCAGCCTTCCGGGTCGGCAAGCCCCCAGACTTCTTCCTCGGCTACCACCGTGCGGATGAAATATTTGTACCGGCTTTCCGGCTTTTTTGCAAGTATTTCTTCAATTTGACGTTGTGTCAACATATTGATTGGCAAAGGTTTATGAGGGTTTGTAAGGTTGATGTTAATATTGTTTTTTCAGTTAACCGTAACGGACCGTGCAACAACCCAACCCGTCTTTTTGTCCGCACATTGAACTTTGTACCACTTTGGAACGTCCGATGCGTTGGTCGCTGTCATTTGTTCCGGATAATGACCTGGTCATAAATTTTAAAACTCCCGGTTTTGGGGCATTGGGGCGGTTCCTTTGCAGGATCACATTTTCTGTCGTTTGTGCAACTTTTTGCCGCAGGTTTTTGTCGTTTGTGCAACTTTGAAGCAACAAGTTGACGATCAGTATAATAAGTAGATAAATTTGTCGGGCAGCCATTTTTTCAGTTGAGGAAAGTCTATGAAAGTTGACCATCTGCGAAATTCATCATTCATCATTCATCATTCATCATTCAATTCATTTCAATTAACTCATTTTCCAACTGCCTTTTTCAATTTTCCCCGCCTTGCAATCGTCGATGAACTGGTCTATTTTTGCTTCGGTGAGGTGTTCGTGGTAATACTGACCGACCTGCATCATGGGTGCATAACCGCAGGCGCCGAGGCATTCCACCTCTTTTATGGTAAATAACCCATCGGCAGTGGTCTGGTTTTTTCCGATGCCGAGTTTAAGTTTGGTGTATTCGATGATATGTTCCGCACCTTCGGCGGCGCAAGGGCCGGTATGGCAAAACTCCAGCACGTAGGCGCCCACGGGTTCGAGGTTGTACATCGAGTAAAAAGAGGCGACTTCGTAGACTTCAATCGGAGTAATACCCAGCGCTTCGGCCACCTGGTCCATCGCAGACACGCTCAGCCAACCCTGGTTTTCTTCCTGGGCGATGTGTAAAGCGCGCAGAATGGCGCTTTTTCCCCGGCCTTCCGGGTATTTTTTCATCAGGCCTTTCACCTCGTCAAGTGCGGCTTCCGAAAATTTGAAAGGAGTTCCGTTTTGAGTTGCAGCGTGCATGTAGTTCGTCTGGATCAGAATTTTCTGAATGAAAGAATTTACAGTATGATTTATTTGGGATAATGGATTGATTTTTATGGGATTAAAATATAATATTCAGGCGTCCAGTTCACCGGCAATTACGTTCATCGAACTCATGGTCAGGATGGCGTCCGATAACATCGATCCTTTGATCATCTCGGGATAAGCCTGGTAAAAAATAAAACAGGGCCGGCGGAAGTGCAGGCGGTACGGCTGGCGTCCTCCGTCGCTGACGAGGTAGAAGCCGAGTTCGCCGTTGCCACCTTCTACGGAATGGTATACTTCACCCACAGGGACGGGCGTTTCGCCCATCACCACTTTGAAATGATAGATCAGGGCTTCCATTTTGGTGTACACGTCGGGTTTGTCGGGCAAATAAAACTCCGGCACATCGGCGTGGTAATCGCCGGCGGGCAGGTTGTCATAGGCCTGGTGGATAATCCGCAGGCTTTGGCGGATTTCTTCCTGCCGCACCATAAACCGGTCGTAGGTATCGCCCTGCGAGCCGACCGGGATGATGAAGTCGAAATCGTTGTAGCTGCTGTAAGGCGACATTACCCGTACGTCGTAATCCACGCCGGCTGCGCGCAGGTTCGGGCCGGTAAAGCCATATTCCAGGGCGCGTTCGCCGGCAATAGGCCCCGCGCCGATGCAGCGGTCCATAAAAATCCGGTTGCGTTCGAGCAGGTCGTTGAATTCTTCAAAACGCGCCGGGAAAGTTTTTAAAAAATCCTTCAGTTTGGCGTGAAAAGCCGGCGTAAAGTCGCGTTCCATGCCGCCGATCCGGCCGATATTGGTGGTCAGGCGTGAACCGCATACTTCTTCAAACAAGTCATAAATGCGCTCGCGTTCCTGAAACATATAAGTAAAACCCGTGAGCGCGCCGGTGTCGACACCGATGACCGCGTTGCAGACGAGGTGGTCGGCAATACGCGATAACTCCATGATAATCACACGCATATATTGCGCGCGTTTGGGAAGTTCGCAGCCGATGAGTTTTTCCACCGTCATGTGCCAGCCCATGTTGTTGATGGGGGAGGAGCAGTAGTTCAGCCGGTCCGTAATGGGGGTTACCTGGTTGAACGGGCGGTGTTCCGCCAGTTTTTCAAAAGCCCGGTGGATATACCCGATGGTCGGCTCGGCGGAGTGTATCCGTTCGCCGTCCATTTTTAACACATTCTGGAAAATGCCGTGTGTGGCCGGGTGTGTCGGGCCCAGGTTAAGTGTTGCGAGTTCTCCGTCGAGGTTATCGAGGGTGGAGAAATATGATTGGACTTGCATATCAAGTTGATCGTGTTTTCAAAACCACCCCCCCAAAAACCTCCCCAGTAAAACTCACCCCCCCCCCCCCCCTTTCCCCCCCCCCCCCCCCCCCCCCCCCCCCCCCCCCCGCCTCCTCCTCCCCCCCCCCCCCCCCCCCCCCCCGCCCCCGCCCCCCCCCCCCCCCCCCCCCGGCCCCCCTCCCCCCCCCCCTTTTTTTGGCTGTCTTATTTTTTAATCAAACTCCCGTCCTTCATGCCCGTCTCTTCCAAAAAACCGATCATCTTTATCCGTCCGAGTACCATCTTCCAGCCGGTATTCCTTGCGCAGCGGGAACACGTCGAGGTCGTCTACGTTGAGGATGCGGCGCAGGTCGGGATGGCCGGTGAAAATGATGCCGAAAAAGTCGTACTCCTGGCGTTCCATCCAGTTGGCGGTTGGCCATAGTGTGGTAGCCGTCGGTGTACGCGGATCGTCGACAGGAAAAAATATCTTGATGCGGAAACGCAGGTTGTGCCGGAAACTGTGCAGGTGATAGACTACACCGAGTTCTTTGCCGGCATTGTCGGGGTAATGTATACCGCACAAAGAAGTCAGAAAATTGACCTGCAATTCCGGGTCTTCCTTTACAAACCGCAGTATATCAATAATTTGCTCCCTTGTTGTTTCCAAAGTCAACATCCCGTACGGCTCGCTGTGGGCGAGTACGGCCCCTGGAAATTGTCGCTCGATGGCGGCAAGGAGTGTTGTGTTGTCAGGTTGCATATCAGGTTTCCGGGTTTCTGCGTTTCAAGGTTTTCAGGTTAAATACAGGCGAAACCCTGAAACCTTGAAACCCTGAAACCTTGAAACCATTGTTTTTATCCGATTTGATATTTCTCTAAAAGATGCTGGTATTCCGGGGAGTTGCGCCGGCGGAGCGGCGACTCGTTTTTGACTAATTCCTGGATTTTCATCACACCGTCGATGATCTGTTCGGGGCGTGGCGGGCATCCGGGCACGTACACGTCTACCGGGATCACCTTGTCGATGCCCTGCAAAACGGAATACGTATCAAAAATGCCACCCGAACTGGCGCAGGCGCCGACGGCGATCACCCACTTGGGTTCGGCCATCTGGGTGTACACTTGTTTCAGGATCGGTCCCATTTTTTTTGCAATGGTACCCATCACCATCAGCAAATCGGCCTGGCGCGGGGAAAAGGAAAGTCGTTCCATCCCGAAGCGGGAAAGATCGTAGTTGGTGCCCATGGTGGCCATAAATTCTATACCACAGCAGGACGTGGCAAACGGCAGCGGCCAGATCGAGTTGGCGCGTGCCAGCCCCAGGACTTTATCCAGCGAAGTCAGCTGGTATCCTTCTCCGAAATAACTTTCCGGTATCTGAACAGTTTTGATACCCATATATATAGGTGTAAGGTTGATGTTTTGCGCTTGGAGTCCGGAAAGGTCGCTATCCGGGTTCCGGGCGAAAACAAGTTTTTATTTATCCCATTCAAACGCGCCTTTGCGAAGCACGTAATAAAAGCCGAGAAGAAACACGCCGACAAATATCAAAACGGCAAAAAAGCCTTCAAAACCCATTTCCCGGAAGTTGACGGCATAGGGGTAGAAAAAAATCACCTCTACGTCGAACAATACAAACAAAATCGCCGTCATCAGGTATTTGATGGAAATCGGCATACGGGCATTGCCCTGGGCTTCGATGCCGCACTCGAAATTTTCATTCTTTTTTGCACTTTTCCGCCGCGGCCCGAACATCGGCACTACAATCAGAACAAACGCGACAAAACCAATCGCTACCAACGACTGCAGGATGATCGGCATATATCCGGATGGTTCCATATTTTCTGAAAAGTTTTACTTTTTAAAACGCGCTAAAGATGGTTCTGTTCAGCCATTCCCGAAAGACCGCGCTTAAAAACAAGGCCCGTCCGGGTGGCCGCAAAGGTATCATTATTCATTTCATCTTTTAAATAACAAACCTTCATTCACTGGAGGAAAGCGGTTATTCGGATTGTTTCTACAAAAACCGCCCGCTCTGTCCAGAGTTAGCAAGGCTTTCGCTTTTTCCTGCCAAAGAAACGCCTACTTTTGCGCTGCTTAATCAGGCTGTAAACACATTACGATGAAAAAACTGCATCTGTTACTTTCCACTGCCGTACTCTTTCTTCTTGTTTCCTGTTCCAATGAATTCGACGTAGCGGCCCCCTGGAAGGAAATTCCGGTTGCCTACGCCATTCTTTCGCCAAAGGACACGGCGCACTATATCCGGGTGGAAAAGGCGTTTCTCGATCCGGTCACCAACGCACTGGTAATAGCCCAAATCGCCGACTCCATTTATTATCCGGCCGACGCGGTCACGGTCTGGCTCGAACGTACGTCCAACCAAACACGCGTGCAACTGCAACGGGTAGACGGTGTGCTGGAAGGGATTGTGCGGGATACCGGCGTTTTTGCCACCAACCCCAACTGGTTATATAAATACAAACCGGCGCCCGGTGCAGGCCTCATTGCGGGTGAAAAATACCGCCTGATCATCGAACGCAATGACGGCAAGGCGCCCATCACGGCCGAAACGACCCTGCCCAAGGATTTTTTGTTTATCAAACCCAATCCCGCACAAATTCCTCCCCTGATCAACTTTTTCCCAACCGTTCCGACCGACCTGGAATGGCGTTGCGATCAGTTTGCCGTGTTGTTCGACGTATTTGTTACCGTTCGTTACCGGGAGGAAGACGCCAACGGCAATACCCTGCAACACGTGGCACTGAACTGGAAAGCGCCGGGCCAGGTCACACTCGATGATTTGGGCGGAAGCGGGCTTTTCAGGGGCAAAATGCCTCTTTCCGGTACGGAATTTTACCGTTTCCTCAATCTTAATGTACTGCCGTCTACCGACAAGTTCAGGTATTTTGAAGATATGGACATTCGCCTGATCGGCGGAGGAAAAGAAATCAAGGAGTACTTAGTGACGGCCAATGCAAACGCAGGCATCACCGGGGCGGAAATCATTCCGACCTACACCAATCTTTCGGAAGGTTACGGGATTTTCAGCGCAAAAAATACCGACGTGCTGACCAAAATCAAGGTTACACCAAAAACGGTAGACTCCATGTTGATCCACCCGCTTACCCGCGATCTGAACTTTAAATACTAGCACATCCGGTCTCAACCGGCCTTGCAGACATATGAAATGTCATCCAAATGACTTTTTTTGTGCTTCAAAACAAAAAACTTTTAAAAGATTAAGATTCGGAAGAGGCCAAACAGGCTCACAATTCGATATTTTTTTTCTAAAAACAATAACTTAACTTATTCGTCTTTAGTGATTTGTGAAATAATTATTCATTTTTGAATGATTTTTTAAATTCACAACCCTTTAAAAATGTCATTGCTGGGAAAAGATGAACATTGGATTTTTGTATCGTGAAAGGTGGTGATTAAAGAATTACCGCCAAGAGATATGTTCATGGGATTATACAAATTCAGGTGAGAGAGCAAGTCCTTCCTCTTCAGTTGGGAGGACTTGCTGAACCTGAAAGCCTTTGAATAAAGTGTTAAGGCTTGATTTTTTGCAACATAGAAATGCGTGTATTCGTTTATTTGTCGTGTAAGTTGCAAATTTTTGCCCTTGAATACAGGGGCCAATTCATTCGAAATGTTCATGGGATTATAATTTGTTGTTTTACGACCGCGCCGAAAGAGGCGCGGTTTTTTTGTTTTTAGGCCTACCTTTCGCCCTTGATTTTGTCTTTCAGTAAAATCACTACCCATGTCAGCATCCACCGGTGAAATTAAACGGATCACCACACACGTAATTCAGTCCATGAAAACACGTGGAGAAAAAATCGCCATGCTTACGGCATACGATTTTTCCATGGCGCGAATTCTCGACGAGGCCGGAATAGATATTCTGCTGGTCGGCGATTCGGCTTCCAATGTTATGGCGGGGCACGAAACCACCCTGCCGATCACACTCGACCAGATGATCTACCACGCGCAGTCCGTGGTGCGGGCGGTGAAAAGAGCGATGGTGGTGGTGGATCTGCCTTTCGGAAGTTATCAGTCGAACCCAGAAATCGCCCTTTCCAGCGCCATTCGGGTCATGAAAGAATCGGGAGCGCATGCCATCAAACTCGAAGGCGGCGCAGAAGTGGAAAAATCCATTAAACGGATACTCATGGCGGGCATTCCGGTAATGGGCCACCTGGGGCTTACCCCGCAAAGCATTTACAAATTCGGCACCTACACCGTGCGGGCGAAAGAAGAAATGGAAGCCCAGAAACTCCGGGACGACGCCAAACTGCTCGAAAACCTCGGCTGTTTTGCCATCGTACTTGAAAAAATACCCGCACAATTATCCCGGGAGGTCTCCGAAAGTTTAGTCATACCCACCATCGGCATCGGAGCCGGCAAAAACGCCGACGGGCAGGTGCTGGTTACCCAGGACATGCTGGGAATCACCAAGGATTTTAAACCCCGTTTTTTGCGCCGTTACCTGGAACTGTTCGATGAGATCGAAAAGGCGACAAAACTGTACATCACCGACGTAAAAAATAAAGACTTTCCAAACGACAACGAACAATACTGAAGCGGGAAGTTTGTTTCCTGAATCTGCGCGAATGCTAATTTTGCGCGGATTTTTTTGAAATCAATCTCATTATGCAATCATTTTCACTGCCCATTCAAAAACATCAAACCCAAGCGAAACGGCTCAAAAGTATGGAACCGAAAAAATCTTCCTTCATCAGGTATATTTTGTTATTTGTTTTTGTTGCACTCCTGGCAGGTGGTTACTTTGCCTGGGAACCCCTGAAGGCCATTTATTTCACCGGGGTGCCGAAGGAAGTGAAAGATGTATATGTATGTATACCGACAGGCTCCTCGTTTGAAGAAGTGGTGAAAATCCTGAAAAAGGGCGGTTGTATTCAGGATGAGTCCGGGTTTCGCTGGCTGGCAGAAAAAATGAATTACAAACGCGACAAGATGCGGGCAGGCCGTTTTGAAATCAAACCGGGCTGGACCAATCGCGAACTGATACAACATCTTCGTACGGGTGAACAGGCGCCTGTGCGCCTGATCCTCAACAACGAGCGGCTCCCGGAAGAAGTGGCGGGAAAGGTATCTGCTTTTATCGAAGCCGATTCCGCATCACTGATCACCACATTTCGCGATCCGTCGTTTCTAAACGAGATCGGTTACACCGGCGAAACCCTGATCTCTGCATTTATCCCCAACACATACGAAATGTACTGGAACACCGACGCCAAAGGTTTTGTAAAACGGATGTTGAAAGAACACGACGCATTTTGGGATAAAAACAACCGCCGCATGAAAGCAAAGAACATGGGGTTGACGGAATCGGAAGTGTATACACTGGCATCCATTGTGGAGCGCGAAACCAATACCAACGCAGAAAAACCCGCCATCGCCGGTGTTTATCTCAACCGCCTGAAAATCGGCATGCGACTTCAGGCCGATCCCACTTCCGTATTTGCTACGCGGGACTTTGCAACCCGCCGTGTCACGGAGTACCACACGACGTTTGATTCGCCGTATAACACATACGTTTACAAGGGTTTACCTCCCGGACCGATCAGTATGGCCTCTATACCGTCCATCGACGCGGTTCTCAATCCGCAGGAACACAAATACCTGTATTTCTGCGCCCGGCCGGACGAATCGGGGACCCACGTTTTTGCAGAAACTTTCGCGGCCCACAAAGTCAACGCCGATCGTTTTCAAACTTACGTGCGGCAAAAAGGGTATTGATCCACTGACCGAAAATCCATTTCAGATGAAGTTACTGCTAATAGGGATGGGCGGCGGCAACGGGCTCGCGATTGCCAGGCGATTCGGCCGCGAAGGCTTTCATATCCTGATGGTTGCGCGCAACGAACAAAAATTGCGGTCCTATGAAGCGACGTTGGACGACCTGGGCATCCGGTCGACCGGATATGCCGTCGATATCGGTGACGAAGCGGCTTTCGGCGCCCTGTTGGAAAAACTGCTTGCAGAACACGGCGACATTTCCATCCTCCACTACAATGCCAGCGCATATAACCCGGCAACGCCGTCCACGATGTCCATGCCCGTATTTATGGACGACCTGCGGATCAACCTGATCGGTGCGGTTGTGGCTGCACAAGCGGTACTTCCGCAGATGAAAAGCCGCGGGTCGGGCACCATATTCCTGACAGGTGGCGGCACGGCTTTACATGCGCCGGCTTCCTTAGCCTCGCTGGCGATTGGCAAGTCGGGGCTTCGCAGCCTGGCTTTTACCCTTGCTGCCGAATGTAAACCCCTGGGGATTCATGTGGCTACGGTGACAATCGACGGCATGGTGCAGGTGGGCACCCGGTTTGACCCGGATATAATCGCCGGCGAATTCTGGCGCCTGTACCGGCAAACTCCCGAAGACTGGCAAACGGAAGTGATCTGGGAATAATACTATCTATTTGTTTTTCAAGATGTTATCTATCCATTGAGAGGTGTATCCGAAAACGGCTTCCCGCTCTTTTTCATTGTGGATCTCGTGATAAAATCCCGGCCATTCGTGATAAGTCACCCGGTCGCCCGCGCGTGCCGAAAACTCCATAGATGCGGCGGGGGAAGTAATTTTGTCGCCACCGCCGTGCATCAGCAGCACCGGCATCGGAAATGTTCCCTGAAAATGATCGAGCCATTCGGCTCCTTCCAGCAGTTCCAATCCGGCCGCCACACTCAGCTGGCCGTGTACCAGTGGATCGTTTTGATACGCTTGCACCACCGCTTCATCACGGGATAAAAATTGGGCCGCCAGGTCTGTGGGCAGGGTGAGCGCCGGTGTAATTTTTTTCAAAATCCTGGCTGCCAGTACTTTAAGCGCAGGCGCCGGGAATGCCAACCGAATCCAGGGAGCGGTGACAATCAACCCTGCAAGTTCGGGCTGCCGCCGCAGGGTATAATTCAGCACCAAATGGCCACCCATCGAATGACCGTATAAAAACAGGGGCACCCCGGGATAACGCGCCCGGGTTTCTTCCAGCAATTGCCCGATATCGTCGAGTAATACGCCGAGATTTTTGGCGTGCCCCGGCTTGCCTTCACTTTTGCCGTAACCCTGCTGGTCATACCCGATCAGTGCCACTTCTTTTTGATTGAACCAGGAAGCAACATGGGCATAACGCCCGATATGTTCGCTTTGGCCGTGTACCAATGCGATGACCGCCCGGGCGGATTGTACCGGCCATTCCGAAGCGGCCAGGGTTAGTCCTTCCCGGTTTTTCCAATGTAATTCATTCATTACGAGACTGTTATTTCAAATATGTCTTTTTGCCTTTGTTAAACCGCACTAAGCGGGCCGTGGGATGGCTCGTTAGAACGGTTTTTTCAAAATAACTGCGCCCTTTGGCCGGGGTATTAAAATTGCCCGCAAACAAACAGTACTTGCCGGCTTTGTCTTTTTGCCAATGAACTTCCCGAAATCCGTTGAACAGGGAATCGGCGGCGACCGGCAAAGAGTCTGTGCAGGCTATTTCTACCACAAACCCGCTGTAGTTTTTTGCAAGTTCACGCAGGCGCCCGGTATTGTCGCCGGAAGCCAATCGAGGCGCCGGGATGTCATCTGCGACACGATCCGGCTGGGCGTCCGTCTTCAATTCGGGCAAGGGTACGGAATTATTTGCCTCGGGCAGGGATTTGACGGGGTGTTTCTGCCCTGCTTTTTTTGCTTTGTTGGTTTTCGCAAGTTCTTCTTCTTCAACGATTTGTTGCAGGCTTGGCCAGCGCAGGTATTCAAGCGAATCACCGGAAATGCCGGTGATTCGGAGTTCGGTGCGGCGGTTTTGCTGATGTTCATCCTCGCTGCACTCGATCCCGTTGCGGCAGCGGTTGGCGAGTTGACTTTCTCCATATCCCCTGGCGCTTATACGCGCGCTGTCCACCCCTTCACCCACGATATATGCAACGGCGGAAAGTGCACGTTTGTGGGAAAGTTCCATGTTATACGGGTCGTCGCCCCGGCTGTCGGTATGCGAACCGAGTTCGACGGACATCCCGGGGTTGTCGTTCATGAGGGTAACCACGTGATCGAGGCGTTCGGCGGCATCGGGGCGGATGTCCCACTTGTCAAAATCGTAATAAATATGTTGTACCTGGATACGTTTGTCGATTTTGACCCGTTCGAGTTCGATGTTGCTCAGCAGGGTGCCCATCGTGTTTTTGGCGGTCAGGTTCTCGGTGACACCCGGAGAAAGGGAGCGCACGCCGTCCACGCAGAGGATACAACCTTTGATATTGACGTATACTTCGATCCTTTTTGCCAGAAAACCCGGTTTGCGAACCATCATGGTATAATGATTGCCCTGTTCGAACGTGTGTTGAAAAAAGGCATGCGGGTATTGTTTTAATACCAGTTCGGACCGGCGCAACGTGCGGTTGTATATTTCAATGGTAGCGCCCTCCACGGCATCCACCACGAGTTCCGGGTTGGTGCGGGCTTCCGCGATGGTTACGTCGAACAGGTAACCCGGCTTTCGGCGCATTTCAATTTTCAGGAATACCTTTTCTTTGCCGACGGTAATGTGCTCTTCCCAGTTGTAAAAAATGTCTTTAACCGCTACCAACCGGTATTCGCCGGGTGCTAAGGAAGTGGAAAAATACCCTTCGGCATCGGTTTGCAACTCGGCGCGCACCACATTTCCGGGTTGTTCCAGCAAAGTTATTTTTACCTGTTGCAAAAAACCCCGGTTAAATTCTTCAAAAGCATAACCTTCGGCCTTGGTTTGAGCACTCAGGGAATGCAGGCCGGTTGTCAGGATGGCGATTAATAAAAAACAGGGAGTAGTTTTCATTGTAAATCAAGTTTTTACAATAAAGAAAGTTGAACAAAAGTAAAAAGAGTTGACCGTTTGCAGCGGTTAACGGCATCGAAGTTTGCGTTTTTGTAACCTTATGCATCCGGGGGGAAAGATTTCCGTCCTGCTTATTACCGACAGATGAAAAAATTGAGGATCGTTTACTTAGGCACCCCCGAATTTGCGGTGCCCTCCCTGCAAATATTACTGGAAAACGGCTATGAGATCGCTGCCGTTGTCACTTCGCCGGACAAACCCGGCGGCCGGCTCGGTGTGCAACAATCGGCGGTGAAAAAATTCGCGCTGGCGCATGGATTGCGGGTATTGCAACCGGAAAAACTGAAAAATCCGGAGTTTTTGGACACCCTGCGCGCCCTGAAAGCCGATCTGCAGATCGTGGTAGCTTTCCGGATGTTGCCGGAAGCCGTTTGGAATATGCCCCCGCTTGGTACCATGAACCTGCACGGGTCGCTGCTGCCAAAATACCGCGGCGCAGCGCCGATCAACTGGGCGATCATCAACGGCGAAAAGGAAACCGGGCTCACCACCTTTCTGCTCAAACACGAAATAGATACCGGCGACCTGCTTTTCCAGGAGCGGGTCCCCATCGGCGAAAACGAAACGGCCGGTGAATTGCACGACCGGATGATGCTCCAGGGCGCTCAACTCGTTTTAAAATCCGTTCAGGCCATCGAACGCGGCGAGCTGCACCCGTTCCCGCAGGTAGAAACGGAGGTCACCCACGCACCCAAAATCTTCACCGAAACCTGCCGGATCAACTTCGACCAACCTGCGTCAAAAGTGCATGATTTTATCCGGGGTTTGAGCCCTTTTCCGGGAGCCTGGACCGAACTGGACGGCAAAACATTCAAAATCCTGCGTGCAATCAGGGGCGAAGGATTTAAGGCCGGGGAAAAACCGCCGCCCGGAAATTTTTTCACCGACGACACCCGTAACTTTTTGAAAATCAGCACTTCCGATGGTTTTATTCAAGTGCTGGAACTTCAACTGGAAGGAAAAAAAAGAATGCATGTGCGCGATTTTTTGAACGGGTACCGCTTGTAAACGATTTGTCGGCTATCCGATAAACTGCACAATGGGTGGTATTAAATTTCCCTACCCTTCCCAGGTTAGGGCCAAGTGGCATAGTTTATGATAAATTATGGTTGATAAACAACCGAAGATTCAATCCTTCGTTTGATTGCTTTTCTCAAAATCGTGTTACACAACAACGGACCTTCATGATAACTTATCTCATTCTTTTTCTTGCTCTTTCAGTTACAGCGGTTTATGGCCTTTCCGACGACCGCGCAGAAGCAGGCAGAAAAGATTAGAACCGGAAAACTCTTATCTCATTCAACATTGGAGCCGCTTTGGCATCCAGGATCGTAATCCTCACTTTTCGGGTTTTTACCTCCGGAAAAGTGAGGATTTTTCTTGCGCCGACCGTGGTGGACTGCGCAATTTCACGCCAACGGCCGTTTTTCCGGATTTCGATTTTAAATTTTTTGATGCGTTGGCCCTCGCGAATCATCTCCTTCAGCATGATTGCGCTGAAGCGGGTTGTTTTTCCGAACGCCATGATCAGGGGTGTGGCAACGCCGCAGGGAGCAAGGTTTACGCCGCTGTTTACATCATTGTCCAGCAGATTTTTTCCGTTTTCGGGCGCGGAGCAATGGTTGGCGGATAGGTGAATCCGGGCGTCCGAAGCCAGATTTTGCCCAAGCCGTTCCCGGACTATTTTCCCCAAGCCGGCCAATGCCGTTGAGTCCCGGGCGTGTATCCGTCCGGTCCGGTCCGGTGGTACGTTGAGGATCAGGTTGGCGCCTTTTCCAACGGAATTCAGGTAAATATGGAACAGTTGGTCGGGTGATTTTACCTTGTCGTCCTCTTCGGGGTGGTAAAACCATCCGGGGCGAATACTGACGTCGCATTCGGCAGGTAACCAGAGTGCGCCGTTTTCGTTGCCCCGGTTGAGGGTGTCGGTGGGGGGGCCTCCGTTGCCGCGTTGAAAGCCCGCCGTATCGAGCATACACCAGTTTGTTTCCGTTTCAATCAGGCCCCGTTCGTTGCCCGCCCAGCGGCAACCAGGGCCTATATCGCTGAAAACCACAGCGTTAGGTTGCAGTTTGGCCGCTACTTTTTCAAAACGATGGAAGTCGTACACTTGTTTTTTGCCGTTCGGCCCCTCGCCGTTGGCGCCATCCCACCAGATTTCAAATAGCTGCCCGTATCCGGTCAAAAGTTCGGTTAACGTATTGACATACACGTCGTTGTATTCCGGCGTGCCGTACTTCGGGTGGTTTCTGTCCCATGGACTGAGGTAAACGCCGAATTTCAGACCGTTTCGCCGGCAGGCTTCCGAAAGTTCGCGCAATACATCGCCCCGGCCATCACGCCATTTACTTTCCCGGACGGTGTGGGCGGAATATGCGGATGGCCAAAGGCAAAATCCGTCGTGGTGTTTTGCGGTAATGACTACTCCTCGTGCTCCTGCCAGTTTGGCTACCTCGCACCACTGATTGCAGTCGAGCGCCGTCGGCCGGAATACGTCTTCCGGTTCCGTTCCGTGCCCCCACTCGAGGTTGGTAAACGTATTGGGCCCGAAATGAAAAAACAGGTAAAATTCGGTTTCATGCCAGTTCAACTGAACAGGGGAGGGGGTAGGCAGCGCCGGGTTAACTTCGCCGGGCTGCGGGATAATTTTTTGAAGCAAACCAATGAAAATCAAGAAAGTACAAGCAAAATGCCTCATGTTATTTTTTTTCAAAAGTAACTATTTGACTGAAATAACCTGCACTTTGCGTTCTTTGCAATCTTCGATTTTACCGGCCGCTTAATCACCCGGATAATAAAATAACCCGTACACAAACAGACGTTCGCCATCCGCGCTTCGTTTTAGCATGGATTTTGAAAAGGGCTGAGTCAGGATGGTCAAACAAACAGGATTTGTATTGTGAATATACTCGTTACCGGCGGCGCCGGATATATAGGTTCGCACACCGTGGTGGCGCTTTCCGAGGCAGGTTTTATACCTGTGATTGTTGATGATTTTTCCAATTCGGACAAAGGTGTTCTGGAAGGATTGGAACAGATACTCGGCTATAAACCAATTTGTTATGCCGAAAACTGCAACAACGCGGACGTCATGCGCCGTATTCTGAAAGAACACGCCATCGGGGGAGCCATCCACTTTGCGGCCTTCAAGGCCGTCGGAGAATCCATGGAAGAGCCACTGAAATATTACCGGAATAATCTTGGCTCTCTGCTGGCGCTCCTGCAAACGATGCTGGAATGTGGTGTGCCGAACCTGATTTTTTCCTCCTCCGCGACGGTATATGGCCAGCCGGACGAGCTGCCGGTAAAAGAAGATGCCTTTTTGCCCCCTTCGATGTCGGTATACGGCAACACCAAACAAATCGGCGAGGAAATCTTGCGGGATACTGCCGCCGCCGGAAAATCCATCAAAGCGATCTCGCTGCGGTATTTCAACCCGGTCGGCGCGCTCCCTTCGGCGCTCATCGGCGAATTGCCGCGTGGTGTGCCGAACAACCTGGTGCCCTTTATTGCACAAACCGCTGCGGGTTTACGCCCTTTGCTGACTATTTACGGCAACAATTATGATACACCCGACGGCACCTGCCTGCGCGACTATATACACATTATGGACCTGGCCGAAGCCCATGTGGAGGCCCTGAAATTCCTTTTAAACAAGTCTTCCGGTACGTTTTACGACGTTTTTAACGTGGGAACGGGGCGGGCAAACAGCGTTCTGGAGATTATCCGCACCTTTGAAGAAGTGAGCGGCGTAACGCTGAATTGCCGCCTGGGTGAAAGGCGATTGGGAGACGCCGCCGCTGTTTATGCCGACGCTTCCAAAATAGAGCAACACCTCGGCTGGCGGGCCAGGCGCTCCATGCGCGAGGGTTTGACCGATTCCTGGCGCTGGCAGCAACGTTTATCGAACCGGTTATAACTGAACATGATGAATCGGGCCAATCACCTTCAAAAACTCCGGGACGAATCCTTCGATCTGTGTATCATTGGAGGTGGGGCCTCGGGCGCGGGTTGTGCACTTGACGCGGCTTTACGCGGATTGAAGGTTGCCCTCATCGAAAAAACGGATTTTGCCGCAGAAACATCCTCCCGGAGCACCAAACTCATCCACGGCGGTGTGCGTTACTTAGAACAGGCTTTTAAAAATCTCGACCTGGCCCAACTGCGGCAGGTGCGGCACGGCCTCGAAGAACGGCATATCCTGTTAAAAAACGCCCCCCACCTGGCTCAGCCCCTGGCGCTGATCACCCCGGTTTTTAGCTGGTGGGAAGGTCTTTATTACTCGATCGGCCTGGCCTTGTACGACTGGTTTGCTTCCGGCAGAGACGTATTGCCGCGAAGCCGCTGGTTGTCAAAAAACGAAACGTTGCAACGGGCGCCCGGGTTGTCGCGGCATATCCACAGCGCGGTGTTGTACCACGATGGACAGATCGACGACGCGCGGTATTGCCTGGCCCTGATACAAAGCGCTGCAGAAGCCGGCGCTGTTGTAGTAAATCACACGGAAGTAATTGATTTTGAGAAAGATAAAAGCGGAATTATTCAAACAGCCATTTGCCGCGATCTGCTTCGTACGGATAAATCACAACAAAAAAAACTGCGGGTTAACGCCCGTATTTTTCTGAATTGTACGGGCCCTTTTGCCGACCACCTGCGAAACCGGGCGAATTCCACACTGGAACCCCGCATCCGGCCCTCCAAAGGGGTACATCTTGTGTTGCCCTGGCCGATTCTGGGCAGCAGGGATGCTTTGTTGATTCCCAAAACCAAAGACGGCCGCATCATTTTTGCCATCCCGTTTGAAAATGCGCTGCTGCTCGGCACCACGGATACCGATTGCCCGGCAGATGAAGCAGAACCGGTGCTGGAAGCGGGCGAAGCCGAATTTTTGCTCAATACCTTGCAACCGTATGTGCACACGCCGCTTGATCCGGCGCAAATCCGGGCCGGCTTTGGCGGCCTGCGCCCCCTGATCACCGCTTCCAAACGACATACCAAATCCCTTTTGCGCGACCACGAGGTGGAACACGACCCCGCCTCCAATTTACTCAGTCTGCTCGGCGGCAAATGGACCACGTACCGGCTGATGGCCAAAGATGCGGTCGACCGGGTTTGCACCCTGCTCGGCGTACCGACGGTCTGCCGCACGGAATCACATCTTTTGCCCGGCGCAGAGGCATACGAAGCAGATTTTTGGAAAAAAATTGAACGGGACTTCGGATTGGAAGCGGATATTTCCCAACATTTGGCGCTGAAATACGGGACACGGGCCCTGAGGGTGGCGGCATTGGCAAAAACACAACCGGAACTGTCGGAACGTATTTTACCGGGTTATCCATTTTTACGCGCGGAGATTGTATATTCGGTTCGGGAAGAAATGGCGTGTACCCTGCGCGACATGATGGCCAGGCGGATGCGGCTGGAGATCACCGATTGGCAGGCGGCAGGAAAAGCCGCTCCGGTTGTCGCCGGTTTTATGGGCAGGGAACTGGGCTGGACGGAAGCAGAAAAACAAAAAGAACTGACGGCATACCGCGCACTTTTGGATCATTTCAAGGCGTCGGCCGGCCGGCATTGAACAGGAGAATTGAAATCAGGACCGATCATGATTTTTGTCTTTTCCTGCAATTGCCCGAAAACCCGATCATTGCTGATGAAATTTTATATTCACTTAAAAATCAATATTATATGGCAACTCATACCGCTGACAAAAATTTTGCATACATCGCCGACCTTCACTACGAACACCGGCTGTGGCGCAACGAACTGAATTTTTACAAAGAAGAACTGATCATTTTCCAGGAACGCCTCGGCGAGATCGTTTCCAAAAATACCCACAATGAAGTGGAGGCCGGCGTCGAATCGTTTCAAAACCGCTTCGATCTGCAAAGAGACCACATCAGCGACCTTAAACACCGGATCAAAAAACACGAACAGTTTCTCGCCAATTACGCCAAAGATCACCCGATTGCCGTCGATCACGTACATTTCACCGATCATGCGGCTATACGCGATGATTTCGAACGTTTCCGCGAATTATACCGCGAAATGAAAGACCAGTTCAATCATTTCGCGGTCAAGTGGATGTAAAAGGGGCGATTTCTTAACCACGACGACACAACGAGGCACACGCAAAGGATTGGTATCAGGCGTTTTACCCGTCGTGTCGCCGTGGTAACCGTTAATATTGTACGTCAAAATCAAATGAAATGAACAACTTCCTCGCCGAATTCCTTGGAATCGCTGCAATGAACAACTTTATCGCCGAATTCTTTGGAACCGCACTTCTGATCCTGCTGGGCGACGGCGTTGTGGCCGGCGTCGTTTTAAAAGGAACAAAAAATGAAAATTCCGGCTGGTTGGTCATTACGATCGGCTGGGCGCTCGCCGTTACTTTTGCCGTGTATGCCGTGGGCCGCATCAGCGGCGCGCACCTCAACCCGGCGGTAACCCTGGCGCTGGCGTCGACTGGTCAGTTCGACTGGACCAATGTCCCCATGTACATCACCGCACAAATGCTGGGCGCCATACTCGGCGCCGTATTAGTGTGGCTGCATTACCTGCCGCATTGGGAGCGCACCCCTGATCCGGCTGCCAAACTCGCCGTTTTTTGCACGGCGCCGGCCATTCCTCACACGCCGGGCAATTTATTCAGCGAATTTCTGGGCACTTTTGTCCTGTTGTTCGGCCTTTCCGCACTTGGCGCCAACCGTTTTGCCGAAGGCCTAAACCCACTCGCCGTGGGTGCACTCGTGCTTGCCATCGGCCATTCGCTGGGTGGCACCACGGGCTACGCCATCAATCCGGCCCGCGATCTGGGGCCGCGTATTGCACACGCTATCCTGCCGATTCCCGGCAAAGGAGGATCGGATTGGGCATATGCGTGGGTGCCGGTACTCGCGCCGGTGTTGGGCGGCATTTGCGGCGCCATCGCCTATCGGGATTTATTGGGCGGGTAAAAGGGTGCATTTCAAATTGTCGCAAGTAGGGCGGAAGTCTGTTTCGCCCTATATACTTGCCGGAACAGACTTCCGGCGTATTTCTTGTCACCGCTTCAGGTTCTCTTCTACGGAATCGCCTGACTATGAACAAAAACATCCTCAACCGCCTCGCCTCCAAAACGGGTACGCCCGGAATCGCGGACCTGCTTGCCGCACAACTTTCCGGTTCGGACCTGAATTCCCTGCTTCTGGAGGTTTTTCACCGGAAAACGCAACAAATTACACCATCCGGACTGTTGCACGTTTATCGTCAAAATCGCTTCGTACATCCTGCGGCCATTGACCCGCTCGCATTTGCGGAATTTTCCCTGAAATGGCTCAAAGATGCCCGTACGGCCGGTTTTGAGCCGCTGGAACTGTCGCCCGTGGCCCCATTGGGCTCCTGCTCGGCCATCGGCGCGGTCCACCAGAACAAGGTTTTATCTGCCTTGCGCGGCGCCGAAGTTGTAGCCGATGCCACCAACGTACTGGCCCTCGAAAGCGCGGTTCGACGAATGGACAATAGTTTTCCGGCACAGGTGCTTCATTTCAGCGTCGCACACAGGCACGTGCGTGCACAGGAGATCCCCGACGTGCCCGGCTTCAGCGCCCATTTCAGTATTCTGGGCCTGAGCTCTGCGGGGCGCGATACGGGCAGTTTCCATTTTGAAAAAGAAAACCTGTTGCGGCATATTCGTTTTTACAAAACCTGTTTGGAGGAGCACCTGCAAATAAAACCGGTGAAAATCCACCTGAAATCGCTTGCCCCGGCCGACGGCGGCGACCAACTGTTTCAAACTGTATTGTTTTTTTTGCGCGCAGCCGAGCCGGATTGGCCGATTGAAGTGATCGAATCCCAACAAAACGAGCAGGAATACTACCGGCAATTACAATTTAAAATCCTTATCCCCGGTCCGCAGGGCCAGGAGATTGAAATTGCTGACGGCGGTTTTACGGATTGGACGCAACAATTGACCGGAAACCGGAAAGAACGGTTGCTGATTAGCGGGGTAGGCTTAGAATACTTATTTAAATTGTTAGGCCCGGACACATAGCAGAAGCCAGATGAAAGGATTAATGAATAAACAAAACTTGTCGGGCTGAACCTGAAAACGTTAAAGTTTGAGCCTTTGAATAATTACGTACTATCTTAGTTCTTCGCTTTGTTTTTTATCAATTTAAATCTTCTTTTTATGAAAAAAACACGTTACTGCCCCCCGTTGCTCACCTCGCATTTTAATAATGCTCTGAGCGCATCTCTACTCGTCGGAATGCTTAATCTGCTGTTTTTGAGCGAATTATGTGCTCAATCTACCCTTTTCAGGTTTCGGGGCTGACTAAAAATGACCTCAATGGCAGCCAGACCGTCTTGTATGAAAAATCCGAACTTGGAACATTTACCGAAAGTATCTGGATTGTAGAAATGGAAAGTTTTACCCAACAGATTTACGACCGTTATCTCGAAATCAGGGTACCGGGCAACGACACCATCCGCTCCTATAAAGCAAAGTTTGTAGAAGCAGATCCAAGCAACAACATGGCCTGGTATGGCGAAACCGCCATCGCATCCAATCATTGGGGGCGTGGCTATGCTTCCTTCGTATATCAGGATGGCGAGTTGCTTGGATATTTCTCGTTCGAGGCGGATAATTATTCTCTGCGTTCGATTGGCGGCGGCCCGGGTAATTACACTTATGCCTGGCAAACTGCCATCAACGGCTATACCTACAGTCCGGTTTTGAGCACCACGGACGTGTTAACGCTCGATCTTTCCGGCAAACAACCGGGCGACGCTGTATTTATAAGGCTCACGGTCACTTCTGCCCTTCAGCAAGTGGCGTATGCTTATTTCTCCGTGGAAATTATACCTGACGACGACGACTGCCTGTATAGAAGCCAGGAAGCCGTAGCAAATGGTTTTTCATTCCAAGCAACCCCCAACCCTGCTGATGATAACCTGGCTGTTTTGTTAAAATCGGATGAACAAATCCCATTGACCGTTGAATTATTTGGGTGTTTCGGGCAATTTTTTATAAAACGGTGCAAAAGGTGGAGGCAAATGTAATGTACGAAACCTCCATAACTACGACGAATTTGCCTTCCGGAACTTACTTAATCAGGGTGACATCGAAGGCAAAAACTGAGGTTCAAAAAATAATCATTGCTCACTAAAAGCCCGAAAAACCATGTCACATTTAAACCTTTTTATTATTGTTTTCGCGTTTTCGTTATCCCTGTTTTCTTGCAAGAAGGAAAGCGATTATTGGGGAGAAATCTACACTTTGAAAAATGGCATTGAATGGCAAGGCAATATCAAAGCTAATAACAACCGTTTCTCTAATTCTAAGATAGACATTACAATTGAGACGTTAAGAAATGATGGTTTTTGGGAAAATTTACTTTTTTTCAAAGTTCCATTAAAGGAAGGAAAGTACAAGCTATCACGAACCCTAAATCAGTCACCAGATGACAACCTGGTGGGCGGTGAGTTCTACAATGGGTATGATGATGAATTGCACGGCATCTATGAAATTAATGATACTGATTCGACCAGTTACATCGAAATTACCTATTACGATGAAAAAAAGCAGGAGATAAAAGGCAATTTCAATTTGATATTATGGGCTGATGATTTGGGAGGTACTTGGAGTGTTATCGACAGCATTGTTTTTGCAAACGGAGTCTTTCACACACGGATCAACGATTGACAATTTCGGCCTTACAACTTTAAAACGGCTGAAGGGGCAACCTTTCGGCCGTTTTTATTGAAATTTAATACCTCCATAGCGCCGGTTTATGTCAATAAAGATAAGAGATTGGATGGGTAAAATTGACGCCACCAATTATCCGTAACATGCAGAGCATGAAACATACGGATGGAAAAAGTTTCCGTCTTGCTACATAAATTCAATTTTTGATTGACATTTACGGGAGAAACCCCGAATCCCTCCTGAAATCCTGAAACCTGCAATTGCACCAGCACACCGCCCCATTCATCATTCATAACTCATCATTCATAATTCATCATTCCAGCATGAATTACATCCTCGCCATCGACCAGGGCACCACGTCCACCCGTGCCATTGTATTTGATAAACAAGGGAATACGATTGCCGTAGCCCAACAGGAGATTACCCAGTATTTCCCCAAGCCGGGCTGGGTGGAGCACAACCCGGTTGAAATATGGGAAACGGTAAAAACCACTGTTCGGGAAGTCGTGGATAAGGTCGGCGCCGGTAACATCGCTGCCATCGGGATTACCAACCAGCGCGAAACCACGGTAGTATGGGACAAACGCACCGGAAGACCGGTCTACAACGCCATTGTTTGGCAAAGCCGGCAGACGGTAGACATCTGTGAAGCCTTAAAAGCCAGGGGTTTGGACTCCGAAGTGCGCTACAAAACGGGTTTGCTGATCGACGCTTATTTTTCCGGCACCAAGATTAAATGGATACTCGAAAGTGTACCCGGCGCACAGGCCGAAGCATTTGCGGGCAACTTGCTGTTCGGCACCATAGATACCTGGCTGCTCTGGAACCTCACGGAAGAACGTATCCACGCCACAGATTATACCAATGCGTCGCGGACGATGATTTACAACATTCGCGACCTGCAATGGGACGATGAATTGTGTACAGCCCTCGATATTCCGAAATCCATGTTGCCCCGGGTAATGGATTCGTCGGCGGTATACGGCCATGTCCGGGCGGACGTGCTGAGCCTGCCACCTTACGCAGACGGTGTGGATGGCCCTCCGGTCAGCGGCATGGCTGGCGATCAACAGGCTGCCCTGTTCGGGCAAGGGTGTTTTGCGCCGGGTATGGCAAAAAACACCTACGGTACCGGCTGTTTTATGCTGATGAATACGGGAGATCAGGCTGTGGCTTCGCAAAACGGGCTGCTGACCACCATCGCCTGGGGCAGGGGTGGAAAAGTGCAATACGCTTTGGAAGGGTCCATCTTTGTCGCAGGGAGTGCAGTAAAATGGATGCGTGACACAGTGGAATTATTCACCGACGCCGCCGAAACGGAATCCCACGCGCTCAGCCTGGCTTCTTCGGAAGGCGTGTACGTGGTGCCGGCTTTTGTCGGACTGGGTACGCCGTACTGGGATTCGGAAGTGCGGGGCGCCATTTTTGGACTCACGCGGGGCAGCAGTCGTTCACACCTGATCCGCGCTACCCTGGAAAGCGTTGCTTATCAAACCAAAGACGTGCTCGATGTCATGGAAAAAGATTCGGGTATTCAACTTAAAACACTTCGAGTGGATGGCGGCATGGTACGCAACAACTTCCTGATGCAATTTCAGAGCGATATGCTCGGGGTGAACGTGGAACGACCCGTCGTGCAGGAAACCACGGCCCTTGGTGCGGCTTACCTCGCCGGACTGGCAGTCGGGTACTGGAAAGACGAGGCGGATATTGCGACTAACTGGCAATTAGAAACGAAGTTTACCCCGGTGATGCAGGCGAACGAGGTGGACAAGTTGTACCGCGGCTGGCAAAAAGCCGTGGAAGCGGCGCGGGTGTTTAAACCTTGAGGGTATGTGGCACTTCTGCAATGTCAATTTTGGGGAGGGTGTTCGCCAATGAGGAACAATACCAATCTCAGATTGCACACTTCATCCCTGTTCAACCTAAGGGCTTGAATAGTAGCCCTGCCGATGGGTGTAAGTCCAATTATTCCCAGTAGACTGGCATCCCAACAGAAATGTTCCGCCCAGCTGTGGTTTCTGGGATGGAAAAGCGGCGCGGGAACGTTGCTCTCCGGATCCAACGCTTCGGTTTTGGTAAATTTAATGTTGTTACATCCCTGACAAGCATAAGCCAGATTGTCAAGGGAATCCGAGCCGCCATTAGCGCGGGGAATAATGTGTTCGACTGAAAATTTTGAAGAAGAAAATGCTGATGGAGTTCGGCAATATTCGCAAATGTGCCTTGCGCGCTTCGCTACAATTGTTTTGATTTTTGAAGAAATAAACTCAGCCATTGTAGAGCGGCATCAGGCCCAGTTGTTTCATCAATTGTTGTGCAGTAATCTTTCGCAAATTGGCCAATTCAACGACGAGTTTTAGCCGTTGCACGTTATATTGTTCCACGATCTGGACAAGACCGAGCAATTCATCGTATTCTTCCGCAGAAATGGTTTCCGAACGCCTTTTTTCGGTGAGCAGATCATACCGCTCCATTGTGTCCGAAGGGAGTTTGGTATAAATTTTTTCAAGCAGATCAGCCTCCTTTTGGGACAAAACCGGGGCAATTCGTTTCGCCCGCAGCGCGAGCATCGCCTTGAAAAACGATTCAAATTCACTGGTGTCCAAACGCGAAGCGTTGTCGAGCAAGTCCGGGACTGTGAGCGGTGCATTCATCTTCAAATGTTTGAAAGACAAAAATACGTCTGTTTGGGGAGAAAATATAGCGATTTGGCGACGTGTACCAAACTTTCAAAGTTTCGCACACGTATTTCCGCTAACCGAAAAATCCGCCTGATCTTTGCCGGCAGCATGGACAAAAATCCAAAACTCGAACCCTTCGCCAATCGCCTCGCCAAAATGCACAAACATTGGGGCAAATGGGCGAGGCGACAAGGCATCACTTGCTACCGGGTGTACGACAACGATATTCCCGGCACACCGCTGGCGATTGATATTTACGAAAACATCGTTCACGTCGCCGAATACGCGCGCGACCACGGCATGGGGCCCGACGAACACGCGGCCTGGCTCGACGGCTGTTTGTCGGTGATCAGCGAGGTGCTGACGGTTTCCCACGACCTGATCTACCTGAAATTCCGCCAGCGGCAAAAAGGCCTGCGGCAATACGACCGGTTTTCCCGGGCGGGCACGGAATTTATCGTTCGGGAACAGGGATTGCGGTTCATCGTCAACCCATCGGATTATTTAGACGTCGGGCTGTTTCTCGACCACCGCAATACCCGCCGGATGGTGGGCGAGGAAGCAGCCGGCAAACGTTTTTTGAACCTCTTTGCCTATACCGGGTCCTTTTCGGTGTATGCCGCCGCCGGCGGCGCGGCAGAGACCCTGACAATTGACATGAGCAATACTTACCTGCAGTGGGCCGACCGCAACCTGTCGCTCAACGGTTTTTCCGGAAAAAACCACCGCCTGATGCAGGCCGATGTACTGGTCTGGCTGGAACAAACCCCGCAGGAGCGATTCGACCTGATCGTCGTAGATCCGCCGACTTTTTCCAACAGCAAAAGAATGGAAGGCACGCTGGATATCCAGCGCGATCATGTCATGTTGCTCAACCGTGTGCTGCGCCACTGCACTCCCGGCGGAACGGTCTATTTTTCAACGAATTATCGCAGGTTCAAACTGTGGGAAGAAGAGATCAGGGCCGCCGGAATACGGGATGTTTCGAAACAAACGGTGCCGGAAGATTTTCGCAACAAAAAAATTCATCAATGTTTCCGATTGACGGCGCCTTAAGAACCTCCTTTTTTATCGGACCGGATTTAAACACCCGGTTATTGTTTGTTCAATTCTTCCCGGATTGCCTTTTTTTCGGCTTTTTTTTCTTGCTTCATCTGCTTTTTTCCCACCTTCTTTTTTTTCCGGGCGTCTTTTTTTACGTGCTTTTTTGCCACCATCTCGTCGTATTTGGCAGATTGCTCGGGAGATAATACGGCTTTATGCGCCTTTATTTTTTCCTCCCTGATCCGGGCCATTTCCACCTTTTTTCAGCGCGTTTTTCTTTGGCTTGTGCCCTGTAATCGTCGTCTATTTTTTTGAAACGGGCTTTTTGATCCTCCGTCAGGTTCAATTCTTTGGCATAACGGTCTTCGTGTTTCTGTTTTTTTTCCGTTCGGGTTGTTTTGCCGGCTGGCGTGGGGTTTGATTGTGCGTGTACGGAAGTGGCGGTAAAAAACGCCAACAGTGCAACAAAAAGCGATTTTGAAAAGACGTGTAGTTTCATGTTCAACAAATCCCATTGTTTTGTGACCGGGATATCATTAAGACAGTCAAAAACGCCGGAGGTTTCTCGGCAGGGGTATTAAAACTGTGTTAAAGTCAGCGTTCGGCCGAGGTATTTATTTCACATCCGCACTTTTCAGCCCATATCCGCGTAGTTTATGCCTATAGTCTGGCTATTACCGTTTTGTTTCCCTTCACATGCTGGTCCATCGCGACTTCTATTTTTGTGCCGAGGGGCAAAAACAAGTCGACACGGGAGCCGAATTTTATAAAACCCATGTCGCCGCCCTGTTCCACGCGGTCGCCTTCGCCGATATACCATTTGATCCGTTTGGCTAAGGCGCCTGCGATCTGACGCATCAGGATTTCGGTTTGGCCCAGGCCATACACAATGGTGGTTCGTTCGTTTTCCGTACTGCTTTTCGGGTGCCAGGCTACGAGGTATTTGCCCGGATGATAGCGGAAGTAGCGGACCAGTCCGCTCACGGGGGTTCCGGTTGACGTGCACGTTGAAAGGCGACATAAAAATCGACACCTGAATTCGTTTGTCCCTGAAATATTCGCTTTCTTCTACTTCTTCAATCACACAAATACGTCCGTCGGCCGGCGCATACACCAGATTGTTATCCGTGGCCAATACTTCCCGCAACGGGTTTCTGAAAAACTGGAGGATAATTAAATAAAAAACAAGGGACAAAACCAGCAAGGGCCAAAATGCAAGGGGCACAAGGCGCCAGACGGCAATATTAAGTGCGAGCAGTACTGCGGCAGCGATCAACAGGATCGAACGGCCTTCTTTATGGATTCTGAATAACATAAACAAATGGATCAAAATGAACTTGGTGGCGCAAAATTAGGAAAATTCAACCCCGCACATAGAAACTGCGGAGAGTTCAACGAATCCATATCTTTGCGGCGCAAAAGTTATCACTCACTCACTCATTCTCTCCATGAAAGTAGCCGTAGTCGGTGCCACCGGGTTGGTCGGCACAAAAATGTTGCAGGTGCTGGAAGAGCGCAATTTCCCGATCACAAAATTATTCCCCGTGGCCAGCGAGCGTTCGGTGGGTAAAACCATCAAATTCGGGGGCAGGCGATACAAAATCATCAGCATGGACGCAGCGGTTGGGAAAAAGCCGGATGTGGCTATTTTTTCCGCAGGAGGAAGTGTCTCAAAAGAATGGGCGCCTCGTTTTGCGGAAAAAGGCACCGTGGTAATCGATAATTCCTCCGCCTGGCGTATGGACCCGGAAAAAAATTGGTGGTGCCCGAGGTGAATGCCGGGGTGTTGACCAAAAAAGATAAAATCATCGCCAATCCCAACTGCTCCACCATTCAGATGGTGGTGGCGCTCAAACCTTTACACGACAAATATAAAATCCTGCGTGTTGTTGTCAGCACCTATCAATCGGTAACGGGTACCGGCGTAAAAGCCGTCAACCAACTGATGAACGAACGCAAGGGAAAATCAGGAGATCGCGCTTATCCCTACCAGATCGACCTCAATTTGTTGCCGCACATCGACTTATTTACGGAAAACGGCTACACCAAGGAAGAAATGAAAATGGTGAACGAAACCAAAAAAATCATGGGCGACGACAGCATTCGTGTAACGGCGACTACCGTGCGGGTACCCGTGATCGGCGGCCACTCCGAATCAATCAACGTCGAGTTTGAACGCGACTTCGATCTGTCGGAAGTCCGGACCCTGTTATCCGCCGCTCCGGGAGTGATCCTGACGGACAATCCGGCTGAATTGCAGTACCCCATGCCGCTTTTCGCCCACGACAAAGACGAGGTATTCGTGGGCCGCCTGCGCCGCGACGAAAGCCAGCCGAATACCCTGAATATGTGGGTGGTATCCGATAATTTGCGCAAAGGAGCCGCTACAAACGCCGTTCAAATCGCCGAATACCTGCTCGCGCAAGGGATTTTAAAACTAAAAGTGAAAAAAACCGCAGCAGCGGTATAATTTTGCCATTCGGACGGCGCTCGTGAGAATACCAGTTCCATCTCCACCCGCTCCGTTTTAGAAACATAACCGTCCACTGTCTACCATTTACCGTCCACTGTCAACTGTTTGTTATGAAGAACAAAGTAGTAATTTGGGGAACCAACGCCGAGAACGAAAAAGTCCTTATCGCACTGGAATTAAACGCAGATGCTAACAGAGTAATGCTGTACACCTTTCCGGAAGCCATTGCCACCGATGAATTTGTCAATAAAATGATGAATGAATGGCGCGACGGCAAAGACGTGGAACTTCCCGAAGGCCATACAACACTCGAACGTGAACTCAGCGTCACCGAAAGTCTTCTGCCCGACGACCTCAAGGTGGAGCGGGGTGATATCATTCAACGCGCACAAACCGAGTGGCATTTTGCCGTGCTTTCCGCCAAACTTCACGCTGCATACCAGCAGGAATTGGCCGAATTCAAGGAAAAGGTGCAGGCACTCAGCGCCTATGACAATAAGGTATGGGACGGTTTAAAAGCCTTTTGGGACAAGGTTCAGGTGCAGAGCCGCGAACGCAATCTTTTTCGCGAACACGCTGATAACCTGCGTGATAACATCAATGCACTTTTTGAAGACCTGAAAAGTATGCGCTCCCGTATGCAGGGCGAATTTATGTCGGCCTCCCAGGGGGTATATGAAGAGTTCGGCAAAGTGCTCGATGAGGTGGACGCGAAGATTGCAGCCGGCAGTTCCAAACTCGGCACCATCTTCGAAGAACTCAAACAGATACAACGCCGCTACCGCGATGCCCGCCTGAGCAATGAACACCGCAACCAGCTCTGGGATCGCATCGACGGCGCTTTTAAACGCGCCAAGGAGCGCAAATTCGGCCCCGCCGCCAACGAAGGCTCGGTTACCGAACGCCACGAGCGCCGCCTCGGCGGACTGATGGAAGCCGTTAAAAGGATGGAAGGCAGTATCCGCCGCGACGAAGAAGAACTCAACTTCCAGCGCAAAAAGATCAATTCAAGCGAGGGCCAACTCGAAGCCCAGATCCGCACGGCCAAGATCAAAATGATCGAAGAACGCCTCACCTCCAAGCGGGAAAAACTGGCAGAGATGGAAAAAACACGTTCCGATGTGGAACGCCAGGCAAATACTGCAAAGGAAAAAGAAGAACGCCGCGCTGAAAAAGAAGCGGAAAAACAAAAAATAGAAGCGGCCAAAGAAGCGGTTAAGTCGGAGATCGCTGCCGGGATCAAAACCAAAAAAGAAGACGAAGACAGTCTGTTCGACGCTGCCGCCACCGTACTCGGCGACGTTTTGATGGATGCGCTCGACACCGCCAAAGCCGTCGCCAGCGTGGCAGCCGAAAAAGCCGAAGAAGCGTTTGAAAAAGCCGTGGACAAAGCGGAAGAAATGCTGGAGTCGCTGGCAGAAAAAAGGAGGATAAAGCGGCCGATGAAGGCATGGAGTCCACGACTGAAAAACGCCTGCCAAGAAAGAAATCATCATCGACGATGCGGTCCACCAGGCGGAAACAACAGCCGACGAAGGTATGGAATCCATGACCGAAGCGCCGGGCGACAAATCGGGACCGATCGTGATTGACGATGTGGTTCATTCTTCGGGCGCAGAAGATGGCGGACTGGAACCTTCAGAAGAGGCAGTGGTCAAACCAAAGCGGGCTACGAAGAAAAAAGATGCCTGATATTCAATGACTTAGGCGTATGATAATAAACCGCCCGGTGTACCAGGTATGCCGGGCGGTTTTGTATTTTATTCATTCGCTTTCCACACCCGCATAACATTCTCAAAACATATTTTCCGGATATCGTGGTCCGAATACCCCCGGCGGATCAATTCTCCGATAAGGTTGGGATAAGTGCTCACGTCGGCCAGGTCTTGCGGCAGCGCCAGGCCCACGCCGTCGAAATCACTGCCCAAACCTACGTAGTCGATACCCACGAGGTTCCGGATATGGTCGATGTGGTCGGCCACATCACGTACGCTGGCGTAAATCGGATCCCCTTTTTTTGCAAATTCCTGTAATACGGCCTCCGCTTCGGGGCCGTTTTCCGGGATTTTTCGCCTGGCGATCTCCGCTTCCGCCTTATGCCAGGCGTCGCGGTATTTGTTTTCCAGAAAATACATACTGAATGGCACTTGCACCACACCGCCGGTTCGGGCGATGGCCCGGATCAGGGTGTCGGATAAATTGCGTTCGAATCCGGGGGTGAAATGCCGGCAGCCCGAATGGGTAGCGATCAGCGGTTTTTGCGCCACCTGCAACACATCCCAAATGGCTTCGTCGGAAAGGTGGCTGACGTCCACCATGATGCCCAATCGATTCATCTGCCGCACCACATCGCGGCCGAAATCGCTTAGTCCGCCGTGGGTATGCAGGGTATCGTAGGAAGAGTCGCAAATCTGGTTGTCTTTGCCGTGTGTGAGTGTAATATAGCGGATGCCTCTTTTGTGAAAGTGCACCAAATCGCCCATATCCTCTATGGGAGCGCCGTTTTCCATCCCCATCGGCAAAGAAACGATGCCTTTTTTGAAGTTTTTCAACACATCGGCGGCGTGATATGCCACAGCGAAGCGGTCGGGATAATCCCTTGCGATGGCATGTACCATATCGATCAGCGAATCCGCCAGTTGTTTGGGCCTTCCGGGTTCTTTTTGCAGGTAGGAAGGGATATAAATAGACATAAAAGCGCCGTACAGGCCACCTTGTCTGGCGCGTTCCAGGTCAAAATCACCTTTGGGGTTTTTGAGGGCAATGGCCGTGTATCCGGGTTTGAACCATTCCTTACTTTCAGCAAGGAAATATGGAAAATCAATGTGGGTGTCAACCACCGGGGTATTGGCAAGCAATTGCCGCGCTTTTTGTGCGGGGGTGCCTGACGAGTTGCCGTTTTTCCCGGCAGAGCAGGCGATGAGAGCCATTAATGCACTGAATAACAGTATGTTGCGAGTCATTGAATGTATTTTTGACTGATCAATACAAAACGGGCCCAACGTTTGTACCGCCGGGCCCGTTCCCTAAATAATTTAGTTACAGATGATTATTTAGCCGTGGCCCTTTTGGAAGGTTTGGCTTTAGCATCTGTATCGGGAGCAGGCGCTTCCACCACTTTCCCGGCAACAATGTCTTCTTTCAAAAGATCGACCACAAGGGCAGAGGCCACGAATACGGACGAATATGTACCAAACACGATACCGACCAACATACCAAAAGCAAAACCTTTAATGGCGCCGCCGCCAAACAGGAACAGCAGCAATACCACCAGTACAACCGTACCCGAGGTGATCAGGGTCCGGCTTAAAGTGGTGTTGATGGCCATAATGAACACTTCTTCTTTTTTCTTGCCGGTGATGGTATTCATAAACTCCCGGATACGGTCGTATACAATAACGGTGTCATTCACCGAATAACCGATAACCGTCAGGATACAGGCGATAATGGCCTGGTCGATTTCCAGCGACCACGGAACAATTCCGTGTAGTAAAGTAAAGAATGTCAGCGTAATCAGTACGTCGTGGAACAAAGCCAGTACGGCGCCCATCGAGAACTGCCAGCGGTGGAAACGGACCAACAGGTAAAGGAAGATAAACAACAGTCCGACCAAACCGGCCTTTATGGAAGAGTCGCGGATGTCGTCGGCAACGGTCGGCCCCACCTGGCTGGATGAAGCGATGTGTGTGCCGGATGCGTCAGTATTTTTAAAAGTGGAGTCTGTAGTGATTCCGGCGGAATTGAGGCCTTCCCGTAATTTGGAAACAACACGGTCGTTCACATCTTTCCCCTGGTCGTTGATCAGGTACGAGGTGGTGATATTATACGTGTTTTCGGTGTTTACCGCTTTGATTACCGGGTTGCTGCCTTCAAATGCCTGAGTAAGGGGGCCGCGCAGTTGTTCGATCTCTACCGGTTTGTCAAATTGAATGTTGTAGGAATAACCGCCTTTAAAATCAACACCCAGTTCGAAGCCGCGCATAAAGAAAGAAATCGCTCCAATAACCATGATGGCGATCGAAAAAGCGTAAGCGATTTTGCGTTTGCCGATCCAGTCGTAATTGATACCTACCAGCCAATGTTCAGTCCATGGAAAACTGTAACTCATTTCTTTGCCGCGATCCATCCACCATTCGGTCATCATCCGGCCAACCAACACGGCTGTGAACAAGGAACTGATGATACCTACCGTCAGTACGGTACCAAAACCTTTGATCGGGCCCAATCCGAAATAGATCAGTACCACTGCCGTGAGCAGGGTCGTGACGTTGGCGTCGATGATGGCGGACAAAGCCCGGTTAAAGCCGGTGGACACCGCTTTGGCCATGGAAAGGCCGTTTCGCAATTCCTCCCGTATCCGTTCGTAAATAATTACGTTCGCGTCTACGGCAGCGGCCAGGGTCAGTACGATACCGGCGATACCGGGCAGGGTCAATACCGTACCCATCGATGCCAGTGTGCCGATGATAAAGAAGATGTTGGCAAGCAGGGCGATGACGCTGATTATGCCGCCGCGGTTGTAATAGGCAATCATAAAGGCGCACAACAACCCTACAGACAACAGCATGGTAAACAAGGACTTATTAATGTTGTCGGCTCCCAGAGACGGCCCCACCTGGCTTTCCTGTACAATGTGGGTGCCGGCCGGCAGTTTACCTACCTGAAGGATATTGGCAAGGTCTTTTGCTTCGTCAATGGTGAACCCGCCGGAAATAGACGAGTTCCCGCCGGTGATCGGATTGATGACGTAAGGCGCGCTTACTACCTCGCCGTCAAGTACAATCGCGATTTCCCGGTTGCCGTTGTTTACGGCTTTGGTTGTCATATCGGCCCAGATACGTGCGCCTTCGTTATTCATGCTCAGGCTTACGCTGATTTCCCCTTTCGGATCGGGTTGTGCGCTGGCATCATTAACAACAGAACCGTCGAGCGGTGCTTCATCCTGGCTGCCTACTTTCTTGATACCGAACAACTTATATTTTCCGGCTGTGCCGCTGGGTGTTTCCCCTTTATCTTCATCCGGTTTGAAACTCCAGTGGAATTCGAGATCGGCCGGGAACAAAGGTTTGATCTCCGGGCGATTCAGGTGTTCCAGAATTTTTTTGGTTTTGTTTTTGTCGGCATACCCGAGAACAGGCCCGGTGCTGTTACTACCCAACTGGAGTGCGGAAAGCAGGGGGCCGCTCGTTGCTTGTTGCGGATCCTGCGCGGCCGGCACGTCCGTTATGCGCATTTCTTTGGGTTTGGTTGTATCGGGATTGCCGTCGGCGCCGTTCGGGAACACGTAAGCGGTATCCTTGCGCATTTGCGTTTGCACGGTGTCGCCCGAAATCAGGGCGCGCAGGCGCATGTCGGCGTCGATAAAACGCTGGTTCATGTTATCGTCCGTCATCCGGTACGTATCCCAGAATTCCAGTTTTGCCGAACGCTGGAGCATGTTCCGGGCGCGTTCCGGGTTGTCGATGCCGGGCAGTTCAACCTGAATAAGGTCGCGGCCGGCGTCGAGGCTGACGTTCGGTTGTACAACTCCCAGTTTGTCGATACGTTGTTTGAGGCGTTTGTACGTTTCGTCTACCGTGCTGTTCGCCAGGGTACGGATCGTGCGGATTACGTCGGCATCCGGCGAATTAAAATTGATCTGGCTCTTTAACGACTCGTTGCGGGCAAAAATACTGGCCAGCGGTTTGCCGCCGCCGGTTTCTCTCCACGCTTGTGCAAACAGGGAAATATAATCGCCCTGCTGGCTTTTTTGCAGTTCGGTTGCTTTATCAAGTGCCTGGATAAAAGCAGGGTCGCTGTTTCCCTGCGCAAGGCTTTTGAGGAAGTCGCGCAAGTCGACCTGAAGTAATACACTCATGCCGCCCTTGAGGTCAAGCCCCATCGCCAACTGACTCTTTTTAAGGTCGGCGTACGTGAATTTTTTGATATAGGGGATGCTGAAAACCGTTTCGCTGGACATGGAGTCCAGGTAAGCGGCGTAGCAGCTTCTCCAGTTAGTTGAGTTCGGTTCCTTCGAACAATTGTCGGCATATCGCCTTGCGTCGCTTTCGATACCATTGGTTGGAATGGTTAACGAAAACTGGTACAGACACACTAAGGTCAGCGCAATAAGGAAAAATCGGACAACGCCTTTGCCTTGCATACTTTCAGTAGAGTAATTGTGCTAAAAAATGTTTTTACAAAAGTCGGATATGGCGCACATTCCGTGCACCTTCCGGAAAAAGTGCGCAAATATAGAGAGATTGAGGGAATCAAAAGGATTTTGCAAAAAATCGTTTGCCCGTATTATGGCAGGTGCACGATTTTCCCGCGATACTTCCGCTTCTTTTCACTCCACTCATACCAATAAACTCCCGCCGGCAACCCACGCATATCCAGTTTGCCCTCAGCACCCGTCATGCGCTTTTGAAGCACCACCTTGCCTTGCTGATCGAATAAGCGGAGCGCTCCGGGTTCTGCACCCGGATCCGGCACCCGGAACGTGGCAATATCCCGCACGGGATTGGGAAATACCTGCAAACAGGCGTCCCTGCGGGTTCCGGGCTGGCAGAAGACGGCGAAAAATTAGCCTTGAACAAACCCATGCCGTGCGTGGCCGCCACCACCAAACCATCGGAAGGGCGAACTTCCACGTGGTTGATCACGGTGTTGCCGATCTGGTCCGGGGCTTCGAGCGTCCACTGGGTGCCGGGCTGACTGGCATTGTGCGGCAGCAGGGTGTCGGCGCTGAACAATCCGATGCTGGTGCCGCAGAAGTATTTTCTTTTTCCGTCGGCAAAGGGCAAAATACTGATCCAGCGTATGGATGGCCCGGCGCCGGTTCCGGACAAGCTGGTTTCCAGATTGCCGCCCACCTGTTTCCACGATTGACCACCGTTTTCGCTGAATAAAATGCTGTAAACGTTGTAGTTGGAATAAACCAGAATTACCCGGTCGGCATTGTCCGGGTCGACGGCAAGGCAGCTGACATAGGCGGTATTGGCCGTGACGAATGAATTCGTCAGAGTAGTAAAGGAGGGGGTTCCGGTATTTGCGTTGTCTACGCGGAATACTTTGTTGCGGCTGGTACCCAAGTAAACCCGGTGTACCGGATTGTTTTCCGAAACGGCTATAGCGGAAAAAACGTGCGGGCCATTTTCGTCTATAATGGGCGTCAATGTATCGGGGAACAGGGCCCAGCCGGTGGAAATACTGTCCCACTCATTATTTAATGGTATAGCGCCGAGGTTATCCTGCCGGTAAAACCGGCCGCCGGCCGGCAGGTACAAAACGTTTTCGTCGTTTGGATCGAGTGCCAACGGATTGATAAACAGGTAGTCATCTTTTTTTCTGCCAATCGGATCGATCCGTTGATAGGCGGTCACATTGCCCTGGGCGTCAATATTGCATTTGGCCACCCGGCCTTGCTGAATGGACAATACATAAAACGCCTTGTTCGGCGCAATGGCTCCGAAAGAGCCGTCGCCGTTGATCGTTTGTTTCCAGATCGCCGTCGGGTCGTCGCTGTTCACGATAAAATTGCCGTTGTCCTGCAAACCTCCGATGATCATCGGGTCGTCCGGCGTACTTTTATCAATAATGGCCGTATAAAAGTGGGAAGTCCGGTAGCCGTTGTTGATCGGGGTCCATATTACATTGGCGGCGTTGCAATCTTCGGTGCGGTGCAAACCGCCGTCGCTGGCGGTAATCATCACATCGGGGTCGGAAGGCAGGAACAACAGGTCGTGCTGATCGGGGTGGTGATTCGGGTAAAGTTCGAAATAAGGCAGGTAAGTGGCGGGTTTGTAGCCGCCGATGTGGGTTGTGTTGTTGGGAGTGGTAAATCCGTCCGTCGAACGATACAGGTTGGTGCCGCCGACAAACAGGTGATTCGTCACGGGTTGCACTTTCACCAAAAGGTCGTACCCGCCCTGTGAGGCAAAGCGGTCGAACTCGGTACCCATGTCGGGCAGGTTGAGGGAGCGGTCTTCCCACTGGCCGCCGGCGCCGGAGCCGTTACCACTCAGGAAAGTGTATTTCCAGAGGCTCGTCCAGTCGTCGCTTTCGATAAAACTGTTGTAGTGCCCGGCGCCCGGGGTTGCGCCCAGAAAAAACACTTCGTTTTCGTTGTTGGGGTTGATGCCGATCACGATGCGATTATACGCGGAAGGAAACCCGGCGGGGGTGATATTGGTCCAGGTTGTCCCGTTTGTACTTCTCCAAATCCCTTTTTTTGCTCCTCCGCTGCTAAAGGTGGCATAAAGAACTCCCGTAGAGGTGATTGCCACATCGGTATAATACGAATAGGTCTGGTTTAAACCGCTTGCCAATACAGCCGACCAGGAAGTGCCGCCGTTGGTGCTGCGCCAGATCGTGCCGTAGGTTGCGGCATAAACGATGTTTTGTGTTGCCACCGGGTCGGTGACGACGCGCCATCCGCCTTGCCAGACGCTGCTAAAATCACTTTCATCGCCGTTGTCCGTCGCACCCAGCGGCGTCCAGGTGTTGCCACCGTCGGTACTTTTAAACATGCCGTCGCCGAGGTAAAACGACCCCCCTCCACTGGCGGAAGTGCCGATCAGTTCCCCGGAAATATAGTACCAGGTATTGGTATGGCCCGCCCGGGTATCCTGTGCGATACTCACACAGCCGGGGTGTGCGTTGAGGGGTGTTTTACGCGTCCAGGACTGGCCGCCGTCTTCACTCAGCCACAACCCGCCGGAGACTCCGCCGGCCAAAATGCGGTTTTCATTGGTGACGTCGATGGCAAGCGCGCGGGTGCGCCCGCCGACATTCCAGGGCCCGTGTGCCGCCCAATCCGGCGCCGAACGCTCATACACGGCTTTCGGCATGCCGGCGGCAAACTGTAACTCAAAAAAACCGATGCCCGCCGGTATTTTTCCCGTAGCAGGGTCGGCAAGCCGCATCCGGTTCCAGGCAGCACGCAATTTGGGGTTTTCCTCTTGTGCGCCCGAAGGTATTTTTATCGTTCCACGGGTTGAAACAACCTGGTTTTTCAAAATAAACAGGCCGCAAGCGGCAAATACAAGTACGGCCAGTACGGGAAGAAATTTTTTCATAGAATTACCTTTTTTAAAGTCGAAAGGTAAAAATCTCAAACGCTCCAACCGGCTTAATTTCCTTACTTTTATTGTGTAAACAAATTTGACACTTCGGAGTTATAATACTAAACATTAAAACATATAAATCATGCCCATCCGCATCACACCGAAAGAACAACAGGGATACGGCGCCTTCAACGGAGGTGAAATCGTTGAAAACAAGCCGATCGGTTTTCCGCAGGATCATTCCAGCATCCGGCCCTATTCCAATCTGTTTTACTGGGCGCACGCTAAGGCCGTGACGGACAGTACCATCGGGTTACATCCACACCAGGGTTTTGAAATCTGCTCCTTTATCCTGGCCGGAGCGGTCCGGCACTACGATACCCAGCTCAAAGAATGGCGACCGCTGGGCCAGGGTGACGTGCAGATCATTCGCGCGGGCAACGGCATCAGCCATTCCGAATGGATGGGAAAAGACGGTGAAATGTTTCAGATCTGGTTTGACCCGGATCTGACCAAAACGCTGGACAAACCAGCGAGTTACGACGACTACCGTGCCGGCGATTTTCCGCAAAAAACGGAAAATGGTACAACGGTGAAAACACTCGTTGGCCCGGGCAGCCCGTTCCGGATGGATACGCCGGGGATAGAGGTGTTTCAGATCGAAATGGAACCGGGTACGTATTCTTTACCCGCCGAAGCGGGGAAAATTTACTCGGCCTATGTCCTGGAAGGCGCCGTGCAGTTTAATGGCGAACCGGCAAAACAGTCTGATTTTGTGCAGATTACGGGTCAGGAAATGATTGACCTGGAGTCGCAGTCGGGCGCAAAAGTATTTGTCATCGCCTCACCGGAACGGCCGGGTTACCGGACGTACGGCGAGTTGAGAAGGGTAGGGGGGTAGCTTATTGGTGCCGGGGTTAGGGGGGATCACATTGTACCTTGAAAATTACGCATTGAAAATTGGTCATTTTTTAAATTATTAATTATAAATCAACAATTTAAAAATTAAAAAAATAATGATTAATGTCCAATGACCAATTTTCAATGTGCAATTTTCAATGACTCACGAGACGCTCACAACCCCATCGCCTTCAAAAACTCCTCACTGCCGGGTTTTACGTTGGAGGCGAAAAAGTGGGTGAGTTTGCCGTTTTCATCCACCACGTATTTACAGAAATTCCAGGTGGGTTCCTGCGCGTTCCAGCCGTTTTGTGCAGGATCGGTAAGCCATTGATAGACAGGCGATTTGCCGGTTCCTTTGACCGACACTTTTTCAAACATCGGGAAGGAAACACCGTAGTTTTTCTGGCAAAAATTGTTGATCTGTTCCGCTGAACCGGGTTCCTGGGCGCCGAAGTCGTTGCAGGGGAAACCGAGCACGACCACCGCCTCTTTGTTTTCCGCATAAAACTTTTCCCAATCGTTCGATTCAGACCTCCGAGGTAAAGTGAAAATGGATCTTGGGAAAGTTTTCCTGCGCCGTTTGCAAAATCCAGGCGGTTTCAGCGAGAAAAACCGTTTGGCCGTCGCTGTCTTTGGCGATGTCGCGTTTGCGGCGTTCGAGGAATTCCTGAAGAGATTTCGGGTCATCTGCGGTAACCCAGCAGGCTTTGTAGAGGCTGACCGGTTCATAACGGCACCTGGCGCCGTATTCGCTTTCGAGGCGATGTTGGATGACTTCAAACTGGAGTTGACCCACCGTGCCGATGATGCGCCGGCCGTCGCTCTGGCGGGTAAACATTTGGGCCACACCTTCGTCCATCAACTGATCGAGGCCCTTGGCAAACTGTTTGGATTTCATGGGATCGGCGTTTTCCACATACCGGAATTGTTCGGGTGAAAACGCCGGAATACCTTTAAAATGAAGCAGTTCGCCTTCCGTGAGGGTATCGCCGATTTTAAAATTACCGGAGTCGTACAGGCCTACCACATCGCCCGGATAAGCTTCTTCCAGCAGCGTTTTTTTGGAGGCCATAAACATGGTAGGGTTGGGGAATTTCATGTCGCGCCCCAGCCGTATGTGCCGGTAGTTTTTGTTGCGCTCGAACCTGCCCGAACAAATGCGCAGAAAAGCGATCCGGTCGCGGTGCCTGGGGTCCATGTTGGCGAATATTTTGAACACGAAACCGCTGAATTTGGCTTCCTCGGGTGTTACTAAGCGTTCCTCCGTGTAGCGGGGCAGGGGAGTGGGCGCGATTTCCACAAAACAATCCAGCAACTCCTTTACGCCGAAGTTGTTGACGGCGGAGCCAAAAAAAACGGGGCAGATTTTACCGGACAGATAGTCTTCTTTTTTGAACTCCGGGTACACCGTTTCCACCACTTCCACTTCGTTGCGGAGTTCGCGGGCTGCGCTTTCACCGATGTCTTTCTCGAGGTCGGGATTCGCAAGGTCTTCAAACACAATCACTTCTTCCTCTTCCTGCTTGCCGTGCGGGTTGAACAAAACGAGTATTTTTTCATATAAATTATACACCCCCTTAAAACGCTGCCCCATACCGATGGGCCAGGAAAGCGGCCGCACCCTGACGTCTAATTTTTGCTCTATTTCGTCCAGCAGATCGAACGCATCTTTGCCTTCCCGGTCGAGTTTGTTGACAAAAAAGATGAGGGGGGTATCGCGCATCCGGCACACTTTCGTCAGTTTTTCCGTCTGCGTTTCCACGCCCTTGGCCACGTCGGCCACCACAATGGCGGAGTCCACGGCGGTGAGGGTGCGGTAGGTGTCTTCGGCAAAGTCTTCGTGGCCGGGGGTGTCTAATATGTTGATTTGCAGGTCTCTGTATTCAAAACCCATCACGGAAGTACTGACCGAAATGCCGCGCTGGCGTTCGATTTCCATAAAATCGGACACCGTACTTTTTTTGATCTTGTTGCTTTTGACGGCCCCGGCGGTTTGTATGGCCCCTCCGAAAAGCAGCAGTTTTTCCGTCAGGGTGGTTTTGCCGGCATCCGGGTGGGCAACGATGGCGAAAGTGCGGCGGCGATGGAGTTCTTTTAAAAAAGTGGACATCGGATATATCGGGTATAAAAACGGGTTTCGTTAAAAACGGGCGCAAAAATAGGCATCTGCCGGCAGTCGGGCACTAATTTTTACAGAATCCCGTATTAAAAGCAGCATCCTGTCCTTATCGGTACTCTTCGCAGGTGATAAAGAAAAATTTCTTCTACTTTAGCCGGCGTTATGACTCGTTTTGCCTTTTGCCTGTTGCTTTTTTGTTCCACCTGTTTCCAACTTTCCGCAACACACATTGTGGGCGGAGAGTTGACGTACAAATGCCTGGGAAATGATTCGTTTGAAATTACCCTGACCGTATTTCGCGACTGTTATACCGGCATTCCACCGTTTGACAACCCGGCATCGGTGGGGATTTTTGATTCGAGCTGGAATCTCGTCACGGAGTTGCTCCTGCCCAGGGATTTTTCTTCCAACGACACCCTGCCGATCATCCTCAGCAATCCCTGCCTGACGGTGCCGCCGAATGTATGCGCTCACGGCACCCGGTACGTCGGTATCGTTAAACTGCCCTTTAACCCCGGAGGTTACCACCTCGTTTATCAGCGATGCTGCCGTAACCAATTGATTCGCAATATTATAAGACCACTGGCAACTGGTATCACCATCATCGCGTCCATTTCGGAGGATGTACTCAACCTGTGCAACAACAGCCCCACATTCAACCAGTGGCCGCCCGTGGCCATTTGTGTACACGAACCCATCGATTTCGACCATTCCGCCACCGACCCGGACGGCGATTCGCTGGTGTACCGGCTTTGTGTGCCGCTTCACGGCGCCGATTCTTTGGACCCCGTGCCCCAGCCGCCGTATGCGGGACCCTACAAAGAGGTGGTGTGGCGCGACCCGCCTTACAATCTCAGCAACGTACTGGGAGGAGACCCCTTGCACATCGATTCCCTGACCGGGTTTATCACGGGGGTGCCCAATACGATCGGTAATTTTGTGGTGGGGGTTTGTGTGGACGAGTACCGCGACGGCGTGCTGATCTCCACGTTGCGCCGCGATTTCCAGTATAACGTTGCCGAATGCGGAAAACCCTACGCCGCGTTTTTTGTGCCGGAAGTGATTTGTGACACACTGGCGGTCAAGTTTCACAACCAGGGCTTGCAGGCCAACAAATATCAGTGGTATTTTGATTGGGGGGGGAATACGTCGCTGGCGTCCAATGTTTATTCCCCCGTTTATGTATTTCCCGATACGGGCACCTATACCATCGCCCTGATCGCAGCGCCGGATGATCCCTGCCGGGACACTACTTTCCAAACCATTCACCTGATCAATTCTTCTTTCGTTATTGACGCCAACGTAAGTATTCCCGACTGCATCACCGGCCCGGAATTTACCATCGATGCCTTTGATACCAGCACGGACCCCGTAAACGGCATAACGGAAACCCACTGGGAACTGAAGGGCCCCGACGGCTTAGTCATCACCGCAGATTTTGCCGACCCGTCCTTTATTCTGACCGAAACGGGGGATTACACCCTCACCCTGACCACCACTTCCGGAACGGGGTGTTCGAAGGTGAAAGTGATTCCAATCAGCGTGCCACCCCGATTTTTTGATGTGCCATTGGCCGACCGGAAAATTTGTGAAGGGGATACCGTGGCCCTGTATCCGGCTGGAAATCCGCTATTTATGTATCAATGGTCGCCTTCGGCCCATCTCTCCAATCCGGCGATTGCCAATCCTTTGGCTTCTCCTCCGGAAAACACCACATACAGCGTGACCGTGACCTACGGTGATTGCGTCGCCACGGACAGTTTGAAAATCGTTATTGTGCCGGGGCCGAAAGACCTGACGGCTACGGCCACTCCCAATCTTATTTTACCCGGCGGAACCTCCCAGTTGGCGGTGACTTCCACCAATGCAAATTCCTTTACGTGGCAGCCGGCAGCGTCACTTTCCAACCCGAATATTGCCAACCCGGTGGCCAGCCCTGCGGTCACTACAACCTACACGGTAACTGCCAAAACACCAACCGGTTGCACAGGCCGCGATACCGTGACGGTGGAATTGCGCGCTGTTGTTTGTGACGAACCTTATGTGTTTTTTCCAACGGCGTTTTCGCCGAATGAAGACGGCGAAAACGACCGCCTGAAATTAGAAAGCGCTATCGTCGATGAGGTGTATTGGGTCATTTACAACCGCTGGGGGGAAAAGGTTTTTGAAGCCTATTCCCTTGACGACACCTGGGACGGCAGTTTTCGCGGGCAGGCACAACCCACCGAAACCTATGGTTATTACCTGAAAGTGCGCTGCAAAGACGGGGTTGAATTCGACAAAAAGGGCAACGTGACCCTGCTCCGGTAATGCGGAAGGGTTACGCGGATGGACTGACGCGGATTTTTATCGTATCAAGGTGGCATATCCCTTGAATTCAAAGGGCTCGCCGCGTGGACCGGTAAACGACAGAATATACACGTAAACACCTGCCGGCGACATTCCGCCGGTATTTTTGACGCGGCCGTTCCACTCGTCGTTGGGGTTGGTTGTTTCGTACACCATTTCTCCCCAGCGGTTCCAGATGCTCATCCGGAAATTGGTGGCGCCCTCGAGATACCCTTTGCCGAGGAATCCGTCGTTGAGCCCGTCGCCATTGGGGGTGAAAGCATTGGGCATGTTCCAAAGTACAATCGGCCGGATGTCCAAGTACTTGATAATGGAATCTTTACATCCCTCCGGGTGCGTCACCACGAGGCGTATTTTCATCAGGCCCGTATCGGGGAAGGTAAACGTCGGGTTTTGCTCAATGGTCGTTTTGAAGCGGTCGAGTTGCCAGTTCCAGTGCTCCGCCCCCTGCGACAGGTCCATAAAATGGATGGTGTTGTTAAAATTGGACAAATCCGTATTCGGCGTAAACTCAAAATCGGCAATCGGCGAGGGCTCCACACGGATGAGATTGGGGAAAGAATCGGAGGTGAAACAACCGATGGGAGAGGTGATCGCAACTTTTACGTCATAAATGCCCGGTTCCGTATACGTATACGTCGGGCTGATCACATTTTCCACGCCGTGGCCGTCGCCAAAATCCCAGACAATGTGATAACTGTCGTCGATAGGGGAGGACAGGTTATTAAAAAATATTTCTGCCGGGGCACAGCCGAGATAACTGCTGGGCTGGATGATGATCAACGGGGGCACCGGGAACCAGTTGATGACCTGAACGGTGTCGTCGGCACATAGGTTTTTATCCACCACAAGTAGCCGAACCGGGTGATTTCCGGGGGTAGTATACAGATAATCAGGGTTTTGTAAAGTCGATTTGCCCCCCGGAACACCAAAATTCCAATACCACCGATCCACAACCCCGGCGCCCGAAGACTGATCGGTAAAAACCACAGGGCCGGCAACACAGGTATCGTAATCGTATTCAAAATCGGCGTTTACACCCGGGAAAATATTTACGTTGATATAGGCCGTGTCGCCACATTCCGATCCCGGATTCAGGAGCAACATACCCAAATAATTACCGACTCCGGGAAAGGTAATGTCGGCGTCCCAGTTTGTTTTGTCGGAAAACGTCGAGTCCGTCGAGAAGTTAAAACGCCACTCGAAAGAGTCGATTTTCGCCTTGTCAATACTTTCGTTTTCAAAAAAAATCTTGTTTCTACCGCAAGATTTTATCACATACTGGTCTGGCCCGACAATTTTTGACGAATCCGTCGTTATACTGGCAATGACGGTGGGTTCACAATCCGCTACGTTGAACTGAAAGTCCCGTTTGAGGGTGGATAACAAAACGCCGTTGCGAAATTCCTGCACACAGACGCCGACGACAAACTGCCCGATCATGTTCGGCGTTCCGGTAATCACACCTGTTGTGGAGTTGATGGTGACCTGGGGCGCGCCACCCATGGGGTTGCCCGGTGTGAGTGGCGGGATAAACGTAACGTTGTCGAACGGCGGGGCGCAAGGCGGGGTTGGTTTTGCACCTTCACAGGATTCCAACGCCGGCTGGTTGAGCAAGGGACCGCCGCCCTGGAACGGTGAACAAAAACTGTACACCAACTGGTCACCTTCGGGGTCGGTGGCGGAGTGGTCGAAATTAAGGGCAAAGTCTTTGCAGATTACAATGGGGGGGAAACCGTTGAACACCGGGCTGTTATTGCACTGTTGCTGGGCCGCTGCTGTGAGTTCGATCATATAAGTGGCGCCTATATCTCCCGGGGTGAGGATATTGGTGATCGTTAAATTGCGGCAACAGCGTTGATATACAATGAAATAACTGCCCGTTTGCAGGATGGGAAGTGTACGGGTAAAGACGTACGTCGCCTGCTCGACACAAACATTGCTCGGGAATTTGTTGACGCAGTTGGGGGTGTCGGCCTGGAGCGGTTCAATATCGATGAGCGGGCCGTTAAATTCGGCAATCCGCATGTTGTTGGAAAGGGTGCCCTGGTAAATGGCCATTTCGGCCGGACTGTCGAAAAAAGCGCCATTCCCCTGGCAATCCCGGTATATTTTCATGGTAAACCGGTAAATCCGGTTGTTATTGGGGGCATCGCCGATACATTCGTAAGTGATTTCACCACCGATGATGTGCATCGCCTCCAAAAACAGGGGAGCGCCAACCCAAAAAAGGATTGCCAAAGAAGTAATTAACCCGCGCTGAACCATAGTATGTGTGTGTTTATTCTTTATGAGAAGGTTTTCCCGGTAAAAATCGGACTTTTGTCACCCCCAAAAATACATCCGTTAACGTTTTTAAACCCTTAAATGTTGGGTATGTTCCTGCTACGCGACGACATTTCGGAGATTGTCCGCCTTTTACAGAACGGCGGATTGATTTGTTACCCCACCGATACCGTTTGGGGAATCGGTTGTGATGCCACCAATGAAGCGGCCGTTGCCCGGGTTACGGCGCTCAAAGGCCGCGCCCCGGACAAGGGGTACGTATTGCTGGTGTCTGATATTGATATGCTGAAACAATTTGTGCCGAAGGTACATCCGCGGCTGGAAACGCTGCTAGCTTTTCATCAGCGGCCGCTGACCATTATTTATGACCGGAATACGGGGCTGCCGCCGTCCGTAAAAGCGCCCGACGGCTCGGTGGCCATCCGGGTGGCGCAGGATGAATTTTGCCGGGAACTCATCGCAGAACTGGGCAAACCCTTAGTCAGTACCTCGGCGAATAAAAGTGGAGAGCCTTTCCCGCCGACTTTTGGCGCCATCAGCAGCGAAATTCTCGGCAACGTCGACTATGTGGTGAAATACCGGCAGGATGATAAAGAACCACACGAGCCTTCCTCCATTGCAAAACTGGACCGGCATCAGGAGTTGGAGTTTTTAAGGGATTAATTAGTATCTTGGCAGCGCCATTAGGAACACCCACGATTTCTCTTAATTCAGTTGTCAATGCGAAAGATCAACCCAATAAACATTGCGGTTTTTTTAATACTTATATTCCTTTCCAAAGATTTCCTGATCCCTGTTCTCGGCGTATTTTCAGACAAAAAGCCGCCGGTTGACTATCACCAATTCTTTGATGAAGGCGTATCGAAACTCGCGTTCAGCAACGTAAAAGACCGCTTCGTATTTTCCGATAAAGACTCCCTTGTTTTTCACCGGGATACATCCAGATTCCCGCTCGAAGCGCTGGGCCAGTTTTTCCGCCAGGCAGTTGTAGACCCCGGCTCGGCAGAGGAATTCCTTAGCCCCCTGTTTGCGCTGTTTATACAACAATCCACACCGGATTACCCCGGGTACAATGCCCGGCTGATGGAAATGACACTGCTACAACTGGATCGGGTGTACCGCAAAAAGGATGTCGAAATTTTCGTCAGGGATATGGATCGGGATTTGCGGGACAGCGGCAGGCAATGGCTCGTGCAACCGCTCCGGTTGGCAGAGGTGCAACGCCGCGCCATCCACTGGGAATATGATAAAGCACTTGAATTGGCCAGGCCATTGGTTGCCGATTGGTCGGGATACGAGCCTTTTGACCGTAGTTATGCGGAGTTATTGTGGCAGAACGGGCAATTTATGGAACTCCAGGGGTTTCTGAAAACCCTGCCGGAATCCGGCGAGACCGCCCGTTTGTACGGGGATAAAGTGGAAAAACTGACCCAAGCCGCCCCTACATATGCTCTTGCCCCGCTTACCTTGCTGGACAAGGGTTTAGGCATTATTTTGTCGATTTTGATTTTGTTGATTTTTATCTGGACGTTAAAAGAGGTCATCGATTATTTTCGAATATTTCTGTTTTATCGCAAGGATTTGATGGCACGGATGTTAAATCGAACACAATCAGATGATTCCAACCTGAAAAATGAGTTTTATTGCCCGGTTTGTGGCAGAATGGATTCTATCGAGCACAAACAACCCTTTCACCACACATTTAAAGTTTGCGAGGATGACGATGAAATACTGATACCCAAAAATTGTTGCCCCAATTGCGGGACAGTCTTTGATAAATACCTGAACTGCCCGGCTTGCGGCTTCAACCAAAAAGGGGAATTAGCATATGTTTTCGGGTTTGATTTAATTTCTACTTTTCTGTTTGCGCTGTTTTCGCTTTCTTCCCTGTTGCTTTTTGGCAAGCATTATTTACCGGAATACGGTTTTTATACCCTCGAACAACTCAAAATATTCAACCAAACGGTACTGATCTTTGGTATGAGTGTGTCGTTGACGCCTTTTTTATTGAAGGATCTTAATTGGGAGAGCCTCAGTATGCTCTATCGGTTCGACCGGTTCTTTTTTGTTTCGATCGACAAATTTCTGGCTTACATTTTTGTCTATTTTCTTCTGGTCGGGTTTACCAGTAACTCCTTTTTATTTCACCAAACCCTGTTTTATACGCCGCTAAACTTTGCGTTTTCGCTGCTTTATACCTATGGGTTGCTCAAATTTTTCCAGTACGGACAAAACCACCGGCAGTATTATGAGCGCAAAATAAAAGCTACTTTTATTACTGGTATCAGTTTGACAGGTTGGGTTATTTTTGCCGGCTTGTTGCCGCTTTTGCCCCAAATTGTACGAAGTTATACCGGATTATTGGAGCAAACGGATAATATTTACTTTTTAAACGGCCTGGCTTTTTTTATAATTACCCAAACGATCTGGCTACAGACGCGCAGAGAAAACAAAGGTAAATTCGACGGGTTGATCACTTTTGCACACAACTTTGGGGAATTGATTATCAGCCTGGCTGGAACCATCCTGATTTTTACCATCCTTGTACTTTTTTACTGGTTTTTTACCCGGCAATATACCTATCTGAATTTGCTGTTTGCCCAGCTGATCGGACTGGCCTCTTATTGGTTTATCGTGGCTAAACACGAAAAAAAATCAAACCAAATGGGCAGCCGGCTTGCCATCAATCACAACGTATATATACTGATCTACGTCACGCTTATACTTCTTGTGGGCATGATGTCCGTATTTTCCACATTTTACAGTTACACTGACCTGGTACAATTCAGTGGTATCCGGCACGCGGCAGGGTTTGTGATTGGTGAACAAATCAGGGCCTTTCTGAATTTTTCCTCCATGCAGACATCACCTTTTTTCCTGCCGTTTATGATCGCAATTATTATCAGCGGCTCTTTTGCATTATTGGTTGTTCGCCAGATTAAAAGCCAATACCACGTTATTTTTCCTAAAAAAACCGTCAATATCTTCGAAGCCCAACGAGTCAACTTGCTGGTGGAGCATTTTGGACAACTCAGCAGCCAATTTGGCAAAATGCGTCAACATTTGTCTGATAAGCGGCGGGAAAGCCTGAAAACCTTGCTGTATGAAGAACGATATCTGTTGGAAACGTACAGCACACGGGAATCAAAAACTGACATGAGCAGGCGCCTCAACGATTTAATTAAACGCCTGGAAAGAAATGATGATATCACACCGTTGGAATACCAGAAATACAAACGGGAACTGGAGTCGTTCCGCGACGGGCACCACGTGACGTTTGTGCAGCCCAAAGCCGACGACCCCTGGTATAATCAGGTCGAAGAACCTCTTTTCCGGCCGGTGCTGTTATGGGAAAAGAAACTGTATGATTCCTTCGTAAAAAGACGGGGCCGGGATTTTATGCGCATCACGGAACATATCTGGACGAACAGCCTTCGGCTATATGCCCGCGCCTTGAAGCGCTTTCTGCTTCAATCTACGAGGTTCCAGGAAAAAAAAGAGCACCTTCATGATAAAACTTTGAGTGATAAGATATTCAAAATCAGTGACCAGGATTACTTTTTACTCATCTTTTCCGACCGAAATATTTTTCCGCCATCCGTGCAAAAACTGATTGCCATGAAATGGCACAATAAAAAACCGAACGATTTTATCTACATCTATTTTTGCGACAATTACCCGCAGGTTAAAACGGGCAACTATCTGACGGAAGAAGCCAACCGTGATATACTGAATGAAATTAACAGTACGGATCCGCTGCTTAGTGTGGAAGGGGTGAATGAACTGCGCGAATTTTATAACCAGTTTTTAAAAGAAGTCCGCGGATATGGCTACCGATGCGAATTTTTTCCCGTCGAAGCCACCATTTTTATAGAAGACGGCAGGCGCACGAAATTTTCCGATCGTGAAGACGGCCCTGATTACGTACCGGTTCACAAGGAATATTACCCGGCCAAATTTGCCCTTGTGGTTGAAAAGGGCAACTTCAAAATGGAATACGAAAAACTGATGCAGGCCCGATACCAGTCAGATATCTCCATCAGCGAGCCTGATTCGCCTTCTACCGCAATAAATTGACGTGAAAAATCATGGGAAACGCAGTGAAACCTGAAGATTTGGACAGATTTTTATCCGCATTGCAATATCTGTACAAATCAATCTTCGAATCCGAAAACTATCCGGGGTTTCTGCGGAGCGCCGCTATGTTGCAGTCCGCGCATTCCAAAGAGTTGGTTGCGCGGCTTTACCCCGAAATGTATTCCCGCTGGGTAAAAACCATGAAAGAACTTGATCATCAGATCATGTTTCTTATCGGCGGGAATGTTATCGGTAAAGAAAATAATTATTGGGAGTATTTGAAGGAAAATCCCGCTTTTCGCAACGAAATTGAAGAGTTGAATCAATATTTCCACGAGCGCCGCGATAATGCGGGTGCATTGCTGGAAAAATTGATGCAACAAAACAAACTTCCGGTAGCCTTTCGACTGATTTTTACAATTGCAGTTTTATTTTTGGCTGCTCTGTTGCTAACCTCGGTTTACCGAATTGCATGGTATTGGGGATATGAAAAAAAACTAAGCCCTCCACAAACGCTCGTTTTCCCTCAACTGCAAAATGCAAGTATCAATTTCGCCTATACCGATGTGCGAAACGGACAGGGAGAATTGGTTTGTGGCATCGTTGCATTACCGGCGGTACTGGAAGATTCACTGGTCAATCTAAAGGTGAGGGTTGCAAATAGCCGGGATTATTTTTTAAATTTTGAACAAAATTCGCTGGAAATTAAAAAAGACGGCAACCGGCTCGGTATATTTCCTTTTCGGTTTATTCTCTCCGAATATCTTCCAGACAGCATCCTGCTCCGGTTTACACTGCAAACCAGGTCAAAGACTTGCGACCGGGAAGTGACAATGCCCCTGTTACATATTCCTTACCCGGGATGGTTCTATTTTTACGGGATACTCGCATTACTGGGGCTTCCAATGCTTTTTATGTGGAGAAAGAGCGCGCAAAGAAGACCTGTACCGAAACCGTCGGTCATTCCGAACGTGCCATCAACCGGCGATGTTTTTGAAAAGAAGGATTTTGATTTTAATATTCCAGAACCAAACAAACACGTTGCCTGGCGGGTGGACCACGAGGTTGCCCGAAGAGCATTGGATAACTTCTATACGGCCCTCCTCGAACACCGGTTTCGATGGGAAAGTGAGTTTATGAATCAACTTGAAAGTATTAATAAAGATTTATCAAAACAAGAGTTCAACTTTTTGACAGACTATGAATTGAACGTGGGATTTAATAAAGAGCGGGAAGAACTTGCAGCAGCGATTAAATCTGCCCGAAAGCCGGGAGGTACACCCAAAGAAAGGACGCAGCGCAAAAAAACGGCGCTAAACGGTTTGAAAAAGTACGGATATCTGATTAAAGGGACCGCCGGAGAAGAGTTTATTCAAAAAGTGGAACACACGATTGAGATTGCTGACCGGTCCTGCCATCTTTTTAATTCCCATGCGGCAGCGGATATAAATGACTGCATAGAAAAAGATCAACTCCCGGAAGCATGTTATCTGCTCAAAAAAATGATCCTTGATCAGGGGAAGGAAGATGAATTGCTCAATAACCTGTTGCAATATCAAAACAGATATAACACATTGCTGAAAGAACGGGAATTAATGTCTGCCGAAGAATTTAGCATCAGGCGAAATAAAATTTGCAAAGCACTGATGGATTTACTGGATGAAACCACACGCAATACGAAACAGTCCGAATTGCCGGAGGGCTAACGGGTTTGAACGATATTTACTCGCGTCCATGGCATAACTTGTATTTCTTTCCACTGCCGCATGGGCAGGGATCATTTTGCCTGATCGTTTTTTTTCGCGGTTTTTTCGGCGTTCTTTTTTCGGCAGTATTATCGTCATCAAGGTATTCGGATTCTTGCGGAATATCCTCCGATTCATTGAACTCCTCCAGAGCCTGGAGGCGCAAACGGTTGGCCTGCGCCCGGCGGAGAGCCTCTTCCCTGGCTTGAGCTGCCTGTGCTACACTTTCTTCGTCCTCCGGAGGAAGCGAAAGCGAACCTTTTAATAGAAAAGAAGTCACGTTGGAGTTGATATGGCCGACCAAACCTTCGAACAGGGTGTAAGCCTCCATTTTATATATCACCAGCGGATCTTTTTGTTCAAATGTTGTCCCCTGCACGGATTCTTTCAGGTCATCAATGTTTCGGAGGTGTTCTTTCCAGTCGTCGTCAATGAGCGTCAGAATGGCCACTTTTTCAATGTCGTGCATAATGGATTTGCCATTCGATTTGAGGGCCTCTTCCATATCGGCACTGACATTAGTTCCCAATACACCGTCGGTGAAAGGTACCACGATACGTTTATAACGATGGCCTTCCCTTTCGTTCACATCCTGAATAACAGGCAACAACCGTGCACTTACCTGTCTGGATTTTTCTTCGTATAAATGGTACACCTGCTGCTGAAACACTGCTGCAACCGTATCGATCGGGGCGCTGTTGAACCAATCGGGATCCATTTCTGGGTCAACGCCAATCAGGCGAATGCTGTCGAAGCGGAAGGTTTCGAAGTCGCCGTTTTTCCGATGAGTCTGTACTAATTCGTTGGTAATGGCGGCAAAGGCGTCGTTGATATCCACGGCTAAGCGGTCGCCAAACAGCGCGTTGCGGCGTTTTTTGTAAATGGCTTCGCGCTGGATGTTCATCACGTCATCGTATTCCAGCAGGCGCTTGCGGATACCGAAGTTATTCTCCTCCACTTTTTCTGCGCGCGTTCGATAGACCTGGTTACCATAGAATGTTGAATTACATCACCTTCCTTATGGCCCATTCGGTCCATCAACCCGGCGATCCGGCCGCTCTGGAACAGGCGCATGAGTTGGTCTTCCAGTGATACGTAAAATTGCGACGAACCGGGGTCGCCCTGGCGGCCGGCGCGGCCGCGCAACTGGCGGTCCACCCGCCGGCTTTCGTGCCGCTCGGTGCCGATAATGGCCAAACCGCCGGATTCCTTTACGCCGGGGCCCAGTTTGATGTCGGTACCACGACCGGCCATGTTCGTGGCGATGGTCACTTTACCGGGCTGGCCGGCTTCGGCCACGATCTCGGCTTCACGCTGGTGTTGCTTGGCATTCAACACATTATGATCGATGCCGCGCATTTTTAACATACGCGACAGCAATTCCGATATCTCGACGGAGGTGGTGCCCACCAGAATTGGCCGGCCCTCGTCGCGCAGTTTTATGATGTCGTCGATAACGGCGTTGTACTTCTCCCGGGCGGTTTTGTACACCAGGTCTTCATGGTCTTTTCGGGAAATCGACCGGTTGGTGGGCACCACCACCACGTCTAATTTGTAAATATCCCACAATTCTTTGGCTTCGGTTTCGGCGGTGCCGGTCATACCAGCCAGTTTGTGGAACATCCGGAAGTAGTTCTGGAGGGTAACCGTGGCGTAGGTTTGGGTGATTTCGCCCACTTTTACGTTTTCCTTCGCTTCGATGGCCTGGTGCAGCCCGTCGGAGTAACGGCGGCCTTCCATGACACGGCCGGTTTGTTCGTCCACGATCTTCACTTCACCTTCCAGCACGATGTATTCGTTGTCTTTTTCAAACAGGCTGTACGCTTTCAACAGTTGCTGAATAGCGTGGATGCGGCGGCTTTTTATGCCGTAATCCTGCGAAAGCAGTTCCTTGGCTTTGCTTTTTTCGGCGGCACCAAACGCAGGGTTTTGCTCAATTTTGACCAACTCCGTACCGATATCCGGAATTAAAAAAAAATCCGGGTCATTGTTAAAACGGGACAGAAAAACCACCCCTTTTTCATTTAAAACGACGCTCCTGTTTTTTTCATCGATACAGAAAAACAACTTGCTATCCACCTCTGGCATTCTTTTATTGTTGTCCTGCATGTAAAAGTCTTCAGCATTTTGCAGCAGCAACTTTATACCATCTTCGCTTAAAAACTTAATAAGCGGACGATATTTGGGTAAGGCCCGGTGAGCGAGCAGCAAGGCCATACCCGCCTGCCCTTCTTCAAACCCAATTTCCCCTTCGTCGTACAGTTGCCGGGCCAGGGAGAGGTACCGGGAGGCAAGGTTTACCTGCTCGGCATATAACCTGCTCACATTGGCATTCAAGTCCTCATATTCCTGGTGCTCAGCGCCCTGGCTCACCGGACCGGAAATAATAAGTGGCGTTCGGGCATCGTCGATCAGCACAGAATCAACCTCGTCTACGATGGCGTAGTGGTAATTGCGTTGTACCAGCTCGTCGACGTTGATCACCATGTTGTCGCGCAGGTAGTCGAAGCCAAATTCCGAGTTGGTGCCAAACGTAATGTCGCAGCGATAAGCATCGATACGTTCTTTCGTATGCGGGCGGTAATTGTCGATACAATCGACCGTGAGCATCAGAAATTCGTAGATGGGGCCTACCCACTTCGAGTCGCGACGGGCAAGGTAATCGTTTACTGTTACGATGTGGACACCTTCTCCGGCTAATGCGTTGAGGTAGGCGGGTAAAGTTGCGACAAGGGTTTTGCCCTCACCGGTGGCCATTTCGGCAATTTTACCGTCGTGAAGTACCATACCACCAATGAGTTGTACATCGTAATGTACCATGTTCCAGGCAACCTCGCTGCCGGCTACAACCCATTTGGTACTCCAGATCGCATGGCCGTCTTCGATGGTAATGTAAGTTTTATCCCATTGTTCGGTCAGGAAGTGATCATGGTCGGTCGCGACTACGGTAAGGGTTTGGTTTTGGGCGAATCGGCGACTGGTTTCTTTTACAACGGCGAAAGCCTCGGGTAGTATTTTGAGCAGGATCGTTTCAATCGCTTTATTGCGTTGTTTAGATAGCCCATCCAATTGTGCAAAAAGGTTTTCTTTATTCTTAACATCTTCTGTTGCAAGCGCATGTTGCCTTGTTGAAGCAATTTTAAGGTCTATTGTGTTCAGATGTTCGCTGATGCGCGCGCGAAATTCAAGGGTTTTTTTCCGAAGGTCATCATGGGATAACTGTTGGTAGTCGACAGCATAGCGGTTAATCTCCCTGATTAGGGGTTGGTATTTGCGTTCATCACGCGCCTGTTTGGTGCTGAGAATTTTTTTAATAAAGCCGAACATTTCACGGGCGATTGGCAGACGTTATATCATTTGGATTCAACCTTCAGGGCAATGTAAAGATACGGTTTTGGCAAACATTTGGAAATAAGTAGCAGCACGGAAAATCTTTCCGTTCAGATGCTTCATTCTCAGAATGTTACGAAGAATACTAGCTTGCATTAATTTTACCTACTTACCTAGGAATTTGCGGGTATAAAAGCGGCGTACCCCGGCAAGGATGGAAAGATCAATACCTTGCACAGGGTACGCCGCTGACCGTTTTTATGGCCTGGCTACGTTATAAAGTTGCTCTGTTTTCCTGCTACTGCACCAGTGCCTTCCCTTCACTCAAGGTTTTGACCGATGCTTCCAGGTTTTTTCGATTGATATCGTCCGGCGCCTTGGTAAGGGCTTTTTGTGCGTGTTCCAGGGCTTTTTCAGGTTTCCGGTGGCGGAATAACCGCGCATGAGGCCCACGTGTACAGGCCAGGTATCGCCGTTTTTGGTGTGGTTCAGCGCAAATATCTCCATGGCTTTTTCCGGCTTTTTCTGTGTGGATCAACTGGCGCCCGTATTGGTGAATTTCCTGTACGTTGGCTTTTTCCATGGCCTTTTTCATGGTGGCTTCGGCATCCGCCGTTTTCCCCAGTTTTTCCTGTATCTGTGATTTCAGGGAAATAGTTGAGAAGGTTTCTACCCCAAAAAACGGGTTGATGGCATTGTCGGCCCAGGTAAGCGCTTCTTCCAGGTTGTACCCTTTTTGCAGGCAAAACTGGGCAGCTGCATACCAGTTTTCATACACAAAACCCTTGTCTGTTTGCAACTCGCGGCGCAGATTATCCACCACCGTTTTATTTACGTCCACCGATACTTTAAACGGAATCCGCCAGTGTTCCCACAACAGGGCGATCGTGGCGCTGTTTTCTGTTTGATCTTCAAACGAATAAATCAACCATTCGCGACTTTGCGGAAGGCCTTTTTGTTGGCGGACGGTTACCCGCAAGGCGTCTTCTTCGGGTTTGTAAAAAAAACTGCCCCACGCGGTGCTGTTTTTGGAAAAAATCAGGATGCAGGAGTCGGCGTACAAGGCAATGTGAAAACCGTATTTACCGGCTGCCAGCGTTTTGCCTTCTATACTGACGTCCGTGCTGAACCAGATCGTGGTATTTTCATTGGCTCCGGCACGCCAGGGCGCTTCTTTGGACGTGCCAAAACCGAGGTTTTGAAAGCCGTAATGAGCAATGGGAGTACCCCATATTTTCCCTTCACGGCCTTTTACACCGGGGGCGTTCCAGGAAATTTTTACATCGGTGATACCGATTTGCTGGTAGGCACTGCTTTTGAGGTTGCCTCCGCCTGCCGGCAGGCTTACAAAGGTTTGGGCGTGTATGCCGACGATGCCGGCAAACAAAAAGAATAAGAGCAAACGTTGTTTCATCGCAGAATAGGTTTGGTGAATAAACCCATGAAATAACAACATTATCCGGTCAATTTGTGGATTTTTTGGCCGAAATGGCCGCTCCAGCCGCTCAACAGCCAATTTTACAGACCTTATTGTTCCGCTTTATTTTGCTGCAATGCCTCGAATAATTGTACGGAACTGTTGTTGCGCGCCACCAATAACCGCAAATTGCGTTTGCCCGGGAGGGTGGCCAGTCCACGCACGGAACCGGTCAGACGAAGACCGGAATTGGTCTGACCGATTGCCCGGAAATCACCCGCGCCGTTTCCTTCGAGCAGACAGCCGTAAGATCCGAGTTGAATCCCGGTTTCCGGTTTACATCGCTCGTGGTTGCCGGCCAGCAAAAGATCCGGCTTGCCGTCGCCCGTGAAATCGGCTACCGATATGGCAAATACCGGCGCGCGCTGAGCGGGAGCGGGCAGGGCAGTTAATGCAAACTTGCCGGCTCCACGATTCCACAATACACTGGTTGTGAGGCAAAAAGCGTCTTTTTTCAGCGCCCCGGAAATTTGTTCGGGAGTAAAAATATCCGCCATCGTTTTGTCTTTGTAATCGCCGGATTTAAGGTATTTTTTCTTCAGAACGGGCAATTGACGAACCAGGTCCGCGCGTTGCACCAGCGGGTAGGATTGTTCTCCGTTGTATTGGCACAGGATGGGTTCATCGCGGCCGTTTTGATCAAAATCGGAAAGAAAAAGCGACATGGGACGTTCGGCCGATGCTTTAAACCGGGTATTTAATCCCCAGTTACCCAATACAAAATCATCGTCGCCGTCGCCGTCGAGGTCGGCAGCGGCGATACAATTCCACCAACCCTCTGAATGGGGCAAAATGCCGGACAGTTCGTCGAGTTGCCCTCGATTGTTCTGGAAAAACCGCAGCGGCTCCCAGTCACCAGCTACGAGCAGGTCCGGGTCTTTGTCGCCGTCGAAATCCGACCAGACGGCGTCGGTGACCATGCCGAGGTCCCGGCCATTTCCGGTTTTGAGGGGGCGCGGGGAAAAACGACCACGACCGTCGTTGATCATCAGAAAGGATACCGGTGGCCGGCCGTAGTGATCGGGCACCAGGCGCATTCCCACAAACAGGTCCTGGTCGCCGTCGGCGTCTACGTCTGCCGCGCGGGCGCAGGCGGTGGAAAACGGCTTGGCCGAGGGCAGTGCCCCGGTTTCGCGGTGAAAGTGACCACGCCCGTCATTCAGGTAAAGCCGGTCCTGCAAAGCGGGGTCGCCGGGATTGAATTCGTTGCTGCCGCTGCCCACATATAGATCGGAATGACGGTCGCCGTTGGCGTCAAAAAATACGGCGGTTACATCTTCACCTGCCTTATCTTTTTCAAAATCAGGCTGTTGGGTGGCATTGAAACTTCCATTTTTGGCCTGAAAAAAAAGTTTTCCCGCCTGCCCCGCCGCGCCGCCGACATAAACATCCTCCAACCCGTCGCCGTTGACATCGGCTACTGCCAGCGCCGGGCCTTCGGCGGAATACATGCGGAACAGCAGTGGTTCGCGGTTAAAATCGGAAAAATCAGACTCGATATGGGTGAAAAGCGGCGGGGATGCGACAAGTTCGAAGATTGTTTTTCGAGCGGAATCCATTGGCTGCTGTCCTTGTACCGGCGCGGGTGTATCGCCTTCCTGGATATTGATTTGTTCGTTGACCTCCTGATCGTACGTTTTCCATACCCTGCCGGATAAAAACCTGACCTCCAGGGTGTCGATTTTTGTTATTGGGCCCAGTCCGAAGTGCAATTTGGGTTCTACGCTCGATTCGAACCCGCGCATGGGTGAAAGTTCCTGGTAAAAGGTTTGTCCGCCGGCTTTCAATACAACCTGGGCGCCGAGGCAACTGCTGTTGGCGCCGTTTTCGCCGCTCAGATAAATTATTAACCAGTTGGCCTTCGGGTCAGGCGAGCCGCTCAGGGTTTCGTTGCGGTAAATGAAACAAGGCGCATTCACGTTATTGACAACCAGATCCAGATCGCCGTCATTGTCCAGGTCGCCGTAGGCAGAGCCGTTGGAAAACGAGGGTTGTGAAAGCCCCCATTCCTGCGCTACTTCCTTGAAATTCATATCGTTATCGTTGCGAAACATCGCGTTGGGCAAAGCCTGCGAAGGCATCGCATCGATCAGTTTTTTTATTCCTCCACCCGGATTTTCTTTCAAAACCTTTGAAATGGCAGCCGGGTCGGAATAAAAATTGAGGTAATCCTGGTCCAGCAGGTCTTTTCCGATGCCGTTGGCGACAAAAATGTCCTTTAGTCCGTCGTTGTCAAAATCTGCGAGCAAAGCACCCCAGCTCCAGTCGGTGGCGCTTACACCGGCTTGCCGGCCGATTTCCGAAAAGGTGCCGTCGCCATTGTTCAGTTGCAGCACGTTTCGGCCGAACTGGCGGTGATACCCCGATTGCAACCCGAGTTGGAAGGTTTCCCAGTTGTCAAAAGTTGTTTTGGTTTTATACCGCGCATCGTCGGGTGGCAGCATTTCCGTGACGAATATTTCGGGAAAGCCGTCATTGTTCAAATCGGCCATGTCGGCGCCCATAGAACCCTTGCTGATTTCCGGTATGGCCTTTTCCAGCACTTCTTCAAAACGGCCGTCTCCCTTGTTGTGGTACAAGTAGTCTCGTTCAAAAAAATCATTGGAAATGAACAGATCGGGCCAGCCGTCGCGATCGTAATCGCCGACGGTAACACCCAGCCCGAATCCGATGGCCGAAGCATAAATGCCGGCCTGCTGCGTGACATCCGAAAAGGAATTCGAAACCGGCAAACCGGCATTTATCAGGTTGTTTTTCAATAACTTATTACCTCCGTTCGGGTCGGGAGTATTGCGTTGCCCCGGCCGGTAATCGTAACCGCCGACACTCCGGATGGAGTTATTCAACAGGTAGCAGTCGAGGTCGCCGTCGCGGTCGTAATCGAAAAATGCGGCGTGGGTGCTCAAACCGGTATAATCGAGTCCCCAGGATTTTGATTGTTCGGTAAAGGTTGGGATTCCCTGCCTGCCTGCGGCGTCTCCATTATTGATAAACAGTTCGTTGTGCCGTTTTTGGCCACCCGGCGGGCCCGATTTACAGGTATAAATGTCAAGCCATCCGTCGCCGTTTACATCCACCAGGGCGACGCCGGCTGTCCATACCTGCCCGGAATGGAGACCGGCTTTTTCCGTGATGTCTTCAAACCGGAAGTCTCCTTTGTTGAGATAAAGGCGGTTGGATTGTATGTTGCCGCAGAAAAAAAGATCGGGCAATCCGTCGTTGTTGATATCGCCGACTCCCACACCGCCGCCGTTGTAAAAATTGCGGAAGAGATAACAATTGACGGAATCGTTGTACGGCACGTCGTTTCGGAAATCAACCCCGGTTTTTTCCACACCCAGCAGGGTGAAACGCCGGCCCGTTGCGGGAACGCCGTCCGGCGATTGGCCGCATGCAATCAGGAAGATTAAGATCGGGAAAAGGGTTCCCGGCAAGAATTTCAACATCAGTGTGTGATTGTCAACCGTATAGCGGATTTGCAAATCCGCCAAAAGTAGTAGGATGGAAATCTTTCCCGTCCAGATGATTCATTCTCAGAATGTTCCGAAGAAAATTAGTATCATTAATTTTGTCCACTTACTTACCACTTAATAACAGGGGTTTTGCTGAATATTTTGACCCGCAGTCAACTGTACCAGCGGAATAGGCCAGATTTCCTTGCATGGCTCAGAACCCGGCATAAATTGTGTCGGATTGCCGAATACGCCGAACCGGATCATATCCTGCCGCCGAACTCCTTCATAAAACAGTTCGCGGCCTCTTTCATCGAGCAGGTTTTCAGCAGTGAGTGTGTTTAAGGGCTGGTCGGGTTCATAGGCCCGGTTGCGCACCTGGTTGACCAGGGAGAGGGCTTCCGGGTTGCCGGGGTCCAGTCGCCAGAGCACTTCCGCTTTCATCAGCAGGATGTCGGCGAGGTGGAATACCGGCATGTCGTTGCTCAGGTTTAGTTTCGCGCCGTTGCGGAATTCGTACTTGCCGATGCGCGCGCCTTCCTGCCGGAGGGCCAGCCCGGAAATGTCCTTGAGGTCCGGGGTATAGTTTAAGGGTAACCCGTCCGGATCGCCCGCTTCGGTAAACTGGTCCAGAAGCGGTGTGACGCCGTCTGCAGCAAATTGTGGTCCAACGATAAAATTTTTCTTGCGTATATCACTGTCTTCGAATTTGTTATAAAATTCCTGCAAGCTGCAATAGCCATTCCAGGGTTGTTGTTCCAGGTTGTAGGTTGCTTGTGATGCGGGGTGAAGTGTCATCATGTGCAGGTTAAATCCCGGAGCAAAACCCTCGTCGAATGCTACCGCGAATATCGTTTCCCGGCTGTTTGCGTTGCCGGTGATAAAATTGTCGCGATAATTGGGTTCCAGGGCGAATGCGCCGGATTGCAGGATTTCTTCACAGGCGGCGAGGCAGTCGTTCCAACGCGAAATACCGGTATACACCGCTGCGTTGAGGTACAATTTTGCCTGTAAGGTTTTCCCCGCGTAGTAATTGATCCGGCCGTAGGTTGTTGCATCGTTTTTGTGCTCCAAAAGCGGCACTACTTCCGCCAGTTCCTGTTCAATCAGGGCAAAAACATCGGCCCGTTGCACGGTGAACGGCGTAAAATTATCCGGCAGGTCAAATTCAAGAACGACCGGGATGTTGCCGAAGCCATCCATGGCCCAGTAATAATAAAGTGCACGCAGGGCCCGGATTTCAGCGATGTACTTATCGGTCAGCGCCGAATCGGCAAACCCCTTTTGTACGGCCTCCTTAAGAAGGGCTATCGTTTTGTTGCAGGAACCAATGCCGGCGTACAAAAAAGTAAACGCATTACTGACGGGCGAATCGTAGGAGTGAAACTCATGACGATGGGCGCGTACCCAGATGCCGCCGTCGCCCCAATCGTTTCCTCTGGTCGGAATGACCGCCTCGTCCGAAGAAATTTCCTGCAGGGAAAAAAAGCCGCCGTGGTTACCCAGACCGTAAAGATGGGTATACAAGGGGCCGACCACTTTGAGGTAATCTTTGTCCGTTTTAAAATGATGGTCTATGATGATCCGGTCGGTAATTTCTTCATCCAGGTTATTGCAGGCGTATTGTAATCCGACCAGCATGGACAGGATCGGCAAATAAAGGACTATAAATGAGATGATTTTTTTCATAATATCGAAACGAATAAGGGTTAAAAACCAACCTGAACACCCAAAAGAAAGGTTCTGGCAAGGAAATAGGTGTTGCGGCGGTCGATTCCCGGCGCCTGAACAATAGAAGCCCCCAGCCGGGAACCGTTGTCCGTTGGACCCGGATCGGACAGCCGGATTTCCGGATCGAGACCCGTGTAACCGCTCAGGGTAAACAGGTTTTGCCCGCCGATATAAAACCTGGCGCGCCGGATGCGGTTCTTCGATGGGAGCGTATAACCCAGGGTGAGGTTGTCGAGGCGAAGAAACGAAGCGGATTCCACATGCGTATTGTCGAAACGGTTGAAATCAGTAACACGGGCATCGAAATACTTGGTGATCACGTGGTTCCACGTCGTATTGGAGGTGTTGAGGTTTTCGTGAAATACCCGGAACTCATGGATTAATTGATGCCCGAATACGCCGCGCAGGAAAATATTCAAATCAAAACGGCTCCATTGGAAGGAGTTGCTCCATCCCAGTTGCCAGTTGGGCATGCCATTGCCGATGGCCGCCTGATCCTTCGAAAATTCGCTCGTATTGATGAAGCCGTCGCGATCGATATCTTTGTAACGGATGCTCCCGTCGGCATTGACTCCTTCCCGGACTGCGCCGCGGATTTCACCCAGAACAACGCCGTCATATAAAATTCCATAGCCGGTGCAGCAAAAACCGGGGGCGCCGACGGACGAGTGGGACACAGAATCCGAACGGCCGGTCTGATCGAGTGTAACCCTGGCAGTTTGGAATACCAGGTCTGACGACCAGTGAAAGTTGTCTCCATTCAGCAATTCCGGCAGGCTGACGGCTGCTTCGAAACCACGGGCGGAAATTTCGCCGGCATTTTGATAGGTATTGGGAGCGATATTCGGCGGTGAAGGCACCGTCGTGTTGACGATAATATCAGACACTTTGTTCCGGTAATAATCCAGCGAACCGACGATCTTGCCATGCGCGAGTGAAAAGTCCAGGCCGATATTGATTTCCCGTTTTTCCTCCCATTTCAAATCCGGGTTTTCGTTTAAAGTCGGACCAAGTCCGGCTTCATAAGCCCCGTTGTAATAAAATAATACCCCGGGCGACAAAACCAGGCGGGAAAGCCCGTCGGATGCCGGCTGCTGGCCGGTGACGCCATAACCCACGCGCAATTTCAGTTGCTCAAAATTGTTGATATTCAGCACCTTAGTTAAGTCAATCCCCGCTCCTGCGTAGGGGAAATTACCCCAGCGATTGCGATAGCCTAAGCGGCTTGATCCCTCCCGGCGCAAGCCTGCTTCAAAATAATACCGGTCGCGAATAGTCATCTGAACCCGGCCGAAATAAGCAACCAGGGTATTGTTACCTTCCGAAAAAACGCCAAACCAATTCGCCGGTGTGAGTACCAGCGCTTCGAATTCTGCCGGTTTGCTCTCGCGATTCAGGCCGAAAACACCCACCGTAGTAGTATCTTCGTAATGATGCCGGAGTTTTTGCCAGGCATAACCGGCGTTCAGATCCATCCGAACTGTTTCGGAAAGGGCGCGCTGGTAGCGGAGGGAGGATTCCAGGTACCGGTTGGTCCGGGTGCTTTTGATCCGGCGCAGGCTGCCGTTGGCGCCCAGGCTCCGCCATTTGCTTTGCGGACTGTAAAATTCGCCGGCAATTCCGTTGTCGCGGTTTTCAGCCACCCGCAGCAGGGCGCTTAAACCGGAAAAAATCTGCGCTTCGGCGCTGATGGCGCCAAAAATACGATCCTGGCGGCTGCGACTGGCGTTTTGTTCGATGATCGCTGCCGGATTGTAATAATCGAAAAGAGCCGCCTCCACATAACCGCCGAAAGGTTGAAAAGCCGGATCGTCACTTTTTACGGCAGAACTGGGATTGGCCAAAACGGCGTACCGGAAGGCTTCGGGAAAACCGGGGTCGGCATTGCGGCGGGTGGCCAGCAGATTCCCGGTTATAGTCAGGCGGTTTTTCCAGAATCGCTGGACGATTCCGACCTGACCGTTGTATTGATTCAGGCCGGTTTTCTTCAAAATTCCCTGTGTGACGCGGTAATTCAACCCGACGCTGAAGTGGCCCCGGCCCAGTCCGCCTCCGATGCCAAGATGATGGGTGTGCGCTAATCCGGCCCGCAAGACTTCGCTTTGCCAGTCGGTTGCAACATTGGACTGGGGCGACATATCGAGGCCGCCGTTTTGTAAAAATTCACCCGCATTGAACACGGAATAGCGCCCTGCCGCCAGGTCGAGTGCCGCCTGAGCGCTGTAATCAAGCGTCAAAGGTCCTTCCGAACCCTTATTTGTCTCCAGCAGAACAACCCCCGCAGCGCCCCTCATGCCGTACCGGGCTGCTGCCGAAGCATCCTTTAAAAAAGTGATGGAAGTCACTTCATTCGGGTCGATCATACCAGGATCAACACCCGGAATCCCGTTGACAACCGTTAATGGAGTTGTGGCAGAAATAAAGGAGGACAAACCCCGCAAACGCACCTGAAAAGGCTCGTTGGGATTGCTTCCAGGCCGGGCAAGTGTAAAACCGGCCACCCTCCCCTGAGCGAGTTGAAGTGGGTCGAGGATGTTACCGCGGTTGAATTTTTCACTTTTCAGGCTGGAGATTGCGCCGCAGGTAGCCGCGACCCGGTCCGTTTTGGACGAATCGACCGGATTCGATTGAGCGCCAACGTATTGCAAGGAAAAAAAGCACAACCAGGCGGCCAGTAGATGCGGAGTAGTGTGTTTCATGTGGGAGGCATTGCCGTATTTTGCCATCATTAGTCGGGGGTGTGTCAAAAGCCAAAAATTGGAAAATCTAAGATTTTACACCAAATCATGTTTGGCTTTAGCAGGTCTCTAACTTCCCGAAAGTTTCAAACTTTCGGGAAGTTGAGGGTTATCTCCTTTGCCTTTTGACACACACATCGGATGCTTCATGATCAGAATGTTCCAAAGAAAATTCGTAGCATTGATTTTACCCGCTTATTTAAGCGAGGCAAGTTATACAATACTTGCAAGCGGGGCAAGATGCATTTGTTGGAATTGCCGGTTCCGGCCGTTTTGGTCGTTAGCTGCGCTGCGGTTTAAGGCTGTTTTATCCCGGGGAGAATAATTCATTATATTTTTAACAAAATTGTTCGCGAAAACCGGCCCGGGCTACCGGATAAGTGTACAAACTTATACTTTCACGCAAAAAAATAAACCATGAATACAGACATCCTTGCCACCTATACCCAAATGGCTCTTGCCCACTTGCCCAACATTGTGTTGGCCCTGGTGACCCTTATCTTCGGTTTTTGGATCATCGGCCGGATCACCCACATCACCCATCTCGGTTTCCAGAAGCGAAATTTTGACCCCACGGTTGAACGTTTTCTTACTTCCCTGATCAATGTCGGCCTGAAAGTGATGCTCCTGCTGAGTGTGGCGGGCATGTTTGGCATTCAGACGACATCATTCATCGCAATTTTTACGGCACTGGCTTTTGCCGTGGGTACGGCACTTTCCGGAAGCCTCGGCCACTTTGCCAGCGGTGTTATGTTGCTGACGTTTCGCCCCTACAAGGTGGGTGACCTGGTCACCCTGGCCGGACAAACCGGCCACGTGGAAGAAATTCAGATGTTTAATACTGTTTTGCTGACCGATGACAACAAAAAAATCAGTATTCCAAATGGCGTGGTGACGGGTAGTGTCATCGTCAATATCTCCGGGCAGGGCGAAATACGGGTTGACATGGATTACGCCGTGGGGGTTGCTGCCGATTTTGCACAGGTGCGTGAAGCCGTTCAACAGGTATACAATCAGTGCCCGACTGCCCTCAAAAACAAACCCGTCGACGTATTTATCAACGGAATGACCCCCGGTTCCACCAAACTGGTGGTGCGCCCCTGGTGCAAAAGCGACCAATATTGGGACACTTATTTTTATTTCCAGGAAAATGTCCGCAGGATTTTTGCAGAAAAGGGAATACCCGGGCCGGAGATTGAAGGCTGATTATCAGACTTGTAGCGGTGGAGGCCTTTGGTGAAGAAAACGCCCTCCACCGCAACAAGTTTATTGATCGCTTTTGTTTTTTTCCCAAACGGGGCGCTGGCCGGTGTTCTTGCCGGCGTCCGCTGCGGGGGGCCTGACGGTCAGGTCGCTAATCTCGACACGTACGTTGCGCTCGTTTTGAAGCCGCACCAGGATTTGCCGGTTGCCGGTTACCTTCACCCAGATGGGTTTCCCATCCGGTGATTTGATGTGCAGGAAGCCGCTTCCGTACCATTTTTCCAGTATGCCCAGTACGTCGGGAACCAGTTTTTCGGCATATAAATCTTTATTCCACGGCGCCCACCCCTGGTAGTTAAACACAATCCCCATCAGGTAAATACGGTCGTTGCTGAATGCCGGGTAAAAATTCATGTCGACCGGGGAGCGGTATTCATTGTCGCTGAATCGGTACAACACAGTATTGTTCTCCGGGCCATTCGTTACGAGCCCCTGGCGGTTCAGTTCAAAACAACGTTGGTAAAAATCCTTACTGTTCATTCCGAAATACAGGCCGAAAAAAATGCTGTCCTGGCGGGTTTTGCTGCCCATTTCGCGCTCCAACATCTTTTCGTTATCAGTCTGGCAAGAGAGGGCCAGCATTGTGACGAGCAGGCTCCATAACAAGTGCCCCGGTTGTCGTTTTTGCATGAAAAGTCAGGTATTGAATCGTTTGGCGAATGCTAATTGTATGTAAATACGGTTCAGTAATCCGCCGTAATTATTATTCAGGTAACGGAGATTGTTCATGGCGAGGTAATACCTGCCGCCCAGTGCCAAATCGATGTCGCCGGGCAGGCCGACCTTGACACCTCCTCCAAAAATCAAATTGGCATCGTTGGTATTGATTTTAAAAAGCAACATTTCAAAACCATTTACCGGTGAAATGGTGGTAATCTCTTCTCTTTTGAAAAAGGAAATTGACAAGCCTCCATCAAGGAAGGGGCGTATTATTTTTTCCCCGAACGCCACGTGCGCAATGAGGCCAATATCGATAAGTTTGTGTTTCTGGGAAATGTCCGGCTTCCCGCTGGTGTTCGGAACATGCCCGATGTATCCTTCAAACTGACGTTCGAAGTAGTTGACCTCCGGTTGGGCGAAAAGCACTCCAAAAACGTGAAAACGGCCGAAAATACCGTATTCCATACTTTTGAACGATTCTGCTCTGTCAAACAAATTTTCAAACGACGGTTTTCCAAACGTGTATCCTAACGACAACCCGACCGCTGGCCCATCGTACGTTTTTCGAGGCTGAGCTATTATGAGGCTGATGGCAGTAAGGATGAAAAAGAAACAGACGAGCAGTTTTTTTGACATAATAATTTGCATTTTTTATGCAAAGAAAAAGAGCAAGTGGCGTTTTGCGCCACTTGCTCTCAAAATTATTGCAACGTATTGCGAATCAATAGCACGGATTCTGTACCAGGTTCGGGTTTACGTTGATCTGAGCCGTCGGAATAGGCCACAGCGTTTTGCACGGATCGGAAGCCGGAGCGAACTCGGTAGCATTGCCGTATACACCGAAACGAATCATGTCCTGACGGCGAACGCCTTCGTAGAACATTTCGCGACCGCGTTCGGCAAGCAAATCCTGGTCGTTCAGCGCAGCCAGCGGAGAATCGGGTTCGTAGGAGCGATTGCGAACGGTATTCACCAGCGTGAGTGCTTCAGCACTTGAAGCATTCTGGCGGTACAGTGCTTCCGCTTTCATCAGCAATACGTCGGCATAACGGAAAATCGGCATGTCGTTGCTGAGGTCGGGCGTTGCGCCTGTTTTGAACTCGTATTTGCCGATACGTACACCCGCCTGACGCAAAGCGCCCGGGAAGTGTTGGTTGATTTCCGGCGTAAAGTTCACCTGCGGGCCATCCGGATCGCTGGGCTCTGCACCTGCGTCGAGAATCGGCGTTACACCGTCGGAAGCGAACTGCGGACCCTGGATGAAGTTGTTTTTACGGGCGTCGGAGGCGTCGTGCATTTCATAAAAATCCTGCAAGGAGCACCAGCCGTTCCACGGCTGAGCCTGAAGGTTGTAGGTAGCTTGCGAACCGTAGTGCAGGGTCATTTGCGCCAGGTTAAAACCTTTTGCAAAAACTTCGTCGAACGGTACTGCGAAGATAAATTCTTTGCTGGTAGAGTTGTTCGTGATGAAGTTGTTGCGGTACGTAGACTCGAGCGAGAACAGTGCGGAACCGATAATCTCGTCACAAGCAGCGGCACATTCGGCCCATTTGGCCGTACCGGTGTAAACGCCGGCATTCAGGTATACCTTGGCCTGGAGCGCTTTGCCGGCGTAAAAGTTCATACGGCCGTAAGTGGTACCGTCGTTCTTTTTGTCCAGCAGCGGCACGGCTTCATTCAATTCTGCCACAACGAAGTCATAAATTTTGCTGCGCTGTTCGGTAGCGGGCTGGAAGCCTTCCGGAACGTCGAAACGTGTTACGAGCGGAACGTTGCCAAAAGTATCCATCAGCCAGAAGTAGTACATGGCGCGGAGTACACGCAACTCGGCGATAAACTTATCGGCCAAAGCGGGTTCAACATTGCCGCCGTCTTTCAACGAAGTAAACTGCGCGATCAAACGGTTGCAGGTATTCACACCGCTGTACAGGAAGTTCCAGGAGTTGTTGATGTTGTCGTCCGTTTTCTTGAACTCGTGGCGGTGTGCATTGATCCACTGGCCGCCGTCGCCCCAGTCGCCTCCGCGCTGCGGAATCATCGCTTCATCGGAAGAGGTTTCCTGAACGGAGAAGTAAGCGCCGTGGTTGCCCAGCGCGTAGAGGCCCGTATAGGCCGCGCCGAGGGCAGCAATAAACTCTTCTTCCGTACGGAGGAAGTTTTCAGACGTTACCGTGTCATACAACTGCTCGTCCAGGTTGGTGCAGGAGTTGTTGAACGTTAACAGGAAAAGAGCCGGCAGCAGCAATTTTCCAAGTATGGGAAATTTTTTCATATCAGTAATATTTTTGAATTGTTTGAGTAGGCAACTTAGAAACCAAAGTTAACACCCACGGAAACGGTGCGGGCGAGGAAATAGGTGCTGCGACGGTCGATGCCGGGTGCCAGCGGGTTGAGTTCCGTGCTGAAACGGCCTCCGTTGTCGGATGCACCCGTGTCGCCGAGGCGTGGTTCCGGATCAACGCCGGTGTAACCCGTGATCGTGAACAGGTTCTGGCCGCTCAGGTAAACACGTGCATTGGTGAACCAGCTGTCGGTAGGCAGTTTAAAATTGTAGCCCAGCGAAGCGTTGTCGAGGCGCAGGAATGTTGCGTCTTCCACGTGGTAGCTGTTGAAGCGGTTGGAACCTACTGCATTTTCGTCGAAGTATTTTGTATCCACTTTGTTCCAGGTTACGGCCGTCGGGTCGAGGTTTTCGTAGAAAACACGGTATTCGTTGGCCAGGTCATGTCCGAACACGCCACGCAGGAAGAAGTTCAACTCAAAATTGCCCAAAGTGATGGTGTTGTTCAAACCAAGCTCAAATGCTGGCACGCCGTCGCCAACTTTCTTCTGGTCGGCGTTGAATGCTTCGATATTAACCGTGCCGTCGCCGTCGATATCTTCGTACAAAATGGAACCGTCGCTGGCAACGCCGGTGCGAACCGGGCCCCACAACTGACCCAATGGCGCGTTGTTGTAAGCGATCGTGTAGTAAACACCGTTTTGACCGGGAGCGCCAACACCTGCGATAGCGATCGTGTCCTCACGACCAAAATCTTCCAGGGTGATGGAGTATTTCGAAAATACGATACCGGGCGACCAGGTGAAGTTTTCTTTCTCGATCAGGTTGTTGTAATTCACAACGGCTTCAAAACCTTTGTTGCGGATGGAAGCCACGTTGTCAAACGTCTGCGGTGCAAAGTTCGGCGGCACGGGTACTGCCAGCGCAATGATCAGGTCTTTCGTCAGACGGTTGTAGTAGTCGAGCGAACCGGTCAGTTTGTAGTTGAACAGCGCGAAGTCGAGGCCGACGTTGAATTCGCCTTTTTGTTCCCATTTCAAACCCGGGTTTGCGTTCTGGGTCGGGCCGAAGCTCCGGTACGTAGTTGCCGTTGTAGTAGAAAAGAGCGCCATGCGAATATACTTCGCGGTACAGCGAGTTCTGGTTGGGCTGGTTACCCGTAACACCATAACCCAAACGCAGTTTCAATTGCTCTACGTTGTTCAGGTTCAGCAACTTTTCTAAGTTGGCGCCTGCGCTGGCAAAGGGGAACACACCCCAGCGGTTGTCCGGGCCGAAGCGGGAAGAACCCTCGCGGCGAAGACCTACGGAAGCGAAGTACGTGTCGTTGATATTCAGGCTGGCGCGACCGAAGAAAGCGATCAGGCGGTTGCGGCCTTTGTAGCTGGATACGCTGCCCAGACCGCGGCTGAAATCGAGGAACGTGCCGAGGTTGGCGTTGGTAAACTCATTCGAAATGATGTTACCGGCTTCTGCACGTATGCCGTTGTATTCAAACTGCTGCCAGGAATAACCGCCCAGGAACTTCAGGTTGCTGCTTTCCTGGAATTTCAGCGTGTATTCTGCCGTTGTTTCGAGCAGGTTGCTGACAAAGAAATTGGCGCTCTGAATACCCAGGCCGTTGCGGCCGATACCGCGCCATTTGCTCTGTTTGCTGTAATATTCGCCGAAGTCGAAGTTGGCGCGCTCCTGTGCCAGCGAGATGCTGGCAACCAGGTTGGGAACAACCGTGTACGATGCTTTTACGTTGCCCATCAGGCGATTGCCTTTTGCTGCGTTGTTGTTCTGCTCGATGATGGCTACCGGGTTAAGTAGTCGAACAGGTCTTTTTCAACATAACCGCCGTACTTCGTGTATTCCGGGTTGCCCGGATCGGTAACCTTTCCGGTCGGGTTGGCTACGATGGCATAACGGAAAGCGTCGAGGAAACCGAATTGCTGGTTTCTCGACGTCATCAGCAGGCCGCCGTCGATCGTCAGGCGATCATTCAGGACTTTCTGCGAGAAGCTCAGGCTGGCGTTGTATTGTTTGAAACCACTTTCCAGCAAAATGCCTTTAATATCGCGGTAGTTGAACGAAACGCGATAGTTGCCTTTTCCCATTCCACCTGCGATGCTCAGGTTGTGTACGTTTGATTTTCCCGTTTGTGTAACCTGATCGAACCAGTCGGTATCCGTACCGGCTGCAGGATCTTCCGGAGAAAGGTCGTTGCCGCCGAGGGCAACAAAAGTAGCGGCATCCAGTGTGTTGTACCGGCGCGATACCTGGTCGAATGCAACAAAACCGTTGTAGTTGGCGGTGGTGCGGCCCGAAGCGCCTTTTTTCGTGGTGATCAACACCACACCCGCAGATGCACGGGTGCCGTAAATAGCGGCGGCGGAACCGTCTTTCAACACGTCGATCGATTCGATGTCGTTCGGATCGATCAGGTTGAGGCTCACGCCGGGAATGCCGTCAACAACGATCAGCGGGGAAGCGCCGGACGAAAGTGAAGACAAACCGCGGAGACGAATCGTAAATTCACCGTTCGGGTCGCTACCGGGGCGGGAAATGGTGACACCCGCGATCTTGCCCTGAAGCAACTGGGCCGGATCGGAAATGTTCCCCTTGTTGAAATCTTTCGGTTTCAGCGAAGCAACAGCGCTGGTAACCTCTTTCGATTTCACGGTACCATAACCTACTACCACCACTTCGTCGAGTACGGAACCCGGTTTCATGGCGAGTTCGACTACGTTCGAAGCGCCTAATGTGACCACTTCTTCAGCATAGCCGGTGTAAGCAAAACGCAGCTGCGTGCTGCCTGCGGGCACTTCCACGGAGTATTTTCCGTCAATGTCGGTAACAGCGCCACGAGTGGTGCCGACGACACTGATTGTAGCTCCGATAAGGGCTTCACCGTTTTCAGCGTCGGTGACTTTACCCACCACAGTGCGTTGCGCCAATGCGAAATTGCCGAGCAGCAGTAGTAGTACCGCCAACATTCCGCCTTTGGTAAAGGTGTGCAAAAACTTCATACGATAATGAGTTTAGTTTTAGTGAAAAGAATATATTCCACACAATGTGAAAGCCATTCGCGGTATCTGGGTCTTTCATTACGGATTAGCCTGCAAACAAGTCATGTCAGGCATGAAAAGCAGGATTTTATTCGGTAAGGCGAAGGCTCGTAATGGGTAAGTCGTGGTGTGTGGTGGACTTAAAAGCGCGGCTAAGGTAGTGATTCGTCGGAAATACCCGCAAAGTCTTTTTTCATATTTTTTACATTTTGATCATTTCAAAATTTAATTATGAATTGCCAAAACATACTCCGTTTGCGCGATAATTGCCACCGTTTGAAGGTTTTGGAATAAAATTTTATTTCCCGCTGCTCTACCTTTGAGCTTCAATTTCCAAACATCTATGCCCGATCTGAGCATCAAACGACGACTGCCCGCCGAATGGGAACCCCAAAGCGCGGTGCAACTCACCTTCCCCCACGAAAATACCGATTGGGCCGATGTACTCGATGAGGTGCTGCCTTGTTTTGTACAAATTGCCGAAACCATCAGCCGCTTTCAAAAAGTATTGATCGTATGTCGCGACATCCCGGCAGTCAGGGCCCTGTTAAAAAACGCCGTTGAAAAAAACCTGATTTTTGCCGAATGTGATTCAAACGACACCTGGGCGCGCGATCACGGCGGAATTACCGTTTTTGAAAACGATCATCCGCTGATCCTCGATTTTGTATTCAACGGCTGGGGTTAAAATTTCCCGCCGACAAGGATAACCTGATTACGGGAAGCCTGCATCGTCAGGGAGTATTCAACGCGCCTCTTGCAAACGGCGGCATCGTACTTGAAGGCGGCGCGCTCGAAACGGATGGCAAAGGCACTCTGCTCACCACGACCGAATGCCTGCTGTCGCCCAACCGGAATCCACATCTCGACCAGCATCAGACAGAAGATTACCTCAAAACCTGTTTGGGGCTCAGTCGCGTACTTTGGCTGCACCACGGATACCTGGCCGGCGACGACACCGATTCCCACATCGATACCCTGGCCCGTTTTTGTAACCCGGATACCATCGCTTATGTGTGTTGCGACGACCCGCATGACGAACATTATGAGGCGCTTCAAAAAATGGAAGCCGAATTACAAAGTTTCCGGCTTCCGGGCGCAGGCGGAAGACCCTACCAACTCGTTCCGCTGCCTTGGCCCGATGCGTGTTTTGATGATGCCGGACAAAGGCTTCCTGCTACTTATGCCAACTTTTTGATGATCAACGGCGCAGTTCTTGTACCGACGTACGGCGTGCGCCAGGATGCGGAAGCACTGCGGGTGTTCACGGGTATTTTCCCCGACCACGTCGTCATCGGGATCAACTGTCGCCCGTTGATTTTACAACACGGATCCCTGCATTGTGTGACGATGCAGTACCCGACAGACGTCGTAAATACGGTACCGAATTTTCAATGAACATGCTTTTGGCGGGATAAAAGTATTTCTCCTCCTACATGGTGCAGCCAATGCTTACCTTCGCTTTTCCCGCAACCAGTTGTGCAAACGATTGCTGTTGGTAACTTTCCATAAATGTTGATAACTTTAGCCTGTTAAAAATGAAATAAGAGTTTGTTGCCAGGCCATCCTTTTGGATTATGTATGGTGTTTTTTGAAAAAACCGATAAAAAGGCAACTTTTTGCCTCCCCGAATGAAGAGAACTACGATAAAAGACATTGCCCGGCAGTTGGGAGTAAACCCGTCTACCGTATCACGCGCCATGAAGGATCACCCGGATATCGGGCTGACGTTGCGCAACGAAATCAAACAACTGGCAGACCAGTTGCATTACCGGCCCAATCACATGGCCGTTTATTTGCGGCAGCGCAGCAGCCGGCTCGTCGGCCTGATCGTACCCGAAGTCACCATGTTTTTTTACCCCTCCGTGATCCGGGGTATTCAAAATGTGCTGCACGAACATGGCTACAACCTGATCATGCTGCCTTCCAACGAATCCCTCGAACGGGAAATGGAAAACATACAGATCTGTTATGAAAACGATGTAGCCGGTATCATGCTCGCCCTTTCGCGTTATACGCAGACTTCCGAACACCTTGCCATGCTGGAAGAAGTGGGCGCTCCCGTGGTAATGTTCGACAAGATTCTCGACGGTTTGCCCTACGATTCGATTGTTCTGGAAGATTTTGAATCGGCACGGCTTGCCGCCAGCCACCTCATTGAAACCGGCTGCCGCCGGATCGCAGGTATCTTTGGCAACCCCAACCTGCGAATTACCCAATTGCGGCTCGATGGTTTTCGCCAGGCACTCCAGGATTTTAACCTCGAACAACACGCCGATCTGATCTGTTTTTCCGACAATCCGTACGATGCGGAAAAATGCGCCCGGACCTTCATGGCACTTGATTCCGCACCCGATGGTATTTTTGCAATGACGGATGAAATCATTATCGGCGCCTTGCCGGCCATTGCCACGTCGGGCAAAAAAATTCCGGAAGAATGTTCCGTTATTTGCATCAGCGACGGATTTTTGCCCTATTGCCTCCATCCCAAAGTCACTTTTCTTCACCACGACGGTTATGAGGTAGGGCGATTGACCGCCCAACGAATGATCGATCTGATCGAATCGGGGCAATATGTCAACAAAGATTACCGCGGGCAGAAAATAATGGTCAAAGCCCGGCTGATCGAACTGGCAACCACCCGCAGGCGGGAGTGATGGCGCCGTTGGATCATTAAAACCCGGCAGGTAAAGCGGGCAGGGCATTTTCCACCGGAGCGTAAAACAAGCGAACAGGTACACCATGTTAAAAACGGGCTTTGTCCAGCAAAGCTGCTCTGATGACAAGCAGCAGAATATCCGGAAATCACTGGCTGGTATCGCCGATTGTGCCGCGCAGGGCGCACAACTTATTGTTTTACAGGAACTTCATTGCGGAATTTACTTCTGCCAGGCCGAAGATACCCGGATGTTCGACCTCGCCGAACCGATCCCCGGATCCGAAACGGAGATTTTTTCCGGCGCAGCGAAAAAACACGGTGTCGTGTTGGTTACCTCTCTTTTTGAAAAACGCGCCCCGGGTCTGTACCACAATACGGCCGTCGTGTTTGAAAAAGACGGATCCATCGCCGGGAAATACCGCAAAATGCACATTCCCGATGACCCGGCGTACTACGAAAAATTTTACTTTACTCCCGGCGACCTGGGCTTTCAACCCATCAAAACTTCTGTCGGCAACCTCGGTGTGCTGGTGTGCTGGGACCAGTGGTACCCCGAAGCGGCCCGCCTGATGGCCCTCGCCGGCGCCGATATATTGATTTATCCGACCGCCATCGGCTGGGAAAGCACGGATGAGCCCGGGGAAAAAGAACGGCAACACGGGGCCTGGTTTACCATCCAGCGCGGCCATGCCGTGGCCAACGGCCTGCCGGTGGTTACCGTCAACCGGGTGGGGCATGAACCGGACTGGAGCGGGGTGACCGGCGGAATTCAGTTCTGGGGGCAGAGTTTTGTGGCGGGGCCCCAGGGAGAGGTGTTGTACCAGGGCAGCCCGGACCGGGAGGAAAATGTCGTCATCGATATCGATACCCAACGAACCGAAGACGTGCGCCGGATCTGGCCGTTTTTCCGCGACAGGCGGATCGATTTTTACGACGGGATCACCAAAAGATATTTGGACTGATGGGGCGTGGGGATGTGAAAATCCACTTTTTCATCGGTCAGCGGATTTAAAAATCCGCGCTACCCCGCAGCACCAGCCAGGGAAAATGCGCCAAGTATCCGGCTTTTTGCAAAACCTTGATAAACAGCCGGTTGTTTAAATTTTCCACCCCCATATTCCTCCTATCCGGCCAAAGGTGATGGTGGTAATATTGCGCCATTTCCGGTACGCCGAGCCCGGCGTAATAATCCCGGCTGCGTAGTGCGGCTGCGGCTTTTTCCACTTCATTCCGGTAAAATGGCGAGTCGATAATATGAATTTCGCCGGCGGGTTTCAAGCATTTTTTTAAGGAAAAAACCAACTCCTCCAGGTCGCGAAAATACTGCACGGAGGCGGCCAGCACGATGAGATCAAATGTATCCCGGAATGATATTTCGGGTTCGTCGCCCGGAACATCATTCCGGGATACGAGGCCCGGGAGGTCGGCATACACAAACTGCAGGTTCTCTCGCCCGAAAAGCCGTGCTCCCTGCGCCAGTTCCGCTTCGTTCACATCCATCGCCAGGATTTTCCAGTCGGGATTTCCTGCCAGCCGGTTGGCCATCCAGCCGTTGCCGCAGCCGAGATCAAGTATACGGGCCGGCGCGCCGGAAAAACGGCGGGTCAGGTAACGTTCTAATCTGCCCAACGAACGCCGGCGCAAGGCCCATTCCCGCAAAAAAGGGCTCGAATCCGGGACAAAAGGCAATTTTTTGACCGCCTCATCGGACAAAACCCGGCCCTCGCGGCTGCGCACATTCAGGTAAAGGCGTTCTTTTTCCCGGTATATGGCCGGGTTAGAAAGCAGGGTAAGGGATTGATGGGCCATCACTTGTTTGCCAGTTATGACGAATGACGTCTTCGTTGGAAAGGCCCGCCAGGCGACCTCTTTCCAACTGTTTCAGCTCTTAAACGTTTTTGCCTTATCATGGTTTTGAAAACCCGCCGTACCTTTGAAACGCAAGAATTTACGAACCAAATTTTTATGTCCGCCACAAATACGATCAATCTCGAAGCCGAAAAAAACACAGACGCGCTGAAACTCGCCGTATCCGGAATGAACCGCCGACTGGAACAAATTTACCAGGGCGGCGGTGAAAAACGGATCGAAAAACTGCATCAGAAGAGCAAAATGACGGCCCGGGAACGCATCATGTACCTGCTTGACCCGAGCAAACCGCAAATAGAAATCGGAGCGTTCACAGGTTACGAAATGTACGCCGAACACGGCGGCTGCCCGGCCGGCGGGGTCGTCGTGGTGATCGGTTACGTCCGCGGACGACAAGTCATCGTGGTGGCCAACGACGCTACCGTAAAAGCCGGCGCGTGGTTTCCCATTACCGGCAAAAAAAACCTGCGTGCCCAGGAAATCGCGTTTGAAAACCGCCTGCCTATCGTTTACTTAGTCGACAGCGCGGGGGTTTACCTGCCGATGCAGGACGAAATTTTCCCCGACAAAGAACATTTTGGCCGTATTTTCCGCAACAACGCCAAACTTTCCTCGGCGGGTATCCCGCAGATCGCCGCAATCATGGGCAGTTGTGTGGCCGGCGGCGCCTACCTGCCCATCATGTCCGACGAGGCGCTGATCGTGGAACGAACCGGCTCCGTGTTTCTCGCCGGCCCATATCTTGTAAAAGCGGCCATCGGTGAAGAAGTGGATAGCGAGACCCTGGGCGGAGCGGCCACCCATTCCGAAATTTCGGGCGTGACGGACTACAAAATGCCCGATGATAAAACCTGTCTCGACACCATCAAGGACCTGATCGATAAATTCGGCCGTTTCGACACGGCCGGTTTCGACCGGATCGCCGCGCAGCCACCTTCGGAAAAACCCGAACGTATATTCGAAATTTTCCCCGAACACCCGACCAAACCCTACGATACCTTAGCCATCCTGCGTTGCATGGTCGACGAAGGCAAACTTACCCAGTACAAGGAACATTACGGCAAAACGATCATCTGCGCCTACGCCCGTATCGACGGCTGGGCGGTGGGTATCGTGGTGAACAACCGGCAGGTGGTGAAAAATGCCAAGGGTGAAATTCAATTCGGCGGAGTGATTTACTCCGATTCCGCGGACAAGGCGACCCGTTTTATCCTGAACTGCAACCAGAAAAAAATACCGCTTGTATTTCTGCACGACGTGACCGGTTTTATGGTCGGCACACGTTCCGAACAGGGCGGTATCATCAAAGACGGCGCAAAAATGGTGAACGCCGTGGCCAATTCCACCGTGCCCAAGTTCAGCATCGTCATCGGCAACTCTTACGGCGCCGGCAACTACGCGATGTGTGGAAAAGCCTACGACCCTCGCCTGATTGCCGCCTGGCCCACCGCGCGCATTGCGGTCATGGGCGGCGAACAAGCCGCTAAAGTGCTGACACAGATACAAGTAGAGTCCCTGAAACGAAAAGGGGAGGCCCCCGACCCCGACGGCGAACGGGCCTTGTTCGAAAAGATCAAAGCCCGTTACGACGCCCAGACGACGCCTTACTACGCCGCTGCCCGCCTTTGGGTGGATGCCATCATTGATCCGCGCGATACCAGGAAATGGATCAGCATGGGGATCGAAGCAGCCAATAATGCGCCGGTGGAGAAGTTTAATGTAGGGGTGATACAGGTGTGAGTTCGATGGTGGTACTTTTTCGCGGCGGCGGTTTAGCCGTTTTTAAATTTTAATACGTCGCCTCCAACCGTTACGCCGATCACGACTTGCATCCCCGTCAGATTGTCTACCTTGCTTTTACTGAAATGGATCGGGACGTTTATAAAAATGGTCGTATGGTTGATGACCAGATTTGCGCCGAATTCCAGCCCGTTGAAAAACCTTTTTTCACTGCCGAAATAGGACTCCCGCATTGTTTTGTTGGACATATTACCGGTAAGCGCCCGCAGTGAATAACCTGTTGTAAAATAACCGGTTATAACATTTCCGCTTTCAGTCGATCGGGGCGAAGGGTTGAGCCCCCAGGGGGCGTAGACGCCGCTTAGTTTGAATACCATCGGGTTGGCCTGTACGGTGTTATTGGTGTCCAGTTGCCATTTCGAATTGGCAAGCAGCAAAACACCGTTGATGCCAAACCTTTTCTTGTCGCCGATGGTTTGCAGGTGATTCAGGGAAAAGGAAAGTCCGCCCAGATCCGGCGTCAGCATGTTTGCGCCAAACAATTCGGGTGTGCCGACGTCGATGACTTTGATGCTGTTGATCGTAAAACCGATGACGGTTTCCGATTTTTCCGTTAAAAACGAAACGGCGATGGACCCGGTGAGCGGGCTGTTATCGGTAGCTTCCCCCGAAAACAGATTTTTAAACCCGCCGTTCCCGAGAATAAAATATCGGGCTGTTTGCTAATCGTGTCCTGAGGTACTTGTCGGCTGAGCCGTTTTGCCGCTGGGCACACTGTTCCCGCAGGGTCAACGATCAGGTGATTAGACGTAATCTGTGCGACCAGCGGAGATGCCGCCAGCATAAACACCCATAAAAGCTTGTGTTTCATAGTAGATTTGTTTTAAAATGTTATTGTTTGGGTGCGGGCGTTTTTTTTAAAAGCAGGCGCATGGATGTTGCATTCATGTAGAAAAAATTTAGAAGGGTGAAAAATTGGATTCGTGTTACGGCTGTTTTTCTTCATCGTCGAAAGCCATCGCGCGTACGAAGTATTTGCGCACCTGCCGCAACGCCTGATAAGCATTGACAGCGTGGTACCAGGCGTTGGTATGTTTCACATTATCGTCTTCGTTATCCCCGTCGAAAATGGGAATTCCGCCGTTTTGAAGCCAGGTGCTCAACATTTCGATGCTGGGAAACGCCGGAAAATCGCTCGAATCCGGGAGTGCTCTGAAGATATTCCGGTACAATTCCTGCATCAGGCAAATCACTCCTGCCGTGACCGGCGCCGCCTGGCTGGTACCGTGTTGTGTGGAAAAATCGCGATCTCCCGTCGCTCCCGACGACGTGATGGGCGCCCCCGGGGCAAAAATATCGGTGAAACAATCGCCCGAAATTTCTTTCGGCAGGCGTTGGGAAAAGGGGGTGATTTGTCCGGCTGTGCTTGAGCGCGCCGATGCTCCGAATTTATAGTGGAAGGGTCCTTCAACCGCATCGTAGACTGCACCGACGCTGATGCACTCCCTGATGATACCCGGGAAGGACATACCGGGCTCGCTGTTGTGTTCAAAGTATCCGTTGCCGGCAGCGATGACTACGGCTACTCCGGCATGGTTCAAATCCCGGATGACCTGTTTAACGGGATGCGTTTCGTAGGGTGTATCGGATTTTTCGTTGATGTTGTTGCCGAGCGACAGGTTCACGACCGAGATGTTATAAGTGGCGCGGTTGTCGAACACCCATTTGAGCCCTTTGTAAATATCGTCGAAACTGCCGCCGTGCCTGTTGGGAAGTACTTTCACCGGGATGATGTTGGCGCCCGGCGCGATCCCGATATTCAGCGCATTGGCCACGATGATGCCACCCACATTGGTGCCGTGCCCGTTGCCGTCCGTGGCATCGTTGGGGTTTCCGCCGTTGTCTTTCGTAAAGTTGACCTGCGCGACGACTTTTCCCGCAAAATCTACGTGTGTGGTGCGCAGCCCGGTATCCAGCACCGCCACGGTAAACCCCTTCCCGCTGACTTTGTAACGTGTACGCGCCTCGGACGCCTGTATGTAACTGCTGGTTTCTGCCAACATGATGCCGACATCGTGGGCCGGCACGGGCGTTGGAGCCTCCACACCCGGGATGTAATTGAAATTTTTGCTTGATTTTTTCATAATAAGTATGCGGAGAAAATGAATGCTGCCAATTCTCTTCGGAACATTCAGAGCATGAACCATTTGGACGGAAAAGATTTCCGCCCTGCAACGTAATGGCATTGAATTGTCAGGCAAAGCGCTGCCTGATTCCCGGCGAACGTCCGGAAGTACTGGCATTGAAAACAGATTGGAAATGGTGAAAACGGCAAGGCCGGCCGGCAACATGCGGGATTCCCGGGGAATAAGGGATAAATGCTTTTTGGGGTGAAGGTTTTTCAGGTGAAGGTTACGGTAGCCGCATTATCGGTATATACCCGAATGATACAATTGTCTTGTGCGTCGTCCCAACGTGCAATTACCACGATATGACGGCTGCTGTTCTCGATATAATGATAGCCGATATTTTCACGACCTCTTTTGGGGTCAAACGGAACGTTGGACTCCACTTCAAATTTGACGGGTTTCTGGCCGTTCGCATTGGGTATCCTCGTCATATCCAGGACAACGTCCGGGGAAGCGCCGTCCCTGACGGTAATTTTCAGGGTCTTATTTTTTCCCAGGTCTTTATCCCACGGTTTTTGCCCGGAAGGATTCGTTTCGGGTTGGGTTATCGTATTTCCGTTCTTCATAACCACGTCCATAATGATCAGGTTGATCGGATCGCTGGAGGGATTCAGGTGCAGTTCAAGCGGTTCAAATTCCAGTTGGCCGGTTTTCGTGTTATTAACGCTTACGATTATTTCACGGGTTTCCAGAGGAGAATTCGGCATTGCGACCCAGATCTGGTAGCGGTTGTCCGATTCTGTTTTTTTATCACGGCCAGGGTCAAAACCATCTATAATAACTTCATGATCCGGCGTTTTTTTGCCGTGAATAATAATGCCGCCGGAAGGAGGCTCGTCCCAGGGTGCAACCTTGGGATAGTATTCGGATTTTTCTGTTTGTGTCATCGAGAAATGTTTTTGTTAAAAGTGTGGCACAAAAATATAGGCATTTTTTTTAACTATGCACCTTGCGTCATGGATTTACGGAGATATACCAAGATATCCGATTACATTTTTTGCTCACTTTTCCAGTATAATTCAAAGTCTTGTTAATGGACGGCAGCCTGTTGTTCCCACTTCTGAAATCTGTTCCGGTTGAAAAAAGGCCTCTTTTGTTTCATTTTCTCGGATCGACCTATAACAACCCTTCTGCGTACACGGATCGCCAGTTACGGCTCGTGCAAACCATTTTTGAATCGCTGGACAAGCCGGACGCCGATATCCCTGATAATAAAACCCTTTTTATAAACGTATTTGGAAACCACCCGTTTGATCATAAAAAATTAGAAAAACTGAGGAGCCTGACCCTCGCCCAAATTAAACGATTCATCGCAGAAGAACACCGCAAACACACAGAACCCGAAGTGCTCGAACAACTCCGGTTCGCGGCATCTATGAGAATAAGCGGGCAATACGACTTATTTGCTTCTGAAATAAAAAAGATTGAAAAACAGATTCATAAAATGCCCGAGTCTGTTGAAAAAATGTATTGCATATTTATGAAGGAATACGAGATCGGCTATTTGAAATCAATTGAAAATAATAAAAAAAATGACAGCAACGTTCCCGAAATCGTCAGGGCATTAGATCATTTTTTCCTTTCCCACCGCTTGCATTATGAATTGTCGTTTCGGCAACAACAACAATTTTCCGTTTTAGTAAAAGACCCGAAATTGTTTGAGCAGTCTGCAATTGACTGGTATCAGCAGTTGTATAAAAACAAGCCGGTTCTGACCGACCTTTATCTTCAAATAAGTCATTTGTTCCGAACGGAGGCCAAAGGCCAGGATATTGCCGTATTGGTATTTGATTTTATACAAAAACACGAGCAGATACTTTCAAAACATGTGTTGCGGGAATGCCTGACTTGTTTGATTAATTATTACACCGGTCTAATCAATCAGGGTAAAACGGAATATTACGCCACACTTTTTAATATCCAAAAAACTTCCGTGGAAAAGGGATTTATTTATTACATGGACAAAATTCACACCGCCGACTTTCAGGCGATCGTTACGGTCGGGCTCCGGCTGAAAGAATTGGACTGGACCTGGGAATTCATTAATTCCAATAGAAACAAAATATTGAATAAGAAACAATCGGCGGAAATGCTGCATTATATCCATGCTTTATATTACTTCCAAAAGAAGGATTATAAAAATGCCGGACATTATCTCAGTAAAACATTTGAAGAGTTGCAATTTAAAACGGCATCCAAAATCCTGGAATTAAAATTATTGTATGAAATACGCGACCCGGATCTGCATAAAAAACTGAATGCAGCGAAGGTTTATTTTCACCGCGACGCTGCACTGCCGGCCATTAAAAAATTGCTGCAAACAAATTTACAGACTATGTTAAACAAATTTCCATACCCGGCACGTCGCGCAATAAAACCCGGCTGAATAAAATCCTCGATAAACTGAAAGAAGAACCCCAGGTTGCCGAAAAACTATGGTTGACTGAAATTTTAACCGACAAATGCAAACCGGATCATGAAAAATAAGATAAAAATATCGTGGAGTGTTTGGCAAACCTTTAATACTGCAATCCGGGATAACCCGGACATAAAATTTATAGGCTGGGCTCCGTCTGCTTCAAAAGCGACCGTATATCTCGATGTTTCCGGCGCCGATGGAGGTAAAGAACAAGAAGCGTTCACTTTGGGCCTGACTACGGACGACAACATCAAAGAATGGGCTACAGCGATTTTGGAACCGCACAGCGACATCAATATACTTGGAATAACGCCGGCTCCGTTGGCCACTGACCCTCAGCCGGGAGATACGGCCGACGGCGCTACGCTGGGCGCGTTTTTAAGAAAAAAAGAAAGCGGCACGATTGTGTTTGTAACGGCAAACCATGCGGACACAGATAATACCATATATGTAGGAAACAGCGGGAAACAAGCGACAGTGCTGGAAAGAGATGCGGATTTGGATATTTTAGTAGCAGGTTTTGCCCCTCCGATTCAGATAAACCCGACCATTAAATACACAGAAGTGGCCCCCAAATCCATCGCATCTTCCTGGCCCAGTGGCCGGCGATTCGGATTGATAGGCGCCATGTCGGGAAGGGTAGCCTTTGCGAGAGCCTACAGAGCGAATTTTATCCTGTCGAAAGCGGATATCCTGAACGGTAATCATAAGCAAAGCAAAACCGGGGTGACCATTGAACTCAACAAGTTTGAACTCATCCTCGAACCCTGTCAGGCCATCAGAAACGGTGACTCCGGAGGACCCGTATTATTTGCTATGGAATCGAAAGACGAATGCCGGGACAAAATAGCGGGCATTATGATCGAAATAACATCAATCTGCGACAATCCGGCCGTCATTGCCACCAAAATGAGCGCCATCGCCGACAAATTTGGAGTTGTTCTCCCTTAGTTCGACTTTAGCCATTTGAATTCAAAAGAGAGAACTCCTCGGAAGTGAGTAAATTTGAGATCACGACAAATCAAATTTATGATAACGTTTGAAGAAGCAAGGACACACTTGGGGGGCGAATCCCAACGCCAATCGTCAGACCTGGCCATCGCCCGAACCACTCCCGTGTTATTTGGGCTTTTCAGCCTCGTAACACTCTGGGCAGGCAGCCTCCAAAGCCAAAATTTATTACACATGAAACCTACCGCATGGTATCAAAAGAACGACCGACATTCTCCGACGTCATCGCTTCTGTGCGGTACCGAATATGGCAAAAACAAAAACTCCCCATGTCTACTTTTGAGGACAACATCAATAGTTTGAATAAACACTGGATTAAACATTTGATTCTCATGGCCATTAGGGCTGCCTAAATTGGCTAAAGTCGAACTTACAACCCGGTTCCCTCACTCAGCTGCCACCTTTCCTGCATACCGCCTTCCCTTCACATCCTGTATCACCACCCAATAAAGCCCCGGGGGCCATCCGCTCCGCTGCAGGCTTGCCCGTTCCTGCCACAAGTCGCCCGCTTCAAAAACCACCTGCCCGAACATATTCACCATCATCAGGCGGTAGGGTTTTTCTACATTTTCGGCACGGATGTAGAGCCGTTGTGAAAAGGGGACGGGATACATTTCCAAAAGCTGCACTTCCGTTTCGCCGGTTTTTGACGTTACATTGGTCGCTCCAGGCGTCGGGGACATCATCACCGTCTGCGCGCTGCCGTCCGGGTAACGCCCCAGGACACATCGGGGCTTTGCTGCCCGAAGTTCAGGCGTTCCCGCTCATCGTAGCCATTGCCATCCCGCTGGAAAACCGCCACCGTTTCGCCGCCGGCATTCAGTTTGAAACCGGCATGGAACAGCCCCTGTCCCGGTTGCCCGTCCGCCCAGAGCAGCAGGAAGCCATGCGGCGGCAGGGTCGTTTTTTCGGGAAAATGCAGCGGCAGTTGCCAGCGACAAGGCTCGCCTTCGTTGTCGGTGAAACACAACCCGCCGACGTTCAGCGAGTCGTCGGAGGCATTGTACAACTCGAACCAGTCGTCGTACTCGCCCTGTTCGTCGGGCAGAGTATGTGTGTTGGAAGCGAGTAATTCATTGACAAACAGTCCCGATACGTCGCGTGGCAAACTGTTCGGCCGGCCGGGACTGCCCAGCAGCACGTGACTTTCCCGCCAATCGGTGGGCAGGTTGCCTTCCAGGTTTTGTTCCAGTTCTACGGTAGCCCCCAGCCCGTCGGCGAGAGGAGGCCAGGGCCGGCTGTCGGCATAACGTACACTGTGAATAAGTTTGCCCTCCGGGTCGTACAGGGCGATTTTTCCCGCTTTGTTGTCCAAATCAAAATGGAAATTACCGGCGAGCACGCCCGTATCGGGATAAAAGGTTTTGAACAGTGCCGTGTCCTGACAAACCGTCAGATAAGCACCCGGTGCCACTGCGGTATTTTCCGGAAAAACAAACTCGTTTAACCCCTGCGCCATACGCCAGCCCTTGAGGTCGATGGTCTGGCCGGTACGGTTGTGCAGTTCCACCCAGTCGCCTGTTGGGCGATTGAAGGGTGGGTGGTAGCTTAACTCGTTGACGTGTAAGGCCAGCCCGTAGTCACCCGTGTGGGTGTAATAGGCGCCTAAATCGGCGGTGCTGCCGTCGGGGTCGTTGGTAGAAAAAGGGTCGCCGGCGTCGATGCAGGGGGAGTTGGAGGAAAGTTCAAAATTGCCCGTCGAAGGGTGAACCAGGGCCGGATCGGCGTGCAGGTTGCCCGTGCCGGGCAAGGGCTCCCGGTCGGAGAGCGAATAACTCACCTGTACCTGGGATTTTGCATCATAAAAAATGCTCGACTCGGTGGAGGCGGACAAAATCGTATTTTTCACAAATGCATTGCCGCCGCCGCGCAGGGCGCTTTTTTCATAACAGGCCACGGCCTGGCGGTTGCCGTAGAAGGTGTTTTGGTCAATATGTGCGACGGCGAGGCTGTCTTTTACGGCCACGCCGAGGTCACAGTCGTAAATCACGTTGCGGCGGATGATCGTATTGGACTGCGAACCGACAGAAATGCCTTTGTCCGAGCAGTCGTGGATGATGTTGTGCTCCACGAGGTTGTTCAGCGCATAAATGCCGAGGTCGATGCCGTCGCAGTTCGAGCCGAGAAAACCATACACCTCGTTGTGCCGTATTATGCCGTCGGTGACGCCCTTGATGTCAATGCCGTCGGTGTTGATAGCGCGGTTTCCCCGGAAAATACAATGCTCGATAAGCGGGGCATCCATATCGTAGAGGCTGATAAAACCGTTGCAACTGACGAAGCTGTGGAATTCCGAATGCCCGATATAAGCACTGCCTCCTCTTGCGATGAGGGGCGCTTTGCCTTCGGTGATAGTCGAATATTCCACCCGCAATGGACAGTTATACGTCGAAACGGTGGAAAAATGACGGCCCCTGTCCGGCCCGAAACTGCCGCCCCGCAGGTCGGTATGCCTGATGACGAGGCTGTCTGTTGGTGCATCCGCCATGATACTGCCCCAGTAGCCCGACTGCCCGTAATACGAGCGTCTTGCCGAAGCGGAAGGGTCAGGCCGGAGGCTGATCCGTTGGTCGGGCGAGCCGTCGAAATGCAGTCCGCCCTGCACGTCGAAACAAACGCCGTCGCTCAGCAGGAGCGTTGCCCCCGCTTCCACGGTGAGGCGGGCGCCGGCTTGCACGGTGATATCCTCCAACCCATACCAGGGCGAAGCCGCAGCCGCCAGCGTGGTGTCGGCCGAAATGAGGGGCGGAATGATGCTGATATTTGCCAAAGGTTCAAAAATCGCAGTGAACGAGGTGTCGCCCGCCGGTGTCAGTCCGGCATATTCGTCGCTACTGTTCAATCCCTGCCAGGCCACGAATCGATAGCCGGGAGCGGGTATGGCCTGCAACTGGATGTGAGCGTTTTTGAAAAAATGCCCTTCCGTGTTTTCGGAAAAAGCCACGCCGCTCAGCAGCACCTTGCCATGCCCGACGATTTGTATGGACACGAGTGCACTGTCCTGTTTCCCGAACAGTGCGGTCAGGTGTTGGCGGTAGTGGGCCGGCCTGTTTTCCAAAAAAGTTTTGATGAGGTTGATATTGCCCTGCCAGGCCTGCATGGAGGGCGGTGAGTGCCAGCGACCGATATGTCTCGGCATCTGGGTTTGAAGCAGGTTTTTCAAGCTGTCCACGGTGGCGAGGGTGACGGCGGGTTGGAAAATGGTGTTCAGGTATGCCGCTGAGCGTTGTATGAAGCCGTCCCGGAAGCCAGGGTTTTGCAGCAGGCGGTTGAAGAGCAGAGTCGCCCATTCGGGCAGATCGCCGGAAAGCCCGGCGAGTTTGGCGATGGTGTTTTCCGAAACGGGGTCGCCGCCGAGTTGCCCGAAGGCGTGTTCGAGGTCGGCGGCGATCCAGCGCCATTTGCCGCCGGTGTCCCGGTTGCGCCAGTAGCGGTTGTTGAGGTCGGCGATTTGATAGCCGATAAATGCCCTGAGAATCAGGTAATTGGTGAATTCGTTGAGGTCTGTTTTTGCAGCGACCCGGGCAAAGACGGCGGAATCGGAAAGGTCGCTTTGTTTTACAAATTCCATCAGTTCCAAAAAATCGTACGGGTCGCCCGCCACCACGTTCAAACTGTCTTCGAGGTAGTCGAGGTTGTCGGCGTTGATTTCGTGGTTGCTGCCGATGTACGGTTCGTCGAGGCGTTCCCGGAGTTCGTAAATGCCATTGTATGCGCCGTTGATGAACACGGCGCAGGGCTTGTAATCCTGGTAGTCGATGTCCATTTTGCCTTTCACGAGGTGAACGCCCAGCCCGTCCCGGAAATAGGCGGTATTGTAGTCGTTGCCGCCGTTGCGCAGCAAAAAAGTCGTGTACCGGGGAATGGGTTTGCCCTCGAACAGCGGGTATTTCAGGATTTCGTCGCCGTATTTTTCCCTGAAACGCACGGAAATCGGGCGTTGCGGCAGGTTGTAAATCGACGTGCCGAACACCCGCAGCCCCACCCCGGCGAGGAAAGCCCGCTTGCCCCGTGCCCGGCTCGAAGTACTCCAGTGTGGCGGGCACTTCCCGGTCTTTGATGGCATTTTGCAGGATGCCGAAATCGAAACCGTAGAGGTTGGCGGCGTTGGACGTGATGGCGAGCACCGGCAGTTGTGTGTTTTCGTTGATGAAATAGGACTTTGTGACCACCCTGCCCGGCATCTTGCCCGGCACGTAGAGCCTCGCCTTGATGCTGAGGTTGAGGTTCAAGGGAAAACTGTCCGTAAAAAGGGCGAATCGCCGTTGGGTGTTGTGCCGTCGAAGGTGAAACGAATGACAGCCCCCGGCTCCTGCGTGCCCAGATGCAACATCTGCGGCGTCGGGTAAAAACCTTCCGGGAGTGAAAAAACGGGTTCGCCGGGTACTTCCATTATTTCCGAGCCGTAGGGCGAGTTGGGTTTGCCGGGCGTCGGTTCGCCGAAATAGAACCAGGAGGAGGGCGTCGCCGGATTGCGCCCATACGACACATCGTTGGCTTGTGTGCAATACATGACCTCATCCGCCGGATTTCCCTGCGGGTCGAACAGGCCCAGATATTCCCCATCCCCGCTCAGGCGGAAGCCGGCATGCAGGGCGGTCATGGTCGCCACGGTGTTTTTACAGGCGACGAAGGCAGTGTCGCCGGGGTATTTATTCAATCCGTCTGTCCAGACAAGCAGGAGTTCGCCGGGCGCCAGGATCAGAGCTGGCAAAGCCCATTTGTCCGCCTCGCCGGGGTCGTCGGTGAGGGTGTAGCCGGAGAGGTTGACGGGTGAGGCAGCGGTATTGCGCAGTTCCACAAAATCAGAAAACCCGCCGAAATCGGGGTCGTGTGCGATGGTGGAATTGACGGCGAGCAGTTCGTTGATCCGGATTTGAGCCTGGGAATGTTGCAGGGTAAAAAAAGCCATTGCCACCAGGGCAATGTTGCGTAATATGGAATTGCAAAGCATTGATGGTCAGTTTTTTGATTAATCGGTTCCCGGTTCATCACCCTTTTATAAATTTACCGGAAAACACCCCCCGCGCCGTCCTCAGGGTAATGAAATAGAGCCCGGGCGCCAGCCCGCTCAGGTCTTCCCGGATTTCAACGGTGTGCCCGCTGTGTTCGGATTGCCGCAACACACGCCCGTCCGATGCACTGATTTGCAGGATAAGGGTTGATTGGATCGGTGATTTTAGTCGCAGGGTGATGTGATCGGCGGCGGGATTCGGGAAGAGGACGACCTGTTGGAAGGCCGGTTCCGGGTGGGTACTGCTCACATTTTTGTCAAAAACGGCGAGAAAACCCATTGTTTTGCGAAGAAAACGGGAGGGCCGCAGGTGCACGTACATGGAATCCAGGGTGCCCGTGTTGTGCAGGTCGTATGCGCCGAAAACCACCGGGTCGGACTCGAAATTGCCGCCGAGATAAAATTGATCGTCGCCGAAAACGTGTATGCTTGTGCCTTCGTCGGCATGAATACCGCCGAACGATTTGCCCCAAAGTTCTTCGCCGGCAGGCGAATATTTGAATACAAAGATTTGCGGGTAGTAATAGTGCACATTGAACAGGTTGGGCAATACCTGTCCTGCAAAATGAAGGGTGTCGCTAAAAAAATAACCTGCAACGTAAGCGTTTCCATTGCCGTCCACGCTGATACTTTTGGCGATATCGAGACTTTGGGCGGCTTCCTCTCCTCCAACCGTCTTTTCCCAGACGGTATTCAGGTCCGTGTCGAATTTGGACACGTGGATTTTTGAATCGGAAAGGGGCCAACCCCAACCAATTGCCCCGTTCACCTTTTCGGCACAGGCATAAATGTGGTTTTTATACGCGTGTAGACCGTTGAATTTATCCAGGTCATGTACGACGGAGTTATCGAGAAGTGCGCCGGAAGTGTTGTATTTCACGATAAAGGCTGAATAATCCCAATCACTCGAAAAACTTATGCCGTCGAACGCCACCGTCCCGGAGAGCGAACCGCCGAGGTAAATATTTTGGTTCTCGTCGAGCGTCAGGGCGGTGGCTTGCAGGAAGCCGCCCTGAATCGTCCCTGATTTCTCCCAAACGAGGTTGCCTGTTGCATCATATTTTCGCAGGAATACGTACAGGGTCGTCAGGGTAAATTTATCCAGCACCTGTCCCGAAACATAGGTATTGCCGCCGGCGTCCAGGGCCACAGCGTTTACTTCATCGATGTCGGCAGTGCCGATTTTTCTGGCCCAGGCAAGTGTTTTGTCTTGGTTGTATTTCGCCACAAAGGCATCCGTTTCACCGCTGTTGAGCAGGTTGGCGCTGCCAATGGACAGGGAAATGCTGTTAAAATTGCCCGCCACCACGAAATCAGCGTTGGCCGTGGCGGCGGCATCCACGACAAAATCGCGCCCCGAACCGCCGAATTGTGCAGCCCAGCTATACTGCCCGGCATCGTCGGCAATGGCCACAAAGCCGTCGTCCTGGCCGACATTGTTGAGGCTTTGGGTTCCGAATGTGAGTGTGGGTGCGGCGAAAGAGCCGCATACGAGCACACTTGTGCCGGCGTAGGGACGGATGTTTTTTACGGTGGTGATGTTGTTGGGGGCGCCGAGGTTTTGTGCCCATTTCCAGGCCTGGGCATGGGTGAAAATCGGCAGCGTGAGCAGTACAATCGGGATAAAAATAATTCTGTTTTTCATAAAACGGATGATTTACAGGAATCAATTATCCCCAAGACGGGCAAAAAAGGAACAGGCGTTGGTTGGGTTGGGCCAGAATTTTTTCCGGCTGCCGCAAAATGTTCCGTATTTTCCTGAAAATCTATCCTGCGCGTTCGACCGTTTTATTTTGGTTGCAGTATCCAAACGCTTACTATTTTCTCTCCCTTTCGCCTTCTCGTACTCTTCTAAACATACGCCAAGTGGTTTGCCTTGTTATGACTACAGTCACAAAATTCTTCGCAAGCCTTTGGTTTTTTTTTTTTTCCGGGCATCCATTCCAGCATTCCGCTGGTTCATTACCAGGTCGAATGTCATAAATGACATTGTTTAAATATACAACGGTTGCAAGAGTAGCCACTACACTTCCAAAAAACAAAAATGGAAATTTGTTATTCGTTGGTTTTCCATTTGTCGAATTAGCATCTATTTTAACTTGCTTGAATGGCGATAAAAATAATTCTGTTTTTCATAAAACGGATGATTTACAGGAATCAATTATCCCCAAGACGGGCAAAAAAGGAACAGGCGTTGGTTGGGTTGGGCCGGAATTTTGCAAGCTGCCGCAGAATGATCCGTATTTTCCTGAAAAGGAACCCGTGCTGGCGCGAGGTTCCGCCCCGGGCCCGTTGCTGGCGCGAGGTTCTACCTCGAGCCCGCTATCCTTCGGGTTTTACCCGCTTTACAGGTTCAATCGGTCGAAGCCCGACCAGAATGGTGTCGCGAGGATAATCCTCGCGACAGCAATCTTTCTTCGCGCCGGCAATCTTCCATCTGTTCACTTCCGGATCCACCCCGCCGGGTTCACCCGTTCCTTCTGGTTCCAGACTTCAAAATGAAGTTCCGAGGTGCCGGTGATGGTGTTATTGCTCACCCGGCCGATTTGTTGCCGGGATTTGACCTGGTCTCCTTTGGCGACGCTGGTTTCGCCGAGGTTGGAATACACGGTGTAGTAGTTGCCGTGTTGAATAATAATGGTGTAGTCGTGACCGGGGATAAACTGGACACCTGCAACACGGCCTTCAAATACGGCGCGTACGGCAGCGGATTCGTCCGTACGGATGTCAATGCCGTTGTTGGTGATCTCGATATTTTTTAAGGTCGGGTGTTTTTGCCGGCCGTAGGCGCGGGAGACAAATCCGTCTTCCACGGGCCAGGGCAGTTGGCCGCGTTTTTGGCTGAAAGCGCGCGAAGTGTTGTCTTCGTCCACTTCCGGTGCGGATTCCTGCGGGGCAGGTTTGCTGGAGTTTGGGGTAGCGGGTTTGTTGTTGCCGGGTTTTGCAGGGGGCGCGGGTTTTGTTCGGCGTGCTTCTTCCACCCGTTTGCGCACCTCTTCCTGGATAATCCGTTCGATAGTCTGGTTGAGCGCTTCGTGGGCCGCCTGCTTTTTCTGGAGGTCCGACTTGAGCCGGGTTTCGTCCAGCGAAAGTGTTTTAAGCAGGTCGTTTTTGTTGGTCATTTCCACGGTGAGCATGGTTTTTTGGCTGCGCAGCGAGATGAGCAGGTTTTCCTTGTCGCGTCGGGTGTCTTCGAGCGATGCCACTTTCCGGGCCAGCATGTCTTGGGTAAATTTGATGGCGTCGGCTTGTTTGCGGCGGTATTCGTCGTATTTGCGGAGGAAAAGCCAGCGCCGGAAGGCCTGGTTGAGGCTTTCAGCGGAAAGGATGTAGAGCAGTGGATTGCTGAGGGTTTTCCGGCGGAAGGCGCTGCGGATTGTACGCCCGTATTCCGCCTGCATTTTTTCGATGTCCGTGTTGAGGGCAACGATGACTTCGGAGTTGCGTTCGATGCTTTGTTCGGCCGCAAGGATTTCGTTGTTGAAGGTTTCGATCAGGGATTCCCGGCGTTCGATCTGGCTTTGCAGCGCGACGTAGCGGTCGTAGGTGGCTTCTTTGGTCTGGGTTGTTTTTTTTAACATTTTCCCGGTGACCTCGATGTCGCGAATGAGTTTTTTGCGTTTGTCCTCGAGTTCCTTTTTGTTTTGGGCAAAAATGACCAGCGGCAGGGTCATCAGGGCTAAAAACAAACCTGCCCGCCGCCACTTGAAACGGGTGGCGGGTGGTCCGGAGCCTGGTTTTTTTATGTCACTCAATCTTCTCATAGTGTTTGGGAATTTCGAAGCGGTAATTTTTGGGGGATTCGATATCGATATCCGAAAGTTCGAGTTCGAGTCGTACGGCTCCTGTTTCCGGGCTGTATGCCTCGATGCTGCGAAGGTACGGGAACGCACCCACGCCGGGTAGTTTTTTATAGTTGCCGAAGCCGAGTGTCAGGCTGCGGGCGTCTTTGGGTTGAATAAAAGTTTCGCTGCGCAGGGCGAAAGAACCTTCTTCGAGCCGGTATTCCACGCCGTGGCTGGCGTTGGCGCCACTCAGCCGGTGTAGTTCGTCTTTGATGTCGGATTGCAGCAAAATATCCGGAAAAAACCATGCCGAAGCCAAAACGGCCTGTTGCAAAAGGGGAAATCCTTCCGGCAGACTGTATTGTTTTTGCAGGGATTCCAGCCCGCGGGCGGAATAGGTTTTGTCTAAGCGGTTGATGAGGAAAATCGAATCTTTGGTGATCAAAGCCCGCGCGGCCTCGATACCTAACTTCTTGACATTCACCCACAAAACGCTGTCCCTGATCCAGATGATGTTTGCGTTGGCCGACACGGACCGGCCTTCTCCTTCGGCGTAAATCTGTGCCCGCGCGGAAATCGCCTGGATCTCCGACACGTCGCGGTTGTTCAGTTTGCGCAGCAAATAATCTGCCGGCCGGGCCTGCGTGGCGGGTTCTGCCGGCCTGACCGGCTTGCTGCGCCCGCAACCCGAATCCTTGGCCGAGAGGCCAAACAGCAACAGCAACAAAACGCCGTACCGACCCAACACCCCGACAAATGGCGATTTCCGCCAATGCCCCAATGACAACAATGACGCAATGATATTTTTTTTCATTCTTCCGGATCTTCGAGATTTAACAATGCTCCGTTTAATTCGCTCAGGGAATGAAAATCCGATGCTTTCCGGGCCGTCTCTATGCCTTGTTTGTACGTTTGAATGGCATTGGAGAAGTCCAGTTGTTGCTCGAACAATTTTCCCAGGTGATAATATAAACCCACGTAGCCGGGGTCGGTGCTGCGCAGTTTTTCGTAATACGCCAGCGCCCGGGTGGTATCGCCGGCCTTTTCATATTCTTTGGCGAGGGCAAAGAGCACAAAAGAGTCGCCGGGACTTGATTCCGACAGTTGCAGTAAATATTGCAGACGTTGGCTCATTTTCAACAGTTTATGAACGATGAAGCCCGGAAGTTGTTATTTGACGGGCGAAAGTTCGCGCTAAGTTTTTATGAGAAGGACAAGACTCCTACCTTTGCGCGCCACAAAAATAGTCGCTATTCCAAATCATTTTCAAGCACATCGCCATAACCACCTGATCATGAAATTATTGGTTTGCATCAGCCAGACGCCGGATACCACTGCCAAAGTCTCCTTTAATGCCGACGGTACGGAGTTTAATGCCGCCGGCGTTCAATTTATCATGAACCCTTACGACGAGTGGTACGCACTCGTACGCGCCTGCGAACTGCGGGAAACCCTCGGAGGCACGGTGGTAGCGCTTAATGTAGGCCCGGCTGCCAACGAAACGACGATCCGCAAGGCACTTGCCATCGGCGCCGACGAAGCGGTGCGGATCAATGCCGAACCCCCAAGTGCGGCTTTTGTCGCCAAACAGATCGCGGAATACGCCCGGAGTCAAAATTTCGACATCATCTTTCTGGGCAAAGAAACCATCGACTACAATGGCTCCGAAGTTGGCGCCATGGTGGCAGAGTACCTGGACCTGCCGTATGTTTCCTATGCCTCCAAGCTGGACCTGAACGGCAACACGGCCACGCTGGAACGCGACATCGAGGGTGGGGTAGAGGTGCTGGAAGTGGACCTGCCTTTTGTGCTCAGCGCTGCCAAAGGAATGGCCGTGCAGCGGATCCCCAATATGCGCGGGATCATGACGGCGCGTACCAAACCACTCACGGAAGTGCAGCCGGTGGCGTTTGAGGATGCGGCCAGGGCCGTACAGTTCACCTTGCCGCCCGCCAAAGCAGGTGTTAAATTAGTCGATCCCGAACATATGGACGAACTGGTCCGCCTCCTGCACGAAGAAGCCAAGGTGATTTAAATTCATCATTCATAACTCATCATTCATCATTCTGAATAATGGTTTTAGTATTCGCTGAAAGCCCACGGGGCAACCTCAAAAAAGCAGCTTTTGAAGCCGTCACCTACGGTAAAAAAGTAGCCGAACTGCTGGGAACTACCTGCACGGCCCTCACCATAGGTAAAGTGAACGGCGCCGACGAACTCGGCCGCTACGGCGCCTCCAGGGTGCTTCAGGCATCCGGATCGCCGGATCATTTCGATAGTCAGTCCTGCGCCGCCGCCATCGCGGAGGTGGCAAAAAATAACGGCGCAACGGTGATTATCGTGAGCCATACGTCGACCGGCAAATCCATCGCCGGCCGCTTAGCCGTTCGCCTGAACGCGGGTTTGGTCTCGGGAGTAAACAGCCTCCCGGCCCTCAACGGCACTGCTTTACGGGTAAAAAAATCGGTATTTTCCGGCAAAGCCATTGTAGCATACGAAATCGGCAGCGCAGTGAAGGTACTGTCGCTGATGGGGAATGCCGTAAAGCCGGAACAAGGCGGCAACCCGGTAGCGGTGGAAGCCGTTTTTGTTTCCACCGGCGCGGGTCGTATTCGGGTGAAAGAAGTCAAAACCCAGGAAGGGCGTGTGCCTTTACCGGAGGCAGAGATTGTGGTTTCTGCCGGCCGCGGCATGAAAGACCCGTCCAACTGGGGCATCGTGGAGGAACTGGCGGAAACGCTGGGCGCCACTACGGCTTGCTCGCGTCCCGTTGCGGACAGCGACTGACGGCCGCACCACGAACACGTCGGTCAGACCGGTATTGCCATTCGCCCCAACCTGTACATCGCCATCGGGATCAGCGGCGCCATTCAGCACCTCGCGGGCGTAAACAACTCAAAAGTGATCGTTGTGATCAATAAAGACCCCGAAGCGCCGTTCTTCAAGGCGGCCGATTACGGGGTGGTAGGCGACCTGTTCGAGATTGTGCCACGTCTGAACGAGGCATTCCGGAAATTTAAGGCGGGCAACTGAGGTGCCGGTTTTTAAAAAACTTCCGGTCACACTTTTTGTTCTGTTGGCAGTAAAACAGAACGTATTTTTGTGTGCTTTTTTTGGAAAACGAACTTTGCGCTTTCCTACTTTTGCATCCCCGATGAACACGTTAAACCATCAGAAATGAAACGTATTGAATTGGATATAGTGGCGCTTTCCCACAGCATGACCCAATCGCACAATTATGCGGTGGTGCTGGGCGAACGCCGTGGACAACGCCGGTTGCCGATTGTTATCGGAAGTTTTGAGGCCCAGGCCATCGCAGTGGCTATGGAACGTATGGTTCCCAACCGGCCCCTGACACACGACCTTTTTAAAAGTACCCTCGACACATTCGGCATTCAACTGAAGGAAGTGGTGATCAATAACCTGCTGGACGGCATTTTTTACGCCCGGCTGGTTTGCATGAAAAACGGCGAGTTGTTTGAGATCGATTCGCGGACTTCCGACGCTATCGCGATGGCCGTGCGTTTTGAATGCCCGATTTATACCTATGATTTTATCCTCGAAGCCGCAGGTGTTGTACTGGAAGATCAGGACGAAGAAGGCGGCGGCATCGGGACGTCCAAAATGCCGGCCAACTTAGACAGCGACGCCCTGGAAACGTATTCGATCGAAGCCCTGCAACGCCGCCTGCAGGAGGTACTTGATTCGGAAGATTATGAAATGGCCGCCAGAATTCGCGACGAATTGAAACGCCGGGAAGCGAAGGACTGAGTTGAATTCGCTTATTTTTCAATCGTAAACGTATATTCCACCACCTCGATACGCGGGTTGCCGGCAGCGTCCGTTTGTTTAAATACGACGTTGATACCGATGGTTTCGGGCGCTTCTTTTTCCGCGCTGTTGAATACCACGTCCAAACTGCCTTTTCCACCCGGCGCGATCATTCCGCGCGGAAAATCCACTTTTGTACAATCGCAGGCATCGACGATGTCGATCTGTATGTCCGTGCCGGAAGTATTGGTGAATTCGTAGTTCATCGAGCGTTTATCCCCTTTTTTTACGGCGCCGAGTTCAATCTTTTTTTTGTCCCAGGTGACAAAGGCCTGTTTGGGGGCGGGGGCCGCAGCGGGTGCGGGCAGCGTTTTTTTGCTGGTGCCGCAGGAGGTCAGAAGGCCCAGGGCAATGGTAAAAAAGAAACAGAACGATTTCATCATAGTTGTTTGCAACTGATTGTAAAACAATAATTTCCAATCACACTTTTTTACCTTTCATCACTTCCCGGATGGTAATATCCATCGCCCGGTGCGCGATGGGCATGGTGTAGGTGTTCAGGTCGTCGATAGCGCCGTGTATGATGTCTTTGTCCTGCCCGGACGCTGCTTCACGAAGTGTGTTTAACAAAGCGTTTATCGTTGTTTTTTCCGTTTCGTCGAGGATTTGGGTGTTTTGGCTCAGGAATTTTTCGCCACCCAGCAGGATGTTGTTCGCTTCGTTGCGCGCTTCGAGCAATCCTCGTATCTGCATATCGGCTTGCGCGTTGCGGATACTTTCGAGCAGCATCAACCCCATTTCTTCTTCGCTGATGCCGTAGGTTGGGCGGATGTCGATTTCCTGTTCGAGGTTGCTGCGCAATTCACGCGCCCGCACCGTAAGAATGCCGTCGGCATTGAGAATGAACTGGATATCAATTTTAGGCAGACCGGCGGGCATGGGTGGAATACCCTGGAGGATAAACTCGCCCAATTTCCGGTTGTGTTCCACGAGGTCACGTTCTCCCTGGAAAACGCTGATTTTCAGGTTTTTTTGGCCATCCACGCTGGTGGTGTACTGCCTGCCGGCCCGGATCGGAATTTTTGAATTACGCGGAATGATGACATCCATAAGTCCGCCGATGGTTTCGATACCGAGCGACAAAGGGGTCACATCGAGCAAAAGCAGGTCTTTTTGATTGCCGGCCAGGATGTCAGCCTGGATGGAAGCGCCGAGGGCAACGACTTCATCGGGGTCGAGGTTGTTAAATACGGGCCGGCCGAAAAATCCGGACACAGTGTTTATGACTAATGGGACACGGGTGCTTCCACCCACCATTACGACTTTATCTATTTGATTTGGTGTGAGTTGTGCGTCGCGCAAGGCGTTTTTGCAACAATCTAAGGTGCGTTCCACCAATGGGGTGATCAGGGTATCAAGTTCCCGGCGGGTCAGGCGCACGGTTTTTCCATTCAGGTCATCTTCAAATACTTCTGCGGTGGAAAGCGCTTTTTTGGCCGATTCGGCGAGCAGGCGTATTTTTTGGCCGAAATCTTTTTCCTCGGTTAATATTTTCATTTCAATATTCAACTGCTTCAACCAAAAAGATACAATGGCCTGGTCGAAGTCGTCGCCGCCGAGAAAGGTGTCGCCATTGGTGGCCAGCACTTCAAAAACGCCGTTTTCGATCTTCAGCATGGAGATATCAAACGTGCCGCCGCCGAGATCGTAGACGGCGATGGTTTCAGGTTCGCCGGAGTTGTCCTGCTGCGGATTTCCGATGCCGTATGCAAGTGCGGCTGCGGTGGGTTCATTGACGATTCGAAGCACGTCAAATCCGGCGAGTTTTCCGGCGTCGCGGGTAGCTTGTCGCTGGTTGTCGTTAAAATAAGCGGGAACGGTGATCACGGCTTTGGATACGGAAGCCTTGAGTTCCTGTTCGATTCGGGTTTTTAATTCCCGGAGTATACATGCGCTCAGTTCGATGGGGGTGTAAAACCGGTCCTTTACCCGAACCTTCACCAGCGATTCGGTGTCGTCGTCGAGAATCCGGTAGCCGAAAAAACCTTCCAGGTTTTGAACGTCGCGGAAAGATTTTCCCATCAGCCGTTTGACGGAATAAATGGTGTTGCCGGGGTCACTAATCAGTTTTTTCTTTGCCGCGTCGCCAACTATAATTTCTTCGTTTTCAGCAAAATGTACAACAGAAGGAACTAATGCGCTTTGGCCGTTTGAATCTTTTACACAAACCGGCCGGCCTTCTTTCATATACGCCACCAAGCTGTTGGTGGTGCCGAGGTCGATCCCGACGATCACATCCTGCGTTGACTCGATTGTACCTTCTTTCAGATTGATTGCAATGGTTGCCATTATTTCCTTACTTCCTGTTAAAATTGTTTCCTCCCTTCCCATCAACACCGTGTTTTGGGGACGCAAAAGTAAACAGCCTGAAAAACTTTTAGTTGGAAGATGCTGCATAACAATGTTTTTAGCATCTTTACCCGTGTGGGTTGGTGTTTAAGTGTTTTCCACCCAAACGCCCAAACGCCCAAACACTAAAACACCCAAACACTAAAACACTTAAACACCCAAACCCGATAAATATGTCCACACAACAACCGGATGCCCGTACTTCGGAAGGGGCGGATCCATTTTTGGGAAACAAATTCTGTTGCTGGCTTTGATCAGCATCGGTGGGATTATTTTGTACAAGGCGTTTTTTAGCGAAGGCGGATTTACGCTGTTCCAGAGCGCCAAAGGTGTACAATTGACGTATGTGCCGTCCGATTTTCAGCCCAACCTCGACGAAGAAGCCACTTTGCGCATCCTGTCTCGGCCGGAGGAATACAAAAAGGAATTTGACGACCTCGTTTATAATTTCAACCTGTCCCTCCTGTACCATGTCGCGAACAGGATGGCGCTGCCGGACAGCCTGAAACACCGCCTGGAGCCCGAATACAGGAAGCACCACGAGTATTTGAAAAAGTTGTATTTCAACGACTTCGTAGCGTTGAAGGATACCACTGCGGGCCTTTATGAAACCTGGTACAACGACAATGCCAACCAGGCCGTGCAGGTTTTTAACGAAGTAGCCGGCAAATACACCTGCTTTTTTGTGACACAAATTCTGGCAACCCTCATCAAAGCCGACGGCGGGCAACTCATGGCCAAAGGCAAAAATGTGGAAACACCTTGTGGTATTGCCGTACACGAAGGGTTGCAACCTATGGTCAACCGCCTGCAAAAAAGAGCCGAGATCATGGATTTCAGCGCGTCGCGCGGGCTGCTCAAAGATAAGGTGCGGAAAGGCATCGCCGAACTCGCCACTTATGAATATCGCAGTCGTCTGGGTATAGATAAAACATTGCAATACAAACTATTAGGTTTTTCGGTTTCTGAAACGGACATCCGGGTGGAAGCGATCAGTGTAGTAAAGGCGGGTTTCAAACTGGATCAGTATTTCGACGTGACTTTCAGTCCCAAAAAAGGCACCATTTTCGTGACCCTGCCGCCGCCCACGATCCTGTCGCACGAAGTATATCCACGTGTGGACAAACTCGACGTGGGTTTTCTGGCCGGCATTAATGAAAAAGACATGAACGAGCGGTTCAACGAATTGCGGCGCCAGTTCCGCCAGGATGCCATCGATAACGAACACGTGCTGGACAAAGCAAAACTACGCGCCGATTCCGTTATGCAACTGATGCTCGGGCCGGTGGTGAAGTCGATCAACCGCAACTACAAACTCCAGGTTCGATATCAAAATGCCCCGGAGCCGGCCCTGACGGAAGACGAATTGCGCCGGCGCGGCCAGGAAGGCGCGGCGCCCAAACCACCCGCAGATGCGCCTAAACCGAAAAAAAACAACGGGTTTATACCGCAATAAACCATAAAACGCGGCGACACGACGGGGGCGTGATGATGGCATACGAATAAATTATTATTCGGATGCTGCCCGGTCGTGTCGCCGCAGTACATTTTTTAATTACCAAATCCTACACATTCCGCCGAATAATGGCAGGTATCGCATCCGCCGGTGGCAATTTGCCAATTGGAACAGGACGCGCATCCGGGTGAGGGATTGTCGCAGTTTTCATAACCAACCACAATCGTAAAACAGGTGTCGCCGGAATTGGCCAGCGGCGCGTTGATGTCGTTGTTCCAGTGGCCGTTCCACGACAACTCCATGCCGGTCAGCGGCGGGCCGTCGATCGGCGCAGTGGCAGATGCGGCATAAACCAGTCCGCCCCAGCGATCGAACACCCACAACCATGCTTTCGAAACATTCGGGCTGAATCCCGGGAACCACAGATCATCCACCCCGTCACCATTGGGTGAAAAAATATTGGGCAGGTAAGCGTTGATGTCGCCAAAATACTGCGGATCGGGAGCATTCCACTGCATATACTGATTGATGCCGCAGTTGCCGACGATGTTGAAATTGCCGGGAGGAACGATCACAGAATTGAGGCTGAAGTGAAAACTGTGCGGGATTACCGTGTGCCTTCTGGAAATTTTGTTGGGGAATTTGAAAACATGGTCCGTGCTGATTCCCGGAGGCGAGATCAGGATACCGGGCAATACCGTGCCGTCAACATTAAAACTGGTGATGAGTGTCGCGCCATCCACCGGAAACATAAGATGGACCATAGCCTGGAGTTCTGCTTCGCAGTAACTGACGTTGACGATGTTGAATTTGATATTACCCAGAATTTCGGAACCTTCGATAATTTTCACCTCGTCTTCATATACACAACCTTCGGGTGTCGTGATCTTTACCTTGTAGGTTTGTTTGAGCGCCAGTTCATTTACAGAACCCCGAATAGTCGGGTTCTGGATATGGGAATTGTTCAGGTATTGAGCAGGGGTCCATTCAAACGTACATCCGGGGCAATTTTGAATGCCGCCAATGATTTGAACGTCATCGTTTTGTGAACAATGGATGATGTCGAGGTATTCCACGTCGTAGCTGTTGCAGGCAAACTCGATCTTGTGTTCGACTTTGCTGGAAATACAATCGTTGCTCAGGTTCAGCGTGATTTGGAATTTATCCCCGCAATGCACCGTGTAGCCGGGATAATAACTTTTATAAATGGCCACAACATCGATTAAATCGGGAACGTGGTAATCGATCTGAGTAGGCAAAGTAGCCGTATTGACCGGGTTGCCTTCAATATCTAAAAGCGTTATTTCCCAATTGTACTGGTTGAAAAGCCTTTCGTCGGTGATTTCAATATCTATTTGCTGATTCAGGCAATATACGTCATTGATCACCAACGTTGCACTCGGCGGGATGGGCTCCGTACAAAACGCATCTACATAGGCATATCCGAGGTGAGCGCCTGGCTGGCAGTCGGTGGCAATGAATTCCAGGATGACTTCCTGGCCGATGTATGCGGTCATATCGATGGAAACACAAGTCCACCCACGATAAGTGAAATTAGTATTGTTTCCCTCGATTGTCTTGAAATACGGGTTATTCAAGTCTGCCGCATAATGCCCTGTCAAATTGCCCAATACCTGCATGGTTTGGGCATCCATGACCTTCCATTCGAAAAACGGGTTTATTTCTATTTCATCATGACCATTTACCAGCACCATGGCAAACCAGAAGTAGTTCAATGCAGTTGTCGGGTCAACAACAAAACGGTATTGCAAACTGGCGCCGACACCATCGTCTCCAAGGCCGTCGTTTTCGGCGGTTAAACTGCCGATACGTGCAAAGTAGGTTCCGGAAGGCGCCTGCATGGGCAAATCGTTTCCGACAATGGGGTCGCCTGCTCCGGAGGAGGGGAATATCTGAAACTGGCCACCCAACAATGGCGGGGAAGTTTGTTGATATACCTGGTTGGATATATGGAGGCCGGTTGTTTGATCCCAAAACTGAAACGACCCCAGTTCAAAATCGCCGTTGTCACAATCACTCAGGGTCGGGTCGCCAACCGGAGCGCGCAGTTTTACCGGGTTGTGGCGCCAGTAAGACGTACAGGTGCCGTTGGTCACGGCGATGTTGTAGTCGCCTTCATCTAAGTTGTTAAAACCACACCAGTCCGACTGATTGACGGGCACACAGCCTGAAAATGTATTGCCGCCGTCGATGCTGTATTGCAGGTTGTCGCCGTACGCCTTGATTTCAATCCAGCCGTCGTTACAAACCGGGCAGGTCGGGTCTTTTTTATTCACCCACCAGATCGTGGGCGCACAATCGGGGTCTTCGCAGTCAATTCTGTGGTCGCAGTCGTCGTCAATTCCGTTATTACAGATCTCTCCTTCATCATCGCCACCGGGGCCGCCGGGGATTTGTACTTCCAGAAAAGCGGCGGTTCCGGTGCCTTCGAATTGTATTCGCACATAACGGGCCTGGGTGTAGCCCGCTGCAACTTCCTGCCCGCTTTCCACGGGGTTTTCCACATAAATATGGGTGACACCGGGAGCGGAAATGATCTCGTTGAGGTTGTTGCCGCCAAAGGGCTGATCCGACATCAGAATATAATAGCCGCTCAGGCCGGCGGTAAACAAAGAACCCGGGTACCAGACCTTGACTCCCCGGATAAAACTGGATTGTCCGAGGTCAACCTCCCACCAGGGTTGGTTTTCCACGTTTGTTTTGGAATACGATCCCTCTTTTTGATCGATGTACCCGTCGACGGCCATGGACGCAAAGCCGCCGTCGCCAAAAAAGTTGCTGGATTGGTTGCTGAGTTTTCCAAGGGCCAGATTGTCGTGAATTTCAACCGCAACGGTATCGTCGCAAGGGTATTTCACAATCTGGGAGTACATGTTTGTAAGGCCCAGGAGCAGGAACAGCCCTGGAAGAAGTATATTTTTCATGATCGGAAATGTTTTGAAAAGGTTTATCGCACGATGAGTTTTTCGCGGGCAATCTGAACGGCATGTTGTTCGAGCACAACAAAATAAACGCCCGAATCCAGGTCGTTGAGCGCAATCCGGTGCGCCTGGTCGGCAGCAGGGGCAGAAATGACTTTGCGGCCCGTCAAATCATACAGGGAAACGGTTACTCCTTCCCCTTCAGCATTGAAAAAAACATCCACAAAATCGTCTGCCGGGTTGGGGCTCAGGGTAATTGTGGTGACCTGGCCTTCTTTAGCCGGGTTCTCCGGGCATACCTTTACTTCCACGGTATTGGATGCAACCGGGTCTTTGGTTTCCGAGGGATTGGCCAGAACAAACTTGGCGCGATAAACGCCGGCGGACAGGTTTTTAAACTGGGCCACGGTACCGGGCTCGTAGGATTTCATGACGGAAATCCAGGTGCCGGGAGCGATCAGGCGCTCCAGGGCAAACGCCGTTTCCTGCCGGAGGTTGGCATCGGCAATGCCCTCCACCTGCGCACGAAGGGAATTACATCCGGTAAGTGCCAGAGACATTTGGGCGGTTGCTGTACAAAACGCCGCGCAGAGGACGAAAAGGAACAATAAAAATCGTTTCATAATACTTTCAATTAGTTGGTTGAATTAATAGTACCCGTGCAAAGGGCGCATTGTGTGGTATGAATCATAACCTGGTGCAAAGGTCAATAACCCGGAATTATGATTTTGCGACATTACGTGACAACACATGACAACATGTGACAACACATGCCACACCTCTGCCATCACAGGGAAAAGGCAAAAAAAACTGCCCTTCCCGCTGCCGGATGGAGTACATCCCGACAGCGAAAAGGGCAAATTCAAAAAAGACCCGATAGGAAAAAACGGCAGGTTTTTATTTTCTCGGCAGCCACCAACCCAGCCAGGCGCCGACCAATCCCCATTGCACAACAAAATCGATGAGGTGTCCGATGGAACTGGTTTCAAACCAGATGCTGTTGAGGTAAGGAATGGTCAGGTAACCGATTGCGCCAACCGCTAAAGAAGAAAGCAGGACGGTGTTGAACGTGAGGTTGCCGGATTTCAGCAGCAGCCAAACCAGCAGAAACACGGCCGCCAGGTCGGCGACAAAAGCCCGCAACATATTCATACCCATGTTCATTTCCATCGCCTTGTGATAGCTGACGGTGGCCCAGGGTTTGCCGAGGCTGTTTTCCATAACTTTCTGGTGTTCTTCATTCGAACTGCCGGGAGGGGCCTGCGGGAGAAAGTAAGTGCCTTCCTCCAGGTTTTGCCCCAAAGCTTCCAGCACTTTGTCCTGGTTGGCGGAATGTTGGAATTCGGCGCTGTGTACGTTGAGCATACTCCACGAAAGGAATTGCCAGATAAAAACGAGGAGTCCTCCAACAAGGGTTGCGATCAGTTGCTTTTTCATATGAAATGATTTTTGTTTAAAGTTTCATGATGATGCTGCTGTTTCTGGTGGTCGCGACTCTTTAGGGCCAGTGTCGTCAATTTTATTCACCGGGCGACTCCTAAGTCACCCGGTGAATAACTCCCGGGCTGTTCGTTTTCAAATCAAAGATAGAACAATTTGTATATTAAGTATCGTTTTTGTTTATTTATTTTAAACAGGATTGCGCCCTTCAATGCCATATACTCTTTTTGTTATCTCCCGGATTGGCGTCGATAAGCCGCAAAAAAGGATCGACTCCCACTTCGTCCGGTTTGTGGTCCACCACCACGCTCATTTTGTTCGCCGTTTTGCTGATCTTGTGTTTTTTCAGATACAGGTTGGTATCGCCGGCAAAAATTCCGATTTCCACATAATCGGCGAGGGGCAGTGACGGTACGGCGTCTGAAGCGGACCTATCGTTTTCCACTGTTTTGTTGCCCCGGTTATCCAGCCGGTATTTGACCACCTCAAATTCAATATCCACCTGGTGCCTGCCGCCGGGCAGCGGTGTTGTCGTGAAAGTGCGCATTTTGTTGTCGTAAAAAGTGACCGTTTCGAACAGGTCTTTGACCAGGTATTGCAACGAATCGGGTGTGGCGGCCCGGAGATGGCCGATCAACCCGAGGGAAGTGGCGTATGGTGGTCCCTGAAACCGGACTTCTTCCAGGTACTTTTTTAACGCGGCATTCAGGCGTTCTTCCCCGATATACTCGCTCAGGGTATAAAACGCGATCGCCCCTTTTCCGTAGGCAATGTGTTGTTCATCGGGATGAACGTACATCAGCGGCTGTTCGGCAGTTCCCGATGCGGCCCGCCCTTTTAAATAACGCTCCAGTTGAATCCGGAGAAAACGGGCCGCATTTTTTTTGCCGTATTCCTTTTCATATACCCTGGCGCTGATGTATTCCGCCAGACTTTCGGTAAGCATCAATGCGCCGCGGGTATCGGCGGGCAGCACCTGGTTGCCCCACCATTGATGCGCCAGTTCGTGTGCGGCTATGTAAAACGAAATGTCGATATCGCCTTGTTCCGGGTGCCGGGTGTCGGCAATAAACCGCCTCTCCGAGATCGGGATACAATTGGCGGAGGTGGTGCCGAAGCTGCCTTCCGTCAATGGGAATTCGATAATCCGGGCCTGTTTGTGCTGATAAGGGCCGAAAAAACGGGTATTGTATACCAGTGACGATTTTAGTCCGCGCATCATCGGCTCCAGACAGTAGCTGTGCCCCTTGTGGTAATTGATTTTTAGTTCGATGCCGTTCAAACTGTCCGTCAGGGTCTCGTACCGGGCGGAATTGAAGCCGAACAGGTACTTGGTTTTTCCCTCCATTTTGTAATGAAAATAACGGCGCCCGTTTTCCGCCCATTCTTTTTGCAGGGTTCCGGGTGTAATGGCGGTCTGCTCTGCCGAGGTGCTTACAATGGCCTCAAAATCAATCAGATCGGAGTCAATGGCCTGGTAATGGTTGTTTCGTGCCGTACTGTCGGAGGGATAGTTTTTTTCCGCGCCGGCAAAGTACCCCAGTCTCGGAAAAATATCCTTCATCAAAAAAGTGCCGTTTTGCAACACGTGCGAATTTTGTGTGAACAGGGTGTTGGGTTTGTTTTTTACCGAAAAACGCAGCGTCATGCTGTCGCCCGGCATCAGGCTGGCGGCAAGCCTGAAAACGGTAAATTTCAAATTCACGTCCTCGCTGATCCGGCTGACTTTTTGGTCAAAACGGTATTCCGTGATCTCATCGTAACCCGATTTCAACAGCAGGGTGTCCAGGGCCCGCCCGCTTTTGTTGACGATGCGGTATTCCCCTTCCGCATAAAAATCATTCGATTCCGGGTAAATATTCAATCGTATCAACACGGAAGTGATCCGGGGCTGGGCCATTCCGGCGTAAGCGGCGTATTTTTCCCGGAATTGTGCCAGCAACACCTTTTCTTCCCCGGCGGACAACACCTTTCCGTGGACGCTGTTTTCTTCCCGGTATATCCCGTATCCCATACCCGCAAACAGCAACAAAGCCGCTGCCGTCACAAGCGCCAGACTGCCTTTTAAGCGTTTTCCGGCAACAAACAGGCGTTCTTTGAAGGTTTGTGTCAATCCCCTCGGCCAAAATAACAAGGCGCCGGCAAACAGGAATACGCCGAACAACAACCAGTACACCTTGTAGATAAAATACGGCCGTAAAAAATAGCCGTAACCCGTCATGTCCGAATAATTCAGGAAAAAACTGTTCTCCGGGTTTTGATTGAAGCGGAAAACTAAGGATTCGATGCCCAACTGCGGCAGTTCGCTGATACCCAGGGCGGCCATGATCAAAAAAAACAGGCCCAGATAGGGGTTGCTAAACACCGTCTGGATAAAAATGGCGGCAAAAGCCCAAATCACAAAGCCGATCAGGTGAATTCCGAACAGATCAAACAAATAATGCCCGATTTCAACGTGATAATATCCCTTGCTGAGTTGCACCGCAATACCCGCCGCCATGACGACCGATAACAACAACACCTGCATTTTGACCAGTGCAAGGAATTTGGAAAACAGCAATGCCCGGTTGGAAACCGGCGTAACGTCGATCAATTCCCTCATCCCGGCAATTTTTGCGCGATGCACCAGGATGCCCGCGTACAAAAAGGTCATAAAATTGATCAGGAAAGAAAAAAACAGCACCGGAAAGGACAACATAACCCAGGTGAGGGGCAAAACCCGCACATCGTTCGCCGGATTCATTTGTAACAGTAAAATCACCACAAATACCGATCCTGCGACCAGGATACTCAGAAACGACCCGCTGCGGACGATATACCTGAAATCCGTATTGGATAGTTTCCAGGCCGTTTGAAGTTGCTGCAGGCCGGAAAACCGGTAATTCACCCGGGGCAGCGCCACCCGGATGATGCCGCCGAAATTGTTTTTCGTCACCCGTGTTCCGTCTTTGCTTTTTACAGAAAACGAAGCGGCGGTTTGGCTGAATGAAAAACGCCGGTAAGTCGCCAGAAACACAAGGGTCGCAAAGATTAGCCATAATAACCGGTTGAAAATCAGTATGTTTTCAACCGGAATGGGTTGCCCGTTTTCCATGGCTGCCGTCCAGTGCCGGGTATAATAATATGTGGCGGATTCTCCCAGGGGTTCCAATAACAATGCAGCAGGGTGGGGGGCCATACCTCCCGCTAATTTTGCGACCATCTCCCGCGCAATCAGTACCAGCACGATGACAATAAAACCGGTATTTATGTTTCTGGAAAATACAACAACAGCAAATACAAATACGCTGAATATCAGCAGATTAGGAATAAAATAAATCAAATAAAGTTGCAGATACAACCCCGCATCAAAAGGCGCCAGCAAACCGGCGTTTACCCCCGGACACTGCGTGCCTGCCAATAAACCCAGTCCGGCAGCAAATGCAATGGCGGATACCACAACAAATGCACTCGAAAACTTGGCCGGCAAATAATCTCTTTTTGTAAACGGAAAGCAGTATAAAACACGGTACACGTTGCTTTTATAATCCCGGTACAAGGCATTGCCAATAACGGCCGGGAGAATGAATAAAGCCAGTTTGTTAAAAAATACGATAAACGCAAACAAACTCATCGGCGAATTGGCCGTTTTGTCCTCCGGCGCGGAACCGTCGCCAAAAATACCCGCCGCGCCTGCCATCGAAGCGGCAGCCAGCACCCAAAAAACGAAGAGGTAAATGTATACCGAAGGGTTTCGGGACCAGTATTTTAGTTCAAACCTGAATATCGCAGTAAACATAAGGGGGCCGGATTATTGATCATTTTTTAATGCGATAAAATATACGTCTTCCAGTTGCGGAACGGCGTATTCGAAACCATGCCCCGGGTTTTCGCCGGCAAATACACGGATACTCAGGTTGTTGTCCGGGTTATACCTCGATGACAACACATTCCAGGTCATTTCGTGTTGTTCCAGCGACTCGCGTGGAATGTGTTTGGTCCAGATTTTTCCCTCAATTTCCCGGGCTGCCCCGGCGGGGGTGGTATGTTTTAAAACCCGCCCGCCGTTCATGATGGCCAGTTCGTTGCACAGGTCTTTTACGTCATCGACAATATGGGTGGAAAAGAGGATGGTGTTGTTGGCGCCGATCTCCCGCAGTACGTTTAAAAAACGGTTGCGTTCGGCGGGGTCCAAACCCGCCGTCGGCTCGTCCACGATAATGAGTTTCGGGTTGTTCAACAACAACTGGGCAATGCCGAAACGTTGTTTCATGCCGCCGGAATAGGCATCCACATTTTTTTTCCGAACTTCCCATAAGTTGGTGATTTCCAGCACTTCCTGAATGATTTTTTTGCGCTCGGAGCGGCTGGCGACTCCTTTTAACGTGGCAAAATAATCCAGGAGGTCTTCGGCCGACATATTGGGATATACGCCGAATTCCTGCGGTAAATAGCCCAGCACTTTCCGCAGCCGCATGGGCTCAGCCAGCACGTCGATATCGCCGAAGGTGATCCTGCCCGAATCGGGTGTTTGCAGGGTGGCGATGGTCCGCATCAGGGACGATTTTCCCGCCCCGTTTGGGCCCAGCAAGCCAAACATGCCGCTGCCCGTTTCCAGATTGAGGTTGTCGAGGGCTTTTACGCCGTTGCGGTACGATTTGTTGAGCTTGCTGATGTTCAGGTGCATACAAAACAGGAATTGATATTTTGCCGGACAACAAGAGACCGTCACAAGTCAAAAAAAACCTGGGAGACGGTCTCCTTTATTTTCCGGAAAGATATATTCGTGTGTCGCTGCCCTTCCACCTTTTCTACGAATACGGGCTGTGTTTCGTTTAAAGCGACATAACCGGCTATATGACCCGGTTTGGAAGGTCAATGCATTGATTGAACAGTCAGGTTATAAACAGGATGGACAGGGTTTGCAGGGTGTAAAGGGCTGACTTGCCGCTTACTTTCCGGCGATATGCAGTTGTTTGACGCCGATTTTTCCGCTTTGGCTTTTTACCTGCAACCAATACAATCCGGAAGGCAAATCGGGGAGGGTTACCTGCTGAACCGGGTCGCCGGAAAGGTTCAGACTGGAGATCAGGCGACCATTCTGGTCCGTAATGCTCAGGGAGAGGAGCGGATCTTTTGCGTCCGTAGCCGACAGGTTGAATTTACCGTTGTTGGGATTCGGGCTGATCCTGAAATCCAGGGCCACCGTTTCCGTTGCCCGGGCCAGGTGATCCACCTCATCGGCGTCGAGCAGCCGGGCCAGTTCCGAAATATTGCCCAGTTCAAGTTGGCCTGCAAAACAAATCAGCACAAATTCTTCCGGCGCGCCGACCAGCATCACCAGGTCGGTAATCGCCTCCTCCTCGTCCCTGGACCAGATGCGTACATTTGTTGGCCCGTCCTGAACGGTCAGCAAGACGTCAAATTCGTCGGTGGGCATAAGACGCAGGGTTTCCTTGTACAACGAGGTGCCGTTGGTGATGCTGTCCGCTGCCAGAATGCTCAGGCTGCCGATGTTTTTGACCACGTTGTGGAGTTTTTTCCAATCTTTATCCGCTATATCCGACGCCGAAACAACCTCAAAAAGGTCTTTGCTCAGGTAAGCAAAAGTAAAAGATTTGTCGCTTTTGTGTTCCTCAATAAAACGATGGAGCGCGTCGGTTTGGGCAAGTGCCGGGCAGGCAAACAGGAATACCAGGCAGAATAGCAGGTTTATTTTTTTCATAGCCGATATGGTGAAAAGGTGAACGTAAAAACGAATGGTAGACGTCAGCGGAACGGATAATGTTACAAAGGCGTCAGGGCCCGACACCCCAGCGCTCCTGAAATCCCTGCCAACCCTGCAACCCGCCGGTATGCACCGCTACCACCGTGCTGCCCGGCGGGAAAACACCTTTCCCGAGTTGGTCATATATCCCGAACATCATTTTTGCGGTATAAACCGGGTCGAGCAGGATGCCGCTGTGCCTGCGAAACGAGTGTACAAAATCGAGCACGGGCGGATGCAACCTGGCAAACCCGCCGGATTCGTACTCATACAGGATGCGGAACCTTGATCCGGATGCTGTCGGGGGCGCCGTTTGACGGTCGCCCAGCAATTGACGGATCGTTTGTATATTAAAATCCCTGTTGACCACCGGAAATATCAGCACCTGCCCGTTTTGTTCTTCCAAACCGGCCACAATACCCGCTGCCGTACACCCGGTACCGGCCGGCACACAGATGTACAAATCTTTCCCGGAGAAAGTAAAATGTTGATATTGTTGTAATTGCGAAATAATTTCCCGGCTTATGGAGGCGCAACTCTCCACCGCCATACGGGTAGAACCACCTTCCGGCAGGATGTAACGCCCCGGAAATTCCCGCCCGATCCAGTCGCCGCCGCCGTGTTTGCAGGCATCGTACATTTGTTTGGAAACCGGGCACAAGGTCATACCGTTTTCCCGGGCATCGCGCAGGGTGGCGTTATCCGGGCCGGCATGTTTACCCCGCACAATTCCTGCAACCGGTATGCCGAAAATACGGCCGGCAGCAGCCACGGCGTGCAGGTGATTGGAATAGGGACCGCCGAACGTAACGATCCCGGCCGGAAACGATTCCCGTACTTCCGCGATCACGGGAGCGAGTTTGCGCCATTTGTTGCCCTGAATTTCCGGGTGCAGCAAGTCGTCGCGTTTGACGAACAGATTGATCCCGGCCGTTTTTCCGGGGTGGTCGGCGACGACTTGCAACGGTGATATGGGAAGGTTAAAAAACACGCCGAAAGATATAGTTTTGCCGGTGTGGGCGGGCGCTAATAAGTTGCCGTCAAAAACGACTTGTGTGGAACCCGTCGGAAAACGTATGACATGGAGAACACAGAAATATATTTGATTCCAGGCCTGGGACTTGACTGCCGGGTTTTCCAGCACCTCGACCTGGGGTAAAAAAAGTATATTTTCTCGACTGGATAACACCGGAAAGGAAGGAAACACTGGCGCATTATGCCGCGCGGATATCAGCCGGTTTTATCAACAACCCTGCCCGTAAAATCATTATCGGACAGTCCTTCGGAGGGATCATGGCCCAGGAGATAGCAAAAATCCATGCCGTTGAAAAAATCATATTGCTCTCCAGTATTAAATCCGGAAAGGAAAATGCGCGGGTTTTTCGGATGATCAACCGCCTGGGTTTGTATCATTTTTTCAACAAAGAAATTACGATGCTAACATTTCCGTTTTGGGCAAAAGCACACGGGTATAAAACCCTGGAACATCTGCGCCTGTCAGTGGATATGATAAAAAAAACGACTAACTGTTATCTTCAGTGGGCACTGCGGGAGGTGTCGCGATGGGAAAACAATCGTATGCCTGACGATACGGCTATTTTACCTATCCACGGAGAACATGACCGTACTTTTCCTATTTGCAGGCTGGAAGAGCCCCTGGTCCGGGTTCCGGATGGGTCCCATTTTATGGTTTATGACAAACCGGATTTTATCAGCGAACTTATTTGCAGGCATGCCCCGGGTCTTATCTGTTCGTCACTTATGCCCGGTCACTCAGGCCCCTGAGCAACGTGTCATCCTGAGCGCAGCGAAGGAACCGGTGTAAACACTTGTTATTCAGGCGCTTCACTACGTTCAGCATGACAAGACGCTTCGGGGTTGTGCCAAAAGTCTTTAAGTTGCATATTGTCGCGTATTGGGAGAAATTTTATTCGGATGATGCGCAGACATTCCAGGTTTTCAAAACCTGGAATGTCTGGTTCGGTCGCGATTCAAAATAATATTTCCCGTTTCAAATGACTTTTGACTCAACCCCGAGCGAGTTCTACTTCGTGCCTAACTCCACCACCATCGCCGACATCGCCGGCACCGTAATCTGTCGTATATCCGGAATCAAAATATCATCCAGCACATTTTTACCTTGGGTGAACCCGCGCAGGTTTTCCGCAAAACGCCGCGTCGACAGGGTTTGTACCTTATCGCTTTGACTCAGGATAACCATCACCGATTTGGTTTCGTCATGCCGGAAATACACGTAAACACCGTCCTGCGGGAGGTATTGGGTAAGTTTTCCGGTTTGCAAAGCGGAGCAGTTTTTCCGGTATTGCGCCAGTTTTTTGGTAAAATTGAACGCTTCGTTTTCCTGTGCCGTGCGACCGGAAGCGGAGAATTTGTTTTCCCTGTCGCCCGGCCAGCCGCCGGGAAAATCGCGGCGCACTTCGGCGTCCGAGGGGTTTTTGAAATTTTTCATCAGCACCTCCGTGCCGTAGTAGAGTTGCGGCACGCCGCGTGTGGTCAGCAAAAAGTTATGCCTTGCCGGTATTTCCGCAAATCCTCACCCACCACCGAAAAAAAGCGGTTTTGGTCGGGGTTGTCGAGGAAAGTCAGATTCAGGTTGGGGTTTTCGTACACGATGTCCTGCGCCAGCATGGTGCACAACTTGTTGAAGCCGCTTCCCCAGTCGAATTTTTCGTTTAAAGCGGCGTTGATGGCGTTGTAAAAAACAAAATCGTTGGGGGAAGGGCAGGTGCTTTTAAACGGCAGATACAGGTTGTTGCGCACAAAAAAAGCCTGGCTTACGGCCGTGTTGACCGCATTTTCGGCGGTAATAAACATCCCGGGATATTCGCTCAGCAAGGCATTGTTGCAGCGGTTCATAAATTCCAGGTCGTTGTACTGGTACGTATCGACCCGCCACCCGTCGATGCCGAAATACTCGACCGTCCAAAGTGCATGTTGAATTAAATAATTGGCTACGAATGGATTGTGATGATTCAGGTCGGGCAAAAACGGCACGAACCAGCCGTTTTGCTGCACGTTAAAATCGCTGACACTGCCGTGGTTCAGGTCAAACACCGATTCGTCGCGGTAGGAGGTATTGGTATAGGTATCCCACTGGTTGAGCCAGTTTTTCATCGGCAGGTCGCGCAAAATCCAGTGGTTGATACCCACGTGGTTGTACACTGCATCCTGCATGATTTTTAAACCTTTGGCATGGGCGGCGTCGATCAGGTTTTTATATGCTTCATTGCCTCCCAGGCGGCGGTCGACGGCGTATTGGTCCGTAAAATCGTAGCCGTGATACGCAGAGCGCATTGCCCCGCCTGCGTTGGTTTGCGACTGGTCGTTTTCGATCACCGAGTTAAGCCAGAAAATTATCACACCCAGTTCAGTGAAATAATCCAGGTGATTCTGAATGCCCGGCAGATCGCCGCCGTGCCGCAAATACGGGTTGGCGCGGTCGGCCACGGAATCGGCCATGCCGGCAAACCGGTCGTTGGAAGGGTCGCCGTTGGCAAAACGGTCGGGCAGGATCAGGTAGACAAAATCTTTGGAGTTGATCTCCTGCGGATGTTTGTCCCGTGTTTTTAATTCGTACGACCGGGTAACTTTGACCGGCTGGTCGATCATCGTTTTCCCACGTTTTACGGGTACCGTTTTGTTCAGTTCGATCTCGAACCGGCCGGCCCCGGCCTCCGGCGTGATATACAAATCGACAAACAGGTAATTGGCGTTTTCCACTTCATGCACCTGCCGGACATTTACTCCCGGGTAATTGATCTTCAGGCCGGAGCCTTTGAGGTTTTTGCCGTAGATCAGCAATTGTAACTCGGGATTTTTCATGCCAGCCCACCAGTTGGGCGGGTCAATTCGTTGGATTTCAGGAGTTTGTGCCAATCCTTGAAACACGGAAAGGCAAAGCGCAAGCAGGGAAATCAATGTTTTTGCCACGGTTGAATTTTTTTTGCTGTGGAGGTATCGGCGCCGCTTGTGTACGGCACGGACAAATGTAGCAAAGCCCTTGAAAGTGGCATATAATTCAATACGCCGGGTCGTTGTACATTTGTGCGCCGGCAAACTTTATTCCGGCGCTGGGCACACCCGACGGTATCCGGTCTTTTGTATCCAGTTCAATCAAATCCTCTCCCCATATGGCGTTCGACATACTGATCACGTTTTTCCTCGTTTTTCTGAATGGTTTTTTTGTGGCCGCCGAATTCGCCATCGTCAAGGTGCGGTATTCACAAATCGAGTTGCGGGCGCAAAAAGGCAGCCAGGTGGCTAAGCTGGCGCAAAACATGCTCAATAACCTCGATGCTTACCTGTCTGCCACTCAACTCGGCATCACACTCGCCAGCCTCGGCCTGGGCTGGATCGGCGAGCCGGTGGTATCCAAACTGCTCATCGCATTTTTTCACCTCGTCGGACTGGATATGCCGGACGACCTGGCGCATAAAATTGCATTGCCGGTTGCTTTTGCGCTCATTACGGTGTTACATATCGTTTTCGGCGAACTGGCGCCCAAATCCATCGCCATCCGCAAACCCGAAGAAACGTCTCTGGCCGTGTCCCTGCCGATGCGGGCCTTTTTTATCATTTTCCGGCCTTTTATCTGGCTGCTCAACGGTTTGGCCAACCGTATCCTGCGAATGATCGGCATCCAGCACGCCGATGAACACGAAGCGCATAGCACGGAGGAATTGCGGTTGCTTATGCGCCAGAGCCAGGCCAGCGGCGCGATCAAGGAAGACAATTTCCAGATCATCCAGAACGCCTTCGATTTTCCGGAACTGACCGCCCAGCAGGTGATGGTGCCCCGCAAAAATATGGTTGCCCTCGAAGTGGACACCCCGCGTGAAGAAGTCCTCCGCGCGGTGATAGAAAACGGCTACTCCCGAATCCCCGTGTACGAAGAAGATATCGACACCGTGCTCGGCATCGTGTTTGCAAAAGATATTTTCAAAGCGAATACCCTGGGAGAAGACTGGAATTTGAAGGACCTGATGCGCCCGGTGCACTACGTGTACAACTCGGCCCGGCTGAACCGGGTTTTAAAGGATTTTCAAAGCAAAAAAATACACGTCGGCATCGTGATCGACGAATACGGCGGCACCGAAGGTCTGATCGCCATGGAAGACATTCTGGAAGAATTAGTTGGTGAAATCCAGGACGAATACGACGACGAAGTGGCCCACGTAACGGCCAACGACGACGGATCTTTCGATGTATCGGGTATTGCACCCCTGCACGAAATCAACCATTTCCTGCCGATGCCTTTTCCGGAAAACAAACAATACAATACCCTCAACGGACTGGTACTCAATCGTTTCGGACGTATCCCGCTCAGTAATGACGCATTCCGGATTGCACCCTATGAAGTGGTGGTGCTCGAACGCCGGCAAAATATTCTGATGAAACTGCGGGTAACACTGCCAAACGAGTCAGTGAAGGACCCCGCTATGGGTTAAAGTCGCCGTTCACTCACTCCGCAACGACTGCACCGGATTCGCCACTGCCGCCCGCACCGTTTGCCCCGCAACCGTCAGGAACGCCACCACGGCGGCGGCCCCTCCGGCGATGGCAAAGATGTACCAGGGAATGTCAATGCGATAGGCGAAGTCGGCAAGCCAATGGTTCATGCCCCAGTAGGCCACCGGAGTGGCGATCACCAGTGCGACCAAAACAAGTTTTAAAAAGTCCAGGCTCAGCAGCCCGACCACCGAAACAACCGTGGCGCCGAGTACTTTCCGTACGCCGATCTCTTTGCGGCGGTGCCGGACGGTAAAATCCACCAGGCCGAACAGGCCGAAACAGGCCAGCACGATGGCGATGCCCGCGAAGTCGCCGCTCAGTTGCATCAGACGTGATTCCTGCTCGTAACCTTCCTGCAGGGCGTCGTTCAGGAAGGTGTATTCGAAGGCCTTTTCCGGGAAAAACTGCCGCCACAACTTCTCGATGTCGGCAGTGACGGCCTGGGTGTTTTTGCTTTTCAGCCGGATGGCAAATGCGGTGAAGGTGCCCGGCGCCACGTCTAAGAGCACGGGATTGAGGGCTGTTTGCAACCCGGCGGTGTTGAAATTATTGACCACTCCCACCACTTTGCTCACCTGCCGCCCTCCCCGGGTCACGTTTTGCCCGATGGCCTCCTCCGGTGAACTCCAGCCGAGGGTTTTAACGGCCATTTCGTTCAGAATCACGCTGTTCAGGTGGTCGGTACCGTAGGATTTGTCAAAGTCACGCCCGGCTAATATTTTTAATTTGAAGGTCTCCGCAAAGTCGTAATCCACGGAAATGCCGGTGAGAAACACGTTGTCTTCCAGCCGGATCTTATCGGTGCTGACCGGGAACAACGGCGCGCCGAAACCCGGCATCGAAGAGGCCAGGGTTACTTCCGCGATGCCCGGATTTTGCAGCAGTAGTTCGTCAAAAGCGTTCATCCGCCGGCGCAGGGTGGAATCACCCGGCGAAAAGGCGGAATTGATGTTGGCGCTCGACAAGGGCACCGAAATCACCTGCTCCGCGTCGAAACCCAGCGGCATGTTTTGCCAGTAGCGCAGTTGTGACAACATGATGAGGGTACCACACAACAGCGCGATACTGACCGCAAACTGCAAGGTAATCAGTGACTTGCGCAGCCATTGCCTGCCGCCGCCTGCGCCTACGGGACTGTTTTTTTGGAACACTTCAACGGGGCGGAACCGGCTGGCGAACAACGCCGGATATACCCCCGCGAGCAGACCTGTCAGCAAAAAAATTCCGGTAAACGACAGCGTGAGCGGCCAGTCGTGCACCAAGTGGAAGGTGATGAACTTGTCGTTTTGTGCGTTAAACAGCGGGATCAGCACAAAAAGCAGGGCCAGGGCGGGCAAAAACGCGCCAAAACTCAACAGCATGGTTTCGGTCAGAAACTGCCCGACTAACGTGGTGCGACTGGCGCCCAATGCTTTGCGCACGGCCACTTCTTTCGTGCGGTCGAGGTACACCGCCGTCGAGAGGTTGACAAAATTGATCACCGCAATAAGCAAAACCAAAAAACCGACGATGCCGAAAATCCGCAAATAAGCCGGGTTGGCCGTCGCTGTCACCTCATCGGTAACGTTGCTGTGCTGGTGGATGTCGCGCACCCGGAACAAGCTGAATTTTTGTTTGTCCACAAACTGCGCGTGCCCGTGTTTTTTTATAAATCCGGAAAACAGGGCATCGACCGCGCCGGGTGTTGCGCCGTTTTTCAGGATCACATAGGTGTAGGTGTAGGAAGCCAACCAGTTGGCTGTCAGGGCATTGCGTACACTGTTGCGCGCGGACACCGGCTCCGCGTCGGGGATGTTGCGAAAAGGCAGCAACAGGTCGAATTCTAAGTGCGACTGGTGCGGCAATCGCCGGACCACCCCGCTAACGGTAAAAACCGCCTCGTTGGCCACGCGCAACTGCCGGCCCATCGCATTTTCGTCGCCGAACAATCTCCTGGCCGTTTCATCGGTCAATACTGCGGAAAAAGGCGCGTCGAGCGCGGTAGCAGGGTCGCCCTGCAAAAAATCCAGGCCCAGTACCTCCTGCGTCGTGCTATCGGCGAACAGGGTGTTTTCCATCTCGAACTGCCGGTCGCTCTTCGGATCACGTACGCTGACGCTGCGTGGAAACAGCCGTGCCACAGACTCCACCTGCGGAAAATAATCGGGCATGGCCGGACCGATGGGCGCCGGCACCCGGTTGAGGTCGAGTGGTTCGCCGGCAAAATCTGCGTGGTAGTGAATGCGGTACAGGCGATCTCCTTTCGGGAAAAAGGTGTCGAAGTTTCGCTCGTATCGCAGGTAGGTGATGATCAGAAAGCAGCAGGCCATACCCACCGTCATTCCGATCAGGTTGATGAGGGTATATTTTCTGTTTTTGCCGAGGTTGCGCAAAGCGAGTTTGATGTAATTGTTCTGCATGATGCGATGGTTCTTGTACATGGAAAAAAGCGCCGGCAAAATAAGCGGAGCGCACGGGCGGATACAGCAATTTATACCTGCGTGTATGTGCACTCTATGAAAGTCAGAAATAGATGCCCGAATATACTTGGCGGTGGCATATGAATTGGCCCGGCGAACACGTTTTTTTGGTGTCGGGACAGGTAAAAAAGGTGTCGGGTGTCGGGACATGTTTTTTTGGTGTCGGGACAGGGAAAAAAGAGACAGGAAAAAAAGGTATCGCCTGACGTTTTTTTGGTGTCGGGACATGTAAAAAAGGTGTCGGGACATGTTTTTTTGGTGTCGGGACAGGAAAAAAAGGTATCGCCTGACGTTTTTTTGGTGTCGGGACATGTAAAAAAGGTGTCGGGACATGTTTTTTTGGTGTCGGGACAGGAAAAAAAGGTATCGCCTGACGTTTTTTTGGTGTCGGGACATGTAAAAAAGGTGTCGGGACATGTTTTTTTGGTGTCGGGACAGGAAAAAAAGGTATCGCCTGACGTTTTTTTGGTGTCCGGACATGTAAAAAAGATGTCGGGACATGTTTTTTTGGTGTCGGGATAAGAAAAAAAAGTGTTTGCAGACGTTTTTTGGGTGTCAGGACATGGATACTTAGTGGTGGGGCGGCTGGTGTGAGGCTGTCAAAAGCAACGGCAGTCCAAAACAAAACATATGAATGCTGGCGAGAGGTTTTACCTCGTGCCACCAATCAGTCGGGCTTCGCCCGGCATATACCGTAAAAGCGGGTAAAACCCGAAAGATAACGGGCACGAGGTGGAACCTCGCGCCAGCACCGGCCTTCGCGCGAGCGGGGATCTGTCAATGCTTTGCCACCCAGTCAAAAAAGTCCTTCATCATCGACGCCATGTGATTAATTTCCTGCCCGTCTTTTGTATTTTCGATGAGAGAATGGTTGCAGTTCGTGTAAACCCTAAAAGTGAGGTTGTTTTTTTGCAAACGGGCAAATTCCAGGGGTACGATATAGGCGCTTTCCAGCGGCGTCATGTCATCATTGGCGCCGTGTACCTGAAAGATCGGTATTTTGAGTTTCACCAGGCTCTGGATGGGTGGTTCGGAAAACGAAGCCCAGCGTTTATTGGAATAACCGTACGTAAATTCCCGGGCATCCGGGTTGGCCACGATCACCAACAGGTAATTGTCGGGCAGATAGGAAAAGTCAAAACTCGTCAGCGAACTGAACCAGTAACCGCCGTCCTTTTCTTTGTGATACGTATATATATGCTCCGCATTGGAGCCCGGCAATACAATATAAACGGAGTTCGGGAGGGTATTCGGTTTCTGATAAGTGTAAAAAGAAATGGAATCGGCTTTTGTATCGATGCGGTATGATGTGAACCCGAAATCCGAAGCGACAGGCGCCTGCCCTGCGTTCAATTTTTCGACGACAGATTTAATATTTAGTTTTTGCCCGGTGGTATATTCCGCAAAAAGTAACAAGGCGGCCACTGTCAGAAGTCGTATCATGGTTAATTTGTTGGTCGCAGGTGTCGGGTATTCATGATTTAACCGGTTTCACCCGGAGGTATATTCCCAGGATGAACAGGAGTCCGCTACATCCGATGATAAAATACCCCACCTGCTGGTCAGCGTTACTTCTGCGGTAAATGAGTTCTCCGTTTTTATCCAAATACTGAAGCAGTCGGTTGGATGGTTGTGATGCGGATTTTTTGTTTTCTTCAAAGTAAATATCCACGTTATCCCCGGCCCGGAGTTCTGCCAGCCGGTTTACCCTGGGGCTGAAATCGCCGGTTTCCGTCCCCGTAAACAATTCAAAAACCCTGTCGTAATTATTCAGCACCAAAAAGATGTCTTTGGCTCGGGCTTCACTTCCTTTTTGTAATGGATTTGTTCGGGATAAATATACGATTTCACCCGACTGATGGATAAAATCCGCTCTTGGCTTATCACTTCTCGTAACCAGATAAATAGCCGCCACCAAAGACAGTATCGCAGCCCCGAATACTTTGAGGTATTGTCGTTTAATATCTTCAGTCTGTTTATTCATGTCCTGTTCGGTTATTGACGTGTTTGATACAAAGGGCAAAAGAGGCAGGGCGAATGTGAATACACTGTTGCCGGTAACAAACGTACGTTACGTCCTTTCTTTTCCGGCATACTCCTTCCTGTAAAATTTGACCACAATTGGCATGGCAGCATCGTAACACGCGAGGCGAAATACTTCGCGCGCGACACGGATTTTCACAGATCGTATTGAAAATCCGTGTCTCATCTGTGCCATCCGTGTTCCATTCCCGAATGCTGGAGCGAGATTTTTACCTCGTGCCACCAATCAGTCGGGCTTCGCCCGGCATATACCGTAAGAGCGGGTAAAACCCGAAAGATAACGGGCACGAGGTGGAACCTCGCGCCAGCACGGGTTCCATCGCGGATATAAAGTTGACAAAACAAACGCTTGCCCACCTATCTTGCACCCCATTCTTCCACCCTTTCAACTTCTGTGAAATGAAAGCATTCTATGTATTATTCGCCGTTTTGCTGAGTCAGACACTCCACGCCCAATCCACCGCAGCCGACACGTCTTTGTTCGGGAAAAACGACAAGGCAGGCCGCTACGTGAAAACACGCGGTTTTAACATGTATTACGAAACTTACGGTCAGGGCGAACCGCTGGTCTTTATCCACGGCAACGGCGGCTCCATCGATAACTTCAAGTATCAGATACCCTACTTCTCCCAACATTACCGGGTGATCCTGGCGGACAGCCGGGCCCAGGGAAAATCAGTCGACACGGCCGATTCCCTGAGTTATGAAATGATGGCCGACGACTTCAACGCCCTGCTCGATACACTCAAACTCAATTCCTGCTACGTGATCGGCTGGAGCGACGGCGGCATCAACGGACTGCTTTTGGCCATGCGACACCCCGAAAAGGTGAAAAAATTAGCCGTCACCGGCGCCAACCTTTGGCCGGACACCAGCGCCGTTGATCCTTTTGTATATCGAATGGTAATGCAGTACAACAAATCCCTCGAAAAAATGCCACAAACGGCGGAAACAAAGGCTGCGATGAAACTGATGCGCCTGCTTTCGTACGAACCGCAGATCACCACGAAACAATTGAATAAAATTCAATGCCCCACGCTGGTCATCGGCGGCGACCACGACGTCATTTTGCCGCAACATACGATGCTGATCGCACAATCAATCCCGCAATCCTACTTGTGGATTCTGCCCGATTCCGGGCACGCAACACCCATCTTTTTACAAGGAGTTGTTCAACTCGGTGACCGCCGATTTTTTCACAAAACCGTACCGGAAAATAGAGGGCGTGAAACGATTTGAATGAGTGGCTGTCTATTCCACACGAAAGTACAAAGGTTTTTACACGTACTTCTGCTTCCGTACCTCGATCTCCTTCAAAATCCGGTGCGCCAGTTTTAATGCCTCGAAGCCATCGCGGAGCGTCACTACCGGCGGGGTATCGCTGGCGATGGCTTCGTGAAAGGTTTCCAATTCGCGCTGGATGGCGTTTAAAGGCGCCGTTTCGGGCATTTGCAGGTGCAGCCATTTTTTGCCGGCATTGGTCTCGAATTCCATCAGTTGCTCCTGCGGGGGCAGGTTGGTTGCGTCTTGTGCGAACAGGCGCACGATCTGGGCGTTTTTGTCGAGAAAGTCGAGGCTCAGGTAGTGGTCGGGCTGAAACAGGCGCATTTTGCGCATTTGTTTCATGGAAATGCGGCTGGCCGTGAGGTTGGCCACGCAACCGTTGGCGAATTCGAGGCGCACATTGGCGATGTCGGGTGTATGGCTGAGTACGGCCACGCCGCTGGCGCTGACTTTGGTCAATTTCGACTTGACGAGGTGCAACACGAGGTCGAGGTCGTGGATCATCAGGTCGAGAATGACGGATACTTCGGTGCCACGGGGCTGGAAAGCGGCCAGCCGGTGCCCTTCGATGAACATGGGGTTGAGCACCATGTCCTTCAGGGCCAGAAAAGCGGGATTGAACCGTTCGACATGGCCAACCTGCACTTTTACCCCTTGTTTTTCAACGAGTTGCAACAGGCGTTTCCCTTCGGAAACCGTCTCCGTGACGGGTTTTTCGATAAAAACGTGTTTGCCTGCCCGCACGGCTTTGGCCGCCATTTTGAAATGCGAGGGGGTAGGAGTCACGATGTCCACGGCGTCACATTCGGCCAGCAGTTTCTCCAAAGATTTAAAACGTTTGGCGCCGTATTGCGCGATCGTCGATTCGGCATTTTTATCGTCGGGGTCGTAAAAACCGGCCAGTTCCCAGCATTCGGTGGCGAGGATACATTTCAGGTGGATTTTGCCGAGGTGGCCGGCGCCGAGCAGGGCGATGCGCATGTTGGTTTTACGTTATTGATTATTGGTTATCGGCTGTTGCGCTGTGCTTTTCACAACTTGAATTTACCGAAAATACATAAGGATAGCGCCGAATGCCGTGATAAGCACGAGCAACACGGTAGCCATACGAATCGAATAGCGCATATGCCGGACAAAAGACTCGATCTCGTTGTGGAATTTCGGGTACCGGGGCAAAATCTCCTCTTCTAATTTTTGCCGGTTAAAAATATGCGCTGCGCCGAATTGTACGCGGTTGCGCACCAATACGCCGTATACCTTCAACACCTTTGCCCGGAAGTACAGGTTGACAAACAACATGGCCACAAACAGGCCGATGACGATGGATAGGAGGAGGATAT
>JADJOD010000003.1 GCA_016713985.1 Lewinellaceae bacterium | reverse complement strand
TTGCTGTCGACTTGTCCGAAGAAGAATTGCAAGACCTGCGCCGGGTATTGATAGACTTTCGCTATCACCGGCTGCAACATGCTGTGGATAAACTCAATCCTTCCAAAGAACAAATTGAGACTTGGGGAAAAGGGCATGATCGTACACCTTACAAATCACAGGGCGCTAAAAATCAGTCTTCTTCGTGAGGGTGGTTCTTGATACGAATGTTTTATTGGCTGCTCTTCCCCGTACTTCTGACAGTCACCTGATTTTTTTGGAACTGACCCGGGGCACCTATGAACTTTGTGTGACTTCCGATATTCTGAATGAGTACGAAGAAGTTTTTCAACAAAGAGCCAACCAAGAGGTGGCCACATTAGCACTTGATGTGCTCGATATTCTGCCGAACCTTCTTTATATCAACAAGTACTATTTCTGGCGATTCATCACGGTTGATCCGGATGACAATAAGTTTGTGGATTGCGCCATCGCTGCCAATGCTGACTTTATCGTTACGGATGACAAGCACTTTAAAGTTCTGAAAGACATCCCGTTTCCAAAAGTGAAGGTGATTAATAGGCGAGAATTTCTGGAAATGTTGGAGGCAACGAAGTAAGCAACAAGATTTTTCGCATTTTTAAAGACGGGTATCGTTGGGCAGGAGCGGACCACGGGTGCGGATGGGCATGGCCCGGCAGATCGGGCACACGAGGCGAAGCCTCGCTAGCAGGAATTTCGTCGTCAGCACTTTGCGTCTTTGGAAAATCTTTGCGACTTTGCGTGGTAATACTACACAACGCACACCACTACACTCTTTATAAAAATGAAAACAATTCATTGCCTCCTGCTACTCTCCTGCTGCCACTACCTCTCCGCCCAAACCGACGCCGAGGCCAAATCCCTCGCTATTATCCGGGAAAATATCGCCGCTTTTTCCACAAACCTGGTAGCAGGGAATTACGACGCCGTAGTAGCCGCTTATACTGAAGACGCTAAAATTTTTCCCAACAACCAGGAAATCCTGCGGGGCAGCGAGGCCATCCGGAATTACTGGACGCCGGCGCCCGACAAAAAAACGCGGACTTCTTACCACCGCATCACCTCCGAAGAAATAAAAATTCTGGGCAACGAAGCCTACGACTGGGGCTACTACGAAGGAAAAACCCTGAGTCTCGACGGCAAGGAAACGCCCTGGAAAGGCAAATACGTCATTGTCTGGAAGGAAATCACTCCGGGTGTGTGGAAGATTTACCTCGATATCTGGAACCGGGTGCCGGGCGGGTGATCAGAATTTTCAGCATTAGAGCATTTTCGGAATTCTGTCAATTCTCTAATTCTGCAAATTCTGATCCCGACAGTTTACTCACTCCTCAGGCTTTTCACCGGGTTCGCCAGCGCCGCTTTTACGCTTTGAAAACTCACCGTCAAAAATGCGATGAGTACGGCGGCCAAACCCGCGCCTGCAAACATCCACCATTGAATATCAATACGATAAACAAAATCGGAGAGCCATTTTTGCATCAGGTAATAGGCCGGTGGCACAGCGATGACGATGGCGATGACGACAAGTTTTAGAAAATCTTTCGCCAGCATACCCGTGATATTGGCCACTGTGGCGCCCAACACCTTGCGCACGCCGATCTCTTTGGTGCGTTGCTCGGCCGTGAATGCCGCCAGTGCAAACAATCCGAGGCAGCCGATGAACAGAGCCAGGCCTGTGAAAATACCCAGCACAGACCCCGTTTTTGCCTCCTGCTGGTAAAGCCGGGCGAAAGAAGCATCCAGGAATTTGTATTCGAACGGCGCGCCGGGCACCGCCATTTTCCAAAGCGCCGAGGCTTTTTCGATCGCCGCTTTTTCCGCGCCGGGTCGCAGCCGCACGGCGACATACGATCCCCAGGTCCGGTAAGTTTTGGAAGATTCGTGAAAAAGCGCCGTCGGCTCGATGGCCATTTTGACTGAGGCGGTATGAAAATCGCGCATCACACCGATGACCTGAAACCGCTGGTTTTCGTTGCCCGGGTAACGCATCCATTGCCCCACCGGATGCTCCCAACCGATGGCCCGTACGGCCGATTCGTTCAGGATCACAGCAGTTGAATCACTTTTCGAATGGGGCATAAAATTGCGCCCAGCCAGCATTTCAATGCCGAGCGCGGGTACAAAATCGGCGTCGGTCAGAAAAGAACCGATCGGCAGGTTTGGTGTCACCGGGCGGCTCTGGTTTCCTTGTTCCGGGTCGTAAAAATCGCCAAAACTGCCCAGCGAAGGCAGGTAAGTCGAGTGGGTGGCTCCCAGCGCCTCGGGGAGTTGCGCCAGTTGCTGCCGAAATGTTTCCCGTGCGGGTCCCTCCTCTAAGTGCCGCGTATTTTGAATGATCAGCACATTTTCGCGCTGCAAACCGGGTGATTGTGTTTGGGCAAATTCCAATTGCCGGTACACGACGAACGAACTCAGCATCAGCACGATAGAAACCGTGAACTGAAATACCACCAGTCCGCTGCGGATACCTGCGTGACCGCCTTTTGAAGAACCCGGCGTTGCTTTAAATATTTCCGCCGTTTTGAATTTAGACAAATAAAAAGCCGGGTAAAATCCGCCGAGTAACCCGGTCAGTACAGGCAGGGCGGCCACAAAACCCATGTTCACCTGCGAAAACAAGGCGCGAAAGTCCAGTTCGAGGCCGGTCAGCCGGTTAAAATAAGGCAAGGCAAGGCCTGCTAAAACAGCAGCCATCAGCATGGCCAACAGGCTGATAATCAAGGATTCGGCTAAAAACTGGCCGATCAGAGCGCCGCGCTGCGAGCCGAGTACTTTGCGCATGCCCACCTCCCGGGCCCGTTTCATGGAGCGGGCAGTGGAGAGATTCATAAAATTCACACAGGCCAGCAACAGGATCAGTCCGCCGACGATCCCGAAGGTGTGTACCTGCTTCCGGTCGCCAAGCGTCGTCAGCCTCGAAATCAGCCCCCCGGAGTCGAGGTGCAGCGTTTGCAGGGGTTGTAACCGGACGTTGAGGCGGTCGCCTTTCCGAAGGTTTTCTTCAAAATTCTGGCCGATACGTTCATAAGCCGCCGGCGCGTAGGCGCGCACCATCGCCGGGAATTTTGCTTCCAGTGTCGCCAGGTTTTCGGCGGTTGGTTTTTGGCGAAGCCTGGCCCAGGTATCTACCTGCAACCAGATCCAGCTCCAGGAGAATCGTTCGACAACTTTAAAATCGGCCATTGGCAGCAGAAAATCGAACTGTACCGTGGAGTTGGACGGCGGGGTTTTGGCAATACCCCGGACGGTAAAAACGCGGTCGTTCACCACCAGCGGCTGCCCGAGGGGTGATTCGGCGCCAAAATATTTCTCCGCCATTTTTTCCGTCAAAACCAGGCTGCCGGGTTCATCGAGTACCGCGTGTACATCCCCTGAGGCCATGGGAAAGCCGAACAGTTCCAAAAAAGCGGTATCGGCTGCCATTGCGCCGGTTTCGTTAAAAGTCATCGGCGCGTGACCCGGCGATTCGCGCCGCACCACGACGTCGCCGAGGTGGAAGGTACGCGCCGTCAATTCGATCTCCGGAAAATCTGCGGCTAAGCGCGGTCCGAGCGGCGGCGGCGTGTTGGTCGTGCGGCCTTCCTGGTCGCCCGTTTTCAGGTCGAATACCACCGCGCAAACCCGGTCGGCATGGGGCAAAAAACGGTCAAAACTTTGTTCGTGGGTAACAAATACCGAGATGAGCCAGCAAGCCGCCAGGCCGACCGCCAGACCCGCTAAGTTGATGGCGGAGAAAAACGAATTCTTCCGGAAATTCCGGAGGGCAAGTTTAAGATAGATCAACAGCATGGCCTGGCGCTTAAAGTGTATAACGGGTTTTGCACTTATTGTTTCACAAGATGTGCCGAAACAATTACTTATTGATTATCAGGGTATTACCGGAATATCTATATTGTATTTGTGTCCGGTTTCGAACAGTGCCGCGCGGAAACGTACGGCGTCAGTGACACCATTGACAAGTGGAGTGTATTTTTATAGACAGGATTTACAGGATTTGCAGGATTAAGATTTCGGAATACCAATCTTTAATCCTGTTGATCCTGTAAATCCTGTCTATTCTACCCTACCCTGTCCGCCACCATTTTGCCCATGATCGTAAAAACCAGCGGCTCGGTAGGAATGCCGAATTTAGGCGAACCTTCATAGGGTTGCGTTTCACCGGTATGGCCGTATCCGTGCCGCTCGTACCAGGCGATGAGTTCGCTGCGTTGAGACAGTACCCGCATATAAATGGACCGGCAGCCGTTTTGCAAGGCATGGGCTTCGGCTGCGGCCAGCAGGTGTTTCCCGATGCCCTGCGCCTGCTGCTCCGGGTCGACGCTCAGCATGCCGAGGTAGAGGCGGTCGCCGTGTTTTTCGAGGAAAACACAACCAGTCAGGTTTCCCGCCGCATCAGTGTATTTCAGGATCACTGCGTGTTCACGTTGAAGCAGTTCGGCGAGTCCATCCGCATCGGTGCGGAGTTCGCCTTCCAGCAAATCCGCCTCGGTTGTCCAGCCTTTTTTGGAGGCTTCGCCGCGGTAGGCGCGGTTGATGAGGTGCAGGAGGGGCGGAATGTCGCGTTCGGAAGCGGTGGTGATGGAGGGCATGGTTATTACAATTAAGGCAACAATTTGTGGCTAAGGTTTAAAAACGGTCGTTTGCCCGTTTTTCAGCACGTGATACACTCCGGGCTCCGGATAAACCCGCCGAATATCGTCGTATTGAAGTGGCAATAACTCTTTTCCCAAAAGATTTAAAAAGCCCGCTTTCCCATCCTTTTTTACGATAAAACCGTATGGATACTCCGGACTCCACCAGTCATATTTGAAAGAGTCCATACCAACGACATTGGCACTCCAGGCGTTGTATAAGCCATTGCGAACGCCAATAATCCAGCCATAATCCTCCATAATCAACTGTTCGTATTCAACCGGAAGCAAAATTTGCCCTTTAAAGTTAACCATACCGAAACGGTCGCCCTGACGAACCACCATGATACGACCATCGGAGCGGATGTATATGCTGTCGTATTCCAGTGGAAGTATTACTTCATTTTTTTTATTGATGATTCCATATTTGCCCGAAGCGCCAACGGCAAAATTGCCGCCTGGAATTCCACGTATAAACTCAAAACCTGCTTTCAGCACCGTTCGACCGTTTATATCCACCACGCCTTTTTTCCCTGCCACCTGTACTGTCAGTAATTGTCCATTTGGTTCCGATGGTTCAATACGTTCGAATTCCGGTGGAAGCACCTCCTTACCTTTTGTATCCAGCAATCCCCATTTTCCATCCCGTGTGAACAAGAGCCCACCCCAATCCGCAGCTTCTATTCGCTCATAAGAGGAAGTAGTGAGGTAATGAAAAGAGCTGTCAATCAATTGGATATGGTCGTATCGGCGGTAGGTACCACAGGGCGCACCCGGGAAAAGCCGTACATAACCCGGAAACCTGTAAAGCAAATTGTTATCCTGACTGAAAATGAATGTAGTACCAGCCTCGTGTGCAACAATCTTATCATTCCAAAAAACGACCTTAGTAAAATGAGGAGGCATCCATTTCCCTGTGCGGGAATCTGCCCAACCATATACTTCCATCGGTTCATCTTCCCATCCGGGTTCCGGGGCGATTTGTTTAAAAATCTTTACCAAAGAACCCTTGCGGTCACTCCAGTCAACAGAGAGCGAAAACCCTTGAGGCATCGGTATAAACGACCCGTCTGACCCCAAAAAGCCCCGCATTTTCGAAATATTTACCCAAACTTTCTCTTTGGTTAGCCATAACACTTGTACAACGGAATCCCCGAGTTGCTTTCCTCCAAAATCGAATAAATACCTGTCATCGCCCCACTCTGCCTCTACTGCCAGGCGATTACCCGGAAGTGGAATTATTGACCGGTCCGGAAAAATGAAATCAGTCAATTGTTGGCCGTCGGGGTCGAAAACTGCGCAAAAACCTTCGCGACATGCTCTCCAATAAGATGCAAACAAAGGCTCGCAATGATCACATGCTTCCGGTGCGAATCGTTTTCCCAAGCTGTCGCGCCAAAAGGGATAAACCTGGCCAGCGAATCGGCCGTGTATTTTATTTTGAGAAATGGAGACGTAGCCTGCATATTCAAAGGGCGTGATGGCTTTCCCGTTTTCATCGAACACCGCCGATAACGAATCCTGTTGAACGCTGACGAACCGGGAATCGTCGAAGCCCCATACGGCATCATATTGTATAGGAATGACTAATCGGCCTTTTCGGTTAAAAGCGCCCCATTTTTTATTTTTCTGTACGGGAATCAGTTCCAGTCCGGCAAAATAAAATGCATCATATTCCGGCGCGACCAATTCCTTCCCTTGTGCGTCTATGAGGCCGAATAATCCGTTTTTCCGTACGAGGTACAGCTGGTTTTTAAAATCCCAGCACGCCAAGGTTTCGTAACGGTCGCCTACGAGTTGTCTAAGTGGAAAAATGCGCACCGCTTCATTGGGTTCTTGCGAAAAAGCTGGTAAAGACGTGGCTACAAATAACAAAAATGTAGAAGTAAAGGGTAGGCGCATGGCAGATACTTTTCATAAAGATAACGATCTGTACAAATGTTGATTATGTGCTTACTGATCAGACGACCTGAAGTCGTCAGATCAGGTGCGCCCTGCGGTCTGCCGGCTCCGGGTCGTCTGACCGCTAATTGCGACCAAAATTATAAATATCACAAAAACAACCACTTAGAAACAACCTTTATCAATTATATCCCCGCTCCATCACCTCCAGCGGCACATACCCCGCCTCCAGAAACCGCGTGTGGAACTTCCGCAGATCGAACTTCGCTCCTTCCCGCCGTTCCGCCGCTTCCCGCAATTCGAATATCTTTTTCGCGCCGATCTTGTAGGTCAGCACCTGGGCGGGCCAGTTGGTGCAACGGGTGATTTCGCGTTCGGCGATCTCGTCCTGGTTCGGGATATTGGCTTTCCAGAAGGCCAGCGCTTCGGCTTTCGACCAGCCCCGGTCGTGAATACCCACGCTGATGACGATACGCACCGAACGCACGAGGTCCCATTCCCATTTGCCGAGCCAGGCCAGGTCGTCGCGGTAAAGCCCCATTTCTTCCCCGAAATATTCCACGTAGGTGGCCCAGCCTTCCACGGTGCCGCCGGCAAACCAGAGATCGCCCAAGCCGTCCTGCGGCGCTTTGACCCGCACGGAGCGGTGAAAATGATGCCCCGGAATCGCTTCGTGTATAAACATCCAGTCCATCGCCCGGCGGTTGTGGCGGTCGCCGTAGAAATTGTACTGGAATACCGCCGTGCCATAAGCGTTGTCATCGGCGGAAAGGTACCTGCCGGGCGGGGTGTAAGGCCCCGCGTCGGGCCAGGTCATAAAGTTGATATCGGGCACTTCGGCGGGTGGTTGTTCGTACATAGCGCCGAGATGCGCCAGCACCCGGGTTTTGATACGCTCGTAGCCGGCCACCACGCTGTCGCGGTTAGTGAGGAAAAGGTCGCTGTTATTCAGGTAATTAGCCCAGCCTATGCTATCCTTAGCGAAGCCCGCCCGCTCCCGGATGTCGTCGATTTTGCCGTGTATTTTTGTTATTTCCGAAAGGCCGTACCGGTATATTTCATCGGCGGAAATATCCACGCCGGTCGCGTATTGGGTAAAAAACCGGTACAGGGCCTTGCCTTCCGGGACCTTGCCGAGTCCGTCGGCGGGCATCTCAAACGGTTCGGCCGCCTTGATGGCGGGAGCGGTATTCGGCAGCAAATTCCCGGGCGATCCGGTTCAGGGGCGAGGCTTGGCCGAAACTGCATAAAATATTGAAAATTAGCAAGTTAAAAAGGACAATGGGCGTCGTTTTTTTCATCATGCATGTTAGAGGTTGTTTATATTTTAAAAATCGGGATCAAGGCATTTCACACAGGATACCGATTAATATTTGACAGGATTTACATGATCTACAGGCTAAAATCCGCTTGGCCAACCGCATAAAAACCTGTAAATCCTGTAAATCCTGTCAAATATTAATCGTGTCAGCCGGCTTCTACGCCAACTTAAATATTCGCCTTCAGCCACTCCCCGATCGCCTTCGATACCGCCGGATTATAACCCGATGCCAGCCCTTGCGCCGCGTGTTGGAAAGAATCGACCGTGTGCATGCCGTGGTCGCAGCCGTCTAATTCGAGGAAAGTGCCGTTGCCGGGATGGGCGCGATTTACGAGATCGGCGATGTGTTGATGCTCGGCCCGTACGGAAATATAATCGGCCTTGCCCCAGGCCGCCAGCACTTTGCCCGGATAAGCCGTCCACAAAGCCGGAATATCGACGCGGTAAAGTTGTTGCCAGAAGGCGGTGGTGCGCCCCATGTCGCCGAGTATCTCGCGGCACTCCGGCTCTTCGGCAATAATATCGGCGAAAGAAGTGCCTTTTTCAAAATGCGGGCGGAAACAATCGCAGTTCCGGCGCACGTATTCTTCCGTTTGCAGCAAAGACATCTCCCAGGCCTGGGCGATGGTGCGGCGCGAGTTGGCGAAGTAATCCATAAATTTTTCACCCATCGTACCGTAAGCCACGATGCCGTGCACGGGCTCCTGACGCGCGAGCAGCGGCGCAAAAACACCGCCCATGCTGTGACCGATGATAAAAACGCGGTCCGGGTTGACAAAATCCAGGGCGCGCAGGTGTTGAAGCGCAACGCGATAACCCTCGCCTTCCGTTTCGAAGTCGAGGTCGCCGCAGGGTACACCCCGGCTGTCGCCCATGCCCTGTTTATCCACCCGCATGGTGACAAAGCCGAGGCGGGTGAGGTGATTGAGCAGTTGAATTTCGGATGAATTGGTATCGAGCGGAGTATCTATGGAATAACAACCCACCCCCTGAACGAACAACACCGCGGGCATTTTGCCTTCTTTTTTCGGGCGGGTGACGAGGGTGCGGAGCAATACGTCGCCGGATAATACCGAGCCGTATTCCAGGTCAAAATCCGTATAATGCTCTGTAGGAAAGGGTTTTAAAACAAGCTCTTTTTCAAAATGTTTGCCCTGGCGGAGATAGGTGTACCGCACCGTCTGGCTTTCGCGGAGTTGTTTCAGGGCTGCCACTCCTTCATTGGCGGAATTGATCTCCGCCCCGTTCAGGGTAAGCCAGACGTCGCCGCGTTGAAGCCCGGCCGCTTCGGCTGTGGAGCCCGCCACAACGCTGCTCACAAGCACTCCTTTTACGGCGGGCAGGTTCATGACGCGGGCGGTTTCTTCCGTGATGTTTTCCATCCGCACGCCAAAAAAGGCGCGACGGGTCAGGTTTTGAGCGGTGATTTTTTGAAAACCGCAAAAAAGCAGGAGCAAAAGGAGTAGCGTTTTTGAATTAGTCATCGTGCTGAATATTTGTCTGCGTAAGGTCAGCAAGGCCGTCCTGCCGGTGAAAAAAATTAGGCCGAGCGGCCAAAAAGAACGCCCGAATGACGGGTCACGTCAGACGGGCGTATCATTTGAAGGCAAAACAAGCGCCCCGGAACTGCTTCTTTTCGTCAGCAGCCGGCCGGCCGGTTTATTGCGCCGTGAACTTCACGGTTTTGGTCGTTGTATGCGACGAATGATCTTCCACCACAACGGTCAGCGTCATTGCCGTTGCACCGGAAAGACCGGTTGGGGTAAAGTGTTCGTGGTAGTCGAATTCAGTCAGGTCGTGTACTTCGGGCGCTTCTTCAAAAACGACTACCCCGTCGGAATCCTTCGTGACTTTGATCGACATTTCGTGAAGACTTTCGTCGGTGACCATCAATTCAATGTGTACTTCACCGGTGAAGGCTTCGTTTTCAGCCGGACTGGTGATCGTCAGCTCGGGAGCCGTCGTGTCGGTGTCGTCTTTTTCGTTTTTACATCCGATGAAGGGCAGGCACAAAAGGCCGGCGAACAGAACAAGAATTTGGAAATTTTTCATACTGTTAAAACGTTGAGATTGATTGATTTAGAAGTGAAATGGGAAACTGTGGCGGGGTGTATCCCCGGTTCGTACATTTTTCCCCTTATTCCCGGCATTTTTCCATGATCTCATGGAAAATGTCATGGGCCGTGGTAATCAGCGCAGTGAGTTCGGCGTCGGTTTTGCCTTTTTTCACGCCTTTTTTTACCTTTTTGCACTGTTTGACAAGCCGTTTGAGGGTATCCGGCGTTTTTTCCCGGTTATAACCTTCGGGCACGGCCGATTTTTTCCAGGCTTCGGCGCGTTCCACCAGCAGCCCGGCTTTTTCACGCAGGGGCGCGAGATTGCCTTCTTCTGCCGGGTGAAACGTGGTGCTCATCACATCATGGAAGTCGTGCATTTCCTTCCAGGAGGCTTTTTGTTTGGGTTGAGCCAGTGCGTTTGTACTTGAAAATGCCACTAAGGCAACAGCGATAAATCCGATGAATTGTCTCATAAAACATTGTTGTTTAATAAATTACAACTTTTTCGGCACGAATACCTCCGGTTGTTTGTACGTTTAACCAATACACTCCGGCGGGCAAAAGGCCACTTTCTAAGGAAATTTCGTTTTTGCCGGAATGGAGTGTGGATGTGCGGGACAAAAGTGTTTTTCCCTCCGGCGACTGGAGCCACAAACGGGCTTCCGTGCCCTGAAGCGCCGTCAGAACAAGGTTAACCCGCCCGTCCGTTGCCGGATTCGGGATAATCGACACTTCCGGCACTTGCGGCACGGGATTCCCGGCTGCAGTGGTCTGGAACACACTGTTGTGCCGGGAAAGCAGCCATAAATCGGGATCGAATTCGGCCGAATAAACCTTATACGGCAATTCGACGCTAAACGATTGCCCGGAAAACGTATGGTCAAAAACCACGATGGTATCCTGCACACCATTGCTGAAACGCAGCGGCACCGGCATTTCAAAAAACGGAACCGATGCGTGCGAGGTGTTTTGGAAGATCGACACGTTGATTTTTGAACCGTCCGGCCCCCAGAAAACGTCGTAGGAAGGGTAGCCTTCGCCGTAAAACCACTGGTTAAAAAAGGTTTGCAGGTTTTGTCCGCCCGCCTGTTCCAGGTGTTGTTGCAAATCGGCTGTTCGTGCATATCCGTAAGCCAGCGCCGGGTCGTTCAGGTAGCTTTTCAACCCGTTGAAAAAGGCCTCGTTGCCCAGTTTCCAGCGCAACATGTGCAGCAGGTAGGCGCCTTTGTTATAGGTCAGCCGCCCGCTGAAAATACGCCCCACACTTGTTGTATCGGCACAAAAAACCGATCCGCCCGGTGCGGAAGTAACGCTCAGGAGTTTGCCGAGTTTCCAGTTGTACCAGTCGGCAGGTGAAAAATATCGCTCGCGGGTAAGGCCTTCGAAATAGGTGGCAAAACCTTCGTTGAGCCAGATATCCTTCCAGGAGCCGCAGGTGATATAATCGCCGAACCACTGGTGCGCGCATTCGTGCGCCAGCAAGCCGTAACCGTAGTTGACCACAAAGGTCATCGTCTGGTGTTCCATACCGCCGCCCCAACCGAATTGCGCATGGCCGTATTTCTCGGCGGCAAAAGGATATTGGATCGTGAGGCTGTCGAACAACCGGACAATGGGGGTAATGGCGGCCGTTCCCGCCTGTGCGTCGGCGAGTGATTCCGGGTACACGTAATTGAGTACTTCCAGTTGCCCGCCGCCGGACAAGGGTACAAAATCCGAATAAACGGCGTAGTTGGTGACCGCCACGGCGACTAAGTAGGCCGCAATCGGGTACCGGGTTTTCCAGTGGTAGGTTTTAAAGCCGCCGTTTTGGATTTCATGCACCAAAAGCCCGTTGCTTGCGGCGCGGTATGCCGCCGGCGTGGTCACCAGTACATCCACGGAGTCGGGTTTATCCACAAGTGTTTGTTTGCAGGGCCACCAGTCGCGCGCGCCGTACGGCTCGGAAAGCGTCCAGATGACGGGCGCTCCATTGTGACTCGTCTGATTCCAGGAGCCAAAACCCGTTTTCGGCGGCGTTCCTTCGTATTGAACCGCGACGGAATCCAGGGTGCCGGCAGGTATGACCGCAGGAAATACGATACGCAACACGTCATTGGCTGTTTGTTCAAAAATCGCCGCTTGTCCGTGATACACCACCGAAGTTACCGCAAGTTCGTGCGACAGGTCGAATGACATTTCGGAAAAACCCGCTGTTTTTGGAACAAAACGGGTGGTTACCTTTCCGGAGATATAGTTTACGGCCGGGTCGATGGTGCACTCGATCCGATGGTACTTCAGGTCGTAGTCGTCCGGAACACGGCTGGTTGCCATATCTGGCTGAAAATGAGGCAATTGGTACAATTTTCCACATTCCACGTGATGCAAGTCCGGCTCGCCGCAGGAGTCGACGTCGCTTTGGGCGTTCAAACCCGCAGTTGCGAGGCAGAGGACTGTTGTCAGGCAATAAACTTTTTTTGTCATGTTCGATCTTGGTCAAAACAGGTAATTAACCGTCGCCATCCAGCGGGCATTGCTGTGCACTTTGCCGCCGCCCAGATTTTGGTACAGGGGCTGCTGATAAGTAAACCCGGCGGAAAAATGGCCGGCATACACATCCAGACCGAGGGTCGCCAGGGTAATAAAACCACCCGTTCCTTCCGTAAAATCGGTATCGCCGTGATTCGCCCCGGCGGCATCTGCAAACACCCCTGCATTGGGAAGCAATGCGAGTTTGCGGATGTTTTTCCAGTAAAAAACCTTGGTCGAGCCGCTGATACGATTCCCGAATCGATAATCCCGTTGCCGGTTGGTGGTGTTCAGCCGGCCCAAAACGTCGGTGGTAAGTCCCCACGCTCCGCGGCGCAGGGTATACGCTGCGCTGAGCATGAAGTCCGTGGTGCCCGAACCCGGCTGAAGGTTGGGATGCAACAATTCAGCTTCCGGGTTGGTCCGGTTGTGTTGGCCGGTGGGCATTTTTACGCCGCCGCCCAGGGTCAACGTTTGTTGCCATTTGCGCCGGGTGCTGTCGCCGGTGTCTAATAAAACATAACTGGCCAGGAGAGACATGTCGCCCAGGCCGCTGGAGCGGGTTTCCAGGTGGTTTTCTACCCGGCGAAATTCGTGGTAAGGCGCCAGCACGAGCATTTGCAGCCGCGGCAGCACATAAAAACGCCCCAAAACGTCCGCGCTGCGAAAAGATTCTTCCGAATCAAATTGCCCGGCGCGTGCCGCAGTGATGCTGTGCGCAGACCGGAACGATTGCTCCGACCAGCGCAAACCCACAAAATGCCGGTGAAATTGCGGCAAAATGCCGAAATAATTGCCACCGATCGAACACCCGCAAACGTCGCATCCCGACGCTGCCGGCGCCAATGCCAGCAACGCCACTGCGATAAACAGTGTTCTCATAAAATAAAAATTGTTGAAAAAAATCGGATAGAATAAAAAACGATCAGGCGGCCGGCGGTCTGAGCAGGCGTGTACCCTGGGCGTCCTCATAGAACGCCCGGAATACGGGGAAGGGAAGTATGGCAGGGGAAACTGCTGCAAAAAGTTGCAACTCCGGACACGCTTCGAAAAAAAGTTGCAGGTCTTTTATCTGGTGGAAAGACTCGGGAAGCTTCGGCTCCTGCGGGTTATTATTACCCGTTTTTACCTCCATCTTCTTTTTCAGGTAACATTTGCCGTCGCAATGGAGGTCCGGTTTGTTTTTATTTTCACAATGAGCCAGATAAGCGGCGCGGTTCCACTGGTAGTGCACCACCCAGAAGGTACGCACGGACGCCTGCCCCAAAACACAGCAGGCTAAGAAAAGGCCAAATATCTGTTTCACAATGTGCAAAGGTAAAACCCGGCGTGCGGATTTTTGAATCTAAAACTGACAGACAGCGACAGGCCGGGCACTTTTAGAACATATCCGGATTAAAAAAAATCAGCCGCCCCAACGTGTCGTGTCGAAGCAGCTCCCGAGTTCCCGCCGATTCGTACGATCAGTGTGCCACGGTGTTTCTTGACAGGTAGGTTTTCAGCGGGCACCAGCCCGTCAAACCCCTCAAAAACAGCGGCAAAGCGAGGAAACACAGCCAGTTTTGGCCTGAAAAAATGCCGATAAAAATGACGGCCATCATCAGCAGATAGGAGACGATGATCTCGGTCATGGAAAGGTTGAATTCAAATTTCATATCGTGCAGCGTTTTAAATGTTGGGACAAAAATCCGGCTGCACGGCATGCGGATAAATGACCTGGATCAGCAAGGGAAATGATTTAACTTACCATAGTGCGATACGGCCAATATTTTTTCGCCGGTTTCGGTCACTTCCACTGTCGTCACTATTTCCCGGTCGGCACTACTTTCACGTTGAAACCGGACCTGTTTTTTTGCAATGAATCTGCTGCTGGTTAATTGGCAAACTAATTGATTGTCAGACACTTCAAATGAAAATGAAAGTGGAAAGGGGTACGGATTTATAAAACGAAGGTCCTTATAACCGAACACCACGGTGGCATCGGAACCCAGCGGCGCGGGGCGTTCTTCCTCCCGGTAAATATCCAGCGAGTGTGGATGCCGCTCCTGCACCTCCAGCCCGGCCATCAAAGCCAGGTGATAGAGCATACCCGACACCTGGCATAAGCCGCCGCCGACGTCTTCACCCAGCCGGCCTGCAACAATATTGCGCGAACGCCGGAAGCCGTTGGATTCGGAGGGTTTTCCAACGATGTGCCAGAACGAAAATATCTGCCCCGGCCGGATGGTTACCTGCCGGATACGTGCACAAGCCAGCCGGATATTGATCAGTTTGTTTTGTACACTTGCTCCCGGCCGGATCGGTTGCCGAAGTGATACGACGTACTCAAGCCCCCGGCTGCCAGTGGGCGACGGGCCGGCAAACTTCACCCGGGCGCCCGTCCGCACATCATGGAAGGCCCTGAGCAGCAACCTGACCTGTCGTTTTATTTCTTTGCGGTAGTTCATTTTCGCTGGGTAGTTGAGACTATCGTTTTTTACCCCTCTGACGGAATCTGCCCCCCTACGTGCGCTTTTCCACCCGATCTACCTCTCGCAGCGTGGATGGTTCCCGTCAGGATGACAAACGTAGAGTACACTTAAAGTACCCTCAGAGTTTATAGTTTTTTCACCATGCATACTAACAGATACGAAGCGTATTCTTTCAGCGGGGAACGGCAAAGCATTGTGTCGAAAGGCGCCAATAGTAGCCGCAAGCGTGTAGGTATACGATGAACAGGTAGAAACAAAATCCCCTGATTATCAGCAACTTGCCAGTTATCTATCGTCATTTTTTCAAAATCCTGCATTGAAAAGGCATTGGAGCCGTGCCAGTTGCTGTCGTGGTGACCGCCGGTCAGTTGCCGGCGTTTCCGGGAAGGAAAATCAAAAACAAACCGGCCGCCGGGGCGCAACACCCGCCAGACTTCCGCCAGCACCGGGCGGGTTTGTTCGGGGGCGAGGTGCATGACAAAGTGCAGGGAAAAAACGGCATCGAACGACTGGTCCGGAAACGGCATTCGGGTGGCATCGCCGGCCAGGAGATTTTTTTCGGGGTATTTGTTGCGCGCCTCCGCCAGCATTTGGGGACTGAGGTCGAGGCCGGTGTCGGCCAAACCGAGCAAGCGCCCGGTGCCGCAGGCGAGGTCGAGCGTATTTGCGGAAGAGACGCCGTGCAGCATTCGGGTCAGTGCGCGATGCTCCTGTGCATGGATAAAACGCCCGTAGGAATTGCCAAAACGGGAGTGGTCGTAGGCAGGCGCCAGGGTATTGTAGTAGTTGGAGATATTGTCCATAACGATGCGAAGAAAAGCACAGTTAGCCGGAGTTAATGCGTCGGGCTATTATTCGCCGGGCATTATCTACCATTATGGCTGATAAGAGACATAACCCTGCGTCCCTCCGCGTGCAAACTCCCCGTTCCTCTGCGGGAAATCAGACATGAAAGTTTGTTATTGCCCGAAACCGGAATCGCAATCGGGCATAAAAAAAGAGCGGCGGTTGCCCGTCGCTCTCGCAGTCATATCATTTTATCGTTGGCGGGTGCTGTCGAAAATTTACAGCGCCACGTGTTTGAACGCCGTTACCGTGAGGTCTTTGTTCAGGCCGCGGAGGTATTGATCCACCGTTTCGCCGGCGCCCCTTACATATTTCTGGCTGAGCAGCGTGCTGTCCTGGAAAAATTTGTTGAGGCGTCCGAGGGCGATTTTTTCGAGCATATCTTCGGGTTTGCCTTCGTTTCGGGCGAGTTCCTTGCCGATTTCGATCTCTTTTTCGATCATCTTCTGGTCCACGTCGTCTTTTCCTACGGACACCGGACTCATGGCTGCGATCTGCATGGCCACGTTGCGGCCCGCTTCGTCCTGGCCCGTCATACTCAGCGCCACAAGTACCGAACGTTTGTTGTTGGAGTGGTTATAGGTAAGCACTTGTGCGCCTTCGATACGTTCGTAACGGCCGAGTTCGATTTTTTCGCCGATGATGCCGTTTTGTTCGCCTACTTTTTCGCGGATGTTTACGCCGCCTTCAAAAGGCAGGTCGAGCAGTGCTTCTAAGGAATCCGGGAAGTTATTTAACGCGATATCCGCTATTTTGGCGGTTATTCCGATAAAGTTATCGTTGCGGGCCACGAAGTCGGTTTCGCAGTTGAGGGCTACCACCACGCCACGTGTCTGATCGGCATTGGCAACAGCGATAACCACGCCTTCTTTGGCTTCCCGGTCTTCCCGTTTGGCCGCTTTAGCGATGCCTTTTTTGCGAAGCCAGTCCTGAGCGCCTTCGAAATCACCGCCGGCTTCTTCAAGGGCTTTTTTGCAATCCATCATACCGGCGCCGCTGGTTTCGCGGAGCTTCTGAATATCGGTAACTGAAATTTTTACCATGTCCAATATAAATGGTTAAGTATTGTTTGTTAGGTTGATTCATTGCTGCATTGTTTTATTGCTGCATTGCTTCATTGTCGGGATTGTTCAACAATGCAAAAACCGCCGGCATAAAGCAATAAAACCAGTGAAACAGTGAAACAATGCAGCAATGAAACAGTAAAGCAATAAGCCTTATGCTTCAGCGCCTTCTTTTTCTTCACTCTTCATGGCTTTGCGTTCTTCCAGTCCTTCCCGGATGGCATCCGCGAGGTAGTTGGTGATGAACGAGATCGCTTTTGAAGCGTCGTCATTGCTCGGGATGGGGAAATCCACCTGGGTGGGATCAGAGTTGGTATCCACCATGCCGAAGGTTTTGACGTGCAGTTTGCGCGCTTCCGCCAGGGCAAGGTGTTCGTGGTGAATATCCACGATAAACACGGCGGAGGGCAGGCGGTTCAGGTTGGCGATACCACCGAGTTGCTTGTCCATTTTAGCGTGTTCGCGGCTCAACGTGAGGCGTTCTTTTTTGGTGATGCTGGTGAGTGTGGAGTCCGCCAGCATTCGTTCGATGCCCTGCATTTTTTTCACCGACTTGCGGATGGTCATGAAGTTGGTCATCATACCGCCGAGCCAGCGTTCCGTCACGAAGGGCATACCCACGCTTTCGGCCGCTTTTTGTACGATGGCACGCGCTTGTTTCTTTGTAGCGACGAACATGATCTTTTTACCACTTTTGGCCATGGCTTTCATGGCGGCGGCGGCGCGTTCGAGGCATTCTGCCGTGCGATTCAGGTCGATGATGTGGATACCCTTGTGCTCCATAAAGATATAGGGAGTCATTTTCGGGTTCCACTTTTTGCGCAGGTGACCGAAGTGGCAGCCTGCGTCGAGCAATTCTTTATAGGTAGGCTTTTGCATTGTTCAAAAGCGAAATTTAAAGTTTGAAGTTGAAGTTGGGTGTTGGTTATTAGTTATTGGTTGCTGGTTATTGGTTATTTGTATTAATCGGAAAATCAATGAAATGACACCACCAATAACGAATAACCACCAGCCAATAATCGATAACCAAATTATCGTTTGGAGAACTGGAAGCGCTTGCGGGCTTTCGGTTTGCCGTATTTTTTGCGTTCCACAGCGCGGCTGTCGCGTGTGAGGAATTTTTTGGCTTTCAACGGTTTGCGGAATTCTTCGTTGAGTTTTACCAGTGCGCGGCTGACTCCCATACGAATGGCTTCGGCCTGGCCTTTGTAGCCGCCGCCGCGTACGTTGATTTTGAGGTCGTAGATATTTTCGGCGCCGATGGCGGCGAAGGGATCCACAACGTTGTGTTGTACGTGGATCTGCGGGAAGTATTCGCGGTAGTCTTTGCCGTTCACCGTGACTTTGCCTTCCCCTTTCATCAGATAGACGCGGGCCACTGCGGTTTTACGGCGCCCTACGGCATTTATCATTTCCATGTCTGGATCAGAATTTTCAGAATGATTGAATTTTCAGAACAGGTTGTTTTTGATGCCTGTCTCAGAATTTGATTGCTTCGGGTTTCTGGGCAACGTGCGGATGCTCGGTGCCGGCGTACACGAATAATTTTTTGATCATGGCGCGGCCCAGTTTGGTTTTGGGCAACATACCTTTTACGCCGCGTTCAATGATGCGTTCCGGGAATTTGGTCAGCATTTCTTCCGCCAGAACGACCTTCAGGCCGCCGGGGTGAAGCGAGTAGTCTTTGTATTCTTTTTGTTCCCATTTGTGGCCGGTGAAACGCACTTTATCGGCGTTGATCACGATCACATAATCGCCCGTGTCGGCGTGGGGGGTGTAAGACGGTTTGTTTTTTCCGCGCAGGATCGTGGCAATGTGGGCGCAAAGACGTCCGGTCACCTGATTCTCGGCGTCCACGATGTACCATTTGCGTTCCGCTTTTTCCGCACTGACGGATTCCGTCCGGTAACTCAGCGTATTCATTCCTTTAAATTATTTTAGTTCGAAGTTGAAAGTCCGGAGTTCAAACCCCAAACTTATATGCCCCTTTTTCAAAAGAGCGCGCAAAGGTAATGCGACGACACGGGCTGTGCAAGGGAGTTGCAAACTTTTTCCCGGAAAAATTCATAACAGGTTGATAATGAGGGAGATTTTTGCCCGAATATTTTTTTTGTAAAAAATAAGCGGAATCATTTTTGCATTGATAATCAATTAATTATCCTACATGGCACTCAATATACCCCCGCAGCGGAATGGCCAGGTGGATGAACCGGGTTCGGCTGATTTGACCGTGTTTTATTAAAATCATGGGGGCTGTAAAAAATCCGTTTTATCCGTTCAATCCGTCTTCCCATCCTGTTTATTCGGCAAGTCGCTACTTGAGTTATTTATAAAAAAGCGCGCGTATTGGATGCCGTCATCAAAACTCCAGCACAAACCGCGCTCCGCCGCCCGGCACCGTGCTTACCCGGATATCGCCGCCGTGCAGTTGCATGATCTGGCGGGAAATGCTGAGCCCGACGCCGGTTCCGGTGGTTTTGGTGGTAAAAAACGGGATAAATATTTCTTCCAGGAGTTCGGGCGGCACCCCGGGGCCGTTGTCTTCCACTTCGATAAAAGCATGCCCCTTGGCGTCGGCGCCGGCGCGAAGGGTGATCCGCGGATCACCGGTAGCGACCGCCTGCCGGTCGCTGGCCAGGGGCAGTTCGCTGAAAAAATTGCCCCGCTCATTGTCCGTATCCTTGCTGCCGCCGACCAGGGCTTCCCGTGCATTTTTGACGAGGTTCAGAAGAATCATTTCCAGTTGGGCCGGGTCGGCGTGCAGTTGCAGGTCTTCGGGTTTTACAAATGCTTCTATGCTGATTTTCAAATCTTTATGCTCTGCCAAAGTTAGCGAAAGCACCCGGTCGAGCAATTTTTGCGCAGAAAAATGTTCGGGTTTCGGCGGCGGAACGGCGGTGAACGAGCGGTAGGCCTCCACAAAATTGACCAGGCCCCGGCTGCGGGCCGCCACCACTTCGAGCGCTTCGGAAAGATCGGCCGTCGCGGCGTTTTTTTCGAGATCGTACTGAACGATGTCCTGCGCGGTTTCCACCAGCGAAACGATGGGCGTCACCGAATTCATGATCTCGTGGCGCAAAACGCGGGTGAGGTTGCGCCAGGCATCGAGTTCCTTGCGTTGCAATTCGGGGTGGATGTTCTGAAGGGTGAGCAGGCGCACGGCCCGGCCCTGCAGGTTGAGGCTCACGCCCTGAATGGACAGTTGGCGGCCGGGTTCGGGCTGATACAGGATTTTGCCTTTTGAACTCAGGTCGCGGACGAATCGCACCAGCGTGCCGTGCCTTTCCGGCAGGTCGTGCAGGTGGTGCAGGCGGTAGACGCCGAGCAACTGAAAGGCGGCGTTGTTCGAAACCAGCACGTTCATCTGGGCGTCGAATGCCAGCAAACCCGTGCTGAGGTGTTGCACCATCGTGTTCAAAAACAAGAGGTTAGCCTCCTTTTCAGCGCGGGTCTGCCGGAACGCTTCGAGTACTTCATTGAACTGGCGGTTCACATCGGCGAAGGCGTCGCCCTTTTCTTTGGCCGATGAAAACCGGATGGCGAAGTCGGAATACCGCACACTTTCAAAAAACCGGGCGAGGCGGCGGTTGGTGTCGTTGACGTAGCGGTAAAGGCTGAACGCGGTGGCGACGGCGGCGATTAAAAATACCAGCGCCGGAAGCAGGCCGCCTTTTTCCGTTCTTAAAATATAATAGGCTGCCGCTGCCAGGAATGCCGCAAGCAGGGAAATACGCATGGCGAGAGCAACAGGAAAGGATCGAAACGAAAACATGGTCCCAAGGTAAGTCAGGCGAGTGCAATACTCACAAATGATACTTTTCCAGCCTCCTGTACAGCGAAGCCCGCGTCAGCCCGAGTTCTTGCGCCGCTTCAGTGATGTTGCCGTGATATTTTTGCAAGGCCTTCATAATCAATTGTTTTTCCATGTCGTCGAGGTTCATGGTGGGAAAATCGCCGTTTTGTTCTTCTGCGCCGGGCTGGCGGAAAAAGAAGTCTTCGGGTTGAAGTTTGTCGCCTTTTGCCATGATGACGGCGCGTTCCACGGCGTGCTGGAGTTCGCGGACGTTGCCGGGCCAGGGGTAGCGGTGCATTTCCTTGAGCAGGGCTGCGCTGAGGCCTGACACGGAGCGGTTGTATTTTTGGGCGAATTGTTGCAAAAAACGCAATGCCAGCGGTTCGATGTCGTCCGTGCGCTCGCGCAGGGGCGGGAGTTGTATTTCGATGGTATTGATCCGGTACAGCAGGTCCTGCCGGAAACTGCGGTTGGCGACAGATTCGTACAGGTTCTGGTTGGTCGCGGCGATGACACGTACGTTCACGGGACGCACGCGGTTGGAGCCGACCCGGGTAACGGTGCGGTTTTGCAACACCGTGAGCAATTTGGCCTGTTGCCCGAGGGCGAGGTTGCCGATCTCGTCGAGAAAAATAGTGCCGCCGTCGGCTGCTTCGAAACGGCCGGGGCGGTCTTCCCGGGCATCGGTGAAGGCGCCTTTGATGTGACCGAACAATTCACTTTCGAACAGGCTTTCGGTGAGTGCGCCGAGGTCGACCTTCACAAAATTCTCCTGCGCGCGGTTCGACTGGCTGTGGATAGCCTGTGCCACCAGGTCTTTGCCCGTGCCGTTTTCGCCGAGCAGCAGCACGTTGGCGTCTGTTTCAGCCACCCGTTGCACGGTTTCGAACACCTGCTCCATCGCGCGACTTTTAAAAATGATCTCGGGCAGGTCGCGGGTCTGGGCGATGTTGCGCCCCAATTGTTTGGATTTCAACTGGTCGGCTTCATCCTGGCTGTTTTTGAGTTTCAGGGCGGAATGAAGTGTGGCGAGCAGTTTATCGTTGTCCCAGGGTTTCAGCACAAAATCAGTAGCGCCGTTTTTGATGGCCCTGACGGCCAGTTCCACGTCGCCGTACGCCGTGATGAGCACAACCACCGCCAGGGGATCGATTTCCAGGATTTTTTCCAGCCAGTGAAAGCCTTCCTGTCCGGTGTTTTTGGCACTGCGGCCAAAATTCATGTCGAGCAGAATAACGGCGTAGCGTTTTTCTTTCAAAAATCCGGGAATTTCTTCCGGGTCGCGGGTGGTGTCCACTTCAGCGAAATGACGCTTCAGGAACAACTTCGCGGCGCTGAGCACGCCGGGGTTGTCGTCCACGATGAGGATGTTGGCTTGATTCATTTCCATGGTGTACACTCGGACTAAACTTCCGCAAGAAGACCTCTTTCCGGAAGCCGGGTTCGCGGCGTACCTGCCGCAAAGACAATGCCCGTCGCTAAGGGTGTGCAAATCAAGGGATTTTTTTTGAACGGGTGTTCATTTTCGGACACCAATGTTCATAAGCGAACGAAGGAGGCAGAAATTACAAGGCATTAAGTCGTTGAATTTTAATTAATTACAATTTTGGCACGAGGTTCACTTTAAGCACAGTGAAAGTTTGATTGGATTGCTGCTGTGCCAGGGCGGGATATCCGGCTAAAAAAACCTCCCGCATTTGTCCCGCCCGGCATATTTTGCCCAACCCTTAAACCCTTAAACCCCCTTAAACCCTGAAACCCTTAAACCCTTAAACCCTGAAACCCCTGAAACCCTTAAACCCCCTTAAACCATGAAACCTTTCAACAATGGACAGACCCATTCAAAAGAAAAAATGGACGCTTCAGCGTGTCGCGCTCGGGATCGGCATATTGGCATTTTTGGCATTTTCCGTATATAGTATCGGATGGTCGGGCCGGCAAAGCAGTTTGAACGTCGACCGGGAAAAGATCACCGTTTCCAAGGTGGAACGCGGCGTTTTCGACGAGTTTATCGTGGTCACAGGCGTGGTGCAACCGCTAAAAACCTACCAACTCGACGCCATTGAAGGCGGGTATGTTGCAGAAAAACTGCTGGACGGCGGCGCATCGGTAAAAAAGGGAGACCTGATCCTGAAACTAGAAAATCAGCGCCTGATGCTCGACTTCGTGAACCGCGAAACCGAGATGTACGACCTGATCAACAACCTGGAGAATACCCGCCTGCGCCTGCGCTAGGATAAATTCACCCTGAAAAAAACGCTCTCCGAACTGGATTACCAGATCCGGCAGGCCAAAGACGACCACGAGCGCAACGCCAAACTGTTCGCCGACCACGTCATCAGCGAACAGGAATTTACCCGCACCAGAATCATTTTCGAACGACTGACACAGCAGCGCGAGATCGAAGTGGAAAACCAGAAATTCCAGGAAGAAAACAGCATCATCCAGATCAAACAACTGGAAGGCACCCTCGACCGCACCCGTCTCAATCTCACTATGATGAAGCAAAATCTCGAAAACCTGTCGGTAAAAGCCCCCGTTTCGGGGCTACTTTCGCGGGTAGACGTCGAGATCGGCGCCAGCATCATTGCCGGTCAGAACATCGGCCAGATCGACGACCTCAACGGCTTCAAAATGCGGGTGGAAGTGGACGAACACTATATTTCGCGCATTTTCCCGGGACTGGAAGGCTCTTTCGAATTTAACGGCGCGACGACAAAATTAGTCGTGTCAAAAGTATATCCGGAAGTCACGAACGGCCGTTTTGAAGTGGATATGACTTTTGGAAACAAAATACCCGAAGGTATCCGCCGCGGGCAGTCGGTGCCGGTGCGCCTGCAACTGGGCAAACCCGCGGAAGCGGTTTTATTGCCCACCGGCGGCTTTTTCAGCGATACCGGCGGCAATTGGGTGTACGTGGTGAACAAATCCGGATCACGCGCCGAAAAACGCGACATTAGCCTCGGGCGCAAAAATCCGCAGTATTTTGAAGTGCTCAGCGGGCTGGAACCCGGAGAAGAAGTGGTGACCAGTTCGTATGAAAATTTTGGGGACAAGGATGTATTAAATCTTCAATAACGCTCCCGAACGGCACGGTCGCCCCAAATCCAGGGCGTCCAGTCTTTAAAATAATACAAGCATCAAGAAAACTTTTATCAAAGTTAACGACAACAACACCTGCAGCCATGATAAAAACGCACAACCTGCATAAACTTTTCACCACCGACGAAGTGGAAACCACAGCCCTCAACGGGATCAATATGGAAATTCAGCCCGGCGAATTTGTCGCCATCATGGGCCCTTCCGGCTGCGGAAAATCCACCTTGCTCAATATCCTCGGCCTGCTCGACAACCCCTCGGAAGGAGAATATCATTTCTTCGGCACCGAAGTGGCCAAAATGAGCGAACGCCAGCGGGCCAACCTGCGCAAGGGAAATATCGGTTTTGTGTTTCAGTCCTTTAACCTGATCGACGAACTCACGGTTTATGAAAACGTGGAACTGCCGCTGCTTTACCTGAAAACACCCGCCGGCGACCGCAAAAAGAAAGTGGAGGCGCAACTCGAACGGATGAACATCATGCACCGCCGCAACCACTTCCCGCAGCAACTTTCGGGCGGACAACAACAACGTGTCGCCATCGCGCGGGCCGTGGTGGCCAACCCGAAGGTGATTCTTGCCGACGAACCGACCGGTAACCTCGACTCCACCAACGGCCTCGAAGTCATGAATCTGCTGACCCAACTCAACCAGGGCGGTACCACCATCATCATGGTGACCCACTCGCCACACGATGCCGGTTTCGCCCACCGGATCGTCAATTTATTCGACGGCAAAGTCGTCACGGAGAATTTTCACGTATAAACGGTACCCAAACACACCGTTGTCATTAAGCGGGCAACAACTAAAAACAAAAACTACGCGGATCGAAAAGGCAGCCCAACAATTTGTCCGGCTCATTAACTAACCTTCTGATATTCAGCCGATTTTCCAGAAAGCCGGCAGATTGTGAAGGCTGCTTTTTTGAAAGCGGAAAACAGGACAGCAGCAGTGTCATCCGTTACTGCCACCTGCTACTGCTACTGCCACTGCCACTGCCACTGCCACCTGCCACCTGCCACCTGCACTCCTCACACCCATGCTCGAACTAAAAAACATTGAACGATATTACCAGAACGGCGCGCTCAAATCCTATGTTTTGCGCTATGTGAATGCCCACATTGCCGAAGGCGAGTTTGTCAGCATCATGGGCCCGTCCGGTTCCGGGAAAAGCACCCTGCTGCACATCCTCGGCATGCTCGACGAGCCGACCGACGGCGAATACTGGTTTCTCGGGGAAGCAGTGCACAAATTCAACGAACGCCGGCGCACCGAACTCTACCAGCAATACATCGGCTTCGTATTCCAGGCCTATCACCTGATCGACGACCTGACGGTGTATGAAAACCTCGAAACGCCCCTGTTGTACAAAAAAGTGCCGTCTTCCGAACGTAAAAGCCGAATCGCCGATCTGCTCGACCGGTTTAACATGGTGGCCAAAAAAGACCTCTTTCCCAGCCAGCTGTCCGGCGGTCAGCAACAATTAGTGGGTGTGGTGCGGGCCCTCATCGGGCGCCCCAAACTCATCCTGGCCGACGAACCCACGGGTAACCTGCAAAGCCAACAGGCCAAAGAAATCATGGATATTTTTCAAACGCTCAACGAAGAAGACGGGGTAACAATCATTCAAGTGACTCATTCCGAAGTAAATGCGCGCTATGGCAACCGGGTACTACACCTGAGCGACGGCCGCGTCGAACGGGAAGAACTGATCAAAAAATAAACCTCTTTTTTAAAAATCACTCCACCCCCTGCACTTCTTTCGGAACACGCTTCCGAAAGAAGTGTTTTTTTTATAAAGATGGCAAACTTTTTGACCTGATGCAGTATTGTCAAAAACGCTGCGTTTTCCGTAGCATTGCATAACCATTTGAACTAATCCGAAGCCTCCCTCAAAAATCGACTACGAATGAAAAATTTATTGCTTCCTTTACTCCTCTGCCTGCCAACCTTAGCCTACTGCCAGGTTCCTTTTAAATATGATATTGACTTCGCACTTGGTATTACCTCTTACCAGGGCGACCTCGATGCGCTCAAGGTCAACGCCGGGTTCCGCGAAATAAAATATTCCGCATCCCTGTCCCTCCGCCGCAACCTGACCAACAACTACGCCGTGCGGATCAACCTGCTCGCCGGCCAGATCGGGGGCGACGACCGGAATTTCTCCGAACCCGAATGGAGAATTCGGCGCGGCATTTCTTTCCAAAGCCCGATCATAGAAGTCAGCGCGCTGAACGAGTTTTACCCCTTCGGCATGTACCCCGTTAAAGGAAAAGTGGGCCGAACCCGCAATATCCTTGCTCCGTATCTTCTTTTGGGCGTCGGCTGGGCATACAGCAACCCGAAAGTGGATTGGAATGACGCCAACGGCAACGAAGAAATTGACCCGGTGCTGGCCGGCCTGGATAAAAAAGCAAAACTCAGCAAACTTAATGTGGTGATTCCCATGGGTTTCGGAGTCCGTTTTAAATTGAAAGACCACAGTACTTTTAAACTGGAAACTGCGCTGCGACCCAGTTTTTCCGACTATCTCGACGGCATCAGCCTGGCCGGAAACCCCAATAAAAAGACTGGTATTTCACCGCCCAGATCGGCGTTACCTATCCCTTTTCAAAAAATAAAAACAAACCCAAAAACAGTATCGCCAAACAGGAAGAAAAGGCCCAAAAGCGAGAAAAAGAAAAACCCGCAGAAAAGACCAAAAAGGAAAAACCCTTAGCCGACCGGGAAACGCCTTCTGACATCGATAAAGACGGCACACCCGACGACGACGACGATTGCCCCACCGACCCCGGGGTTAAGGAGCCTCAAGGGTTGCCCCGACCGGGATAAAGACGGCATCGCCGACCCGAAGGACAACTGTCCGGACACACCCGGCCTCGCCGCACTTGCCGGATGCCCGGACAAAGACAAAGACGGTGTGCCCGACGATGAAGACGAGTGCCCGGATACTGCGGGCGACTCAACCAATCGCGGATGCCCGGTGGCCGATCAGGATAAAGACGGCGTGCCCGACGCGGACGACCGCTGCCCCGCTGTGGCGGGTCTTGCAGGTCTGGGCGGATGCCCGGACAAAGACAAAGACGGTATTGCGGACATCGACGACGCCTGCCCCGAAACACCCGGCCTGAGCGTGCAGCAGGGCTGCCCCGACCAGCCGCCGCCGGATAAAGCCGTTTATTTCGGGGCCAACAAAAACGACTGGTTCCGAACCTCCGACGAAACGATCGACGAAGTGGTGGAAATCCTGAAAAAAGACGCCAGTTTACACGCCGATATCGGCGGCCATACCGAAGAAAGTTCGGAAGGTTCAGAAAGCGGCTTGTCCGATCTGCGCGCAAAAAAAGTGCACGATTATCTCGTGTCTCAGGGGATCGCGGCCTCCCGGCTCCGGTATGCCGGTTATGGCGCCAGCCGCCCCATCGGCGAAAAATTCATGTCCGACGACCCGCAACTCAACCGGCAACTCAACCGCCGGGTGGAAGTGCGTTTCCTGAGGCGCTGATGCTTCGATTGTTTTTTGTTTTCCCCTATTAAAACAGCCTCTTTTTTGTGACCTTTGCCGCCGCATACGCCCCGTTTTTTTCACCTGGTTACAAGTAAAGTATAATGAGTAAACTCAAATACAAAAGACTCTTGCTCAAACTCTCCGGCGAAAGCCTCATGGGCAAACAAAGATTTGGTATCATGGCAGACATGCTCCAGCATTACGCCCACCAAATCAAAGAGTTACGTGAATTGGGCGCCGAGATTTCGGTGGTCATCGGAGGAGGAAATATTTTCAGGGGCATCCAGGCCGAAGGTTCGGGTATCGAACCCGTCACCGGCGATTATATGGGGATGCTCGCCACGGTGATCAACGGACTGGCCCTGCAAAGTGCGCTTGAAAGTATCGGTATACAAACACGGCTCATGACCGCCCTGAAAATGGAAAACGTGGCCGAACCCTATATTCGCCGCCGCGCCATCCGGCACCTTGAAAAAGGCCGGGTTGTTATCTGCGCCGCCGGCACCGGCAACCCCTATTTTACCACGGACAGCGCGGCAGCTTTACGCGCCAATGAGATCGCAGCGGATGTCATTTTAAAAGGCACCCGCGTCGACGGTATCTACACCGCCGACCCGGAAAAAGACCCGATGGCGGTAAAATTTGACAAACTTACCTTCGCCAAAGTAATCAGTCTCGGCCTGGAAGTGATGGACATGACCGCTTTCACCCTCTGCCAGGAAAACAACATGCCGATCATCGTATTCGACATCAACCAACCCGACAACCTGCGGCGCATCGTCCTGGGCGAAGAGGTTGGAACACTGGTGGCAGGGTAAAAGCCGGCAATCTACTACTATGGTATCCATCATTTCATACAACGTCAACGGCATTCGCTCGGCCATCAGCAAGAGTTTTTGGGAATGGCTGTCGCAGGAGCAACCGGATATCGTTTGCCTGCAGGAAACCAAAGCGCAACCCTCGGACGTGCCGATCCTCGAACTGGAAGCCCTCGGTTATCGCCATTGCTGGCATTCCGCCGAAAAAAAAGGGTACAGCGGGGTGGCCACTTTTAGCAAAAAAGCACCGGATAATGTTGTAACAGGTTGTGGAATAGATCGTTATGACCGGGAAGGCCGTATCCTGCGCACCGATTTCGGCGACTGGAGTGTGCTCAACTGTTACTTCCCTTCCGGCACAACCGGCGAAGAACGGCAGGCGTTTAAAATGGAGTTTCTCGATGATTTTTACCGGTGGGTGGACGAATTGAAAAAAGAACGGCCGAAGCTGATCATCGTCGGTGATTACAACATTGCTCACCGGGAAATCGACATCCACGACCCGAAAGGCAATAAAAACAGCAGCGGTTTTTTGCCCGAAGAACGCGCCTGGCTGAACAAATGGTTTGAAAACGGATTTACCGACGCTTTTCGCTACAAAAACCCGGAACTGGTGGAATACAGCTGGTGGAGTTTCCGCGCCGGCGCCCGGGGCAACAACAAAGGCTGGCGTATTGATTATCAATCGGTTACCGATAATCTCAAAGACCGGATCACCGACGCGCGCCAACTCACTTCCGTACTTCATTCCGATCATTGCCCCGTCTGGATGCGTATTGATTTGTGATTTTTGGGTTGGCGGATTGCGGGTTGGCGGGTTTTCCAATGATCACAAAAGCCCGCCCGTAACCCGAAACCTAAAACCCATAACCCGCAAACCCGTAACCCGAAAAATAACTACCTTTGCCCGACTTGCTCCAACCGTTTAAGTCTCACAGCCCTGCTCGTAATATTCGGCATGAAGGTCACTGCCGCGCAACTCGCACAACTACTCGAAGGCTCGCTCGACGGCGACCCGAACGCTACCGTTAGCCGCCCCGCCCGCATTGAAGAGGCGGGGGAAGGTGATTTTGCTTTTCTCGACAATATCCGGTACGAATCCTTCGCCTATACTACCAAGGCTTCTATCTTATTGGTACACAGGTCGTTCCAGCCAAGCCAACCCGTTTCGGCCACCCTGATACGGGTGGATGATGTCCGGAGCAGCCTCGCCCTGCTCCTGCAAAAATTCGATACGGAAAACCACACCAACGGCGCCGCGATTTCGGAACAGGCGGTGGTGCACAAATCCGCCAAAATCGGCATCGGCACCAGCGTCGGTGTGTTTGCGGTGATCGAAGAAGGCGCCGTGATCGGCAACAACTGCACGATTTACCCACAGGTATACATCGGCCGCAATGCACATATCGGCGACGGCTGCCGCCTGTTTCCCGGCGTCCGGATACATTTTGATTGTGTAATCGGTGAAAACTGCACCCTCCACGCCAACGCAGTGATCGGCGCCGACGGGTTCGGTTTTGCCCCGCAGGAAGACAAAACCTGGAAAAAAGTGCCCCAGGTCGGCAATGTCGTTATCGAAAACGACGTGGAAATCGGCGCCTGCACCTGCATCGACCGCGCCGCTATCGGCAGCACCGTCATCCGGCAGGGCGCCAAACTCGACAACCTCATCCACATCGCGCATAACGCGGAAGTGGGCCGCAATACCGCCCTCGCCGCCCAGGTGGGTGTGGCGGGCAGCACCCGCCTCGGCGAAAATTGCCAGATCGGCGGACAAGTCGGCTTTGCCGGCCACCTCACCATCGCCGACGGCACCCGCATCCAGGCCCAAAGCGGCCTCGGCTCCTCGGTCGAAAAACCCAACACCGCCTTGTTCGGCAGCCCCGCCATCGGCTACAAGGATTTTATTCGCTCGCATGTCGTTTTTAAACACCTGCCCGAGATGCAGAAAAAAGTGCTGGAGATGGAGAAGAAATTGAAGGAGTTGAACGAGCGGGTGAAAAAAGATGAACAGAAGGGGTAATTCTTGCCGATTTGGGCCTTTTACCCGTAACTTGCAGGGCAATTAGAAGACTATTCAGACATGAATACGGCTGCCATTCAACCAAGTGGGTCTGCTGATCCCAAGGTGTCCATTCGTTTCGACGGGTGGGAGTTTCGTCATGCCATGCCCCGTATCAGCGAAGGTGAATTCGAAGACATTTGCCGCAAAACCCCGTTACCTAAACGGAACCTCCTTGTTACCCCCGTATCCCTTGGCTCCGGCAATTTTGAAATAGAAACCGGCGCTGATCTGGTCATGTGGAACCGGACTGCCCGGCTCGGCATGGTGTTCAGTTCCCAAACCATGTTTTCGCTCCCCGACGGCGCCAAATGTATGGCCGATGTCGCCTGGGTCTCCAGCGAAAAACTAAAAACACCTACGCCCGTATCGTACCTGATTTTGTCATCGAAGTGCGCAGCCCCAGCGACGAGTTGGCCGCGCAGCAGGATAAAATCAAAAACGTCTGGTTAGCCAACGGCGTTCGTTTGGCCTGGTTGTTCGATCCCGCAGAAGCGACCGCCTACATTTCGCAGCGATGGCAGCGCTGATGTTGTTTCGGGTTTTGATAAAGTACTCAGCGGAGAAGATGTGTTGCCGGGGTTTGTGTTTTTGTGGATGATTCTGCCCCTCGGGTGCCTCCAGCCTATTGTTCAACGAAAAATACTGATAAGTCCTCACTATCAGAGGCGTTTATTACACCCTTCTCTATTCTCAAAAAACAGCACAACCTTTTATACCCGATCTTTTACCTTATGAAAAAAGCCGATATGCCTGAAACCTTGCCGCAGAGGGAGAGAATGCCTGCGGAGGTGTTTTTAAAAATATGGAAGGGATAGATGTTAAAGAAACAAAATGGGCAAATTTGGTTGAACTTAATGCAAATCTTCATAATGGCTCCCAAATAAAGTTTACTGATATTGAAATAGAAGAAGAAATCCATATAGAAGAAAATGCAAACCCGCTCATTTATTTGATTTTGTGTAACTGCCGATTATGCAACTGTGTTTCTTTTAAAGAAGCTCGTGTCCAATCGATAACAATTAAAGAAAGTATTATAGAGGGAACTGTTTTTGCGAATAGATCCTTCTTAGGAAGCGTCAGATTTTATAATTGAGGAATCTATAATTGAAAATGTTGTAATTGGTGAAAAATTCAAAGTCTGGCGACTTTAGTATCAGGAAATTCCCAAACCGGCAATTTTTCCTTTTGAAGGTCAAAATCCAAGATATTTCAGTCTCTGGCTCTCGAATTAAAAATATTTGGGTAAGGAAGAATTCCGAGGTTGGAGATATCAAAATTCAGTCAAACTCTAAAGCAGAAAACGTTCAAGTTTTAGAAAATTCAACAACTGGAGACTTTAGAATTGAAAGGTCCAGCATTGGGAATTTTGATATCCGGCAAAAATCTACAATTCAGCGCTTTTCGCTTTTAGAAAATTCTACGATGGGTGATTTTAAGATTGTAGACTCAAGTGCAACAATAATAACCATTCAAGGAAGAAGTAAATTAGCTAAATTGAGAGTATGGCACTCGATGCTTCAAAGGATTGAAATTAAATCCAACAGTTTTATCAGCCATTTTAAATGCCAATTTAATTTACATACGCCGGCACACCTTGTATTGGAGCAAAGCAGTTTTGGCCATTTGAATTTCAACAACTCAGTCTATCCTGAATTTACCACCTTAAAAATATCAGACTGTAAAACTAATCGCTTAACTTGAATAACTTTGTAACTATGGCACCGTTTTTTTAGCAATTTGAAGCCTTTAGAAAGATGGGAGGATTATACGAAAGATGCGAATGACTCTCCAGTTATCGAAGATGAGTTATTTCAGTTTGAAGAACGAGTCAATCCTTCCACCCTTCGCCTCACCGACTCCGACCTCGGAAAAATCCAATTCATCAACTGTGACTTAACGTTTCAGCGTTTTGAGTTTTCCAACCGAAGATGCTCGAAGTTTAGCAGGCAGCCGGATGCCTGCTGACAAGACTTTCTGCTTGCCTGAAGATGAGGAAAATCCTTCGAAAATGGCCGAGCAGAAACGTCTCGCCTACGGACAATTCAAAAAAATCTACGAGGCGCGGGGCGATACAACAGGTTCGCTGCGCTATCTGGCTAATGAAATGAGGGCCCGGACTGCTCGCCTGGAATCCAAGGCATCGACATACAAACAGTGGTTTGATTACTGACTCTCCTTTGGCTCAACAGGTCTCGACTAATTTTGGCAATAATTGTCGGGGCGTAACAACCTTTTTGTAACAGAACCTGTTTTCAATGTACTGTTTTGCTCGGCTACCGACCACCAGCGTTGGAAATTGGAGATTTGGCATCGCACTCGCTGGCCTATTTGAATCCTTTCCGGGATGAAGATTCAGGCGAGTTTTTTGAAATGGTCAAAGAAGACGGTTTAAAAATTACCTGGTATGCGCGAATCTGGGATTACCTCAGCCGCATCTTCATCGCTTATTTCGTCTACCAAACCATTCAGGCCTTCCGAAAACTCGGAAAATCAAGTGGTTAGCGCGAAGAATGAAGCGAGGTGTCATCCGCGAGCAGGAGCGGGTGACATCTGAACGAACGCAACGACATCTTTCATCAGGCAAACCCCTGACGAGTCACCCTCCTGCGTCGTGATGACACCTCGTCACTTCCCGTGCTCCTCCAGCAGCTTCACCGTATGCTCCAGCGCCCCCGGTTTGTCCCACCCGAAATGACCGGGAATCACCCAACGCGGGTCGCGGCATTCTTCCATCAGGTAACGTATGGTGCGGGACCACTCTTCCAGGTTGGCTTCGGCGATATTACCCAGGTCGGTGGCCTCCGTACTTTTTATGAGGCAACCGCCGAACAGTACCCGTTGTTTGGAAAACCAGACTACGATATTGTCCGGCGAATGCCCCTGACCGGGAAAAAAGACCCGGACGTCCACCTGGCTCCCGATCCCGAACTTCACATCATTATTAAAACCGGCAGCCGGCGACGGGAAACCGTCCGCAACCGCCCGGCGCGCAATGGCCGGGGTACTTTCCACGTCGATCTTTTTCTTTTTCAAATAGGCGATGCCGCCGATTCGGTCGGCGTGTGAATGGGTAATGATGCACATAAACACCTTGCGTTTAAGGTGTTTTTTGATCCAGCGGAGCAATTGTTTGGCCTGCCGGTCGTCCCAGGTGGCATCGACCAGCAGAACACCTTCGGGGGTATTGACAATCAGTCCGTTAGCAGGAATAAGATGCCCGTCGAGCATTTTATAGGAGGTATGAACCAGAAACTGGGAGTCGATGGGCGTAACTTTGAGGTTCATCTTTTGGGAAAAACCGGCGTGAACGGCAAAAATCCACATCAGCGAAAAACAGAATTTCCGGAACATTTTGAAACCTTTGTTGTAGTGTTGGCGCAAATATTCTAAAATATCCCGGAAAGCCGGTCCAACCACCCTGAAACCATTAAACCCTGAAACCCTGAAACCCTGAAACCCTGAAACCTTTAAACCCCGAAACCCTCAAACCCTTCCTATGCAACATACCGACGTCAATACCCTCGGCGAATTTGGCCTGATCGAGCACCTCACCCGCGATTTTCCCCTGCGCCAGCCGTCCACCCTCAAAGGAGTGGGCGACGATGCCGCCGTCATCGACAACGGGCCGTTCTGCACCGTCGTCAGCACCGACATGCTGGTGGAAGGGATACATTTCGACCTGGCGTACGTGCCGCTCAAACACCTCGGCTACAAATCCGTGGTGGTGAACCTGTCCGATATTTACGCGATGAACGCCTTTCCCCGGCAGATCACGGTGTCCATCGCCATGTCCAACCGGTTCTCCGTGGAAGCGCTCGAAGAACTGTATGCGGGTATCCGCGCCGCCTGCGACGCCTACAACGTCGACCTCGTCGGCGGCGACACCTGTTCCTCGCCGAAAGGCCTGACCATCAGCATTACGGCCGTCGGGCAGTGTGAAAAGGAACTGCTCACCTACCGCAACGGCGCACGGCCCGGCGACCTGATTTGTATTACCGGCGACCTCGGCGCTGCGTACCTGGGTTTGCAACTGCTTGAAAGAGAGAAACGTATATGGCAGGAGAACCCTGGCGTGCAACCCGACCTGGAAAACCAGAAATACGCCGTCGGTCGCCAACTGAAACCCGAAGCGCGCCGCGACATGATCGAAGCCTTCCGCAAAAATGAGCTCAAACCAACCGCCATGATCGACGTTTCGGACGGACTGGCTTCCGATCTTTTCCATATTTGCAAACAAAGCGGCACGGGCGCACTGGTTGAAGAAAGCGGCGTGCCCATTCACCCCGACACACAGATGCTGGCGTTGAAATTCAAACTCGACCCCATCACCTGCGCGCTCAACGGCGGTGAAGATTACGAACTCTTGTTTACCATCGACCCCAATGACGCTGAAAAAGTCAAATACCTGCCCGATATCTACATCGCCGGGGAAATACTCGACGCCAAAGACGGCATCAAACTAAACACCAAAGGCGGCAACCTGCACGAATTAAAAGCGCAGGGCTGGGTACATTTTTAAACAAGTTGACTCCGCTATGCGCCGCACAGGGATCGTATTCCTTTGGCTGACCGCCTGCCCTTTTTTTGCTTTGGGCCAGATCAACGATTTGCTTCGCAATCCGGATGTCAGCTGGGTGGGCGAGTACACTACGGATTATGTGTTGAATCCCGAAGACGAAGACGGTGTCTATCCGCCGTTGAATGATCTCGATGTGATCCAATTCCAAAATCCGGCCTCCGAATCCGGACTCTACGGCGCGCGATATCTGGCTCTGTATCTGAGCGAGCAATTATATCGGCACGTTCAAAATCCTGATTTTCAATGCTATACGGATTCTGCGGTGCAGCAGGTAATGACCCGGGATGAACTGTTAAAACGGGTCATCGTACAAGACACGGCCGGTTACAGCATCTGCGACGGAAGCCTGATGATTCGGAATGAAGAGATCCGTTTCGACGAGGTTCGCAGGTTTCGCGTCCGGCAGATATTTTGGTACAACCGGAAAAGCCGGGTTTTCGATGGCAGGTTCATCGCCTTTGCCCCTGTTGTTGTTGCGAAGGATAAAAATGGCGATACCCTCGGAACCCACGCCCTTTATTGGCTGAAAGCGGGTGAAAACGAGCCGAAACGCCTGAAAAACAAGCAGTTCAATTACATTTTTCAAACCAAAACGGGAAGCAACTCTCCCCGTCCCGAAGACCTAAAAACGTTGAAAGGCCGGCTTGATTTCAGGGAACTCGTTGCGGAAGAAATAAAAAAACCTTCCCACCCGCGCCTCGATGCAAGTGAATTTCAGCCCATCAGTACGGAGCAACTGATGAAAACCTGTTATGTCACCGATACCGTGATTACCTACGACCCGGCGAGCCACGAAGAAAAAATCGCCATCGAACACCGGAGCTATGTCGATCAGGTGGAGCGGATACGTTTCGTGCAAAACTGGTATTATGACGAGCGGCAGAACCGCTTGTTCTGCCGGCTCACAGGTATGGCGCCCCTGGCCGCCATACGGGATTCGGAAGGATCTTTCAGGTATTACAAACCATTGTTTTATGTGATGTATCGCTGAACGCAAGTGAAAAAAGTGGTTAAAGATGGACAGTTTTAATATTCAGTATTAAATTTGCCCTAAAAATGATACCACGACTTCTGGCCCCGAAACTGAAGGAAGCCCTGCAGCATTTTCCGGTACTTTCACTCACCGGGCCTCGTCAATCCGGAAAAACGACGCTGGTACGCGCTACTTTTCCGGATTATCGCTTTGTTTTTTCGCAGCATTTTTTAATGTCGGAAAAATTACACAAAGCCTTGCCGGCCGTGTGGCCGTGTTCGTGCTGCTGCCTTTTTCCTATCCTGAAATGGAAAACACCGTGTTATCAAATGCGCCGATAGAAGAACGAATTTACAAAGGCGCGTTTCCCGGTATCTACGACCGCAATACACCGCCTCAACTTTTTTATTCTTCCTACGTACAAACCTAAGGGTATTCGCCCGGACGTTTACTTCTGGCGCGACAAAACCGGGCATGAAGTAGATTGTCTGTTAGAAGAGAACGGCGTGTTGAAACTCATCGAAATAAAATCGGGGAAAACGATCCGGCCTGATTTTTTTAAAAACCTGGCCTACATGAGCACGCATACAGGGACAGTCAACACACACGCATTTCTTGTATATGGTGGTGAGGAACGCCAGGTCCGGGAACAAGGGACCGTTTTAGGCTGGCGTTTATTTTCTGAAATATGAAAGAAAATATCTGTCTGACAGACAACAAGATATACGTTCAATTCACGCCCATGCCATTCTGCCAGCCCTCCGTCGGGCTTACAAAACTCAGTTTGCCTTCCGAATTTTCGGCCAGCAGGATCATGCCCTGCGACTCCGTGCCCATCATCATACGCGGGGCGAGGTTGGCCAGCACGATCACCTGTTTGCCCACTACTTCCTCCGGGGGGTAATGTTCGGCAATCCCGGACAAAATGGTGCGGGTTTCAAAACCCAGGTCGACTTCAAGTTTCAGCAGTTTTTTGGATTTTTCCACTTTTTCGGCGCTTAAAATGGTGCCGGTGCGGATGTCGATTTTGGCAAAATCGTCGTATTGGATCGTTTCTTTCACAGGTGTGTATTGGATGGATGGTTGTTCGTTGGAATCGGCGTTCTGGTTGGCAGAATCCGTTGCCGCAAGTTTGTCGATTTGTCGCTGGATCACTTCGTCCGGGATCCGGCTGAACAAGTGTTGGGATACTCCGAGCGCGTGATTCGGCTGCACGACGGGGTTGCCCTCCACCAGTTCGTTGAGCAAATCCAGCAGGTCGCCGTTGTCGCGCACTGGGCTCAGATTGAGCATGTTGCGCAAGCGATCGGCTGAAAAAGGCAGGAAAGGGCGTATTGCCACCGAGAGTACGGCAACGTATTGCAACGCCAGGTTCATCACCACCTGCACGGTTTCAGCATTGGTATTCACCGTTTTCCAGGGTTCATTGAACTGGAGCAGGGCGTTGCCGGCACTGGATATTTCCATAACGACGCGCAAAGCCTCCCGGAAGTTGAAATGTTCAATTTCCGTGCCCATTTCTTCCAGTTTGTGGTGCAAAATGGCTAACTCTTCGTTGTACTGCCCCGTTTTGTCGGGCTCCCAGCCGCTTTTAAACACCAGTTCCGTGTTCACCGACGGCACGATGCCGCCGTAAAATTTGTGCGAAAGCACGAGAACCCGGTTGACGAAGTTGGCGAGATTATTCACCAGTTCGTTGTTATTCGTCTCCTGAAAGCCCTTCCACGTGAACTCGCTGTCGCTTTGTTCGGGCATTTTTTTGATCATGTTGTACCGCAACACGTCTTCCTGACCCTCAAACTCCGCGCAATATTCGTGCACCCACACCGCCCAGTTTTTGGACGTGGACAATTTGCGGCCTTCCAGGTTGAGAAACTGGTTGGCGGGCACATTGACCGGCAAAATAAAATCGCCATGCGCCTTGAGAATGGCCGGAAAAATGAGGCAATGGAACACGATATTGTCTTTGCCGATAAAATGTACCAGCGAGGTATCCTCTGATTTCCAGTACAATTCCCAGTTTTTGCCGTGATCCAGCGCCCATTGTTTGGTTGCCGAGATGTATCCGATGGGTGCGTCGAGCCAGACGTAGAGTTTTTTGCCTTCCGAACCTGGTATTTCGGGCGGCACGTCCACCCCCCATTCCAGGTCGCGGGTCATGGCGCGGGGTTGAAGGCCCTGATCGAGCCAGGAATTGCATTGGCCGAGTACGTGATTTTTCCAGTTGGCCGGATCGTGTCGTGTTTTGCCGCCGGCTTTTCCGGTATTGATCCATTCGCGCAGCCATTTTTCGTGCTGGTCGAGGCGGAGAAACCAGTGTTTGGTCGGGCGTTTTACCGGTACCGAGCCGCTGAGCATGGATTTTGGATGGATCAGGTCGGTGGGGCTGAGTGTGGAGCCGCATTTTTCACACTGGTCGCCGTATGCATCCGGGTTGGCGCATACCGGGCAGGTGCCGACGATATAGCGGTCCGCAAGAAACTGCCCGACCGTTTCGTCGTAATACTGATCGGTTGTTTCTTCGATAAATTCCCCTTTTTCATAAAGTTTTCGAAAAAAATCCTGCGACGTCGCGTGGTGGATCGGCTCGGAAGTGCGGTGGTAAATATCGAATGCGATGCCTATTTTTTCAAACGTATCCTTCAAAATCGTGTGGTACTTGTCCACAATCTCCCGGGGCGTGGTGCCTTCCTTGCGTGCTTTTACGGTGATGGCCGCCCCGTGTTCGTCGGAGCCGCACACAAATACCACATCCTTGCCTTTCAGGCGCAGGTACCGGACATAAATATCTGCGGGTAAATAAGCCCCGGCGAGGTGTCCGATGTGCAAAGGGCCGTTGGCGTAGGGCAAAGCGGCGGTAACCAAATAGCGTTTTTTCATTCTGTGGTATTGATACTTAATGTTTTAGGCGAACCCCATCTGGTTAAGCGGCGCAAAAGTACGGTGACGGAAACGGAATAATGCGGGAAAAAAGTTCTGTTTCCGATCAGAATAATTGCACCCCGGCGAGATGTTTATCCTGCAAATTGCCGGATCGCCACCACTTCAATCCCCAGGGCTTCCCGCTCAAACCATTTCAGCGGCGCCTGGGTTTTGTCGCCCGTCTGGGTATCGCATTTAAAAAACAGGTAGTACATCTGCATACAATAGCCCATTCGGGCGAGCAGGTCGTCGAGTGACTTCCCTTGTTCACCGGGCAAAGGTTCGTGGCGCACAGCCAGCCAGGCATAATACGCGTCGTCGTGTGTTTCGATGACATCCAGAACCACCTGGTCGCTCGTATATGAAGTCATGAACCTCCGGGCCAGGTGGCCGTGGTGTTTTTTCCAGTCGCGGGGCCGGGTACGGTCTTCGGCATATTTGAACGTATCGTGGGCAAAGGCAATGAGCCGGAGTTGTTCGCGCTGCTCGTCGGGAAGCCGGGGGATCAGGTCGATATTGTCCAGCACCTCGCGCACATGCAGCGCAACTTTACCTTCAGGATGACCGAAACGTGGTTCGCCCCAAAGCAGGCCGTGCCGGAATTCTGCGGTAGACAAGAGTTTGCGCTCCAGCACCGTTTCCGGTTGCAGCAGGTTTTCCAGGCTGCCGGGATTATCCAAAAGGCGCTTCATCAGTGTTGTTGGTCGGTCGAAATTTGAAATTGGTCGGGCAAATCTTGTTATCACATCATGTAATCAAAATTTTACCGTTCTGAAACGGTTCTTTTTCGAACTGAACCTGCTGTGATTAAATTGGTTAATACGACGTTAAAGTAACAAAAACGGACAGCATTCCTGCACGAACAACGTTTTTTAGATCACTTGAAACAAACAAAGTTAGGCAAACATAAAACCTTTAATTGCGAGCAACTATGAATAAATTCTGGTCAACGCTTCTTGCCGGCGCCGCAGGCGGTTTAGTTACGTTTGGCGCAGCAAAGTTCTTTGAAAAACCTCAAATTGTACAAACAAGTACCGTTCCGGTCGTTCGCCAGGTCAATTACGGCGGCGCCCCCGTGCCTTTCGACTTTACAAAAGCCGCGGAAAAATCGATGCCCGCTGTGGTGCACATCAAGGCTTCCGAGAGTCAGCAACTGGCGCTTCAACGCCAGCGCGAACAACGCTACACCGATCCTTTCGAATATTTTTTCGGCCGCAGTTTCGACGTTCAGCCGCAACCGCGTTCGGGCACAGGTTCGGGCGTGATTTATACAGAAGACGGCTATATTCTGACCAACAACCACGTGGTCGCTTTTGCCGACGAATTTGAAGTGACCCTGCACGACAACCGCGAATTCAAGGCGCGCCTCGTGGGTCGTGATGAAAATACGGATATGGCGGTGATCAAAATTGACGCCAATGACCTGCCGGCTATCGAAATCGGCAACTCCGACGACGTAAAAGTGGGTGAATGGGCGCTGGCAGTAGGTAATCCTTTTGACCTGACCTCAACGGTGACTGCGGGTATTATCAGCGCCAAAGGCCGCGATATCAATATCATCAAAGGCGGCAAGGCCATCGAGTCGTTTATCCAGACCGACGCTGCCGTCAACCCCGGCAACTCCGGCGGGGCTTTGGTGGACGTGAACGGACGCCTGATCGGCATCAACTCGGCCATTGCCACCCCGACGGGGGTTTTTGCCGGTTATTCCTTTGCGATCCCGGTCAACCTCGTGAAACGTATCTCCGACGACCTGATCAAATACGGCGAATACCGCCGCCCGTACCTGGGTGTGGATATCGCCCCGATGGACTCGTACCTCGCCAACAAACTGGGGGTCAACTATTCGCAGGGCGTGGCGGTGATGAAAGTATACCCCGATGGTTCCGCCGGAAAATCGGGCATCAAACCGAAAGATATCGTGACCAAGATAAATGGCAAAAACGTGACAAACACTTCGGAACTGATTGAGATGGTCAGCCGTTCTAAGTTAGGTGAATCCGTGACGCTGACGATTCTGCGGGATGGTGAAGAGAAAGAAGTACCGGTGCGCCTTCAGACGCGCACCCAATAACAAGCCTAAAGTAAAAGTTGGTTTTTCGTTTTGTTTTGATGTGTCTGCTCCGCGCAATGCGGGGCAGACTTTTTTTATGGATTCCCGTAAAATTTGTTCTTTTGCATCCGAATCATCCCTTCGAAGGCCCATCCTTCCTGTGTACTTTTCCGGATCAACCTTTTTTCAAACATTCCCCCGGTACTCGTCCGCCTGTTTTTAAACGGCGGCTAAAGGGAAGGCTAACTCGTTGCACGTATGAAAAGAACCCTGCTATTGGCAGTCCTGTTTCTTCTGTTGGGTGGTGGCGCGTGGTATGCGCTGAATAAAAATGCGCAGTCCGGCAGCCGGAATTCGTGGGATATGGAATTTGCAGTGCCGAATACCGGCGACATCTGCAAGATATTTCTCGCCGACCGCAACGGCCAAACAGCGACCCTCGAACGTAAGGAAGGTTACTGGCTTTACAACGGTAAAAGCCGGGCCCGCCCTACCGCCATAAATTCCCTGCTGGAAACAATTGGAAAGATCAACGTTTGGTACATCCCGCCCAAAGCCGCTGAAAAAAGTATGATCAACAGCTTGGCTGCGGAAGGAATCAAGGTGGAGATTTATGACAAAGACGGGAAAAAGATGAAAAGTTATTACGTAGGCGGCGTCACAAACGACGAACAAGGCACTTTATGATCATGGAAGATGCCGACCAACCCTATGTCGTCAATATACCGTCCTTCGTCGGGCAGGTGCGGGTGCGCTATTTGCTGGGCGACGACGACTGGTCCGACCGGCATATTTTTTCCGAAAAACCGGAAGAAATAGCCTCCATAACGGTGGAATACCCGCAAATGAAAAGTGAATCGTTCCGGCTGGAAAAGGTCAAAGAAGCGGAATATGCGATAAAACCTTTTTACAGCACCACGCAGGTGATCGACCGGCCGCAGCGGAAAGGGGTGCCCGAAGCGTATATTCTGGCCTTCGAAAAACTCGGCGCGGAAGGTTTTGAAACCACCAATCCCCTGCGCGATTCGGTGGTCTCACTCGTGCCCTTTGCCATTGTTACGTTGCAAAAAACGGGCGGCGAACAAAAACAGGTGCGCTTTTGGCCGGTGCAGGTGCTGGAAACACGTGAAGGCCGGCAATACGTCGACCGCTACTTTGCGGAAGTGGACAAAAACAGTTTTTTGCTGATCCAGGACCGGGTGTTCGGGCCGATATTCAGGGGGTACAGTTATTTTTTTGAAGGGAATAGCGGGGTGAGGAATTAGGGTTTGTTGTTGTTTAGCCTAAAACCCGGCATATCAGGCCGGCGTTATCAAATCGTCCATCGTACGCCTGTTATGACCAATTTTGAGGCGATTTACCAGGAACACCGGCATCTTGTTTTCAATTCGATAAAGGTATGCCCTGCTTTTTGGCGCCCGGCATTACTGATTGGCTGGGTAATCTACCCTGCCATCGGTTTTTCACAGCCGTTCAGCCTGCATGTTCAGCCCGTTTTTTCCGGAAAAAAAATCGTTTTGGAGCAAGCCTTCCGCGGCGAAAACGGCGACACGCTCGCTGTTCAAACCCTGAAATTCTACCTCGGCAACTTCGAGTTCCGGAAAAAGGGGAACGTGGTTTTTGCCGAAAAAACCTATCGCCTGATCGACCTGGAGGATGAAAAATCGCTCGCCCTCGTGTTTAATTTTCCGGAAAAAGCAACTTTCGACAGCTTGTGTTTTGATCTTGGCACCGACAGCCTGACCAACGCCGCGGGCGTCATGGGCGGCGACCTCGACCCCGCGCGCGGGATGTTCTGGACCTGGCAAAGTGGCTACATCAACCTTAAACTGGAAGGATTTTCCTCCCGATGCCCTGCCCGCGCGGGTTTGTTTGCGTTTCACCTGGGTGGTTTTTTGCCGCCTTTTCAAACCGTTCGAAGGGTCGTTCTGCCTTTTTCAAAAACGGGAAACTCCCGGATCAACTTCGACTTCGCGCCATTTTTCCAATCCGTGGACTGGGCCCAAAAACCGGGCATCATGTCGCCAGGCATGGAGGCGGTGCGGCTGATGGATGTTTTGGCTGCCGGTTTTCACTTTGCTCCGGATCGGGATTAAACTTTTTCAAAAGATTAATCTCTAAACGACATGTTTTCAACAAATAAGCCTGATGAAAAAAAATCTGCTCGCTTCCGTTTTGTTTTTGATTGCCTTCGCCGCCACGGCGCAGCGCAACGTCGTGCTCATCATTGCCGACGACCTCGGTACCGATTACCTCGGTTTTTATGAAGATCACATGGACACCTCCGCCATGCCGAACATCCGGTCGCTGCTTTCGCGGGGCGTTCGTTTCACCAATGCCTGGTCGAACCCCGTTTGTTCCGCCACCCGGGCGGGTATGTTGACGGGTCGGTACAGCTTCCGAACGGGCGTAGGCGGCATCGTCGGCGCAGGTTCGGGCGCGTTGGACCTCGACGAAATGACTATACCCCAGTTGCTCGAAAACTGGCAACCCGGTGAATTTGCGAAAGCCAACATCGGCAAATGGCACCTGCACAGCCCCATGCCCGCCTCCAACCTGGACAACCCGAATTTGCTTGGCTACGATCATTTTGAGGGGCCATTCATCGGGGCTCTGCAGGATTATTTCAACTGGACGAAGGTCACCAACGGCGTTTCGGCAACCGTCAGCAACTACGCCACTACCGAAACCGCCGGCGATGCCATCGACTGGGTGAAAAACAATTCCGTAAAGCCATTTTTCCTGTGGTTGGCCTTCAATGCGCCGCACGCGCCCTACCATTTGCCACCGCTTGACCTGCACTCGTTCGACAACCTGCCCGGTACGGCGCAACACATCATGCAAAACCGCAAACTCTATTTCCGCGCCTCCGTCGAGGCCTTGGATACTGAAATCGGGCGCATTTTTGATTCCCTGATGGTGCACGGGCAGTTTGACAACACGGATTTTATCTTCATAGGCGACAACGGCAACGCTGCCCCGACCAACCAAATTCCCGTTGCCGGGCATGGAAAGGAAACCATTTACCACTACGGCTTGCACGTCCCGTTCATCATCGCCGGGCCTTCGGTGGAGCTTCCCGGGCGGACCAGTGACGCGCTGGTGAACACCGTGGATTTGTTCGCCACAATTTTGGAACTTTTCGGCCACGCGGATTGGCAGTCGCAAATCCCGCCCGGCAAACCCGTGGACAGCCGCAGCCTGTTGCCTGTTTTGAAAAACACGTCGACCGAGGTGCGCCCCTGGGCATTCAGCGAACTTTTCACCGACACACCCGAACCCGCCAACGGAAAAACCATACGCAACCGCGATTTCAAATTGCTGCGATTCGACGACGGGCACGAAGAATTTTACCACCTCACCGCCGACCCCTATGAAACGAACAACCTGCTTTCGGGCAGTTTGACGGATGACCAACTGGCCAATTACCAGTTTTTATGCAACGAGATGACGGCTTTGGTGGGCGCCGGCAATTTCTGTACGCCTTCGGTCGGGGTGGAGGATGCAGCAGAATCACCAGAGCGTGTTTCAATTTTTCCGAACCCCTCAAATGGCAGTATTTCGTTGAAAATAAATGACTTAAAGGCTAATGAAGTTTTCCGTGTTCAAATGTTTGATGCAAAAGGAAGTTTGGTTTTCCAGAAAGAACAAGCGGGCGCGAGGCTGGAAATCGACGGGTTGTCGCAAGGTGTTTATTTCTTGAAAATCAGTTTTGCAGACGGTTTTGTTTTCAAAAAGTGTTGGCGAATGAATAAAAAACGCTTCTTTTTCGCCCTCATTTCCGGGGCAATATTGTTCCTCGCTGCCGCACTGCCACGTGAGCCGGCCGCACTCCTTATTCCCCGACACTTCCCCGCGCCGCTGTACAATTTTTCAAAAAACCCACTCACCCGCGAGGGCATCGAGCTGGGGCGGCGGCTGTTTTACGACCCGGTTTTGTCGCGCGACAGCACCATTTCCTGTGCCTCCTGCCATTTGTCGTTCACGGCATTCACTCACGTCGACCATACGTTGAGTCACGGCATCGGAGACCGCATCGGGCGGCGCAATTCTCCGGCCCTGATGAACCTCGCCTGGTCGAGACACTTCATGTGGGACGGGGCCATTCATCATCTTGACTTTCAGGCGCTTGCGCCAATTTCGGACACAACCGAGATGGGCGAAAAACTGGAAAACGTCGTCCGTAAACTGAACCGAAGTCAGCGGTATCGCGCCTTTTTTTTCGCGGCTTTCGGCGACAGTCTGGCGACGGGCGAGCGGCTTTTAAAAGCCCTTTCGCAGTTTGAATTGACCTTGATTTCCGCTGATTCAAAATACGATCGTGTGATTTTGGGGCTGGACAGCTTCTCGGTTCAGGAAAAAAACGGCTACCGCCTTTTACAAAAAAACTGCACCCGTTGCCATGTCGAGCCGATGTTCACCAGCGGCGGTTTTGAAAAAAACGGCCTGCCGCCCGATCCCGTTTTACAGGATTTTGGAAGAATGCAAGTCACGAAAAACCCTGCCGATTCGCTGTATTTCAAAGTGCCGACGCTGCGCAACGTAGAGATTTCACATCCCTACATGCACGACGGGCGTTTCCGAAAACTGCGCGAGTTGCTCAATCACTACACGTCTCCGGCGGCGGCCGAACTTGGCATCGAACTTTCTCCGGCGGATAAAGTGGATTTGACCGCCTTTCTTCTGACGCTGACGGACCGGGAGTTTTTATTCAATCCGGCGTTTTCGTTTCCAAAGTAATACCAGCATCTTTCTTTATAACATTCTGATAATGAATCACCCGGGCGGAAAAAACTTCCGTCTCACAACTTAAAAAAATGAAAAAAGTTCTCTTTTCCTTGCTCGCGCTGGCGGCACTCGTTCAATCTGCCGCCCAAACCAACCCCGCCATCACTTCTTTTATACAAAACACGACCGGATTGAAAGGCCGGCATTACGTGCAAGGCAATCCGACGCCGATTCAAGACAATGTTTTGGCGAACGTGCAGTCTGTACAATATTCCAACGACTGGGTTTACGTAAAAGCCACGGGTATCCCGGCCTACGTCACGGGGCCGTTTCTGGACGGCAACCCTTCGCTGGCGAGCGAACAAACGGGCTATTTCAAAATACCGCTCAATCCGGTGAAAAAAGACGGCGCACCCACCCCGACCAACGCCGGCAACATTGGCATCTTTGTCAACGGTGTGGCGCTGTTCGATTACCGCGACGGCGTGGCCTGGAACCCGAACACCAATACGTTGTGTGGTGGCCCCGGCAATCCGCCCTGCCCCGGCGGCATGGGGGCTTCGCAGGCCTGGAACAGAGATGCCATTCCCGCCGAGCGGGAAGGGTTCGATTGCACGAAGGCGCACCCGGCCATGGGCAACTACCACCACCACCAAAATCCCTCCGCGTTCAACCTCGACCTGGTAGTGATTTCCGATGTCTGCGATCTTTACCCATCAGACGGTTTGTACGTGATTGACAGCACCAAACACTCGCCGCTATTGGGGTTTGCCTACGACGGCTTCCCGGTCTACGGGGCGTACGGCTACAAGAACGCCGACGGCACGGGAGGTATCACACGTATCCGGTCGGGTTACAAACTGCGCAATATCACCACCCGTACACACTACGCCGACGGCGCCGACGTGGCCGATGGCCCTGCCGTCAGCGCAACCTACCCGCTCGGATATTTCCGCGAAGATTACGAATACGCCGGCGGTTCTTTTCCGGAGGTTTTGGACGTGCACAACGGGCGTTTTTGCGTCACGCCGGAATATCCGCTGGGTATTTACGCCTATTTCTGTACGGTAGATGAAAACTGGAATTCAGCTTATCCCTACGCAGTCGGGCCCACTTTTTACGGGGTGCGCAGTGCCTCGAAAGTGCAGGCGATTTCTGAATCCGTTCAAACCTACACGCCAACAGTAGGTGTTTCAGGCCTTGAAAAAAACGCATTGAAAGTGTCCGTTTTCCCCAACCCTGGAGGGGAGTTCATTGCGGTGCAGGCGGGTGATTTGTTGCGCGAAAAAGCGGAACTGCGTTTATTTGATCTATCCGGAAAACTGTTGCAAACAACTGAAATTCAGGCCGGTAGTACGATTGGTTATTTCGACGTGCGGACTTTTTATCCGGGTGTGTATCTGGTTTCGGTGCGTGTCGGCGGGCGGGAGGTATTTTCGGCGAAGACCGTGGTGCAGTAACGCGGCCTGCCACTGCTCACTCCTCCCGCAAAAACGCCGGCACCCGCACGGCCCGCTGCGCCGGCGGCAAAGCCGCCAGCAGGCCGATACCGATCACCGTGGCCACGACCGGTAAAAAATCGCCGGAACGCATCGCGATCGGGTAACTTTCCATCAGGAATCCCTGCGGGATCGTGATAATGCCGTACGTTTTCTGGATGGCATAGAGCCCGATGGCCAGCAGCAGACCGATACCCATGCCGAGGAGGGTAAGCAAAAGCCCTTCAAGCAGAAAAATGCGGTGGACGGTGCGATCCGTGGCGCCCATACTTTTCAGCACGGAAATGTCTTTTTGTTTGTCCAGCACGATCATCCAGAGTGCGCCGATGGTGTTGAATGCCATGAGGATGAGCATCAGGCTGGTGATGGCAAAACCCATCCACTTTTCCAATTGCATGACCTTAAAAAACGCCTCGTTTTGTTCGTAGGAATCTTTGACGGTATAACCCTCCCCCATCACTTCCCGCACCCGTTTTTTTACATCGCTCACGCCGGCGCCGGGTTCGCATTTGATTTCCAGCGCGGAGACGGTGCCGGCCGGCGCGTCGAGGATTTCGCGCATAAACGCAAGATTGGTCAGCACGTACTGGTTGTCGAAATCCTGCTGGATGGCAAACGTGCCGGCCGGGTACAGGAAACGTGTTTTAAAAGGTTTATCCAGCACCCCTGCGGGCTCGTCGGTCGGCATGTATATCGCCAGAGCCTGGGTAGCACTTTCAACGTTGATACTGAGTTTGTTGCGCATGCCGGCGCCTAAAACGGCGCAGTTTCGGTCGTCGATGGAGAGTTGATAACTGCCTTCCCTGACCGTCGAATCGATGTCGTTTACCCGGGCAAAAAGTTCGTCCACTCCTTTTAACACACCAAAATCCTGCGAGCCTTCGTATTCAAAAAAGGCGATTTCTTCCAGCGTTTCACTCACCAGCAAAATACCCGGCAAACCGCGTAAACGGCTCAGTGTCAGGCTGTCAGGGGCAAATGACTTGCCTTTTGCCGGCGTCACTTTTATCTGCGGGTTGAAATGCCCGAACAAGCCGGAGAGCAGGTCTTCAAACCCGTTGAACACCGACAATACCAGCAGCAGCGCCGCAGTGCCTATGGCGATGCCGAACACCGAGATCCCGGTAATGATGTTGATCGCGTTGGTGCTGCGTTTGGCAAACAGGTAGCGTCGGGCGATAAGCAGGGGAAAATTCAAAATTGAACGGGTTGATGAGCGTTGATGAGGATTGATCAGGTTGATTTATAAACATTTATAAACATTTATAAACCCTTATCAACCCTCATCAACCCTATTTAAAGAATCGTTTCTTTCGCCGCGTCCAGCATGACCCGTGTTTCGGCCAGTGTGGGCGCCTGGGCGTATACACGCAGCACCGGCTCGGTCCCGGAAGCGCGGATCATCACCCATTTGTCGTCGCCGAACAGGAATTTCCAGCCGTCGAGGTCTTCCACGCCGATGATCTTGTACGGTCCGAACGCTTTGTAGGATCTGCTGTTGCAGGCGGTGATCACCGCTTTTTTCTGGGCTTCCGTGATATGCAGGTCGTCGCGATCGAATGCGAAGGCGCCGACTTCGTCGTATACCTCCTGTACCAGTCCTTTGACGGTTTTGCCGGTTTTTGCCATAAATTCGAGCACCAGCAGCCCCATCCAGATGCCGTCGCGTTCGGGAATATGGCCTTTTACAGCCAGGCCGCCGGATTCTTCGCCACCCACCAGCACGTCTTCTTTGGTCATGATCTCGGCGATGTATTTGAAACCCACTTTTGTAATTTCGTACGGCAGGTGGAATTTTTCAGCCATCTTTTTCAACTTATCTGTCACGGAGAAGGTAAAAACAACCTTTCCGCGCATGTTTTTGTATTTGTACAGGTACAGGAGCAGAATAAGCAGGAGGTGGTGGCTGTCCACAAAATTGCCGTCTTCGTCGTACATCCCGATCCGGTCGGCATCGCCGTCGTTGGCGAGACCCGCGGTGATTTTGGGGTTCTTTTTGATGGTTTCGCTCAGGTCGAGCAAATTGCGGTGAATGGGCTCGGGTGCATGGCCGTGCATGCCCGGGTTGTAGTCGCACCGCAGGAACACGGAGCGGGGCAGCAGTTTCCGCACGGCGCGCTGGCCGGCGCCGTACATGGCGTCGTAAGCGAGTTTGCCCGCCTTTTGTTTGATGGCCTGAAGGTCGAAATTTTTCCTCGCATGGCGGAGGTACATCGTTTCGAGGTCAGCGTCCAGGAATAGTTTTTTCTGCAGTAACTCGCTGAGGGAAGGCAAATTAATCAAGGTACAAACATCCGGGATCAATGCTTCCACCGCCGCGATGTCGGAAGGGATCATCGGTCCGCCGTAAGCGGCCTTGAGTTTGTAGCCGTTGTAGGAAGGCGGGTTGTGGCTGGCCGTAATGACAACACCGAGGTCGGCCTTCAATTTCACGACGCCAAGGCTGACCATGGGGGTGCTCACAAAATCCGGGGCCACATAACACTTGATCCCGTAAGCGCCCAATACCCGGGCCGTAACGGAAACAAACAACTTCCCACCAAAACGGCAGTCGTGGCCAATCACGGCCTTTTTCATTTTGTGCTGTTTCATGAACCGGGCGGTCGCCTCCGCAACGCGCATTACGTTGTCCACCGTATAATCGTCAGCGATGATAGCGCGCCAGCCATCTGTGCCGAATTTAATAGGAGTTGCCATTTTTTGAATGATGAGTTATGAATGATGAGTTATGAATGATGGGCTATGAATGATGGGTGATGAATGATGAATGATGAATGATGAATGATGGGTGATGATTGATGGGTGATGAATGATGGGCGATAATTGATGAAGAGTAGTTTTGCGGCAAATATATCTGAAATCAAAAGTAGTTTTGTCAGACATATTTAGAGAATAGGCTCAATACCTTTAAAAAACCATCCATTCGCTCCCAAACCCGGATTTTCGCCCCATTCATCATTCATCACTCATCATTCATCATTCATCATTCATCACTCATCATTCATTTGAAAGACACCTACCGCCACAAGGGATTGCGCAGACGTATGGTAGACGCCCTGCGCCAAAGAGGGATTGCCGACGAGGCTGTTTTGGCGGCTATGGGCGCCGTGCCGCGCCATTATTTCTTAGACAAAGCTTTCGAGGAACACGCCTACGACGACAAGCCGTTCCCCATTGGCAATCAACAGACTATTTCTCAGCCCTTTACAGTGGCTTATCAGACCAGCCTGCTCGATGTACATGCCCGCGACCGGGTGCTTGAGATCGGCACCGGCTCGGGATACCAGGCGGCCGTGCTGGCCGCTTTGGGGGCTAAAGTGTACACTTTAGAGCGGCAGGAAGCCTTGTTTCAACAGGCAAAATCGTTGTTGGATGAAATGGGGTTTTCCGGCATCCGTTGCCTGTTCCGCGACGGCACAAAAGGCCTGCCCGAATTCGCTCCATTTGATAAAATCTTAGTAACTGCCGGGGCACTCGTGGTGCCGGAAGCCCTGAAAGAGCAACTCGCAGTGGGCGGCGTACTTGTGATTCCCGTCGGGGAAGAAGTGCAGTACATGTACAAGATTACGCGGCTTTCGCAGACGGAGTACAAGGAAGATATTCTGGATGCCTTCCGGTTTGTGCCGTTTTTGGAGGGGGTGCAGCGTAAGTAAGCCGGAAGTCTGTTCCGACGTACGAAAAAAGCCTCGCCGGCAGTTGCGCCGGGAGGCCCGAAAACAATAAACAGCAGGATAGATTTTTAGATGCCGGATTTGGAGACGCCAGATGCCAGATGCCAGATTTGGAGACGCCGGATGCGTTGTGGGGTATTATGGGATGTTATAACAAAGAATAGATAAAAGCATCATTCTCAGCCATATACTCATCTGGCATCTCTATGTCTGGTATCTCCAGGTCTCGCATCTGGCATCTGAAAATCAGGTATCTCAAACTCTGGCATCTCAAACATTACTAATCTTCCGCACCACTTTATACAAACGGGTGGTTTCGTTGACTTCTTCTTCGAAGGGATCGTTGTCGAAGTAGTTGGCGGAGATCATTTTGAGGCGGGTGATACGCCCGCGGTTGTTGAATATTTTCTGGACGTATTTGACCCATACGCTGCCGTTGCTGCGCACGGCGTAGATCTCGTTGTCGCGGATGTCATTGAGATTTTCCACCGATTTGCAGACGACGATGTCGCCGTGGCGGATCACGGGGTCCATGGAATTACCGTCGATCTGGAAGGCGACGAGGCCGGTACCGCTCACGCCCGGAATAGAGAAGAATGTATTATCTTCCTGATTTTCAGCACCCAGTGTGCTGCCTGCAAAGGCCCGGATCGTGGTGAACAGGATATTGCCACCTCCGGTGAAACCCACTTTATCATTGACAAACGCATCGCCCGGCGCTTCGAATCCGAAGGGATTGCCGATACCATGCAGCAGCCAGGCTTCGTTGATGTCATAGAAACGGCAGAAAGACTGTGCCTGGCCGTAGTCGATCACCCGTTTGCTGTCGGGATTGAGAAAAGCGCGGACGATATGGCCGTAGGCTTTGTTGCCCAGTACTTTTTCCGCGACATCGCCAACCCCCCTGCCGCTGCGGTCGTTTTTGACGATGGCTCCGCGCTCTTCGAGTAACTTGAAAGCGTGGATGAAGCGTTTGTTTAGTTCTATACGATCTTCCTTAATCATAACGCGCAATTTTTGCGAAGTAGTGAATGATGATTTCGCGTCTTTATTTATTTGACGTTGCAAACTTAAAACAAAGAGTTTTTAAAAACAAAAAATGTCAAAGATTTTTTTTCGCAAAAAATCATTTTTTTTAAATTCTGGCGTTTTCCGGTCTGAAAATCAACTTTTTACCCCATACATGCACCGAACAAATATATAAAACAAAGCGACGGATCGCCCGCCCGCCGGCAAGAGTGGCAAAGATGTTGTTTGATAAAGTTTTGTACTTTTGTTGTGGAAATGCATGTTTCGCCATTTCGCCATTTGTTCTTTCGTCATCCTTTCACCCCCTGAAACCTTCAAACCCTGAAACCATTAAACCTTTAAACCCTGAAACCTTCAAACCCCGAAACCTTCAAACCTTCAAACCCGAAACCACAAACAATGGGTATAGTTGTATCTCTTCTCAACCACAAAGGCGGCGTCGGCAAAACGACCAGCGCCATTAATATAGGTGCAGGATTAGTGGAGCTCGGCAAACGGGTGCTGCTCATCGACCTCGATCCGCAAGCCAACTTGACGATCTCACTGGGCATTCCGCGCCAGAAATCCACCATATACGAAGCTTTGCGCGGCGAAAGTGAACTCAGCGCGTATACCCATAAACCCAATCTCGACATCATAACTTCTTCGCTCGACCTTTCCGGCGCTGAAATGGAACTGATCAATGAAGCGGGGCGCGAGTTTATCCTGCGCGAACTGATCGGCCAGGTGTCCGACGACTACGATTATGTATTGATCGACTGCCCGCCTTCCCTCGGCCTGCTGACCCTGAACGCACTCACCAGCAGTCGCTACGTTTTGATCCCGCTCCAGACGGAATTCCTTGCCGTTCAGGGACTTGCGAAGATCAAACAAGTGATCGACAAGGTAAAATTCCGCCTCAACAAACAAGTGGAGATGGCGGGTGTAATCGCTACCATGTACGACAGCCGCCGGGTGCTCAACCGCGACGTGGTGGAAACGATCCACAAATATTTCGGCGATAAAGTGTTCAAAACCTATATCCGCGACAACGTGGCCTTAGCCGAAGCGCCGGCGCAACGCAAGGATATTTTTGACTACAGCCCCAAAAGTCCCGGCGCCGTGGACTACCTCGCCCTGAGCCGCGAATTCCTGGAACGTGTGGAAAATGCCGCCCCCGCCGCTCCCACACAACGTGAACAAGAAGCCTGACCGACCCTATGAGCAAGAAAAAATTTTCCGAAGGTCTTGACGACCTGTTCAGCGATACCCACGCAGGGCACGGCGATTTTTATGGAGGCGACGCCGTGGCCACCCGCGCACAGGAGCGCAGACCCGCGCACAAAAATTTTATGTCGGGCCTCGATGCCCTGCTCCAGGAAGCCCTGGAAGAAAGCCTCGAAAAATACGAAGCCGGTCAGCAGGACGCTTCCGCCCCCAGCGGAAAATCGAAGTCGGGCAGCACGGCATCCGCCTACCGCGCCCCGGTCAGCGGCCTCGATGCGTTAATTCGACAAACCGTTGATATACAAGATATTACTACAGACGAAGTTTCCGGCAAAAAACGCCTGACGGTAGCGGTTGACAAAACCAAACTCGAAAAACTGAAAGCCATCGCCCGGCTTGAAAACGCTTTTATGAAGGACCTGCTCGTCAACCTCATTGATGAGTATATCGAGGAATACAGACAACAAAAAGGGATTGAACTTTAAATTTTAGTCGGGAGTCGTAAGTCGTAAGTCAGAGTCGCATGGCTCCCGACTTACGACTCACGACTTCTGACTTACGACTTATGACTAACGCCTACCACGATTTCCGCCTTTTTTACAACCAGAACATTCATCCGGAGCTGGTGCACCTGGAACAACGCCGGCGGCGGCTGATCCGGTTGCTGATGTTATCGGTGTTTTTGATGGTTTGTGTGGTGGCGTTTCAGATCTACATCGACGTTTTTGCGCTGACCCTGCTTTTTTTGATTCCGATGGCGATGTGGGTCTCTTACTTAGCCTTCCGCATCCGGGTGTTTTTTAAAGAATTCAAACCCCGCATCATCGGTCTCTTGCTCGATTTTATCGATAACGACGTCAATTTCCATTTCGACGGCTACCAGGCCAAGGGATTTATTTCAAAAAAGGATTTTTTGCAAAGCCGGATATTTACCACGGCCGACGATTATACGGGAGAAGACCTCATCAAAGGGCAGGTACGCGAAACGCCGTTCGAATTGTGCGAACTGCGGGTGAGCGAATTCTCCCCGGCCCGCAGCAAGTTGGATTATGTGTTTCGCGGCATTTTCCTCATCGGCGACTACAAACGCTGGGACTTGCACGGCGGCGTACTGGTATTGCCCGACGCCTACCGGAAGTACCTGAGCCGCAGCGAACGCGCTTTCCACCTGCTCGGCGGCCGCCGGGTAAGCGATAACCTGCTGCCCGAATTTGAAGCCTTTTTTGACACCTACGCCACACCCGACATCCGGATTCAGGATGTTATTTCGACTGATTTACAACACGTTATCCTGGAATTCAGGCAACAGTTTCAAAAAGTGAACCGGCAGAAGGAAATCTACTTCTCCATCATCGGCGACAAAATTTACTTGGCCCTCACGCAGGACAAGGACCTGCTCGAACCTTCCCTGTTTGCCAGCAATACCAGTTTTGAAACGGTGAGCGAGTTTTACAGCGATCTGCGCCTGCTGCTGGAAGTGGTGCTGGACGTGGATGTGATGAATTAAAAAAGGGTTAAAAGTGGATTAAGCGGAGAATTTTAACACACACCGTTGTACCCAAAAAAGAAAATGGTTGTAATATGGCGGGGTAAATTGCTCACAGCCAAATTTGAAAACCATGATTGAATCCTTGAAATGGATCGGGCAATATGAAGGGAAAGATATTCACCTGCTGGCGAATAATCAGTCGAACAACCCATTGAGTCCCGAAGTATATGTGGCCGAGACAGGGGCCACACATTATACAAGGTTTAATGCTTTTAAAACGGCCAACCCAACTGCCACCCTTCAATTTTCATTGGTTTCATTAGATAATGGAATAGGTGTCACATTAAACCAAAATACCGGCGTGGTCACCGTTGACCCAACCGTAAACGCAAACGTCCGTAACTTTATCGTTGCAGCTACGGTCACGCTCGGGGCGGAAACCAAAACACTGCATATCCGTTTTCACGTACATCGGTCTGTGACGAGCGCCTGGCTCAGCCCCCGAGCGGGCACAACTGATTTCAACGGGCAGCAGCCCCGGTTTTTCGAGGTTAAATGACGTACCCAACGTACTTTTTCTGGCTGACGGGTTTACTGTGGACGACAGCACAAAATTTGAATCTATGACGGACAACTTTGTCCGAAACCTCGCGAGGGAGCGCAAATCGCGGCCATATGACCTCCTCAGCGATTCCATCAATTACTGGCGCCTTTTTGAGCCTTCCCGCGAACGCGGCGTCACCATGGCCGGAGAAGTTTTCATTTTTCCAACGGGCTCCCAAACGGAAGCGTGGCCGCTGGAATTTCCGCAGGAACAAACCGGCGCGCTTACTGCGGCTACCGTGCAGGCATGGAAGATTAAAAACCTCTTTTTTTATGTCGGATTGCCGACCCCTGCACAGGTTTCGACTTCGAACAACGACCTGCGCATCCAGTGGAAAGCGATTCTTTCCTTAGCCGATAACCTGATCGATAACATCCCCAATAACCTGATCGATACCTGGAAAACCAGGGCAAACCGGCGGCTGTTTGAGGAAAAAGATACTTTGCTGGGCAATTTTTATGGCCGAAAACCACAGGCGGGTATAGCAGCCACATCCGACCCGGACATATTTTCCAGAAATGAACGACGCCTGACCAGAACCAAGTTAAACGATCTTATCCTGTCGCTAAAAGATCAGGACACTAGCAATAATAATGTAATCGGCAATGTATGGGATATTACCAGCAGTGCGCCTGCCAGTACTCCGCCCGGCCCTCCATTAGGGAAAGACTGGGATTTGATGGTGTTCATTGTTAATTCAGATGGCGGCCGGGAAGCTAATTCAACCGGTTATTTCTATATCAACCCCCACTCGAATAACGGCAGTACAGCAACTCCGATCTTACTCGAAAACGCCACGATCAACAACACGCCCAATGTGGCAAGCCGTGCCGTACGCCAAGTCGTCGCCGAGCCACCCATCCACCTTCCTCCAACGCCGACCAATATCCTCATCCACGAACTTACCCATTCTTTTACCCTGGGCGATGAATATGGTGAAATAAGTGTAGATACATCTCATCCATTTTTCAATTATACGGGCCTTTCGGACAGGGTGGAAAAATATGCAAACCTACAGGCGGAACGGGATGTGAAAAATGCAGCCGGCAATTTTGACGGCAGTCTCGTCAAATGGCGCTGGCACCGCATGACTAAAGCCGGAGTGCTAACAGCGGCGGCAACTGCAGCGGCGACGGGCAATCAGTTTACCATCCCGCTCCGGCCCGGCCAGGCGGGCTTGTTCGTTGCAAACGATGAAGTTTTCCTGCGCTTGCGGGAATACGGCAAACCTTTGATAAAGAACGTATTGCTAAGTCCCAAATTAACAGTTGTCAGCAGCGACGCCACGGCCAATACCGTCACCGTTTCCGTAATCATCAGGCACCCTGACACCGTGGCAACTTTCCAGCCGGGTCGGTTTTATACAAACCAAAAGACGCCACCCAGCCTGTCGATGCCAATTACCCGTTTCCCGAATTGGTTTCGAAAGATATGATCCAATACCTTACATCAAAAAACAGACCGCTAACCGGAAATGTGGATATATTAGATGTAAGAGAATATCAGGCGCCTAATCTGGACGATTTCCCCGTACCCACCTGTAAAAAACATACACCCCGTATCGTCGGCCTTTATGAAGGTGGCATGCAATACCACAACGGGATATATCACCCAACCGGCACCTGCAAGATGCGCCGTGGCCGGGAAGAAAAGTTTGAATTCTGCGTCGTCTGCCGCTACATCATCGTGGATCAGATCAACCCCGCAAAACACCCGGACATCGACCGCGACTACGATAACCTCGTAGGTCCTGAAAGTACTTGCTGTTAATCAAATTTCACTCCTTTTACCACTTGAAAGTTATGGCAGACCAAGGTACTTTAGCCACCCTTGCCCATCACCTGATCCGCGCGCTGGACCCTTTGCGAAAGGCGGTTGAAAGCCCGGAACAGTTCAAGATATTTATCTACCGCCTGGGGTGGTCGGCCGGTTCTTTGCCCCCCGAATACCTCGCACTCGGCGGAAAAGTGGCGGATGCCGTCGGCGCCCTCGAAGCGCTGGTCTCTGATCCTGAATTCGAGGAGGTGATCGAGTTGTTCAACAAAATAAAAGCCGTTTTTGAGGCGATTGAAAATCTTTCCGAGGCCCCGGTGGGTATTGACGCGGGGCAATTTATCCCGGATATAACTGCCCGGCTATTCGAAACCTTGCTGGTCGATTACTTAGCCGCCGAAGCCGCCGTCGGTTACAATTTTTTCCAGATGACCGGCGTCATCAGGGAGGAACAGGTGTTCTCTTCCGCAGAAAGGCCGTCTTTTATCACGACCCGCGTTCTTTGGGAAGAAATTCCGAAGATCATCTCCCAACCCGATACTTTGCCGGAACGGATATTCGGCTGGGGCACACCCGAATTCAAATCGGAGCGTTTTTTCAACCTGTTCTCCGAACTGTTGTACGTTACCGGGCTAATGGCATCCATCGCGAAAGTGGATGACGAACTGGCAAAAAAATACCAGGACAATCCCGCAGCCCCCATTCGATACAAACTCAAGGTACCTTTTTATTATATAAATATTGGCGGCTCTACCCGCGAATTGTCAATCGATATCCTGGAATTGCCCGCGCACGGCGGAAAATTACCCGGCCTCATCATTCAGCCCAACCTGCCTTCCGAAATCGGGGAAACCCTGCGTTTGTCGGATTCCATTGATCTGACCATTCGGGCGAACAGCAACATCAATTCCCTGTTCGGTTTGGTAATCAGGCCCGGTGAATTTACGGTGATCTACCCGAACGCAGGCGCACCGCTGCCTGAAGGAGGATTTGGAATGGGGTTCGTATTCAACCCGGCGGAACCGCTCATCCTCGTCGGCAACCCCAACGATACCAGGCTGGAATTGAAGAAGGTATCCATTGATTTCGGACTTAATTTATCCGCCACGGAACAGGAAGTGCTGCTGCGGGCAGGGTTTCGAAGACCTCGCGTTTGTGATCAGCACCGGCGAATCGGACGGCTTTGTAAAAACCTTGCTCGGCGACGGCGAAAAACGGATTGCCCTTGTCGCTCGGCATGCAATGGTCGAGCAAACACGGTCTGCACATCGAAGGCGGCGGCGGTTTTGAAATCGCGTCCCACCCGCACCTCAGCCTCGGCCCCATTACCATCGACGAATTTCTCCTGCGGCTGTTTGTACCTCAGGAACCCAAACCCAAAATCAACCTGGAGTTGGGCATCAGCGCCGCTGCCAACCTCGGCCCCCTGCACGTTGTAGTGGCCAACATGGGCCTTGGCCTGTATACCACATTTGAAAAAGGCAACGCCGGACCTTTTAATATTGATCTCGGCTTCAAGCCCCCCAACGGCGTAGGCATCAGCGTTAACGCAGAAGTGGTCACCGGCGGCGGCTTCCTCTATTTCGATTCCGCCAAAGGTGAATATTTCGGCTCGATGGAGCTGAGTTTTAAAGGTCTGTTCGACCTCAAAGCCATCGGCATTATCAATACCAAAATGCCCGACGGCTCCGACGGCTTTTCACTGCTCATCCTCATTACCGCCGAGTTTTCGCCGGTGCAATTGGGCTTCGGCTTCACGCTGATCGGCGTGGGGGGCCTGCTGGGATTGAACCGGACGATGGATGTGGAGGCGCTTCGTATCGGGTTGCGCACCGGAGCCATCAGAAGTGTGCTGTTCCCGGAAGACGTCGTTGGCAATATCAACCAGATCATCAGCGATATCCGGCAGATATTCCCGATCAAGGAAGGCAGTTTTGTGATCGGGCTGATGGGCAAAATCGGCTGGGGCACGCCCACGCTTATCACCATCGAACTGGGCTTTTTGATCGAATTGCCCGACCCGCGTATCGTCATTCTCGGGGTAATAAAAACCGTGCTGCCCAACGAAAGTGCCGAATTGTTGAAAATTCAGGTCAATTTCCTGGGTGTTATCGATTTCCAGAACGAATTTATCTATTTCGAAGCGCGGCTGTTCGAATCACACCTTGTCGGATTCCCGCTCACTGGCAGCCTTGCATTTGTGGTCGCCTGGGGCCGCCAAGCGACGTTCGGCATCAGTATCGGCGGCTTCCACCCCGATTTCCGCGACTACCCCACGGTACCGACCCTGCCCGGCGCCTTCCGCGACATGGACCGGGTGGGACTCCAGTTGCTGAGTGGCGACAACCCCCGCCTCGGCGTGGAATGTTACTTCGCCGTCACGTCCAACTCGGTACAATTCGGCGCCAAAGCCGAACTCTACGCCGGCGGCCCGATGGGATTCAACCTGTACGGCATGCTGGCCTTCGACGCCTTGTTTATTTTTAATCCTTTCCACTTCATTATCAGCCTCGAAGCCACACTCGCCATCCGCCACGACGAGAGCATTCTCTTCGGCATACATTTTAAAGGCTCACTCTCCGGGCCGACCCCCTGGCATGTGGAAGGAGAAGTTTCGTTCAGCATCTGCTGGTTCATTACCATCACCATCGGTTTCAGCGCCACCTGGGGTGACCCGCCGCCGCTGGCCGATACGGCAACCGAAAACCTGCTGGAAAAACTACAGGAAGAACTGGCCAACAACAGCAACTGGCGCATTGTGGTGCCCGATTACCACAACCTGCACGTCAGCCTGCGCGAGATGACCGAGGAGGAAAAACCAGGTTGATTATCCATCCCTTCGGCCAGTTGATCTTTAGTCAGCGCACCCTGCCGCTCAATTACACCATACAAAAATTCGGCAACCGCAAGCCGGAAGGGGTCAATTTTTTCAAAATCACGGGGGTAAAACTGGGTGAGTCCGACGCCGGCAGCCTGCTTACCGAGCGCGAAATGTTCGCACCGGGCCACTTCACGGAACTGTCCGAAAGTGAAAAACTGTCCAGAAAATCCTTTGAATTAATGGACAGCGGGGTGCAACTCGCCGATGCGGGGCAAATTTCCGCGCCGAAAACAAAACTCGGACCGGTGGAACTCAACTACGAACTGGACTACACCGGTGACGACAAACAATTGGAAAAATCGACAACAAACTCGATTTCAGCACTTTCAACCACCTTTCGCGCAACGGCGCCGCTTCCAAAATCGGCCGTATCGTGGGTTAAAACAAACGTTTCACCCCTCAATGGCCCGGAAAAAGTGGCTGTTCAGGAGGGCGGGTATGTGGTAGCCTGGACGAAAGACATGAAAGTCGTCAGCCCGGATTTGACCTCCGATACCCTGGCCGGGGCCAACCAATTGATGGGCCAGTGGCTTACGGCTAACCCCGACAAAGCCGGGCAGGTGCAAATACTGGAAGAATACGAAGCAAACTAAAAGGAAGGAACCTGATAATTCATTGATTTCATTTGTTCACCAGAATCAAAACATAAACCCAAATGAGTTTCGGAAAATATCAGTTTCTGCCCTGGTCGCGACGTGGCATTTCGGGCTATATCAACGAAGCCGATACCTTGGGCAAGGCCAATGGCGTCGCAATAGAACGCGCGACCGTGCCCGTCACGGTGAACGTAAACGCTGACGTGCAGGAGCGCAAAGATTTCCTGATGCTGGGCCCCGGCGACATATCCGGGATACAATCGGATATGATCATCCGCACCGAACCGCTGAACGGGATCACCAATTTTGAGCCTAATTACCTGACTTACATTGAGTTCTACGACGAAGACTTTCCCTGGCGTTATACCCCTGCCCATGCGGTGGGCGATTCGGATCTCCTCCTGCGGCCCTGGCTGGCACTTGTTGTACTGAGTGAAGGCGAGTTTGAAGACACCAAACGCCGCAAACCCCTGCCCTCCATTAAAGTACTCAATACCAATGCCTTGCCTCCACACGGCGAAATGCACCTGTGGGCGCATACCCACATCAACCTGGCGCGGGAAAGGCAAACGGAATTTGAAGACTTTCTCGATGATCTGCAAAAAGACGCCCCGACCGATCCCGACGGTTTGTTCAGCCGCCTGATCTGTCCCCGGCGCCTGGAAGCCAACACCCCTTACCACGCCTTCCTGGTGCCGGCCTACGAAACAGGAAGACTTTCCGGTCTGGGGCTGACGATCAACGAGATACCCGCCCAGCAACCCGCCTGGGGTGCGGGCAGCGACAACGAATTGCCGGTTTATTTCCGCTGGTTTTTTCGCACGGGCGCAAATTTTGATTTCGAATACCTGATCAAACTGCTCGAACCACGCATCATGGACAAACGGGTGGGCATGCGCCCGATGGATTGTTCTGCGCCGGGATTTAACCAGGCCGATCAACCCGGACCGGTGAGTGGCCTGAATCTGGCGACACCTTTATTATTGGAAGGCGCCCTGAAAGCGCCCTCCGCCAAATCTTCCGTTTTCCCCGACCCCGCCAACCCGCAGGATTTTTTACCCCAATTAGAAAAATTAGTCAACCTCAACCAAAAACAATTTGAACACCCCGACGAAGACCCCTACGTCACCGTCCCGTTTTACGGCATGTACCACGCCATGCGGAAAGACCTGGCAGACCCTCAAAAAAAGTGTTGCCCACCTTCAAGTTTGATTCCGACATCTGGTATAACGACCTGAACCGCGACCCACGCACGCGGGTGCCCGCCGGGTTCGGCGTACGTATGGTGCAGGAAAACCAGGAAAAGTTCATGGACTTAGCCTGGAAACAGTTGAAAGAGGTGCTGGAAGCAAACCGCAAAATGCAAGCCGCCCAGTTGGTCGCCAAGGTGTCCACACGCGTCTACGACAAACATATCAAAACCCTGTCCGAAGAAAAACTGCTTTCCGTGGCGCGCCCGCTGTCGGCTCGTGTGTTGGCGGGAAGTGTCACCGTAAAACACGCCGTAGAAGAGAGCCAGGTGCCGGGCGCCGTGTTTTCGCACCCGTTTCGCCGCGTCACCCGCAACCAGACGGCTTTGCTGCGCGGGCTCCGGCCGAAGGTCACGGGCACTGATTTTCGGGCGAGCAGTGTTGCAGACCCCGAATTCTCCGATTTCCCTGATTTTCAACCGGGATTTCGCCTGAAAAACCTGCTCGACGGCCTGAATGCCGAGGGCGACGCCCGCCTGACCGCCGCGCCGGCAGCCCGGTTTGAGGCCGTCGCCGGGCTCGACATCAGCAAACCCCTCGACGGGCCGGAATCGCTGAAGGATATCCAGGTATGGAGCCTTCAGTCCAACTTAGATACAGATTTCATTTACAACCAAACCAATTTTACAGGCGGCCTGCCCGTCATTGACAAATGGAATTTCTTTTTCGGGCCGGGCATATTCGAACCCGGCGGCTTAGAAATCCCCGTCGGCGGCAATGTACTCGGCGGCGGCATTTTTGACCCTGGTTTTGATTTGGGGCCCCTCGATCCGGACGTCGTGGTGCTGCGCGCTCCGGCGCCACCGCCGCCCTCCGATTTTAAAACGACCTTCGTCCAGCAAAACGACCGGATCGGTTTTGCCGAAACCGTCGTTTTCCGCGGACCGCTGGCGGTACCGCAGGCAAGCAACAGCACCCTCGAAACCGTACGGCCGGGCGCCGCATACCTGCGTTATTTGAGCAAAACCATTCAGTATAAAGGAGTTGCGCCGCTGCACAAACCCGGCGAAGAAGAAGACTTCCTGCCGGCGATGGCCTACCCCGACTTTCCCGATCCTTCCTACGAATACTTAGTGAAAATCGATCAGGAACTGTTGATCCCCAACCTGCATCTCATTCCGCCGGATACCATTTCGCTGCTGCGCACCAACCAGAAATTCATCGAATCCTACCTCGTGGGGCTCAACTACGAAATGGGCCGCGAGATGCTCTGGCGCGAATATCCGACCGACATGCGCGGCAGTTATTTCCGGCAGTTTTGGGACATGAGCGGTTTTGTCACACCCGCCACTACCGCCACGGATGCGGAAGCAAAAAAGGACATCAAACCCATTCATACCTGGAGTATCGAAGATACGGAACCGGACCGGCTGCTCGGCAAACACAACGCCCAGGATCCGGAAGGCGACACGGAGCAACTGGTATTTGTGATCCGGGGTGAACTGCTGAAAAAATATCCGAACACGGTTATTTACGCGCAAAAAGCATTTATGGGAGGTGGCATCCGCAAAATCCACGAAAATACAACCGTGGAAAAGGAGATCATTTTCCCGATTTATAAAGCCGACATAGCCCCCGACATCAAATTGCTGGGTTTTAATCTGACCATCGAACAGGCGGCAGGAATCGAGGAAACCGATGATTTTCCGGGCGACCACAACGGCTGGTTTTTTATCATCGCCGAAGTGCCCGGTGAGCCGCGTTTTGGTATGGACCTCACCTACAATCCCAACAAACCCGATGAATTCACCTGGAACGACCTGTCGTGGGAAAACTTCGGTGGCCAGCCGCTGGAATTCATTCGTGGAGACCTGGCGCCCGGCAATACCGCTTCGGGCAAGGTATTTACCCCGCCGGCCGGTACTGTCGCCGACGCAACCGGCGCCTGGAACCGCAGTTCGGCCGATATGGCGGCCATCCTGTTCCAACGCCCCGTCATGATTGCGACCCATGCCACGGAAATGCTTGATGAGGAAGTTATTAACGACGCTAAGAAGACGTAGTTGGGTTTTTGACAGGATTTACATGATTTACAGGTAAAAAGAGCGCCTTAAACCTGCAAATCCTGTAAACCCTGTCAAAACTCAAACTTGAAAAGCCCCCGGTAAACCGAATCCATCCCTTCGTTGCACCCGAAAACTTCAGCAAAACCCATTGCCATGCCAGGTTTGAACGAACAACTCAAAAAAGTAAAAGACGCGCGCGCAGCCTTCAAAACGGCCGAACACGCATTATATACCGCCCGCCTTTCCGCGCAAAAAACGCTGAAAACCAGCAACTTTGCGGACTTGCAGCAGGCCGTGGGCGGCGCATTCGGTGCATTTGAAACGGCCCGGAACACGCTGAATGCCGCCATAAAAGGCCTTTTTCCCCAACAGGAAGCGTATCGAACCCTGTCGGGCAATCTCAGCGCGGAATACCCGGTGTTGTTCCTTCCCGTACGGATAGAAACCCGCTTCGTCGACCTGCCGGACGGCAAACAACAATTGTGGGTGCGTATTTATCCCGACGATATTCATGTGCATACACACGAGCCGCTGCTCACCGACGCGGAAGTGACCGCCGGTGAAAATTACTGGAAAGCAGTAGCCGCCGCCAACCGGATGACGACGGGCGACAAGGAAGCCAGTAAGCAGGCTGCCTGGCAACTGCTGCGCGAATACAACGGCACGCAACGCAGCTTGTGGGTGGCGCGCCAAACCAAACCTAAAAACTGGAAACCCGATCTCGCCGTAGCGGATTCGGCACTCCAGTTTCCTCCGCATACCGAAACCAAAAGCCACCCCTGGACCAAACCTCCGCACACCCAATTATTGCCCGACAAGTTTGTCGTTTCACTGTATAACGGCAGCGAGTGGTTTTCCCACGAAGGTGAGCCGCTGCCCGACACCCTGTACCTGGGCCCCGATCCGTTCCGCGCCGAGCAGGCCATTCAAAAGGTCGGGGACAATATCGTTCCACATGAAGATTTTGCCTGGGCGACCGATTTTGAAAAAGCGGAACAAAACGGCATGGCGCTCCGGGTCGATCTGAAGCCGGAGTATTTTAACCCCGATGGCAAAATCGAACGCCTCTTCGCTACAGGTATTCTTTTCTCCGCCGATCCTGAAAAAAGCCAGGAAATGGTGGAGCAAATGATTGAAAATCACCACTATTCGCGCAACGGCTTCCGCCTCGTCGCTCAAGGCACCCCGACCAACAACACGGAAAAAGACGGCTCCGGTTATACCCGTAATGAAGATTCACTCCCGAAAGGTTATTTCGACGGCGCTGTGCCATCCCTGTTTTCCGACCACCCGGATTGCGACGGAAAAATCATGGCGGACCTGCTCGGCATAAAAACAACGGCGCTGGAAGAAATATCCGGTGCGGAAATACGGGAGCACGCGGAAGCCATCGACATGAACACGGCCCTGTATCCGGCCACATTGGGGTATTTTTTTGGCGTGGCCCTGGCGCCCGTCATCCCCGAGGCGGGCCTGGAGCAACTGCGTTCATTTTTTACCCGGCACGTCACCGCGCGAGGCCCCCTGCCCGCTTTGCGGGTGGGCAACCAGCCCTACGGCTTGTTGCTGACGAGCGACCAGCAGCAATGGGGCTATGACCGGGCGCCCGATGCCGCCTTTTACACGCCCTTAGCCAAAGTGTTCAGGGAGTTGCAAAAAAAATGGGACGAACTGGCTGCCGCCAAAGGGGTTCACGTCGGTATGGGCGGCAACCCGAACGACGTACTGATCAGGATTTTGGGTTTGCAGGCGGGCTCGGTCACTTTCCGGCAACAACTGTGCAGCACCTTTGATTTTTTGCTGGCCACCGCGCAGGGCGGCAATGCCGATTTTAAAACCAACATGCTGCAAAAACAGCAGGCGATTATCGCGTGGCTGAAAACCCTGGGATTTGCGCCCGGAAATGAAATTTCCAATCCGCAGGTTTCCACCCTTTTTATGCACCCGAATTTTACCGGCATTCCCACCAGGAACCTGGTAGATGGCCAGCCGGGTTCGGAAACACGTTTTTTGCCCGCCGGCAATTACGTCACGTGGCTCGCGGCTGTAAATAACTTAGACGACCTGGAGCACCTCAACTTTGGCGACAAGGCCGCACCCGGTTATTTGCTTTTTATCCTGCTCCGCCACGCCCTGTTGAATGAATTGTTCGGATCAACGCTCCAATATTACAGAAAAAAAGGCATCAATATTCACCACGGCGCCTTCAATAAAGGTCTGTTCAATTTTTTGCCCAATCACCCGGACCTCACCACCTGGGAGCTGATGCGTGGGGTGCCTAAAAACCTCAATCAGCCGGGGCTGGACCTCAACGAGCCGCTGGCAGACCACTTTTTGGGCGGATCAGGCGCAGCGCCCGGTATCGCCGGGCTGCGCAGCGCCATGAACAAACTCGCTGCGCTGCCTGTCGCGCAGCTCGAACGCCATCTCAGCGACCATGTCGACCTGTGCACCTACCGCCTCGACGCCTGGCAAACGGGACTGTTTTACAAAAAGCTGGATCAAAAACGCGCCGCCAAACCCACGGGTTTGTACATCGGGGCGTACGGCTGGGTGAACGATCTGCAAAAAGAAAACCGCTCGGCGCTGCCCCCCGGCGTTATTCCTGAAAAATTGCGCCCGGAAAACGAGGCGCCGGTATTTAAACTGCAACTGAATGCGGGCTTCGTACACACCCCCTCGCTCAACCACGCCACTGCCGCCGGACTTCTGCTCGCAGGGCATCACAACCACGGTTTAAATTATCCATTGGCCGCGAACGCGCCCAAACCGTTCGCCGTCAACCTTTCCTCGGAGCGGGTGCGCCGCGCCCAGTTTATTTTTGAAGGAGTTCAAAACGGCCAGCCACTCGATGCCTTGCTCGGGTACCAGTTCGAACGCGCTTTGCACGACATCACCACCGCCAACCCGGCTGACAACCTGAACCAGTATATTTACCGCCTCCGGGAGCAGTTTCCCGTACGGCGCAACACGGTGCCCCAGCAGGGCGCAGCCGAAGTGCAGGAGTCGGTATCCGCCTACCCGGTGATCAATGGTCTTACCCTGCTGGAAAACCCGGACCCGAACAAAATCACGGATATCGTGACGAACCCGGACCACGCCGATCTGGTGTTTAAAGCAATAACCCGCTTGTCCGACACCCTCGATGCCGCCAACGACCTGCTGGTGGCCGAAACCGCCTACCAGGCCTCCCAGGGCAATATGGATCGCACGGCAGGTGTGCTCAACGCCCTGCGCAACGCCGAAGTGCCACCCGCACTGGAGGTGCTCAAAACACCCAGAAGCAGCTTGCTCACTTACACCAACCGGGCCACCGTGCATTTCCGGACCGACATGAGCCACCAGGCGGGCAACAACTGGACGACCAAAAAATCGCCGCGATCCGTCATGGAAACCGGCCTGAATCGCTGGCTCGGGCGTTGTATCGGCCATCCGGCCAAGGTGGTGTGCCGCGTGGTTCAATTCGACGAAAATCAGCAGGAACGGATACCCAAAACCATCACTTTAGACGACCTTCAACTACATCCCATTGATTTTGTGTACATTATGGGCGTCGATGCCCAAGCCGGCATCGGCGAACTTGAGGGGCGGATTGCACAGGTTTATCGCAAAAAAACCAATATCGCTCCCACCGCTCCGGTCAAAATATATTTCGACGACCCGGTGGACGACCTGAGCATCCGCAGCTTCGCCCACATGATACCCCTGACCCGCGCATTGCGCACCCTCGTGACCACGGCCCGCGCAGCCAGTGCTCGCGATTTTGCCGGGCGTTCGAGGTCACAAACGGGAAGTGCTTCGCTGCTCTACGGCTGGGATGCCGCCGACCTGGAAAACCGGGCCAGGCAGGCATTGGACGACCTGAAAAACAAAATTTTTTACATCGAAAACAAAGACCCCAACAATGGCGCCCCGCCCGACGCGCCGGCCACTTTTGAGGACCTGTTCAACCGTTACGCAGCCGATGGCAACAACCCTGAAATCCTGGAGTTGCCCTTGTCCGATGACGGGTTTGAAAAAATCGGCAATTTCCTCCGCGACGCTTCCCTGTTCGGCATTCCGCTGGCTTTTCCCGACGACCCCACCCTGCTTTCACAACCCGACCTGCTGGCCAAAGCGGCCTCCGCCTGGAATACGATGAAAAACAAGGCGGCGCTGGCCGAAAAAAAGATCGGCGAGGCGCTGGCCGAAACCGACGTCCACCAAAGGGTCAACCGCCTGACGGAAGCGGCAAAAGCCGTTTTGGGCGACGATTTCCTCGTTTTACCCCGCTTCCGCTACAGCAACCCGGCGGATATGCAGCAAACTTTGGGGGATAAAACCCAACTGCTCCGGCATATTTCCCAACAAACCGGCGCAAACGGCGACCTGAACCTGGAATCCTGGATACAATCGGCCGCACACGTCCGCCCCGACCTTGCCAAACTGGAGCACGTACGGATGTTTACCGAAGCCCTGGGTGGCAAACTGATTTCGATGCAGCCGGCCCAAACCCCTTTCCGGCCCAAAGACAGCTGGCTCGCGGTGGAATTCCCGGAAATTTACGAACCCACCGGGAAACCCTTCCAGATCTACGACGACACCATCGCGCTCGCTGTAACCGGCGAAGCGTTCGACCAGGTCAACGACCTGCAATCGGCGCTGGTGGTGGACGAATGGACCGAAACCATCCCGACCAATAAGGAAGTAACGGGTATCGCCTATCACTACAACCAGCCAAATGCCGCCCCACCCCAGGCCTTGTTGCTGGCAGTGGAGCCCACCGGCAATGCCCACTGGAACTGGGATGTATTACTCGGCGTACTCGACGACACCCTGCAACGTGCAAAAACACGCGCCGTGGAGCCCGCACATTTGCTGGAAGACCCCGTTCTAAGCGCACTTTTACCCATGACACTGGCCGATTACGACGTGCAGCAAACCAACCTCGCGCTCGATTATCTTGTTGCCAATGAGGAGTTTATCGCTAATAAAGCCGGCGCCTACGCCTTGTATACGCCATTTATAAAAAAATAAACCCTCCCCCTGAAATCCGTCCGTTTTATCCGATAAAACAATAATTCCGGTAGCCATGCCCGATATTTCAAAAGTAGCCTTAGCCAGTTTTAAAACGAATATCCCCGAATACCTCCAGCCCGCCGTCGGCAACCGCAACCGCCTGGAGGGCAATCCGCGGGAAGAAGAATTCGACCGCAGCCTCCGCGCGGAGTTGCGCGACCCGTTGTGGATGCTTTGCCGGCAGTGGCAACTCGGCGAGTTTCAGGGTGAAGACGCCGGCACGGCGTTTCAGGCCAAAATTCTGGCCGACCACCGGGCGCCACAAACCCTCGTCCTGTCAAAAGGGCAACGTATCCCCTACAACATCGACAAACCCTTAGAAATGCTCGTGGAACGGGAAACCGTGGATGCCACCCTTTTTCAACGCGCCGAAATCAGCAGGTATGCGTTGCAAATTGTCCGTCAACAAGTTATGGACGATTATATCCCCCTGTTGCTCCGGCTTTACCCGATCGATACGACGCCGGACCCCGAAGACCGGGAGGCCGTTTTTATGGCCATTTCCGTAAAAGGGCGTTTGCCCGACGGATATAAAATGCTGCTCGATATGCAGGCCGGGCTATTTATCACCCGCCTGAGCGCCGAGCCGGAATTTAATGCCGCGCTGCATAAATCAAAAATGGAAGGCCTGCAAACGGAGCTCATGCGCTGGTACGCCGATCTTTACCAGCAACCCGCCCCGGACGAATCCGCCTGGGTGCCCAACCACTTAGAATACAATTTCTCTTTGGAACTGCCCGCCGAAAACGGCAAAAAAACTTTGCTGAACGCCGATCAATACGCTTCCGGCCACCTCGACTGGTATGCTTTCGACGAATGGCCCGGCGAAGCAGCACCCGATGAAGCGGCGGAAGAAAAGGTACAGACCTTTATACCCACTCCGCTTGCATTTCCGGGAATGCCACATCCGCGGTTCTGGCAGATGGAAGAAAACCGCACGGATTTCGGCAAGATCGACACATCGCCGACGGGCTTGCTGAGCGTCCTGCTCGCCGAATATGCACTTACTTATTCCAATGACTGGTTTATCCTGCCTTACGAACTGAATATCAACACCGTATGTGAGGTAAAAGGTATTATGGTAAAAGACGTGTTCGGCATGAACATCCTCGTGGAAGCGGCCATTAAAGATCCCGAACTGGATTGGCAGGAATTCGCCGTGTTCCACCAGACGGAGCGCGGGAAGGAAGTCAAAAACCGCAATCGTTATTTCCTGCCCCCCGCAGTCGGCAAATTGCTGGAAAGTGATCCGCTGGAAAAAATCAACTTCATGCGCGACGAAATGGCCAATATGGTATGGGCCATCGAACAAACCGTACCGTCCGAAGCCGGCGGCGGGCGTGATCTTCGCCGCACCTTGTTCCGGCTCCCGCAAAACTTCACCCCGGCCGACGAGGAATCAAAAATCCGCTACGTGCTGGGCTCCACGGTGCCGGACAACTGGATACCCTTTATCCCCGTCCACAAGGATGATACCCATATCGAGGTCCGCCTGCAACGCGCGCGCCTGCCGGGAGCGCCCGATCCCAAAAGCAAACTGCTTGCCCGCAACGACGGGCAAAAGACGCTGTTTATCGAAGAAGAAGAAGTGCCCCGGGCCGGCGCCATCGTGGAACGCCGCTTCCAGCGCACCCGCTGGATGAACGGCCGCACTTACCTCTGGCTCGGGCGCCGCAAAATGGCCGGGCGCGGCGAAGGCTGGAGCGGACTCATGTTCGACCAGATTATTCCGATTGAAGGCCGGTGAGGTCGCCCTGTTTTTTTTCACGCGAAGGTACAAAATATTGACTGTCAATATTTTGCACCTTTTTTATAAAAAAATGTCACCGCGTATTCAAAACCACTTCACCACACCTTCCAGCATCGTCCGCACGATGCTGTTGTGTTTGGAGTACGGTGGCATAAACGGGTTGGTGATCGGGAAGATGCGGTTTTGCCGCAATATGCCGCGCGCGTTGCTGAATTCCAGGAAGCCGAATTCCCCGTGTGTTTTACCGATCCCACTGTTATTGACGCCGCCGAAAGGCAGGTTCGGGTTGTAAAAATGCGTGCCGCAATCATTGATGGTGACATCGCCGTTCCGGGTACCGGACAGGATCGTTTCGATGTTACGCGTATTTTTGCTCCATATATACATGGCTAAGGGCCGTTCGCGGGAATTGATGTAGCGCAAGGCATCTTCCAGGGTGTGGTATGGCCGGACGAGCAGCAGCGGCCCGAAGGTTTCCTCTCCCCAGATTCGGGCAACTTCAGGCACTTTTGTCAATACCGTTGGTTCGATATAGCGGCTGGCGGCGTCAGTTCGGCCACCCGTGGCTATGTGTGCGCCGCGTTGCACGGCATCGTCGAGCAGGGCGCGAACCCGGTTGAAGTGCCGTTCGTGAATGATCCGGCACAGGTCGGGCGACTCGGCGCGTGCTTCCGGCGTGGCGCCGTATTGCCGTTCGAGGTTTGCCACGATTTTTTCCACAAGGCGTTCGTACACACTTTCATGTGCCAGCACGTAGTCGGTGGCGATACACGACTGCCCGGCATTCATGGCTTTCAGCCACGCGATTTTTGCGGCGGCTTCGCCGATATCGGCGGTTTCGTCCACAATGGTCGGGTTTTTTCCACCCAGTTCGAGTGTGACGGAAGCAAGGTTCCGGGCGGCATCACGCATCACCATTTTTCCAATCTCCGGGCTGCCGGTAAAAGATGTGGTGAAAGGGCAGTTTCAGGGATCCTGCGCGACCGTGGCGTCGCCTTCAAACAGAGCCACTTCTTCGGGTGGAAAACACTCCGCTATGATTTTTTTCATCACGGCGGCGCTGTACGGGGCGTATTCGGAGGGTTTGACCATGACACAGTTGCCCGCAGCCACGGCGGACACGATGGGTGACAGGGTCAGGTTGAAGGGGAAATTCCAGGGGGCAAGCACCAGGCAAACGCCTTTGGGCTCGTAACGAATCTCCGACGAGGTGCCGAACAGGACAAGCGGCGTACCCACCCGTTTGGGCGCCATCCAGGACCGGAGATTGCGGATCGCGTGGCGGATCTCGCCGTTCACAACGCCCAGTTCCGAAATATTGACTTCCGTCCGGCTTTTGCGGAGGTCATTCCAGACCGCTTCCGTGATTTCCTCCCGGTATTGCAACATCACATCGTGCAACTTCCGCAGTTTGGCGATACGTTGCCGAGCCGAAGTGGCTGCCACGGCGAAATGATGCTGTTGTTGCAGCTGGAAAATGCGGCTGATCTCCGCAGTTTGTTGGGTGGGCGAGGTAGAGGATATGACGGCTTCGCTCATGGTGCATTTTTTTGTAAAAGTCTGAAAATTCAACCGTTGTTTCTTGAAACAGTACCGTTTCTATATTTCAATGCTTTTGTAACAACCCATTATCAAGGTTTATTATTTGGCGAATTAGGACTAAGACGTAACAATGAATTGACAAATTAGACGAAATGTGAAAAAAAATTGTGAAAAAATTTGTCCAGGTTTAAAGGAACACCTAAAATTGGGTGGTCAAAAAATAAACGAACGTTCTTTCTCGTAGTTCTTATAGTAGTCCAAAAAGCCTTAGCCAAATTATTCACCATTTAAATTCAATGTTGAGTATGATGAACATTAGTGTAAAGTCCGTACACTTCCACGCAGACGCCAAGTTAGTTACGTACATCGAGAAAAAGATCAACCGCCTGACCCGTTACATTGATCGCAATGTCGAAGCAGAAGTCCACCTGAAATTGCAGGACACCGGCGGCAAAATCCGGGAAAAAATTACCGAAGTAAAACTCCACGTGCCGGGAGGCTGGATGATGGATAAAAAAACCGGTAAATCATTCGAATCAGCCATCAATGCATCCGTTGTTACGCTCAAACGCCAGATTCTCCGGCACAAGGAGAAACAAGGCCAACGCGGACCAATGATGGACGAATAACATATACTGCGGGGCCTTCCCGCTTTTTCACGGCCACAGCGGCCGGAAGCCCGGTCACCCACGTCCGGGCTTCGTTTTTTGACCTGAATTTTCCGGATTTGCAGAATACAGAGAATTCAAAAACCTGATTTTCAAAATTGTTGCGAATTGTCCGTTACAAGGATTACTTTCGCAGTCTCAATCGTTTTTCATTGTCGAAAAATTCGTCATACCGGCGTTTCGGCGCTTTGGCTTTGATCCTCGTTTTTTCAGCGACCTGGTCGTTGAAAAGTATACACGAGTTTTTCCGGCACCACCACGATCACCCCGTTTGTACGGCTGCCTTCGACGGGCAGACCACCCACCTGCACGACGAGCGATACATCGGCGATGATTGTTCGTTATGCGCTTTTGTGTTGTTTGTGCCGGAAGTGATTACGATCACGGCATTGGTGGCAACACCTTCCAAACTTCCGGACACCGTTCCGCCCGTTTTTTACCAGCCGCCTTCAGGCTCCAAAACGGCCTGCGACTCCACATTGCGGCGTGGCCCTCCGGTGATTTGAATCTTTCCTTACCTGTTTGTCTTTTTTCCGGTTTTTGGCGGGAAGGGGTTTGCTGTATACGGCGTTGCCCGGTTCTATGCAGATTTTCTTCCTCCGGTAATGCGGATTGATTCACCCTCTTTTTCCTAACAGGCAGTTTTTTCTGCCTCACATTGTTGATCATGCTGAACAGCAAAGCCTGTCTTACAGGGTTGTGCCTGTTGTACTTCCTCCCGATGAAGGCACAGGATTGCCATATCGCCCTGCGCGGGCATATTTTGGAAGCAGAATCCGGGCTGCCGCTGACTTTCGCCACGGTTTCCATTCAGGAAGCCGGGAAAGGCGCTGTTTCTGATGAAAACGGCTATTTTGTCATTCCTGACCTCTGTGAACGCACTTTGTATACCCTGGCTATTCACCATGTGGAATGCGCCCATTTTACACAGGCGGTGAGCCTGACGGAGAATACGGAAATGGAGTTCCGGCTGGTTCACGACGCTGTACTGAAAGAGGTGCTGATTCAGGAAAAAGCCATTGCGCCGGCTCCTACACAAGCCGAAAATGTGGTAAGCCGGTCCGATTTGGCGGCAACCCAGGGGCTTAATCTGGGTGAGACCCTGAAAAAAATCCCGGGTGTATCGGTGCTCAACTCCGGCGCTACGGTAGCCAAACCCGTGATCCAGGGATTACACAGCAACCGGATTGCCATCGTGTCGGATGGTGTGACGCTCCAAAGCCAGCAATGGGGGGCCGATCATGCTCCGGAAATCGATCCTTTTTCGGCCGGGCAGATCAAAGTAGTGAAGGGGGCTGCGGGTGTACAATACGGCGTGGGAGCTATGGCCGGCGTCGTTGTACTCGAGCCGGCGCCGTTGCGCGAACGGGCAGGTATGGATGGATGGCTGAGCCTGGGTGGTTTAGCAATGGTTTGGGTGGTGTACTCGCCGCTTCCGCCGATTGGCGGCCAAAGGTAATAATGTAGTTTTCCGGCTGCAGGGTACGGCCAAACGAAGCGGGAATCTGCGGGCGCCCGATTACTGGCTGGGCAACACCGGGTCGTCGGAACTCAATTTTTCCGCAATGGCCGACTGGCGTCACGGGCGGTGGCATCACCTGGTAAGCGCCTCGCAATTCGGGCAGCAATTCGGTATTTTAAGGGCATCTCATACGGGCAACCTGGATCAGTTGAAAGCGGCGATTGCCAGCGATACTCCCATTGGCAATCCCGATTACTTTACCTACCTGATCGACCGTCCCCGCCAGCGCGTTCAGCATAACATACTGAAATACAAGGCTTATTTTCGAATAAATGATGTCTGGAAACTGAGCGGACAATACAGTTTTCAATACAATCAGCGCCGGGAATATGACCGGGGCCGCCAAAGCGTGACGACCGGCAACAAAGCGCAAGTGACTTTTCAGTTGTGGAGCAACACCCTGGATTTGGCGCTTGAACATTTTCCGATCCGACACTGGCAGGGTGGTATCGGGGTGCAGGCGATTCAACAACAAAACTACGTCAGCAAAGGCGGGTATATTCCCGACTACCTCGGATTGGGTGGTTCCCTGTGGGCGGCAGAACGCTGGCGCAGGTTCCCGGTTCCCTGGGAATTCGAAGCCGGACTGCGCTACGATTACCGCTGGAACCACGTCACCACTACCGGCAACGGAGCCAATAACCTGGACAAACGCATCGCATTTGGAAACCTTTCGGGTACCACAGGAGTAATTTATCATTTTTCGCCAAGGCTCAGGGCCAAACTGAACACCGGGTATGCCTGGCGGCCCCCACACGTCAACGAGTTGTTTGCGCGTGGCGTACACCACGGGGCCGGCACCTACGAACAAGGCAACCCAGACCTGAACTCCGAAAAAGCATGGAATACCAACTTTACTGTGGAGTGGGAATCCCCCTCGGTCGATGCGGTGCTTACATTGTATCACAACCGGATCAAAGATTTTATTTACCTGAATCAACCGCGCGACAGCACGGTGCTAACGATACGCGGTCCTTTTCCGGCCTATTTTTATCAGCAGGACGATGCCGTATTACAGGGAGCAGATGCCGGGTTTACACTTCGTGTCGCTCCGCAACTGGAGGCCGAATGCCGGGTTTCGCTGCTGTACGGGTTTCGGGTGGCCCGCCGCGATACCCCCGGCGAAACGTCCACTTTTCACGACTGGCTTCCCTTGATGCCCACCGATCGTTATCAGTACGGTTTGAAATGGAAATTGAAATCCGGTAAAACAGAAAACGGCCGTGAAATCGCCGGCGAAACCTTTATCCGGCTGCTCGCAATCACCGCCAAACGCCAAAACCGGATTCCGGAAGAAGGATTGACAAAAGCCGCTCCACACGCCTTCACCACCCTGAACCTGGAAGCGTCGCATACCTTTCGACTCGGCAACCGACCGCTTGAAGCAGGGCTCTATGTGCAGAATCTGGCGAATGCCCGTTACCGCGAATACCTCGATTTTTTTCGCTATTACACCGACGAACCGGGCCTGAATGCAGGATTCAGGGTAAAACTTATTTTGGAAAATAAAGACGTTTTTCCCTATAAATTATTAATAATGAACGATTTGAAACATAAAAAACTCCATTCTCCCAACGACTGACGTAAACGGGGCAACCCGTGGAAAATTCATTGTTAATTCAAACATTTTCAACTATGTACTACTCAAAATTGCACCTTCCCACACTTTTGCTGATCGCAGCGGCAGGAATAACACTTTTTATTTCCGGTTGTAAAAAAGACAACAAAGGCACCCAGCAGGAAGTGATTACCCGTGTAGTTGTGCACCTGACCGGTATTGGCATCGGCACTTCTTTTGATATGGAATTCGAAGCGGAAGATTCGGACGGCGACGGCGTATTTAACACAATTGACGAGATAGCAATACCGGTAAACGGGGCTTTTAATTGCCATCTGCACGTGTATGACGATACCAAGGACCCGGTGGAAGACATCACGGAAGAGATCGAAGAAGAAAATGTGGAACACCTTTTCGTTTTCCAATCCGCTACGGCCGGGCTGCTGATCTCCAACCTGAACACAGACGACAACGGCGATCCGTTTGGCCTCGAATCTACCTGGACCACCGGCACGGCTGCCAACGGTACCGTTAAAATTTTGTTGCATCACGAGCCTGCGGATAAAAACGCAGCTGACCCTGGTGGCGATGTCGATTTTGAAGTGACTTTCCCCGTAAAAGTGCAATAAGGCGCCCGGCCGCTTTTTTTCGCCGGGTTTTTGTGTGTATTGTCCGCAATGCCGAACCTGGCAGGGGTTCACAACTCCTTTGCCGGTAGAAATAAATGGCGGTGAACGTTTTACCAAAAAAGCCCCGGCAGCGATGAGCCGCCGGGGCAAACCTGTTGTTACAGGTGCGTTCGTAGAATATTGTGTTTGAACAGACCTATATCTCCAGCAAATCCGCCCATTCCCGCGGTGTTTGGGTTTTTTCCGTCACGTCCTCCATGGTGAACGTGTGAGACTGTTGGTTTTTTAAGTCGAGCCGGGCGTATTGGGCGCCAGGCAATCGGTAAAACCGCCCGGCGGCGTCCGTTACGATGATATCGAGTTGGCGTCCCGGCGCGTACACCACCCGTTCGGTTTTGGGCAGGGTGAAAAACAGCCGGGTGTTGCGCTCCATGACGCTGACCGATTGTGGCACGATCCTGCGTCCGTCCGGCGTTTTGAAGGCGGCTAAAACGTAGATCGTTTCCTGGCCGCTGCCGAAGATGTTAAAAATCTGGTCGCAGTTGTACGTGCCGAAATTGGTGACTCGCAGCGCGTAAGCCAAACCTTCTTTGGGCATTGCCCGGTCGAAGGAACCCTTGTTTTTATAATTGTCCAAAGCGATGTCGCGCGCCCGTTTGCACCATGATTTCCAGGTTGTTACCGCCAGTTCGTGGTCGTCGCCGAGGCCTTGCTCTTTCAATGCGGCGTAACGTTTGCGCATGAGCGGCAGGTTGGCTTCGAAATAATTAAACCAAGTGGTGGCATCCATACACCATTCTTCGGGCGTCTGGAAGGGCTGAGCCATGCGGAGAAAATGACGCCACATATTGGCTTGTTTTTCAAAGTTTTGCTGTCGTTCGTTGCGCAGGCGGGTATACTCGGCCAACACTTTATCGGCGTCGAATCCGGCGTTTTCGGTACTGCCGATCAAGGTGGCGTAGAATTGCAACAAACCCTGTTTGCCAAAAAACGAGACGTAACAACGCGCACCCATCATTTGCACCACCGAAACACGTTCCCAATAAGAATCGAACTCCTCTTTGGTAAACGATTTTTTGGTGCCCAGGCCGTTGTCGATGATAAAGTAACAATCCTTAAACGCTTTCAATTCGGTGAACAGGTTGTTCATGTCCTCCGGGAAAAACATATCGTCCGCATCCTTGTGGCGTTTCAAACGAATGGCGCTTCGCTCCAGCCCGCCGAGCAACTGATCGTTCGTCCAGTCCGGGTGTTTTTTAAACCAGCCGGGCATGGCTTTTTTCCCAAAAGCGTAATCGTGCCCGGTTTGCACGGCTTCCTGTATCCACACGGCGGCCTCCTCATCCTCCGGCAAAGCCCATTGCTCTCTGGAAGCACCGGCTTCTGCCGGCACACAGGCAACCTGGAGCCCGCGGTTGTCGCGCACGGCTGTGTTCTCCGCCACCACGGGGGGGCGTTCGTCGGTGGTAAATGCCGGGTTCGGTTGGTATTTCCAGGCGTTATCCGATTCGTCGAAGTAATACAAACTGGGCTGAGTCAGTGTGTGGGTGGAAGTGAAACGTACGTCGCAAGCCTGCCCGCTTGCCAGTTGCAGCGCTTCGCCTTGTTGGGTCACCCGCACGTCGAACATGCCGCCCGAGTTAAAAAAATACGATCCACGATCGTCCGAATAATGCATGGGGATGCCGGAGGCCATAAAATCGGCCGGACTGCGGTATTCCCGCAACTGGAATTCCACCTCGCCGGAAACCGGCTTGCCACCGGCCCGTGTCAGCGCATGAGCAGGGATGTACACCGTGGTGCCGGTGGCGGGGTTTTCATAACGCAATCCTTCTTCGGCGAAAAAACGTACGGTTGTTGCCGGTACTTTGTTCCGGCGTTTATCGGCCGGGGGTATTCCGGAAATATCTTCTTTCGTCGTTAATAAACTGGAAATCAAAGGAATATCGTTGCCCGCCTGCGGTTTTTGTACCGGTGCATGTTGCTGCGGTGTACCGGGCGCCGGGTGATTGGCCGGCGTTTTTCCGGCGAAATAATGCCATCCGGCCACGGCAACCGCCAATACCCCGGTGAAAATTGCCAGTCGGGCGCCGTAATACCGCAGACGCAGCCAGTTGTTCCGGCCGTTTTGCTGCGCCGCGATGTTCGCCCAGGTATTGTCGTCGGGCACCTCGTTGTTTTTTGAAGCGCCTGGCGAATGAACTTTTCAAAACCGTTATCGGGTGGAGATTTCTTTTCCATAATATTTTTTTTGTGGCACGGGTTGTTTTTGCTTCCGTAATGCCTTGTTTTTTAGTTGCCGGGCGGATTTGCAAATCCGCCGTACTACTTGTTGGTTTAAAATTTACAACACCGCAAGCGATCGTTCGAGCATGATCCGCAATTGCCTGCAGGCGCGTGTATATTGCGACCGTACACTGCTTTCGTTGATACCCATTTCGGTGGCGATGTCCGGGTAGGGCCAACCTTCCACGCAGTGCAGGTTAAAAACCGCGCGATACCCCGGCGGCAGTTGCTGCACCATGTGCAGGATCGCTTCACTGTTGAGTTCCTGGTCCGGGAGAACGTCGAATGTGGCTGCCGGCAGGTCGTTGTAATCTTCCGCGTCGCGAAGCGGATTTTTGCGCCGCAACTGCTGCAAGGCCACACGCACCGTCACGCGGCACAACCAGGCTCCGAGCGGGCCCTCTCCTTTATACTGGCCCAAATCCTTGAAAATCAGGAGGAATGCTTCCTGCAGCATATCCTGCGCTTCGGGGCGGTCGCGGGCGTAGCGCAGGCAAACGTTGAACAACATGGAGTTGTACTGTTCGAACAGCCGGCGTTGCGCGCCCGAGTCCCCCCTTTGGCAGGCTGCGAGCAGTGTTTTCAAAGATGCATCCATATTTCCGTGTTGTCTTTTTTTATATGGTGCTGCGATGATAGGGTTTGCTGCGCGGACCTCAAAAAATTTTACTGCATTTACCGGGTGGCGGCACTAACGCCGCTAAATAGTTGCCCGCCTCCGCTTGTTTTTTAAAATTTTAAAACTACCTTTGTAATTAAATTTAGATTAGTCTAAAAATATAATTATACCATGCAAAAAATATTGATACTTTTTTACACCTTATTGGTTGCCGGTTTTTTACAAGCTCAGGGCAATTCCTTCACTGGCCGCGTTACGGATGCCCAAAACGGCGAACCGCTGGCCTTTGCAACGGTACAATCCGATATTCCGGGACTTGGCACATTAACGGACAGCAGCGGTTTTTTTGCATTGATAACTCCGGAAAAGGTCACACAAATCGGTGTCAACATATCGCTGGTGGGTTACAACCGGCAGTCGTTTTCCCTGGCTTCAAAAGAAAAAACAACGGAAATCCGCCTGATTCCCGTGGAATCGGGTCTGCGGGAAGTGGTGGTCACCGGCACGATGAAAGAGATGCGCAAGTCGGACAGCCCGGTGCCGGTGGAGGTTTATTCGCCCCGGTTTTTTCTGCGCAACCCCACGCCCAGCCTGTTTGATGCGGTTCAAATGGTAAATGGTGTGCGCCCCCAGTTGCAGTGCAACGTTTGCAGCACCGGTGATATTCACATCAACGGCATGGAAGGGCCCTACACGATGGTACTGATCGACGGGATGCCGATCGTAAGCGGCTTGTCCACCGTGTACGGCCTGAGCGGAATCCCGAACAGCATGTTGCAACGTATGGAAGTGGTGAAAGGCCCTGCGGCTTCGTTGTACGGCTCGGAAGCCATGGGCGGGCTGATCAACATCATTACGAAGGACCCGGCGGAGCGACCCGAACTCCGCCTTGACCTGAACGGCACCACTTACGGCGAATACAACGCTGACGCAGCCGCTTCCCTGGCATTTGGAAAAACCGGTATGTTGCTGAGTGCCAATTACTTCCATTTTAACGAACGTTGGGACATCAACGACGACAACTTCACCGACGTAACGCTGCAACAAAGGTTTTCCCTGTTCAACAAATGGCGCTTCGAACGCCCGGACAACCGGCTGGCTTCTTTTGCCGCGCGTTATTTGTGGGAAGACCGATACGGCGGCGAAATGCAGTGGGAACCCCGCTGGCGTGGCACGGACAGTATTTATGGAGAAAGTATTCGCACCAAACGTTATGAATTTATCGGAAATTACCAGTTGCCGATCGAGCGGGAAAAGGTGTTGTTCAGTTTTTCGCTGAACCGCCACCGGCAGGACAGCTATTACGGCGACGTGCCTTACTTAGCCGACCAGCACATCGGTTTCGGCCAACTGACCTGGGAACGCAAAGCCGGGGCGCGGCACGATCTGTTGTTCGGCGCGGGCCTGCGCTACACGTTTTATGATGACAATACACCTGTGACCGCCCACGTCAACGGCGCGGAAAACGCGCCGCAAAAAACCTGGCTGCCCGGCGTGTTCGTGCAGGACGAATGGTCCTTTAATGCCCACTGGAAACTGCTTTCCGGGCTGCGTTGGGATTACGACCGCCGCCACGGGCACATCGTATCGCCGCGTCTGAATTTAAAATACAATCCCAACAAAGACAACACTTTGCGACTATCTGCGGGCAGCGGATTCCGGGTGGTCAACGTATTCAGCGAAGACCATGCAGCGCTCACCGGCGGCCGGCAGGTGGTATTTGCAGAAACGCTGGAGCCGGAACGCACCTGGAACGTCAACCTGAATTATACCCGTTTTCAAAATACTTCGTTCGGGTTTATCAACTTCGACGCCACGCTTTTTTACACCTATTTTTTCAACAAAATCATCGGCGATTACGACGCTGACCCGGAAAAGATCATTTACCAGAATTTGAACGGTTTTGCCGAAAACACGGGTTTTTCCCTCAATTCGGACTGGAATTTTACCAACGGCTTAAAAGCCATCGCGGGGTTTACCCTCATGAACGTCAGCACGGTGGATGCGGGCAAACGCGCATGGCAACTCCACACCCCGCACGTTACGGCCAACTGGTCGCTCTCGTATCCCGTCAGGGCCTGGAACCTGAGCTTCGATTACAACGGGCACCTCACCAGCCCGATGCGCCTTCCGGTGTTTGCAAACGATTACCGCCCGGAACAGTCGCCCTGGTTCAGCATCCACAATATTCAATGTACCTGGAAAGGCAAAAACGGCCTAGAAATTTACGGGGGGGTGAAAAACCTGTTTAATTTTTACCCCCGGGAAGACGTCATCATGCGCCCGCATGATCCTTTCGACAAAAAAGCCGGCGACCCGGCGGATAATCCGAACGGATACACCTTCGACCCTTCCTATAATTATGCGCCGGTACAGGGCGCGCGCGGGTTTGCGGGTATACGAATGTTGATCCGGTGATTTGCGTTTTTTCGAAACCCTTGCGCTTTGTATGGAAAATGGAAGCAGGCGTTTAAGGAGCATTTTACGAATCAGCCCCTCCCGGGAACGTATCCGGGAGGGGCTGATTTTATTTCAGGAAGAACATATTTTCAGTTCAATAAAACTTGCTTCGGAAGTCCTCCACCTTGGCAGACTTTTTCATGGAATTCATCAGGTTGATCCGCATCATGGATGCTGCGGAGGTGTAAGCCTGCCGGCGGAACATCGTGAGGTCGGCGGGCATCTGCTGTTCCAGTTTGTCGGCGATCGGAGACAGGATGTATACCCCGCTGTTGCCTGCGACAGGTGCGCTTACGGCGTCTTTGGCCAATGAAAAGGCTGTTCCGACCACACGGGGTTCCGAACCGCCCTGAGCGATTGATGTGCCGCGGGCCGTATCCACCGAGACGCCCCATGTGCTGGCGATACCGGCGAGATCGCCGGCATTTTGCAGCATCTTGCTTTTGATCACTTCCGCTTTTTTAAGGCTTTTCACTTTCTGCTCTGCTTCGGGCGTCGCTTTCAGGATGGCCACGGTAGCCGGGCCTTTCGGAGAAATACTTTTTAAGGCGGCTACGACGTATTTGCTGTCGAAATAACCACCCGCCGGATCGCGGAAGACGAATACCTGCTGGCTGACGTTGTTGAGTTTTGTTTTTGCGTCAAAAGCCCAACGAACGATTTCGCGAGTATCGTCGCCACCGGGCAGCACGCCCACGTTGTAGTCGGTAGATTTCAGGGGCGAACTGGTCATCACCTGAAAGTTCTGCTGCTTTGCCTGTGCCGTAAACTCTTCGAGCGTTTTGGCTTGCTGGATAAAGGCGACTGCGCGGTCTTTTACAACGAGCTGGGTGTTTTTGCCCGGTTCGATACGTTTGCTCAGGAATACGGCTTTTACGCCGGTATTGTTGTTGATGAATTTTTTCCCGGTGACCATCACCAACTGGATCACCTGGGCATTTTTCAACTTGTAATATTTGCCTTCTTCCGCTTTGTAAAAGATGAGGTTGGCGAGTTCGTTGCCTTCCGGTGGGCGTGGAATCCAGCCGAGATCGCCGCCTTTTTCGGCCGATTTGGTATCCTGGCTGAATTTAACGGCCAGCGAGTCAAAACGCGCTTTACCGGCATTCAGCACCGTCAGCAGGCTGTCGATACGGCGTTCGCTCTCGGCGGAAGCTTGTACGGCGATATGGCTTACCCGAACGGAGTCCGGCACTTGTTTGCGGTCAATAATTTTTGCGATGTTCCAGGTGCTGCCGTCCACATACGGGCCGATGAGTGTACCGGCAGGCAGTTTCAGGAGGGTATCGGCCATCGCGGCCGGCAATTCACTTTTGAGTTTGTAACTGCCGTCAAAAATCCCACCTTTACCAACAACATAAATGGAATCGTTGGCAGCAGTGCGAAGGCCTTCAACCAGTTTGGAAACGGCGTCGTAAGCCACAGTACTGTCGCCCGAGGTGGGTGCGACGTCAAAGGAAAGGTAATTGATCACGCGGGTCTCCTCCATCTGATCGTAGAGATGTGGATTATCCTTGAGAAAAGCCTGGTAATCGGCATCCGTTACGGCGGCTTCCTCGTCTTTTACCTTGTCATAAGGAATACGTACATAACGGAAGTCGAGCCGCTGCGTGCTTTCGCGGAAAACCGATTCGGCCTGCCATTTCGGAGCATAAAGTCCTTTGGTGACCATCGCCATGATCTTGTCTTCCAGGCGTTGTTTGATGATTTCTTTCTCCTGTTCTGCCCAGGAGGCGAGGAATTCGGGCTGAAGCGATTGTGCATTACCATCAATCGCATTTTTCACGCTGTTCAGGTAGTTGCGGTCGGGGCCGGCATCACCTTTGTATCGCTGAACGATGATGGGGCTGAGGTTGTCGCCAAATTCCAGGTCGCGCAACTCTTCCCGGTCCACACCGAGGCCGAGTTTTTCAGCCTCCTGTTTTATCATCGCATTTTCCACAAAATAGTTCCAGGATTGCTCCCTCGCCTGGTAGGAATTCTCCTGCTTGCTGTAGATAAGAGCCTGATAAGTGTCAAATTCAGAGCGTTTTATCTCCATGTCGTTCACTTTGCCCAAGGTATTCACATCGCCGGCGGCATAGTTGGAGGTGTTCTGCATAATGTCCATCAGGATGAACCCGCCCAAGGCCAAAGTCATCAGGACGATGAGAATCCATCCGCGCTTACGGATCGAACCGATTAAAGCCATATTGTTGTAATTATTTGATAATCAAATTTTTAAACACAAAAATTACTTGCTTTCAAAAAAGCAGACGCAAAGGTAACTCTTCAGGGTGGAAAAAGTAAAAAATTTTCGGGGGAGGTTTTGGAGGAGATAACAACAAAGTTCACCGACCTCAATAGAACTTGGTGGATCACGGTTGAAAACAAAATACCGGCAACTGTAAACTGCAAAAGTTCTATTTTTGTGACATGAAGGTTAAAAAATTAGAACTCAACAACTTTCGCGGGTTCCGAAAAGCAACGATCGAGTTTCCGAATTCGAATCTGGCGGTTTTTATTGGAGTGAATGCGGAAGGAAAGTCTTCGGTGTTGGATGCGGTTGCAATCACGTTAACCGTTTTCTTGGGATTCGGACGTGATTTGGAAGAAGATATACGACTAAGTTATGATGATATTCGGTTTGGAGAAAAAACGGTCGAAGTTGGTGTACAATGCGCTTTTTTTCAGGAGGAATATAAAACATCTAATCGGTTATCTTCAGGAGGAATGCAAGAAGATCAGGGCTTCCCTCATAAAGGTTTATATAGCGGCAACTATATTTCCAACAACCTTCCCGTAATTGCTTATTACAAAACGAACCGTGAATTAATCTTTACCGATACTGAAAAAGCAAACCGATCGGGTGGTCGAACTTCGGCTTATCACAATGCGATCAGCGCCGGCATTAGTGTCTTTCGTGATTTTGCTGAATGGTTCAGGTTTGAAGAAGACATTGAAAATCAGGGCAAAATCGAAAAGCAAGACTTCAAATACGAAAGCCCAAAACTCAAACCAATACGACGGGGAATTATTGAATTGCTGTCAAAACTTGATGCTAATTTCTCTGAGTTGAAAGTGCGCCGGCAGGCAGATGATGGAATTGATTTTTCAACCCCCCCACAAAAATTTGAACTCAGTATCAAAAAAAGCGGCGAAGAATTCAAACTTTCGCAACTCTCTTCCGGTGAACGTGCACTTCTGCTTTTAGTCGCCGATATTGCCCGTCGTGCTGCTATCCTCAATCCTCAGTTGGACGACCCTCTTCAAAGCGAAGGCATTGTCCTCATCGACGAAATCGAACTACACCTGCATCCAAAGTGGCAACGCGAGGTCATTCCTGCCTTGCAGGCTACCTTTCCGAATGTTCAGTTTCTCATTACCACACACTCGCCGCAGGTGCTGAGCAGAGTGGATCAGGGTGATATTTTTCTGCTCGACAAGGGTGAAGTTTTCAAACTGTCGAGCAATCCGAAAGGTCTGGATACGAACGCGATTTTGGAAGAGATCATGGATACGCCGAAATACCCGCGTCATATTGATGTATTGGTAGAAAGCCTTTTCGCGCTCATACAGCAAAAAAAGTTCGAACAAGCAGAAAAAGTGCGCCGGAAAATCGTTGAACAAACATCTCCGGAGTACCCTATACTTCGTCAGGCTGATTCGATGATGGAACGATTAAAGGTTCTAAGTCAATGAGATATATTCGCAAAAAACCTTCTCCACCGGCATTTGAAGACTGGAAATCTGCTAACAATCCTACGCATTGGAGCGATTTGCAGAATGAACCGAGCAACCCGGAAGAAGGCGTTGTTTACTATTCAAAAAATGAATTGCGGGAAGCTCTGTTATTGGAACAAGGGTATTTGTGTTGCTATTGCCAACAACTAATAAAAAACGGGGAAAATACTATAATCGAACACCTCTTCCCTCGTAACGGGGTTGATAAGGCAACAGGGCAGGCCAGAATGTTTGAATATGATAATGTGCTGGCTGCTTGCGATGGTGGATCACTTGACAATCGTGAACGTCTTTCTGGCCTTCCTTCCTATCCTCAATATTGCGACAAAAACAAAGGGGAAGAAATCATCTTTCTTTCACCATTACAGCCAGACATAGAAACGAAACTGACCTATCGTCAAACCGGCTTAGATGAAATCGAGATAATACCATCCGTCGAAACAGATGAAGATGCCAAAAGAACAATACATGACATCCTGAACCTAAATGTTCCCAAACTCAAAAACCTGCGAGGAAAAGCCATTGTTGGCTTAATTTTTCAAAATCCCGCTACCGGAGACCTTATCTCTGTTCAGGATGCTAAAGCACTTATAGATGCAATAGAACGGAAGATTGACAACGTGGAAAACGTAGGAAACGAATATTTGCCTGAGTTTTGCACAGTAAAACTCCATTTTCTCCGATTATTCGCCGGAAGAACCTGATATACACGGTATTGCAAAATCTTTTGCCTCCCGATACGTTTTGCCATTCCAAGGCATTGTCTTTCGGGATAAATGCCGCATTTTTACCCGGAAATACGATGGCCAGGCAGCGTCATTCCCGCGCCCCCCATCTGCATACAAACAACTGAGCGGCTATGACAAAAACGGCTTTTTATACCTTTACGATACGGTTTTTTATCTTCGCAGGCTGCGGGCTGACACTTCTTCCGGCCCAAACCACGTCCCAAACTTCTTTCGGTAAAAACCGCGTGCAGTACAACCGCCAGATCGACGAGTGGATGTTGTATGAAACGGCCAATTTTGTCACCTACTGGTACGGCGATGCCCGCAACATCGCCCAATCGGCCTTACAAACGGCCGAATACGATTTTTCCACCATCCAGCAAATGCTCGAACACCAGATGACCGAAAAGGTCGAAATGCTGGTGTTCAGCGACCTCACCGACCTGAAACAAAGCAACATCGGAGAAGATGAAGTATTCCAGCTGCGCGCCGGAGAAACCAAAGTGGTGGGCAACAAAGTGTTCGTTTACTTCGACGGCGACCACAACCACCTGCGGGCACAAATCCGGGAAGGGGTGGCCGGTGTACTCCTGAACTCCATGCTTTTTGGCGCCAACCTGCAGGAAATTGTGCAAAACGCCGTACTGCTCAACCTGCCGGGTTGGTACACCAACGGCCTGACCGCTTATTGCGGCGAAGAATGGAGTACCGAACTCGACAACCAGCTCCGCGACCTGATCCAGTCGGGCAAATACAAAAACTTCGATAAAATCGCCAAGGAGCACCCTCGTGTTGCCGGGCACGCTTTTTGGAACTATATCGGGCTCCACTACGGGCGCAGCACCATCAGCAACCTGCTTTACCTCACACGGATCAACCGCAGCATCGACGCCGGCTTCCTGTACGTGCTCGGCAACGGCTACCGGCGCACCACCGACGCCATGCTCGATTATTACCGGAAACGCTACCGCGATGAAGTAAAAATAACCAAAACACCCGACCCGGGCGCTGAAATCACCATAAAAAACAAAAAGAAACTGCCGCTGAATCAATTAAAAATCAGCCCCGACGGGCGGAAAATCGCCTGGGTCAGCAACGACATCGGCAAATGGCGGGTCTGGACGCTCGATCTTGAAACCGGCAAACGCAAACTCCTGTTCCGCGGCGGGGTGCGCAATGCCCTGCAAGCCACCGATTACAACTATCCGCAAATTGCCTGGAACCCCGACAACCAGCGACTCGCTGTCCTCTACGAACGCCGGGATGTGCCGCGTATCGCCGTCCTTCATCTCGCCACGGGAAAAAAAGAGTACAGCGATTTGTCGCCCGAATTCCAGCGCGTTTTCAGCATGGAATACGTCAATCCGGTGGATATCGCCATGTCGGCAGCAGTACGAGGTTACTCCGACCTGTTTATTTATCACACCGTTAACCGGCAAACCGAGCGATTGACCCAGGATTTTTGGGACGACCTGGACGCTTCGGTAACTACCCTCGACGGGCAAAAAGGTATTCTTTTCGCCAGCAACAGGCTGACCGACACCCTTTCCCTCGAACGCTTAGACACCGTTTTGCCGATCGGCCGTTTCGATATTTTCTTTTTCAACCTCGATCAGCGCAGCAACGAACTTGTACGCATCACCCAAACGCCTTTTTTTGACGAACGAAACCCGATCGGCGCGGACAGCACCCATTTTCTTTTTTAAGCGACCAAAACGGTATCAACAACCGCCAGGCCGGTTACCTTGAACCCTATCTTGCTTATAATCAGGCCATTATATACCTGAAAGACGGCGCTGAAGTAAAAACCCTGGATACAAAAAATCCCGGGGAATGGCCCTTCTCCCGAACCCTTACCTTCCTGGCGCCTTTGGACACCGTGATGAAGAACCTGGATTCGACACAAATTGACAGCATACGTTTTGCCCCCGTTTACAAAAAAACGCGCGCGTACCTGGAACCAGACCAACCTGGATCGCAGTATTGCCAGTCAGCACCTGTCGTTCCGCACCGGAAAATTCGTGGAAGCCATTCCACGCAACGGCAAAACACTTTTTTACCAGAAAAAAATCAACCCTTCCGCCACAGCGCCCGCCCGCATCACCCGTTACCGCGAGTTAACCTATCGCGACGCGGGTATCCCGATTCCCGCCCAGCCGAATATTGAAGATAATTCGCAGGCGCCCGAAAAACTAACTCCCGACGCCGAAAACAACCCTGTTGTGGTGCGGCCGGACACTGCAAAGGTGATCGAACCGGGCTGGTTGTTCCAGTTACCCGAACACCTTGCCGTGGCTCCTCCCGCCAAACAACCTGAAAAACAGGAACAAACGCCCGTGCGGGATCCCGAAGAAGAAGAGCCCGAAGAAATTGAAAAAGAAAAACCGGAGGCCGCCGAAGCCGTACAAATGCAACCCGCCCCACGCCGCCCGGTAAAACCCGGCCAACCCGGCCTGGAATTTGGGAAAAATAACTCCGTTATTCGTTTTAATCCGTCTCAAATCATTCCTTACCGGCTGAAATTCCGGACGGATTACATTTCCACCAGCCTGGATAACAACCTGCTTTTTGAAGGACTCGACAGTTATTCCGGCACACCGCAGTTCGAAACGCCGCCACCGGGTATCCTGCTCAAAGCAAACTTTAAAGATGTATTGGAAAATTATGTGGTGGAAGCCGGTTTTCGCCTGCCCACCACCTTCAACGGGGCGGAATATTATTTGTGGTTCGATGATAAAAAACACCGGATTGACAAACGTTTCGCCTTGTACCGCAAAACCATCGTGTACGACCTCAATCCGACAACTCCCGGGATTCCGCCGAACGAACCACCGCTGCAATTGCGCACCAACACGATACTCGGCCAGTATGAAATGCGTTATCCTTTTGACGCATTTTTCAGCCTGCGCGGCACGGCGACCATCCGGCAGGACAAGTCTATTTTGCTGAGTACCAATCAGATCACGCTGGAAGCCCCCGATTACGCGGAGCAACGCGCTTCCCTCCGGCTGGCCGCCATTTACGACAACACCATCGATATAGACATGAACCTGAAAACCGGTTCGCGGGCGAAATTATTCGTGGAAGCAGTAAAACGTTTTGAATTCAATACCCAGCCCAACTGGAGTTTCCGGTTCAACAAGGGATTTATGACGGTGATCGGGCTCGACGCCCGGCATTATCAATTGCTGGACCGGCGCTCGATTCTGGCCGTTCGGCTGGCTGCTGCCACGTCATTCGGTTCCGAAAAAATACTGTATTACCTCGGCGGCGTCGACAACTGGATTTTCCCCAAATTTAACGACGCCATCCCGGTGCCGGCGGGGGGCGAGTTTGCCTACCAGACGCTGGCTGCCAACCTTCGCGGGTTCGAGCAAAACATCCGCAACGGCAATTCTTTTGCCTTGATCAACACCGAGTTACGGGTGCCGATTTTTAAGTATTTTTCCAAAAAACCCGTAATGGGCAATTTCTGGCGCAACTTCCAACTCGTCGGATTTTTTGACGTCGGCACGGCTTGGGAGGGTAATGACCCCTACGGCGGCGAAAACCCGATCAATATCGTTTACCTCTACAATCCGCCCACGGTTTCCGTAAAAGTCAATTATTTCCGCGATCCGCTGGTGGCGGGTTACGGTTTTGGAGCGCGCGCGCTTATTTTCGGGATGTACATCCGGGCCGACTACGGTTGGGGGATCGAAACCCGGGTGGTCCAGAAACCTATTTTTCACATTGCGCTGGGTACCGATTTTTAATACAAATCCGGCATGGCTGCCCAACCAACCCTTTTTCTGGACCGCGACGGCGTGATCAATGTACGCCCCATTGGAGATTATGTGCGTACGCCGGAGGCATTTATTGCCACGGAGGGGCTGGGAGAAGCCATGCGGTTGCTGGCCGGGCAGTTTGGCCGCATTATCGTCGTCACTAATCAGGCAGGTATCGGCAAAGGAATTATGACGGAGACCGGTTTATCCGCCGTCCACTATTTTATGCGGGAAACGGTCGCGGCAGCGGGGGGGCGCATCGACGGCATTTATCACTGTCCACATGCGAAAGATGCCGGATGTCGCTGCCGGAAACCGGCCACGGGTATGGCCTGGCTTGCTTTGGCCGATTTTCCGGACATCGACCTTGAAAACGCCTGGATGGCAGGTGATTCGGTTTCCGATATACAATTCGGGCAGGCACTGGGCTTGCGCACTGTGCAAATCCGGGGAAAAGTGGAAGAGGCCGAAACCCTGGCTGCGATGAAGATCGATTTCCGTTTCGACTCCCTCCTGCATTTCGCCCGCTACATCGCCGGTTGTTAAAATTTTTAACTCCAAAAATACCCCTTCGCCAAGCCCCGTTCTGTATCCGGCTTTGTTTGCAACAAACATTTTCCCGAGCGCCGATTCTGCGATGTATTGAGTTTCGAGATGTTTTACTCCCGGTTTACACCCCTTCTGCGGGCTTTTCCTTTATTTTTTCATACTTTTTACTAAACACGACCGACATGACAACACTGTCAATGCGGGTAGTCCGTTTATTGGGCTGCCTGGGCGGAGCTTTGCTCGCCGCACAACTTTCGTTTGCTCAAGGCGCCGACCCCATTCCCGGCGCGCCCTCGCCACCGCTGGACGACATTACCGAACGCTCCGTCATCGCCGAACACCGGGTTTTGAAATACCAGAATATCCGGGAAGCCGACATTTTTTGGGAAAAACGCATTTGGCGGGTGATCGATACCCGCGAAAAAATGAATCTGCCGTTTATAGCGCCCGAATCGCCGCTTTTTATGGTCTTGTCACAGGCAGCGCTCAACGGCGACCTGACCGTGTACAGCACCGACGACGACCGTTTTTCCAAACCCCTGTCAAAGGACGGGGTCCAAAACATGTTGTTCAAAACAGACACCATTTCCCGGTTTGATATGGATACCGAGCAGGAAGAAATTACGGTGGTGCAAAGTGAACTGAACTGGGAAGATGTGCGGCGGTTCCGCGTGAAAGAATCCTGGTATTTCGACGCCAACACGGGCTCCCTGCGCGTCCGTATCCTGGGCATTGCACCCTTGATCGACGTCCGGGATGAAAACGGCGATTTCCGGTACGAAAAACCGCTGTTTTGGGTGCACTACCCCACTGCCCGCCCCTTGCTGGCCGCGCATAAAGCGATTACCCACGGCGGCAACTACGCTTCCACCACCTCCTGGGAAGATATGTTCGAGATGCGTTACTTCGCTTCAGCGGTTGTCAAGGAAAACAACATTCAGGATCGCCGGCTGATGGATTATTTGGCCGGAACCGACCTGATGTTGCAATCGGAAAGAATTGAGGACGAATTGTTCAATCGTGAACACGATTTGTGGAGCTGGTAGCGGAAGTTTATGGTCATTGGGGGCGTCTAAATTGGTCCTTGTACATTGAAAATTGGTAATTGCACATTGATCATTTTTTGAATTTTATCAATGTACAAGGACCAATTTAGACGCCCGCTGACCATAGATTCAAGGCCTCGGTATCCGGCCCACCTTGCGGACGCGGATTTCAAGCCGGTTATTTTGTTTGTGTTCGTCATCCGAACATTCAACCCCTTCGGTGCAGCGGTTGCGCGGTTCCGTTTCACCTTTGCCGTAAACATTGATCCGATCCGGGTTGATGTTGCGGAAAGCGAGGTAAGTCCGGGCGTTTTTCGCACGGGCGTCGGTGAGTTCCTGGTTAAGTTGCGCATCGCCGCGTGTATCCGTATGGGCGATGAGGTCGATTTCCATTTCCGGGTACCTTTTCAGCAATTCGAGTAAGGCGTCTAAGTAGCGGATAGCGCTCTGGTTGAGTGTCGCCTTGTTGTATTCGTAAAAGATCTGGTCGAGGATAATGACCGACCCGTCCTGTATGCCGTTGGCGAGGGGCATGGTCGCCTCGATGCTGGCATCGGGTGTAAGCGACGAAAGGCGTACTTCATTATACGAACGGTCGCCTTTTATTGCCGTCACGCGGAAATTTTCTTCCCGGAAACCCGGGCGCACCACATAGGCGATATATTCTCCTTCGATCGGCAGGCAGGCGTCGAATTCGCCGTTCCAGTTCGTCCGGACGGTTTCGATGTGACCCGTGAGCCGGTGTACAAATTTGACCGTGGCGTTCACGATGCGGGTGCCGAATTCCGAGGTTGCCACCATACCACCTGCGCGCAGACAGGCGGGCGCTTCGGTCAGTTTGAATTCCAGGGTCAGTTGATTCTCGGTATCGATGGTGATCAGCCTTTCTTTCGGGCTGTATCCTTCAAGGCTCACCACGACGAGGTAGTTGTGGTATCGGGTAAATTCGGTACTCGCTTTGCCTTCCACATTGCTGTAAAGGTCTGCGTCGCCCAAATCATCGGCGCCCCGGCGTGTCAGCTGGAGGCTGAGCGCGTTGGGTTTGTCCTGCACCGGGAACAGGTCGATGGTGTAAAAGTCCTTGTTGCCGCTCACGAACCCGTCTTCCGAAGGTTGCAGGATACGAATAGCCGCTTTTTGGAGCGGCGCCCGCGTTTTTGCGTCGGTTACAATGATTTGTGCCGGATTGATCTCGGGTTTGCCAATACCTTCCAGTCCACGCGGGGCCTCGAAGCGGTAGATGTCGTCTTTGCCGGAGCCGCGCGCGCGGTTGCTGGTAAAGAAACCGTTTTTACCGGCATCATCGATGATAAACGCCATGTCGTCGGAATCGGAATTGATCTGATCGCCGAGATTGACCACCTCCTCCGGGTTGTTCAGCGGGTTATTGGCGTAATAAATATCAAGCCCGCCGAGGGTCAGCGGCCTGCCGTTGGACGTAAAAAAAAGAGAGCCCGACTGGCTGATATAGGGAAATATTTCCTGCTTGTCCGTATTGATCACCGGACCCAGATTGACCGGGGCGCCCCATTCGCTGCCGATGCGTTCCACATAATAAATGTCGTAGCCGCCATAACCGCCGGGCATATCGGAAGCGAAGAAAAGTTTGGTGCCGTCGGCGCTGACGCTGGGGTGCATGCAGGAGTAGTCGTCCTCATTAAAAGGCAATTCGGCCGGTCGGGTCCAGTCGGGCCGGCCATAGTGCGATTCGTATATTTTGAGCGTCGACTGGCCGCTTTTATTGGCTTTCACCACGCCGTCTTTGTTGTTGTTCCGGGTCATGTAGGCCGTTTTGTTATCCCGGGAGAAACAAACCGGACCTTCGTGGAAACTCGATTTTTTCAATTCGTTGAATTCGAATTTCTGCGGAAACGAGGGATCGCCGTTGTAGTCTAAAAAAGCATAAAAAAGTTCGGAGTACGTTTCACCCGATTTCGGGTCGCGGGGGCCGTTTTTGGCGCGGCTCGATACGAACATGATCCCTTCTTTGTAATATGCCGGGGCATAGTCGGACCCTGTTTCGTTGATTTCATCGGCATTCAGCACACGTACCGGGTAACGCCGGTCGTCTTTCTCGCGAAAGCGGTCTTTTGATTTGCTTTTGGATGACTGCTGTGCCGAAAGGTTGGCGAAAGCGATCAATAAAAGAAGCGGGAAAAGCAGGATTAGTTTGCGCAACATCTTCAATTCGTTTGTTAATTTACGGATGAATAATTACCAGGGCCGGACGGGGTCCACTTTTTTTGTGTCATCCGGCGCCGGCGGGTTGAACCACCAGCGCACCGTGGCTTCCAGCGAGCCGTTGTTGTATTTGCGGAGGCGCGTCAGTCCGATGTCGTAGGAAAGACACAAAAAAAGATTTTCCGTCGCCTGCACCCCGAATAAGGCATCAACGCTTTCCCCGGTCCCGTTGGTATCTCCACCGGTTCTGTATGTAAGACCGGTATAGAATTTTTCCTTAACCATCGCGCTGATATTGACATCGGCGTCGAAGGGAGCGTTGAACACGTATTTCAGCAATAATTGCGGAGTCAGGGTAAAATCTTTTGTAATATCAAAAGACATGCCACCCATGGCGTTCAGGTGGCGCACCTCGCGGGAGAGTTCGCCGCCGAAATCGGCAAAATCGATGCTGTTGTTGATCAGGCGTGGAGATGCCACCCCTGCAAACCATTTATAACCGGAGTAAAAAACGCCGAAACCGACATTGGCGATAATTTTGGTTTTCGGCTCGGTCGGAATGGCGATATCAAATTTCTGCGAAGGATTAAGGCGTGGATCGGTCCAGTCCTGGTACATATGCCGGATGCTGGGTTGCAGTCCAACGCTCAGGTATCCGCGCCGCATCGGCACCCGATAGGCGTAGTCGACGTTAAAGGTCAGCGTTTTGGTGATTCCTATGGTGTTTCGGGCCAGGTGCCCGCCGATACCGACACGATTGCCCGCAGCGCGTTGGTTGTAGGAAATAACCTGCGTTTTGGGAGCGCCTTCGAGCCCCATCCACTGGTTGCGGTATATCGCAGTGAGTGTAGGCGATTCGAAAGAGCCTGCGTATGCCGGATTATACGCCAACTTATTGAACATGAACTGCGTATACTGCGGTTCCTGTTGCGCGCCGGCCGAATACCCGGCGGCAATCAGCATAATGGTATAGTAAATTTTTTTCATCATAAATCGGGTTTTGGATATGACGGGCAGTCAGGAAGTATAAAAGTTTTTTTTACCGCTGGATTTGCAAAAACCCGGAAACGGGTTTGGTATCTCCATTAAATTTCACCACATAGAAATATGTGCCTGCGGGCAATTCCTGGCCGTTGTACGTGCCTTTCCAGTCATTTTCATACGGTTGCGCGTGAAATACCACGTCGCCATACTGGTTGAAGATCGTCACTTCATTGTCTATGGCGCCGTCGCCGTCGAGGCAGGGTACAAAAAACTCGTCGTTTACGTCATCGCCGTTCGGTGTGATCAGGTTGTATATTTCACAATCGCCGGCTTTACCGACGATGAACGTCACCACGGCCGTGCTGCACGCCGGCATCGGGCAAATGAGGTTGCAAATTTTGTAAATCATGACGTCTTCGCCGGAAAACGTCACGTCCGGCTGGTAACGGAACAATCCCTCGCTGATTTCGTCAAAATTGCCGTGGTCGGGTTCGTCATCCACCGTGACATCGATCTGCTGCGGGGTAATATCGTTTTGCAGGACGTTGAAATTGATGGTTTCGCCAAACGGGACCTCGATCGTATCCGGTACTGCGGTCGGGAAAAGGTCGTACACGATCACAATGGTATCGCGCGATTCGGGACCGCAAAAGCCGTTATTGGTTTCCCAGTATACTTTATTGACCCCGCGTTTGAGGTTGCATACCGTGGTGATCGGGTTGTTGTCGCTGGCAAACTGGAGGGTGGGGTCTCCTACGCTGTGCCAGCGCCCAAACTCCCCGTTCGGCGGCTGTGCCGCACAAATCTCCGTACAGGAATCGTTCCGGCAGAGCACCTGGTCCGCACAGGCATTGGACACGGCGCCAAAATTGTGAATGACCACTTCGGCACTTGAGATGCCACAGGCTCCGTTATCGAGGTTCCAGTAAAAAAGATCGTATTTCCCGGAGCAAGGCTGTCGACGATGGTATTCGGATCCAGCGGATCCACGATATGAAAACCCAGGTTGATCTGTCCTTGCGGTTGGGTCCAGTAGCCGTTTACCGTTGTACCCTGGTTCGCGTGTAATTGAACCGATTCGGCAAAACAGGTATCGATCACGGGGGCCGTCACCAACGCCTGTTCCGGCGCAAACGCGAGTATACTCACCGTGTCGCTGCTGTAGTTTTTGCAACCGCCGCTGGAAAGTGACCATACAAACGTATACGTACTTCCGGCCATAAGCCCCGTTACTAAGGTCGTGTCATTGTTGGGGTTCACGATGGTATCGCCCGGCGCGCTGATCTCCGTCCAGTTACCGGTGGAGCCGGCAGGCAATTGAGCGGCAGACAGGGTAAGCGGCTTGGCGGCGCAAACGGGTCCCTGTGTGCCGATGAACGCCGTACTGTTGGGCACCGTATCAAAATTGACCGTTATGAGGTTGGAAACAAGGGAGTTGCAGCCGTCTTCATGGGCAATCACGTAAAACTGATTGGGACCCGGCGGGAAAGCGCTCAGGTTTGAGGTCTGGTAAGAAACCGCAAACCCCGGACCGCCGATGGTGTCCTGCGTCAGGTTGTAAATCCAGGTATATTGGGCGTCCGGTTCGGCAGAACCCGGCGTTATTTCCAGCATCAGGGTGGAGCCGGGCTGATCGAGGCAAACTGCCGAAGCAGGTAAAAGGTTGGGTGTTTTGGGGCGTTTGATCACTTCTACATTCACTCCTTCACCGATAGCCGAGGGGCAGCCGTTTACAAATATCTGAACGTTAAAATTGCCGTCGTAAGCCATCGTTACGTTCGGAATAATCGGTGTGCGTATACTGGACGTCCATCCGGAACCCGGAGGCCCCATCCAGACATACGTTGCTCCCAGTACCAGTTGTGTGCTCAGTTTCAGGGTGTCGCCTTCACATACCGGCGAATTCGACGTCGGATTGGGCAAGGGAGGCGTGGGATAAACAACTACGCCCATTGGCGCCGAAGTATCTGAAATACAACCTGTTACAGCGGCGATAGCCATATAACTGCCACTGTTAAATACCTGGGCATTGGATATTTCCAAAAATGGCTGCGTCGTAGCGATATCGCCGTTGGGTGTCAGCCAGGTATAAATTGTGTTAACGGCGGGATATTGGTTCGAATTGGAAATGGAAATAGTCACATCCGCTCCTGCACACACGGTTGGCGGGGCAGGTGAAGAAGCCAGCACCGGCGTCACCGGCGGGTTCTGGATGTTGATCACCGTGGATTTGGGCGCTGATTTGCAGCCGTTTTTATCGGTCACGGTAAGGGTATAGGTGCCGTTGTCGGCGGAGCTGGCGCCGGGAATAATGGGCATGGAGTCCGTGCTGAACGGTGTGGAGGAGCCGTTTTTATACCATTCATAGGTCAACGGCCCGTTCATGGTAAAAATAACCGCCTGCAGCATGGCGGAGGACCCGTCCGCACAAATCGGCGCGGTGCTCGTAACCGAATTGATCACGGGGGGCTGTACCACTTCCACGTCGACAAAGGCAGAATCCGCGCACCCGAAACTCGTTTTGCCAACTACTTTATACGTCCCACCCACTGCAGGGTTTCGGCTGGGGTTTTGCTCGTAAATCACAAACATATCGGGTCCCGTCCAGCACCAGTTGGACAAAGGCACGTCGGAGGTTGCCGATAGTTGAAGGGTTGCGCCCTGGCAAACGGGGGTATTGGCCACGGCCGTTACGTCGGGGTAAGCCTGCACCTGTACCGTTACGGGCGCCGACCAGTCGGAATAACAGCCTTGTTTCACCACCCGCACCCGCCATACACCGGAATCGGAGACCATCACGCTGGCCAGGGTCAGCGAATTGTTCAGGGTCACCACCGTGGAAAGTGAAGGTGATTGCCAGATAAATGAATCAATACCGGGCTGGTAAGTCGCGATGAGTGTCACGTCGGCTCCTTCACACACCTGAGTGCCTCCCGCCGCAATCTGCGGAGCAGCCGGCCGGTCGCGTACGTCCACCACCACGTTCACCGGGTTGGATGAACAACCGAATTGTTTGACAATCAGCGTATACGTGCCTTCGTGAATGCCGGGGTTGGCACAGGTTGTCACCAACGGGTATTGATCGGAACTCATATAACTGCCCGGCCCCGTCCACATATAGGTAATGTTGTTCCCTTGCACCGGTGTACCAAGCGCGATCGTGGTGCATTCGCAGGGATTGAGAAATGTCTGGTCCACGGTCGCCACAGGATTGGAATGAACCGTAACCATCAACAGATTGGAATTCACCGAGGTGCACCCGTCGGCCAATACTTTTACATAGTACCGGTAAACACCCACCGCCGGCTGAACGATGGTAAAAATCGGCGAAGAACTTGTTCCCAGCAATACAGGAACGGGCAACGAATCGGCATACCACTGATAAGTAACGTTCTGGCCGGAATAGGTTGGGGTGGCCAATACGATGTTGTTTCCGAGACAAAAAGATGTGCCGTTGGCCGAAATCGCGGGCTGAGTTGGCAGGTTTACAAGGTCTACCGTTACACAACCCGTTGCAGTACAGGTGGTTAGACCGGTAATGGTCACACAATACGTGCCTTCGTTGGATAATTGTGCAGGCGTGATAACCGGGTTCTGTACGTTGGCCATGTAGCCGTTCGGGCCACTCCACTTGTAGGTATAACTGCCCGGGCTTCCGGGAGGATTGGCGAACAATTGCAAGGTACCGCCTTCACAGACCGGGGTGTAGGTGGGAAGCAGCACCGTAGTGGCGACACCGACCAGGCCGGTGCAGGTGGACGAATTGCCTGCGGCATCCGTGACGGTAAGGGTCACGTTAAAACTGCCGCCCGCCTGACTACAGTTAAATGACGTTTGCGACAACTGATACGTCAGGTTGGTACCGGAGCAGTTGTCGGTGCTGCCGTTGTTGATCTCAGAAGATTGCAGGGTGTAGGTCTGCGTACCGGAAGGGTCGACAAAAATGTTCAACGATTTACACAGCGCAATCGGTTTTACGGTGTCCAGCACGGTAATGGTGTAGTTGGCCATACCTTCCAGGCCATAAATATCCTGCACTAAGTATTTTACGGTATACACGCCGGGACTGAGGGTGTCCTGGGTCAGGCCGCCGAAAAGGGAGCCGGATTTGATCAACTGGCCGCCGCCGTTGCGGATCTCGTACGTCACGACGGCATAACTGTATTCCAGTATAGCTTGAATACGGCTGACTCCGTCTGTAAAATCGGGCATTAATGCCGCACAGGTATCAATAAAATCGGTGAAATTGCCCGCGTCGTCGTTGGCAATCGCTTTAAACGAAACCGTGCCGTTGCCGTTGCTCACCCAGGTATTGATCTCATTGGCGCTGACCTGAATCACTGTTTCGTGGAACAAGCTGCACTGCCCGGTAGTTGTGCCGGAGGTCGTGGCCGAGAGGAAATCCACACCTTCGTAAATATTGAAAAATTCGCCGCCGGGTGCGTTGTTATTGTCTCCTTTGTGCCTGATTTTCAAAATTCCACCGCTGATGGCATTGGGCACTAAGTTGGAAAGGGTCAACGTAATATCTTTCGGTATCCAGCCTGCATTCGGGTCGTCTTCAAACTGCAGGGGCAAAATGGCCGATTGCTGGTTCACCGTCCCGGAAACGTCGCAGTTGTCGGTGATGCCGGGGAAAGGCAGCATAACGATTGCTTCACAGTTGTTCTGGCCGACATAGGCCGTAAACGAAGCCGGCGGTGTCACAACGGGCGGTTGCAGGTCTTCTATTACAATGGTGGTGGAAGCCGTTGAAGAATTATCCGCGCAGTCGGTTGCCGTATACACGACCGTATGGGCGCCGGCTTCGAGGAAAAAACTGCCGGAGGGCGGGAAAACACCCGTCGTATCACCGTCTAAGGTATAGGTCAGGTCAATCGGAACCTGCTGCTGGGCAATGGTATAACTCAAATCCGCCCGAACACGCCCGCCCGAACAAAATGCCAGGGCGTTGATGGCGTTGCTTCCGGTGCCGTTCGGCGCAAGCGTCAGGGTCAGTTGCCCGTCGGCAAGCCAGTCATTCAGCAAATTGGCCGCAATGGTGAAGTCTTTCATGCTGTTGCCGCACTGAAAGGGAGTAAGCGCCGTCTCGCCGATCAAAAAACCGTTTTCCCCGTATACCCGGAAAAATTCCGTGGAGCCTTCCGCATCCACAACGTCGAGGAAAACAGTCAGTGTCCCGTTGCTCACCACCGGTGTGTTCGGCGGAAAATTCGGCGACGGCCATTGAAGTATCACCGTATCCACCGGGGTTGTGCCGTTTGGACCGCCGGAAGTATTCACCAGCAGGGAAGTGTCCTTTAATACAATGACACTTTTTAAAGAAGTACACTCGTCAAAAAACGAAACCGGCGGAGGAATGATCACGTTGGCGCCGCAAAGGCCCGGATCGGCGGGTATCGTCACGGTGGGTATCGTCACCAATACGGGGCCCGTATCGTCTTGTACGTTAATGTATTGCGTATATGTTTTGGCGTTGCCGCAATTATCGGTGGCCGTCCATTCCCGGATAAGGAAGTAGTTCGTCCAATGCGGGCAATCGGTGGTATCCGGGTCGCGCATTTCACTCTCGGTCAGGACGATCGAAACCGTTTCATCACAATTATCCGTCGCGTTAAAAATTGTGGTTGCGGGCGCCGCCGGAATGGCATCACATTCCACTGTAACATCGGCCGGAATATTGGACAGGGTCGGGGCAACCGTATCCTGCACGTGAATAACCTGTTGAATAATACTGGTATTACCACAGACATCCACCGCCTGCCAGAACCGTGTCAGGGTGTAGGAATCGTCGCAAGCGCCGGCGGTAATGGTTTCATTGACAAAAACAGGCACGTCGGCCGGGCCGGAGCAGGCATCAACCGGCGATGGCGGCGGCAGCACGGGTTGTACTTCGCATACAATCGTGGTATCCGTCAATCCGCCCGGTGCAGGGCCCTGGTTATCAATCACATGTACGATCTGGGTGGTGGTGCTTGTATTGCCGCATTCATCGGTGGCCGTGAACGTGCGGATAATGTTGTAAGTGTAATGCCCGCAAACAGCCGGATCGGGGTCTTGCAGCGAAGCGACCTGTGTGCTAATGCCGGTTACCTGGCTGCAGTTGTCTGCCGCCGCAATGTCCACACCCATCACAGGAGCCGGCGGCAACGAAAAGGTATCGCAGCGAATGGTATCCGCAGCGGGCACCAGCGTAAACAGGGGCCCCTGGGTATCGCGTACGAGTACGGTTTGTGTTGCTGTGCCCGTGTTGCCGCAGTCGTCGGTAGCCGACCAGGTCACGTTCATCGTGTATGATCCCGGGCAAAGTGTGTCGGAGGTGGTAAATGTGTAGCTGACCACCATACTGGTATCACAATTGTCGGAAATAAAGGACGGGGAAAGACCCGGCACGGGATTCGGACACGACAGCGTAACCGTGGGCGGGAAGCCGGAAATCACCGGTTTTTCCGTATCGATGATCTGGAAACGCAGTGTTTTGGAGCCAATATTGCCGCATTCGTCCGTTGCGCGGAAGGTCACATCGGTATACCAGTTGCAGTTGTAGGCCTGCACCGGGGGGTAAGGGCCGGTTCCAAAAAAACCGTTGCCGCTTTGGCCGCCGGAAGTGACATAGGAAAAATCCGTCCAGGAAATACCCGAACAATCGTCGGCGAAGGTCGCATTGCCGTGCAGGTTGATCCAGGCCTGGAGGCTCGCGACATCATCACCGCCGCCACATTGCTCCACCGTATTGCTGCCCGAAATCACGGGCGGCAACGTATCAATCGCAGCAAAGGTGGCCTGACCCGCAACCGAGGAATTGCCGCAGGCGTCTTTTACAGAAAATTCCACCAGGATACTTCCCCTGACCTTGTTATATGATTGTCCGCCAATGATTTGTGAACCGCAGCCATTGGCATAAGAATTTAAAAAAGCGGTGACCACCTGCGCGGAATCACGCGGAACGCCGTTGATCATCATCATATAAGTCAGCAGGGAATCCTTGGAACAGGAATCCATCGCCTGCAGGTAACCGTGCTCGCTGATCCATTCGCCGAGTTTGGCCAATTGATTTCCGCCCGGTGAGCAGTAGGCTACCGTATCTGCCGGTGCGTCAAGGATGACCGGCGGGTCGTTGTCGGAGGTGGTAAACGTCGCGGTAGCCGTGGTAAACAGGTTGCAGTTGTCGGTGGCTCTGAACGTCACGATAAGCGGCGCAGCACATCCGACAGGAAAAGAAGCCGGCCCGTTGTTGGTGTAGGATTTGATGCCCGAAATGTCGTTTGCACTAAAAAGCGACATCTGTTGCGCCAGCCAGGCCGGGTAAGCGGTGGATAATTGCGCGCAGGGCGCCGATCCGTTTTGTGGTGGAAACGACACCACCGGCGGAAGCCCGTCCGCCGCTATCGTAATGGTCTGCGTATGAATCGTCGTGTTGCCCGCCAGATCGGTGGCCATCCAGGTCCGGGTAAAAACGCCCGCATCGCAGGTGTCGGGTGGTGCAGACGGGGTGTAGGTTAAAACAATCTGGTTGGGTTGGCTGCAATTGTCCGTAACGGTAATATTCGGCGGCGGCGGCACCTGCACGATCGAGCCGTAAGAAGCGTCGGGGGGGGCGCCAGCCAGCACAGGTGGGGTTTGGTCGACAAATGAAACCGTAAAGTTAAAATTGGCTGTATTACCGAGGTTGTCTTCGACGTGCCATTCGATAATCAGGTTCAGGGTCGGCGCGGTCCAGAGATCGGTGGCCGGGAAGCCGGAAGCAACGGGATCAAATTGAGAAACCGTAATAAAGGCGCCCGGAGTCGTGGCGTTTATCGTCGGAATCGGGTTGGCGCCCGCGACAGATTGAGAACAAAGCGGCCCTACGGGAAATATCGTATTGGCGGGAGGAGTGAAAGTGAATTGGGCTTTCAAACCAAAGGATGGAAATATAACAAGGCAAATCACCAGCCGGGCCGGTACTGCCAAAAAGAGTCTGTGTAACCGGTTTGTCATACGGACGTATTTCATCTCGGACGACCGAAGGAGGCCGCCGGGGGTGTCAAGAGTATATGTTCTTTCACGTTGGATTAAACGGATTACATTCAATGGAGTCGGCTTTTGCCGATAAGCGGGAGGCACCAGTGCAGATGATTATTTTTCGTCGGAAAATTTCTTGTCGGGCACGGTTTCGTTGAGAAACTGATTGATCTTGTCAATGTCAAAATTACGTTCTATTTGACCCAACTCATTCACCTGAATGTCCATTTCGTTTAATTTGGACGGTGTTTTCCGGATTTTTTCGGGAGGTTTTGTCTTGTTTTGTTTGGCCATTGTTCTGAAGGTTGATTTCTGAAAACGGAGGGACAAAAATAATATCGCAAAAAGAGAAAAATCTCTCCCTGTCGAACGAATTATTTGAAACCCCCGTCTCCTGTATCATGAAATTCGTTTACCCAAACGCAAAAAATCACGCGCTTACAACATTTTGAAGCGCTTTTTCACCCTGTTCCTTTAGCAAAATCAGCCGCCGGACGGTTTCTTCTTTCCCCAAAGCAGCCGCCATGTCAAACACGGCCGGGCCTTTCATCGTACCGGCAAGTGCAATTCGAAGCAAAGGAAGGATATCGCCGGGTTTTAATCCTTTGTCGTGGATGAAGTTTTTGACCGCCTCTTCTAATGCTGCGGCCTGAAAAGGTTCAAAACCCGCCACAAAACTTGTCAAATCGTCGAATACCGGGGCGAAGCCCGGATTCCACTTCTTTTTCAGGGTTTCCACGTCATATTCCCGCACCGGCCCGAACAAACAATCCCCTTGTTCGACGAAATCGGGCAAAAACGTCACGCGTTCTTTCATCAAACCCGCTACACAGTCCAGGTATTCATCGCTGACCCGGTATGATTTTGCTTCCGCCAGCGGGCGGATATGGGTCGCTAATGTGGCGTTGTCCGCTGCCTGTATGTATTTCTGATTGAACCACTTGGCTTTTTCGTAATCAAACCGCGCGCCGCCCTTGCTGATGTGCTCGATGGAAAACGCCGCCACCAGATCATTGATGCTGAAGAGTTCCTGATCACCGCCCGGATGCCATCCGAGCAGGGCCAGAAAGTTGATGACCGCTTCGGGCAAAAAACCCGTTTCCCGGAATCCGGTGAAGCTGTCTTCGGCCTTTTCTGCCGTCCAGCCCAGGGGGAATACGGGAATGCCGAATTTCGCCCCGTCGCGTTTGCTCAGTTTGCCGTTACCTACCGGCTTGAGTATCAGTGGCAAGTGGGCGAACTGCGGCATGGTATCTTCCCACCCGAAACCCCGGTACAGCAATACGTGGTGGGCTGTACTCGGCAGCCACTCCTCCCCGCGGATCACGTGTGTGATGTCCATCAGGTGGTCGTCGACGATGTTGGCGAGGTGATAGGTGGGCATTCCGTCGGCTTTCAGCAGCACCTTGTCGTCGAGCTCGCTGCTCTGAAACGTCACGTCGCCCCGGATCAGGTCGCGGATATGAACCTCGTGGCCGGGTTCCACTTTCAGCCGGATGACAAAGGGTTCGTTTCCGGCGAGGCGTGTTCCGACGTCTTCGGCCGGCAGAGTCAAGCTGTTGGATAACCCTGTGCGGGTCAGGTAGTTATAGGTAAAATTTTCTTCTGCCTGCCGCCGGTTTTCGAGGGCTTCCGGCGTATCGAATGCGTAGTAGGCATGACCGCGCTCCACTAATTCATGCGCGTATTTTTGGTAAATTTCTTTCCGGTCGCTTTGCCGGTAGGGACCGCATTCGCCGCCGAAACCCACCCCTTCGTCGGGCAGCAATCCGACCCAGCGCAGGGATTCGATGATGTAATCTTCCGCGCCGGGCACATAGCGGTTCTGATCGGTATCTTCGATACGAAGGATAAACGTTCCGCCTTGTTGCCGAGCAAACAGGTAATTGTACAAAGCGGTGCGCACGCCGCCGATGTGCAGCGCGCCGGTGGGAGAAGGAGCAAATCGTACGCGAGGTCGGGTCATTTCGTATGATGAAAAATCGCGGCGGCGGAAAACGTTTTTGTTTCAGCCGACGCGATTTTTGAACTGGCAGCAAAAGTAGCAGTTTTCTTCAATGCTCAGCCGTTCATTGTCTGCTTTTGCCTGTTAACGGTAAAAACTTACCAGTATCATCGCTATTTTGCCGCCATGTTTTTAGCCAAAACACCTAAATTGCTCCAGGCGCTCCTGCCGTTTTATACCTGGTGTATGCCCGCGTCCGGCAAGGAACTGTACCTCACGTTCGACGACGGGCCGATCCCGGAAGTCACGCCCTGGGTGCTCGACACCCTCCGGCGGTATCATGCCAGGGCTACTTTTTTCTGCGTCGGCGACAACGTACAAAAGCACCCGGAGATATTCCAGCGGCTGCTCGAAGACGGCCATTCCGTAGGAAACCACACGTTTCACCACCTCAACGGCTGGCAAACGGAACACGTCACTTACCTGCACAACGTGCGCCGCTGTGCGCGTCTCGTGAAAAGCCGCCTCTTTCGCCCGCCGTACGGGCGGCTGATGCCCCGGCAACGGGAATTTCTCCAAAGACACTATCGCATCGTGATGTGGGACGTCCTGAGCGGCGATTACGATATAAATATTTCTCCCGAACAATGCCTGCGCAACGTCACCGACAACGCACAACCCGGCTCCATCATCCTGATGCACGACAGTTTGAAAGCCGAACGCAACCTGCGCTACGTGCTGCCGGCCGCGTTGGAGTATTTTGCCGGGCAGGGGTATCATTTTGAAAAACTGACCTGAATTACCTGAATTTTCCGAATTTGCAGAATGAACAGAAGATACCAGTACTCCAAGGCTTGAAGCGGGCGTTTTTTAACACGATCTACAGGTTTTTGACAGGATTTACAGGATTTACAGGATTTTTTGACAGGATATACAGGCTGAAGCTGGCTTCGCCGACGAAAATAAAAACCTGTCGATCCTGTAAATCCTGTCAAAAAAACATGTCAAAAAACCCAGCCTCACCCCAGCCCTCACTTTTTTAAAAGCATGTCTTTCAATGCGTTGCGCATCTTTTCATGCCGGCTCCACAGGATAAAGTGATCGCCGTCCGGCAAAATATCCATCTTCAGATCGGGGCAGTTGGTCAGCATTCGTTGGGCAAAGCCGGCGTTCCCCACCGGCACGAGCCGGTCGTCCTGCGCATGGATGACCGACACCGGGCAACGAATGCCTGCCCACATCGGCAGCATGTGCCGCAATTCCGCCTCCAACGCTTTGATTTCGTAATTACTCGCCCAGAAACTCTTGGGAATCAGCCACTTCAGCGGCGGCGGGTGGATAGCGGATTGCCAGAAAGGATGCTCCTCCAGTTCGGGGTCGATGGACGCAGCCACCAGCACCAGGCCGGCCGTCTGCTCCGGGTAATCCATGGCAAAACGCGCGATCACGGGCCCGCCGAGGGAATGGCCGACTAAGATAACCCGTTGATAAGGAGCCAGTTGATTCACAACCGTACGGACGGCGGCGGCTTGGGCCACAAGTGAAGGTTCGGGTTTGCCGAAATCCTGGGTATAACCGAAGCCGGGCCGGTCGATGGTGACGAGCCGGGCCATTTTGGTGAGCGCAGTGTCGGCCAAAAAATCGAGGTACGCATCTGCGGAGCCGGGAGAGCCGTGCACCAAAACGACCAGAGGCAGGGAATCAGCCGTTCCGATACTGACGGCGTGGATCATACGCCCGCCCGCATCCGGGATGTCGCAAAAACGCGGCGTCAGCATTTGCCCCTTTTGCCGAAGTTTTTCCGGCCATTCGTGATCGGGGGTGCGCATGGCCAAACATCCGGCCTGCATGGCCACGAGCCAGGCCAGTATTAAAACGCCGGAAAAGCCGGAGAACCAACGCAGAAAGTTGCGCAGGGAGGCGTTTTTTTTCATCGGATCAGGAATTTAAAAAATTACAACAGTTTGAATATCAAAAAATTACAAAACAAAACGACTCTAAAAATCAAACAGGCTTGCCGGTTTTAAGCCGGCAAGCCTGTTCCAATTCAACCTCCTCGGTATCCACCTAATCCCGGCTGCCCAGCAAAGCCCACAGCAGGTACAGAAATTGCACCAAAGCCGCCAGGGCTGCCGAAACATAAGTCATAGCCGCCCAGGTGAGGGCATCTTTTGCGCCGTCATACTCCTGGCCGCGGGCAAAGCCGCTGCCGTCGAGCCATACGAGGGCGCGGTGGCTGGCGTCAAATTCGACGGGCAGGGTGATGAGGCTGAACACCGTAGTGATCCCAAAAGCCACCAGCGCGATGATCAGCAGGATCGGGCTTTTTGAAAAACCGATGCCCGCGATACCGAACATAAAGAGGTATTGTTGCAGGGAAGCGGCAATATTTACAACCGGCACCAGCGACGAACGCATCTGGAGGAAGCTGTAAGCGTCCGCGTGTTGCACCGCGTGGCCGCATTCATGCGCGGCCACCGCGGCGGCGGCGACGCTGCGGCCGTGGTAAACATCGTAACTGAGGTTGACGGTTTTATCCTGTGGATTGTAGTGGTCGGTCAGCTGCCCTTCTACCTGCGTGATCTGTACGTCGTAGATCTGGTTATATTTCAGCATAGCCGCTGCCACTTCGGCGCCACTCATGCCGTTTGTAAGCGGAACCTGGCTGTATTTGCGGAATTTAGACTTCAGGACACCGCTTAAAATGAAGCCGATGACCATGAAAAGAATACTGATGGCAATCAACATATCTTGATGGTTTTGAAAATTATGTTGTATTTAAACGTCGGTACGCCTCAAAAATAACAACGGTTCGATAAAAGTCCGTAAATTTTCGATGTTCGACGCGCTTTTAAACAGGGCAAAAGAAAAAATGTTTGGCGGTTCAGATCATCTTGAATCCCGTGTATTTCCACAATACCTTCGGCAAACGAATCCCTTCCGGCGTCTGGTTGTTTTCCAGAATCGCCGCCACGATACGCGCCAGGGCTAAGGCCGAGCCGTTCAGGGTATGGGCGAGTTCAAGTTTGCCGTTTTCATCGCGGTAGCGGAGTTTCATGCGGTTGGCCTGAAACGTTTCGAAACAGGACACCGAGCTCACCTCCAGCCAGCGTTTTTGCGCAGCCGACCACACTTCGAAGTCGTAGGTTTTGGCCGAAGAAAAGCCCATATCGCCGCCGCAAAGCAGGAGTATCCGGTAAGGCAATTCCAGTTTGTTCATGATTTTTTCCACGTGGCGCACCATACCCTGCAACGCTTTGTAAGAGCGGTCGGGGTGTTCGATTTGCACAATTTCCACCTTGTCGAACTGGTGCACCCGGTTCAGGCCGCGCACATGCGCCCCGTAGGAACCCGCTTCGCGGCGGAAACAGGGTGTGTAGGCCGTCATTTTTACGGGCAGGTCTTTTACCGGCACAATTTCGTCGCGCATGATGTTGGTGACCGGCACCTCTGCCGTAGGGATCAGGTAGAGGTTGTCGAGCTCACATTTGTACATCTGCGCCTCTTTGTCGGGCAACTGGCCGGTGCCGCGCGCCGTATCTTCATTGACCAAATGTGGCGGAAGAATTTCTTCGTAACCGGCTTTGACCGCCTCGTCGAGGAAAAACTGGATCAGCCCGCGTTGCAGCCGCGCGCCTTTGCCCCGGTAAACGGGAAAACCCGCGCCGGTCAGTTTTACGCCCAGCTCCAGGTCGAACAGGTTGTATTGTTTGGCTAATTCCCAGTGCGGCAGCGCGTTTTCAGGGAGTGTGGGAAAGGGTTTGGTCCAGTCCTTGGCCACTTTATTCTCTTCCGGTGTTTTGCCTTTGGGCACACTTTTATGTGGGCAGTTGGGCACGCTGTAAAGCAAATCGTCGAGTTGTGTTTTTAGCCCGTTGAGTTTTTCCTCCAGCGAAGCGCTTTTAACCTTGAGCGTGGCGACCTGGGTTTTCAGGGTTTCCGCTTCGTCTTTTTTGCCCTGCGCCATGAGTTGGCCGATGGATTTGGCGAGGCGGTTGCCTTCTGCGAGCGCGTCGTCGAGTTCTTTCTGGGTGCTGCGGCGCAATTCGTCGGTGTCGATGATCCGGTCGATGACCCTGAGTTGTTGGGCCGCCCAGTTTCGTTTTCGCAAACCGCTGACAATGCGTTGTTTTTCTTCACGAATGACTTTAAGTTGTAACATCGGTAAGTAGTCTCCCTGTTTTATGAGTTGTTCGAAGTTTGAAACGGTACACGATCTTTTCTCCGAATTTGGTGCCAGGTATGCGCAACATTTCACTCATGCAGCCGTTTTAGATGCATAATTCCTGAAAAGATCGAAGTTTGTGTAAAAAAGTGGCGCAAGATAGAGTGAATTTCAAAATAGGCTTATCTTTGCACCGTTACAATTCTACTTCGGCACTCGCCGGCGCCCATTAAACTTTCCATCTCCACTTAGTTTTTCCTCGTTGTTCCGATTGTTCAGTTGTATGCATTGAGGTGATTTGGAGGTTACAAGCGAACGGTTAGCCAACATTGTTATCCCTTCAGTACCATTTAGATTGTCCGAAAATCAGACCCTTCCGAGGCTAAGCCGATTATTTGGCTTACCTGTGTTCTCAGAATTCATTGTTACTTGTAAATCATTTCAATTCCAACCGCATTCCTGCCCCGGCGCGCATTCGCCGATCACCTTTCTGACGTGTATCAACGCGCCGTTCACACAAAATTACTTTTCTCTTACCTGCCATGTACGACATTATACAGCTGAATGACAAGCTGGTACCCGAACTCAAAGACATTGCTCAGAAACTGAGCATCAAGGGGTACAACAAACTGACCAAACAAGACCTCATCTACAAAATTTTAGACGAGCAGGCGCTCGCTGAAAAAAACAAAAGTGACAAAGAGGTACCGGTCGTGGAAGAACCCAACCCGCAAACCGGCCGGCGTCCGCGCAAAGCCGTGATCCCGGAAACCCCCAAAAAGCAACCGGAAGTTGCTCAAAAGGCCGTGGAAAAACCTGCCCCACCCGCCGAAACTCCCCGCGAAAACACCCCGGAACAACGCCGTCCCGATGTACGCGGCAAACAACCTTTCCGCGAACGATACCAGGATCAGCGCCGCGAATCGCAAAACCGCAACCCGCAATCCGAACAACCCCGCCGGCCGGACGCCAGGGACTTCAACCGCCGGCCCGATCAGCCACGCTCCGAACAACCGCCACGCGGCGACCAGCCGCGCCGCGAATGGGACGACCGCCGCGACCGCAACAGCCGTCGCGACCGTTGGGACGACCGCCGCGACCGCAACCGCGATCAAAGACCCGGCAACCCGGCACTCGTGGACCCCGAAGCCGCCAAACTGAATACCGCAGAGGAAGAATTTGTAACACCAGCGGTTTCGGATGACGACGAGGAGATGATCACGACTCGCAAACAAACCCTCGAAACACCGGAATTACTCCCGGCAACACGCCAGGACCAGGAACCCGCCGAGGTAATGCCCGTCATCCCTAAAGAAAAATTCGATGTCGAACTCGATGGCATCATCGAAGGCCTCGGCACCCTCGAAATGATGCCCGACGGCTACGGATTCCTCCGCTCGCCGGATTACAACTACCAAACCAGTCCCGACGATATATACGTATCCCCTTCCCAGATCAAACTTTTTGGTCTGCGTACCGGCGATACCGTGCGCGGCGCCGTCCGGCCACCCAAAGAAGGAGAAAAATACTTCGCCCTGCTCCGGGTGAGCAAAATCAACGGCCTGGACCCGAAAGACGTGCGCGACCGTGTGCCTTTCGACTACCTCACGCCCTTGTTTCCGACGTCCAAATTCAGCCTGCTGGTCAGTTCGACCGGCCGCGATTTCGGCAACCGGATCATCGATTTGTTCACGCCGATCGGCAAGGGGCAACGCGGCCTGATCGTCGCGCAACCTAAAACCGGTAAAACGTACCTGCTCAAGGACATCGCCAATGCCATCACCAAAAACCACCCGGAATGCTACGTGATCGTCCTGCTGATCGACGAACGCCCCGAAGAGGTGACCGATATGCGCCGCAGTGTAAAAGCAGAAGTCGTGGCGTCCACCTTCGACGAAGCCGCCGACAACCACGTGCGCCTCGCCAACATCGTGCTGGAAAAAGCCAAACGAATGGTGGAATGCGGGCACCATGTGGTGATCCTGCTCGACTCCATCACCCGTATGGCCCGGGCCTACAACACGGTGGCGCCTGCCAGCGGCAAAGTGCTCTCCGGCGGTGTGGAAGCCACGGCCCTGCAAAAACCCAAAAAATTCTTCGGCGCCGCGCGTGCCATTGAAAACGGCGGCTCGCTGACCATACTCGCCACGGCGCTGATTGACACCGGTTCCAAAATGGACCAGGTAATTTTTGAAGAATTTAAAGGCACGGGCAACATGGAATTGCAACTCGACCGCAACCTGGCCAACCGCCGCCTCTACCCGTCTATCGACCTCACCAAATCCAGCACCCGCCGCGAGGAATTGCTGCTGGATAAAGATACGCTGCAACGTATGTTTATCCTTCGCAACCACCTGGCCGATATGAAGCCGGAAGAAGCGATGGAGTTTATGAAAAAACAAATGATGCACAGCAGCAGCAACGAAGAGTTTCTGGAGTCGATGAACCGGTAAACATTGCCGGATGACTGCAATTGCTGACATTGTTGCAATTGCCGGATATTCAAAACCCTGCGCAGGTTTCAAGCCCTGCGCAGGGTTTAATTTTTCCGGAAACTGTTGCAATTATTCGGTGATTAAGCGGTCCTTTGAACCCGGCGACTCTTTTGCTTATTTCAGATAAACAGGCATCTTAAAACCACTCCGGACGATTCCGGCACGAATTATGCCCGTCCGAATATTTGTCGCCCAAAGGCTAAACAAGTAGTTAACCCGGCAATAAACCCGGGAAGGAACCTTACTTTCGCACCGACGATTTGTACTGACAATGAGATTTTTTACACTCTTCCTGTTTGTTTTTTCGCCGTTGTGGAGTGGCCACAACGCGGGTTCCTTCGACCCCGCGATTATGGAATTGCAGGGTGTGGATGTCTCCCATTATCAAAAACGAATCGAATGGGACACGGTGGCGGCCAAACAATCGCTTGATTTTGTTTTTGTTAAAGCCACGGAAGGGCACGAATACCGCGACAGTCTTTTTTGCAACAACTGGGATGCCTTGCATCGCCTCGGGATTCGCCGCGGAGCGTATCATTTTTTCCGCGCTTACGGCTGCGGCGTCGAACAGGCTCTGAATTTTCTGCAAACCGTAGAGATGCAGCCCGGCGATCTCGCACCGGTACTCGACATCGAACGGACGGACGGCATATCCACGGAAATAATGCTGGAAGAAGCCGCCATCTGGTTACAACTTGTTGAATCTCACCTGGGTATCAGGCCGATCATTTATACCAACCAGTTTTTTTACGAGCAACACCTCGCCGGTCATTTTGATCAGTATCCGCTGTGGATCGCGCGTTATTCCGACGAACGCCCGCTCCTGACTACCGGCAAACGCTGGGAAATCTGGCAGTACTCCAATGAAGGATGCCTCGACGGCATTTCCCAAAAAGTGGACCTCAATATTTTTCCCGGCAGTTCCGAAATGCTCGACAAACTTTGCTGGTTTCCAGCATCCGTTGCCGCCGAGCAGGGTGTGGCCCCCTAGAATTATTCCAATGATCATTTTTTGACGCAAACATGGCGACAGCCACTTCGATTGCGTATTACATTTGCGGCTAAATTTTTAGCCATGCAGTCATTTGTCCTTTTTATTTCCATGCTGTTTTTGGTTTCCCAAACGGCATTTACCCAAAGTATTTCGGAAAAAAACCTCCGGAAACACATCACTTATCTCGCTTCCGACAAGTTGAAAGGCCGCGCTACGGGTTCCAGGGAAGAACGGAAAGCCGCCGATTATATCGCCAAACAGTTCAAAAAGATCGGGCTTACGCGCAAAGGCGACCAGGGCGATTACTTTCACCATTTTCATTTTAAAAAATCATCCGATCCACACGGCAACGTGGACGAAAAAGCCCCGCAGATCGACAGCCGGAATGTGGTCGGATACATCGACAACCAGGCCGAATATACGATCGTAATCGGCGCCCACTACGACCACCTCGGGCTTGGCCACGACCGCAACTCGCTGGAAGCCAATCCCGAAGGCAAAATTCACAACGGCGCTGACGACAATGCCAGCGGCACGGCCGGCGTCATCGAACTCGCGCGTCATCTGGCTCAAAACGGCGTCCGGGAAGGGCATAACTTCCTGTTTCTTTGCTTCTCCGGAGAAGAACTGGGGCTGGTCGGGTCGAAAAAATTCACCGAAAGCCCAACCATCGACCTTTCCAAAGTGAGTTTTATGGTCAACATGGACATGATCGGCAGACTCAACACCGAAAAACGGATCATGGTGGGCGGTGTAGGCACAGCGCCCGATTTTGTGCCCACCATCAACCAACTTAAAGGCGACCTCACGGTCAAATTAGACAGCGCCGGCATCGGTCCCAGCGACCACACCTCTTTTTACCTGAAAAACATCCCCGTTTTGTTCTTCTTCACCGGGCAACATACCGACTACCACAAACCTTCCGACGACGTCGACAAGATCAATTTTTCCGAGAACAGCAACTGCTCGAATTTGCCCTCCGGGTGATCGAATCACTCGACCGGCAGCCGAAACTGACCTTTCAGGAGACCAAATCCAAACAGGAAGATACGCCGCGTTTCAAAGTCACCCTCGGCATCATGCCCGATTATACCTGGGAAGGTGAAGGCGTCCATGTAGACGGTGTGACGGACGGACGGCCCGCCGCCAAAGCCGGCGTGCAAAAAGGCGATATCATCGTTGCACTGGGCGATTTTGGGGTAAAAACCATCCAGGATTACATGAAAGCCCTGGCCGCCTTCAAAAAAGGCGACAACACGACGGTGAAAATAAAGCGGGGTAGCGAAGAAAAAGCGCTGCCGGTGTCGTTTCAGTAGGCATTTCTTTTGACGCACGGCGTATTCCCGAACACCCTCTCCGAACAAAGCGGGACTTCCATTGTTTTTGCATTCCAAATTCCCACTCTCTCTCACGTCTCTCACATCTCTCACACATGTATCCGATAGCACTTACAACACCGATGGCGCAGGATCTGACGGAATCCGGATTCGAATCACTCAGCACTGCTGCCGAGGTGGAATCCGCTTTTGAAAGCCAGCAAGGCACCGCTTTACTCGTTGTCAACAGCGTTTGTGGTTGTGCAGCCGCTATGGCACGACCGGGCGCGAAACGTTCGCTGGAAAATGAAAAACGCCCGGATAAACTGTACACCGTGTTTGCCGGCGTGGATGGAGAAGCAACCGCCAAAGCGCGGGAATACCTCCTCCCCTATCCGCCCTCTTCTCCAAGTATTGCCTTGTTCAAAGACGGTAAACTGGTTCATTTCCTCGAACGGCGTCATATCGAAGGCCGCCCGGCGGAAACGATTGCAGCCAATTTGAAAGCGGCATATGAGCAATATTGCTGAGCAACCGTCTGAAATTCGCTTCAGACCCGGAAAACCGGTTTTGGACAGGGAATGGTTTAATTTTTTAGACAGGATTTACAGGATTTACAGGTTTTGAAAATTAAACCTGTAAATCCTGTAAATCCTGTAAATCCTGTCTAAAATCAACCTAACGAGACGGCCTCTTTTTATTTCTCCAAAAAGGCGGTTTCTTCGGCGCGGATTTATCCGCTTGAACTATGAACCGACGCCTGATCGCCCTTTTTTCCGGCCCGACCTTATTTTTACTGATCGCCTGTCTGCCGGCGCCTGCCGGAATGCCCGAAACCGCCAAAATGACGGCGGCCATCACTGCGTGGGTCGCTGCCTGGTGGATCGCAGAGCCGGTCGATTTAGCCGTCACGTCCCTGTTGCCCCTGGCATTGTTTCCGTTGTGCGGCGTTGCGCCGCTAAAAAGTGTGTCGGGTGAATTTGGCAACGAGATCATTTTCCTGTTCATCGCGGGTTTTTTCTTTGGCAAAACCATCGAACGATGGAACCTGCACCGCCGCATCGCGCTGCGTATGGTGTATTGGCTGGGCAGCAACCCTTCCAGCACCGTGCTGGGATTTATGATTGCAACGGCGTTTATTTCCATGTGGATTTCCAATACTGCAACGGCTGTGATGATGACCCCCGTGGCAATTGCCGTGGCAACCACTGCGCGCAGGAATCAGGAAGACGAAGACCTGAATTTTAAAAAGGCCTTGTTGCTGGGTGTGGGGTATGCTTGTTCGATCGGCGGGCTGGCTACGCTCATCGGCACACCGACCAACGCCATTTTTATCTCCTATGTGCGGCAAAAAATGGACCTGGAAGTATCGTTCTGGCAGTGGTTTATGTTTGGATTTCCGTTTGCACTCGCGCTGTTGCTCATCTGCTGGGTGCTGCTGATCCGGATGTTTCCCTTGTCGAAGGAGGGCGCCGGCAGAAAAAACACCCGCGATTCCATCCGGGCCGAACTGCAGATGCTTGGCCCGGTCACTTTGCCCGAACGAAGGCTGATGATCCTGTTCGGCACGGTTATTTTTGCCTGGATAACCGGTTCGTTGTTGTGGTACGGAAGTGTACCGAATTGCAACGACACGGTGGTGGCGGTACTGGGGGCGATTTTGTTGTTCCTGGTGCCATCCGGCGAGCGCCGCACTCCTTTATTAGACTGGGATACCGCCGTCAAAATTCCCTGGGGTATAATTTTACTTTTCGGGGGCGGGTTGGCGCTGGCCAAAGGTTTCGACCAAAGCGGGCTGGCCGCATGGATGGGAGAACAAATGAAGGGCCTCAACACCTTATCACACGTTATGATCCTGTTTTCCGTCCTGGCAGTGGTTGTATTGCTGAGTGAAGTGGCCAGTAACATCGCTACGGCATCGATGATGATGCCCGTACTGGCGGCTCTGGCCGTGAGTATCGGGGCACATCCTTTTGGACTGTTGATGAGCGCTACCCTTGCCGCTTCTTTCGGCTTCGGTCTCCCGGTGGCCACGGCGCCCAACACGATTGTATTCAGTTCGGGCTTTTTGAGCACCCGCGACATGGCCAGGGTGGGTTTTTTGCTCGATTTGCTGGCTATATTGCTGTTGCTGGCATTCCTCTACGGGTTGTTACCCTGGATTTGGGGCATACATATTTAAAGATCCGGCATGGCCGGCCTGCGCAGATTTTATACTAACATACTATAAAAAAGGCCATTGAACTAAAAAAGGCTTTGAAATGCCGCAAAACGGTTAAATTGGCCGGCGAAGCAGCGCGTTTTAACCAAATGTCCAAAACCGTTTTATTCTTCTTCGTCCTGATGTGTTCGGCCGTATCGCCAGGTACTGCTCAGGGAGGTTTTTTTATTCCGGACGGCCAGAAACAGGCTGAAATCCCGTTCGAATACATCAACAACTTTATTATCCTTACCGTACGGTTCAATAGTTTTTTGCCCCTCCGGTTTATATTCGACACGGGCGCGGAGCACACCGTTTTGAGCAAGCGGGAATTCAGCGATTTGATGCGCGTTCACTACGAACGCGAGTTCCGGGTGACCGGCTCCGACCTGAAAACAGAATTGATTGCCTACTTAGCCCGGCAGATTCGTTTCGATATTCCTGAAAAAGCGTTTGCTCCACGGGAAGACATCCTGGTGTTGCAGGAAGATTATTTCAGGTTTGAAGAATACGCGGGGGTCAGTGTACACGGAATTTTGTCGGCCAACGCCTTTTCCCGGTATATCATTCGCATCAACTACGACCGCAAGGTGATCACCCTGTACGAGCGGGAATCGTTCAAATTGCGGGAAAACGGTTTCGTTTCGATACCGATAGAGGTGTATCGGAACAAAATTTATTTGACTACCCAAATGCACATCCAGCCGGATTCGGTAGCATCCGTAAAACTCCTGATCGACACCGGCGCGGGATTGCCGTTGTTGTTGTTCAGCAATACCCATCCCCTGGTGCACCCGCCTGCCAATGCTTTGTCGACCAATATCGGAATGGGGCTGGGCGGCTATCTGGAGGGTTATACCGGGCGGATTTCCAAACTCGACCTGGGCGGGTTTTCGGAAAATAACATCGTCACGTATTTTCAAACACTCGATTCCGCTTATAACAGGGAATTTCTGCACGGCCGCAATGGATTGATCGGCAATACTTTATTGGGGCGTTTTACCGTCATTATCGACTATCAGAATGCAAAAATCTGGCTGAAACCGGCGCGTAACTTCAAAAATGCTTTTGTATACGACCGCAGCGGGCTGAACATCATTGCCTCCGGTTCCGGATTCAACAATTTTATCGTGCAGGGTGTGGTGAAAAATTCGCCGGCCTGGGAAGCCGATTTCCGCAAGGGCGACGAAATCGTGCGGGTGGGCGCCGCGCCCGCGTTGTTTCTTTCGCTGACTGATTTGCAGCGCATTTTGCAAAAGAAACCCGGAAAAAAGATCAGGATGGTGATCAAACGCGACGGCAAACGTTTAAAAAAGAAGATTGTGCTGCGCGACCTGATTTAAACCTTTACCGACTTCATGCGCATAAAGTGCTGAAAACCAGCCTCGTCAATCACACCAACCAGATTACCCTCCTCTACCACCGCTATGATGGAATAACCCCGTTGGCGCAGCAGGTGATATACGTATTGAAGCGACTCATCGGTGTTAACCCATTCCACCCGCTGCACATACCGGGCTATTTCGGCGCTGAAATCGCGCTTTTTCAAAGCAGCCAGAATATCCTCTTCTTCCAGGGCCCTCACTAATTTGTCCGACATATCGAATACCAGAAAATTGCGCTCCAGCCCGTGTTGTAACATCTCGATCGGTGTTTGCATCCAGTCGTTTTCCGTCAGCCGGGTAAAGTTGCGGCGCAGCAGGTCGCGGGCCTTGAAGCGACGCAAAATATCCTCCAGTTTGACCATCGAGTTTTCAGTCCGTGCCGTAACGAATACAAAAAAACCGATCAAAGTCAGCGTAGAGGCCTTTTGCCAGTTAAACAGGCCGACGGCAATAAAAATGACGGCGATGACCTGCCCCACCAATGACGCCGCCCGGGTGGCTTTTACCCGGCCGATCCGCATGGCCAGCAGGGAGCGAAATATTCGCCCGCCATCCATCGGAAATGCCGGTATCAGGTTGAATACCACGAGGCCGATGTTGGTAGCCACCAATACCGGCAGGTAAAACAATATGCCGGACATACTGACTCCCGATTCTTCCAAAATTTCGCCGGAGTCCTCTCCGCCCGAAAAAAGCAGCTGGTCCTGTAAAAACCACTTGAACAACTCCCAGCGTTCGCCCTGAAATATCAACATGCTGACGCCGAACAGGACAATCGCGATCACCACATTGACCATAGGCCCCGCAATGGCGACCAAAAATTCCTGGACGGGTTTTTCGGGCATTCGTTCGAGGCGGGCGATTCCGCCGATGGGGGTCAGAATAATATCCTTAGTTTCCACGCCGTATTTTCTGGCCGTAAGCGAATGACCGTATTCGTGCAATAACACACAGGCAAACAGCGCAATAAAAAAGCCCATCAGCCACAGGGTGCCCGTCACGTCGAGGTGATTCGAATATCCGATCCAGAGCGCATAAACGAAAATGAGTCCAAAGGTCCAGTGCAAATGGACCGGAATACCGAACCAGGTAAAAAGTTTCAGAGAGCTTCGCATACATGCAGGCTGTTATCGCCAACCGTTTTTGTTTAACGGCTGTCGTCGTTTTTGGGTTCTTTGGGTTTTACAGCCAAAATAATGTATTGATAATCAAGGGCGTCTTTATCAATCTTCTCAATAGTGAACCCGGCAGTGATCAGTTCTTTTTCCACCTGGCTGAGGGCCACTTTGAATTCATCGGGCGGGCCAATCGGCAAATTGTTCTTTTTAAAATCGATGATGAGCAGTTGCCCGCCCGGGGCAACACCTTTCGACAGGGTTTTCAGGTATTTGATGCGGTTTTGGATATAACCGTAGGTATTGACAATAACGACGGCATCTGCCTCGCCGGGGTTCAGGAAAGGATTGTCCGGCTTTGCCAGGCGGCTTTCAAACCGGCCGCGATAACGCTCCGGCAGGCGCACTTTTACGCTGTCGAGAAAACTGATAGAACGTTCGTCGATATCGATACCGATCACTTTTTTGGCTTTGGGCACCATACGGAACGTAAAATAACCCGTCCCGGCTCCGATGTCGGCCACCACTTTGTCTTCCAGGTTGCCCAGCAGGGAGATGACCAGTTCGGGTTTTTGCCAGATACCACGGTCTTTGCTCTCATAGTCGGCCACGAGGCTTTCAAAACTTCCCTGCCCCGTGCTGGGCAGCGGCACCGGCTCGGAAACCGTGGTAGCAGGCGCCTGTTTTTCAGGAATAAGTGAAGGGGTGTCGGCCGGGTTCGACGCGCCTCCGCCACAAGAACCCGCGAGCATGGCGACGATGCCGATATAAACGATTGTAAAGTAACGTTTCATGTTATTTGAATAGAACGCAACAAAAGTAGGGAAGTTCGGCGAAACGGCCCTTGTCCTTATCGCCCGATCGCAGGTGTTTTTGGATGACCGTTCTTTTATACCGGACGAGCAGGGCCGCTTTGATATTCAATGACCTATCTTTGCCCTGCTTTCAGGAAAAATCTCTTGAAAAGGCATTTTATACAGCAATTTGATTATCAACTTATTACAACCAGCCTTTCGGGGAAATCAGGAACGGGATGTCCGTTCGATGGCAACGGTATTTTTTGCCGCCCTGCTGGTTGTCAGTATGACCTGCTCGCCTTTCCTGTTGTCGGTCAGTATGTGGGGTTTTGTTGGAGTCGCCTTTTGGAACGCCGCGTTGGAAACCAGTCCGGGCAACTTGCGCAGACCGGCTTCCTGGCTGGTTCTGCTCCGGAACACCTTCCAAAATCTTTTTCGTCAACGCCCCCTGGCTTTGCTGGCGCTGTTGCTGGCCGTCCCGGCGCTCAGTTTTTTCTGGTCGGACGATTCCGCGTACTGGCTCGAACGAACCCGGGTACGGATACCTTTTCTGGTGCTGCCCTGGGCCTTCGCTAATTTGCCACGCCTGAGCCTGCGGCATTATCAGTTGGTCCTGTATATCCTGGTGTGGGCCCTGAGCATCATGTGTATCGGAGTAGTGCTGAATCTGTGCCTGCATTTTGACGAGATCATGAAAGGACTTGGAGAGGGCCAGCCCGTTCCGGTGCCGCGCAGCCACATCAGGTTCAGTTTGATCCTCGCGACCGGCACCCTGACGGGTGGCTGGCTTTGGTTGCAGGGTTTTTTCTGGAAATGGAAATGGGAGCGCGTTGCGTTGGCGGGCGCCGTAGTTTTCCTGTTTTTGTGCATCCACATCCTTTCCGTCCGGAGTGGTATCGCCGGTTTGTACGCCGTACTTTTTTTCAGCGCCGCCCGTTTTGTGTGGCAGACCCGGCGATGGAAAACCGGCCTGCTTGTGGGGGTATTGCTTATCGCCGTACCTGTGATCGCCGTCAACACGATACCCAGTTTTCGTATACGTATCGATTATATGTTGTGGGACTGGCTTCAGTTGCAACAGAACATTGGCAACCACTACTCCGACTCCGAGCGATGGATTTCGCTGCGGGCAGGCTGGCAGATATGGCTTGAAAATCCCGTTTTCGGCGCCGGCGCCGGCGACCTGCCTCGTGAAGTGCAACGTGTTGTAAATGAGCAATATCCAGGTTACGCAGACGCTCCAAAATTGCCGCATAACCAGTTTTTGTATATCCTTGCCGGCACCGGTTTGTTCGGACTGGCGTTGAGTCTGGCAGCATTTTTTGCGCCGGTGTTTTCCGGTTCTTACCGCCGTTTTTACCTGTTCGCCGCGTTCCAGGTGCTTGTATTTGCTTCTTTTTTTGTCGAATACACCATTGAAACGTCGATGGGCGTGGCGTTCTACCTTTTTTATACCTTGTGGTTTATGAAGATGGGGCAAACCTCCTGAAACAATGCACGCAAAAAAATCATACGGACAACATTTTCTGAAAAACGACAGCATCGCAGCGCGTATCGCCGACAGCCTGCAACTGGCCGCCGGGGTCGGGCGTGTGCTGGAGATCGGGCCGGGCACGGGGATGTTGACCAAACACTTGCTGAGTCATCCGGAATATACCACTTATGTGGTGGAAGCAGACCGCGACATGGTGGAATATTTGCAAAAAAACTACCCGGAATTACCCGCCGAACGCCTGATTTTTAAGGACTTTCTTGAATTTAACCCGGCCGATTGTTTTGGAAGCGACGAGTTTTGCCTGATCGGCAATTTCCCTTACAACATCAGCACACAAATCCTGTTCAAACTGCTCGAATACCGCGAACAGATCCCCGAAATGGTGGGGATGTTCCAAAAAGAAGTGGCGGATCGTGTGGTTTCGGCGCCCGGTTCAAAAGTGTACGGCATCACCAGCGTGCTCTCCCAGGCATTTTATAAAACGGAACGCCTGTTCACAGTCGAGCCCGGCTCTTTCAGCCCGCCACCCAAGGTCCAGTCCGCAGTGATCCGCCTGACCCGGAAAGAAAATTTCACCCTGGATTGTGATGAAAAATTGTTCCGGCAAATGGTAAAAACGGCGTTCAATCAGCGCCGAAAAATGCTGCGCAACACCCTCAAGCCCTTTTTTCCGCCGGAAAAACTCATGCAGGACCCCTTTTTTGAAAAACGACCCGAAACACTGGGCTGGGAAGAGTATGTGCGGTTGGTCAAGGAGGTCAAAGAGGGTGTCTCAAAAGGTTGATGAGGGTTTATAAAAGTTTATCAGGTTGATATTTTGAGCCGAAAAGGCACTAATTTATGCTATTTTTCAATCCAAACATCAACTTTCATCAACCATTATCAACTTTATCAACCCTTTGAGACCCCTCTTGAATGCTCACTCCACCAAAATTTCATCCACAAACACCCAGCATTTTTGACCTGCGCCGGGGTGCCATTTCGGGTTTTTCAGCAAACTCTGCACGGTCACTTTCAGGTAGCGGGTTTTTACCGATGCCGGCGCCGCTTCCGTCAGAATGCCGGCGCGGGTTTCCTGCATTCCTTCCGGAACCGGGTATTGGCTACGAATACAGGGCGCCCAGTTTTTGCCGTCGCCGGAAGTCTCGACACGCAGACCGTGTGGCGCAAACACCCAGGAGCCGTTGTTTTCGGCGTAATGAACACTCAGGCGGTGAAAATCGATGGCCTCCCCAAAATCAAGTACCGCTGTGAGGTGCTGGCCTTCGTAAGCGATAAAGGTTTTTGCCGTGTATACTTCCCCGATTTTGCCGTCCGTCAGCGAAGCCGCGCCGTCGCCGGGGTATTTGGGCGACGGTGGCGCCGCCAGCACGGCGCTGCGGGGCGTCCATTTTCGTTTGACAAAAGAAGCCTGGACGGGCGGACTGTTTTGCCAGCCGTCTCTGGCTGCGATGGCGCGCAGCGTGGCGGACTGGTCGAGTACCAGCGGTTCACCTTTGTAGCGGTACGATTGGGTGGTTGGCGAAGCCTGGTCGAGGGTGTAAAACAATTCGACGGATTTGAACGGAAAATCCAGCATCACCTGCACCGTATCTTCAAAAATATTGCGGGCGTACAGGATTTTGGGCGGGCGAAGTTGCAGCGGTGTGGTACTGGTGTCGGAAGCGGCCCCGGTGGCGAGCAGCAGCGATGGTTTCCGCGCCTGTAACTGCTGCAAACCGGCCGCTGAAAGCCCGCTTTTCCAGGTAAACAGGGTATGCAGTGCCGGCAGTGCGGACAACGTTTCAACGGAACCGTCGCCGGCAGCAGTGTTTGTAATATTCAGATATTCAATAAATTGTAAACCGCTCAATTGTTTCAGGCCCGCGTCGGTGACGGCGGTGTTCGACAGGTTGAGGCGGGTGAGGTGGGGCAATTCCCGGAGCAGGGCCAACAGCCGGTCGTCCACATTGGAATGGCTGCAATCAAGGTGGATCACCTGCTCCTTTACTTTTTTCAACAGGCCGAACCTGGCCGCATCGAGGTCTTTTTTGCCGGCCACGGAGACGGAAAGCCAGGGCACATCCTGCCCCAGCGCCATCACCGAAATGTGGTTTTTGCGCAGCAGGTCAAGGGCATCGGGTTCAGCCCTTTTAACTTGTACGGGTGGAAACAAGACGGCCTGCCCGGCTGTTTTTTCCAACGGCTGCAAGGCGCCGGCCGGCGTGGAAAAATCGGCGCCCAATTCGATCCATTGCCGCACCAGCGCGATTTCTTCCCGGGAAAGGGGCTGTTTGCCCTTGGGCGGCATGCGGTCTTCGTCGTGCGCCGGCAAAAGAATACGCCGGTACAATTCACTCGAATCGGGTTTGCCCGGCACAAGGACGGGGCCGTGTTTGCCGCCGGCGAGCAGGCCTTCCCGGGTGTCGAGCAGCAGCTCGCCTTTTTTCTTGTTCGGGTTATGGCAATTGACGCATTTTTTTTCCAGGAGCGGTTGTATAAAAGCCTGGTAAACAGTGGTATTTGTATCAGAAGAGGCTCCTGTGGCTTCATTTTTTTTTGACGGCAACAAAGCACCGGTCAGATACCCTTCGCCGTGGGTGAGGGCGCCGCCAAAATGCCCGGCAAGGGTAATGGCCGCAAGGGTGACGGCCAGCGCCGCAAAATGCCAGCGTGTATGGCGCAACAACCAGGTGGCAGTCGCCAGCGCCGCAGCCGAAAAACCGAGCCATTGGTGGCGCTGCAGCAACACCTCGTCGTATCCGCCTTCCTGCGCGAGCAGCCACCCGCAAGCGGCCGATAAAGCGGCGGCGCAGGCGCCGGCCAAAACGGCCAGGTGAATCGCCGGCTGGTATTGCTTCGATTTTTGCCGGTACGACAAAACGGCCAGCACGCCGGCAAGGACCAAAAAACCGATGGGCAGGTGCAAAAAAACGAGGTGCAGGCGGCCAAAAAATATTCCGGGGGATGCCATGGTCACTTGGCCGATTTAGGAGTGTCTTTTTGTTCTTCCGCCAGTTTTTGGGCGCGCTCCACGAGGTGTAACTTAGTGAGGGCGGCATTGTGGTCGTTGATAGACCAGGTGCTGAATTTAAATGCGTTGTACATAAATAAAATAATCAATATTAGTACTACGCCGGCCGTTATCTTCCAGAACCCGGGATTAGAGGGGTCATGGCAAATGATCTTGTGGAAGATCAGCGGCAGGGTGACAAAACCGGCAATCACCATATTTTGCGACATCATGGAGTAGACGTGCCACGATTCGATGTACCTGAAGTTGTTGGGGGCAATTTCGCGGACGAGAACAAATTTGTTCGAAATAAACATTTCTTTTGATTTGCCGTCGCGATCTGTTTCGTAAATTTCGTTTTCCAAATGCACACTCAGATTTCCCATAAAAATGCGATCAAGAAACCGGATCATCCATGATTTTTGGGTCTTTTTATAGAACAAGCGACCTAAAGGTGTAATGGCAAACCCGATGATATAACTTACTGCCAGCAATACGACCCCGCTGCCCACGTGCAAGCGGCCTGCGTACACGAGAAAATCGGCGCCGTATTCCAGCGATTTATCGAGCAGGAAAAAAGAGGCGAGGATACAGAATCCGGGCAGGGCATAAGCGAAAAAATCAAAAGCGGAATTAAGTATACGATCCATAAGCGCAAGATTTTTCACAAACGTAAAAAATAAAAGTATGCGAATGAAAATATTCCAGGCCGCCGGCATATTGACCGCTCTCGTCGTCCTGCTGGCCAACAGCCGTTTGGAGAACAACGCAGCGGTTGTACCCGATCCACCTCCCGGCACCACCTACCTCGAACCCTCACCGCAGCGGAGCGGCGATGCCGGGGCGGGTTACCAGTACCTGCTTTACGGCGATTTTGTCAGCAGTGGCATTCCGCTCCGTGTGTTTAAACGGGCCTCCGGCGGCAACAGCCCCGACGACCTCGGGCGCACGGGGGACGCCGCAGGTATTCCGTTCAGATTCAATGTGATAACAACTGCCAACGGGGTAAAAGTAGTGGCGCCCACCTGTCTGACCTGCCACGCGGAAAAACTGAACGGTCAATTGATCGTCGGCCTCGGCAGCAATACCATGGATCACACGAGAGACGCAGCCGCCAACTTCAAAGCCGCCGATCTGGGTGTCAAAATGATGTTCGGAGAGAACTCGCCTGAATGGGCCGCCTATTACCCCGCCAGCCGTGCCACCAAAACTATGGGCCCGTATATCCGCACCGAAACACGCGGCCCCAACCCGGCGGACAAAATTTTCGCCGTTTTGGCCGCCCATCGCAGCGCCGCCGATTTCGCCTGGATCGACGAGGCACAATTCAATATCCCTGCGGAAACGGTGCCCACCGATGTGCCTGCCTGGTGGCTGATGAAAAAGAAAAACGCCTTGTATTACAACGGATTAGGCCGCGGCGACTTCGGGCGCCTCGCCTCGGCATCGGGTATGCTCACCATGCTCGACAGCGCCGAAGCGCGGCGTATCGACAGCCGGATGCCCGACCTGATGGCGTGGATACGCACCATCGAGCCACCCAAATACCCCTACCCCATCGACGGAGAACTGGCTGCCGCCGGGAAAAAGATATTTGAAAAAACCTGCTACAAATGCCACGGCACCTACGGCGATTCGGTGTCGTATCCCAACCTGCTCGTCAGCCTCGAAAAGGCGGGCACCGACCCCTTGCTGTCGAATGCCTACAAAACACACCCGGAATACCACACCTGGTACAACAACAGCTGGTACGGCCAGGGCGCCAACAAAGGCCAAATGCTGCCCAATGACGGCTACGTCGCGCCCCCGCTCGACGGCGTCTGGGCCACGGCGCCTTACCTGCACAACGCCTCCGTGCCCACGCTGGAAGATTTGCTGAACAGCACGCAACGCCCGGTGTACTGGAAACGGGTGTTTGAAAACACCGAAGCCAACTACGATCAGGTCAAAGGCGGCTGGAAATACACGGTGGAACCGGCTAAAACGGACGTGGAGACGTATGATACCACCTTGCCGGGTTATGGCAACGGCGGGCACAAATTCGGCGACCGGCTGACGGCGGAGGAAAGGAAGGCGGTGGTGGAGTATTTGAAGACGTTGTGAGCGTTTTCGCGGAAATCATGGGTGAGTTTTTCCCAGTTCATTGGTTTCAGGCAGGTGTAGTACCACTTTTTAATCATGACAAAACAACACATAATTAAATACTTAAACAGGTTTTTTGGAAAAATCCCGGAAGTTTGCCGCAACGCATCACTACCAAACGCACCACTTTTCGGATGAACGCATTCCGCCCGCTCCATTTCCTGTTTCTCCTGCTTGCCACGCAGCCGCTTTTCAGCCAGAATACAGTCCAGTCGCCCGACGAATTTCTGCCCCATAAACTCGGCGAACAATTCACGCCGCATCACTGGCTGAATGCCTATTTCGAATACCTCGCAGCCAAAGCGCCGGCGGTGATGAAATTAGAAAAATACGGGCGCACCAATGAAGGCCGTAATTTGCAGATCGCCGTGTTTTCCTCCCCCGAGAACATGGCTAAACTGGATCAAATCCGCCAGAACAACCTCAGACTCACCGGTTTGGCAGACGGCCCGGGCGACATTTCCAAACCCGTCGCCATCGTCTGGCTCAGCATGAGTGTACACGGCAACGAATCGTCCGGTTCGGAATGCAGCATGCAACTGGCGCACAAATTAGCCACCCAAACCGATCCCAAAATCGTTGAATGGCTGAAAAACACCGTGGTCATCCTCGACCCCTCGCTCAACCCGGACGGCTATGACCGCTACACACACTGGTACCGGGGTGTGTCCAACCTGCACAAAACGCCTTCCGGCGAAAGCCGCGAACACCGCGAGCCCTGGCCCGGAGGCCGCAGCAACCACTACTATTTCGACCTCAACCGCGACTGGGCCTGGGCGACGCAGGTGGAATCGCAGCAACGGCTGGTCATTTACCAGCGCTGGATGCCGCATATTCACGCCGATATCCACGAACAATTTATCGACAACCCCTACTATTTTGCACCCGCCGCCGAGCCGATGCACGACTACATCACACCCTGGCAGCGCGATTTCCAGACCCAGATCGGCGAAAATCACGCGCGTTATTTCGACAACAACGGCTGGCTTTATTTTACCAAAGAAACCTTCGACCTGTTCTACCCTTCCTACGGCGACACCTACCCGATGTTCAGCGGCGCCATCGGCATGACCTATGAGCAGGCGGGCAACGGCCAGGCCGGCCGGGCTATCATCAACGGATTCGGCGATACACTCACGCTGCACGACCGCATCCTGCACCACCTGACCACCAGTTTGTCCACCATCGAAATAGGCAGCCGAAACGCCGCCCAAATTGTCGAGAACTTCCGCAACTACTACAGCCGCTCGGCATCCGCTCCTCCCGGTATGTACAAAGCTTTTGTGATCCGCGATGTGAACGACCCCAACAAGGTCAACGCCCTCTGCCGTCTGCTCGACCGCCATTTGATCCGTTACGGCCGGGTGGGCGCCGGACTGTCGGGGGTGCGCGCTTTCGATTATACCAGCGGAAAGGAAACAAGTGTTTCGATCAATCCCAATGACCTGGTTATCAGCACCTTCCAACCCAAAGGAGTATTGGTGGAAGTACTCTTCGAACCCGAGCCGCACCTGAGTGATTCGTTGACTTATGATATTACGGCGTGGTCGCTGCCCTTCGCCTACGGCCTCGAAGCCTATGCCCTGAAAGATCGGCTGGAATCAAAAAAATCGTACGAAGCGTACCTGGCGCCACCCGTGCACCTGGCGGCCTCTCCTTATGCCTGGTGTGTGCACCGCCGTTCGCTGGCAGAAGCGGTATTTATCGGAGAATTGTTGCAGCAGGGCGTAAAAGTACGCACGGCCACCCAGTCGTTTTCGATGGCCGACCAGCGCTTTGCGCCGGGCGCCTATGTGATCAACCGGGCCGATAATCGTTATCCCTCGGGCGACCTGGACCAGATTGTGCAGGCGGCTGCGGCTAAAGCCAATGTGCCGCTACACCCCATTTTCACCGGATTTTCCGGAAGCGGCAACGACCTCGGCTCGGAGGCCTTCCCCATGGTATCCAGGCCGGAAGTGGCGATCGTTTACGGCGACGAGGTGGACGACAATTCCTTCGGGCACACCTGGTTTTTCTTCGAACGGGAACTCCGTTACCCGGTGGCGCAGGTGCCTGTTGACAAATTGCACAAGGTAAAACTCGGCGATTTTAATACCCTCGTTTTCCCGGACGGCTACTATTCCCTTTCCGAAAGCCAGTTAAAAATAATCGAAGAATGGGCTAAAAACGGCGGCCGGATCATCGCATTTGAAGGCGGCGCGCGGGCATTTGCCGATAAAGACGGTTTCGACCTCAAAATGAAAGCGGAGCCCAAAAAAGACTCGACCGATGCGCCGAAACCATACCGGATGCGCGAACGGGAACGAATCAGCGACCAACTGCCCGGCGCTATCGTAAGGGCGAAAACGGACAATTCACACCCCCTGGCGTTCGGGTTGCCGGAAGTATATTTTTCCCTCAAAACAAGCAGCAACGCTTACCAGATGCCGGAAAAAGCCGTAGCGGCGGTGTACCTCGAAGATTCGTACCAATCGTACGGTTTTATCGGCAGCCGGGTAAAACCCAAACTTAAAAAAACACCCGTGGCCATGGCGCAACGGATGGGCGACGGACAAGCCATTTTTTTTGTCGACAACCCCTTGTTCCGCTGTTTTTGGGAGCAGGGTAAAATGTTGTTCGCCAATGCCGTGTTTTATTAACCGGGAAAAGGGGTGTTTCATTGGTCATTGAACATTGAACATTGAACATTGAACATTGAACATTGAACATTGAACATTGAACATTGAACATTGAACATTGAACATTATTAATTTTTTAAATTTTTAATTTATAAATGTTCAATGTGCAATGTGCAATTTTCAATGACCAATGCCTTATAAGACTCCCACTCCTAACCTTGCGCTTGTGAAATGTATTTTTATCCGGATTCTTGCCTGCCTGCTCGGCTGCCCCTGCCTGGCGCAACCGGTTAATTTCCAGTCCTCCAACCTCCCCATCGTCAAACTCAATACCAACGGTCAGTTCATCCCCGACAACCCGCGCATCGTCGCCCAAATGCAGGTCATCGACAATGGCCCGGGTGTGCTTAACTACCGCAATGATGCACCGCAGGGCTACGACGGCTGGATCACTATTGAAACCCGGGGCTCCACCTCCCAGATTCTTTATCCGAAAAAATCGTACGGCCTCACAACCATCGCTGGTCCGGCCGATACCACTCAGATCAACGTGAGCCTCCTGGGCTTCCCCGAAGAAAACGACTGGGTGTTATACGCGCCATATCCCGATAAAACGCTCATTCGCAATGCATTAGCCTTTGATTTGTTTCGGAAAATGGGGCGATACGCTTCCCGGGTGCGTTTTGTCGAATTGCTGCTGAATGAAGAATACATGGGGGTGTATTGTCTGCAGGAAAAGATCAAACGTGACGCCGCGCGGGTCAATATCAGCAGGCTCCGGGCGGAGGATATCACGGGCGACCAACTCACCGGCGGCTATATCCTCAAAATAGATAAAATCACCGGCAACAGCGGCCAGGCCTGGCTTTCCACCAAGGATCCGCAGGTGTTTTTCCTGCACCACTATCCCGACGAGGCGGATATGCAACCCGTGCAAAAGACCTACATCCGCAATTTTTTACACCACTTCGAAACGGCACTTCAAACGGGTAATTTGCAGGACACCGCCAACGGCTACCGGCATTATGCAGACGCCGCTTCATTTCTGGACGTACTGATCATGCAGGAACTGGGGCGAACCGTCGACGGGTTTCGTTCCAGTACGTTTTTCTACAAAGACCGGGACAGCAAAGGAGGCAAACTGATCATGGGGCCGCTGTGGGATTTTAACCTCTCTTACGGCAACGCCAACTATTGCGATGCGCCGCAAACCTCCGGGTGGCAGTACCTGCAAAACGATATTTGCCCCAATTACACCCCCCATATCCCTTTCTGGTGGCAAACCATGCTGGGCGACCCCTGGTTTGACGGCGCCCTGAAATGCCGCTGGGCCCAACTCCGCGCCTCCACCCTGCACCTCGATTCCATTTACGGCCTCATCGACACGTATGCCGCCGAACTGAACGAATCCCAGCAGCGCAATTTCCAGCGGTGGCCGATACTCGGCGTGTACGTAGATTGGAATCCTTTCATCGGGCTGACTTATTCGCAGGAAATCAATTACCTGAAAACCTGGCTCTCCGGCCGGGTTGCCTGGCTCGATTCCCAATGGATGCCCGGCGCCGATTGTTCGGTTGGGGCAGACGAAGCCGTTTTGCCCGACTGCCGGGTGTTTCCCAACCCCGCCGGAGCGCAACTTTGGCTGGAATGGCCGGTAGCCGGCGAAAAATACCTGCAGGTTTTTGACGCAGGCGGCCAAATCATACACACCCAACGCAGCCCGGAAATAAACATTCCGGTAAATGCCACCTTGTGGCCGGCGGGGTTTTACTTTTTTTCGGTACAAGACGAATCCGGACGGGAGGCGCGGGGTAAAATACTCCGGAAATGACATCCCGACCACCGGGGCACGTTTACCCTTCCAGCGGTATATTTCACCCCTGAAAAAGCGTTATTCAGAAAATAGCATTCCGGAAATGGAAGCCTTGATGCATTTTTAAGCCGGATATTTTGCCGATGAAACAGTTGATCGTCTTGTTCATAACGCTCGCCCTGAGTTCCGGGCTTGCGGCCCAAACCGGGAATTGGCGGGTAAACGGCCATGTCCGGGCAGAAGCCGGCGAAAACCTGGCAGGCGCTACGGTTTCACTCGTTGATCAGCAGCAAACATCCACCGATTCTGCCGGCTCGTTTTCGCTTGCAATTGAACGCCCCAAAGGTGTGTTGGTGATCCGCCGTTTGGGTTATTTTCCGCAGCGCGTCCGCCTCGATACCTTGGCCTTCGCCGGCAACACGGCAAAAATCGATATCTTTCTGGTTTCCAACGATATAGCACTGCCCGAAATCGCCGTTTCCGGTCGCCCGATGGAGTCGTTGTACCGCGAAAACAACCGCAGCAGCCTGATCGATTACGGATTTGCCGGCAAAGACCTGCTCCTGCTGGTCCGGGAAGGCAAACGGTTCTTTTTACGCCTCAGCACCGACGCGGGCGCGCTTCTTACGGAATTGCAGTTGCCGGAAGACGCATTTACCCTGCTGCACAAAAGTTGTATCGGCAATTTCCACGCAGTGGGCGGCAACTGGGCCTGGGAAGTGGCGCTCAACGGCCGTCAACTGGACACCCTGGCGCGTTATCCCGCCACCCGTTTTCACCAGTTGGTTGAGCCCTGCGTGCTGGTACAGGACGACCATTATTTTTTCCGGCGGGGCGGGCCGTTCCGCCAGTCGGTCGAATATTATTATGCCGACCCGGAATACCGCAGGCACAGCCTTGCAAACATTTGTGACAAAACGGCCGAACAACAACTGCTGCGCCGCTACCGGGAAATCCTGGTTGCCTATATGCGCACACTCCCCGATATCGACCAGGACGAGATCCTCGCGGGTAACAGCCCTTTTGCCGACCCGGCCCAAGTCCTGAAACCCGAAAACCTGGTAAAAATGGCCGAAACCAACGGCCTTGTGGCCGCCATCGGTTTTTTCGACCTGATGGCCACGGATTCCGTGTATGCGCCGCTGGTGCGGGTAGGTGAAGCGATTTACCTGTTCGACCACGTCAACGACCGTTTGACCCGGTACCGGGCCGCGCCCTGGCAAGGCACGGAGTTGGCGCTCGACTACCACCGGGCGCCCGGCTGGGACAAGCAGGTTCTGGTCGACGATGCCTTAAACCGGGTATACGGGCGGTTTTCGGGAAAAGGAGGCAGGTTGATATTCAAGGAGATAGACACCGGTACCGGCGCTGTCCGCCGGGAATATATGCCCGATATAGCGCCCTACCTGAGCGATCATTATAAAATCCGGAACGGGTATCTCTACCTGATCGGGCAACCGGAAGCCGGTGTTCCCAACCGGCAGTTGTTCAAAATCAATTTGTTCAAATACGGTAAGTAAGTACAAGGGCAAAATTAATGACACCAATTTTCTTCGGAACATTCTGATAATGAATCATCTGGACGGAAAAGATTTCCGTCCTACTACTACCGGTCAGGCGTTGACCTGTTTCGGGAAGGTCAGAATAAAACTGCTTCCTTTTCCGGGTTCACTTTTTACGTCGACGAGGCCTTTGTGGGCGGTCATAATCGCTTTAACGTAACTCAGCCCAAGCCCAAATCCTTTGACATCGTGGATGTTGCCGGTATGCACGCGGTAGAATTTATCAAAGATATGTTTGCGCGCTTCCTTGCTGATTCCCACACCTTTATCGGTCACGGTGATTTCCACACCCATAGCTACGTCGTTGGTGGAAATTGTAATATCCGGCTTATCGGGGCTGTATTTGTTGGCGTTGTCGAGCAGGTTGTGGATAATGCTGGCAATATGGGTCGGATCACCTTCAATAACCGGTTTCTGGGCGTGCAACTCGGTCCGCAAAATACCGTCGCGTTTTTCCACCTGAAGGCTGAAATTATCAACTGCCTGCTGAATGACCTCGTGGAGGTTGAGGTCGTCGAGGCTGAGTTGAAAATCTTTTTTATCGATCATGGCCATTTGCAACACACGCTCCACCTGGCTGTTCATCCGGCGGTTTTCCTGGCGAATGATGTCCACAAAACGTTTGATTTTGTCCGGGTGGCTCATGATCATGGGGCTGCCGATGCTGTCGGCGGCGAGGCTGATCGTGGCGATCGGCGTTTTGAACTCGTGGGTCATGTTGTTGATAAAGTCGTTTTTCATCTCCGACAATTGTTTTTGCCGGTAAATCACCTGGATGGTGTACCAAAAGCAAAAAAGAATGATCCCGGTGAATATGATGGACAAAACAAGGGCTTTTAATACGGAGCCGAGCACCAGGCTGGTCCGGCTGGGAAAGTACAGCGACAAATAACCCGGCGACTCCATATCCTGGGTAAAAAGAGCCACTTTGTACGGCGAGTTGTACAAGGTGGGCGCGCCGCCCTGGGTGATCTGCGGGCCGCTGTCTTCCACTACAAAGTGGTCATTTACAATCACATAACTATTTCTCTCCTTGGAATAAACGCCGTATTGGTAGGTCGCGTTGATGCCCCTGCCGGCGATCTCTTCCTGTACGGATTTTGCCAGAATATCGAGTTGTATACGTTCTGCCAAAGGTTTGGCATCGAACAACTGGAGCACTTTCATGGATTCCCACATGGTCATCTTGTTCTCAAAAGATTCTCCATGGCCGGCAGGAATGGCTTCGATAGCCGATACTGTTTCGAAGTATTGTAACTTTCCGGCCACCCGGTTGAGCGCGGCAAATACGTTTTTATCAAATTGCTCCTCGTTGAGCCGGATGTTCCAGTCAATCCAATAAATCTGCAAACAAATAACCCCGACAAGTGCGACGGTCATCAGGCCGATAATGAGGCGTATACGCTGGGCGTTCATATTCTATTTGGGTTGGACGATGGGATTTCAGCGGCAATTGCGGGTGAATTTTTTAATCAAACAGACCCAAAAACCGGTTTGTAAATAACGTTTTTCCGGGCGAAAATATATCGTTTCGAAACTTCCGGGAGGCTGTTTAACCTCGGTTTAACGGAGCGGGCCCAAAATAGGCGTTTATAATGATGAATGAGGAATGATGAATGATGAATGGGAGGCGTTGCTCAAAATCCGCGTAACCAAACTATTCGCGTAAACCTGTAAAATGCGCTCAAAATCCGCGTAACGAAATGAACTGGCAAACCGCATTGAATACATTCCGCGATTACATGTTGCTCGAACGCTCCTTCAGCCCGAACACCATCGGTGCATACCTCGACGACGTGCGGAAATTCGTGCGGTACCTGGAGATTGAAAACCGGGCGGTACCGCCGTTGAAAGTATCGCAGGGCGATCTGGAAAACTTTATTCTCTGGGTCAACCAACTGGGCCTGGAAGCCAATTCACAGGCGCGTCTCATCTCCGGCCTGCGGGCTTTTTACAAATTCCTGCTGGTGGAAGACCTGATCGACGACGACCCGACCGAGTTGCTCGAAGGCCCGCGCCTGCGTCGAAAAGTGCCCGAAGTGTTGTCCGTTCACGAAATTCAGGCCATGCTTTCCGTGATCGACCTGTCAGAACCACTCGGCGTTCGCAACCGGGCTATTGTGGAAGTATTGTACGCCTGCGGGTTACGGGTCAGTGAGCTGGTTCATCTGAAGATCACCCACCTCTTTACCGAAGCGGGTTTTGTAAAAGTAATTGGCAAAAACGACAAGGAACGCCTTGTGCCCATCGGCCAGGAAGCCGTTAAATACCTGCGGATGTATCTCGATCACGTGCGCGTCCACCGCGAAAAAATCCGCCCCGGCCATGAAAACACCGTTTTTCTCAACCGGCGCGGTGCACGTATGACCCGCGTCATGGTATTTTACATCATCAAGGAACTCGCCGAAAAAGCAGGTGTGACAAAAAATATCAGTCCCCATACCTTCCGGCATTCCTTCGCCACCCACCTCGTGGAAGGCGGCGCCGACCTCAAAGCAGTACAGGATATGCTGGGCCATGAAAGTATCACCACGACGGAAATTTACACGCATTTGGATACCGAGTACCTGAAAGAGACCATTTACCTTTACCATCCCCGGTTAAAAATGTAGCGACAGCGACCCGAACCATATAATATCCTCAATAACAATTTAATATGCAATACTGGCTTGTAAAATCCGAACCCGATGTTTATGGCTACGACCAACTCGTCAAAGACGGGCGAACCCGTTGGGACGGTGTGCGCAACTACCAGGCGCGGAATAACCTGCGCGCCATGAAAACCGGCGATTTATGCCTTTTTTATCATTCGAATATCGGGCTGGAAGTGGTCGGCATCGCGCGGGTATTGACGGAACATTACCCGGATCCGACCGCCGACAAAGGCGACTGGTCGTCGGTGGACCTCGAACCGTTCATATCTTTTACACGCCCCGTTTCACTGCAGCAGATCAAAAATCACCCCGCATTGCAACAGCTTGGTCTGGTGCGAAACGGACGTTTGTCGGTGATGCCCGTTAGTTTCGACGAATTTTCCACCCTGCTTTCGCTGGGAGACACGAAACTTTGACCCCGGCGCATCCATATCAAACGCCCTGAAACCGGCAAAACAGTCGAAAATCCGGGTATTCAGTGCGCCAAACTTCAAACTCAACAACATGGTATTTTACAGTTCGGGCAATGGTCGTTTTGCTACCCGTTTTTCGGGCGGAGGTGGGCTGGGCTGCCTGATATTCGGCATTTTTGGATTAATTGCGGCTTATTATATTCTGAAAGGACTTTTTTTTCTGCTCTATTGGGCTGCGCCGGCCTTGTTTGTGCTGGCCCTGATCATCAATTGGCGGGCCGTGACCGACACGTTCCGGGACTGGTTCAAAGGTTTGGAAACCAATCCCTTAGGCGGCTTGTTTACTGCCGCGATCGCGGTCCTGGTATTTCCGGTGTTCGCCCTCTATTTATTCGTAAAATCGCTGGGATACCGCAAACTGGAGCAACTGCGCCGCCAATCGGGCGCTTTTGGGAAGGCAGAGGAGGCTGAATTTGCCGAATTTGAAGAACTGGAAAGCCACCCGAAAGGAGAAGCCGGCGAGGCCGAACCGGTGGAGCCACCCGAACTTCCCGAAAAAGAGCAGCCCGAAACCACCCGGCGGCCCGCAAAACCCGACAACCCCTACGATCAGTTTTTCGGGAATTGAGTGCCGGCGGGAATAACCCGGTCAAACGTCAAACCCGGCCGGACAAAATCTCCCGGCGCATAACCAGCAAGGTTTCGAATGCTTGCCTGTGAGTCCGGGCAAAACGCCCTGCCCGCCCGCGTTGTCCCATTTTTTTGGCCAGATCCATGTACCATTCGGCAAAAAAACCGAGCAGAATGGCCGAAAATACTGCAACCACGCCCAGGTATCCTGAACCCGAAAGCATAACACCCGCGCGATAAGCCGCCCACAATGCCAGGGGGAAAGTGATCAGTCCTGCCAAAATTTTGACAGACGAACTGTAACCGATGTAGAGGTTCAATTTTTTATTCAGCAGCCAGGGGAGGTAACAGGGCAAAAACCAAAAACAATAACCCGCTGCAAAAGGCAAAAAACCCACGACCAGTGCCCGGTATGTCGCTCCTGACCATTTTTCGGAGTTTTTTGCAGTCCAGGCCGCCAAACCGAGGTCGGTCAGACCGGCATTTTTTAAGTTTTCAAAATACAGGTTGTTTTTTTGCCTGAGATTTTGATGATCTAATTCATTGTCAGCCAATTTTTTAGTGCGAAAAAACGACGCCTCAGGCGAAAGTGGGCGTTCGTTGTTCATCATTTCTTCGAGGCGGGTGACAAATTGTTCGCCCGCTTCGTCGCGGGTATGGATGGTCAGCGCAGTGACGCGGCGCTGGAGTTCGGCGGTCAGGTCATCAACCGTTTTTTCGGGGTCAAGGGCAAAGGATTCCGCCCAGTCTTTCGGGTTAACTGCTTCACCACAATTGACCACAACATCACTGCGAAACAGGTGGGGCGCCGAATACGACAATCCGACCGGAATAATCTTCACACCGAGGCGCCAGGTATTGCGGGCTTCGGTATTCAATGCGATCCGGGCGGCGCCCGTTTTGAATTCACGCACCCAGCGGTTCATCCAGCTTGTTCCTTCGGCGGCGATAAAAAGTACGCCATTTTGTTCGAGATGCCGGAACGATTGTTCAAACGCAGCGTTGTTGTCGCGCATCTCCCCTTCTGCCACGTCTTCCCGACGTTTTACCGGAATACAATACAATCGGGTGAGCAGCCAGTTGCTCACCGGGTGTTTGAACAGGCTGTAATTGGCCAGAAAAAACATTTCCTGCCGGATCGGCAAACCGGGGTGAAACACATCCATCAGGGTGCTGGGATGGTTGGTGATGACGATGGCAGGCCCGTCGAAACGAAAATGTTCGCCACCCAGCACCACGCGACGCCGGTAAAAAACAGTAACTCCGAGCCACGCAAGTGTCCGGAATATAAAATAGAAGAAGCGCAGAACAGGGTGCAGACGGATGTTGCGATAGGGCATTCGTGCTGGGTTTTGACCCGGCAAATGTAGTTCCGCTTGCTTGTTTGACGGGTTTATTTTTGACAGGGTTACAGGATTTACTCAAATCCGAGCCTTGGTTTCAGGGCTTCCTGCCGTTTATTTTTGACAGGATTTACTCAAATCCGAGCCCTGGTTTCAGGGCTTCCTGCCGTTTATTTTTGACAGGATTTACAGGATTTACAGGTTAAAATTGCCTGTAAACCCTGTCAAAAACTTACTTGTCGGCGTTATCGCACCACCGTCACGCTGCCGTCGTAAGGCAGTTCTTCCTGGTCGACAAAACGCACCAGAGCGTACCAGGTGAACACACCCGTAACTTTTTTCCCCCGGAAAGTGCCGTCCCAGCCGAAGTTGGGTTCATTTAGCGGAAAATCCTGTTTTTCGAAAACCAGTTCGCCCCAGCGGTCATAAATACGCAGCAGTGAAAACTGATCGACCGCCGGGCCGCTGAAACCGGTGAAATGATCGTTCGGATAGGGTTTGTCCGGCGCAAATACGTTGGGGAAATAAACGGGGCGGCTTTTATTCACCCGGATGTTCACCGTATCACTTGCCATACAGCCGTCTTCGTCGGTGATTTTGACGATATAGATCTGATTGCTGATGGCTGTAATGGTGGGCTCCCCATCCAATACATCGCTGATGCCCAGCGGCGGTGTCCACTCAAAAGTAACCGGCCGGCCTAATGGCGCCGTAACGGTTGAAATATCGACGGTAAATCCGAGTTCGAGGGTGGTATCGGCGGGTTCGGCGGCGACGATGAGTTGGGGCGGCTGGGCGATGGTGGCAAAAACGGAATCCGTACAACCCGCCGAATCTTTCACCTTGATCCAATAATCGCCCGCCGGAAGGTCAACCAGGGGGCTCGCCGGCAAATAAGTCACCCCGTCGGCGCTGTACATATAACCGGGTCGACCGCCCGTGCCTTCCACGTCGATTTCGCCGGTGGGAATACCGTTGCACAACAAATCCATCACACCCAGCAGGTTGATACCTACATCCGGCGGTTCAACGATAAATACGCCGCCGGTGATGGTGCAGCCGTTGCCGTCGGTCACCGTTATGTCGATCTGGCCGGGCGCCAGGCCCGAAGCCTCCTGTGTGAGTTGGTTGTCCGACCATTGATAGGTAAAATTGCCGACGCCCCCCGAGGGTTCCGCGAGTGCGACGCCGTCATTGGCGCCGAAACAGGAAATATCGATGGTATCGAGCACTAATTCCAGCGGCGGATTATCCGTCACCGTCACCGTAAATGTGCCTTCGCAAAGCACGTTATCCACGCCGGTAATGGTATAAACGCCGGCGTCGAAACCACCCTGCATGTTGTTGGGAATGAATCCGTTACCCCAATCGAACAAAACGGGCGGTTTGCCATTGGTGACGTTGAGTGTAATAAACCCGTTGCTGTCGCCATAACAGAGCGGTTTGGTGACCACGGCCTCGGCGGTCAAAATCCTTTCCTGCACATCGATGGTCAGGTCGGTGATACAATTATTGGCGTCCTGGATCACCAGGGTATAAACACCGACGCCGAGGTTGGAGAGGGTGCTATCCGGGGTAAACGGGCCATTGTTCCAACTGAACAGGTAGGGCGGCGTGCCACTCGTGATGTTGTTGATCACGATGGAGCCGTTGGCCGTTCCGTTGCAATCGGGGGCGGCGATCACCGTATCTACCTGAACGTCAGGGTAAATGAGGGTGTTTTGAATCTGGGTGACTTTGCACCCGAGGTCGGTTTTGAGGGTGAGCACAACGGGGTGTTGGCCGGGTGTGTTAAAAGCCACCGTGTGCGGCCCGGGGCCGGTAGCGATTTGAGGAACGGCGTCAGCGCCGAAACTCCAGTTCCATTCCGTAATGCTGCCGATCGGGAAGGTGGATGCGTCAATAACCTGTACCGGTGTGCCGAGGCATACCGCCTGCGGGTCGGTGATAAATTGTGCCGTCGGGCCTAAAAACTCGCCAGTCCCTCCAAATTCGATGGAAAAACCATTGCCGGATAAAGAGAAGTTGTTGACCACCAGCGCGTATGTTTCGCCGGCCACCATATCGAGCGGCCTGAGCCAGGCGTCGTCGCCGGCGTCCGTACAACCTGCGTCTTCGCTGATATCGGGGTCGCCGGCCCGCAGACCGGTTTTGCCCAGACACAAGGCGTCGCCCACGCCATTCTGATTGGCGCCGGAAGCCATACAACGCACTATTTCTTTGCCCTGGCAGTTTCCGATGCCGTTGGGCAGGCGGTATATGACAAAATCGAGGTCGTCGGGGCCGTTCAGCGGCGTCAGTTCGAATTCCAGTGTGCCGGATTGGGCGCAGGTCCAGACGAACCAGGTGGAGTTGGATTCTTTCAGACCCGGCACGCCGTTGAAAAAGCAGGTGGCATCCTCCATTTCCAGGTTATTGGTGCCGGCGCCGACCACACTTTGCACCACAAACGGCGATTTGTCACACAGAATGGACGATTGCGGGCAGTCGGATGTGGGGGTGACCGGCAGGTTGTAATTATTGATACACAATTGAAAAGTACCGGTCTGGCCGGCCGCTCCCTGCACCCGGATGTAGTACGTGGAACCGACAAACAAACCACCTTCGTATGCTTCTGCAATATTGAAATTGCCGCTGGACGATGCACATTCCAGTTCATTGAGCGTCCCGCCGCAGGTGCCGAAATAAAGCGCTACCTGGGGATCCTGCAACGTGCCGCCGGGCGACTGCTGGGTTGCGCCACGTACCGTGATGGTCACATCCGTGGCTTGCGGCGTAAAAGAAAACCATACGTCGTTTTGGGTTGTTGCGCCGAAACAAGTGGCCGGCCCGTAGCCGGAGGGTGTTGCGCCGGCGTTGGTATAAGCGCCGGCTGGGCTGCACCAGTTGGCAACATTGGTAACAACGATCGGCGTGATACAGTCGTCGTTGGAGGGTTGCGCCCAGACAGCGGCGGCGGCAGACAGGAATAAGATTAAAACGAGTGCAAGTTTTCTCATGGCACGCTGTGTTTTTATTGGGAACAAAAATCAGTTTTAGCAAAGACGCACAAACAGGGGTTTTTGTTGGTTTTGCTTTGTGTCAAAGTTTTCTTAATAAAACTGAAAACCAGGTTGTTTACGTTAAAGCAGCCCGTAATATTCGTCGAAACGCCGCAAATTAGCAAAATACCGTTCACTGTAAAAATTCTACATTTGCCGCAGAAAGGTTTCAGGGTTTCAGGGTTTAAGGGTTTAAGGGTTTCAAGGTTGTAGCAACGCTTAACCTTGAAACCCTTAAACCATGAAACCTTTAAACCCTGAAACCTTGAAACCCTGAAACCTTGAAACCGTTTAGCATGTCCCGACATATTCCCAACTTTCTCACACTCAGTAATTTATTTTTCGGTTGCTGTGCACTCGTGTTTTCTCTGAATCACGAAACCGTTGTGGCAGCCTGGTTTGTACTCGGTTGTTTTGTTTGCGATTACGCAGACGGGATGACGGCACGCGCGCGATGGGAATTACGTCCCCGCTCGGCAAACAACTCGACTCTCTGGCCGACGTGGTGAGTTTTGGCGTTGTGCCGGGGCCATGTTTTATACCTTGATTTCCAACCCGGTATTTCAGGGCGGCGAGCATTTCAACCCCGCCGGAATCCGGACGGAAGCATTACCGGCATTTGTGCTGACCATGTTTGCCGCCATGCGCCTGGGAAAGTTTAATATCGATACCCGCCAATCAAGATATTTTATCGGTCTCAGCACCCCGGCGTGTACGGTGTTTGTACTCGGACTGGCTCTCTCGGCGTACCATAACCGGTTCGGATTGGGAGAAATGATTGGCAATCAATGGTTTATATTTGCATTGATCGCCTTGCTTTCCTGGCTCATGAACAGCGAAATTCCCATGTTCGGCATGAAAATCAAATCCTTCGACTGGCGCAGCAACACCTTTTCCCTCGTTTTCCTTGCAGTATTCGTCGGGCTGGTTATTTTTTTAAAAGAACTCGCGTTTTCCGCCGTGATCGTATTTTACGTATTGATCTCCATTTTTATGAAAGATAAAGTCCTGGCCAGCTGATTCATCTCTCCATCCATTACCAACATCCGTCCCACACAAATATGAAATTCGTCGCAGAAATTGACATCATGCCCCACAAAGAACTGCTTGATCCCCAGGGAAAAGCCGTTGTAAACAACCTCAGCCATCTCGATCTCTCCGGCGTAACCGATGTGCGGATCGGCCGCCACGTATCCATGACCCTCGACGCGACTTCCGAAGCCGAAGCGCGACAAACCGTGGAAACTGCCTGCCAGAAATTATTGGCTAATTTGATCGTGGAAACGTATCACTTTTCGCTACAACAACAGTAGCAGTGGGCAGTGGCGGTGGCAGAAGTGCGTGCCCACCCCCCCTGCCCACTGCTACTGCTATGCTTTACGTCGTTCCCACACCCATCGGCAATCTTGAAGACATCACGCTGCGCGCGCTGCGTGTACTGAAAGAGGTAACGGTTGTTTTGGCGGAGGATACCCGTACGAGCCGCCGCTTGCTCGATCATTACGGCATTAAAACGCCGCTGCGGGCCTTCCACGCTTTTAATGAACATGCGGTGGTGGAACGTGTGGTGGACGAACTCACTTCCGGCGTCGACATGGCGCTGGTATCGGATGCCGGCACGCCAGGCATCAGCGACCCGGGTTTTTTGCTGGTACGCGCCTGCGTGCGCCGGGGTGTGCGCGTGGAGTGCCTGCCGGGGCCAACGGCATTTGTACCGGCATTGGTAGCGAGTGGCATGCCTTGTGACACCTTTCACTTTGAAGGGTTTTCTGCCGCACAAAAAAGGCCGCCAGACCCGCCTGAAATACTTGGCCGAACTGCCGCACACCTTCGTGTTGTACGAATCGCCGTTTCGCCTGTTAAAATGTATCGACGAGCTCATCAGTTTTTGCGGGGAGGAGCGGGTGGCCTGTGTCGCGCGGGAACTCAGCAAGATGCACGAAGAGGTAAAAACCGCTTCGCTGGCCGAGTTGAAAGTACATTTTTCAAAAAAGAGGTGAAGGGGGAGATTGTGGTGGTGGTGGCGGGAAAGCCGTGAGCGGCTAAATGAGGGAATCAAATTTTATCAATGATCGACAAGATCGAATTGACGATAAAACTTTTGTGCTGCTTGGCCAGGTCATAGGAAATCTGGTTTAGGCGGCGTTCTTTATTGAGGGAGTTCCACTGGTATTGGAGATTAATGATGTCATTGATTTCCAGGTTTTTAACATCGTTTTCATGCTCCTGAAGCAATTTAAAAACCTCGTCAATTTTGTCCACCTTGATCAATTCTTTACAATCCCTGCGCAACTGAGCCGGCAGCGAAACAATTTGAATGGTATTGCTTTGAATCTCTTCGATCCGCGAGTCGATTCTTGAAACCACCGCCTTTTCAATCGTTGCCAGCAGCCGGTCCTTTTCATGGACGGTTTCCTTGATCTTGTCTTCCAGCATACAAATTTGCAGGTCCTTGTATTTGATCTCCATATTGAGGTTATTGACCTGCTGTTCGAGTCGCATCCGGAGCAGGTCTATTTGTTGGGGCTGCGGGTCGCCTTCAACATTGATTACCCCAACAAAACTTTTTCTGGCGAAGTCCAGGTATTCGTCAAAGTACGTTTTTAAATCAAAAAAGGAATCTTCGCTGTCCGCCTCAATCTGAATTTCCAGACCTTCCGACACCTGGTTGACCTGGTATGAAATTTCTTTGCCCTTGGATTCCCGCACATAATCTTTGAAAAAGAGGAGATATTGCTGAAAGGCCGTCCTTAAATCCAGCGGTATCTGAAAAAGTTTGATGTGTGGGGAGGAGCGATCAGGTTCTTTTTTATGCGCCAGGTCAAAATCAAAATCATGATCTTCCAAAAGCGTCGAACCTACGTGGAAGGTTTTACTTGCCAGCAGCGTATCCATATAAATGACCTCTACCGAGTATTTATCTTTCCGCCAGGATCCTTTTACATTACTACCCCAACCGGCAGTAATTATTGCGCCTTCATCGTTTTTTTCAACTTTGTGCAGGCGGATAACCTGGCCTTTTAATTCCCGGGCGTCGTTGTAAAATTTCAGAAACACCTCGAACTGCCATTGTTTGTTGCGAATCAGGTTGTTAAACTTTGCTTCCGCGTAAACATAGCGTGTTTCTTCCCCGTCGAATTGTTTCAGGTATACCCGTTCCGATGCAGGTATATCGTCGTAAGGCCCTTCGTACATCCGCAGGGAGGTTATTTCGATATACGGGTTGTCGGATTTGGACAGCGGCCTTCCCGCATCTTCAATATAAAAAAGTTTAGTGGCTGCTTTTTCCCCTTCGATCCATGCTTCCCACTGATAGGAACCCTTCTTCCAAAAAGGCCTTTTTCCTTGTTGCCCCACCCTTCCCGAATGTAACCGATGGGGTCGTATTTGCTCACCTTTCTGACAAAAGGCAGGGTACAAATTTCAGTGCGTTTTCTTTTTACCGAATAGCAACGGAATTCAACATTGATTTCCCAGTCATCGATGTCGAAATTTTTGTTGTAGAAGGACAGTTCCGCGTACACATAATCCGTCTCGTACCGGTCGAACACCTGCCGGTATTTCTTTTTATTATCGGCGAGCCACTCGGTAGAAGCATAAACTTTGAAGTCTCGGAACTTGTATGTCTTCATTTTGGATCAAATAAAGGCAAAAATATCATTCCTTGACAAAAGCAGGTCAGTGATTTTCTCGCGGGCTTCCTTCCTGGAAAAATCCTTACTTCGCCCCTTTCAAATACTCTTCCACCAACTGTTTGTAATACGGCTTCAAAGCCGGGGAGACGGTGCGGAACTGCTCGATCTCGGCGCGGCGTTTTTTCAGGTATTCTTCGAGCGCCGGCGGCATTTTGGCGGGTTGTTGTTTGGCGGTTTGTGCCTGGCGTTGTTCGTCCTGTTCGCGTTCACGTTCGGCTGTGGCGGGTTCCAGCAGCCGGGTCAGTAGTTCCTGCTGACGCCGGAGCATATCGTTGGTGAGGCGTTTGTTGACGAGGTCGGTTTCGATTTTGTTCATGCCGTCCTGTATTTCGTCGAGGATCTTGTCTCCTTTGCCCTGCTCCTGTTTTTGTTTTTGCAGCTCGCGGACGGCGTTGCGGAGCGCGGCTTGTTTGGCGGCCATTTTGGCGAAATCTTCGCTGCTTGGCTGCCCGCCGCCCTGGCCCGGCGCGCCACCTTTGGCCTGTTTGTCGAGCCGTTCCTTGAGGTCTTTCATGATTTTGTTGAGGTCTTCCTGGCCCTTGCTCATTTTGTCGGAAGGTTCTTTGCCTTTGCCCTGGCCTTTTCCGCTGCCGGGTTTCTGGCAGGCCTGGCTGCCGGGCATCATGCTGCTCATTTGCTGCTGCATTTGTTCCATCATTTCCGACAACATCAGTGCGAGGTCGTTGAGGCCTTTCATGGTGCGCTGCTGATTTTCGGTGGCCGTGTTGACGCGGCGCTCTTCCAGTTCTTCGAGGCTGTATTTGACGGATGCTTTGATCTCCGTTACTTTTTCCGTGATGATGCTTTCGAGCTGGAAGTTGCGGCTGGCGAGCGCCTGGAGGCTGTCTTCCACGAGTTTGAAGTCGTCTTTGATCTTGTACTGGGTTTGAGCCAGTTCCACATAGCGCGGCGTATTGATCGTAGCGGCGGCTACGTCCTTCATATTTTGCTCCTGGGCAAATGACAACCCGACGAGGTTTTCGAGCAGTTGGCGCAGGGCTTTGATGTCTTCCTCCATTTGCTCCATTTCACCGGCCTGGCCATCCTGTTTCATCTTATTGGCCATGTTTTTCATTTTGTTGGCCGCCGATTTTTGCTTTTTGCTCGCGCCTTTTTTCTGTTTTTGATTCAGGTTTTGCTCGGCATCTTTCATGTCTTTTTTCGCGTCCTTCATCTCTTCCCGGTTATCATCTATTTTTTCCGGTCGTTTGAGGTCTTCATTTTTTTTGAGCAATTCCTCCATTTTTTTCTCCAGTTCCTCAAATTTTTTGGTCAGTTCCTCCTGTTCTTTTTGGAGGTCGCCGTCGCTTTTTTTCTCCTCTTCCGAATCCTTCGCCAGTTCTTCCTGCTCTTTGGCCAGTTCTTCCAGTTGGTCGATCTGCTGGTTGAGCATATTTTCCACTTCGAGTTGTTTGTAGAGTTCCTGCAGCCGTTCGAGTTCTTTGTTGACGTCTTCGGTTTTTAACTGCATTTGCTCCATTTGATCCAGCATCTGCTCCTTATTCATTTCCTGCAGGAGTTTCTGGATGTCTTCGATGAGTTGTTTCATCTCTTGCGACATGGTGTCTTCGAAGAGTTTTTCTAATTTTTCCTGCTTTTGCTGCTGTTCTTCGTTCTGCTGGTTGAATTCCTGCTGTTGCTGCTTGTTCTCGTCGAAGTTTTGTTTGGCGTCTTCGATCTGTTTTTGCAGCTGTTTCTGGCGGTCGAGCAGTTTTTCCATTTCTTTGCGTGTCTGCCAATCCAACTCTTTCTTTTGCAGCACTTTATCGCGCAATTTTTTCAATTCTTCCTGCACTTTCTGGCTTTCTTTCAGCGCTTTTTCGATGTCTTTTTTGATTTCTTCGCTGTTCTGCGACTGCTGTTGCCGGAATTCGTCGAGGGTCGGCATGCGGTATTGCATGAGGCCGGTGCGTGCGCTTTTTGAGCCGTTTACGCCGTCGTTGTCGAAGATTTCGAAATAATAGGTGACCTCGTCGCCGGGTTCGAGGTTGAGGTTGCGCACGTCCCAGGTGTATTCGTACTGCACCTGTTTGCCGGCGGGTTTTTCGATTTTCACGGTGTTCATGGGCATTTGCCCGCCTTTGGCTTTTTTGACCTGGTAATTGAAGGTCAGGTTTTGCAGCCCGTAATCGTCGGAGGCGTCGCCGGCAAAAAACGACAATTTGACGTTGGCGCTGTCTTTAAATTCCTCGACCGAAATTTGCGGGTGCAGGTCGGGAATCACCGCGATGGTATACGCCACCGAATCGGCGCCGGAAAGCAGCGCGTTGCGGAGGAATACTTTATAGGTTTCATCTTTCAGGGCGCGGCGGTTGAACTGGAACAGTTCGTCGTCGAAACGTTTGGTTTCCACGTTCGGGTCGTTGCCGAAACGCAGCAAAAGATTGTCGGTGTTCTGGGCATTGAACACCCAGCCGATGTTGGTGCCCTGCGGCACAACGAGGTCGCCCACGTTGGAAAGTTCTTCGGCGGCGCGGCCGATGTAGGCCGGGAAATTGAGTTTGGTGCTGAAAGACAGGATGTTCGGTTTTTTCAGCACTTCCAGCGTATAATCGAGGCTTTCCGTATTGCCGGAATACAACTTGAACTCCGTATTTTTCTGAACGTTGACGAATTTGTAGGCAAACTCGTTGGCGGCGTCTTTCGTCAGCCGGTACTGTACGTCGCCGAGATTGATAAACACCTCATTGGGCAAAGCGGCGCCTTCCACTTTTACCCTTAATTCGTAGTCGGAAAACTGAACGGCTTTCAGGCTGTCGGGGTTGATCAGAAACCGGAACGGCGCGGGTTTTTCAAATTTGGTGGTGCTGTTCCACAGGCGTTTGGTGCCCTCGCGCAGGATGTTCGGCGCGCCGAGCAGCAGGAACAACAGCAACATCACCGGCGGAAGGGCATAACGCAGGTATTTGCGGTTTTTACCCAGGTCGATGGCCGACTGAAAGGGCACAAGTTTTATTTCGTTGCTTTTTTGGTTGATGCTGGCGTTGATGAGTTCGGCATATATCGCGTTGTTCGATTGTTGCTTCAACTGCAAGATATTCAGCAGTTTATCTTTTACATCCGTAAAATGCCGGCCGATGATCTGCGCCGCCTGCTCGTGGCTGATGACTTTGCCGAGATGAAAATAGTGCATCAGCGGCAAGGCGACCCACTTGTACATCGCCGCAGCGCTCAGGGCCGTGAAGCCCCAAAACATGGCCGTACGTACGCCGGTGCCGAAGTAGAAATAATACTCCGCAACATTGAGCAAAATAAACAAGCCCAACACGGCGCCCACCGTATACAAAGCGCCGCGCAACAACAGGTTGATGTAGTACTTGCGGATAAATCCGTCCAACTTTTCGATGAGCAGGGAATAATTGTCTTTCAGCATGTTATAGCGTCGTTATCGGTATTAAAAACGTCGTTGCGTTATTAGAGTTGTTGCGATCTGCGAGGCAGTAGTGAGACGCTGAAGGGGTTATAGATTATTAGCCCCCGTAATTCAACAGGCCCCTTCAGCGTCTCACTTGCAAACGAAGGGGCGTTTTATTTTTCAAAGGTTGTTTAGGGGAGGGCAAAATAAACGGGTTTTTGGACGAAAAGTTGATCGTTAACGGTTTTTAACGGATAAAGGACAAAGTTTGTAACTTAATAGCGAAACGCGCGCACTTTATCTTGTCCAAAACGGGTGCATTTCAAATTGTCGCCAAGTGTAAGCCGGAAGTCTGTTCCGGCAAACATATTTGGCGGAACGGACTTCCGCCATACTTGCGACAATTTGAAATGCACCCGTCCAGAACCGGCCATTAATATAGAGGCCTGCGGAGCGTATAAACAATTGGCAATCAAGCAATAATCATTGCTTGTGTTTTTCTTCAAACCGCCGGTTCAACTGTTTTTGTTTGTTGTCTAAGTTGATCTCCCGTCCCTGAATAAATGCCGCCGTCACGCGGGCGCTGCGCATGTCGAGCGCGTCGCCTTCGCTGATAAACAGTGTTGCGTCCTTGCCCGTTTCGAGGGAGCCGCAGGACTGGTCGATCTGCAAAATTTTTGCCGCATTCAGGGTGATGGCGCTCACTGCCGCTTCTTTGGGCAAACCGAATCCGACCGCTTGTCCGGCCTGGAAAGCCAGGTTGCGTTGGCGCCAGGCGCCCGTTTCGCTGAAGGCGAACAACACCCCTTTTTCGTGCAACAGGGCCGGCGTTTTATACGGCTGATCCAGGTCTTCATCTTCGCGGGAAGGCAGGCGCTGCGTACGCCCGAGGATAACGGGCACGTTGTGTTGTTTTAAAAAATCGGCGACCAGCCAGGCATCGTTGGCGCCCGTCACCACCACCTTCAAACCATAATTTTCGGCAAACAACACGGCTTCCTGGATGGTTTTTGCCGGATCGGTGTGTACAAAAAGGTTTTGTTTTTTGTCGAACAGGCCGCGCATCGCTTCAAGCCGCAGGTTTTTAACTTCCGGTGCGGGTTGTTGTGCATACGCACGCGCCTCGTCGAAAAAGCGGCGCAGCGCCTGCACGTCTTTTTCATACTGTTCGCTGTTGTCCTGTTCGGGTGGCGCCTCGCCGCCGCCGCGAAAACCGCTGCGTACACGGGGGCTGGGCCAGTTGAGGTGAAGCCCGTCGTCGGTGCGATAAGCCGCGTCTTCCCAGTTCCAGGCGTCGAGTTGCACGATCGAGGAAGTTCCGGAAATCACGCCGCCGGCGGGGCTCACCTGGGCCAGCAATACGCCGTTGCTCCGCACGGTGGGCAGCACGTGGGAGTCCGTATTATAAGCCACGATGCTGCGGGCATTGGAATTGTAGGCGCCCTGCTCCGTAAAATCCTGCGTGGGGCGTATGGCGTCGATTTCCACCAGCCCGAGGCGGGTGTCGGGCGCGATAAACCCCGGGTAAACGTGTTTGCCCGAGGCGTCGAATATTTTGGCGAATTTCGAGCGGTCGAGGCGAATGGTGGTTGCATCGGCCACGAGGCTCAGTTTGCCACCCTCAAAAGCGATGGCGCTGTTTTCGATGACCTGCCCATCGCCGATATGGGCCACGGCGCCGAGAATCAGGATTGCGCCTTTTTGAGCCGGAGCGGGCACGGGGTTCTGGGCGGAAGCGACGAGCGGCCCCACCATCAGGCCAGCCAGGAAAACACGAAGTATCAAGTTCATAATCAAGGAATTAGTCTGCCAGTTTAAAACTGAGAATCTCGCGGTATTTGGCGTATCCTTTCATGGAATGGACGTATTGTTTGTATTCGCCCCATTGAACCGTCACCTTTTTGCCGGCCAGTGTTTTGCCTTGTTTTTCCAAACTTTCTTCGCCGGGGAAGGGGCGCAGCCAGCGCAGGGTTTCTTCACCCTCGCTTCCTTTAACCACCAGTTTGACAATTTCTCCCGATGTTTCGAGGCGAACAAAAGCGCCGGTTGTTTCTCCTTCACTTTCGTAGCGGGCCACGCTGACATTGCCTTTTTCAATTTCTTCCTGGCCGAGCGCCATCATAAAAGGCACGGAAGCCGGGCATTTTTGCACTAATTTCATCCCGAATCGCTCGCCGATCTTGCGCCCCGTTTCCTCGTTCAATTCGGAGGTTTCGTAGCCGTATTCCGCCGCAAGGTCCTCAATATGCGTCAACATGGCTTGGGTCAGGCATTCCATGGCCGGGCCCTTTTTTTCGGCGTCCGATAATTTTTTTTGCGAAAGGCCGTCAAAACATTTGCAGGCATCGGCAATGGCTTTGTCGGAAGCCGCTTCCTGGGCAAAAACGATACCCGGCACGGCCAGCATAAGCAGTAAGATCAGATTTCTCACGAAGTTGAATTTTTGAAGTGAAGATTTTAAGTAATTCAGGTCAACAGCCCGAAAGGTCATATTTTTCACACAATTTTTGAATTTTCGCGGCGCAGGTTTTGCATTTTGCTGAAAAGTTTGTTTTCCAGCAGGTTTTATTCTTATCCATCATATTGATCTCATGACAAACATCAGCAATCTCATCGGCAATACCCCGCTTGTGGAAATAAAAATGTCCGTCGGCAAGCCGGGTGTAAAAATATTTGGAAAATTAGAGGGCCAAAACCCCGGCGGCAGCGTAAAAGACCGGGCGGCTTACGGCATGATCAAAGGCGCGCTGGACCGCGGTGAACTCCGGCCCGGCATGAAATTGATAGAGGCCACCAGTGGCAATACCGGTATCGCCTTAGCCATGATCGCCCGCCTGTTCGGCGTCGAAATTACCCTTCTGATGCCCGACAATTCCACGGAAGAACGGGTGCAGACCATGGAAGCTTACGGAGCCGAAGTGATCCTGACGCCCGCGGCGCGTACCATCGAATATTCGCGCGAACTGGCCGAAGAAATGACCGCCGGTGGCAACTACCTGATGCTCAATCAATTCGCCAACCCCGACAACTGGCGCGCACACTACCAGGGCACCGGCCCGGAGATTTGGCGCGACACGGCGGGGCAAATCACTCATTTTGTATCCTCGATGGGTACCACCGGCACCATCATGGGGGTGTCGCGTTTTTTAAAAGAACAAAACCCGTCGGTGCAGATTGTGGGGGTACAACCCGTCGAAGGTTCGAGCATTCCCGGCATCCGGCGCTGGTCGCCTGAGTTTTTGCCCAAAATTTTTGAACGCGAACGGGTGGATCAGATCATCGATGTGTCGCAGGGCGAAGCAGTGGCCATGATGCGCCGGCTCGCCCGGGAAGACGCCATTTTCGGCGGAGTGAGCAGCGGCGGAGCGGTGGCGGCCGTCGGCAAATTGGTGGAAACCCTCGACGAAGGGGTGGTCGTCTGTATCATCTGCGACCGCGGCGACCGGTATTTGTCGTCGGGGGTGTTTGGGAAGTGAGCGGGGTTTCGTGCGAAGAGAAGGGGTTTCCCGCAGAACCCCTCATCGCACCGCGCACCGCAACATTTCCGCCCCTTCGATACTGCCTTCCAGCACATCGCCGATCTGCACGGGCCCCACACCCGCAGGGGTGCCGGTAAAAAATATAATCGCCCTTGTGCAACGTGAAATAGCGGGAAATGTGGCAAATCAGGGTATCGAACGTAAATATCAGGTCGCGGGTATGGCCGTCCTGCACAACGACACCATTCTTTTTTAATTGAAAATGAATGTCTTGCGCGTTTTTTAACTCCTCCAGCGCGATAAACCGGCTCACCGGCGCCGAGCGGTCAAACCCTTTGGCGATTTCCCAGGGATGGCCTTTTGATTTCAATTTGTCCTGCACGTCGCGGGCGGTAAAGTCGATGCCGAAAGCCACGGCGTCGTAGTACCGGGAGGCAAATTCGGGCTGGACGGACCGGCCGTTTTTACTGACCCGCAGGACAATTTCACCTTCGTAATGCAGGTCCTTGGTAAAATCCGGGTAAAAAAACGGCCGGTTGTTCAATACCAAAGCCGTGGGCGGCTTCATAAAAATGAGCGGCTCGGAAGGTACGGGGTTGTTGAGTTCTTTGGCGTGGTCGACGTAGTTGCGGCCGATGCAGAATATTTTCATAGGGACGGTGGACGGTGGACGGTGGACGGTGGACGGTGGACGGTGGACGGTGGACGGTGGACGGTGGACGGTGGACGGTGGACGGTAGACGGTGGACGGTGGACGGTGGACGGTGGACGGTAGACGGTGGACGGTGGACGGTGGACGGTGGACGGTGGGCGGTGGGCGGTGGGCGGTGGACGGTGGACGGTGGACGGTGGACGGTGGACGGTGGACGGTGGGCGGTGGGCGGTGGACGGTGGGCGGTGGGCGGTGGACGGTGGTGAAGTGGATATGATTTTATTTGTTGAAGAGACTTTTTGAATGAGCGAGTCAGGTACGGCTTCAAACGTTCGCTTGAATAAGTTATTGAAAATCAAAAATTTGCGCTTTTAAATCCTTGATTCGCATCCATTATTTAAACGCTTCCTCCCAGGCCTGCTCCGCCACTTGCAGCGTCAGTTTTTCGATATAATAACTGCCGGCCGCCGGATCGGCGACCTGGTCGAAGCCGCTCTCCATTTTGAGCAGGTGCTGCACGTTGCGGGCGATACGACGGCTGAATGTCTGCGGATACGTCGCCTGCGCCGTCCTCCCCGCATCATACGGCAGTACGGTCAGGTGGTCGGCGCCACCCAGCACCGCCGACATCGCCATTGTAGTGCCGCGTATCATATTGGTATACAGGTCGTCGGAATATACGGCCGGGTTGAAACATACCGCCACGTCCGGGTATTTCAACGGCGCATTCCAGGCCTTCAAAACATTGATCCACAGCAATTTAAAAGCGCGAATACGGGCAATTTCGAAAAAATAACGCTGCCCTGCAGATATTTGAAACAGCATCGTACCGGCGGCTTCCGCAGCGGGTATACCGCGGTGGGTGAGTTGTTCGAGGTAGCGGTTTCCTTTTTGCAGGAGAGGAGCCAACCCCGGTCCCTGCTGCGTTTCGCCCCCCCCGTCGGTTGAGGCGCTGATGGTCACCAATTTAAACCCCGGAAACTTTTCGCGGGTATACACCAGCAGATCGGCCAGATAACGCCAGTCCACAATACCGGCTGCGGAAGCGGGGTCGAAAGCCAGTGAACCGCGCAGGTTCGCCGTGGAAATGCCTTTGGTTTTTGCCAGCGATTCGAGACCGGCCAGCACGGCCCCGGGATTGCCGGAAACCCCGGGTCCCGAAAAGTGCAGACCGATGTAGTCGGGATGGATACCGTCGAACATTTGGGCCAAAAAAGACGCGTCAGGGGTTTGTTCCAGGTGAAACTGCAAACCCTCCACACCACCTTCCAGGGCATCGAGCGACTGGCGGTTGGCTGCCGCAGGGTCGCCGGCCGCCACTTCTTCGCAGATTTCCCAGGGCTGCGACTGGGAAAACATGGGCAGGGGCGGCTCCTGAAAATCGTCGGCGTGTACCAGAGGCGACACCCGGAGGCCTTCCGGCATTTGCCAGTCCAGGTCTTCCAGGGGCCTGTCTTTCAGGTCTTTGACAATTTTTTTTATCCACTCCGCTTTGCTGACCGGCGGAAATTCGGCAAAAAGATCACTTCCGGACTTCATGGTATGCATTCCTTCATTTTGAGGCAAATGTAAAATTTCCGCCCGCTGCAATTTCATCAAATTGTATACATAATTCATTCTTTTTGGAAGAACCTTTTTCTCCGGAACCTGTTATCTTTGCGGTTGATTCAATCTAAATAAACATACATGAACCAGCATCGCCTTATCTATTTAGACAATAACGCCACCACACCCTGCGACCCGCGTGTTGTGGACGCTATGGTTCCTTATTTTTATGAAAAACACGGAAATGCCGCCAGCAGGAGCCATCAATACGGATGGGAAGCGGAAGACGCCGTTGATTATGCCCGCGAACAGATCGCCGCTTTGCTGGACGTGGAAGACAAGGAAATCATTTTTACTTCCGGCGCAACGGAAAGCAACAACCTGGCACTGAAGGGCGTATTCGAGATGTACGCCCGGAAAGGCAACCATATTATTACGCTGGAAACCGAGCACAAGGCCATCTTAGATACCTGCAAACACTTAGAAAAAGCGGGCGCGGAAATTACGTTCCTGAAAGTAAAGGAAGACGGGCTCGTTGACCTTGCCGAGCTGGAAGCCGCCATCAAACCGACAACGATCCTTGTTTCGGTGATGTGGGCCAACAACGAAACCGGCGTTATCCAGCCGATGAAAGAAATCGCGCAGTTGTGCGAAAAACACGGCGTTTTGTTCCACAGCGACGCCACACAGGCCGTCGGCAAAATCCCGACACACCCCCGCGAGACGGGTGTTCACCTGATGTCGTTTTCCGCGCACAAAATGTACGGCCCGAAAGGTGTCGGCGCCCTGTACGTCAGCCGCAAAAACCCGCGGGTCAAAGTGACTGCCCAAATAGACGGCGGCGGTCATGAGCGCGGCATGCGTTCCGGCACCCTCAACGTGCCGGGTATCGTGGGATTTGGCAAAGCCGCCGAAATTGCCAAAAATGAAATGCAGCAGGACGCAGAACGGGTCAGCCGCCTGCGCGACAAACTGCAAAACGCGCTGATCCAATTAGAAGAAACCAAAATAAACGGCAACATCGACAGCCGGATGCCACACGTCACGAACATTTCGTTTAAACACGTGGAAGGAGAAGGCCTGATGATGACTTTCAACCAGCATATCGCCGTTTCCTCGGGGTCGGCTTGTACGTCCGCTTCACTGGAGCCTTCCTACGTGCTGGTGGCGATGGGCCTCGGCGACGACCTGGCGCACTCTTCCATTCGTTTTTCACTCGGGCGTTTTACCACCGAAGAAGACGTGGATTTTGCCGTCAAGGCGGTTTCGGAAGGGGTGAACCACATGCGCGAACTCAGTCCGATCTGGGAGATGTATAAAGACGGCGTGGATCTGACGAAGATAGAATGGAGCGCACATTGACGGGTCATTTTACCCGCCGAAACCTTAGTGCAGGCGGGTTTGCCCTTGATCACTACTCAATTCATTGATTATGAGTCCGATACAAAGTCCGCCCGATCCTTTTACGCAGCTGATCTACCGGATTTATTATTTTGTTAAAGGTTTGATTTATTCGATCACCAAAAAGAAATCAGGATAAGCAGGCCGCTATTTTTCAAATAACCGTTCCGAATCAACAAATCAAACCACAAGTCAAAGCAACCGTAATATGGCTTACAGTGAAAAAGTACTCGAACATTTTAAAAACCCGCGCAATGTCGGCGTGTTGAACAAAGACGCGAAAAACGTAGGTACGGGCCTCGTCGGCGCTCCCGAATGCGGCGACGTCATGCGCCTCCAGATCGAAGTGGACGAAGTAACCGGCGTTATCCACGATGAAAAATTCAAAACCTTCGGCTGCGGCTCCGCCATCGCCTCTTCCTCCCTCGCTACCGAGTGGCTCAAGGGCAAAAGCCTAGACGACGCGATGAAAATCGACAACATGGACATCGTGGAAGAACTGGCCTTACCACCCGTCAAAATCCACTGCTCCGTGCTGGCAGAAGATGCCATCAAAGCCGCCATCAAAGATTACCAGGAAAAAAACGGCATTACCGCAAACGCTGCAAACGCCGAAGTTTCCGCCTGAACAACACCGTCCACCGTCCACCGTCTACCGTCCACCGTCCACCGTCATGATTTTTGTAGCCGAAAGTGCCAAACAAAAAATACAGGAAATCCGCCAAACCGGTGCGATCAAGGAAGATTTTTTCATCCGCGTCAGCGTCGTCAGCGGCGGATGTTCGGGTCTGTCTTATAAAATGGACTTCGACAACGAGTCAAAACCCAACGACCAGGTTTTTGAAGACAACGGTGTAAAAGTGGTGACCGACCTGAAGAGTTTCCTTTACCTGTTCAATACCACGCTGGAGTTTTCCGGCGGATTGGACGGCAAAGGTTTTTCTTTCAACAACCCGAATGCCACGCGCACTTGTGGATGCGGCGAAAGTTTTGCGGTGTAAAAACTGAACAAACCAATTGGTTTATAACGATTTATAAAATCCAGAGGCCGCCGGATGGCGGCCTTTTTTATTGGTTTTAATACACGCCGTCCGGCATAAGTGGTAGGGCGGAAATCTTTTCCGTCCGGATGATCCATTTTCAGAATGTTCCGAAGAAAATGAGTCGCATTAACTCTGCTTGATTACTTAAGGGATTTCAGATTTTCAGGAACATTTTCGCGTGAAAATGTAGGTTTGCTCCAAATCTGCCCGACGTGCCTTTACCAAGAATCGCCGCTTCCTGTCTCGATATAGCCATATTGTTGCTGCTCTGGTGCGCGGCCGTGGCGCACGTGAACCCCCTCGGTGATTTCCCGCTCAACGACGACTGGGCCTACGGGCAAAATACCCGCGCGCTGGCTGCCGAAAACCGGCTTTTTTTCAGCGACTGGCCGGCCATGACCCTGATCGCCCATACCGTGTGGGGGGCATTGTTTTGCAAAATCTTCGGTTTTTCCTTTACCGCCCTGCGTTTTTCCACCCTGCTCCTGGCTATGTTCGGACTGGCGGGGTTTTACCGTTTGCTGAGATGGGCCGACCTTTCACGGCCGCTGGTTTGGGGTCTTGTGCTGTTGCTGGCATTCAACCCTTTTTGGTTTGTGCTGGCCAACAGTTATATGACGGATGTTCCTTTTTTAGCCGTATTGATCTGGAGTGTGTATTTTTTTCTGAAAACGCTGGAAAAACCCGGCGCGCGCTACCTGGCCGCCGCCGTGTTTTTTGCCCTGTGGGCGTGTTTTATCCGGCAACTGGGCCTGATTGCACCGGGTATTTTTTTGCTCTTATTTCTTTATAATCAGCCGTTTACGGGCCGGAATTTTTTGATCGCCGCAACTCCTGCCGGGCTTTGTTTTGCCGGGGTGGAATTTTTTACCGCCTGGTTAAAAAGCACGGGTCAGTTGCCCCCTGCGTTCACCGGTTTGCGGCATTTATGGGAGACTTTTATTCATAATCCCGAGGCATTTTCCATGGCGACGACGCGTACCGGTATCGCCCTGATGACGAGTGCTTTATTTTTGCTGCCGGCCCTTTCCGGCAACGCGCTGAAACGCCTGCAATACCGTTGGACCGCCTGGATGCTGCTGCCGGCCGGCCTGTATTGCATCCGGATGGCCTGGCCGGAGTTTCCCCACGGAAACGTTTTTTACAACCTCGGCCTCGGCCCCCGGCTGCTGAAAGACGTTTTTTGGGGCGAAAACGCCGGGTTCCACCTGTCCGGCGCGCCTTTTTCAGCACTAAAATGGCTGGCAGCCGGAAGTGTCGGGTGGTTGCTTTTTTCCGTGTATCCCAACCGCCGTATGACGGTGCGGCAGGCATCGCTTCGCCGGTTTTCTATCGGTTTTTCGCTGGTTTATCTGGGTTTTGTGTGTTTTAATTCGCTGTTGATCGACCGGTATTTATTCCCCCTGATGCCGTTTCTCCTGCTTTTTCTGGGTGCGGGGTACGGGCGTTTTACCTGGGGCGGCTGGCTGGGTTTGGGGCTGTTGGCGGCATTCAGCATCAGCGCCACACACGATTACTTAGCCTGGAACCGCGCGCGTTGGGCGGCGATGGGGCGGCTTGATAATCAGGGCATTACACCATCAAAGATCGACGGCGGTTTTGAATACAACGGCTGGCATACCACCGGCCCGGCATCGCAAAAATCGCCGGGTTTAAAAAGCTGGTGGTTTGTACAGGACGATGAATGGGTGGTATCGTTTGGCCCGGTGTACGGCTACGATCCGGCGTTCAGCGTGCCGTTCGGGCGCTGGCTGCCACCCGGGCGCGATTCCATCCTGGCCAGCCGGCGGAAGAGCTATGTATTACAGGATTCGCTCCAGTGCGACATGGAACGCAGAACCGGCGACGATACGGCGTTTGATGCGGCCATTGGTGGAGCCCGGCCTGCCAACGGCGAAACCCGTTCCGGCGAAAAAGCGCGGTCCGGGCAATTTTCCATAAAATTGAATGCTTCCGCGCCTTTTGGCGCCACAACGGCGCTCGATACTTTTCACCCGTTCGACCGGCTGGAAATTGACGTCTGGCGTTTTCCCGCCGATGCGGAGGCCGGCATTGTCGTCTCAGCCGATGACGTTGAAAAAGCCTATTTTTTCGAACCCGCCAACCTCGTCGGGCAGGACAGCGCGGGCTGGGGACTGCTTCGGATGTCGGTCACGCTGCCCGAAAAAGTCGTCGGCGCAAAGGGAAAATTTTACCTGTGGAACCCATCTCAGGAGCAAACGGTCTGGTTTGACGATCTGAAGTTGCGCCGTTTACGGGTGGAACAGGTTTACCGGTCGATAAGATAGTTTTGGAATGATACGAACAAAGTTCCTTTCTTCGCACGATAAGAGCCTGTCCGAAAACCTCCTTTGGCCTGAAAAACCCATCTTATGTAATCTCCGGCGTTAAATTTTCAGGCCGCAGGCACCCGGCTACGCCCTGAAAATTTGCCTTGACTGATTCCATAATCTGGCCTTTTCAGCCTCAAAGGAGGTTTTCGGACAGGCTCTAAAACAACCCGATCATGCGTATCATTTTTACCCTTTTGCTTTGCTGTCTGCTTGCTCCGGCAGCAAGTTTGGCCCAGAAAAAAGACGAGGCCGCAAAAAAGCCGGAAAAACCCGCTTTACTCCAGTCATCGACCTACAACGGCCTTACCTTCCGCAACCTGGGCCCGGCAGTCACTTCGGGCCGCATCAGCGATTTTGCGGTAAATCCGCGTAATACCGCCGAATATTTCGTGGCCTCTTCTTCGGGCGGCGTCTGGAAAACCGTCAACGCCGGCACAACGTACACCCCGGTTTTTGACGGACAGGGTTCCTACTCCATCGGTTGTGTGGCGCTTGACCCGGGCAACCCCAACGTGGTGTGGGTGGGCTCCGGCGAAAACAACAACCAACGCTCCGTAGCGTACGGCGACGGCGTTTATAAAAGTGAAAACGGCGGGAAAACATGGAAAAACATGGGGCTGAAAAACTCCGAACACATCGCCAACGTTGTGATCGACCCCACTGACCCGAACACGGTGTACGTTGCGGCTTACGGCCCGGTGTGGAGCGACGGCGGCGACCGGGGGGTGTACAAAAGCACCGACGGCGGCGAAAACTGGACCTGCGTCAAATCCGTCAGCGCCTACACCGGCTGCAACAACCTCGTGATGGACCCGCACAATCCAAAAGTGCTCTACGCGGCGTTTCACCAGCGGCAACGCAAAGTGTTCACCTACATCGGCGGCGGACCGGAATCGGCGGTGTATAAAACGAGCGACGGCGGCGCCACCTGGAAAAAACTTGAAGCATTACCCGCCGGCGAAGTGGGGCGTATCGGCATCGACGTTTCTCCGGTGAATCCGGATTACGTGTACGCCGTGGTGGAAGCCGGGGATAAAAAAGGCGGCATTTACCGCTCCACCGACCGCGGCGCGAGCTGGGATAAAATGAGCGACACCTATACCAGCGGCAATTACTACCAGGAACTCGTCTGCGACCCCAAAAACGTGCACCGGGTTTTTTATTACAGATACGTATTACAAAGTCAGCGACGACGGCGGCAAAACCGTGCGCAACCTCGGCGAGTTGAACAAACACATCGACAACCACTGCATCTGGATCGACCCCGGCAATACCGATCACCTGCGAGTGGGTTGCGACGGCGGCATATACGAAAGCTGGGATTTTGCCAAAACCTGGGAATTCAAGGCCAATCTTCCGGTCACACAATTTTACAAAGTGTCTACGGACAACGCCTTCCCTTTCTACCACATTCACGGCGGCACCCAGGACAACCTCAGCCTCGGCGGCCCCTCCCGCAGCATCAGCAGCAACGGCATCGCCAACTCCGACTGGTACGTTACCAGCGTCGGCGACGGTTTCGAAACGCAGGTGGACCCCACCAACCCGGATATCATTTACGCCCAAAGTCAATACGGCGGCCTCGTTCGTTTTGACCGGAAAAGTGGCGAATACCTGCCCATCAGACCCCAGGAAAAAGCCGGAGAACCCGCCCTGCGCTGGAACTGGGATGCCCCCCTGCTCATTTCCAGCCATAACCCGGCGCGACTTTATATCGGCGCCAACAAGGTGTTTCGCACCAACGACCGCGGCCATTCCTGGAGCGCCGTCAGCCCCGACCTCTCGCGCGGCATGGACCGCAACAGATTGGAGATCATGGGCAAAATCTGGAGCGTGGACGCCATCGCTAAAAACGGCTCCACCGATATTTACGGCCAGACCACCAGTATTGCCGAAAGCAGGCTCGACGAAAACCTGCTCTGGGTGGGTACCGACGACGGGTTGCTGTGGGTCACCCGCGACGGCGGCCGCAACTGGGATAAAATGGATAACCTGCCCGGGGTGCCCGAACGCAGTTATGTCCACCAGGTCATTGCTTCACAATTTGACAAAAACACGGCTTATGTGTGCTTCAACCACCACCGGTACGGCGATTTCAAACCCTATTTGCTCAAAACCACCGATGGCGGCAAATCCTGGCATTCCCTTTCCGCCACCTTGCCCGAACGCGGCAGCGTGTACAGCATTGCAGAAGACCACGTGGACCGCAACCTGTTGTTTTGCGGCACAGAGTTCGGCGTATTTTTCACCCCGGACGGCGGAGAAAACTGGGTGCAGTTGAAAGGTGGCCTGCCTACCGTAGCCGTGCGCGACATTGAAATACAACGCCGGGAGAATGACCTCGTACTGGGTACTTTCGGGCGGGGTTTTTATGTACTCGACGACTATACCCCCTTGCGCAATCTTGGCAAAGAAACTTTTGAAAAAGAGGCGGCTCTTTTCCCGGTAAAAGATGCCTGGATGTTTATCCCGAGCTTGCCGCTGGGCCTGCGCGACAAAGGCCATCTCGGAAGCAATTATTATGCGGCGCCCAACCCGCCCGTCGGCGCTGTGTTCACTTATTGGTTGAAAAACGACGTCAAAACCCTGAAAACCAAACGTCAGGACGCGGAAAAAGCCTTAGCGGAGAAAAAAGAACCCGTTTACTACCCGGAATTGAAAGCGCTGCGGGAAGAAGACGACCAACCCGAACCTTACCTGCTGTTTACGATCACCGACGCCGCCGGCGACGTGGTCCGGCACCTGAAAACGCCGGCAACCAAGGGATTGAAACGCTTAGTCTGGGATTTTCGGTACAACACACCGGCGCCGGTAGCCGGCCGTTTCACCCCGGCGCCCGATCAGTTGTTCGGCGACGTGGAAAAAGGGCACCTGGCGCTCCCGGGGCAATACGCCGTCACCATTCAAACCTATGAAGACGGTACATTGACATCTGTCGCCGGACCGCTTAAGTTTACGACGCAGTCGCTCCGAAATGCCACGTTGCCGGCCGCAGACCAGCAGGTCTACCTCGATTTTTGCAAGAAGGTGAGCCGCCTGCGCAAAGCGGCGAGCGCCGCCAACATCATCCGCGCGGAATTAACCGGCAACCTGGGGTTCCTTCAATCGGCCATGCAGGAAATGCCCGCAACGCCGCAGGTAATGCTTGAAAAAGCCTACGATATCAGCCGGCGCCTGAATGCCCTGAACCGGCAGTTCAACGGCGACGCCAGCCTTTCGCGCCGCGAATTCGAAACCCCGCCCTCCCTGAGCGGCCGCATTAACCTCATCGAAGACGGGATGTGGAACAGCACCTCCGAACCGACGGAAACGTTCCGGGAAAACTATACAATTGCCGCCGGGCAACTCAGCGCACTGCTGGAAGAGCTGAAAACCATCGCCAAAGATATCGATGGCCTCAAAGAAGAACTGGAACTCCGTGGAGCGCCTGCGACGCCGGGGCGCTGGCCGGTGTGGAAAGAGTAAAAATTGTTTAAAAAACGAAATTATTGTTTTTTAAATAAAATTAAGCGCCGAGGCCAAATTAATTGATAATATTTTGTGAGGCAACACATTGCCACTGCTTAAAAGTTCAATGTTATTGATTATCAAAAAGTTATTCATCAGATGACTTAAAGTCATCTGATGAATAGTGAATAGAACAGGCGCTGTCAATTAAATTTGTCCACATACTTATTTGTTTTAAATTTGCCCCATCAAAAACAAAACTGAATTTTTTACCTGCCAGTTATTGCCATGAAAGCACTCAAATTTTTACTCTACGCTGTCCTGGGCCTGCTCGCCCTTTGGTTGTTACTGGGTCTTTTTGCCCGGAAAGAATACCACATCGAGCGCAGCACCGAAATTGACGCACCCATAACGGTCGTGCACGAACAGATCAGTTTTTTCAAAAACTTCAAACACTGGTCGCCCTGGAACGTGTATGACCCGAACATGAAAACATCTGTTGAAGGCACTGACGGTCAGCCCGGTGCGATTTATCACTGGACCGGCAACGACAAAGTCGGCACGGGGCAACAAACCCTGAAAGCAGTGACGCCCAACCGGGTGGATATGGACGTAACGTTTAGCGACTGGGGCACTTCTCCGGTTTATTTTACACTCGAAGAAAAAGGCAAAAAAACAAACGTGACCTGGGCCATGGAAATGCATGTTCCTTTTCCCTGGAACGCTTTTGCCATGCTTACCGACGTAAATGCTTTTGTCGGCAAAGATTATGAAACGGCCTGATCAACCTCAAAAGGGTGTGCGAAGACATTTTTCACAAAAAATACCGCGGGTTTGAAGTACAGGAAGCGGACCTTCCGACCGGCCACTACGCCGGGGTTCGCAAAGAGGTGGAATTTGCAGATATGCAGCAGTTTTACGCGGAAAACTTCGCCAAAGCTATAGGAGAATCCACCAAAGCAGGCGCCAAAATGATCGGACATCCGAGCGGGTTTTACTGGAGTTACGATACCGTCGCCATGAAAGCCGATATGGCAGCCGTTATTCCGATCGACAAAGTAGTGAAGACCGGCAACGGTGTGCAGACATTCAGCGTCGGCGGCCTCAAAGCCCTTGTGATCGAATACTACGGCGCGTATGAAAAAATCGGCGAGGCACACTATGCCATGGACGATTGTATGGCCGATATGAAAGTGCGAAACGTCCCGCCGGTGATTGAAGAATACGTCACCGACCCCGGTACGGAGCCGGATACGGCCAAATGGCTTACAAAAGTCATTTATTTTATCGAACCGGTGATCGACTCTACGGCTGTTATAAAGTAGCCCTGGCCGTCGCAGGCCAAGGCTATTTTATAACTTCAAAATTGCCCTTGTTTCAAAATAATCCCCCAAAAAAACCTGTAGGACATAAAATCCGGCTGGCTGTTTGCCGAGATTAAGTTGAAATGAACGCACATCGCCCAACTCCTGCCGGAGCACTTCTCTACCACTTGCATCCAGCAATTTGAAAAGGGTGGCGTTTGCCGCGCCGCCACTTATTTCAACAAAAAACAACCCATCAGAAGGGTTGGGTGATACGATTAAAGCCGAGTTATTGATAGGTTCATTCGTGCCGGTAACCGATACGTTGACGGCTGCCCGCTCTGACACACACTCAAAATCACGGCGCTGTATTTGCCAGTCGTAGAAATAGTAGTAGTAGTTTTCCCCAAAATTGGAGGAAGTTATTTGTCCAACATCGCCGATTGGATAGGGAAACTCGAGTTGCCCTGTGTCGCGCAAAAGGTTGCCCTCCGGGCATTGGAGCGAAAAGTCTCCAACTGGCACGTCGAAATTCAAATCGAGCACATTCAAGCCGGTTTGAATCGCAAATTGTTTAGCTGCCAGAAGGGTGTCCATTGAGATCAGTTGTACGAAACGGTTGACCAGGGGTGCTCCCGGCGGCACGTACACAGTGACAGACATAAGGGTAAACGGCTCCCATGATTTGAACAAAAGGTACCCTGTCTGAGTGGACAAACCGTCGGCTCCGGTAGTGTCCAACTTGCCGCCCTGCTGGATTTTTCCCGGATAAACATGATGGCTTTCGACATAAAACGTGGAGTACATGCTAAGCGGCATCGTCTGAAACAGGGGTCCGATGGCAAGCAAATTGCCGCCAGATGGCTGGTCGTACCAATGACAGTTTTCACCCGTTGCCATTAGCAGAATGGAGTCGTCCGCCACGATGAGGGTATTGGCGACCACAGGCGGCGGCGAAGGCAATACCAGGACTTCGAATGGCGCCGACACGAGTTGCCCCTGAGCGCAAAGTGCATCCGTCGCCACTGTATAGATGCCACTTTCAGAAACGGCTATGGTTTGCTGCCCCATTGTGCCGTCTGACCAGAGGTAATGCTCACCGGACGAAGCTTTCAGAATAAGGGTGTCTCCCTGGCAAATGACATTTCCCTCCGGCGAAAAAATCAAAGGAGAAACATCCTTAATTATATGGATTTCAACTGTTTGTGTGAGAGAAACACAACCTGTACTATCGGTGAGGATGGCAAAAAACCGACCTTTTTCGCCCACTTGAAGTATTTGGCCGGTTTGGTTGTTCGACCATAAGTAGTTTAAATAACCTGTGGGGGCGAACAATTGTGTTGTGTCGCCTGGGCAGATGCTCGTGCTGTCGCTGACGGTCAGCGCGACAGACGGCAACAGGCACGACGTCTCCGGCACAAGATAGGTACTGTCTGCGGCCAGGTTTTGTAAAGTCGTCACGATACCAGAGGGCCATCGGATTTTCAAGGAATCAACCTGGTCAATTTTCCCCAAACCAAAATGTACTGTGAGCGAACTCATCGGGCTGAAGCTCTGCCCGGAGCGCACCTCTCTAACCTGTACGCCCCATGCTCCGTATATCTCCACCCGCGCTCCGATACCATTGCGGTTCCCGGATATACCGAGCGGCGCCACTTTCAACCAGTGGTTGTCGTTGCCTTCGTTTATCCAAATCTGGCTGTTGCGAAGTACATCGAGAAATCCGTCGTTGTTGAGATCGGCAATGGCGCCCGGCTTTACGGGAGCGTTCTGTCCGGTAAAGGTGAGGTCCCCGTTTCCAAGATACAATTCACTTTGCAATTCGGAAAAAATATCCACGAACCCGTCGTTGTTAAAATCGCCGGAAGCGTTTTCCCAGGCGCCGAGATCGGTCGCGTCGATACCGGAGACCGTAATGACGTCGGTAAAGGTACCGTCCCCGTTGTTTCGGAACAGGCGGTTTTTAAAATCGTGGTTGACGATGAAAGCGTCAAAATCGCCGTCGTTGTCGAAGTCCTCGAAAACCGTACTCCAGGATTGGGCATTGTCATTGAGGCCGGCCAAAGCGCCGACTTCGGAAAACGTGCCGTCCCCGTTGTTTTGGTACAGCAAGTTTGTGCGGTTGATATTGCCCGCCGGAGCACCGGCCAGACATTTGGTGATATAGAGGTCATTGTCGCCGTCATTGTCGTAGTCGGTCCAGATGGCCGAGTAGTTGCCGGGTCGGTCGGCGGTGTGGATCAGGTTTGTGTCAGGGCTCATATTGCCTTCGCCATCGTTCCGGAAGGGAACAGACTGATCCGTGTCGTTACAAACGAAACCGTCGAGCCAACCGTCGTTGTCGATGTCGGCGAGGGTGGAGCGCTGGCTGAAAATATAGACGGACATGACCGTTTCTTTGTAAGAACTTCCGCTCTCATCCGCCTTTACAAAGGAAACAGTGCCGTTGTTGGCAAATAACAAGTCATTATAACCATTGTTATCGAGGTCTCCGGCACAGATGCTCCAGCTTGGCGGCGACAGAATAGGCATCGAAAAGAATTGCTGGGAAAACGCCCCCCCCGGCTGCTGGTAATCAATGTAAATTCCTTTGTTGCCGATGCGTACCACATCGTCAAGGTGGTCGCCATTCATGTCTACAGAACAGTCGGCGTAGGCTGTAAAGCCGGACACGGGGTTTAGCAAGGCGCCCTGGTAGTTAAAAGCAACAGATTGAGCAACGGCAATTTGCCAGGCAAAGAAAAACGCAAAGGTTATGTGCAGTTTTATCGGCATCTTCTTTACAAACTTTAAGGTGTAATGTAAGTAATTATTACTCTATTATCCGCCACTACCGCACCACCGTCACATCCCCTTTCATCTCGGTTCTCTTCCCGTCTACCCATTCCACCTCTGCCCACCAGACGAACACCCCCGGATTCATCGGTTGGCCCCGGTAATCGCCTTGCCAGCCCAGTTTCAGGTTATCGGGTTCAAAATGTTCCCGGCTGAATAACTCATCGCCCCAGCGGTCGAAGATTTTCAGTACCAGAATTTCCCGAAGCGATCCCGGCCTGGTGAACAGGGTAAATGCCGAATTGTCGCCGTTGGGGTCTTCCGGCCAGATGACATTTGGCGCGTAGAGCGATCGTTTAGTGTCCACATCCACGCGGAAAGTCGCTTGCGCTTCACAGCCCTGCTTGGTAATAATGGTCACGGTAAACTGTTGATTTTCAATGCCTAATATTGTTGGGCGAAGCAGTTGTTGAATACTTGTTCCGGAAAATTCCAAACCGGTATCGGGCGACCAGATCACGGTATCGATTTGGCTCAGCGGAAATCCCGCCGGCAACTGAACGATCAGAGTTTGTGTGGCGCCCAATTGCAGGGCGAAATCCGGCAAGGGTGCGATGATCGGTACCGGTACTTTCGGAATATACACAGATAGTTCGGTCGAGCAGTCGTTGGCATCCGCCACCATCACCTGATAATTGCCCGGCGCTAATTGTTCGAACATTGGTTCCGTGTAAAAATGCTGACCGCCGTCGATGGAATATTCCAAAGGCGGGGTGCCGCCCTGAACCAATTCGATCTGAATAGAACCCGTTGGGTTGTTGCAATCCACCGGAGTCATAACAACCTGTATTTCCGGCGGACTCGTGTTTTCGGAAATGGTGTAAACACCACTCAGGGAGCACCCCAGGTTGTCGCTGACCGTGACGGAATAAGTGCCGGCCGGCAACCCGTTCAGGTCCTGGGAGCCGGCGTTGTTCGACCATGAATAGGAATAGGAGCCCGGTGCGGATACCGACAAATCAATGGCCCCCGAAGGCTGCGTACAGGAATTGTTGGGTATCGTATTTGCGGAAATGGAAAAGTTCAGTCCATTGTTGGTGATGATGGTGGATTCGGTTTGTGTGCAGCCGTTGGCATCGACGACTGTCACGGCATAATTGCCCGCTGCGGCATTGCCGATGTTTTGAACTGTATTTCCATTGGACCAGAGGTATACGAATGGCGCTGAGCCGGAAGTGATGACAAGGGTTACCGCCCCATTGCTTTGGCCGCAACTGGATGGCGTGGTTGTGAGGGAGATCGCCGGCAACAGGATATTACTTGGGACCAATGCCGAAACCGTTGAAGTACAACCGTTTGCGCCGCTTACCGTGACGCTGTACGTTCCCGGTGCGAGGTCTTGCAAATCCTCCGTCGTGGCGTTGTTCGACCACAAATACGTGAACGTGCCGGCCGTGGAAACGGTGATGTCGATTGAACCGTTGGAAACGGTGCAGGAAGTATTGGGTACAACCGTCGAAGCCAGGGTAAACGGAGCGCTGTTGTTGGCCACCACTGCCGAAGTGGTTGAAATACAACCGTTTGCGCCGGTCGCCGTGACGCTGTACGTTCCCGGTGCGAGGTCTTGCAAATCCTCCGTCGTGGCGTTGTTCGACCACAAATACGTGAACGTGCCCGCCGTGGAAACGGTGATGTCGATTGAACCGTTGGAAACGGTACAGGAAGTATTGGGTACAACCGTCGAAGCCAGGGTAAACGGAGCGCTGTTGTTGGCCACCACTGCGGAAGTGGTTGAAGTACAACCGTTTGCGCCGCTTACCGTGACGCTGTACGTTCCCGGTGCGAGGTCTTGCAAATCCTCCGTCGTGGCGTTGTTCGACCACAAATACGTGAACGTGCCCGCCGTGGAAACGGTGATGTCGATTGAACCGTTGGAAACGGTACAGGAAGTATTGGGTACAACCGTCGAAGTCAGGGTAAACAGCGCGCTGTTGTTGGCCACCACTGCGGAAGTGACTGAGGTACAACCGTTTGCGCCGCTTACCGTGACGCTGTACGTTCCCGGTGCGAGGTCTTGCAAATCCTCCGTCGTGGCGTTGTTCGACCACAAATACGTGAACGTGCCCGCCGTGGAAACGGTGATGTCGATTGATCCGTTGGAAACGGTACAGGAAGTATTGGGTACAACCGTCGAAGTCAGGGTAAACAGAGCGCTGTTGTTGGCCACCACTGCGGAAGTGGTTGAAGTACAACCGTTTGTGCCGGTCGCCGTGACGCTGTACGTTCCCGGTGCGAGGTCTTGCAAATCCTCCGTCGTGGCGTTGTTCGACCACAAATACGTGAACGTGCCCGCCGTGGAAACGGTGATGTCGATTGATCCGTTGGAAACGGTACAGGATGTATTGGGTACAGCCGTCGAAGTCAGGGTAAACGGAGCGCTGTTGTTGGCCACCACTGCGGAAGTGGTTGAAGTACAACCGTTTGTGCCGGTCGCCGTGACGCTGTACGTTCCCGGTGCGAGGTTTTGCAAATCCTCTGTCGTGGCGTTGTTCGACCACAAATACGTGAACGTGCCCGCCGTGGAAACGGTGATGTCGATTGATCCGTTGGAAACGGTACAGGATGTATTGGGTACAACCGTCGAAGTCAGGGTAAACGGAGCGCTGTTGTTGGCCACCACTGCGGAAGTGGTTGAAGTACAACCGTTTGTGCCGGTCGCCGTGACGCTGTACGTTCCCGGTGCGAGGTCTTGCAAATCCTCCGTCGTGGCGTTGTTCGACCACAAATACGTGAACGTGCCCGCCGTGGAAACGGTGATGTCAATTGAACCGTTGGAAACGGTACAGGATGTATTGGGTACAATCGTTGAAGTCAGGGTAAACGGAGCGCTGTTGTTGGCCACCACTGCGGAAGTGGTTGAAGTACAACCGTTTGTGCCGGTCGCCGTGACGCTGTACGTTCCCGGTGCGAGGTCTTGCAAATCCTCCGTCGTGGCGTTGTTCGACCACAAATACGTGAACGTGCCGGCCGTGGAAACGGTGATGTCGATTGAACCGTTGGAAACGGTGCAGGAAGTATTGGGTACAGCCGTCGAAGTCAGGGTAAACGGCGCGCTGTTGTTGGCCACCACTGCGGAAGTGGTTGAAGTACAACCGTTTGTGCCGGTCGCCGTGACGCTGTACGTTCCCGGTGCGAGGTCTTGCAAATCCTCTGTCGTGGCGTTGTTCGACCACAAATACGTGAACGTGCCCGCCGTGGAAACGGTGATGTCGATTGATCCGTTGGAAACGGTACAGGAAGTATTGGGTACAACCGTCGAAGTCAGGGTAAACAGCGCGCTGTTGTTGGCCACCACTGCAGAAGTGGTTGAGATACAACCGTTTGTGCCGGTCGCCGTGACGCTGTACGTTCCCGGTGCGAGGTTTTGCAAATCCTCCGTCGTGGCGTTGTTCGACCACAAATACGTGAACGTGCCGGCCGTGGAAACGGTGATGTCGATTGATCCGTTGGAAACGGTACAGGATGTATTGGGTACAGCCGTCGAAGTCAGGGTAAACGGAGCGCTGTTGTTGGCCACCACTGCCGAAGTGGTTGAAGTACAACCGTTTGTGCCGGTCGCCGTGACGCTGTACGTTCCCGGTGCGAGGTTTTGCAAATCCTCCGTCGTGGCGTTGTTCGACCACAAATACGTGAACGTGCCGGCCGTGGAAACGGTGATGTCGATTGAACCGTTGGAAACGGTGCAGGAAGTATTGGGTACAACCGTCGAAGTCAGGGTAAACGGCGCGCTGTTGTTGGCCACCACTGCGGAAGTGGTTGAAGTACAACCGTTTGCGCCGCTTACCGTGACGCTGTACGTTCCCGGTGCGAGGTCTTGCAAATCCTCCGTCGTGGCGTTGTTCGACCACAAATACGTGAACGTGCCGGCCGTGGAAACGGTGATGTCGATTGAACCGTTGGAAACGGTGCAGGAAGTATTGGGTACAACCGTCGAAGTCAGGGTAAACGGCGCGCTGTTGTTGGCCACCACTGCGGAAGTGGTTGAAGTACAACCGTTTGTGCCCGTCACGGTGACGCTGTAAATTCCAGGCGCAAGGTTTTGGATATCTTCATCCGTCGCTCCATTTGACCAATTGTAGGTATAAGTACCGGCAGGCGAAACGCTCAGGTTTACGCTACCATTGCTTTGATTACAAGTGGCGGCCACGGGTGTTGCGATAGCCAGTGGCGACGTGGTGTTGTTGCTAACGGTGAAGCTGGCGCTCGACGTACATCCGCCGGAAGTTTCCGTAATGGTGACGGTATAGCTGCCTGAAGGCAGGTTGTTGATATCTTCTGAAGCAGTACCGTTCGACCAATTATAGGTATATGTGCCTGAAGGTGTGACGCTTATGTCGATAACACCATTGGGAGCCACACAAGAAGTCACCGGGGCAGTTGTTCCGCTGATGTTGAAATTGGCATTACTGCTGCCCACCGTAAAACTTCCGGTTGCGGTGCAGCCGCCGCTTACACTTACCGTGACCGAATAGATGCCGGGGGCCGAAACACTAATGCTGGAAGCACTACTGCCGGTACTCCAACTGAAACTGGTAAACAGGGCAGCATTCGTTACTTCCACGGTGCCGTTTTGCCCGGAACAAAGGGTGGAAGGGCCATCGAGTATTGGCTCCGTGCCCCCGGGCAGGATATCGATGTCGTCAACGCCGGCAACAACCGAAAGCTATTTGTCACGCCCAATATATAATTGCCTGGTTCGGTGATGTCGAGCGTGGACCCGGAAGACCCGGGCGGAATCCAGATGTAGCTGGCAAAGGGCCCTCCGCTGACCGTTAAGGTGGCAGATTGGCCGGAGCAAAGCGTCGCAGGACCCACAATTACCGGCGCCGGATCCGGCACGGGATTGAAAACAACATTGATGGAAGCAGTAACCGTGCAGTTGATAGAAGCGGCTGTTGCGGTTACCGAGTAGGTACCCGAACCGTACACGTAAATATCGGCACTGGTTTCACCGGTTGACCAAAGGTAGGTGGTGCCGGGCGGGACATTTTGCCATATAGAGGTGAACAACAACAGGGAATCTCCCAAACAAAGCGGGGAAGAAGAACCCATCGTGATACTGATTTCTTCCATCACAAAAGTTTTGAGGTGGAAGAGGTCAGTGGCGATGCAACCTGCGGCGTCCGTGACGGTTACGGTACATGTATTGCCCAAAGTCTGGGTGATCAATATGCTTTGTGTGTTTTGCCCCGAACTCCACGCATAACTGAACGGTGGCGTACCCCCTGTATTTGTTGCCGTCAAAGTGATGTTGACAACATCGTCGTGACAGTAATAAAAGTACGGACCGCCGGGAGGGTCGGATTCAATCGTGACATCGAGATTACAGCTGGAAAACAGGATAAAACTGGCTGTTCCGGTACAATTTCCACCTGCAGAAACGGTGACCGTGTATGTGCCTGCGGGCAGGTTGGAAAGGTCCTCCGTTGTTGAACCATTCGACCAGGTATAGGTATAAGCACCTGCAGGTGAGACGCTTATATCGATAGACCCGTCGCTTTGCCCAGTCGAGGGTTGTGTTATAATACCGGAGACGACAGGTGTTACAATCGTGTTGGTTACCGTGGCGCCGGCAATCGCTGTGCAACCGTTCGCATTAGTGACCGTAACGTCGTACGTTCCGGGGGTACGTTGGTTAAATTTTGCGTCGTCTCTCCATTGGACCAGAGGTAAGTATACGCCCCGGGAGGTGTGACGGTCAAGTTGACGCTACCATTGTTTTGACTACAAGTGGCGGCGATTGGCGTAGCACTTGCCGTAGGTGGAGTACCGCCCCCCGTCACCGTAAAACCTGCGGAAGCAGTACAAGTGCCGCCTGCTGTAACGGTAACGGTGTAGGTTCCGGAAGCGAGGTTCGTCAGGTCTTCCGTTGTGGCGCCGTTCGACCAGTTGAACGTAAAATTCCCCATCGGATTTGCCGGAGAAATCGTTATATTGATACTGCCGTTGTTCGAGGTGCAGGATGTAGCAGGCGTCGTGATACCTGTGATATTGAATATAAAAAGAAGCATTTGGACCTCGATATTCGAAGTACTCGTGCAACCCGTCAGTGAAGATGTTACGGTCACCTGGTAAAAACCTGCGGCTACATTGGTCAAATCTTCTGTAGTAGCGCCGTTCGACCAAAAATAAGTGTAGACGCCGCTTGGAGCGACACTCAGGTTAATCACCCCGTTACTGAGTCCGCAAAGGGCGGTGGCAGGTGTATTGCTTAATATAGGCGGAAATAGATCTGAACCGACATCGAAAGATTCACTTTGCGTACATACTTCGTCGTTGGTAACGGTGACGGTGTAAGTTCCTGCAGGCAGGCTGGAAAGGTCCTGCGTAGTTGCTCCGTTCGACCATACATACGTGAAATTTCCCGAAGGACTGACACTCAGGTCGATGGAGCCATCGGCGCCGACACAGAAACCGTTGGGAGAGACGTTGGCACTGAGATTGATGCTGCCGTTATTGCCCGTTACGGTAAAACTGCCCGTCGAGGTGCAACCCGCCGCATTGGTCACGGTAACGTCATACACCCCCGGCTGATTAACGGGAATGGAAGAGGTGGTTTGCCCGGTACTCCAAAGAAAACCGGAGTAATTCGAGCTGTTTGTTATTTGAATCGTCCCGGTCTGCCCTGTACAAAGGAAGGCAGGCCCACTGAATACGGGCGCCGGAATATTGCCGCCCGGCAAAATAGTAATATCGTCTGAACCTTCGCAGGGTCCCGGAGAGGTCCAAACAGTAACAGAATAGGTCCCCGGAGTAGTAACGACAATGCTGGGAGTGGTTTCTCCGCCTGGCAACCACTCGTAGGCATCGTAGGGTCCCCCGCTAACGGTCAGTGTAACCGGTTGTCCCGAACAAAGGGAAGCAGGGCCTGTGATCTGGGGCATGGGTATGGGAGAAATGACCAGGGAATCTACCAAAGTATACGTACAACCGTAAGAATCCGTCAATGTGACCGAATAAACGCCGGTACTGGTCGCGGTGATCGTGGGCGTTGTCGCCCCGGTCGACCACGTATACGTGAGGTTGGGCGGGGCAATGCCCTGTGGCCAGTCCACTTCAATGGGTACCGGCAATCCGCATGAAGCCGGGTTGGTCACGTATAACGAAGGCGTTACACCGAAAGCCGTAGAGATACAATTTGACATGGTGCACCCGTTGACGCCGGTGATGGTTACACAATACACATTCTGCCCGTCGTTTGGTACAACTATTGTCGGTGTGGTAGCCCCGGTGGACCACATGTAGGTGTATGGGTCTGCTCCTCCATAAGCAAGCGCTTTAACGACGATGGAGTCGAGGTCGCAGAAATAAGGGAAAAATTGAAACCCCAATTTGCAGTGCGGAACTTGCGCTTGTACCATGCCGGAAAATGATTGCATCAAAAACAGCAACATCCAAATGCGAAACAGTGGGTAAACTTTTCATCTTTTCAATAATTAAATGATCCGCCACGAAAAATTCATGCTGGCGACATTTTTAACATGCAAAAGCAAATGAACACCGTATGCTTTTACAGGGTAAGATCAAACTTACTGAACAGGACAAAAGAGTTTCCCAAAGGGGAGAAAGGGGGAGTGGGTGAAATTAATAATAATAAATCACTGAAGATCAACAATCAATAAAAAGGCATACCATACTTAAGCAAACACCTTCACCTGTTTGCGGCATGCTTCTACCTCAACGCTTCCTCGATCAGCAGGGAGAAAAAATCCCCCAGTTCCCACCCGTGCGCGCGCGCCTGCTGCGGCACGATACTGGCCGGTGAAATACCCGGTATCGTATTGGCTTCCAGGAAGTTAAAGATATCGCCAACCAGGATAAAATCAAAGCGCACCACACTTCGGCATTTTAATGCTTCGTATAAAAAACGGGACCTTTCCTGACATTGCCGGGTCAGTTCGGCCGAAAGTTCAGCCGGGGTAATCTCTTTTGATTTGCCTTCGTATTTGGCGGCAAAGTCAAAAAATTCCGTTTCGGGGATGATCTCTGTTACCGGCAAAACCACGATTTCGCCGGCTACCCGCAACACACCATTGGAAAACTCACGTCCCGGTAAAAAACTTTCCACCACTGCTTCGTTGTCAAATTTCAGGGCTTCTTCAATGGCTGCCGGCAAGGCGTCTGCGGTTTTTACTTTGCTGACGCCAAAGCTGGAGCCGTGGGTATTAGGTTTTACAAACAGGGGCAGCCCAAGAGACACAAATCGTTCAAAATCAACCTTTTCTCCTTTTCTCACCAACACGGATCTGGCCATAGGCACCGAGCCGTATTGCGCCATTTGCGCTTTGGTATTGTGTTTATTCATGGTCAGGGCGCTTACATAACCGTCGCAACAGGTGTAGGGGATACCGAGCATTTCCAGATATCCCTGCATCTTGCCGTCTTCCAGCGGTGCGCCGTGCAAGGCCGCAAAAGCGCAATCGAAGTGGATTTTATCACCCTGAATGGTCAGTGAAAAATCGTTTTTGTCCACCTGGATACCCGACTCCAGGTCACGCCAGTCGGCTTTCTGAATATCGATGAGAAAACTGCGGTACCGGTCTTTGGGCAAGTGATCGCGCACGACCTGGCCACTTTTGAGCGAAATGACACGTTCTTCGGAATCGCCGCCGGTGAGAATGGCAATGTTTTTCACTGTTGACAAGTTGAATCGTTGAATAGGAGATTTGCAAAATACGCTGCAAAGATAGGAGAGTATTAAAGTTGCGTTAAGGCATTAAACGTCTGTCGTTTTGATTCGTCTGTTGAAAAAGATCAAACGCAGGTGATTATCTACCAAGTGCAACAAGGCTGTGTTCTTTTTCGCGTTTTGATCGTTCAACCGTCTATTCAAAAATGATGAACAAACTGCAACATTTGCTCTGGCGTGTCGGTTTCGGGCCACGCACCAAAAGTTGGGAACAATGGGCCGCATTGCCCGAATCGTCGTGGTGGCCCAAGTTAAAAGACGATTCCATCCCGGAGCCGGTCTATTTTGACGTGGCTGACAACGCGATAAAAGGCCTCCTGATGGGAGTCGGGGAACTCGGCAAAATGGAACGCGGCGATTTAGACAAGGAAGAAAAAAAGGAGATTCGGGAAAAAAGCCGCGACAACATCCGCAGCCTCAATCTGCACTGGATCGAGGAAATGACGCACACCCGGTCGCAGTTGCGAGAAAAAATGGCGTTGTTCTGGCACGGACATTTTGCGAGCCGTAATTTCAACATCCTGTATCAGCAGCAAATGTTACACGTGATCCGGACCCATGCCATCGGCAATTTCGGCGATTTGTTGCGCGGGGTTTCCAAATCGGCGGCGATGCTGGCATTCCTCAACAACCAGCAAAATAAAAAACAACATCCCAACGAAAACTTCGCCCGCGAAGTCATGGAACTTTTTACGCTGGGCAGAGGCCATTACACCGAAAACGACATCAAGGAAGCCGCCCGGGCCTTTACGGGGTGGGGGTTCCGGCTGAACGGCGACTTCGTATTCCGCAAAGCGCAACACGACGCCAACGCCAAAACCCTGCTCGGCAAAACCGGCAAATTCGACGGCGACAATGTACTCGATATGCTGCTCGAACAACGCCAGACCGCCCGGTTTGTCACCCGGAAACTGTACAAATTCCTCGTCAACGACGAACTGATTCCCGATGACCGCATCGACTGGCTGGCCGGGCGGTTTTACGACTCCGGGTACCAGATCACCCGCCTGCTCGACGACATCGTGCGCAGCGACTGGTTTTACGCCCCGGAAAATACCGGAAACAAAATCAAATCGCCCGTAGAACTCTGGATCGGCATTCGCCGCGCCCTTCCTCTTGAGCCCGATCACCCGGAATCACAAATGTTGTTGCAACGCGCCCTCGGCCAGGTGCTTTTTTATCCGCCCAATGTGGCGGGCTGGCCCGGCGGAAAAAACTGGATCGACAGCAGCTCGCTCATGCTGCGCCTGCGTATTCCACAATTGTTGTATGCCGGCCGCGACTTCGAAATGAATACAAAATCGGATGACGACCAGCAAATGGGCCGCGACGAAAAACCGGGCGGCAAACGGCGCCTGGGCGCTACGCTGGATTGGCAACCCGTATTTCAGCTGTTCCGGCAAGTGCCTGAAAAAGAACTCATTCCAGCCATAGCGAAGTATCTCTGGGCGAGCTCGTCCGGCCATTTGCCCCTGGAAGTTTTACAGCAACATACCGACCGCAGCAGCCGCGACGCTCTGGTAAAAACGGCCATGATCCAGTTGATGGCCACCCCGGAATACCAACTTTGTTAAACAGCCGGCGTCGTTTATTTTTTTCACCGATCCAACCTGACCAGATCATGCTTATCAAACGCAGAGATTTCCTAAAAACCGGCTCGCTGGCAACGGCTTCCCTTTGGCTGCCCCAATTTTTAAAAGCCATGGAAAACCCGGGCGCCCTGGCGCCCAATGGAAAAGTGCTCGTGATCCTCCAACTGAGCGGCGGTAATGACGGCCTGAATACCGTAATCCCGGTGCGCAACGATATCTATTACAAAGAACGCCCCCGCCTCGGCATCAAACGGGAGAACACCCTGTCACTCGGCTCCGAAGCGGGGTTACATCCGGCCCTTCCGGCGCTAAAAAGCCTGTACGACAACGGCGAACTGGCCATTTTAAACAGTGTGGGTTATCCCAATCCCGACCGTTCGCACTTCAGGAGTATGGATATCTGGCACTCGGCCAGCCCCTCGGACGAGTATTGGCAAACGGGGTGGCTGGGGCGTTACCTGGATGCGCAATGCAGCGGTACCGGTATACGAAAAGGCGGCTGCTCGCCGGTAGCGCTGGAGATCGACGATACACTCAGCCTCGTGTTGAAAGGAGATAAGGTGAAGGGGTTGGCGCTTCAGGACCCCAAAAAACTCCACGAAGCCGCGCGAAGTCCCTATTTTAGCGCCTGGGCTGCCGCACACGGCCCAATCCGTCAGGAAGAAACGCCAGTTGAGTATTTGTACAAAACCATGGCCGAAACACTTTCCGGAGCCGATTATTTGTTCGAACAAAGCCGCAGTAAACCTACCACGGCGGCTTACCCGGCCTCCGAATTGGGGAAAAGTCTCAAAACCGTAGCCTCCCTGATCCTGTCGGATACGGATACTTCGGTGTACTACGTCTCCATCGGCAGTTTTGACACCCATATTAACCAGGAAATGCAGCAAAAAAGGTTGTTCGAACAGATCAACGGCGCCCTGGAGGTATTTGCCAAAGACATGAAGACCCATGGCAAATGGAACGACGTTTTGGTGACCACCTTTTCAGAATTCGGCCGGCGTGTGTCGCAAAATGCTTCCGGCGGCACCGACCACGGCACCGCCAACCAGATGTTTTTTATGGGTGGCGCACTCCGGCAAAAGGGTTTTCTCAATCCCCTGCCCGACCTAACCGACCTCGATGAAGGCGATTTGAAATTTCAGGTGGATTTCAGGCAGGTATATGCCACTTTGTTGAAAAACTGGCTCGGCGCCGATATACAAACGGCGCTGGGTGGATCGTACGAGGTTTTGGGGTTTGTGTGATTATTGTTGAGATTGTTGGGGATTAATTAACTCAAGTTGTGATCTACTCATTTTGCCGGTGCAGCGCACCGTAAATAGTTGTAGAAATGACATTCAGCAGGGCAAGAGGTGCGTAGCACCGTAATATCCCCGGTGCTACGCACCTTGTTTTCTTGATTGAACCGCCTGCTACTAATATCTCGCGGCTCTGCCGCTGTAGGTCACAACTTGAGTTAAGTAATAACCTCATTGAGATTGAGACTATTAGATCCATGCACAAAACCTGGCGGCGTGAGGTATAATCCGCTTCCATTTTTTTCAGCAATAACATTCTTACTCCTTAATAATCCGCGTAAGCGTTTTTTGGCTTTCCGTTTGAATTTCAAGCAGATACATGCCATTGGGTTGATCGGTCAAATCCAGCAGGTTGTTTTCGCCCAGGGTTTGTGTCAGTATGAGGCTTCCTGTTATATCGGTCAATCTGGCGGTTCCTGCCAGGGCAGCGCCTTTGATCAAAAGGGCTCCGGTGGTCGGGTTGGGGAAAATATCCACCGCTACCTGGTCGCTGTTGATAAAAACGCCGATGATGTTCGAGTATTCGTATTTTTCGTCAAAATCCACTTGTTTCAGGCGGTAATAATTGGCTCCTGGCTGCGGTTGGAGGTGAAAAAGTTCATACCGGTTTTCAGAAAACGTGGTACCATGCCCGGCAACTTTGCCGATTACCTGAAAATGCCGGGTATCGTGGGCGCTGTGTTCCACTTCAAACCGGGCGTTGTTTTTTTCCGAAGCCGTGGTCCAGTTCAGCGTCACTCCTTCGTTTTCAGTTGTTCCTTCAAAATCGGTGAGTTTTACCGGCAAAGAGAGGCATGCCGTTTCAACCTGGGCAACCGAATTGCAACCCGGATCATTGTTGGAGATGGTGGCGGAGCCCGGTCCGGCGAGGTAATCACAAATCCCCTGGGAGGCGCAATCGGTCAAAACGTTGTTGTTGGAGATGGTAAGGCCGTTGGCGATGGACGACAAACTGGCAAAATCTGCCACCGAAGTCAGATCGGGGTTATTGGAAATGGCAAATTCTCCGCCGACCGTGGCGAGGTTGCCGAACGCGTCAAGCGTGACTAAGTTGCCGTTATTGGTGATTTCGAAATCCGTACCGACCGATTCGAGGTTGGCAAAACCATTCAGGGTGAGCAGGTTCTGGTTCGATGTGATGCTGAGGTATCTGCCGTTTGTGGATACATTGTTGCCCACCTCCGTCAGGCTGTTCAGGCTGTTGATAGCCGTCAGGTTGTTGTTGTTGTTGATTTGCAGAAAGCGGCCCGTAAACTCCACATTATCCAGTCCGCTCAAATCGGTGAGCGTTGGGTTAAACGATACCAACAATGAGCCGTTGATGTGGTCGAGGTTATTCAACGCGTTTAAATTGGCCAGGGCTGCGTTGCCCGTTATCGTCAGGGTGCCTCCGATAAAGGGCAGGTTTTCCAGCCCGGTTAAGTCGGTGAGCGCATCGTTGTTATCGAGGGTGAGCTCCACGCCGATATTCGAGAGGTTGGACAGGCCGCTCAGCGAGGTAAGGGCCGGGTTGTTGAAAAGAAACAGGCTCTTCGTAATGGATGTGATGCTGCTCAGGCCGTTCAGGTTGGTGATCGTATTGCCCTGGATCGTGACGCTCACATTCACAACCGAACAGCCGGGATAGGTACTTGGAAAATTGTTGATCTGGGTCTGCGTGCTGAGCGTAATGGGGGATCCCGGGCATTGCGCGTGTACAGACATCACCGTGCATAAAATGCACAGAAGGGGCAGTAAATAACTTTTCATGATAATATAATTAAATTTGAATTTCAGGGTGTTAGCACAATATATTTTCATTGATCAATGGCGCGTGTGTTAAAAACAATTCGATGTGATTGCCACACGGGCGCCCGGAACTTGCAAACATAACTCATACACAAGACTATTGTCCGTATCAGGATAAAATTTAACGTGTAATAAACTTTTAATGTATACCTCACGCCGCCAGGTTTTGCGCATTGAGTGGGGATCGAGTAATAGTCTCATTTCGATTGAGACTATTACTACGCACGATGATTCATGCACAAAACCTGGCGGCGTGAGGTATAAACGGAAATATTGCGTGCAACAACCGCAGGGCAATCCATCGTTGTAGGAAGGGTTGCAGAGAGCTTGTACCTTTACTGCCTGCAATCGTCAACCGAATTTAATAACATGGGATTTCGTTCCGCCATCATACGGCCCTTTGCAAAAAGTATCGCCCGATCGATCGACCGCTGGTCGGGCGATGCCGTGAAGCGGCAGGAAAAGGTTTTTCAACACATTTTATCCGCAGCCGCCGGTACCGCATTCGGGCGCGACCATCATTTTTCCGATATCCGCACTTACGATGAATTTAAACAAGCGGTACCCATCCGCGATTATGAAGACCTGAAAGCATACGTCGAGCGGATCAAAAACGGCGAACGGGACGTGTTGTGGCCTGGTTTACCCGCCTATTTTGCCAAAACGCCCGGCACGACCTCAGGGGTGAAATACATCCCGATGTCGAAAGAAAGTACACCCCTGCATTTCGGCACGGCGCGCAACGCTGCTTTTAATTATTTCGCCCGCAAAGGCAACGGCCGCTGGCTCGACGGCAAAATGATCTTCCTCTCCGGAAGCCCCGAACTCGATGACATCGCAGGTATCCCCACCGGAAGGCTCAGCGGCATCAGCAACCACCTTGTGCCGGCCTGGCTGCGCACCAACCAACTGCCCTCCTGGCAAACAAACTGCATCGAAGACTGGGAAGAAAAACTCGAGCGGATCGTGGACGAAACCGTGTTTACGGACATGCGCCTCATCAGCGGCATTCCACCCTGGGTGCAGATGTACTACGAACGCCTGCTCGAACGCACGGGCAAACGCACGGTGAAAGAAATTTTCCCCAATTTCTCCCTGTTTATCTACGGCGGCGTCAACTTCGAACCCTATCGCGCCAAACTGGAAGAACTGGTCGGCGGACCGGTGGATTATTTGGAGACGTACCCGGCGTCGGAAGGTTTTATCGCTTTTCAGGATGTATTTGGCGCGCCGGCGGCTCCCGGACACCACTCCGCTTCGCCCGGACTTTTGCTCAACGCCGACGCCGGTATGTTTTTTGAGTTTGTGCCGGCCGACGAAATTTTTAACCCGAATCCTGCGCGTTTCTGGCTGAAAGACGTGGAATTGGGTGTGAATTATGCCCTGATCCTCAATACCAATGCCGGGCTCTGGGGTTATAACATCGGCGATACGGTACAATTTGTCAGCAAAAACCCCTACCGTATCATCGTGAGCGGGCGGGTCAAACATTTTATTTCTGCGTTTGGCGAACACGTCATCGGCAAAGAAGTGGAAGAAGCCCTGCTGCCCGTAGCCAATGCCGCCGGGGTACGCATCGTGGAATTCACGGTAGCGCCACAGGTCAACCCTCCTGAAGGCGGCCTGCCTTACCACGAATGGTTTATCGAGTTCGACAACCCGCCGGCCAGCATCGATACGTTCGCCCTCGACGTGGATATCCGGATGCGTTCTCAAAACATCTATTATGACGACCTCATCACCGGAAATATATTGAGAACGCTGAAAATCAGGCCTTTACGTCGCGACGCTTTTCGGGAATACATGAAATCGCAGGGGAAACTCGGCGGACAAAACAAAGTGCCCCGCTTGGCCAACGACCGGAAAATTGCGGACCAGCTGGGAAAAATGCGCTAAGACTTTTATTAATTGTAAAACACATGCCGGCATACCCTATACAAATTCAACAATTCGTCGGGGCTGGCAAACTCGGCGAAGCGCTCGATATCGCCAAACAATGGGCGCTCTCGGGGGTAAGTGATCTCGATACCCCGGTCACCCTGCTCAGTTCGGAGCTGGAATACCTGAAAAGGAGTTTTATCAACGGTATTTTGTCTCCGGTGGATGAATCTGCCGGCCGTCAAAACATCGCAGCCCGCTTGTTGAGCTTAGTCGAAGATATTCAGGAGGCGGGCGCGCCATCCGCAGTGGAACATCCCGACAAAAACGTGCTCCTGTTTCTCGGCGCCAATCCGTTCAAAAACCTGGCGCTGGAACTGGATCGTGAGGTCACGGAGGTCAGCGAAGGCCTGAAACGTTTTGGCAAACGGGATGTTTTCGACTTTCGGGCAAAAATACACGTAACTCCTACCGACCTGCAACGTATGCTGCTCGACGCATCGCAGTTTAAACCCCGTTTCGTCCATTTTGCGGGCAACGCCGTCGTGGATCACCCACAGTATGGCACCGGCGTGATCTTTGAAGACGAAAAAGGCCAGCCGCGCACCGTAAACGGCGATGTGCTGGCGACGCTTTTCCGGCAATTTCCCAGTATCGAGTGCGTTTTTTTAAACACCTGCGATTCCGGACCGAGTGCCTTGGCCGCCGGCAAACACCTGCGATATGCCATCGGGATGAATGCCCGTATATTTGATGAAAGTGCGATCATTTTTGCCGTTGCTTTTTACGAAGCCATCGCCGGAGGTAATGACGTGCCGTTTGCGTTCGAATTCGCCCGAACCCGGCTGCTGATGGAGCGGTATCCGGATCAGGCTTCCATTCCGGTGCTTATTACGAACGGAAAATGTGATGAACCGGTATATGTTAGTGGAAACAGTCACCTGAACGAGCCGCAGCCTCGGATCATGCGGTGAATGTTTTTATTTGAAAAACAACTACTTATGCGCTTCTTGTTTTTATCCTTCCTATTCGTTGCCGGCGCAGGTTTTCAACCCCTGTCTGTCGCCGGTCAAACCGCCGCTACGGGTTTTCAACCCCTGCCCGTCGCCGACCAAACCTTCAAACTCAGCGGCACCAGCGAGTTTGTCTACGCATTTGCCGAAGGTGACCAGGTTTTTGCTCGAAGTGGATGAACTGACGGATAAGGAGATCAAAACCATCGAGTTCATGCAATTCCCCGAATACCCTGTTTTCAGGGCGTATGAACTCGATTCCATGTTAAAAAAGACCATTCTGATCCCCAAAACAGGGGTTTACATGCTTCGTTTTCAGGAAACGGGGCTGAGTAAAAAAGTATGCCGATTTACGCTGCACCGAACCCCGGCAAACGCCGAAACAGCCCGATTTAAAACACGTGTGGATTGGGATATCCGGCAGATACCGGATTATTCTGTTCGGAAACGAGCCGTCGAAACAGGAAAAAAAACGGACGTGATCTCCCTGGGAGGGCAGGTGACCGTGCTGGCCAGCAAATTTTACCTGAAAAAACCGGTCAACGTGTACCAGTTTACCCTGCCGCCCAATACCACCCGCTGGGCTTACCGGATTTCCGTCGGCCAGGCTACCGCCGATGCCCGCCGAAATGATGCCGACAAACTAAAATCCATCCTGCAAACGGGAGCCGTCAAAATCATGGGAGTGCAGCCCGAAACTGCACTCGCCGCATTCGCACTCGGCGCCGCCATCGATATGACCGTTTCCACGGCCGGCGAAGACGTGGAATACGCCATCGTCGACTACGACAACTGGACCAAGTTTTCTGACAACAAACCTTACAGCGCTTATATGCAGCAATCGGGCGTCAGTGTCGACGTGCAGCGCCGGTATTCTCCCCTCCAGGGCACCTATTATTTTGCCCTGAAAAGTGATAATTTGGTGGACGACATCAATGTACATATTGATATCGAGGCGGTTACGGATGTGCCGGTATTTGAAACGGAAATATATCTGGAGCCGAAATAGTTGTGAGTTATAAGTCGTGAGTCGTGAGTCATAAGTCGTAAGCGCGACTCACGACTCACGACTCACGACTCACGACTCACGACTTATGACTTATGACTCACAACTATCCACCAACAACCCTTCCCGTTCGTGGAGCCGCACGAGAATACGCCGTTCGCCGAAATCGAGCAACAACGCGTCGTTGAGAAAAAGACCCGCTTCGTTCCTGGACAAGCGGATGCCTTTGAGGGTTCTGCCGACGGATTCGCGCCACATTGGCTGGGCGCCCGCAGAAATTCGCTGGATCAGCGCTTTGCCGTGCAATCGCTGCAACTGACGCGCCGTTTCGAGCAAGTCCTCCGCCCCGATCAGGCGAATGGCTTCCGAATCCTCGCCGGAAGAGAGCAGCAGCGGTCCGGCGTTTTCAAACACCAGTTCCAGGGTATATAAAAAACGAAGCGGCGCGTTGCTGCCCCCCGTGTGATGGAGCCAGAGATAGTAGTTTGCGTCGACCAGCAACTGATTGTCAAACGATTGCAGAATTTTAAGTTCCTCCAATTGAAAACAATCGGCGGGGACAGGATCGTTTTCCCGAAAGTCATTTTCCATAGCCGCCAAAGGTAAGGCAGGGTTGTAAAGAACATATCTTTGATCATCGTTAATCGTCATTAAGGCCATTAAGCCATTCGGCAGAAGTGACGATGGCCTGAATGACGATAAAGGCTTTAATAACGCAACGACGAAATGACAACTGTGTCCCATCTTCGCGCCGATACTCCCGGCTGCATCCACCGTATTCACCTGAACAACGCCGGGGCCGCGTTGCCGCCCTGGCCGGTCATCCGCGCCGTACAGCAGCACCTCGACCTCGAAGCGCAAATCGGCGCTTATGAAGCGGCGGATCATGCCGCCCCCGCGATTGCCGGCTTTTACGATGCCATTGCCCGGCTGCTCGGCGCAAAACCACACCATATCGCTTTCGCCGGCAGCGCCACGGATGCGTATGCACGCGCGCTGAGCGCCATTCCACTTCGGCCCGGCGACGTGATTCTGACAACCGAAAACGACTATGTTTCCAACCAGATCGCTTTTTTGGCCTTGCAAAAACGCCTGCGTATCCGGCTCATTCGTGCACGCGACGACGCAGCAGGTGGCGTAGATGTTGCTGATTTTGAATCAATTCTGAAAAAACACCGCCCAAAATTAGCGGCTGTCACACACGTACCCACCAACAGCGGCCTCGTACAGCCGGTGGAAGCCATCGGAAAAATGTGCCGCGAACAGGAGGTTTGGTACTTAGTCGACGCCTGCCAGTCGGCCGGGCAAATACCACTCGACGTGGAAAAAATCGGTTGTGATTTTTTATCCGCTACCCTGCGAAAATTCCTGCGCGGGCCACGGGGCGCCGGTTTTTTGTTCGCCTCTGACCGGGCGCTGGAAGCCGGCCTCGAAATGCCGCTGCCCGACATGCGCAGCGCTGATTGGGTAGGTGAAAACAAATATATTTCATCCAAAACCGCGCGCCGTTTCGAATACTGGGAAATACCCGTCGCACTGATGCTGGGCAGCAAAGCCGCCGCCGAATACGCACTTTCCGTCGGCCTGGATCAAATTGAAAACCGGGTAAAAATGCTGGCCGACCTGGCCCGGAAGCGCCTGAACGAACTGCCGGGTGTGGACGTACTGGATAAAGGTGTGGAATTGTGCGCTATCGTCACAGCACACGCAAAGCATTGGAATCCGGATACCCTCCTGGCGCAGCTGCAACGCGAAAACATCAACTGCCGTATTTCGCCGCTGACCGTGGCGCAAATCGATTTTCCCCGGAAAGGCGTGCAATGGGCGCTGCGGGTGTCGCCGCATTATTATAATACGGAGGAGGAGGTGGAGCGCGTGGTGGAGGTGTTGGGGAAGATTACCTGATCTTTTGGTTGCGGGTAAAACCCGGTGGATGCTACACGCGAGGCGGAGCCTCGGCGCGAGCAGGATTTTTGGTCGGGTAAACCCCCCCCGGGCCTCGGCGCGAGCAGGGCGAATAACCCTGCTTTTCGGCAACCCCCTATCTTTGAGAAGCACCGGAAATAAGGAGCAGTTGCAAACATTTCAACGTACATTTATCCCATACAATCCGCGCAATTATTCAAACAAAAGCCATGAAATTCGCCAGTGCAATCATGCTGACCGCAGTAATTATTGTTTCCTGCGACGTAAACACCGCCCCAAAAACGCCCGTTCCACTCGTCGGAACCTGGCAATTAATTTCGGCAACCAGCACGGAAAAAGACAGCACGTTTTCTACGTTTAATGCCAACACGCGGATGATTAAAATCATCAACGAAACACATTTTGCCTTTTTTAACCACGATTTGAACCAGGGTAAAGACGCAACTGCGGCCTCTTTTACCGCCGGCGGAGGAACCTACACATTGGCGGACAGTGCGTACACCGAACATCTGCAATACTTTATAGACCGGGCATGGGAAGATCACAAGTTTAAGTTCACGGTCAAAATCCACAACGATACCTTGACCCAAAGCGGCGTGGAAAAACTCGAAAACCTGGGTATCGACCGGGTGATCGTTGAAAAGTACGTGCGGGTGAAACAGTAATTTTATCGCTAGCGCGAGGCTCCGCCTCGTGAGTAAAATCTACCGGGTTTTACCCGCCCGCCCCCGGCAATTCCACAATAAATATACTCCCCCGCCCCACTTCACTTTCCACCCGAATGCTGCCGCCGTGTTGCCCGATGACTTGGGCCACATAACTCAACCCCAGGCCGTGCCCTTTTACGGTGTGTGTATCACCGGCCGGCACGCGGAAAAATTTTTCAAAAATCTTCCCCCGATATTCGGGTGCGATACCGATGCCGTTGTCCTGCACCGTCAGGGCAATCTGGTTGCCGGGAAGGTTTCGAAGGGATACGTCAATCTTAGGCGGGTTTAATCCTCTGTATTTCAAAGCATTGTCAATGAGATTAAATACAACGCTGGTCAGGTGCAGCCGGTCGCCGGTCAGGGTAAACGGGCGACCGGCTTCCGTTTCAAACCGGATGTCAGCCCCCGCACTTTCTACCTGAAGTTTCATCGCCTTTAATACCTGGTGAACCAATATGGCCAGGTCAAGAGGTTCGGGGTTCAGATGTGGTTGTTTTTCTTCAAACAGGGAAAGTCGCAGCACCTTGTCTACCAGCAAAGTAAGCCGCGCCAGTTCGAGTTTGGAGATGGTGAGGTATTCCTGTGTTTGTTCCGGTTTATTCAGCACTTCAAAATCACTCAACGCTTCGAGGGCCACCCCGACCGTGGTGATGGGCGTTTTTAACTCGTGCGTCATGTTGGCGATGAAGTCGTTTTTCAACGCGGAAAGCCGTTGTTGCTGGCGCAAGCTTTTGTAAATCACCCCAAAAGCCGCTGCCGTGACTCCGAACAGCAACAGCGAAAAGATGATATGAGGCAACATTTTGCGCAGCAAAAACCCCTGGTAATCGCGAAATTCCGCCGTGTAATAACGGTGGGTCAGCAGTCCTGAAAAAGCAGGGTCGGTGCGGATACCCGGGTAGCCGGCGGCCGGCGGTTTTTCAGACGCCCCGATGTTAAAAGCAACCGCAATCCCGGCACTGGCAAGTGCCCGGCCGTAATGATTATATAAAGAATCCGTCGAAATCGTATCCCGGCTGATCCGGAAAGAAAACTTTCGCGGCAATTCCTCCGGCAGTGAAATTCTGGAAATGATCCGGCTGACCCCCATCGGCTCGTCCGTTGCTTTCAGGCTGTCGTCGGTAGTAATTAATATCTGTACCTGGTCGAATTGAATCGAATCGGGGAGGGATTGTTTCTCCTTGTTTTTCAATGTAATACGAGCCTTTGTATCTTGCCGGTAGTGCCAGAAACCGAGTTCGGGCGCACCCGGAAATGGCGGAATCGGGAGTTGGGCGGGCAGGTGGTCATTGCTGACCATGCTGCGTTGTACCAGCGAGTCCTGAAGACTCATCACCGTTTGCTGGAACAGGTAATTGGCCTCCTGCTGCATCGACTCCCGCTGTTCACGCCAAACTTTCCGCAACCAAAACGCCTGAAACAGAGCCAGCATGGCCAAACTGCTGAAAATCAGCCATAAAAAGCGGTATCGTTTGTGAAAAAACAGCATGATTGCACAAAAATACCGGATTTGGAACACCCCGAAACATGGATTAACCTTAATTAACCTAATATCAAGGTCGTTTAACCTCGCCGCAGCGAAGCGGACTCTACTTTTGTCCCCAGGTAATGCGAACTTTAGTTCGCCCTGTAACGCGAACTTTAGTTCGCCCTGTAGCGCGAACTTTAGTTCGCCCTGTAGCGCGAACTTTAACTTTAGTTCGCCCTGTAGCGCGAACTTTAGTTCGCCCTGTAGCGCGAACTTTAGTTCGCCCTGTAACGCGAACTTTAGTTCGCCAGGCATCAAGGCGAACTGAAGTTCGCGCTACGATAAAAAGCGAACTGAAGTTCGCGCTACGATAAAAAGCGAACTGAAGTTCGCGCTACAAAAAAGTTACACTATGAAAGTCAGCACCTTATTCTTTTTTCTCAGCTTTATTGCCGGCCATACCGGTTACTGCCCAAAACAGCGAAGGCATCGTCCAATTCGAAGAAAAAGTCAATGTTCACCGCTCGTTGCCTCCGGATGCAGCTGACATGAAAGCCATGATCCCGGAATTCCGTACCCAGAAAAACGAACTGTTGTTCACCGAAACGGAAAGTTTGTACCGGAACGTGGAAGAAGAGGAGGAAGACGAAGAAATCGGCGGCGGCGGGGTACAAATCCGCATGCAGCGCCCGGAAGCGGTTTATTACCGCAACTTCGCCGCCTTGCGGAAAATAAATTACCAGGAGTTTTTTGGAAAAAACTACCTCATCATGGATACCCTGGCTGCCGGGAACTGGAAAATAAGCGTCGATTCCAAACAAATACTCGGCTACAATTGCCTGAAAGCCACCACGACCGATACCACACGCAAACGGGAAATCGTCGCCTGGTTCGCCGATGCGCTGCCGCTGCCCTCGGGGCCTGCTCAATACGGGCAATTGCCTGGTATGATCCTCGAAATTGACATCAACAACGGCGAAATCGTCATTTCCGCCAAAAAAGTGGAGTTCAAAAAATTAAAAAAGGGAGAAATCGAAGCGCCCAAAAAAGGGGAAAAAATTTCCGATGCCGAATTCCAGAAAATTGTGGCCGAACGCCTCCGTGAAAACGGCGGCAGGCCGATGCGGATTATTCGGAACTAGGGACTTGGCGGCAGCACATGAAGGCATATAAAAATTTAAAAATCAAACTTTTATACACTTTCATGTGCCGTCGCCAGGGAAATCAACCTTCCTTTTTCCAGCGTTGATATACCTCGTCCACCCCCTCGCCCATCCATTCATTTTCAATATTCTCCAGGTTGAGGATTTGTTTGAACAGGTGATTTTGCGCGTCGTCTTCACGCAACGCCACGTGATAGGGCGTATTACTGAACGTTACCATAGTATATACCGGCAGAAAGTCGGGATGCCGTTCATGAAGGTGGGCGGCAATTTTTTTGCGCAGCAAAAACTTCGGATCGGCTACCAGGTCGCGCATTTCGATAAAATTGCGCTGTGCCAGTTCGGCAATGGCGTCGCCGTCGGCTTTGCGTTGTTGTGCAAATTGCGGGATGATGCGCGACCAGTCGCCTTCCAGTTCGTCGTGCAGGGCGTCGAGAATGGTGCAATCCTCAAAACCCGCGTTCATACCCTGGCCATAAAACGGCACGATGGCGTGTGCGGCATCTCCGATGAGCAGAATGCGGTTTTGCCATTGCCAGGGTGCACATTTTACCGTGATCAGCGACGACGTGGGGTTGCCCCAAAAATCGTCGGACAGCGTGGGCATATGCGCCATCGCATCGGAAAAATAGGTCCGAAAAAAGGCGTCTACCGAGGCATTATCGGTCAGTTTTTCGAACGAAATTTCCCCTTCAAACGGCAGGAACAAGGTGCAGGTAAAACTGCCGTCGGCGTTGGGCAGGGCGATCAGCATAAAATTGCCGCGCGGCCAGATGTGCAGGGCCGAGGGATCGAGGCGGTGGCTGCCGTCGGGGTTTGGCGGAATACACAGTTCCTTGTACCCGTGATCGAGGTAAAACTGTGTGTAGTTGAATCGGTCCGTCTTTTGAATGGCATACCGCACGGCGCTGAAGGCGCCGTCGGCAGCGAAGATCAGCGGCGCTTCAACGGTCTTTAACGTATTGGTTTTCAGGTCTTCAAAGGTAATGCGTGGGTTTTCCAAATCCACGTCGGCGCAGCGATGGTCGAAGAAAAACCGCACGTTCGGGTACGTTCCCGCGATATTCAGCAACTCCAGGTTGAGTCCGCCGCGCGACACGGAGTAGATGGCTTCACCCGCTTTTCCGTAGGGTTGAAAGGTGAGGTCGCCCGACACCGAGTGCATCATACGGCCCGGCATGGGAATCGCTACTTTTTCAATTTTTTCGCGGATTCCGGCTTTTTCCACGGCTTTCCAGCCGCGTTCGCTCATAGCGAGGTTGATCGAGCGCCCGCCCGAGTACCCGGCGGTGCGCATATCGGAGCGGCGTTCGTATACTTCCACGTCGTAACCGTGCCGGGCGAGGAAAACCGTCCACAAAGAACCAACCAGTCCGGCGCCGACAACCACTGCTTTTTTGTGTGCAAAACTTTTGTTCATAAGGCAAATTAAATGTGCAAGGTGAAAGGGCCCTGCGGCAGCACGGCGAATCACGGCGCAATCGATTGATATTAAAAGGTTTACTTCTTGTAAGCCGCCGTGTCGTTGCGGCAAAAAAATTTGGCCCGACAAAAGAAGAAAAACTACGGCTTTCAGCGGTAATCTTTTACTAAACTTGCCCCCTGAAAGAACACTTTTCCCTTCCCTTCCATGAATTCAACTTCCAGTTCGCGCAACCCCTACCTCCTGCCTTTCGCGCTCGTTTGCAGCCTTTTTTCCTGTGGGGCATCGCCAACAGCCTCAATGGCTCTTTGATCCGCCACTTCCAGTTTGCCCTAGACCTCAATCGGGCGCAGGCGGGCATCGTAGACTCCGCTTTTTATTTTGGCTATTTTGTCATGGCTATTCCTGCGGGTGTTTTTATGCGAAAATGGGGTTATAAACGCGGCATTCTGGCGGGTTTGCTGTTGTATGCCGGCGGCGCCCTGCTGTTTTATCCCGCTGCCGACTTTCGGGTGTACGGTTTTTTCCTGTTTGCCTTGTTCACCATCGCCTCGGGGCTGGCGTTCCTGGAAACGGCCGCCAACCTGTATGTGACCGTTTTGGGCGACAAAAAAGACGCCGAATGGCGGATCAATTTTGCACAATCCTTCAACGGGATCAGCATTATTCTCGGCCCCATCATCGGCAGTTTGTTCATTTTTTCAAAAAAAGAATACACGGCGGAAGTGTTGGCCGCCATGACCTCCGAACAGATCGAGGCCGCCAAAATACAGGAAGCCCTTTCCGTGCAGGGGCCTTACCTGACGATCGCCGTGATTGTGGCGGCTGTGGCGGTACTGTTTGCCCTTACAAAAATGCCGGAAGTAGGTCGGGAAGACGAACTGGCGGAGGGCAGGGTAAGCGTTTTCAGTTTGCTGGGCAAATACAAACACCTGACACTCGGCGTGTTGGCTCAATTCGCCAATGTAGGCGCACAAGCCACACTCTGGGGTTATTTTGTCGATTTTAAGGTCGATTTTGCCCGCGACGAACACGTCGGGTTTGTCAACTCCCTGTACCGGGTAACGGCTGATATGACCCCCGACCAAATCGCCGGCCTGCATGCATCTTTTGCCCTGGTACTCTTTATGTTAGGGCGTTTTCTCGGCACCTTTCTGATGAGCCGGATGGAGCCGCGCAAGGTATTGTCCTGGTATTGTATGGCGTCGGTCGTATTGGTTGCCCTGGCATTTGCCACCGGCGGCCTCACCGGCATCGTATGTATTATGCTGACCTATTTCTGCCAGAGCATCATGTTCCCAACCATTTTTGCACTCGCCACCAAAAGTTTGCCGCCGGCCGAAAGCAAGATGGCTTCCTCGCTGGTGATCATGGCCATTGTGGGCGGCGCGGTAATGCCGCCGCTTGCCGGACTTTTATCCCAGGCCGGAGGAATGAAAATGGCCCTGCTGGTGCCGTTTGTTTGTTTCGGATATGTGGTGTACTACGTGATGCAGGGATATAAAATAAAAGAAGCCTGATCGGTGTCATTAATTTTGCCCTTGTGCTTATGAAAAATTGGTTGCTTTTTACCTGTTTTCTGCTCGTCGCGGGCTGCTCCGGCGGCAAAAAAACCCTGGACGAAAACGTGTGGACCCTCCAGCCCGTCAGGAAACTGGATGACTATAATCCGGTGCTCGAACCCGACGGCAAGGCGCAGTTTTATTGCCCGATACTCAAAAAGAACGTCCGCTGGGAGGAAAAAGACGTATTCAACCCAACCGCCGTGGTAAAAGACGGCTGGGTGTGGATGCTCTACCGGGCGGAGGATAAAATCGGGCAATACGCGGGTACCTCCCGCATCGGCCTGGCCAAAAGCCGCGACGGACTTGTTTTTCGCAAAAACACCATTCCGGTCCTATACCCGGACAACGACCCCATGAAAACCTTCGAATGGGAAGGCGGTTGTGAAGACCCCCGGGTCGTAAAACGGGAAGACGGCCTGTATGTGATGACCTATACCGCTTACGACGGCAAAACCGCCCGCCTCTGCGTCGCATCTTCCAGCGACCTGGTTTCCTGGAAAAAACACGGCCTGGTAATGACCGACGTCAGATACCGCGACCTCTGGTCGAAATCGGGCGCCATTGTTTGTGAACTGAAAGACGGCGAGGTCATTGCCCGGAAAATCAAAGGCAAATACCAGATGTACTGGGGCGACACGGATATTTTTATGGCAACTTCCGACGACCTCATCACCTGGGCGCCGGTGGAAGACAAAAAGAAAAAACTGGTGTCGGTTTTGAGCCCGCGCGCCGGCTATTTCGACAGCAAATTAGTGGAGCCGGGACCTTTCGCCCTGCTCCGGAAAGAAGGCATCCTGTTGCTGTACAACAGCGCCAACGACGCAAAAAAAGGAGACAAAACCCTTCCGGACATGTCTTATTCCGTCGGCCAGGCTTTGTTTTCTGAAAACAAACCGGCCAAACTGATCGCCCGGGCCAGCCGGTATACCCTTCACCCCGACCGGCCTTATGAAAAAAGCGGCCAGGTCAGCAATGTTTGTTTCCTCGAAGGGATGGTCTGGCACAACAGCCGATGGCTCCTGTATTACGGCACGGCGGATTCGAAGATCGCCGTGGCGGAGTGTAAATAATGAGTGCTCGGGGCGGTTTTTGCCGCCATTTTTATGATCTACGAAAATTTTCGTAGAAAAAATTTGGAACTACGAAAACTCTCGTAGATGTTTGTGGCCGGAATTAAATCGGCTATGCGAACAAAATACTTCTGTGTATTCTTTTTTAACCTGCTGCTTTGGCGTGCGGGTGCACAAAACGAGGTCAACACGTCTTTAAATGCCCTTTTGCAGGAAGCCCGGGACAAAGACGTGTTTTCCGGCAATGTATTGATTGTCAGGGACGGACAGACGTTTTTTCAAAAAAGCACGGGAATGGCGGATTTCGCCACAGCTTTGCCCAACACGCCCGACACCCGGTTTTCAATCGGCTCCATCACCAAAGTTTTCACCCGGATACTCGTCTTGCAACTCGTTGCGGAAGGCAAACTCGGCCTCGATGACACCCTGGGCAAACACCTTTCCGGTTTTTCGCCGGAAGTGGCCGGGCGCATAACCCTCCGGCATTTGCTCAATCACCAGTCCGGCCTGGGGCAATATTACGACCTGCCGGACTTTAGCCCGGAAGAAACGGAAATCCGCAGTGCCACCGACTTTTTACCCTGGATCAGGCAGGAAAACCTCGCTTTTGAACCTGGCGCGCGGGCCGAATATTCCAATTCCGGTTATGTGACACTGGCGGCAATTGTAGAAAAAACAGAAGGAAAAAACTACGCGGAAGTCCTGAAAACGAGGATATTAGACAAAATCGGGATGCACGAAACGGGCTTTTTGTTCCGTATGCAACAACTGCCCGGCAAAGCCACCGGATACCTCTCCAACATACCCGGACCGCACCAGGACAACCTCGGATTTTCTTTGCTGGGCGGCGGCGACGGCGGCATTTATTCCACCACCGGCGACTTGTTGCGACTGAGCCGTTCGCTGGTCGACGACAACCTTCTGCTGAGCGACACGAACAAACTCCACTTGTTCAACGAGCCCTTGTTTCCGAAACAATACACGTCGTGGCAGGAGTTTCGCCGCGAGGGCCGTTATGCCGTGGCAGGTGGCGGGCCGGGAATCAACGCCGTATTGAGCCTGAACAACGAACAAAACCGCGTCGTCATCGTGCTTTCCAATTACGACGAAGGCTCGGCGGAAGCCATTTTCCAGCGGATCGGCGCCGTTTTAAACGGCAAAACACCCGAACCGCTGCAACCTTCTGCCTCCAGGTTTATCTATCAATTGCTGAAAACAAAAGGCCCCGCCTATTTTACAGAAAATGTTGACCGCGACCTCCGGGACAACGGCTACGAACTGGAAGACGACATGGTGCTGTTTTTTACCGGGCAAGCCCTCCTGAGCGAAGGGAAAGCCGACGAATCCATTGCTTTATACCGGTATTATACGGACCGTTTTCCTAAAATCGTAGTCGCCTGGAACGACCTCGGCGACGCGTATTTGTTAAAAAACGACCGTGAAAACGCAAAAAAATGTTTCTCCAAAGCCCTGGAACTCCGCCCCGGCAATGCCCGGGCAAAGGAAAACCTCGACAAATTGTAAGATTTAATCATCAACCATAAAAAATGAAACCGACCGAATCCGAACTCGAAATCCTGCATATCCTCTGGGAAAAAGGCCCCGCCACCGTGCGTATCGTGAACGACCTGTTGAACGAACGGCGCAAAAGTGGGCTTTCGGCGCCACGAGGCAAAGAATCTGCGGGATACACTACCACGTTGAAACTGATGCAGATCATGTTTGAAAAGGGATTGGTGACCCGGGAGGAAGACGGGCGAACCCACCTGTACGCCGCCGCCGTCCGGAAAAATGACACACAATCGCTTTTGTTACAACAGTTTGTGGACAATACTTTTCGGGGAAGTACGGCCCGCCTTGTGATGCAGGCGCTTGGCAATCACGAGGCCAGTGCCGAAGAATTAGACGAGATCAAAGCCCTGATCGCTCAAATTGAAGAAAATCAGTCCAAGCCATGAACGTTGAACTCCTTGCTTCCGACGCACTCGTCCGGGCTCTCGGCTGGACGCTGGTTCACTCCCTCTGGCAGGGCGCCCTTGCAGCGCTCGTTTTGTTGGTTTTATTGCCGCGGCTGCATGCGGCGCGGCAGCGGTACCGGGCAGCCTACGCGGCATTAAGCCTGCTGTTCGGGGCGGCACTCGTCACCTTCGGCTGGATGTATACCCCCGCCGGAAACATTCCGGCCGGCGCAGCGGCAGAAACGGCGCCTGTTATTTCGAGTTATTTTATTGACAATCAAACTCTTAATACAACCCTTTGGCAAGCGATTTATGGCTGGTTTGAAAGCCGTTACCCGCTTATTGTTGCCATCTGGCTGCTTGGTTTTGTTTTTTTCCTGCTGCGCCTGGGGAGTGGATTGTGGCACCTGGAACACCTGCGCAGACGGGGTACATTTTTGGTAGCGGAGCATTGGCACGAAAAAATGGCCGTGTTCGGCAAACAACTGGGCATACCGGTAGCGGTTGGTCTGTTCGAATCGGCGTTGGTGCACACGCCGACTGCCTTGGGCTGGCTCAAACCCGTCGTCCTGTTGCCCGTGGGCCTGCTCAACCGCCTCTCGCCGGCCGAAGTAGAGGCTATTCTGGCGCACGAACTGGCGCATATCGCCCGGCGGGACTGGATTTTTAACCTGCTTCAGGCGTTTATCGAAGCCTTGTTTTATTACCACCCTGCCGTGTGGTGGATGTCGCAGTTGATTCGCAGCGAACGTGAAAACGCCTGCGACGACGACGCCCTCGCCGCCACCGGCAACAACCGCCTTGCTTATGCCAAAGCGTTGGTACAGGTGCAGGAAATGGCCAAACCTGCTCCCCTACCCGCTCTGGCACTCGGCATGAGCGGATCGCGCCGTTTCCTGCTTCTGGAACGAATCCGGCGCGTATTAAATCAACCACAACAAAAGTCACAAATCATGGAAAAATTTATTGCTACCGGCATACTGCTGATACTCCTGGCTTTCGTGGGTATCCGCGCCAACCATTCGCCGACACTCAGCGCGGCATTTGCCCAGATCACCGAAGTTCCGAAAGCCATTCTTGGTTTTCAATCAAATGATAATCAGGTAGTTAATGACACACTGCCAAAACCCGGCCGCATTCGCAGGGTCGTCCGGGAAGAAGACAATCAACGCGTGGAGGCCGAATTCCGGGACGGCAAACTGACCCGCCTGAACATCGACGGGAAAGAGGTGCCGGAATCCGAATTCGGGCAGCACCGGCAATTGGCAAATGACCTGCGCCGCGAAATACACGCTCCCCTGCCACCCCTCCCGCCCATGCCGCCCGGTATGCATTGGGAAATACCGGCTGCGCCACCCGCGCCACCGGCCCCTTCCCGGTTGTCTGCTACAAAAGATGGAGAAGGCAATACCGTCATTCTTTTTGAACGCGACGGCGCACCCGTGGAAATCCGGGTAAAAGACGGCGAAGTATGGGTAGACGGCGAAAAAATGGAAGACGGCGAATCGATCGATTTGCCGGGCACGGACAACCCGCTCCTGATCTGGGAAGAAAAAGACGGAAGCAACCGGTATTTTCATTTCACTCCGCCCACGGGTTTTCACTTCGACGGGCTGGAGGGATTGGAAGAGCTGGAACGGATAGAATTGCCGGAGTTGGCCGAAATGCCCGAACTCCCGGAACTAGCCGAACACCTGGAAGAACTGAAACAGTTGGAAGGTTTTGATGAATTCCGGATTTCCAAAGAGGAACTCCAGCGCTGGAAAGAGGAAGACCTGCGTTGGCGGGAAGATGCCAACCGCGCGGTCAAAGAACAGATGGAACAACTCCGGGAACAACTGCGCGATACGAAAAAACTGCGCAAAGGGCAGGAAAAGGCGCTCGAAGAACAACTCCGGGCCCTTCAATCCGACCTCAAAAGGCAGCAAAAAGAACAAGGCAGGGTTATGGAAGAAGCGCGCAAGGAGATGCGCCGGGCACAGTCGGGCCAAAACAAAGCGCAACAGGAAATGCGCCGGGCACAAGCAGAACAAGCAAAGGGCGAGTCCTTCAGAGAGGCATTCAAAACCGAACTCCAGCGCGACGGCCTGATCTCTGATCCGAACAATTATTCCGTCAAACTTTCGTCCGAAAAACTGACCGTAAACGGCAAAGAACAATCCGAAAAAATGCGTCAGAAATACCTCGACTTTTATCGAACCCATACCGGGATTACCTTGGGCGAAAACAGCACCATTCAAATCACGGAGAACAATAATTAACGCAAGTTGTGACCTGTGGTAAAAGCGGGATCAGCCCTTTTTCCCTCCCGCTTCCGTTTTTTTTCTTTCCGGTTTTTTCAATGGCTAATCCGACCGACCGGATTCCCGGTACGGGATCGCGGCGCATAAATTGTTCCAGGGTAATGACGTATTCACCCGGCGTGTTGAAGTAGGCGTTATCCTGGAGCAAACTGCGCACCCGGCACTGACCTCCCGAACATTGCCCGTTGGAAGCGCCCTGCATATTGAACAAATCGAACGACCGTGTTTTGCCCAGCCGTTTTCCGCCGGGAAAAAGGGTGTGCAGTTTGACGTAAATATTCTGGTTGGGAAACGTATCGGCGTGTTCGAAGTCGACGTACATGTTGTACAACGCACTCGTATCCGTCACGGTAAATGCAAAATTGAGCGTGTCGCGATAAGCCCACATACCTTCAGGGATCGTTTTTTCTTCTTCAAAAAGAAAATTCTGCTCACAGGAAAGGATGAAACAGGTCATCAAACTCAGGCAAATCAATCGAATTGGCAGCATAATAAAAGTGTGTGATTGTATAGATGGACGCCCTCTTTACCCCCGGATATACGTTACAAGATCTGGAAATTTTTTGAGCAAGCCCACCGCCTCGGCTTTTGAAATACGCACGCCCCCGATATAGGCGACCACAGACGCATCCGTAAATTCCTGTTTTTTCAGTTCGTTGCGCAATTGCACGGCTTTGTCGAACTGTTTGAACAACCCGGCCGTGTATTGATACGCGCCGCTACCCGGGCGGCTTTCGATCAGAATATCGCTGAACATGGCCAGCGCATCGTTGGTCAGTATCTGGCGGGTGGTGGCTACTTCCACCCGGTACGACAGTCCGGCGGTATTCTCTTCGAAATACCGGGCGCCGAAAGCGGCCATCAATTCGGATACCGCCGGGCGTTGCACCGTCACCTCCACCGGCAATTGATCCCCCGTGGTAGCCAGGCTGATTTCGATACGCCGGTTCATTTTTTGGCCCGCCGGGTTGGGTGAAGCGTTCAGGATATTGCGCGCAACCGGGTAATTGGAGCCGCAACTCAGCAACTGCACCGATGAGGCCGGCACGCCGCGTTCGGTAAGGATTTTGCCCACCATTTCGGCGCGTTTGATGCCATAATAAAGGTCGAATTTGGCGGGGCCGGTTTCGTCGGTATGCGCCGTGACCAGCACCGTCGCCTGCGGGTAGCTGCGCGCCAGTGCAGCCGCATCTTCCACGATCTTCCTGTTTTCGGGAGTTAATACCGTTTTATCGTCGTCGTACAGGAGCACGGGAATAATCGCCTGTTTGGCCGCTCCCGCCTCGCGTTGCGCCGCGGCTTTGCCCACTTCCGAAAATAATACGGGCTGGCTGCGGCGGCTTTGTTCGTTTTGATCCTCTTTATAATAAACGATATAGAGGTCCCGCTCCCCGTAACTCGTCAGGCGGTCGGAAGAAAAACAGGCGGAGCGGCCGTCAGCTGTCAGGCTGAACCAGGCGTCGTCGCCGGGTGAATTGACGGGTGTACCCAGGTTGGCCGGCGCCTGCCAGGTTTGTTTTTCGTCTTCAAAAACACTTTTGAAGATATCGAGCCCGCCCATACTTTCCGTGCGGTTGCTGCTGAAATAAAGCGTCCGCCCGTCTTTGGCCAGAAAAGGCGACACCTCGTCATAAGCCGAATTGACGGCCGGACCCAGGTTTTGGGGTTCCGACCAGGCGCTGTCGCCCAAAGTGGTGATGTAAAGATCAAGTCCGCCCAATCCGCCGGCGCTCCGGCTGGCAAACAGCAGGGTGGAATCATCAAAAAAGAAGGGAAAACAATCGCCGGTTTCGGGTTTCATCGGGCTGTTAAAAGCCGGCGGCGTTATGGCGTACTCGTCCTTCCGGCCGGCCGTATCGGCAAATATTTCACCGCTGTACAAGGTGAACCCGCGGAAAAAGTACAACACCTGGCCGGTGGTGCCAAAACCCAGGGCTACTTCGTGGCGGGAGGTATTGAGCAGGCTGCCGAGTTGGAGCGGATAATCCCAGCCGCTGACGCGTTGGTCGGTGTAATACATATCGCTGCACCAGTGTCCGGACTCGGGGTCGTCCAGCCCTTCGTCGTTGCGCCGTCCGCCGGTACTGCCTTCGCGGGCGGTGGAAAAATAGAGGCGGCCGGGGTGATTGACGGAAAGCAGCGGGGCAAATTCGTCACCCGGCGTATTGACGCGGTCGCCGAGGTTGTCCACCAGGGCTACCTGCTCGTTCGGCCGGATACCCGCGCCGCTCACACAACGCCGGATCTGGTCGGCGATGCCGCCGCGTTGGGGGTGTTTGTCGCCGCAAACCCGCAAAAAAGACTTGTAGGCGGGGATAGCTTTTTCAAACTCCATCTGGCCGTGCAGGGTGCGGGCGAGGTAAAGAAACAGGTCCGCATCCTGGCTGCCGGGGTTTTGTTTGGTCACGTATTCGAGAAATTGGCGCGCTTTTTCCGGTTGGTGCAGGTGGTAGTGGGAAATGCCGAGTTTGGTCAGCACTGATGGGTCTCCGGGTTTTTCCTGCTGGTATTGGCCGAGCAGGGTCAGGGCATCCTGCCAGCGCCGGCCGGCGAAGGCTTTTTCGCCGTTTTTTTTGAGTTCGGCGGTTTTTTGCGCCAACAAGGCGGGCGAAAAAAGGGCAATAATGAGGAGTAGATAAACGGTGCGCAACCGGGTCATGTGTTGTGGGTGGACTTGTTTAGGGGCAAAAGTAGGGCCTTTTGGCAAGGTCATTGCCACATTCGTGAAAACGGTTGAATAAACATTCATCGTATTCCGGACCATTCGTCTTCGAAGACGGAAGTAAAACAAACCATTATGATACGAAACATTTTAGAGGAGAAATACGGAGCGTACATCACGAATCAATTTTTAAATGACAGGAATGAAGTTATCAGGGAAAATTTAAATGTGGATGGCGTTGAAGAACAGCAGGAAGTAATCAGGGTGTTAAAAAGTTTAAAGGACATAAACGGCAATAGCCTGGTTCCGGACAAATTTTGGAACAACCCGGTGGATTGGGGATTGGATTTTTCCAGTTGGATTGGCAATTTCGACAATAAAGACCTCTTTTTTGTTGGAGCAGAACCACATGTGTACAATAACTACCAATTGGTGTATGACTTTGGAAACTACAGGGGAAAAGACCTCACCGAAACGGCAAAAGAACACTTTAACCGCGAGTCCGATATCTGGCATTATCTCACAAAGATATTCGTAGAGGATATGACAGACAGCAACATAACTGCATTTCTGAGCAGGTGCTACATTACCGATCTTTGCCATATTGTACCGAAGTACTGCGGTCAGGTAAAAGATATTTGTAAAAAGCTCTCCATTTCGGCAAGCGATTGGAAGGTATGCCGGACCGCTGTCGCGCAACGATTCCTTTTGAAGGAGATTGAAGCCGTCAATCCGGAGTTCGTGATTTTACATGGAAATCCTTCGCGGGAATTCTTTTGCAAGGAATTGGGGTTAAACTTTACCGGTGTTTGTCCGATCGAAGATTCAAAATTTACTATCCAAACGGGCAAATTAAACGGGTATAAAGTCATTTCAATCCCACATCTAAAAGGAGACGTAAGAAACAAATTGTGGATATGTAAAAAATATCCCGGACGGCCGGAGAGCGCAAAAAGAATCTTGAACGGATTGATCGATAACCCCCAAGTCTGCATCTCCGCGTACGCCACCTGCTCATAATTGGAATAAAAAATACTCCCAAACCTCTATCTTTGAATCCAAATATGCAACTATGACAACGACCATCAAAATCCCGCTGCGTTCCCTGAATCCTGCCATCGTGCGGGACTTGCAGGAAAAATACCCGGAAGCAGAAATCAACGTCGAACTGCACCAGGACAGAAACCTGGCGCCTTTGAGTGAGCAATACTTTTGGGAAATTATCGCCCTGCTGGATTGGGGCCAGGAAGGAAATGACGATTTGGTAGTCGAACCTGTTATTGCGCACTTATCTGCCGGTCCGGTGCGCCATATTTTTGAATTTGCCGATCTGCTTTCCGAAAAACTCTATGCTTTGGATGGACAGAAATATGCCGAAAACATCGGCGAAGATGCGTGGTCGCCAGAGCGTTATTTTTCAGTGGATAATTTTCTGTATGCCCGCTGCTGCACCATCTCCAACGGAAAGGAAATGTTCGAACAAGTGCTACGCAACACTGCTCTCATGCCTAAAGACCGCACATTTGAGGCACTATTGTATGTACCTTCAGCGGCATACGAGCGAAAAACCGGCCGATTGTATGACTACGCTCCTGCGTTTCCCATTGAGACGTATAGCAACAAAGGAGGTTGGGGAAAACAGGGTTCCATCTAAACAGCGCGCTGGACCATGGGTTTTCACGGCAACTCAAGGGATAATCCTAAAGCGCATCATCTCTATGTCATTTACGACACGGAGGAAAACGACATCTTCAAATACGGCATCAGCGATAAACCCATCGGCGAAGATGGCTATTCCCGGCGAATGCGCGAACAAATTGACTATTTGAACCGGGCGGTTGGCTGGATGCGATATTCCGCGGAAATTTTGCAGCGCAACGTTCCCGGCAGGGCAAAAGCCCGCCAACTTGAAGATGAATATATTGCGGTTTATGAAGAAAAACATGCGCGCACGCCTCGCGGAAACATGGCCTAATCCTTCCTTACCCGCACCACCCCACTCCTTCCACTCCTCCCTGCCTGAAAAAACAGGCAATACATGCCCGGAGCCACATCGCCCAAATCAATCGTCGCCGGGACGCCGGGTTCCAATTCCATCCGGCGAACCCATCGCCCGTCCATATGGTAAATAGTCACCCGCCACATTCCGTCAGATTCCGAAGCGTTGGAGCGGACTTGCAACACGTCATGCACGGGATTGGGATACACCAGCAACCCGAGCGCGGCCTCCACCTGTGCACCGGTGGCTTCTATCACGGGCGTCGTGATGCCGGGCGTGATCGCGTCCACGTCGCAGGGCAGAGCGACGGGCAGATTCGGAGCATTGCCCGGGCACATCGGAAGCGGCGTATTTCGCGCGACGGCGCTGTGTTTGGCGATATTTTCCCCACAAACGACCGTTTTTACCACAAAAGCGGGCAATTGAACCGATAAGGTATCGAACCAGGGCTGCTCTCCGATGTCGTGACCGAAGCCCTGGCCGCTGAGCAGGTACCAGTTGCCACCGAGTTCGCTGACCCGTTTGGCCACTTCACAACCGCCGTACACCGTGGCGCCGTAAGTCTGGCAGCAGGGAATGGCGAGCCCCGCATCGTAATCGACCACCCCGTCGCTGGTACCGTGTATGATGCCGACGGCGATGTTTTTATCCGTAATTTCTTCCTGCCCGATCCAGTCGAGGTTCAAAGACGCTCCCGACATGGAGATACAGGCCCGGATGCCGGTCACGGGATCGAGCGGTTCGCCGAGGTATTTGCCGCTGAGGCCTGCCGACGATATCACCTGCTGGATTTCGTTTTGATCCAGAAAAGCCACGTTCAGCGCAGTGAAGGCGCCTGCGCTATGGCCGGCCACCACCACTTTTTCCGCGTCGATGTGGTAATCGCCGGCGTGTTGTTGCAGCCAGCGGATGCCGTCATTTACATCCACGGCGGCCACGTAGGCGCTGGCGAGGAAGGAGTTGTACCAGTTGACGTTGCAGGGAGGCCGCGGTGGCATAACCGGTAACCGATGGTGGCGGTGATAAAACCTTTTTGGGCCAGTGTTTTGGCAAATACGTCAAAATCGAGGTGACTGCCCCAGATAAAATAACCGCCGTGTACCAGGGTGATCAGGGGGCGTTTTTCACCGGGTTGCAGATCCGTCGGATAATAAATTCGCATTGAAATATTTTCCGGCACCTCGAATGCCCACTCGTCAATCTGCGGGGCGGTTTTGTACACCACGTCGTCGAAATCAACCGGGTGGGCAGGTTCGGTAAAAAAGACCGTGTCGCCGGAACAGAAACCCTGCGCGTAAAGTGGCGCGAAAGAACACAAATAATACAAAAAAACACCAATAAGGATGCGGTTCATAAGGCAAAACAGTTCAGGTAGGAAGGTTAAAATGATCAAAGCAAAAGTACTTTGCCGGCGGCGAACGAACCACACGGAGTGTCGCAGTTGTACAAATATCCGGGTTCTTCCCGTTTTCCGGGAGATTAGAATTGTTTTCAGTCGAAACCGGCACTGAAGTTTCGCAACAATTTCCTCAAATTTGCGTCCCTGTTTCGTCAATGACGAATTAAAATTTCTCCATGCTCGACCTTTCTTTTCAATATCCCGCCTGGTTCCTGATCTTATGTGTTTTGCTGGGCCTGGGCTACGCTGCGCTGCTGTATTACCGCGACACCACCTTCCGCGACCAGGCTCCCGGCCTGCACCGCTGGCTGGCGGTGCTGCGCTGGCTGACCGTGACCATCCTCAGTGCCCTGCTGCTTTCACCTTTGTTAAAAAGCCTGCTTACCGAAACCCGGAAGCCCATCGTTGTACTTGCCCAGGACCACTCCGAAAGCATTTCCGCCGACCTCAAAGCGGCTTCTTTGGAGCAATACAAACAAAACTGGCAGAATCTTCGCGACGCACTGGTTGAAAATTACGAAGTACACGAACTGGCGTTCGGCGACGAAGTGCGGGAAGGGGTCAATTTTGAGATGACGGACAAGGTCACCAACCTTTCCGAACTGCAGCGGGGCATTTACGATCTTTACGGCGGGCAAAACCTGGGCGCCGTGGTGGTTGCATCGGACGGCATCTACAATGAAGGCAGTAACCCGGTCTATTCGGACGCACAGTTGTCCGCCCCACTTTACACGGTGGCACTCGGCGACACCACACCGAAAAAGGATTTATTGGTCAAACGGGTTTTTAACAACAAAATCGCCTATTTGGGCGACAAATTCACGGTTCAGATAGACATAGCGGCCACCAATTGCGGCGGCCAACAGACGGTGCTGAACGTAGCGAAAGTGGACGGCGACCAGTTGCGCCCGCTCCACAATATCCCGGTATCGGTAAATGGCAACGACTTTTTCACCACGAAAGAAGTGGTCATCGAAGCCGATCAGCCCGGCGTGGCACAATACCGCATCAGCGTGGCCAAACTGCCCGGCGAAGCCTCCGATGCCAACAACCGAAAGGATATTTTTGTCGACGTGCTTGACGCCCGGCAAAAAATTCTGCTGCTCGCCAACAGCCCGCACCCCGACATTTCAGCCATCCGGCAAACGCTGGAAACCAACAAAAACTACCAGATTTTTGTCGCTTATGCCAACGAACCGGGCCTCGACGTGTCGAAATACGACTTCGTGGTGCTGCACAACCTGCCCTCATCCACCAACGATCTCGGCGGGGTGTTGCGCGCCCTGAACGACAAACGTATCCCGCGCCTGTTTATCGCCGGCATGCAAACCGGTTACGGCGCATTGGCCAAAGAACAGGGCCTCGTGAATATTCAAAGCGACGGCCGGCAAAGCGACGACGTGCAGGGAAAGGTTTCGGGGCAGTTCGCCGCGTTCAGCCTCGACAGCAAGGTGCTGGAGGAGCTTCCCCGTTTCAACCCGCTCACGTCCGCATTCGGCAATTTTTCCGCAACCCCGCAAGCCCAGGTGTTGCTGTGGAAACGCATCGGCAAAATCGATACCGAACAACCCCTGCTTGCCGTGGGTGAAACCAACGGCATCAAAACGGGGCTGTTCCTCGGAGAAGGATTGTGGCGCTGGCGCTTGTTTGATTTTATGCAGCACGAAAATCACGAGATTTTTGACGAATTATTGGGCAAAACCGTGCAGTATTTGTCGTTGAAAGAGGACAAACGCAAATTCAGGGTCAACCTCGACAAAAACATCTTTAACGAAAACGAACCCGTCACCTTCGGCGCGGAACTCTACAACGACAACTACGAACTCACCAACGACCCCGATGTGGCCATCAGCATCCGCAACCGCGAGGGCAAGGAGTTAACCTCTACGTTTAATCACCTGGGCAAAGCGTATTCACTCAACGCGGGTATCCTGCCGGTAGGCGCTTATTCCTTTAAAGCCGCCACCACGTTCAACGGCCAGAACCTCGTGTATGAAGGCCGGTTCAACGTACAGCCGATCCAGTTGGAATTGTTCGAAACTACCGCCAACCACGGCGTTTTGCGGCAGTTGAGCGCCCAATACGGCGGCGAAATGGTCCCCGCCGCCGCGCTCACCAGCCTGATTGAAAAAATAAAAAACAACCAGGTCGTCAAACCAGTGATCTATCAAACCACCAAAACCAATCCGCTGATCAACCTGAAATGGATATTTGCACTGCTGGCATTTTTATTGGCGACGGAATGGTTCCTGAGAAGATATTTCGGGGCTTATTAAATCCTGTCTTCCGGATAAATACCGAAGTTATAATTGAAACAAGCACCAACCAAACCCCGTTATCACTGTTTCCTCTGTAGTTTTTCCGCTGGAAACAAAAAGTCATACCTTTACGCATCAACCAGGCCCTAACCCTCCGTACGCTTTGTTATATGGATCAGTTAAAAGAACAATTTTTCAAAAAAGCACAAGTCCTCGCCGCCGAGGTAAAAGAATTACTGAAGGAACACGGTGATAAAAAAGTGGATGACGTCATGCTGGACCAGGTATACGGCGGCATGCGCGACATCACTTGCATGATCTGGGAGCCCTCCCTGCTCGACGCTGAAGAAGGCATCCGTTTCCGCGGGTACTCCATTCCCGAATTACGTGAAAAACTGCCGCGAGTGCCGGGTGGCAAAGAGCCCCTGCCGGAAGGCCTTTTCTGGTTGATGCTGGTGGGTGAAATACCAACCAGGGAACAGGTAAAATGGCTTACCGAAGCATGGGTTCGCCGCGCCAACGTGCCGGAGCACGTCTTCCGCGCCATCGAAGCGCTGCCTTCCGATACACATCCCATGACGCAGTTTTCAGTGGGTATTATGGCGATGCAGAATACCAGCGTATTCGCCCAGCGTTATACTTCCGGTATGAACAAAACCGAATACTGGGACGCCACGTACGAGGATACGATGAATCTCATCGCGCGACTGCCTCGTGTGGCCGCCTATATCTTCCGCAGGGTATATCACCACGGTGAACACGTGTTGCCCGATATTTCACTCGACTGGGGCGGCAATTTTGCCCACATGCTGGGTTTTGGCGACGAAGGTTTTAAGGAATACATGCGTCTGTTCCTCACGATCCACGCCGATCACGAGGGGGCAATGCGTCGGCACACACGACCCAACTCGTGGGTTCCACACTCAGCGACCCTTACTTATCCCTGAGCGCCGCCATGAACGCGCTCTCCGGCCCCCTGCACGGCCTTGCCAACCAGGAAGTGATCCGCTGGATCCAAAAAATGGTGGACACCCTCGGCACCACCAAACCCAGTCGCGAACAAATCGCGGAATACGTAAAAAGCACCCTCGCCAGTGGCCGGGTGATTCCCGGCTACGGCCATGCCGTGTTGCGCAAACCCGACCCGCGCTTTATGGCCCAACGCCAGTTCTGCGAAGACAACGTACAGGACAGCGACCTCGTCAAGATCGTCTGGAAAATATTCGACGTGGTGCCGCCCATACTCAGCAGTCTCGGCAAGGTGAAAAATCCCTGGCCCAACGTGGATGCTCATTCTGGTGCCGTGTTGATCCATTACGGGCTCAAAGAATACAACTACTACACCGTGTTGTTCGGCGTAAGCCGCGCACTTGGCGTGCTGGCCGCCCAATGCTGGGCGCGGGCACTCGCCCTGCCGCTCGAACGGCCCAAGTCGGTCACGACGGAATGGGTGAAGGAATACCTGACGAAAGAGTATAATGTGGTGGTGAGCAATTGATTTTGCCTGACGGCATGTAAGTACAGTGTGGCATAATCAATACGAATCTTACACGACGCACACAAAAACATGATGAAACCAAATTATTTCCTGCTTTTACTGCTGTTTCTTACCCTGGCCGCTCCGGCGTTTTCCCAACACGCCGACGCCGAATTCGACCGGCTTTTACAGGAAACCTTCAAACCCGGCAGGCCCGGGGTGGCGGTGCAGATTGTTCAAAACGGCAAGGTATTGTACCGAAAAGCCCTCGGCATGGCCAACCTGGAACTGGATATTCCGATGACTCCCGATCATGTTTTCCGGATCGGATCGGTATCCAAACAATTCACGGCGGCCGCAATTTTACAACTGATGGAACAAGGCAAACTGTCGTTGCAGGATGAGATTACGAAGTTTATTCCCGACTACCCGACGCAGGGAAAAAAAATTACCGTGGAACATTTGCTGACGCATACTTCGGGTATCAAAAGTTACACCGGCATGGCCGAGTGGACCCCCGAAGTGCACCGCAAAGACTTTACCCCCACCGCGCTGGTCGATTTTTTCAAAAACCAGCCGATGGATTTTGAACCGGGAACCCAATACAAATACAACAATTCCGGGTATGTTTTGCTCGGGTACATCATCGAAAAGGTATCCGGCCAATCCTACGCCGCCTATATCAACGATCACATTTTCAAACCTTTGGGAATGAATCAGTCCTATTACGGCGACACCCAACCGGTTATCAAAAACAGAGCCTCCGGTTATTCGCAGGCCGATGCGCCGGGTACCTATGCCAACGCTGCTTTTCTCAGCATGACCCAGCCCTATGCGGCGGGTTCGCTGCTGTCGACCGTGGCAGACCTGTGTACCTGGACCAAAGCCCTGCACAGCGGTAAGGTGATCAAACCCGAATCGTTGAAAAAAGCCACCACACCCTATATTTTACCCGACGGTACAAATTCCCGCTACGGCTACGGGCTCCAGATGGGCAATCTGCTGGGAAGCCCAACGGTGGAGCACGGCGGCGGCATCCACGGCTTTTTGAGCGACCTGGTCTATTTGCCCAAAGAAGACTTGTGCGTCGCCATCCTGACCAACTGCGACTGCGAGCCTCCACGCGACCTTACGGCCAAACTCGCTGCGCTTGCCATCGGCAAACCGTTCGCCCCAACGGCCATCCAGGTGGATGCCGGCGCCCTGGAACAATACGTCGGTGTGTATGAAAACGATAAAAAAGAACAGCGGGTAATCAGTGTTGAAAACGGCCAGTTGTATTCGCAGCGCACCGGCGGTTCAAAATTCAAAATCATGCCGTATGCCGCCGATCAGTTTTTCTTCGAAAATTCATTTGCACGTATTGAATTCGTACGGGAAAAAAGTGGCGGCAAAAAAGTGGTACAAGCGGTTGTCAGCGACCGGACGGCCACAGACCTGCTTTGGACAAAAACCGATAAAAAGCAGGCGGATGCCCGTACCGAACTAAAACTGGCGGAGGCCGACCTCGATAAATTCCTCGGCGAGTACGAACTCGCGCCGGGATTCAACATCGCAGTTACCCGGGAAGGCGCACAATTGTTTTGCCAGGCAACCGGGCAGCAGCGTTTTGAAGTGTTTGCAGAGTCGCCCACCCGGTTTTTTCTGAAAGTGGTGGATGCCAAAATTGAATTTTACCCGGACGACAAGGGTATGGTGCCCAAAATGGTGTTGTTCCAGGGCGGACAGGAAATGCCGGGTAAGCGGGTGAAGTGAGTGGGCAGTGGCAGTAGGCAGTGGCAGTAGGCGGCGGCACTGCTACTGCCCACTGCTACTGCTACTGCCTACTGCCTACTGCTATTGCGCCAACACATCTATCATCGTTTTCAGTGCGATGAAGATGGGCTCGCGGCCTTCTTTGGTGACGAATGATTCGGGGTCATCATCAGATTCCAGGACGGCCTCTTCGGCAAAAGCGAGCAGGTCTTCCTGGTCGGTGTTTTCGAAAAAAGGATTGAGGCGGTCGCGGAATTTTTTTTCGGCAGAGGCTTCCAGTATCTCGAAATTTTGCTCTTCCGCATCGCCGATCTGCTCTTCTGAAACGGCTTCCACGGCCCCGTTTACCCGCACGATGGACTGCCAGGCGATGAGGGCCAGGTATTGCAGGTAACCTTTTTCATCATCCGACAACAGGTCGAATTGTTCGCTGAACAGCCAGGCGAATAAAACGGGTTGCGCTTCGGCGAAAGCTTCCATCCGTTGTTCGTACTGCTCGTCAGCCAGATCTTCCAGTTCTTCTATGATGGCGTCAATAATTTTTTCCGAAACGAACTCCATGGTCAAGTCTTTGAGTGTCAGATGATAATTGTTGTAAAGAACGGCAAACCTACACCTTCAAACGTAATTGGCAAAATTAAAACGCGGGAGGCGATTCCAACTCTCGCGCCGATTTCAGACCTTCGCTTTTATTCATCCCGCCGATTTTTTTTCCAATCAAGATTTTTTTGGCAAACTTTTTTCAAAAGGTTCGTCTAAATCCAAACCGCGCATGTTTTGGCCGGTTTGATCTTGTCCTATTTCGTATTTCCCGTTGGTTTTGCATTTAGCGCAAAAAAGATTGATTATCAGCGTTATCTGTGTATCGGACGGCAACTTTTATGATGCCATGCTTCTTCGTGTTGCTCTTGTAGACCTGTATAACGGCGAATCGAATCGCGGGATTCCGATGCTGCAAAACATCCTGAACCGCTATTCCGACGTGCTCGAATTCGATCGTTTCGACGTACGTGCCCGTTGTGAAATTCCCGATCTCTCCTACGACATTTATCTTTTTTCGGGAGGGCCCGGCGACCCGCTCGAAAGTGAAGGCCAGTGGCAGGCGCCTTTTTTCAACCTTATCGGACAACTCTGGCAGTGGAATCTGCGCAATGAACCCAGAAAACACGTCTTTTTTATTTGCCATTCCTTCCAGATGGCCTGCTACCATTTCGGCATTGGCGACGTAACGCAGCGCTATAAAATGTCGTTCGGCACGTACCCGGTTCACAAAACACACTGGGGCAAAGAAGAAACTTTGTTTGAAAAACTGCCCGACCCGTTTTATATCGCCGATTTCCGCCGGTACCAGGTGGTCAATCCGAACAACGATCGCCTCGCCGCGATGGGTGCGCATATCCTTTGTTTGGAAAAAATGCGCCCGCATATGCACTACGAACGCGCTGTAATGGCGATCCGGTTCAGTCCCGAAATCATCGGCACGCAGTTCCACCCGGAGGCAGATCCCGAAGGTTTGCTGACTTATTTTATGGAAGAAGAACGCCGCAATGCGATCGTGGAAGAACACGGCGAAGCCCGGTACGACCGGATGATCCGCGATCTGGCCAATCCGGCCAAAATCCGCCGCACTTTTGAAACGGTGATACCCGGGTTTTTGGAAAACGCCATCGAGCAACTGACTGCGGAACTGGTGTAGCGGGTCGTTTGCCCGGCATCTACGTCGGGACAAGTTTAAGTTTAGACAGGATTTACATGATCTACAGGTTAAAGTCGGCTTCGCCGACGAGATAAAAAAACCCAAGGGTCAAGTAACTATTGCAATAACTTGTAAAGGTTAAAGTCGGCTTCGCCGACGAAAATCAAAACCTGTAAATCCTGTAAATCCTGTCTCATATCATCCGCTAAGCCAGAATATCCCGCACAACACTGCCCTCCACGTCCGTGAGCCGGAACCGCCTGCCCTGATACGTGAACGTAAACCGTTCGTGGTCAATCCCCATCAGGTGTAACAAGGTAGCCTGGAAATCGTGCACATGCACCGGATTTTCGGCAATGTTGTAGCCCAATTCGTCCGTTTCGCCGTAAACAATGCCGGGTTTCACCCCTCCGCCGGCCATCCAGATGCTGAAGCAGCGCGGGTGGTGGTCGCGCCCGAAACCCGCGTCGAGGCCCTGGGAATAGTTGGTGCGACCGAATTCTCCACCCCAGATGACGAGCGTTTCGTCCAGCAGTCCCCGCTGCTTCAGGTCGGTAATGAGTGCCGCGCTGGCCTGGTCCACGTCTTTCGCCAGGCGCCCGGTCATACCCAGCACGTCGGAATGGGCATCCCAGCCCATGTGATAAAGTTGTACAAAACGCACGCCGCGCTCCGATAAACGCCTCGCCATCAGCGCATTGGCAGCAAAAGTACCGGGCATCATGGCATCGGTGCCGTACAGGCGGAACGTGGATTCGGGCTCGTCGGACAGATCGAGTAATTCGGGTACGGACGTTTGCATCCGGTAAGCCATTTCATACTGACTGATGCGGGTGTTGATCTCCGGATCGCCGAATTCTTCGAGGTGCAGGCGGTTGAGGTCGGCGATTTTGTCGAGCATCGCCCGCCGGCTGATCGAATCCATTCCTTCGGGGTCGCGCAGGTAAAGCACGGGGTCTTTTCCCATGCGGAATTGCACCCCCTGGTGTACACTCGGCAGGAAGGCGCTGCCCCACACGCGCGAGGCTAAAGGCTGGATGTTTCCCTGCCCGCGAGACAGCAACACGATATAGGCCGGCAGATTGGCGTTTTCGCTGCCGAGGCCGTAACTCAGCCAGGAGCCCACACTCGGGCGACCGGGTTGTTGGTTGCCCGTCTGGAAAAAGGTCACCGCCGGGTCGTGGTTGATGGCCTCGGTGTGCATGGATTTGATGATACACAACTCGTCGACCACCCGCGATGTATAAGGCAGCAGGTCGCTGAGCCAGGCGCCGCTTTGGCCGTGTTGGGTAAACTTCGCCAGCGAGCCGGCGAGTGGAAACCGCTTCTGATTGGCCGTCATACCGGTAAGGCGCTGACCTTTGCGCACGGATTCGGGCAATTCCTGGCCGTTCATGGTGCGCAGCACAGGTTTCCAGTCGAACAGTTCTAATTGCGAGGGCGCGCCGCTTTGGAAGAGATAGATCACCCGTTTGGCTTTGGGTGCAAAATGAGGCAGCAGGCCTGCCAGGTTGTCGGCCGGTTCGCCACCGCCTGTGCCGCAACGCGATAACAAGGAACCCAGCGTGAGGCTGCCGATACCGACGGAAGCGCGGTGCAGGAAGGTGCGGCGGTTAAAGTGGAGGTGGTGTTCGAGGAGAGGGTTTGTCATGGTTGGCATATATATGCTACAAAAGGATCAAAAAAGGCGATATTACTTGCTTCAGTGCAAATATACCCAAGTCAACATTCCCAAGGCCAGCAAGTATAGCCCTGCGCTAAGCAGCAGCGCCCGATACTTGAACTTCACCAGCCGCTTGTGCATGGCCTCGATGGATGCTGCGGAATCGGAACGATAAGCGTATGGCATCGGAAACACCACCCAAAACGCTGCTACGAGCGATACCAACCACAACCCGGCGATGAATTTCATGTTGGTTTCGTTTGCGTTTTTCAGTGCATCAGGATCGTAGCCCAGCAGGATGGTGTAGGTGATTGCGTATAAGCCGGCGCAGAATTTGGCGCCTTCTTCCAGCCGTTTGGGGGTTTCCTGTTCGTCGGCGCGACGCCATTGGAGCCAAGATTCTTCGTCGGGACTGGCCGGGCGGGTAGTGAGTTGAGGCGGTGGAGTGGGTGCTTCTGCCATGATGATTGGGTTGGGGTTTTGATGATTTTACTTTACTTTTGTCAGGAAATAAACCTTTTCGAATATGTCCGAAATTGAGTTGTATCAGTCCGTTTTGCTCAAACTTGGGCAACTACCTTCCGAAAATCTTGCCGAAGTAGACGCATTTCTTTCCGGTTTGGCAAAGAAACGCACCCGAATCAAAACCGCGCGTTACAAAACCCGGCTGGCCAAAATTGCCGGCGCCTGGAAAGACTGGGACGACCGGGAATTCAATGCCTTCCTGGAGACCACCCGCCAAACTCGCCAGGAAATGTTTGCTGACCGAGCGTTTTCGTTATGACCGCCTGCCTACTCGATACCGATACCATTTCCTTTTTCATCAAAGGTAATCCGAACGTTGCTCGCCGGATAGAGCAATATTTTGACCATTTTGGGTTTCTGAGTGTCAGTGTCATCACCTACTACGAAATCAAACGGCCTGCTTTTTCGGGATGCCCACCGCCAGATGAAAGCCTTCGAGGTTTTTGTACAGGATTGTCAAATTTTGCCAGTCACCACCGGAATCGCCGACTTCGCTGCCGACACTTTTGCAGAGTTGCGGCGACAAAACCAGGTGATTGGCCACACCGATGTCCTCATTGCCGCCACTGCCCTGTGCCACTCGCTCGCTGTGGTGACCAACAATCAAAATCACTTCCTGCGCATTCCGGGGCTGCAATTGGAGAATTGGGTTTGAAGGATTGGTTACTTCAGGCTCGCCACAATTTCTTGAAATCGGGCCTCGCCGATTTTTTGAATGATCTTATCCAGCCAGCTTTCTGTCGTATGCACATCGGGTGAGCCAATTTTTTGAAAAATTTGATACGCCTTCATTAGCAGGGGCACGGCTTCTTCCGGGCGGTTTTGTTCAAAAAGCATTGCACCCATGTTGTTCAAAGTAGTCGCCACGCCGGGGATGTCGCGGATGGCCTGCCGAACTTTCAAACTTTGCTCCAAATATTGAAAAGATTTATTGTAGTCACCATTAGCATCATGAATCTGGCTGATGTTGTTGAGTGTAGCACCCTCGCCCGCTCGGTTACCGATGGCTTGGTAAATCTCCAAACTGCGTTCCAGATAACGTAAGGCTGAATCGAACTCGACTTTGAACTTCAGATCCTTTTCACTCCCCCTCCAACCCATACTGCTTCATCACCTCCTCCGGCACGCCATTCCACACGTTGGCTACGTTGCCTTTATAACCGATGTCGGCGATGCCGATCTGGCTGGACCAAAAACCGCTGGCCGTGAGATTGCGCATCAGGCTGAAAAAAGCGACACCCTGGCTCATGCCCGTTTTTTTGCGTTTGGGGTAGGCGATATCTTCCACAATTTCAATACGTTGCGCAGGCGTGAGGTCGATGAATTTTTTTTCGAAACGGCTGTTCGACTGGGCGTCTATCCAGCCGATACCGCCGCGCAGCGGGGTTTGCAGTTCGGGTTTGTCTTTGGCCATGAACTCGATAAAATCCACCACACCCGCGTCCGTGGCGCTGCCGGAATACTGGTCTTTCGGAATGATGATGTCCGCCAGTACGCCGATCGTTTTTAATTCGTGTTTGTTAAAAAACTGCTCTTTGAACAGTTTGGCGTCGCGTTGTTTTTCATAGTCGGTGCGGCCGAATTGTTCGAATTCCTTGTCGCCTTTTTTATCGTCACCCGCCCCAGGATCGGGCGTGGGATCCAGCCATTCAGCGGCTTTCACCTGCGGGCTGAGGCCGGCGAGGCCGAGGGTGGTCAAACCGGCGTTTTTGAGTAGATCGCGGCGTTTCATAGTGCGTTAATGATTAAGTGAGTGATATCCGCCTCCTGCACTTCACAGAGCAGGAGGCGGGGTGTTTCCAAAACAATTTTTATCAATAATCTTTCCTTTGCAGGTAGCCAATTCATCATTCATCATTCATCATTCATCAAATACACGCCATTGGTCCAGCCGAAGCCGTCCTGATTGGGGTATTCGCCGCCACCCGCCTTGAGGTTGATGTCCGCGACGTTGTATTTTTCCATCATTTTGCCGGTGGCGGCGTATGTTTTTTCATTGAGGGTCAGCCAGTTGTTTTGGATTTTTCCGGCTAATTCGCCGTATCCGTAATTCAACAAACCTTTTACCGCCATCCACTGCAAGGGCGCCCAGCCGTTCGGCGCGTCCCATTGCTGCCCGGAAGTGGTCAGCGTGGTACTCAGGCCGCCCGGTTGCAGGAATTTTTCTTCGAGGCGCCGCGCTACCCGTTCGGCTTGTTCCTTTTCGGCGATTTGAAAAAACAGCGGAAAAACCGCTGCCAGCGTCCATTGATCTGAAGCGAATTGTTCTGCATGGTTATAATCGAAAAAGAACCCCACCGCGTCGTTCCAGCAATATTGTTGAATGGCGCTTTTGCGCCGGCGGGCCCTGTCGCGGAACACTTCCACGGGCACGTGGTCGGGCAGTTGGCGGTAGGCGTGTACGAGCGTTTTCTCTAAGTGATACAGCAGGCAATTCAGGTCAACCGGCGCCAGGTCGGTCGTTCGGATCGTCTCCATACTGCGGCCGTCGGCAAACCACCGGCTGCTGAAATCCCAGCCCGATTCCGCCGCGGCGCGGATGTTGCGGTACACGGTTTCTTCCTCCCTGCCGGAGTTTCGGGCGACGTGGAGGTCTTCGACGTACGCTTCCGGGCGCGGCGCCGGGTGGTCGTCCCAATAGCGGTTCAGCACACTGCCATCCGGCATTCGCACGACGCGGCGGTGGGCCGTTTGGTCCGCACTCAGGTCGTTTTCCCCCTCCATCCAGAAATTGTACTCCTTCTCCAACTGGTGGCGGTATTTCAACAGTATCCCCTCCCCTTTTATCTCGCTCAGCAGGCGAACCATCAGGCTGAAAAAAGGCGGCTGCGAACGGCTGAGGTAGTAGGTTCGGTTGCCGTTTGGTATAAAATCCAGTTCATCGATCAGCCAGGCAAAATTGTCCACCATGTTTTGAATGACGTCCACACGCCCCGACACCTGCAACCCCAGCAGGGTAAAATAACTGTCCCAGTAATAGATCTCCCGGAAACGTCCGCCGGGCACGATGTAGGGGTGTGGCAGGGAGATGAGTGATGAGTGATGAATGATGAATGATGAGTGATGAATGATGAATGATGAATTGGGGTCGGGTTTTCGAAGTAATATATCCCACAGATTGTCAAGGTGTTGTGCAATGGGTTTGTCGGCCGAGCGGTAATTTGTTTCGGGTGTTTCGGGAAAGTTGAAATGGGTTTCAACAAATTTTTCCAGGTTGAATCCCGTTTGTGTTTTGGCTTGTTCGTAGGCGGCGAGTATGGCTTCCGGCGCTGATTTCGGCGTGCAGTCCGGAAAAAATTTGGAGTCCGGAAATACCTCGCCCGTCTGCACGTCTTCGTACAGCGGAGAGAGTCGTTCGATGAAGAGATGATCCATGCCTTGTTTCTTCAGGTTATCCTGTTGTTTTTAAGATAGGGTGTATTCACTGACACGTGTAGTCCATGTAAGGCGGACTTCCAAGTCCGCCTGTTTTGCCGGCGGACTTCCAAGTCCGCCTGTCGTGCCGGCGGACTTGGAAGTCCGCGCTACTTTGCCTGCAATTTTTTAAAGAAAAACAGCCCCGTCAGCAGTATACCGATGGGGATCAGTGAAAAATAAAACGCCGTTTGTCCGTCGAAACGTTGAAAAATATTACCGGTAATGATGGAGCCCGTTGTGCCGCCCAGCGCCGAAAAAATGATGATCAGGCCGGACATCAGGCCGTGCTTTTGAACAGGCAAAGCACTCAAAATCAAAGAGTTGATGGCCGGGTAAATCGGCGCCAGGAACAAACCGATCAAAGGAAATACAAATGCTGCGAGGGGGGCGTCGCCCCAACCCGTCACCACCCTTCCTTCGGCGCCTTTCGCCAGCGGAATAGCGGTCAGCACCAGCACGGCAGCCAGCAGCAGGCAAGAGGATAACACCACGTGCCAGTTCAGTTTTTTCATAACGATACCCGCCAAAAAACGACCCAGCGCCGTTGCGCCCGCCAGTATACTCGCCATCTCGATGCTGAGTGCGGTCGGCAATTGTAATACCTTGCTGTTATAGGTCGGCAACCAGCTCATGATGCTTTGTTCGATAAGCACGTAAAAAAATGCACACAGGATAAAGACCAGCACCAGCGGCACTGCCATCAGGCGGAACATTTTGCCGAAATCATTCACCATCGAGTCGGGTGTCTGGTTCCGCACGGAAGATTCGTCGAGTGGAGCGCTGAACAGCAGGCCAAATGCCAGCAGCGAGATGCCGCCCAGCAAATAATACACCTTCAGCCAGGCCGTCGATTGCGGGTTGCTGTCGTCTACAAACGAACTGAAAATAAAGTAGCCCGTGAGAATACCCACCATAAAAAACGACTCGATGAAATTCATCAGGCTGATGTGTTCTTTTTCGTCTTTCGTAACTAAGCCAATGGTGCTGTACACCGACATTTTGATCAGCGCAAAACCCGAACCTACTGCTGCAAACACGAGTTTGGCGGCCCAAAAACCCGGCGCAAGCGGCATCAGGAAACACACCACCGTCACAAACCCGAGAGCGATCAGCATGGCTCTTTTGTAGCCGATACGTGTGATATACGACGACAGCAAAAACGAGACAACAGCAATGCTCAGGTCTTTAAATGCCTCCAAAACCGACGCTGCCCCCTCCGTGACGCCGTAGTTGTTCTGGACCTGTAAAATGACCGTCCCGACGCTGTTCAGCAGGATCGCAAAGACGAAGTAATTGAGAAAGAGGGAGGTTTTGATTTGCCAGTTTTTCATGTGCTACGGATTACAAGTTTCCTGCTTTTCTTTCTGAAATAATGTATTGTGATGCGCGCATCGACAGCGCCAGAATCGTCCAGGTGCAGTTTTTATCACCCTGCGAGGGGAACGGCGCCGCGTCCACCACAAACAGGTTTTTTACGTCGTGGGCCTGTTGCCATTTGTTGAGCGCCGACCGTTTCGGGTCCTTGCCCATACGTACGGTGCCTACCTCGTGAATGATCTCGCCGGGTGCGTTCAGGCCGTAGTCGTTTTCTGCTTTAGGCGTGTCGCTGAGCGGGATACCACCCACTTCGGCGATGATGCGTTCGAAGGTTTCGTGCATGTGTTTGGCCTGCAGGCGTTCGTGATCCGACCATTTGTAGTGAAAACGAAGCACGGGAATGCCGAATTTATCCACTTTTTCCGGATCAATCTCGCAGTAGTTGTCTTCGCGGGCAATGGCTTCGCCGCGGCCGGCCATGCCGATATAAGCGCCGTAGAAGCGGCGGTAATCGTCTTTCAGCGAAGCGCCGTACCCGCCCGGTTCACGTTTGTTGCCGTTGCGGTCGGGGAACATCCCGTTGATGTTTTCGATGCCCCAACCGAATCCGTAAGCGGGCATACCCATGCCGCCCCAGTATTCGATGTGGTAGCCGCGTGGGAAATCGAGTTTTTTGTTGTCGAGCCACCAGGGGCTGTACACGTGCATCCCCCCTACCCCGTCTTCGTTGTAGCGTTTGCGGTCGAATAAGGCGGGGATGATAGCGCCGCGGGAGGCGCCGGTGGAGTCGTGCAAATACTTGCCGACCACCCCGGATGAATTGGCCAGGCCCTCGGGAAAACGCGCGGATTTTGAATTCAGCAGCAGCCGCGCCGATTCGCAGGCACTGGCAGCCAGCACGATGATTTTTCCCCGAACGGTTTTTTCTTCCAGGGTCTGCGTTTCTATGTAGGAAATGCCGGTGCACAGGCCCGTTTTGGCATCGGTGAGCACTTCACGCGCCATGGCGAAGTAAATGGTGTCGAGGTTGCCGGTTTTGCCCGCCGGTTTGCACAGGCAGGAAGAAGACGAAAAATCGGCGTATGCGACGCAGGCGCGGCTGCATTGGGAGCAGTAAAAACACACACCGCGTTCATCGTTAATGGGTTGTGTAAGAATACTCAACCGGGAAGGAATGGTGGTGACGCCGAGTCTTTTGTTGGCTTTTTTCAACATCAGTTCGTGTAGCCGCGGCTTCGGCGCCGGCAAAAAGATAGAGTCCGGGTCGTTGGGCAGGCCTTCTTTCGAACCGAATACGCCGATCAACTGATCTACCTTGTCATAAAACGGCGCCACATCTTCGTAGCCGATCGGCCAGTCGTCGCCGAGTCCGTCGATGCTTTTCCGGCGAAAATCGTCGGGGCCAAAACGCAGCGAAATACGCCCCCAGTGGTTGGTGCGTCCGCCGAGCATACGCGAGCGAAACCAGCGAAACTGGGTGCCGGGAACGGTGGTGTACGGCTCGCCCTCGATATCCCAACCTCCGTAAGCCGCGTCGAAATCGCCGAACGGCCGGAAACGGGTGCTCGCGCCCCTGCGCGGCGATTGCCAGGGCCACTTCAACTGGGTGATGTATTTCGGGTCGGCGGGATCGTAGTGCTGACCGGCTTCAAGCAGGCAAACCTTCGCGCCGGCTTTGGAGAGTTCGTGGGCAGCCATGCCGCCGCCGGCCCCGGAACCGACGATGATGACGTCGTAGGTTTTGGGGGCTTCTTTGATGTGGAAATCAGGCATATAGAATTGTTGCTGGAAATTTTACACGCCGCTAATGTAGAATTTTGCATCTGGCATTTGGAACAACATTTTCGAATGAAATTTTATGCCGTCCCTTTCTCTGCTTGCAAACCCGATTATTGTACGTAATTTTGTACATTACAATTTAGAAACGATCTCCATGACAGCTACTACTATTACCGATTTTCGGGAAAAACGGAAAGAATACCTCGATCGCGTGCTCGACAATCAAGAGGCGCTCATCATTTCACGGCCCAAAAGAATAATGTCGTCGTCATTTCGCAAGAAGAGTACGAGACGCTGCGCGAAACGGCCTATTTACTTTCGTCGCCCGGAAACGCTGTCCGCCTGCAAGAGGCTTTGCAACAGTGGGAACAAGGCAAAACGGTTCAGAAAAACCTCGCCGATTTATGAATCTGGTTTTCACCGAAAACGCTTGGGGCGACTACTTGCATTGGCAAACGCAAGACGGCAAGAAAGTGGAACGCATCAACGAACTGCTGAAAAACATCGCACGCGAACCTTACAAAGGCATTGGCAAACCAGAGCCTTTGCGTGGCAACTTAAGCGGCTGGTGGTCAAGGCGGATTGATACCGAGCACAGACTTGTATATCGCGTGGAGGCTAACCAAGTGATTGTCTTACAGTGCCGTTATCACTACTAAGTTCTCCCGCTCATGCCTTACATAACGCCTCATCCAGATTAAAAATCGCGCTCACCACCAGCATCATCGCCGAGTGTTCGGCCAGTTTATACCTCCTGTCGCCGGAAATTTGAATCTTACGGATAAACACCCGCATCAATCAATTCAAGTCGCTCCAATATGCGCTCTAACCTATTGAAATTGAGAATTTTAACCGTCGCTGCACCAATCGTGGTTTTTGACAAAATCAATCCTTCTTTGAGTTCAAAATGCTCGAACCAATCGTGTTTGCGCGGGTTGAAAAATCGAACGAAAATATCTTCGTCTTCCAGGACGGTACCGATATCAGAGCCTTTACCCGAGTTGCAAATGGGGCATGCGTAGGCGAGGTTTTCCAGAATGGTTTTGCCGCCGTGTTTGAAACTGATGATGTGTTCCAACTGAAATTTGACCATTGCTGCGATTTCCGGAAAGCGGCAGTATTCACAGCGAAAGCCCGCTCGTTGGGCAACTTTCCTGCGAAGTTCGGCGGGGGTATAGCGACTCATTCAGGAAGCGGCTTTGGCCAGAAGTTTCAGCGCTCGTGCTTTGGCAAGCCGGACAATGTGCTCGAACAAGAAGTATTTTTCGAGTTCCTGGGTTTCAGCCGGCGTGGTTTCTCCTGTTTTTTTTCGCTCCACCAGATATTCCACTCTTTTCTGGATTTTTTCGGGCGCATGGTAAGCCAGAATTTTTTCCGGCGACAAACCGGCGATGAATTCAGCGAAATCGTCGTAGAGATGTTGAGTTGTGCGCCTACCATCAGTTTGTTTTTTAGACAAATTAAGTACTTTTTGAGTGAAATGACAAATTCTTCATCGTCTTCCCTTTTTCACAATCATGGGCATCAAACTCACGTCTTGCTTAACGCCTCATCCAGATTAAAAATCGCGCTCACCACCAGCATCATCGCCGAGTATTCGGCCGCATCGAGCGCCGTGTTTACGGGAAAACGCCCCGTTTGCAGCAGTTTTTTCGCCTGTGCCGGATTTTGTTGATACCGTTTTAATTCATCCCGGTACAAGGTCGTCAGTTTCTGAAGTTCAATTTTTTCCGGTTTACGCGTCAGAATACGGCGAAATGCCAGGGTGATTTCTTCTTCCACTTTTTTACCCTCGCGACGGCCGTCCTGCAATACCCGGGCGGCCAGCACCCGCGCCGCTTCCAGAATTTGTACGTCGTTGAGCATCACCAGCGCCTGCAAGGGCGTGCTCGTGCGGGCGCGGTTTACTTCGCACACGTCGCGTGGGGCGGCATCGAACGAAAGGGAAGTCGGCGGCGGTATGGTGCGGCGGTTATACGTATACAAACTCCGGCGATAAATTTTTGAGGCCGCCGTATCGGGACGTAGGCATTTTCCCCCCGGAAATCGTTGGCCGTTTTGTCCGCGCTGATCTCCTCCCAAAGTCCGGGCGGCTGGTAGGGTTTTACGGATGGCCCGCCGATTTCGTTGACAAGTAATCCACTGACTGACAATGCATTATCCCGAATAAATTCATAATTCAGCCGGTAGCGGGCGCCGCGTGCAAACCAGCGGTTTTCGGGGTCTTTTTCCAGCAATTGTTGGTCTGCCGCGGACGATTGCCGGTAAGTGGCTGAAGTGACCATCAGGCGCAGCATCTTTTTAATATCCCATTGCCCGTCGCGCAATTCGCAAGCAAGCCAGTCTAACAGTTCGGGATGGGTGGGTAACGCGCCTTGCAGGCCGAAGTTGTCGCTGGTAGCCACGATACCCCGGCCGAAGATTTCCTGCCAGAGGCGGTTGACCGTGACACGCGCGGTGAGGGGGTTGCGCGCATCGAACAGCCAGGCGGCCATACCCAGGCGGTTGCGCGGATGTGTGGTGTCGAAGGGCAGGATTTGGGCCGGCAGGCCGGCGGCTACTTCTTCTTTGTGCTGATCGTATTGCCCCCGGTTGAGGATATATGCCTTGCGCCCGCCTTTTTCCGTCGAGTCCTGCATCACCATTTGCAGGAGGGTATCTTTTTCGGTTTTGATCACTTCTTTTGCGTTCAGAAATTTTAAAACGCCTTGCAAATCGGCCTGAGCGATGGGAATATAGGGTTTCGGCGTCTGCAGATTGGGCACAAAACCGAGTTCCGGCACCTTGTTAAAAAAAGCGAAGGTGGAATAATAATCGCGTTGGGTAATGGGGTCGTATTTGTGGTCGTGGCAGCGGGCGCATTCCATCGTGATACCCAGGAACGCCTTGCCGAAGGTGTTGGTGCGGTCGGCTACGTATTCCACGCGGTATTCTTCGTCGATCACGCCGCCTTCCTGCGTGATTTTGTGGTTGCGGTTGAACGCGGAAGCCAGCAGGGTTTCTTTGGTTGCATCCGGCAGCAGGTCGCCCGCCAGTTGCCAGGTAACGAAGCGATCGTAGGGCATGTTTTCATTAAACGCTTTGATTACCCAGTCGCGCCAGGGCCACATGACCCGCGGCAAGTCGTCCTGAAAACCGTGGGTATCGGAATACCGCGCCAGGTCGAGCCAGTACACGGCCCAGCGTTCGCCGAAAGCCGGAGATGCGAGCAGGGTATTTACCACTTTGTCATAAGCCTCCGGGCTGTCGTCGTTCAGAAACGCCTCCACCATTTCCGGCGCCGGTGGCAGGCCGGTGAGGTCGAAAACTCAGCCGCCGGATGAGTCTTTCCCTTACCGGCTTCTTCGGACGGTTTGGGCTTTGTGTTCCTGTTGTTTTTGAAGGATAAAAGGTCGATTTCGTTGCGGGCCCATTTTTTTATTGCCGACGGCGGGTAAAGCGGGCTTTTCCGGCGCCAGAAAAGCCCAGTGTTTTTCCCATCGGGCGCCCTGTTCGATCCAGCGTTCGAGCAGTTTTTTTTCAAATGCAGAAAGGCTCAGGTGCGAATCCGGCGTCGGCATCACGCTGTCGGGGTTGGTGGAATAAATTCGCTGTACAAGGGTGCTTTGTTCCGGATGGCCCGGCACAATGGCATAATGAACCCCGGCATTACCGGCTAAAGTATCGTGCAGCGCCGCAAACGCCCCTTCCTGCGTATCGAAACGAAGGCCGGCTTTGCGTTGCTTTTCGTCGGGGCCATGGCACTTGAAACAGCGGTCGGACAACAGCGGCCGGATGTGAAAATTAAAACTCACCGTTTCCGGAAGCCGTTCACCTTCGCCGGGGTTATTGATTGAAAACCAGGCAAAAGTCAGTACGGCCACCAGAATCAGCCCCGCCGCAAGGGCAATTTTAGCGCGTGGAAAACGAATCATGTGCGAATGTACGGAAAAGATTTCCGCCCTGCTAACTGGATACCAAATCCTGCACTTCCTGCTTCCGGCTCACCGGCACTGCTGCCAGCGCTTGTTCCAGGTCCCACCACAGGTCTTCCACGTGCTCCACACCGACGGACAGGCGCACCAGTGCGTCGGAAATGCCAAATGCCACTTTTTCTGCCGGGTCGACTCCCGCGTGGGTCATGGTGGCCGGGTGCTGAGCCAGTGATTCGGTGCTGCCAAGGCTGACCGCCAGTTTCACGATTTTCAGGTGATTCAGAAAAACGAAGGCCTCCTTTTCGCCGCCGTTTACTTCAAACGATACCATGGCGCCGGGCGACGTACACTGCCGCCGGTAGGTGAGAAATGCCTCGCCGTCCGCCGGGGTCAGCAGCCCGAGGTAATGGACTCGCGCAATTTTTGGGTGTTGCGCCAGGCGTTGCGCCACGATTTGGGCGTTTTCGGCCTGTTTGTCCATCCGGAGTTTGAGGGTTTCCAGACTGCGCATCAGCAGCCAGCCGGTATGGGGTGCAATCATATTGCCGAGAAAGGTGCGCAGCGTTTTGACGCGGGTGATCAGTTCGCCCGAACCCAGGCAGGCGCCCGCGATCACGTCGCTGTGCCCGCCGATATACTTCGTGGCGGAGTACAATACGAGGTCGGCGCCGTGCCGCAGCGGGTGCTGCCAAAGCGGCCCCATGTAGGTATTGTCGACGGCTACAAGCACGCGGCTTTCCGGGGTGCTGAACCGGTCGGCCACGGAGCGGCACATCCCGATGTCCACGAGATCGTTGGTGGGGTTGGCGGGTGTTTCGAGATAGATCATGCCGAGCCGGTCTTTTTTGCCGGAATCCAGCACCAGCGTTTCGAGTTCCTCCCGGGTAGCGCCGGGCCGGAATCCGAGTACCTCGATGCCGAATTTTGTGAGCACATGGTGCACAAAATGGCTGGTGCCGCCATATAAAGGGTTGCTGTACAGCAATAAATCGCCGGGTTTCAGGAATTCGAACAAAGCGGTGGAAATCGCCGACATGCCGCTTTCAAATACGGCGCAGGCCTCCGCGCCATCCCACAGGGTCAGGCGGTCTTCGAGGATTTCCATGTCCGGGTTGTTCAACCGGCTGTAAATGAGGCCGGTTTTTTCCTTGTCGCCGCGAACACGCAATCCGTAGGCGACTTCAAAAAAGGCTTTGCCTTCTTCTGCAGTGCGGAATACAAACGTGGAGGTCTGGAAAATCGGGCATTTTACGGCGCCTTCCGACCATTCGGGGCGATAACCGTGCGACATCATCAGGGTTTCGGGCTGGAAATTTCTTTTCATGGCAGGTTTATTTTTCCACAAAATTTCCATTTTTAGATTTTATAACCAACTATTAAAATAAAATAAGAAAATAAATCTTTAATATATCCGATTAGTAGAATAATACAATAATTTCGTTGTACTAAAACCTGTTTTATGGAAAAAAATCCGAGGGTCCGGACGCTGCCGACCGGGCCATCCTGCAATTGCTGCAGGAAGATGCCTTTATGACCACCAAAGAAATTGCCGCCCGGCTCAACCTGACCACCACACCCGTATTCGAGCGGGTGAAACGGCTGGAACGGGAGGGTTACGTCGTTCGTTACACGGCTCTGCTCGACCGACGGAAAATCGGTCTTCCGATGCTGGTTTTTTGCGATGTGGCGTTAAAAGAGCACAACCGCGACTTCCTGCTGCGTTTTGAAGCCGCAGTGGTGGGTATTCCCGAAGTGATCGAATGCCACCATATCACCGGCGAATATGATTATATGTTGAAGGTAGTAGCGCGCGATATGGATGATTATCAGCAATTTATGAAAGAAAAATTAGCCGCGCTTGAAAATATCGGGCGGGTGCAAAGTCATTTTGTGATGACGGAGGTAAAAAACTCGACTATTCTGCCCCTCAATCCTTCTGTCAGTTAAATATGACATAAATCACCGGAAAAGATGATCGTTTTCAGTAGGCAAAAAAGGGAAGGGAAAATACCTTTGCGGCATTATTTTAATAAAGTCTAAATAAACACAAAAAAATCTGACTTCAGGCCATGATTAAAAATGTCCTCTTTTTTGCCCTGTTTATCTTTGCCATCCAACTCGCCGCACAAACTTCCGAAACCGACTCTCTCAAAGAAGCCCGGGTGCCCCAGGTGGTGGTCATTGCACAAAAAGACCGGCTGCTCAGCGGCGTTCCGGGAGCGGCGTCTTACGTCAAACCGCTCGAACTGCGCCGCATCGCTCCACTCACGGGCAACGAAGTATTCCGAAAATTGCCGGGGGTACACGTGGTTGATGAAGAAGGGCTCGGCCTGCGCACCAATATCGGCATCCGGGGCCTCAACCCCGACCGCAGTTCCAATATACTTGTGCTGGAAGACGGCGTTCCGGTGCAACTCAATCCCTACGGCGAGCCCGAAATGTATTATACCCCGGCTATCGACCGCATGGCGGCCATCGAGGTGGTGAAAGGAAGCGGGCAGATCCTGTTTGGCCCGCGCACCATCGGCGGCGTGGTGAATTATATCACCGCCGGTGCGCCGGACGAGCCGGAAACCCGCGTTGTGCTGAAAGGTGGCAGTGGCGGCTTTTTTAGTTCGCAACTGCAATACGGAACCACCCATGGGAGTACCGGACTGATTGTCAATTATTTGCATAAGCAAGCCGACCAGATCGGCGTTACGGGGTTCAGGGTCAACGACCTGAACGCCAAGATCAATTTCACAACCGGCGAACGGTCGGCTCTCGGTATTAAATTGCAGGTCTACGACGAGGTCTCCAACTCCACGTACATCGGTCTTACCCAAAATATGTTCGATTCGGGCAATTATTACCCCGTCATGGCGCCCGACGATGAACTCAAAGTCCGGCGCTACGCCCTTGCCGCAACGCACAAATATTTCATTTCCAACAACTTAAAACTCCGGACCACCGCCTATGGGTACACGATTTCGCGGGATTGGCGGCGCCAGGGATTCACTTCCGACAGCGCCAAACCACCCCAGACCGGCGTGGTATGGGGCGATGCCGTCATTCCAAACGGCGCCGTGTTTATGCTCCGGGAAAGTGGCCTGCGCAACCGCGCATTTGCCGTCGGCGGCGTGGAAAGCAAACTGACCTGGGACTACCGGCTCGGGCAACAAAAACACCAGCTTGAAGCCGGCGGGCGTATACTCGGCGAACAGGCCCACGAAACGGAATATTCAGGTAACAGCCCGGCTGCCCGTTCGGGCAAACTGATCGTGGACGAACTGCGCCCCGGCCATGCCGTCAGCGGTTTTGTACAAAACAAGTTCAATTTGAGCTCCCGGCTGGCCGTCACAGCGGGTATCCGGGTCGAAGATTACCATTTTGAACGCCGGATCAACCTGTACAAAACGGCGTCGGGTGTTTACCGCGATACCAGCATTGCGGCACCCAGCCACGTGTCGGCCCTGATTCCGGGCATCGGGTTCAACTATTCCCTGAAAAACAACGCTACCGTTTTTGGGGGCGTCCACAAAGGATTCGCCCCACCCGCCATCAAAAATTCCGTGTCGAATTCGGGGGAAGTATTTCCGCTTGACGAACAGGCGAGCTGGAATTATGAACTGGGCCTGCGTTCGGCATTTGCCCGGGGGTTTGAAGCAGAACTGACGGGTTTTTACCTTGATTTTCAAAAACAGGTCATTCCACTTTCAGAGTCGTCGGGTGGTTCGGGCAGCGGTTTTGCCAACGCCGGCAACACCCGCCACCTGGGGGTGGAAGCGGCTTTTCGCCTCGATTTCGGAAAAATATTTCACTCCGCTTATTCCGTTTACTGGGAGGCCAATGCGACTTATTCACACGCTACCTACAATGCCGACCGTTTTGTAGGCGCCGAAAAAACCAATGTCAAAGGCAATGACCTGCCTTATGCGCCGCGCTGGCTGAGTACCCAGACGCTGGGTTTCTCCGCTCCCTGGCGCTTAGATGTGCAGGTAAACGGAACTTATGTTTCGGAGCAATTTACCGACGAGTTGAACACCCCTTCACCCGCCGCCAACGGCCGCTCCGGCCTGATCCCGGCCTATTTTGTGGCGGACATTTCCGTCCGTTATGAATTTTTGCCCTGGAAAACCACCCTGTTTGCCAGCGCAAAAAACCTGACGGATGAGCGGTACATCGCTTCCCGCCGCCCCACGGGTATCAAGGTCGGCCTGCCCCGGGTTCTTACCGGGGGTGTGGAGCTGCGGTTTTAACCTGCGCTGACGATCCGGCAAAAAAAACTGTACCGTTGTGGTGTAATTTTTATAGTGCATGTACTCGAAACCAATCATGGCGTGGATCAGGATATTTGGCATTTCCCTGCTTTTTTGCGCTTGCAGCGGCGGGGTCGATTCCCGGAAAGTGGAATATCCCCCCGCGACCGGTTTTTACCTTGTGGTACTGGGTGTTGCGCAAGACGGCGCTTACCCGCACGCCGGGTGTCGCCGGCCGTGCTGTCAGTCGGTGTACCGCGGCAAAACGGCCCCCAAAACGCCCGCCTGCCTCGGTATTGTCGACCGGACGAACCGGAAATTGTACCTGCTGGAAGCCACGCCGTCTTTTCCGGAGCAATGGCGCCAATTGCAAAACCGATCCGGTTTTTCGGACCAACGAGTGCCCGACGGGATTTTTCTCACCCATGCACATATCGGGCACTATACGGGTTTGATGTTTTGGGGCGTGAAGTGTTGGGGGCGAAGGACGTGCCGGTGTATGCCATGCCGCGTATGGCCGCTTACCTGCGCAACAACGGCCCCTGGAGCCAGTTGACAGACCTGAATAACATCGGGTTACGGGATTTGGCGGCCGATTCCGCCGTTGTATTGCCCGGCGGATTGCGCATCACGCCGCTGGTGGTGCCGCACCGCGACGAGTTCTCAGAAACGGTCGGGTTTCGCATCGAAACGCCCCGAAAAAAGGTGCTGTTTATCCCCGATATCGACAAGTGGTCGAAGTGGAATCGCGATATCGTGTCCGAAGTCCGGAAAGTGGATCACGCCTTCCTCGACGCCACCTTTTTTCGCGACGGCGAATTGCAGGGCCGCGCCATGTTGGAGGTGCCCCACCCTTTTGTGGAAGAAACAATGCAATTGTTTGAATATCAACCCGCTGCAGAAAAGAAAAAGTGACCTTCATTCATTTCAACCACACCAATCTGTTGCTGTGGGATAAAAAAGACCGGAAAGAAGTGTGGGAACGCGGTTTTTCACTGGCAACGGAAGGTGGGGTGCTGGGGTTGTGACACCATTTGAGGAATGAGGAATGATGAATGAGGAGTGATGAATGAGGAGTGATGAATGAGGAGTGATGAATTTGGAGAAACGCGGTGGGAGGTGCGGCTCTCTACTCTGCCGGCGGTTCCTCTTTCAGCTGTTTGAGCGCCTCGTCGAGGCGGTCGACGCTACCGGCGGCTTTCCGGAGTTTGCGTTTCATAAACCAGTTGAATGAAAAAATGGAAAAGAAACTCATCAGGGCAAGTGGGACTACGACCCACAACGACTTCGGCACCCAGGGATGGGCGTTCCAGAAAAAATAATACAGGATCGCAGTAAACATCTGGCGGATGGCCCAGCGAATGAGTTTTCCCCGCCGTTTGGACGGCGACAGGAGGACTTCATTTTCGATGTTGGCCAGTTCCTCGCGCATTTCCCCGGTCATGTTGTTTGATTTTTCTTCCATAAGTAGTAGGGTGGAAATCTTTTCCTTCCGGAAGTTTCATAGCAGGAATGTTCCGAAGAAAATTAGTAGCATTAATTTTATCCACTCCCGTGACATTCATTTCCTGGGACAAAATTCCCGATTTTTCAGGAGAAATGCACGACCCGCGCCGTATTCTTTCGCCCAAATGCCGCTTGCCGGAAAAACAACCCATTTTTTAACATTCGGATAAATAACTATATTTCAATAAGTTAAAATCAAATTTGGGCGCCCTCACCAAAAAGTTTAACCATTCAGTTAAAAAATACTGCCCAATTCTTGTTTGTTTCGGAAACTGCCCGCACCTTTGCCCAAAATTAACCAAACGGTTAAACCTGATGGACAATTTGCACAACAACCCGAATGTTACGGGCGATTCCACGGAACAAAAAATATTCGAGGCCGCCCGGGAAGTTTTTATTCAGAAGGGAATGGACGGCGCCAAAATGCAGGAGATCGCGGACAAAGCGGGTATCAATAAAGCTTTGCTGCACTATTACTACCGGTCCAAAGAAAAACTCTACGAAATGGTGGCGCGCGCGGTGATCGGCAAAGCTTTGCCCGCCATTCGCCAGGTCATTGAAAGTGACCTGCCGCTGGAGGATAAGATAAGAGGTTTTATTGCTACCTACATCGACGTCATTTCCCACAACACCTTTATTCCGCTGTTTATCATTTCAGAGATCAATAAACATCCCGACCGGTTTATCGACCAGGTTTTACCCAAAGACCTTCCGAAGCCGGAAGTCTTTTTCCGCCAGGTGGAAGCGGAAATTGCGGCCGGCCGCATCCGCCCGATCAAACCCCAGCACCTGATTGTCAATATAATATCCATGTGTGTGTTTCCTTTTGTCGGCAAACCCATGATGCGCATTTTGCTCGGCATGAGCCAGGGAGAGATGCGTGTATTTCTCGAAGACCGAAAACAGGAGGTAACCAGTTTCGTGCTGGCGTCTCTGCGCCCCTGACCCGCCCCGATCTGGCAGCACCTTAAATCATTTCTTCCAATCATGAAATTCATCTCCTCTTTTGCATTCATCCTGTTGCTGTTACCGCCCGCCCCGGACGCCTGGGGTCAAACACCGGTTGCTTTTGCAGATACCTTTACCGTGGCACAATGTCGCGGCCTCGCCGTTCAAAACAGCCCGCTGCAACAAAAAAAATTGTACGTTGAAAGTATAGCGGCGCTTCATATCCGCAATTTGCAAAGCAACAACCTGCCGCGTATCAACGTCGGCGCACAGGTCACCTGGCAAAGCGATGTGTTCGGCCTGCCGTTTAGCGCTCCCGGCAGCGACATTCCCAAAGTGCCGAAAGATCAGTACAAATTGTCGGTCGACGTATCTCAGCGCATCTGGGACGGCGGAACGGACCGTTACTGGCAGCAGCAACGGGAACTGGAGCGCGACCTCGCCGCCGCCCAAACGGATGTCGACGTGTACCAACTCCGCGAGGTCGTGACCGATTTGTATTTTAAAACCCTGCTGCTGCAGGAAAACGAGGCGATTTTGCAATCGTCAAAAACGGACCTGCAAAACAGGCTGAAACAGGCGGAAGCATCCGTGACGGAAGGTGTAATCCTGCGCACTGCCGCCGATCAGGTAAAAATTCAGATCCTGAAAACGGAGCAGCAAATCTCGGCAATTCAGGTCGACAAACAGGCGCTGCTCGAAATTTTAGCCCGGTGGATGGGTCGCGCACAGGTCGATTTTGCACTCACCGCACCCGCTTGGTCCAATGCCCCGCTCCAGCCGGAAGCACGCCCGGAACTCCGGCTTTTTTCCCTGCAACAGCGCAGTTACCAGCTGCAGAAAGACCGCCTGGACCTGGCGGTCCAGCCGCGCATCGAAGCATTTGCCCAGGGAGGACTGGGGCGGCCCAATCCGTTCAATTTTTTCGAAACCGGTTTTGAGCCTTTTTCCTGATCGGCCTGCGGGCATCCTGGACGCCATTTGACTGGGGTAATCGCCGCCGCGACGCGCAAGTATTTGATTTACAAGCCAAAAATGTGGAGGCGCAACGACTTGCATTCGAACAACGACTGGAAGCAAACACCATCAGGGACTTCTGGGACCTGAACGTAAAGTATAAGGAGCAATTAGATCAGGACGACGCCATCATCACCCTCCAGGAAGATATTGTACGCCGCGCGGAAGCGCAGGTAAAAAATGGCGTGATGACCGATACGGATTACCTCACCCAGATCAATCTGTTGACCCAGTCGCGCCTGACCCGAAAAACGCACGAAGTGCAGGCCGCGCAGGCCCGGGAAATGCTCATTGCAAAACTTGGAAACTAAAACTCTGATTTTCAAAAACTTATTACATGAAAACCCAATATTTCATATACCTTTTTGTATTGGCCCATGCTTTTGCTGCATGCCGCGACCATGCCGGCAAAGCGGATGCATACGGCAATTTTGAAGCCGACGAAATCATCGTCAGCGCGGAAGCCAACGGACGGATTACCAACTTTGGAATCGAAGAAGGCCAGGTGTTGGGCGCCGGCGACCTCGCCGGCACGATTGACTCCGTGCAGCTGGCCCTGAAACGGGAACAACTCCAGGCTTCCATCCGGGCTATTGCGGCCAAAAGCCCGGCCATCAGCGCGCAACTCGCTGTCTTTGAAAAACAAATGGCTTCCGTCAAACAGCAACTCGCTACCCTCGACCGCGAAAAACGCCGGATCGAAAACCTGCTGAAAAGTGATGCCGCCACCCCCAAACAACTCGACGACATCAATGCCCAGATAGAAGCCGCCCTACGCCAGCAGGATGTGATCCTGGAACAAAAATCGGCCTCCAATGCCAGCCTTTCCACCCAAAAAGGCGGCCTGCTGGCCGAAATCCTGCCTTTGCAGAAACAAATCGCCCAACTCGACGACCAACTCGCCAAATGCCGCATCGTCAACCCCGCCGCAGGTATGGTGCTGGCGACCTATGCCGAAACGGGTGAAATCACTTCCTTCGGCAAGCCGCTGTATAAAATCGCCGACCTCAACACCATGACCCTGCGGGCTTATGTTGCGGGCGATCAACTGGCAACGGTAAAAACAGGCCAGGCCGTGCGCATTCTGATCGACGCCCCCGAGGGAAAACAACTGGAATTATCCGGAAAAATCCGCTGGATCGCATCCAAGGCGGAGTTTACCCCAAAAGTTATTCAAACCCGGGAGGAACGGGTCAATATGGTCTATGCGATCAAGATTGATGTGCCCAACCCCGACGGCGCGCTCAAAATCGGCATGCCGGCGGAGGTGGTGTTTTGACAGGTTTTTTGTTTTTTGACAGGATTTACATGATCTGCATGTTATTTTTTTTGACAGGTTTTTGTTTTTTGACAGGATTTACATGATCTGCATGTTATTTTTTTGACAGGTTTTGTTTTTGACAGGATTTACATGATCTGCATTTTATTTTTTTGACAGGTTTTTTGTTTTTTGACAGGATTTACATGATCTGCATGTTATTTTTTTGACAGGTTTTTGTTTTTTGACAGGATTTACATGATCTGCATGTTATTTTTTTGACAGGTTTTTGTTTTTTGACAGGATTTACATGATCTGCATTTTATTTTTTTTGACAGGTTTTTGTTTTTTTGACAGGATTTACATGATCTGCATGTTATTTTTTTGACAGGTTTTTTGTTTTTTTGACAGGATTTACATGATCTACATGTTATTTTTTTTGACAGGTTTTTGTTTTTTGACAGGATTTACATGATCTGCATGTTATTTTTTTGACAGGTTTTTTGTTTTTTGACAGGATTTACATGATCTACATGTTATTTTTTTTGACAGGTTTTGTTTTTGACAGGATTTACATGATCTACATGTTATTTTTTACTGTCACTTAAAACCTGTCAATCCTTTAAGGTCCTGTAATTTTTAAACCCGTCAATCCTGACAATCCTTTAAAACCTGCACCAGTCACTTAAATACCTGTCAATCCTGTCAATCCTGTCAATCCTTTAAAACCTGTCAATCCTGTCAATCCTGTCAAAAAAATAAAAACCTGTCAACTGCCCTTCGGGCGATAATTGCGGTACTTGCGCTTGATCTCCACCCCATCGTGGCCAAAATTGATGAGTAATCCGACGTCAAGTTTTGTAGCAACCAGGTAGTTCACTAATTGTGCTTCATGTTCGGGAGTCAGGCGTATGATTGATTTCAGTTCAACGATGATTTTAGCCTCGACGATCATATCCGCGCAATAATTGCCGACGACTTGTTCGTCATAAAACACAGTCAGGGGAGATTGTTGAACGATAGTGAGTTTGCTTTTGCTGAGTTCGATGGCCAATGAGTTTTCGTACACTTTTTCCAGGAAGCCGAAGCCCAGCGTATTGTATACTTTGTACGCTGCCGAGATGATGTTTCCGGTAAGTAAGTCATTCATAAAAGGCAAATTTTAGGTTTATAAATCTGAAATCAAATATCTCGCAAAACATGTAAATCATGTCAATCCTGTCAAAAAAAATATTATAAATCCTGTCAATCCTGTCAATCCTGTCAATCCTGTCAATCCTGTCAATCCTGTCAAAAAAATATTATAAAACATGTCAACCCTGTCAGAAAAAATAATCAAAATAGACAAGCTGTCCAAAGCCTACGGCGCAGTAAAAGCCGTAGAAAACATCAGCCTGTCTGTTGATCAGGGCGAAATATTCGGGATCATCGGCCCCGACGGCGCAGGAAAAACCACCCTGTTTCGTATCCTGACCACGCTCTTGTTGCCCGATACCGGGTCGGCTACGGTGGCGGGGCTGGATGTGGTGCGCGATTACAAAAAACTCCGCCAGATCATCGGTTACATGCCGGGGCGTTTTTCACTCTACCAGGACCTGACCGTGGAGGAAAACCTCGAATTTTTCGCTTCGGTCTTTGGCACAAGTGTGCGCAAAAACTACGACCTCATCGCGCCCATTTATGTTCAGATCGAACCCTTCAAAACCCGGCGCGCCGGGGCTTTGTCGGGCGGCATGAAGCAAAAACTCGCCCTGTGCTGCGCGCTGATCCACAAACCGGAGGTATTGTTTCTCGACGAACCCGGCACCGGCGTAGACCCCGTATCCCGCAAGGAATTCTGGGATATGTTGCGCAATCTGCGCGCACAGGGACTGACCATGCTCGTCAGTACGCCCTACATGGACGAGGCGGAATTGTGCAACCGGGTGGCCCTGGTCCAGAAAGGAGAAGTCATGGCCATCGATACCCCCCAAGGGATCACCGCCGCATTCCGGCAGCCGCTTTTTGCCGTGCGCTCAGAGAATATGTATCAGTTAATCAAAGACTTGCGAAATTTTGAAAGCGCTTCGGATTGTTACGCTTTTGGCGAGTATGCGCACCTCAAATTGCATCCGAACTCCGCAAGCCGGGAGGTTTTGGAAAATTCGATCCACACCTATCTGCTTTCCAAAAAGCACAGCGACATCGAAGTAAAACCTGCCGTACCGACGGTGGAGGATTGTTTTATCGAACTGATGAAAAACTGAACGTATGAAAACCGTTATTTCCACCGACCGGCTCACTAAAACCTATGGCGCCTTCAAAGCCGTCGATGCCATCACGTTCGAGGTGCACGAAGGTGAAATATTCGGCTTTTTGGGCGCCAACGGCGCGGGTAAAACCACCGCGTTAAAAATGCTCACCGGCCTGATCCTGCCGACATCGGGGCATGCATCGGTGGCGGGTTATGACGTGCGGAAAAAACCCGAAGAAGTGAAACGCCGGATCGGCTATATGAGTCAGAAATTCAGTTTGTACGAAGACCTCAGCGTCCGGGAGAACATCCGTTTATTCGGCGGCATTTATGGCCTGAAAATGAGCGAGATACGCGCCAAAACGGCCGCCCTGCTGGAAAAACTGCAACTCGTGGAAGAGGCCGACAAACTCGTCGGGTCGCTTCCGCTCGGCTGGAAACAAAAACTGTCTTTTTCAGTCGCCCTGCTGCACGAACCCCGGATCGTATTTCTTGACGAACCCACCAGCGGCGTGGACCCGCTCACCCGCCGTCAGTTTTGGGAACTCATTTATGAAACCGCCGCTGCAGGTGTAACGCTGATGGTCACCACCCACTATATGGATGAGGCCGAATACTGCAACCGCGTCAGTATCATGGTGGATGGCAGAATTGAAGCGTTGGATACTCCCCGTGCGATGAAAACGGCCTTCGGAGCAGAGGATATGGACGAAGTATTCAGAAAATTAGCCCGTGGATCATGATCACTCTTCACGACGTTGCCGATATGAAATTGTTCGTCAAAAATTTATTGTTCACCATCCTGGTGCCCGGCACGGTCGGCGTGTATCTGCCGCTTTTTTTCGGCCGGCACGGCGATGGCGCTGCGGGTTGGTGGAACTGGTCGGGCATACCCCTGCTGGTCGCCGGATATGGCATTCTCCTGGTATCAATCCGGGATTTTATGACAAAAGGCGAGGGCACACCGTTCCCGCTCGACCCGCCCAAAAACCTGGTAACCGGACGTTTGTACCGCCACACGCGCAATCCCATGTACCTGGGGCTTTTTGCGGTGCTGAGCGGCTGGGCGCTCTGGTTTTGCAGTATGCAGGTGGTTTTGTACGGCCTGATTGCTTCAACGGTGGTCCGCTTGTTCGTGATCTTTGTGGAAGAGCCTTTTTTGAAACGGCAATTCGGCAGTGCGTATGAAGAATATTGCAGGAAAGTGCCGAGGTGGTTTTGAGCCGGTCGAGCGCGAACTCCCTTGCCCTTTGACCCGCCGGCGGCCCCCCCCCCCCCCCCCCCCCCCCCCCCCCCGGCCCCACCCCCCCCCCCCCCCCCCCCCCCCCCCCCCCCGCCCGGGGCCCGTTTTTGGGGGGGGGGGGCCCGGGGGGGCCGGCCCCGAGGAAAAGAAAATATTATTCGTTGATAAACACCCCCAAATCCAGTTAAAACCCCGGAAGCACCGATTCACCCGAAAGAACCTGTTGAAAATCAGGAACATGCATCTCACTCCCATCGGCCCGAAAAACCCAGGCTTGTTGTATTTCAGGATCGATAAGCCAGGCCAGTTGAACGCCGTTTTTAATCCAGGCGCTTTTCATTTTGTCTTTCAAAACGTGGAGGTGGTCGCTGGGGCTGCGAACTTCAATGACAAAATCGGGGACGATGCGGGCGAATGATTTGCGCTGCTCAAAAAATTTTTACAAAGATAAATTCCGATATGCGTTTTTCAAAAACAGAATCAAATACCGGCCGGTTTCGTGCATTTGTTGTGAAAGAATTCCGCCACATCCTCCGCGACCGGCGTACCGTGCTCATCCTGTTCGGTATGCCCGTGGTGCAGGTGTTGCTGTTCGGTTTTGTACTTTCCAACGAGATCAAAAACGCCGCCATCGCCGTGCTCGACCCGTCGAAAGACGTGGAAAGCATCGCGTTGACGAACAAATTGGTGTCCAGCGGTTATTTCCGGCTGGAAAAAAACCTGGCATCCGTGGAAGAACTGGAGCCTGCATTCCGAACCGGAAGGATCAAAATGGCGGTGGTGTTTCCCGCGAATTTTGCCCAAAAACTGCAAACCGGCGAAGGCCAGCTGCAATTGCTTGGCGACGCTTCCGACCCAAATACCGCCACCACCTTGATCAACTACGCCAACGCCATCGTCGCCGATTTCCAGCAGGAAAAAAACGGCGTTGCACCCGGCCGGCCGTTGATCCGGACGGAAACACGAATGCGTTACAACCCCGAGCAAAAAGCCGTTTTTAACTTCGTACCCGGCGTGATGACGCTGATTCTGATGCTGGTGTCCGCGATGATGACCTCCATCACCATTGCGCGGGAAAAAGAACTGGGTACGATGGAAATACTGCTCGTTTCTCCCCTGAAACCGATCCAGATCATTCTCGGTAAAACGGCCCCTTACCTCGCGCTGACCTTGCTGAACGCTACCGTGATCGTTCTGCTGGGTTTGCTGGTATTCGGTATGCCCATGCGCGGCTCGGTGCTGCTGCTGGCCGGCGAGTGTATGTTGTACATGTTTGTAGCCTTGTCGCTGGGCATTTTTATCAGCACACGCGCCAAAGACCAGATGAGCGCCATGTTTATGTCGGCGCTGGGCCTGTTGATGCCGACGATGCTGCTGTCGGGCTTCATTTTCCCGCGTGAAAGTATGCCGACTGCGCTTCAGGTGGTCGGCAACGTGATTCCCGCGACCTGGTTCAACCCCATCGTAAAAGGTATTATGATCAAAGGAGTGGGGCTCGAAGTACTGTGGAAACAAACCCTGATCCTCGGCGGCATGGCGCTGTTTTTCCTGGCGCTGAGTATGAAGAACTTTAAAGACAGGCTGGAGTGAGTATTCAGACAGGATTTACAGGATTTACAGGATTTTATACTTCGTAGGCAAAGCCTTTTAAAAATAAAACCTGTCAATCCTGTAAATCCTGTCTGAAACGAAAACCTGTAAATCCTGTAAATCCTGTCTGAAACAAAAACCTGTAAATCCTGTAAATCCTGTCTGAAACGAAAACCTGTAAATCCTGTAAATCCTGTCGAACGAAAACCGCACCTGAAACCTGTCTGAAACGAAAACCATCCTGTACCTGCTGAAACAAAATCTTGTAAATCCTGTCAAAAAACCCACTTGAAACCCGTCAAAAAAAGTCAACCATGCGCACCGTATTTTTCCTCGTTCAAAAAGAATTCCTGCAAATCTTCCGCAACAAGACGATGTTGCCGATGCTGCTTGTTATGCCGGTATTTCAGACCCTGCTGCTTTCTTTTGCCGCGAATTATGAAATAAAAAACCTCGCGCTGGCGGTAGTCGATCACGACCGTTCGCCCGCTTCGAGGCAATTGGTGAACAAATTCAGCGCTTCGGGGTACTTTCAAATAAAAACCGCCCCGCAGTCTGCCAGATTGGCCGACGAGGCCATGGCGATGGACCGGGTGGATCTGATCCTCGAAATCCCGGCCCATTTCGATCGCGACCTGGTACGGGAAAACCGGGCATCCCTGTCGCTGACCGCCAACGCCATCAACGCGACCAAAGCGGGACTCGGCATGGGCTACGCCCAAAATATCATCCGTGATTTTAACGCCGGTTTTGCTCAAAACAACCCCTCCCTTTTCGCCGCCGCCCTGCCCGATGCCGAAAGCGCCGGCCAATCCGCCGGAAAAACGCAAGCCGTCAGCCTCCAAACCACCTATTCCAACTGGTACAACCCCCACCTCGACTACAAAACCTTTATGGTGCCGGGTATTCTGGGCGAGATTGTGGCACTCATCATCTGTTTTCTGACCGCCTTGAACATCGTACGCGAACGTGAACTGGGCACTATCGAACAATTGAACGTGACCCCCGTGCAGAAATGGCAGTTCATCCTCGGAAAACTTCTGCCCTTCTGGCTGCTGTCGCTGCTCATGATGACGGTGGGCCTGACCGTGGGAAAACTCGTTTTTGACATCCCGATGCTGGGCAACCTGGGACTGGTATTCGGTTATACGGCCGCTTTCACACCTTGTATGCTGGGGCTGGGCTTCCTGATCTCCAACTTTGCCGACTCGCAGCAGCAAGCCATGTTTACCGCCTGGTTTTTCCTGCTGATCTTTATCCTGATGTGTGGGCTTTTTACCCCGGTGGAAAGTATGCCGCAGTGGGCGCAATGGCTCAACAGCATCAATCCGGTCAAATATTTTGTGGAATTTATGCGGCTTGTACTGCTCAAAGGCGCACAATTCGCCTATATCCGGCAAAACTTTTTCACCGTGCTGACTTATGCCGTGGTGGTGAACGGACTGGCGGTATGGACGTACCGGAAACGGGTGTGAGTTGAATTTGCACGTGAGACTCTGAATGGGCTTCCCGATTTACTGGAACCTATAATCCTCAGACCCCTTCAGAGTCTCACTACCGCTTGACTGTTTTTTTACCTTTGATCCCTGCAAAAGTGTTCTATCACCATTTCCAACTCACCCGGCAGATCCACATGTTAAAACACTACCTCGCGTTCGTCCTGTTTTTTCTACTGTATTCCGCGGCATTCGGCCAAAACCATCCAACACCTTTCAACGCTCCCCCGGCCTGGGCCAAACAGGTGATCTGGTATCAGATCTTTGTCGAACGTTTTTACAACGGCGACCCGTCCAACGACCCCAAACCGGAAAACATCGACGCGCCGCCCATCAACCAGGTCGCCCCGCCGGGGTGGCAAACCACGCCCTGGACGCGCGACTGGTACGAAGAAGATGCCTGGATGAAAAATACCGGCAAACCGTTCAACCACATCGTACACTATCGGCGCTACGGCGGTGATTTACAAGGTGTTATAGAAAAATTGGGCTACCTGCAGGACCTGGGCGTTACGGCGCTTTTTCTCAATCCGGTCAACGACGCGCCGTCCATGCACAAATACGACGCCCGGAACTACCACCACGTCGACGTGAACTTCGGCCCCGATCCCGCAGGCGACAACCGGATCATCGCTGCGGAAAACCCCGCCGACCCGTCTACCTGGAAATGGACTTCCGCCGATCGGCTGTTCCTGAAATTGGTAAAGGAGGCGCACCGGCGCGGCATGAAGATTATCATGGACTATTCCTGGAACCACACCGGCACCATGTTCTGGGCCTGGCAGGACGTGCTGAAAAACCAGTCGGCCTCGCCGTACAAAGACTGGTACGACATCAAAACGTTCGACGACCCCGCCACGCCGGCAAACGAATTTGCCTACAACGGCTGGCTTGGCATTTCCAGCCTGCCGGAGATCAAAAAAACCAATGTCACTACCCATCGTGTTGCCGGGCACCCGTATGAAGGTAATATCAACGAACCGGCCAAAAAACACGTTTTTTCGGTCACGCAGCGCTGGCTGGCGCCCGACGGCAATCCGGCCGACGGCATCGACGGTTTCCGGCTGGACGTGGCCGACCAGGTGGGGCTGGGGTTCTGGCGCGACTTCCGAAAATTTGTACGTTCCGTTCAGCCCGAGGCTTACCTGGTCGGCGAAATCTGGTGGGAAAAGTGGCCCGACCACCTGATGGACCCCACGTCCTACACCCGGGGTGATGTTTTTGACGCGGTGATGTTTTACCAGGTATACCGCCCGGCGCGCGATTTTTTTGCCAAAACCAACTTCGACATCGACGCCAATCGTTTGAAAGACAGCCTCGAATTGCAGTGGAACCGACTTTCGCCGGAAGTCCGGTACGCCATGATGAATGTCTCCTCTTCCCACGACGCGCCACGCCTGCTCACCTGTTTTGACAACCCCAACAAATACAAATACCAGTCGACGCCGAACGATAATCCGGCCTATAAAACCGGCAAACCTGCCCCTGAAACCTACCAACGCCTGGGGCTTTACCTGGTGCATCTTTTTACCACAATCGGCGCGCCGCAGATCTGGAATGGCGAGGAAATGGGGATGTGGGGCGCCGACGACCCCGATTGCCGGAAGCCGCTCTGGTGGAAGGAATATCGCTTCGAGCCGGAAACGCGGAACAATTTCCAGCCCGGGCCCAAAAAATACGACCCCGTGGGGTTCAACGCAGAACAGTTCGGGCGGTACAAAACGCTGATCGCCATCCGGAAAAACAACCCGGTACTCAGCACAGGCGACATTGCTTTTTTAAAAACGGAAGGAAAACTGCTCGCCTACAAACGCTTCGATAAAAACCAGGAAATCGTCGTGGCGATCAACGCCGGCGCCGGGAAAAAAACCTTTGTTTTGCCCGAAAAAGGCGATTATGTCGATTTATTGACCCAAAAAGCCGTCAAAGGAGACCAGGTCGCGCTGCCCCCGTTTTCTGCCGTTATTTTGAAAAAAATGCCGGTCTCGTCCGGCATGATCAAACGTTTTGACAACTTTTCGTCCCGGTTCGTGCAGTCCCGCCACGTAGACGTCTGGCTGCCAGAAGGTTACAGCGACAAAAAGAAATACGCCGTGTTGTACATGCACGACGGGCAAATGTTGTTCGATTCCACGGCGACCTGGAACCACCAGGAATGGGGCGTCGATGAAACCGCAGGAAAACTGCTGGCGGCAAAAAAAATAAAAGACTGCATCGTTGTGGGTATCTGGAACGTGCCCGAACTGCGGCACCGCGAGTATTTTCCGCAAAAAGCATTCAACTATTTATCCGAAGCAGATAAAAAAGTGCTGGCGGAAGGCCCTGAAAATACCCGACCCGGGCTGTTGAGCGAGCGCCCCGTTTCCGACAACTACCTGAAATTTCTGGTAACCGAACTGAAACCTTTTATCGACAGCGCGTTTTCCACCAAAACTGACCCCAAAAATACCTTTATCGCGGGCTCAAGTATGGGTGGTCTGATCTCGATGTATGTCCTTTGTGAATACCCCGATGTGTTCGGCGGCGCCGCCTGCCTGTCTACCCACTGGATCGGTATTTTTCGTGTGGAAAACAACCCGATTCCGGCCGTATTGATGCGGTACCTGAAAGAAAACCTGCCCGCACCCAACAACCACCGCATTTATTTCGACCACGGCACGGTCGCTTTGGACGGCATGTATACTTCATTTCAGAAACAGGCCGATGCCATCATGCAGGAGAAAGGATTTACGGCAAAAAACTGGACAACCCGCGTTTTTGAAGGAGCCGACCACTCCGAAAAAGCCTGGAAAAGCAGGCTGGACATTCCGCTGTTATTTTTACTCGGAAAGTAGCACGTTTTTGGCGGCATACCGGCATCGGCTGCATAAAACGCAGCAACCCTGAAACCCTTAAACCTCTGAAACCCTGAAACCCTGAAACCTCTGAAACCTCTGAAACCTTGAAACCTCTGAAACCCTGAAACCTTTGAACCCTTTAATGAAAAAGCCACTCCGCCGCCTTGGGGAACTCCTCTCCCCAGCGGGCTTCGTTGTGGCGGCCGTGAAGATCGGTCTGCATCAATATTTGTGCGCCGCCGCCGCTGTTTTTTTCCGCCGCTTCTTTAAACCGTTTCAGGTTGGCCACCATATTGGAACCTTCCCGGCTGCCGCCGTAGAGGTAAATTCTGGTGGGTGGATAGTGGGTGGCAAAATGCATGGGCTCCGCGTAAATTTCGGGTGAAGCCCACAACGAAGGCGAAAAAATCATAAACTTGGAATACACCTGCGGGAACATCAGTCCTGCATAAATACTGATGAGCCCCCCCATGCTGCTGCCTCCGATGCCGGTATGCGCCCGGTCGGGCAGGGTGCGGAAATTTTTGTCGATATGTGGTTTCAGCGTTTCAGCCAGAAAACCCGCGTAGTCGCGCCCCAGGCCTTCACCCCAACGGGTGGAATCGTAAGGCGAATACTCTTTGATGCGTTCCTTCCCGCCGTGGTCGATGGCTACAACGATAAATTCGCCCTTTCCACGCTGTGCCAGCGCGGCGAGTTTTTTGTCGACGCCCCAGGTGCCGAACGGCGCACTTTCTTCAAACAGATTTTGCCCGTCCTGGAGGTACAAAACGGGGTAATGGCGGTCACTTTTTGCGTAATTCCAGGGCAGCAAAACGGCGATACGGCGCCTGCGTTGCAGTTGGGGCACGTTAAAACGTTTCGCAACAATTTGAATATCAGGGTAAAACGCGGGGTTATAGCCATGCCCGTGTTGTTTCCAGCGGGGTACAACATCGGTTACTTTTCCACGCGGCACTTCCATCCTCCGGTTGGTGGGTGGAAACCCGTCGGCGCCGAGTTCTTCGGCTTCCCAGCCGCCTTTCACGTATTTATATTCAAAAGGTTCGGCGATGGCGGGAATTTCGTGAAATGTATATTGATAGTGACCGTCTTTGATCTTATTCATTTGAAAACGACCGTCTTGTGTCGTCCAGGCATTGAACGAACCCGTAAGGAACACAGGCCTGGCATCATCGTTCGGCGTAAAAAGATCGAGGGTCAACATGTTTCCGGAAGAATGTCCGGCCGAAGCACCGGCGGCAGACGCAGAGGCAAACATCAGCAAAAGGTTTGTTTATTGCCGAAAAAAATCTGAATTTTTTCCGGTCATAAATGATCGAAGGAACGAATACGTGAGGTTTTGTTCCGGCGAAGGCAGATATCAGAAAGGATTAAAGTAACATTCCCGGATAATGCAAAAATCATTCCCGAAACTTATCCAGCAGGTGGGCAAGGTCCATGGCATCGGCTTCCGAAAGTTTGCTGCCCGGGGTGTTTTGCCCGCTGACAAAGCCCGCCCGCTCGATATCGTCGAGCAGCCTTTTGCCTGATTCAGAGATCGTTACGATCACCATCCGCCGGTCCTGCAGGTGTGGAACACGTTCCACCAAACCGGCGAGGCGCAATTTTTCAACCAACCGGCTAACATTGCTGCTGCGGTCGAGCATCCGGCTTTTGATGTCGAGCACCGAAAGCCCTTTCGGCGAACTGCCGTTAAGGATACGCAGGATGTTGTATTGCGGACTGGTCAGGCCGTAGGGCCGCAATTGGCGGGTTATAAAACAATCGAGCCAACTGGCGGTGAACAGGATATTGAGCAGGGCGCGCTGACGCGGTTGTATGGGTTTGCTGCTTTTTAACTCTGCTTCCAATTTCATGAGGCAAACTTAAGTGTTTTGACACTAAAACAACAATATCTTTTCGCGGTTTAATACAAACGGGGCGAATGCGCTGTTGCGCATCGCCCCGTCAGTCCGAGTCAGTTCCAGGCCGGGTCGCTATTCACGAATAACCCGATAACTTCCTGATATAGTGTGACTTGCACCATTGGTATCCTGAAAACCTCCGCCAAAGGTGCCGATGATCGGGTCGCCCACGCCGCCAAATGCCGTCACGGTGGTGGTCACGGTATTGGCCGGGTTGGCTTCCAGGTTGTTGACATAAAGCACGCTGAACGGGAAATTGCCCGTTTGGTCGTTGTTTTTAAACGAAAGATAGATCGCGCTGACCTGTGCGGTATCATAGGCGCTCAGCAAAGTGATATTGCCCGTAGCCGGCAGGGAATCCGGGAAAACCTGCCCGAGAGGGTCAATTTTGGTAAAACTTTGCCCATCGATGGTAAACTGAATGTATTCCGAAAGCGTGTTGCAGATCTCGATCGGCCCTAAAACCACGTTGTTGGTATCGAGACTGAAGGTCAGCGGGCCACTTTCCAGCAGGTTAGCCAGGTCGTAACCGATGACGGTGCCGGAACTGCCGTTGCTGCAATTGAGCACATTCATCGTAAATGCGCCGCTCTGGTTGGCAAAAACGGCCGATTCCACGCCGTCGATATTAATTTTTGCATAGCCGCCCTGAATGGGTTGGCCGTTGCAATCGACCAAAATGCCGGATACTTTGACGGCCTGCGCGATGGTGGTGTCGATAATGATGGGGGCAAGGGTATCATCCGCGGCAAAAGGGCCGATGTCCTGCATGTAAAGCACCGTGCTGCCGCACTGATCGGGCAACACGATTTCTAATTTCATGGCCTCGTTTTGGGGTACACTGCCACCAAAACAGCCGTTTGCGTCCGTCCAGGCAAAACCCTGCCAGCCGCTTGAAGTAATTGTGAGCCGCACGGTGGCGCCGACTAAGGGGGTGTTTACGCTGTCCTGGTACACTTTACCGCTGAGTTGAACCACCGGAAAAGGGGCGTCGCAGTTCCAGAAGGAAAAATGTCGAACCTTGCCAACATATTGATCTCCAATCTTTTGCGCCTTTCCTTCTTCTATCCAGCGGGCTTTGTCGTAATCGTAGTACCAAAGCGCTATTTCGGCCGGGGCGACGGAGAGTTTGGCCGCCGGGATGGGCATAAATATCTCCACCTCACTGCCCGGGGCGATATTCAGTTCCTGGCCGCCCGCACTTTTCAGTTCCACGCCGATCATACCGAAACTGGCCAAAGTTTGTTCTTCGCCGCCGGTGTTGATACCGCGCAGGTCGCCGGGCATGTTCATGGGCAGGTTGGGTGAAGTCGGGTCGAGGTACCGGGCGTACACATTCACCTGTCCCGAATAATCCACCGATCCTGCGGGAAATACCAGCGAGGCCCCGCCGGGTATCTGCACCGTGCCTCCACTGCTGCCGCTGATCGTACCGGCCAGTTCTTTGCGCAACAATTGAATGGTAATCATTTGTGTGGACCCGTTTTCCACGATATAGGCGCGGGAAAAGTCGAAATAACCGATTTTACTCACGGAGATCCGGGCATCGCCGGCGGGCAGGTTCACCTGCTTGAGTTGGAATACGCCGTTGGCGTCCGTCATGGCCAGTTCGCCGCTGGCACGCACCCGCGCGTCGGAAACGGGCAGGCCTTCTTCGTCGATAATGCGGCCGGTGAACGTCACTTTAGCCGTTTTTTCATAATCGTCGAATTCCAGGTCCTGGCAGGCAAACCACGAAATGCCGAGCAGCAGGGTTGCTGCCAGCAAAAGTTTCAGATTCTTCATTTTGTGCTTGTAGTTGTACGTTTAATGATCAATTTCACCTGAAACGTTTTCCTGATGTGAACGTACACTTCAACCACACAAATTAACACGAAATGCTCCTTTTTTGTCCTTTTTGCCGGTATTTCAAACAACTTTCGGCGACCGGATCAGGTTGTGCCTGTAAAAAAACGCCGGCCGCTTTAGCCGCCGGGAGCCTGAAAAGGGGGTGATTTTTCCCTTTTGAGGATCGGCGGATAAAGCAGCCGGTAACATGATTGCACCTTATTCCGGTTTCAACAACTTCCCGCTCTGGATCAGGTTGCCGTTGCCGTCGTACAGGTTGGCGAAATACACGCCGGGTCGCAGGTTGGCGGTATTCCAGGTGTATTTGAACTCACCTTTTTGCTGGAATCCGCTGTAAGGCGTTGCGACGTATTTGCCCTGAATGTCATACACCCCTACGGCGATATCGCCGGGCTGGTTCACCAGAAATTCAAAAGTTGTTTGGGAGGAAAACGGGTTGGGATAATTTTTCATCAGCACCGGCTTTTGTGCGAGGCCCATTCCGCCGCCCTGGAAAATATCCGTCGTGGCGGTCACGATGCTGCCGCCGCAGGCGCCCGTGCCGCTTTGCGGGGCTGCCAGGTACGGGAAACTGCCGGGAAATGCCAGATCGTTACTTTCCACACCGGTCGTGTAGGTCAATACCCCCAGCAGGTTCGGCGTAACCGGGTTGGCGCCGCCGGCGGTGTAGTCGTCGTACCACAGCCCGATGGCGGCTAATGCCACACCGGCCACAGCCTGCAATTCGATACGGGTCACGTCGTCTTCCAGGCGGCGGCCGTTCGGGAAGCCGTCCATGTTCGGGATAAACTGAATGTCGGTGCTTTGGTTGTACGCCGGGTCGGTCAGGCCCAGTACGGCAGCCTGCACGATGCCGAGCGGACTGAATTTCGGGTCCTGGCGGCTGGTGACGGGCACGGCCATGTTCAGGCGCAGCATATCCCCTCCGTTGGGTAAAAAGTTGTTAATGAACGGTTTACCTGCGGCGAGTGGGTTGCCGTTTTTACCCGTAGCCAGTTGGTAGGGGCGAACATTCGGCACACCGGTGTGAAAAATCGGCCACAGGTCGACGGAGCGCGGCTGGCCGGGACCGGGTAGCAGCAGGGTGCCGAACACGGCGTCATCCAGCGCTGTGCCGGCGAGCGCCGGGTTGCCTTTCAGGCCGTACAAGCCGTTCTGACCGTTGCCAAAATCGAAACTCTGGAGCGATTTGCGCTGGATACGCAGCGGTGAAAATGCCGGCACGGCGCCGCCGAACAGGTCATCGTCCATGTACAAGGCAAGTTCGGGGTTGTAAAAATACCCGTCTAAGGAAGTGTCCGTCAGTTCGTCGTATGGCGTGATCGCATTCCAGTAGTCTTTGCTGCCGATGGGCACTACCGCTTCATTGGTCAGCGGCATGCCCAGCCGCGACACCTGTACCCAGGGGCCTGAATAAACGGGATTTGCCGTAGAGGACAAGGTGCGGATTTGCTGGCGGCTGGCGGAAGCCCACACACCGATCACGTAATCCGGGTCGAGAATGGTGGTTGGCACGGCCGGTGCGCCCGTTTTCAGCAAAGTGGCGATGGGTACCTGGATGGCGATGGTGCTGACATTAAAACAAGCCACGCCGTCGCGGGGATTTGCATTTTGGCGGGGGCGTCGCCCAGGTCAAAAATGCCGCCGAGGTCCACAAAAAACGGGTCGTCCGTGGTGCCGCAATACACTTTTTCGCCGCTGCTGGCCGTCGTAATGGCGCTGCTCATCAGGTTGGCGTAAGTGGTGCCCAGACCCGCGCCCGATTCGATGGAGCGGGGGCCGATATTGGGCGGCGGTACGATGCCGTTTTGTACAATCACCTGGAACGTAGCGCCGCCGTCGATGCTGCGTTCCAGCGTATAGGTAGTTTTCAGGTTTTGTTTGCCGAGGCGGATGTTAAAAAACGTGCCCGGGTCTTCATTGGCCTGATTAAACGTAAAGCGGTATACAATTTCATCGCCGGGTTTGGTCGCGTCGTTGTCCACGTGGATTTCGTAGCGGATGTTTTCGCCGAATGAAAAATAATTGGGGCCGCCCTGCGGCAGTTGCAGCGGAACGTACGTGGCAATGATCGTGATGGTATTGGGGTTATCGGGGCTGCGAAAAGCGTACAAATCGCAGTTGTCGGCCAGGGGGTCGTCGGCGATCATAGGCGCTTCGCGATGGCTGGAAGCAAAGCCCACCGTGACGGCAAGCATCCATAATGTGCTCGCTATCAGGGATTTTGTTATATTTTCGAGTTTCATCGTTGAAATGTTTATGTGAGTGATGTTTCGAGACGGGCGCCCTGCTTATTCCCCTACTTCCGTCCCCGTCCAGGGTGATGCGACGTATGGGAAAGTGGTTTTGAACGCTTTGTCGTTTTTGTCCACCCCCGTGCTGTAGGTCAATACGCCCAGCAGATTCGGGGTTACGGGGTTGGGGCCGCCGGCGGTATAGTCGTCGTACCACAACCCGATGGCTGCGAGGGCCACGCCGCCCACTGCCTGTAATTCGATACGGGTGACGTCGTCTTCCAGGCGACGGCCATTCGGGAAGCCGTCCATATTCGGGATAAACTGGATGTTGGTGTTCTGGTTATACGCCGGGTCGGTCAGGCCCAGCACGGCGGCCTGAATGATACCGAGGGGACTGAATTTTGCATCCTGGCGATCGGTGACCGGCACCGCCATATTGAGCCGGAGCATGTCGCCGCCATTGGGTAAAAAGTTGTTAATGAACGGTTTACCTGCGGCCAGCGGGTTGCCGTTTTTGCCCGTTGCCAGTTGATAGGGGCGAACATTGGGCACACCGGTGTGAAAAATCGGCCACAGGTCGACGGAGCGCGGCTGGCCGGGACCGGGCAGCAGCAAGGTGCCGAATACCGCATCATCCAGGGCAGTTCCGGCAAGCGCCGGATTACCTTTCAGTCCGTACAAGCCGTCCTGGCCGTTGCCAAAATCGAAGGATTGCAGGGAGTTGCGCTGAATACGCAGGGGTGAAAATGCCGGCACGGCGCCGCCGAACAGGTCATCGTCCATATACAACGCAAGTTCCGGGTTGTAAAAGTACGCGTCGAGCGTATTGTCGGCCAGTTCGTCGTACGGCGTAATGCGGTTCCAAAAATCCTTGCTGCCGATCGGGATTACGGCTTCGTTGGTCAGCGGCATACCGAGGCGCGACACCTGAACCCACGCGCCGCCGTCAACGGGTGCGGCGCCGTTCGGCTGAAGGGTACGCATCATCTGGCGGCTGGCAGAGGCCCACACGCCGATCACGTAATCGGCGTCGAGGATACTCGTCGGCACGGCGGGAGCGCCCGTTTTGCGCAACGTGGCAATCGGCACCTGAATGGCGATCGAGTGGACGTTGTAAAAACCGAGTCCGTCGCGGGAATCGCTGTTCTGGCGGGGTGCGTCGCCCAGGTCAAAAATGCCGCCGAGGTCCACGTAAAAAGGGTCGTCGGCCGGGCCGCAGTACACTTTTTCGCCGGTAGAGGCCGTGATAATGGACGCGGCGATCAGGTTTTCATACGTCGTGTTGAGCCCGGCTCCCGATTCGATGGAGCGGGGGCCGATGTTTGGCGGCGGCACCGGGCCGTTGGCGATGACCGTTGCAAACGTTTGTCCGCCGTCGGTACTGCGTTCGAGGGTGTAGGTCGTTTTCAGGTTTTGTTTTCCCAGGCGAATGTTAAAAAACGTGCCCGGGTCTTCATTTACCCGGTGAAAGGTGAAACGATACACAATTTCGTCGCCGGGTTTTGAAGCATCATTGTCGATGTGAATCTCGTAGCGGATGTTTTCACCGAAGGTGTTGTAATTCGGGCCGCCGAAAGGCAGTTCCGCCGGAATGTAATTGGCAATGATGGTGATGGTATTGGGGTCGTCCGGGCTTCTGAATGCATAGAGGTCCGTATTGTCCGCCAGCGGATCACTGGCGATAAGTGGCGCTTCCCTGTGGCTGGAGGCAAATAATGCCGGGCCGAAAACACCAAAAAGCAGTACCGGCAAGGCAAGAAGCCGGCACAAAACATGTTTCATTAAAGTGGTCATGATTGCTTTTGTTTGGTAAATGATTGAATAACAGGAGAGTAACATGTCAGACCCGACCGGAGTGGTTGTCTGAACACCTGCATGAACACATATACGGAGCCGGCTTTTTTTTGGATTTTTCAGGCGTATCTTTTTTCGGGCGCGTGGCATTTTTGTTGTTGCGCTGCAACTCAACCCTGCATTATTGCCGTCTGAGGACGGATACCTGCCATTCAAAATATTCCACTTTCGGGCGAGGTTGCCGCCCCGGATGTTTGCAGCGGATGAATTGAATTTTCACTTTTTCCCTTATTTTCACCACATGGTTTCCTGCACAACTGCCTACGGCTACAGCGACAAATGGATGCGCATCATCGGCATCCCGGTGATCGCGCTGATCTGCCCGCCGGTGTTTTTCGGGGATACCTACAACGACTGGCCGGGGTACTGGCAATCGGCGGCCGTATCTTTCCTGTTCACGCTGTGTGTATGGGAAGGCAGCCGGCAGATTTTTATCCGGGTTACCCTGCGTTTCCCACGGGTGCAGGACAACCGGAAACGGCTGCTGTGGCTGATCACGTTGTCCGTTTTGTACATCATGCTGTCGTGCCCGGTGGTGGGTTTTGCAGCCGATTATTTGTTTCCCCACGGGCATGGGGTGAAAGAGCCGACGTTTGTTCAAAAATACGGCTCGGCGATGATCCTGCTGCTGATGGTAGGTGCGATTTACGAAAGCCGGCGTTTGTTCACGCTCTGGAAAGATACCCTGCTGGAAAAGGAACAACTCGAACGCGCCCACCTCGCCAGCCAACTGGAGGGGTTGCGCAACCAGGTAAACCCCCACTTTTTGTTCAACAGCCTTAACACGCTCATTTTCCTGATCCCGGAAGACAGCGAAAAAGCCGTGCGTTTTGTGCAGCAATTGAGCAAGGTGTACCGCTACGTGCTGGAAAGCCGCGACGCCAAACTGATTTCGCTGCGCGAAGAACTGAAGTTTCTTTACTCGTATATATACCTGCTGCACGAGCGTTTCGGCGAAAACCTGCAAGTCAACATCCACGACCTGGATGAGCGGCAGAATACGGCCATCGTGCCGCTGACCCTGCAACTGCTTTTTGAAAACGCCATCAAACACAACGTCATTTCCACCGAAAAACCGCTGCACATCGAAGTGTTTTCGGAAAATGGCCACTTAGTCGTTCGTAATAATTTCCAACGCAAAAACCAGGTCATGGACTCTACGGGAGTCGGCTTGCAAAACATCAAAGACCGCTACCGGATGCTCATCGAACGGGACGTGGAAGTGATTGTTTCGCAGCAATATTTCACGGTGGCCCTGCCAATGATCGAACTTCAAAACGTATGAAAATACTGCTGATCGAAGACGAGCAACCCGCCGCCCGCCAACTCGGCAAACTCCTGCTGGCGCAGAATCCCGGTTTTCAGGTCATCGACACGCTCGATTCGGTGGAAGGCGCTGTGCGGTGGTTTCGCACTTTTCCCGCGCCCGATCTCGTGTTTATGGATATTCAGATCGCCGACGGATTAAGTTTTGACATTTTCAGGCAAACCGACCTGAATGCCCCGGTCATTTTTACCACTGCTTTTGACCAGTATGCCGTGCAGGCATTTAAAGTGAATGCCGTGGACTACCTGCTCAAACCCGTGGACCCGGAAGAGTTGAAACAAGCCCTGGAAAAGGTGTATCAAAGGCGAAACAACCCGGCGCCGTTTGATTACCGCGCTTTGGCGGGTTATTTTAAAAAAGACAACTATAAAGACCGTTTTCTGGTAAAAACGGGGCAACATCTCCGTTTTTTGGTTGTCACAGACATCGCTTTTTTCCGTTCTTCCGAGGGCCTCACCCAGGCGTATACCTTCGCCGGGAAAAAATATTTTATCGACAATACCCTGGAAGAACTCGAACGCCTGCTCGATCCACGCGACTTTTTCCGTATCAGCAGGGGAATCATGCTCCGGCTCGATGCCATCCGGAAAATACATCCGCATCTCAACGGCCGCTTGAAATTAGAAATACAACCCGCAGCGCCGGAAGATATCTATGTCAGCCGGGAAAGGGCCGCCGACTTCAAAAACTGGCTCGGCGGGTGAGCAGCCGTCTGCCGGAAACCTACCTGTTTTTCCTGGTATTGGTCGTGTTGCGCACCTGCGTGCTGTCAGTTGCGGCAATGGTTTCTCCCCTGCAATTGGTAAAATAAACGGCGTTGCCGCGGTCATTGAAGCGGTACACTTTGCAACCTTCGTGTTCGAAAAGGTATTCGACCGCGTAGGTGCTGTTATTTTTGGGAGTTTCGGTCACTAAGGGTTTTGAACTGTAGCATCCGGTGAATAAAGCACAAACAATCAGGAAAATGTTTAATTTCAGCATACCAAACAGGTTGAAGGTGAAAAAACGGGCAATTCGTTTAAAATTACACCCAATCCGGTCAAACATGCTGTTAAAAATATCTGAATTAAGATATATTTAAATTTCCGGGATAAACACGAGTTGCAACAATCCGGCTGAAAAACTGTCGCTGAGTTTGCATAGCCCGTTCATTTTTTTGTTTGCTGGCCGACATCTCCTACTTTTGAATTTCAAAATCCCCGCTTCTACTTTGGCGCAATTCAAGATTTCAGGCCTGCTGCGGCAGCGGCAGATGCTTATTCAGAATCCTCATAATCCAATTACATCTTGTCCACAATCTAAAAACTACCGAGTTATGAGACAAACTCTAATCACTTTTTCCCTTTTGTTACTTTTTTTGGCAGGCGGAATAAACCTGTCTGCCCAGCTTACCACTGCATGTGGCCCCGGTCAGTTCAGTCTGGGCGGAGCGCCCCTCTGTCAGTTGGCCTGTATCACCTGCGACTGGTCGCAACCCTATTTTGATGCTACTTACCCTCCTTTTGGCGGCCAGCCGATAATCATTGACAATTGTCAGATCGGCGCGCCCCCGATTACCCTGGAGAACCCGCGCTGGTACGGGTTTATTGCCGCGTCGTCCGTAGTTGGATTTAATATTAAACTGGTCGACAGCTGCCTGAATAACAGTGGTCTGGAAGCAGCCGTTTTGTCCGGTTGCGGCCCTTCGCCCCTGAAGGCGATCAATTGCGCCCGCTTGACCCTGCCAACCCGGAAATTTTCGGTTTCGGCCTTACCATCGGCCAGGCGTACTACCTGTTGATCGACGGCGTGGACGGCGACCTTTGCAAATATGTCATAACTGTGGCTTTTGGTTCAACCGAGCCTCCCCAATTGGGCCAGCTCGACTCGATTCAGGGGCTCACCAAAGTATGCCCCAAAGCGACCACCTCCTACTCCATTCCCGCACCCGTCGATTTTGCCCTCAGCTATATCTGGTCAGCGCCGGCCGGTGCAAAAATAAACGGCGGCGGCAACACGGCGGTTATTCCCTCCCCCATAGGCAGCAGTGTCGGCACCAGCGTCGATATCCAGTTCGGCACCCTTGGCGGCCTTGTTTGTGTGACGGCTTCCAACGCATGCGATACCCCCAAAACCACTTGTATTCTGATTGAAAACGGCCCGTTGCCCATCAATAATCTGCCTGAAATAACCCTTTGTTTTGAAGAATTGCCGTTTATCTGGGAAGAATCACCCAATCAGGCCGTCCTGGCGCCGGGTACCTACACCCTGACTTCTTCTCCCTATGAATCCTATCTCGGTTGCGACAGCATCGTCCGGCAAAAAATCGTCGCGTTGAAACGCAAGGCCAAGGACCTGCCGCCCAAGTACCTGTGTAAAGACGAATGTTTTTACATCGGTGGATTCGAATATTGTGATCCTGGGCCTTACCAGGAAATCATTCCTTCGGAAAGCGGTTGCGACAGTACCGTGACTTTTACGCTGTTTAAAATTCCGGTGAACGCTCAAGCGCAGGTCACTGACACGTTGACGTGTAAAAAAACTTCGGTCGTTTTGCACAGCGCCGGATCATCGACGGGCAATACTTTTTTCTACCGGTGGATCAATTCCAGCGGCACGGTGATCAGCAACGCGGATACTGCCGTGGTGACCGCTCCGGGATCCTACTCGCTGATTGTGACCAATATCGCGGCCGGACTTTCCTGCGAAGACACTGCAACCGTCATGGTGGTGGCCAATACGACGGCTCCGTTTGCCAACGCCGGTCCGGACAGGATCATCGACTGCGACGAGCCGTTGATTCAAATACAAGGCACCGGTTCCACAGGCAGTCAGTACAGCTATCAATGGGTGCTCGTTATCGACGGTAACATCGTTTCGGGGGGCAATACCCTGACACCGACCGTCAATGCGCCGGGAACCTATCGCCTCGTGGTGACCGATAATACCAATGGTTGTACGGCCGGGAACAATGCCAAAGTTACAGCAGACGTATTGCCGCCTTCGGTAAGCGCAACGGGTGGCAGTTATTCCTGCAAGATACCCAGTGTCACGCTCCAGGTGAATACCAACGCCAACAACCCGGTTTACCAGTGGACGGGGCCCAACAGCTTTACCTCCTCTAACCCCAATCCCGTGGTAAATGCTCCCGGGGACTATACCATCGTGGTGACGGACGGAGTTACCGGGTGTACCAATGCTGCGATTGCAACCGTTGTCGACAACACTGACCTGCCCGGTGCCGACGCCACCGGCGGGATTATCAATTGTTCCGTTTCTTCCGTGATATTGGGTGGCTCCACCCAGGCGACCAACCCGCTTTACGCATGGATGGGCCCCAATGGTTTTACATCGAATATTGCCAACCCGACCGTTACGGTTGCCGGCAACTACGTATTAACCGTAACCGGCGAAAACGGCTGCACCAGCACCGCTTCTGCCGACGTAGAACTCGACAATACGCAACCGGGCGCAGCCCTCGCCGTGTCGGGCAACCTCAATTGCAACAATGCAACGGTGACCCTCACGACTTCCAGCGTCAACCCGTCGCCGTCGCTGACCTATGTCTGGACTTTACCGGACAACTCAACAACTTCCACCGACATCGACCCCACTTTGCCGGCCAACGCACCGGGCAGTTATTCCGTGGTGGTCACTAACCCGGAAAACGGCTGCACCAGCACCGCCAACACCACCGTAATCCAAAACCCGGTAGTAACGGCCCAGATTTCATCCGTAACGGATGTTTTGTGCTTCGGCGGCACCACCGGCAGCGCCGGAGTGGTTGCAAACGGCGGTAATGGCGCCTATACGTACGCCTGGAGCGGCAATAGCGGCACAAGCGCCGTTGTCAACGGCCTGGCCAGCGGCGACTACATCGTAACGATCACAGACGGCGAACAATGTACCGCCAGCGCCACCGCTACGGTAAATCAGCCGGATCTGCTGACCACTAACGCCTCGGCAACACCCGAAACCACCAACGGCGCCAACGACGGCAGCGCTTCCGCAAGCCCGGCAGGCGGCGTTGCACCATACACGTACCTCTGGAGCAACAACAACGAAGTTACTCCCGGCATCTCCAACCTGGCGCCGGGGCTGTACACGGTGACCGTAACCGACGACAACGGTTGCACTGCGGTGCAAACCGTACAGGTATTAGCCGGCGACTGCGGCCTTTCGGCAAATATCACCTCCGTTTCACCAAACTGTACCGGTGAAGCCACCGGATCGGCTACCGTAAGCCTCGCAGGCGGTAACGGCCCGTTTACCTACCTCTGGAGTGCGAACAACGGCACTGATCCAACGCTGATCGGCATCGCAGCAGGAAATTACACCGTTACGGTAACGGATGTGAACGGCTGCACCTTCTCGGGAGAAGTGAATGTGGTAGATCCGCCGGCGCTTACAATCGCTGTGGATAATGTGGTGAACACGAGTTGCAGCAACGAAACCAACGGTTCGGCTACGGTAACTGCCGGCGGCGGCACGGGTGTACTTTCCATCCTTTGGAACAACAACCAGCCCGGCCCCACCGCTACCGGACTTGCACCGGGCACCTACACCGCCGTAGTGACCGATGGCAAGGGCTGCACCGAATCTATCGACGCAACCGTTCAGGCCATTGATACGGAATTGCCGGTCATCGTTAATAACCCGGTTACGGCCCCGCTGGGCAACACCGGCAACGTGACGCTGAGTGTACAATCGCTCGGCCTGACGGTCAGCGACAATTGTGGCCTGAGCACGGTCACTTTTGTGCCTTCTACCTTCAACTGCACCCAGCTGGGCCCGCATGATGTGGCCGTAACGGCAACAGACGGTTCCGGCAACGTGACCGTGGAAACCATCGTCGTAACCATCATCGACAACCTGTCTCCCGCACTGGAGTGCCCGCCAAACGTGGTCCGCTGCTCCTACGACCCGGCTGTGCAATACCCCGCGCCGGTGGCGATGGACAACTGCCTCGGAATCGGCGGTTCGTTTAACATGCCGTCCGGCCTGGCCAGCGGCTCCACTTTCCCCGAAGGCGTCACGACCAATACCTTTACCTATACGGATGCCAACGGCAACGTGGGTTCCTGTTCGTTCACGGTGAACGTACTGGCCGCGCTGACCGCCACGGAAGACACCATTGTCAATGACATTGACAATCAAAATATAGGTAGCATCGACATCGACGTAGTTGGAGGGCTTGCTCCTTATACTTACCTGTGGTTGTTCAATGGCGACACACTTCCGGTTACGACGGAAGACCTGAGCAACCTCGGCGCCGGCGAATACCAGGTGTTTATCGTGGATGCTGCCGGCTGTACGATTGCCAGCGAGGTGTACACGGTAGATAACCTGGTAGACACTGAGGAACCCGGCTGGGCTTCGGGTTTGCTGATCGTTCCCAACCCAACCAGCGGCCGCCTGTCGGTTATTTTCCCGCAGGTGATGAATCAGCAGGTAAGTTTGGCCGTATACGACATGACGGGGCGTCTGCTTCGGCAACAGGTTTCGGAAGCGCCCAAACGGGTCGATTTTGATCTTTCCGCTTTGCCGGGAGGTTTATACAAAATGGAAATCGTTGTAAACGAACAGTTTATCGTTCGAAAAATAGTGATTACCCGGTAAAAGGGCATTCATTTTCCGAATTAAAAAAGTAAAGCCGCCGGCTCCTTCGAAGGGGCCGGCGGCTCGTTTTTTATACAGGCGGAAAAAGAAAAAACAACTGTTTAGTTCGCGTAGTCGCTCAGGAACTTCAGCCGCATGAGTTGAATTTCTTCCCAGGTGATCTCGTCATCTTTCAACTCCTGGAAAGCGATTTTTACGTCGTCCGTTTCGGCTTCTTTAAAGTAGTCGATGACGGTTTCGCGTACATATTCATCGATGTGTTTGTTCAGGTAGTAGTCGAGGCTGAGTTTGGTGCCGGAGTTGACGATACCGTCGAGTTCTTCCAGCAGTTCCGGCATACTCAGGTCATTGGATTTGGCGATATCCTCCAGCGGAATTTTGCGGTCGATGGCCGTGATGATATTCACTTTCATCTTCGACTTGTTGGCCACCGTTTTGATGGTGATGTCCATCGGGCGCTCGATCTCGTTTTCTTCGCAGTATTTAACGATGAGGTCGATGAACGGCTGGCCGTATTTCTGCGCTTTACCCAAGGAAACGCCGACGATTTTCGACATATCATCTAATGAAACGGGGTACTGGGTGGCCATTTCCTCCAGCGAGGGGTCCTGGAAAACGATGTAGGGAGGCAGGTTGTGTTTTTTGGCAATGCTTTTGCGCAAGTCTTTGAGCATGTTCATCAGCACTTCATCAAGAACCGCCGTGCCGCCTTTTTCATCGTCGAAATCGTAGTCGCTGTCGTCGTAGTCGTGGTTGATGGTGACGTAGACGGGGTAGGGATTTTTTGCGTATTCGCGCCCGGCGGGCGACACTTTCAGCAGGCCAAATTGTTCTATTTCCTTGTAGATCAGGTTATTGATCATGGCGTGACGGAAAATCGAACTCCAGTAATTCTCGTCCTTTTCATCGCCGACGCCGAAGTTATCCATTTCCGAGAAGCGGAAATCCTTCATTTCCTTTGTTTCCCGCCCCAGCAGGTACTCCATCACCGTTTTCATCAGGTAGTTCTCGTTCAGGTCGAGAATACAATTGATGACGTGTACGATGTCCTGCTGCACCTCAATTTTTTCTTTGGGGTTTTTGCAGTTGTCGCACATTTTGTGGCAGTCCTCTTCCTGGTACTCTTCCCCGAAGTAGTGGAGCAGGAAACGCCGGCGGCAGGAAGCCGTTTCGGCGTATGCCACCACTTCCTGCATGAGTTGTGCGCCCATTTCACGTTCCGCAACGGGTTTGTCGCGCAGGAATTTTTCGAGTCGCAGGATGTCCTGGTAATTGTAAAACGCCACACATTTGCCGGCCAGGCCGTCGCGACCTGCGCGGCCCGTTTCCTGGTAGTAGTTTTCGATCGACTTCGGCATGTCGTAGTGGATTACGAAGCGCACGTCGGGTTTGTCGATCCCCATACCGAAAGCGATGGTGGCGCAGATGACGTCGATGTCCTCCATGAGGAAGGCGTCCTGCGTATTGGCGCGGGTTTTGGGGTCGAGACCGGCGTGGTAAGGGCCGGCTTTGATATCGTTTACGGCGAGAATTTCGGCCAGGTCTTCCGCCGTTTTGCGGTTCTGGACGTAAATAATGCCCGATTCGTTGCGAAATTCCTCTTTGATCAGTTGAATGATCTGTTTGATCGTCTGGTCTTTTTTGACTTTCGGGCGTATTTCGTAAAACAGGTTATCGCGGTTAAACGAAGAAATGTACGTGTGCTCCGACGTCATGTCTAAGTTTTTCAGGATATCCTGCTGCACTTTCGGCGTGGCGGTGGCCGTCAGGGCCATAATCGGCACTTCCCGGGCAACGGCGTCGAGCATGACCCGGATGCGGCGGTATTCGGGGCGGAAATCGTGGCCCCATTCGGAGATACAGTGCGCTTCGTCGACCGCCACGAACGAGATGTCGCAGCTCTGAAAAAACTCGATGTTTTCTTCCTTGGTCAGGGTTTCCGGCGCTACGTACAGCAACTTGGTTTTGCCATCGGTAATATCCTGTTTCACCTTTTTCATTTGCGCCTTGGTGAGCGAGGAATTGAGAAAATGCGCCACTTCGTCTTCGTCAGAATAGCCGCGTATGCTGTCGACCTGGTTTTTCATCAGGGCGATGAGCGGGCTGATAACGATGGCCGTACCTGGCAACATGAGGGCCGGCAGTTGGTAGCAGAGGCTTTTACCGCCGCCGGTCGGCATTATAACGAAGGTATCTTTTTTATCTAAAAGACTTTGAATGATCGCACGTTGTTCGGCTTTAAACGCATCAAAACCGAAATACTTTTGAAGGCCTTCCTGGAGAACGTCCTGTTCGGTGGCAATTGCTGACATCTTTTGTTCGATTAATTTTATCACCAGGCTGTAAACCTCGTGTCCTAAATTATGATTAGTTTGAAACTACCCCTGCCGGCTTTCGGGCAGGGAATAAATGAGCCGATGAAATTAAGTATTTTTGAAATAATAAAACAAGATCCGGAAGAACTTTTGGACAAAAAATACTCCACTTTCTTTCAACGTCGCTTGCTTTGCACCTTTAAACATCGAGGCCGTACATTATTTGCCCCTCCAATTGTTTTTTCAGGAAATACGATGTGTTTAAAGGAGGGCTTTTTCAAAAAGCCGCCAAAGATACAAAAATAAATCCTGAAACTCCTGCAAGTTTTTTGCGATATTTTTTCAAACAAAATTCAAATGTTCCGCCAATAATTTGGCGAGACCTGTACACGATCTTCAAATTCAGAATAAAAATTGGGAAGAAAATATTTTGAAACCAAAAATTGACATCCTCTCCATTGCCCGCCAAACCATTCGTATCGAAGCCGAAACGTTGTCGGCGCTGGCCGAAAGTCTCGACGATACCACTGATTTTCAGTCTTGTGTGGAAGCCGTGGCCGCCTCGCCCGGGCGCCTCGTGATCACCGGTGTCGGCAAAAGCGCCATCGTAGCCCAAAAAATCGCCGCCACACTCAACTCTACCGGCACCCCCGCGCTTTTTCTGCACGCCGCCGACGCCATTCACGGCGACCTGGGCATGATCCGATCCTACGACCTCGTCTTGTGTATTTCCAAAAGCGGCGAAACCGCCGAAATCAAGGTGCTGGTGCCCTTGGTCAAAAACTTCGGCAACCCCGTCATCGCCATGACGGCCAACCGGCAAAGCACCCTGGCCCGCCAGGCCGACTACCTGCTCTGGACACCCGTGGAACAGGAAGCCGACCCCAACAACCTCGCCCCGACGGCCAGCACCACCGCACAAATGGCGCTCGGCGACGCCTTAGCCGTGGCCCTGCTGGCCTGCAAAGGTTTTTCACCCGACGACTTCGCCAAGTTCCACCCCGGCGGCGCCTTGGGCAAACAACTTTACCTGCGGGTGCGCGATCTCTACCCGCTGCACGGCCGCCCGGCCGTGGGGCCGGCAACCGGCCTGCCCGAAATTATCCACGAAATTTCGTCCAAACGCCTCGGCGCCACGGCGGTATTGGATGAAAATGAACACCTTATGGGTATCGTCACCGACGGCGACCTGCGCCGGATGTTGCAACGCGGCGGCGATTTTTCGGCGGTGCATGCGCGGGATATTCTTTCCGCAAGCCCCAAAAGTATCGGCCCCGACGCCCTGGCCATCGATGCGCTGTCGCTGATGCGCGGGCATTCGATCACCCAACTCGTGGTGCTGGAAGACGGGAAATACTTAGGTATGGTGCATTTGCACGACCTTATCCGGGAAGGCTTGGTGTAAAAATGTACGCCGGATTTCCAAATCCGGCATTTGTACGCCGGATTTCCAAATCCGGCATTTGTACGCCGGATTTCCAAATCCGGCGATCGCTCGCAATCGTGCCGGATTTGGAAATCCGGCGTACATTTTTTCTACTTTACATTGGCTACAAACCTTTCGCCGCGCTGCGGCTGTCTGAATCATTAAAATGATTCAGACAATCTTTAGGCCTGAACAATTTCCTTGCAGGTACATTTACTCTTAAAAGCCGATGCATAAATTCCTCTACGATCTCCTCGTTCGCTCCGTGCGACGCCGCCTTGGAGAGGCATCCGATATAATCGTTACCCCTTACCGGGTGGCCAAAGAATTCCGGTTTTTTAAAGCCGATCTGTGGTACTGGACCAAAAGCGGCTTTTTTATGTCGCTCGGCGTTCTTACTGCGGGGCTCGGCCTGAAAGGTTTTCTTATTCCGAATCATTTCATCGACGGCGGCGTTACCGGCATCTCCTTGATTGTCAATGCCGTATCCGGCATTTCCTTATCCGTTTTGCTGCTGCTGATCAACCTGCCGTTTATCGCCCTGGGGTTCACGCAGATCGGGCGTTCGTTTGCGTTAAAAAGCATACTGGCCATCACCGGACTGGCCCTGGCAGTGGCCCTGATCCAATATCCCGTGGTCACGTCCGACAAACTGCTGGTGGCCATTTTCGGCGGTTTTTTCCTCGGCGCGGGTATCGGTTTGGCGGTACGCGGCGGAGCGGTGATCGACGGCACGGAGGTGCTGGCCATTTATGTCAGTAAAAAAACGGGCCTCAGCATCGGCGACGTGATCCTGCTCTTCAACGTTGTCATTTTCGCCGCAGCGGCCTATTTGCTGTCGCTGGAATCGGCCCTGTATTCCATGCTGACCTACATTTCCGCTTCCAAAACGGTCGATTTTATCGTGGAAGGCATCGAGGAATACATCGGCGTCACCATTATTTCCACCCACCACGCGGAGGTCAGGGCTATGATCGTTAAAAAACTCGGGCGCGGCGTAACCGTTTACAGCGGCAAACGCGGGTATGGCAAATCCGGCGAAAAACAGGACCCCAGCGACATCGTTTTTACGGTCGTCACCCGGCTGGAAATCGCCAAATTGCAGGCGGAAGTGGACAAAATTGACCCCAACGCCTTTGTCGTCATGACCAACGTGCTGGATGCCCGCGGCGGGATCATCAAAAAACGCCCGCTGAAATAAGCCCGCTCAACGCAGGATCGTGATACTTCCCTTGTACAACAAAACGACGCCGTCGACAAACGCAATTTCTGCCTGCCAGGTAAATACACCCGGCGGCAGGGCTTTGCCGCGGTAAGTGCCGTCCCAACCCCGCTGCTCGTCGTTGGCATCGAGGCCGTCTCTTTGAAACAACAATTCACCCCAGCGGGAATACACTTGTAACGTATTGATTTTCAACACCTCCGGGCCGCCGTAAACCGTAAACATCTCGTTGATGCCATCGTCGTTGGGGCTGAAGGTGTTCGGCACATAAACGTCGCGTTTGATCAACACCCGCACCGTCAGGCTGTCGGAATCGGTGCACCCTCCCGGCGCCGTTACGTCGAGCACATAAGTGGTGGTGGTATAGGGTGTGGCCTCGGGTTCGGGGCAGTTGTAACAGGAAAGACCGGGCTGCGGCGACCAGATAAAGGTGTCGAGCGGCGCGTTGGCCACCAACTGAACGAGGGTGCTTTCACCCAGATCGATGGTCAGGTCGGGGCCCAGGTCGATTTCCGGAATAAGGGGAGTGACAAATGTGGCGCTATCCGCCCGGGTGCAGCCGTTGGCGTCGCGGATCGTAAGGATATAATCGCCGGGAATCAGGCCCGAAAACTCCGTTTCGCTGCCAAAACCTTTGCCGGACAGGTCATAGACATAAGGCGCCACACCGCCGGAAGCCGACAGGACGCGAATGTTGCCCGTATTCACCCCCTCGCAGCCGGGGCCGTCGAATTGCGCGTCAAAAATCAATTCTTCCGGGGACAGGAGTTCGGTTTGAACGAGCAGGGTGCAACCACTTGCATCCGTGACCGTGCATTGGTAAACGCCGGCTTTCAGGTTGTCTACATGCGCCGATGTACTTCCGCCATCCCACAGCAGGCTGTACGGGGCTACCCCACCCGACAACAACAAATCGGCCGTGCCGTCCATTCCGCCAAAACAGGCGAGCTGAAAACCCTGATAATCACTGAGTTGTATTTGAGAAACAAGCGGCGGCGGCTCGGTGACGTCGCCAAACAGGATCACGTCGTTGCCAAAACCGTCGGAAATGGTGATGAAATACGTCCCGGCCGGCAGGTTGGCAATCGTTTCGGTGACATTCAGGGCGGCGATGGCCCCCGTGCCGGAAGGCATGCCGGAGCCAATGTGTTCCCAGGAATAGTTAAACGGGGGTGTACCGTCCTGAATGGAAAACGTCAGGGCGCCGGTGCTTGTCTGGTAACATACTGCGGGTTCAGTCGCAAAATCTCCCTGAATTTCACACACAATGACCTGTAAATCAAGGCTGACAATGCTGTCGCAGCCGCTATGGGAAAGCAGCGTTTTTTGAAACTGCCCGGTTTCAAAATAAGCCTGCCCGCCGATATAGATACTATCACCTTCACAAATGATCAGGTCGAGTTGGGAGGATACGGACGGCACGATTTCGAGATTTACCTGCACGAGGCTGTCGCAACCATTTGCGCCGGTGTAATGAAATTCATAAAAGCCGGCATCACACAACAGCGTGTCGGCAACATCGAAACAATCTCCCGCACAGATCGCACTGTTGATCAGCGTCGGCGCAATTCCCTCAATTACAACGGTTTGGCACACCGGGGCGGCCGTGTCGCAGGTATTGGAAGCCGATACGCAGAGGTTGTAGGTGCCGGGGGTGATCCAGTTCACCGTGATGCTTGTATCCAGGCCGGAAGAAAGGTGATTGCCGTTCAGGGTCCATTCAAAAAACGTGGCGCCGACGGGTGCATCGAGGCTAAAGGTGCTGGGTGTTTCAACACAGGCTTTCGTATCGCCCGCCAAAACGCCGGAGGTGGTGAGCGCCGAAACGTTGGTGGTGCCATTCACCACTTTTACCGTGTAGTTGCAGACGTCGCCCTGGCTGCCGTCCATCACAAAAAAGTAGTACTGCCCGATGGTCAGCGGAACGGTATTGGTAAAAACGCCCGTGGTGTTATTGGGAATATCGGTATCACAATTGGACACTAATTGAAAGGTCTCACAATCAAAACTTTGATAAATACCGATCTCTAATCCTTCGCCGATCTGGCAATTAAACACACTGACTTCCAGGGTGAGGTTGGCGCTGCCCGCGATAAAACCGATCCATTGCATGTGGTGCACTTCGGTGGTGCAAAAACCCGGCGGCGCTTCACCTTGCTGCGGGTCGCTGTTGATGCCCGTAAAACCGTCGATATCGCAAATGATACAGGCCTGGTCGCAGAAAGAGGTCATATCCGGCGTTGAACCGCAGGGGCTCGGTTGGGCGCGGAGGGCGACGGCGACAAACAAGGTCAGAAAAAGGGTGTAGCTGTGTTTCATCATTTTTGGGTTACAAGGGCTGCCAAACCATTCAGGGCGCGTGTTGTTCACGGCCGGCAGGCCAAATTTACCTGGTTTTGCCTGGATTACGTCCACTCAGGCGCCCGGAAGTTTCTTTCCTACACGACAAAAACGAAGAAACCGTTGCGTCGGCCCGGGAAGTCTGTGAAAGAAATTATTTGCCACCGTTCCGGTCGCCCGGTCCATTCATCCGCGTCACAATTTCACCCGCCGGATCGCCGCTACGGACAACAACGCCAGCACTGCCACCAGAACGAATCCGATATGCAGCCCGTATTTTTCCCCGACAAAACCGATCACCGGCGGTCCGGCCAAAAAACCGATAAAACTGAAAGTCGCGTACGTCGCCAGACCCGCACCCGGCGCCAGGCCCGGCACCCGCGCGGCGGCATTAAACAGGATCGGGGCGCCCAATGCCACACCGGCGCCGAGCATCAAAAAGCCGAATATACCCGTCGCAGGGTTGGGCGCCACGATCACGACCAGTAAGGCTAAAATTGTAAATAATGCGCTGAAAAACAACATGTTGCGCTCACCAAAACGCGGAATCAATATGTCGCCCGTGAACCGCATCGCCATCATGGTCATGGAAAAACACGTAAAACCCAGCGCCGCAATTTGCGCCCGGGCGCCCAGGTCGTCGCGCAGGTACACGGCGCTCCAGTCGAAAGCCACCCCTTCACTCAGGCTCACCGTGAGTCCGATAAAAATCATCAGCAGCAAGTCGCGGTTGGGCAGGGTGAATTTGGATCCGCCGCCCCCGCCGGAGGAGCGTTCTTCGGGCACCTTCATCAATGCCGGCCGCAAACCGGTCACCGTGGCTAATATCACCAGTCCGGCCAGTACCGTCAGGTGTATCTGCGGCGACACCCCCGCTGCGATCAGCGCTGCCGCCGTGCCCGAGCCCGTCATGCCGCCGAGGCTCCACATGCCGTGGCAGCTGGACATAATGTACACGCCGTCAGCCCGTTCGATGTTGGTGGCGCAGGTATTCATCGCCACGTTCACCAGCGCCACGGCAGCCCCTACAATGGCCAGAGCCAGCATCAGCGACCAGCGGTCCGGCATCCAGATGGGCAGGGCGAAGGCCACAGCCATGGCGAGTGTGCCGCCCACCGTCGTACGCGCCAGCCCGAAACGCGCGATAAAACCCGCTGAAAAAGGGTTCATAATCAGCAAGCCGATGGGTATGCCGAACAACGCAAGCCCGAGTTGGGCATCGTTCATGCCCAGCGCAGTTTTTACGTGTGGGATATGCGCCACCCAACTGCCGAACATCAGGCTGTCGGCGGCAAAGGTGAGGCCCGTGGCGAGGGCCAGCCGGTGGCGGAAAAACAGGCTTAAATTGGTCGTGACTTTGGTGAGGGAGCGGGAGAAAAAGGATGTTGGCATAGAGGGGGTGAAGGTAGGATATCACGATTAATTGAATCATGAAAATTGGGCATTGCACATTGTAAAATTTGGCAATTTGAAAGCAAAAAATATTCAATGCCGCTCGCGCAAGGCTCCGCCTTGCGTGGACCATCCCTCCGTTCTACCGGAACAACTACCCCAAAAAAAACCGGCCCGGGATGCTTGAGTTTAGCTCAAAAAACATCCCGGACCGGCTTTTAAACCCAAGAAAGCGTGTACCTGGTTGTAACGAAATTACCGCCCCTTTACCGAACCACAATTTTCTCCGTGAACATGCTGCCATCGCGGCCATGCAGCACCAGCAGGATCAGTCCGCCGGTTTGATCATTTTCCAGATTCAGGGCAAGGAGTGGTTGTAACTCGTTGATTCTGAATTGCTGCAATACTCTTCCATCGGCGCTTAACACGTCCAGGCGCAGCAATTGCGGCAGCACCCGGTGGAGGTCCAGCATGATCCGGTCGTGTGCCGGGTTGGGCCATACCTGAATGCGGGACAAGATTCCGGGTTCGTCCGTGGCAACCGCCTGTTCCACCACAACTGAATTGGCCTGGGTGCAACCGTTGGCATCCGTCACCACAACCGTATAAGTGCCGGCCGGCAGGTTGGAGATACTTTCCGTAGTCGCCCCGGTATTCCAAAGGTAAGTGTACGTGCCCGTGCCACCGGATACCGCTGCGGATGCGGCGCCGTTGTTTTCATTGGCCAGCGCGGGTGTGGAATTCATGGTCAGCACCAGCGGAGCGGGTCCGATCAATTCAAAAGTTCGCAAAAGTTGGCCGCCGTGGCTATCGGTTAAGGTCAGTTGGTAAGTGCCTGCGGGAAGTCCGGTCAAAGAATCCCCCTGTAAATTCGGGTTGCTCCAGTGGAACGAATAGGGCGTCACGCCGCCCGTCACCTGGATAAAGATGGCGCCATCCGCGAAGCCGTTGCAGGAGGGCGGACGGGTTTGGGCGGAATAAACGAGTGAATCGTAATGTACAAAAGGATAACCGATGGTATGAAAGGCCGTATTGGTGAAAACCGGTTCGTTTTCATCAAAATATATGGCTGCGGTATTTTCAATCACCGTCCCGTCGGGCAAATCGGGTTGTTGCGCGATTTTGTATTTGACATACCCGTGTGAAGCAACTTCGTTGATATTGCTGTCGGGCAGGGCAATAGGTCGGAACACAAAATGCAGGATACCTCCGGGGTAAATTTCCAGGTGATACGGGTGACTGGACGCTCCGGTCTCCAGCGTACGCGCATCCAGCAGCGGAGAAAGGGTATCCACAATGACCACCTGAAAAGCGGTATCGGTGCCGGTATTTTGAAAGCGGATTTTGTACTCTATCACTTCGTTGGCGCGGATCAGATGTTGATCGCCAAATCCGAGCGGTACGGCGGTTTTGTCGTTGGGATCGCAGGAAGCCACTACTTCGCTACAATCCTGATCATAGGTGATCGCGTTGTCGCTTTGTGCGTATACATTGATCAAGCCGGGGGTGTTTAATCCGCCACAACCTTCGATGGCCGCAGCAACCAATCCGGGCACAGGGAATCCCGGCGTTTGTTCGGCTTCGATGCGCCAGGTGGCGCCGTTTGCCGGCGTTTTGATCGTAATGGCATCACCGGCATCTAACTGGAACGGGCCGTCTTTGTACATGATAAAGTCTTCTATCACGATGTAATTCAGTGGCGCCGTCATGTTTTGCAAGCCCGTGTTTTTTAATTCCAGGCCCACCGAATCACCCAGACAATAGGTTTTGGCCGTCACCAGCGGACCCTGCCAGGCGCCGTTGCAGGGCACATCCGGAAAGATATACGCTTCGTTGCACAATGTTTGCCCCGGCACGGCGTCGCAACTCACCATGGCGTGTATCCCGATGGAGCCGCAGTGAAACGGCGGAACGTCGCCCAGTTGGAAGGTGTAAATATTATCCGGCCCGGCAACGGTAAAGGGCAAATCAGCGGATTCCAGACTGATCAACGGATCGAGATTGACCGTCACAAAGGCGCCGTAAGCCGTATCCAGACCGACGTTGCAGTAATTTACCTTAAAAAAATTGGTGGCGCAACGGCGGGTAAACAAATTCCCCAAATCCACCTGCATGATCGGGCAATCGCCGTTGGACTGCAAGCCCATGTCAAAGTTATAGGTGGGAGTAGCGGTTGAATTCGGAATATTCAGGGCGGTAGGACACACCGGGTTCACATTGGCGGGCAGCACCAGGTGCAGTTGGGCCGACACGTCCAGCACGCTGAATAAAATGTCTTTGGCGTAGGTGCCGTCAGGTGCCGGATAAATGGTATCCGAAACGCCGGAAGGCAACTTGGTGAGCGTCAATACAAAATGCTGAACGCCCTGCTCCCCGGCGTCGGAAATACAATCGTCGTCGGTATCGAGATATACCCTGCCCTGTACCGTTACGGTGTGTGTGGTCGGGAATACGATGGACTGTTCGCAGGTGACGGACTGTCCGGCGCCGTCGGTCCACTGCCATTGTCGTAAAAACCAACTTTGCCCTGCTGTACCAACCTGAAAATCAACTGTATAGGTTGAATCGACATAGGTACAAGCCATATCGAACAGGGCATTGCCAAATGTATCGAAAGCACTCCAGTCGTTGTTCTGAAAAGCGGGATACAGGTTGTTACTTCCTTCATCGTAGGTGACTGTAACCGATTCCGGGCATTCGTTTACACAGGTCTCGCAATTCGCCGAATTGGTAACCAGTACCGAATGCAGGCAGGTTGAGGTATTGCCATAAGCGTCGGTAGCGCTCAATTGAAGGGTATTGACTCCCAGATTGGCACAATCATATTGTACCGTGGCGGGAGCAAGCGTTGTGGCCCCACAGGCATCTGCGGCAGTTATGGACAGATCGGCGGTGGAAACGGTGAGCGGGCCGGGCCCATTGAGGTCGATCGTGCTCAACCCGTTGCAGGCCAAAAGCGGCGGCAATTTGTCTTCCACTTTGACATTGCCCCAGCAGATATTGCCGGAGGGCACATGCTTTACACGCACCATATAGGTGTTGCCAATGTCGGCCTGGCCGAGCACGGGCGCGACCCAGGGGCCGGTACCAAAAGGAACGGTTTTGTCTAATTCCACCACGCAGTCGCTGAATATAGTACCTTCCAGAACATCATCCGGGACCAGGGTATAGGTACAATTTTCATCCAGCGCGACTTGAATGAGGTCATTACAAGCAAGCGATTGAGCGCTATTTTTTCCTACGATCAGCAGGATGAACAGGAGGCTGATCAGTAAACCAGTTTTTTTCATGAGAAATAAATTTTAGTTCGATGCAAAAGTCAGCACACGTTGCTTGTCCGGCAAATACATTTTATTACTTTTGTAGGGTAATTTTTTGACGAAGTTCTGTCAATAAAGTTGAAAATCAATTTTTTAAAAAATAAATCAACATGAAATCACAAAAACTTGCCCTTGCTCTTCAATCGCTTACGAAGGTGGAACAGCGCCGTTTTTCCCAATTTTTGCATTCCCCTTTTTTAACCAGCGCCAGGATATAATCCGGTTGTACCAGGGTTTGCTGGACACAAACGATTCCGAGGATAAAGCAGGATTGTATTCCCGGGTGTTTCCGGAAGGCACTTATTCGCCCACGGCTTTTCGTTTGCTGATGAGTTATTTGCAAAAACTGGTCGATCAATTTCTGGCGCTGGAACAATGGCAAAACACGCCTGCAGCGGTCGAAAGCGACCTGGTGCAAGCCTATCGCCAAAAAGGCTTAGACCGGCATTTTCAGGACGCCCTGCAACTCGCAAAACTAACCCTCGAACGCCAGCCCCTGCGCAACAGCGAGTATTATTTGCGTTCGGGCGCCCTGCTTTGGGAAAAAGCGCGTTACAATTCCCAACCTCTCCCCGAATATGAGCAATACCTCATTGGATTATCGGACCATGCCGACTTGATCTGGTTGACGCAGAAACTGCGCTATTTGTGCCTGCACACCGGTTACCGCACCCGGTTCAACTCCACACGCGATCTCAGCTTGCGCCGGGAAGTGGAAACCATCCTGGAATCTTATGATTTTTTGGAAAATACGGCCATTTCCACCTGGTATGATTGTTTGAAAATGCTGGAAGTCCCCGACGCGGCCGACTATTTCAGTCGCCTCAAACAAGGCGTTCTGACCCACGGCTTGTCGTTCGACCAGGATGAATTGCGGGACCTGCACCTGTTTGCCATCAATTACTGCATCCGCAGGGTAAATGAAGGTCAAACGGGCTTTTTCCACGACATTATGGATTTTTACAAAGACGGACTGGCAAAAGGCCTCCTGCTCGAAAACGGTATCCTGTCCCACTTCACCTATTACAACATCGTTGCGGCCGGCCTGCAAACCCGCGAATACGAATGGGTGGAGGCGTTTATCCCGGGTTATCGGAATACCCTCGAGCGCAGTTACCGCGACAGCGCCTATAGTTTTAACCTCGCCCGTTTAAAATTTGCCCGCAAAGCTTACGACGAAGCCCTGGAACTCCTGCAACACTCCAACTACCACGAGCCGCTGCTCCATATGGCCGCCAAGACGATGGCCCTGAAAATTTACTATGCCCTGGAGGAGTACGATGTGTTATCCGCTCATTTAGAAGCCTTTATCAAATACATCCGGCGAAAACCCGGACTGGGTTATCACCGCAACAACTACCTCCAGCTGGCCCGGTACACCCAAAAACTCATCGGCCTCAACTGGAACGACAAATCCGAAGTGCAGGCGCTCCGGCAAAAAATCGCCGCCGAACCCGTGCTGACCGAGCGGGAGTGGTTGCTGGAGCAGTTTTAACGGGAAGGAGGTGTCATCTGAGAGGCACGAGCAGGTGATATCTCCGGCGACCGGTAGCGGCTGTTCGAGATGTCACCTGCTCGTGCCTCGCAGATGACACCTCTTCCCGGGATCATTCTTCTATATCAAAATGACCATGTTCCGTTGTTCCGGCAGCACCACCTTGATGAAAGGCGATAAAATTTTCCCGCCCGCAAAAAGGTCAAATACTAATTCCCGGGCAAGGTTTGTCTGGCTTTGTGATAAAAGCGAGGCATACGAACTCCATGCATAATGGGTGAAATCCTGAAGAACGCCGTGCTTTCTTGGATTGTTATGAATGTAGTATACCAACCAAACCAGGTGATTCTCATCCATCACTTCGATACGTTTGAACGGACGGTGAAAGGTAAGCCCCCGACAAACCGCACCTTGCCCGTCCGGTCCCGCCACCTGAGATTTGCGCAAAAAGAAAGCGCATGATGAAACAACACAAGAAACACAAGACGAGGCACCGGACATCGTCGGAAATGTACACCCATATTTCGGCGTGGGAGTCGAGCGGTCAGCCGCAGCGGGAATATATGGCTGAGCAGGGTCTTAGCAAATCGGTATTTGGGTATTGGCTGCGTAAGTACCGTCAGGAACAGCAAATAAACGGTGGTGGATTTGTGGCGGTACGGGCAGTGGACTCGGTTGGTGAGGGCGGCGCTGGTTTTGCGCGGCTTCGACTCCAAGGCGGGGAAGAATTGATATTAAACGAGGCGGTAAGTGCGGCCTATTTGCGGGAGTTATTAGGATGGTGACCCTGGGGAGTACCTTGAGGTATTATCTATGGCGAGAGCCTGTGGACATGCGTAAGAGTTTTGGCGGCTTACAAGGCGTGGTGACCAACGATATCAAACGTGATGCGCTGAGCGGGGAGGTGTTTATTTTCATGAATCGCCGGCGCGACCAGGTAAAGTTACTGGTATGGGATCGGAGCGGATTTGTGATTTATTATAAGCGTCTGGAGCGGGGCCGGTTTGAATTGCCGGCGCTGATCGGGGCTGTTCGGGGTCAAGCCTTGCCATGGGCAGATTTGCTGTTGATTTTGGAAGGGGTTTCCTTGCGATCGGTTCGCTGGCGCAAGCGTTATGCGGGGCCTGGTCGGGCTGAAGCAAAAAAACAAATTTAGCGGTAGTTTATCCACAGTTTTTGGGGTTTTGATGTGGGAAAAAAGTGTTTGCACCGCTGGGTGGGGGGAGCTACATTTGTCGCATGCAAGACGCGCCACAGGGATTTGTTTTGGAGCAAGAACTCGCTGCTGCTCAGCAGAAGATAGCCTCTTTGGAGCAGGAAAAGGCGCGTTTGGAGTCGGACAAAGAGGGCCTGCGGCAGCGTTTGCTGGAGTTACAGCGGCTATTGTTTGGGGCAAAAAGCGAACGATTTGTGCCCTTGGCCATCCCCGGGCAGTTGCAATTGGAACTGGAAGGGCTGGAAGAGATCGCCACGGCGCACAAAAAGATGGTGGCGGCCTATGAGCGCAGCCAGGGCACGGAGGCCAGTAAACACCAGGGGCGTATGCCAATTCCGGAACACCTGGAACGAGTAGAGGAAAAAATCGAACCGGAGGAAGACACCACCGACATGAAGCATATCGGCGACACGGTGACGGAGGTGTTGGAGTATCAGCCGGGCCGCTTGTGGGTTCGGCGCATCGTGCGTCCCAAATACGCCCGCAAAACGGTAGCCGAAGGGCAAAGCGAAGTCGTGGTGGCCCCGATGCCAGACCAGGCGTTCCCCAAAATGAAAGCCGGGGTGAGCCTGCTGGTCTATTTGGTCATCAGCAAATTTGCCGAACACCTGCCCTTATATCGGCTGTGCCAGATATTGGCCCGCCAGGGCGTAAAAATCCCCGAATCCACGATGGGCGAATGGGTAAAGGTCGCCATCGAACGTCTTGATGTGCTTTATGCGGCCTACAAACGCCTGTTATTGCAAAGTTCCTACCTGCAAATGGACGAAACCCGCCTGCAAGTGCTGGAAGAAAGCACAAAAGGGAAAGCCCACCTGGGATACATCTGGGCGATATACGATCCGATTCAAAAGCTGCCGTTTTATACCTACCTGCCCGGTCGATCGCACCACGGGCCCAGGAAACTGTTGGAACCTTTTGCCGGACACCTGCAAAGCGACGGGTATTCCGTGTACGAATTATTGAACAAAATCATGCCCGCTATCACCTTGGTCAACTGCTGGGCCCATGCCCGCCGGGAATTTATCAAGGCCCAGGACAACGATCAGGCCCGTGCTACCGAGGCACTCAAAAAAATACAAGCCCTGTATAAGATCGAACAAGAGGCTCGCCAACTTCAACTCAGCCCCGAAGAACGACTGGTATTGCGGCAGCAAAAATCCAAACCCCTCTGGGAGGAACTCTTTGCCTACTTAAAAGCAGAACTGGAACAGGTGCTGCCCAAAAGCCCCATCGGATCTGCCATCGCCTATACACTGAAACGAAAGGAAAACCTCGGGCGATTCCTCGATGACGGCCGCATCGAAATTGACAATAACCTGGTGGAAAATGCCATCCGACCCATAGCTATCGGACGAAAAAACTATCTGTTTGCCGGAAATCACGAGTCTGCACAACGCATCGCCGTGATCTATACCCTTATCAACGCCTGCAAACACCACAATATCGATCCATACTTGTGGCTCCAGGATGTCCTTGGAAAACTCCACCGTCAGCCGATTAACCGTATTGAGGAACTGCTGCCCCAAAACTGGATGCCAGCTCAGCACCAGGAGCAGCAGAGGTAGTTGGTCGGGGGCTTACCCGGTCGGAGTGAAGCTATATCATGGATTCTACTATCCGCACGGGTTTTGTCCGACGATAACGACCACGCTTTATGGCATTGACGACAAGATCGCCATCACCGGCGATTTAGAACCATGAACTCAGATCTTAACTACGCTGGTCCGGCCTACAGATATTCCGTTGCGCTGTAAAATCAAGGTATAGATGCCGGGTGGCACATTAGCGACTGAAATAGAAATGCCATTTTCGGCTTCGTTTGCTTCCACGGTCTGCTCCAGTACAACATTCCCTTGTACGTTGAGCAGTCTCCATTGATCCGCTTTCCCTGCATCGGTTGTAAAATGCACAAACAGTGTATTTTGAACCGGATTGGGGTAGGCCCAAAGCGGTTGATTAAGTGATGGCGTAAAAGTGGGCGTGGGGGTATTTAAAGCTTTGTACTGAACACCGGTTACGGCGTTTTGTGCCGTATTGAGGGTACATATAGCAATGGCTTCTTTGGACACATTGTTCAGAAAATGAAAGGTGGTTATCGTATCCGTCCCCAGGGGGAGGATTTGCTGGCCGCCGATGGTTGAAATATCGATCCACCCGAGCGGTGCTACCTTTACATCCACAGCGGTTGACTTGTATTCGGTTTGTTTTTTCCGCAGGACATCAAAAGTGCCGCCGGGGATAGCCAGTGTGCCCGAGGCATCGATAGCGCCAAGCCGTTGATACGTAACGGATGCGAAAAGAATCGGCGTCGGAATGAGGTTCAGCAATATGGGCGGCGCAATCGGTGCATCGAATGCAGTTAATACATTGGAAGTACTTTGGTGGATGTCAAAGAAGTTGACCGGAGCCCAGGATTGTTCCAGTACCGGCGCCTTTTTAAACAATAAATTCAGGCCTAACCCCAGCTCGTCCGAGCCATAATAACCCATATCAAGGACCTGATTACCAGTTACCTGCAAATAAACTTCGTTGTTGGAGTTTAACGGATTATACAGGATACTTGCACCGGGGAACGACGCCTGAGCTGTGCCCGTTTGCGGGTTTTTCATGACCTGGTTCCAGGTTTGGGTTGCCTGCAGGTTGCTCAGATTCCACTGCTGGCCGAAGCCGGGTGGGGTGAAAATCTGATTAATCGCCCCGGGCTGGTTGCCAAAAGCATAATGCAGCGTGTCGACAACTACAGGAAAAACCGAATTGGTGATGGTTATTTGTGCAGTTGATTGATGAGTAAGACTCAAAAGCAGGAGGCAGAAAAGTACGAGTTGTTTCATATGATTTGATGAATTTTGTGTCAGGGTGCGTTCGTATTTTTTAATTCCAAGGTCCTTTTGTTGTTATGTTTAATATTTCTCCATTTGGGTTAATTCTGTATAAACCACCTGCACAGCCCAACCAAATATTCCCTTTATTGTCTTTCAAAAAACTCATTGTCGAAGCTGGAATATTATAATTCACGAACGTATTGTTTTTATAACAATAAACTCCGTGACTTGTCGTGCTAAACCATAAATCGTTTGAGTTGTCTTTGTAAATTGTCAAAACATCACTTTCGTTCAGTCCTTTTGTTTCTGGAAAATGAATCAATTTTCCTCCATTGTATTTATTTAAACCGCCTTTTCCAGATCGTTTATTGGTATCTGCATTATCTTTTTCGGCTACTCTCGTTCCAATCCAAATATTTCCTTCTTTATCTTCCACAATTGATTGGACATTGTTTGAATTCATACCTTCTTTTGTAGTGAAATGAACAAACGTATTTCCATCAAACTTACTAGCTCCATATCCGTCTCTTCCGAACCAAATATTTTCATTTGAATCTTCTGAGATTGAGGTTATCCAATCTTTTGTGTCTTGGTTGATTTGGGTTTCTATTTTCGGATAGGGAATGTGGAAATTTTCAAATTGAGAGCCATTAAACTTGCAAACTCCGCCCCAGGTTCCAACCCAAAAACACCTTTGCTGTCAATAAACAAATTGCTTATCAAATTACTACAAAGCCCGTCTTTTTCGGAATAGTTCACGAATACTTTTCCGTCAAATTTTGATAGCCCTGCACCTGTTCCAAACCATAAATTACCTGAATTGTCTTCAATGATTTTAACAATTCGATTGCTCGGCAATCCGTCTTTTGTTGTCAAATATGTCAATTTGATTCCATCATATTTTGCAACACCTTTTTCTAAAGTCCCAAACCAAAGATTTCCTTGAGAGTCTTGAAATGTTTCAACTACATATTCTCCGATTTGAGAAATGCTTTGTTGTTCTATTGGGTTTTCAATTTTTACAGTTTCGTCTTTCTTTTTTTGGGAATTGCAAGAAACTGACAAAATTGTCAATAATGTTAAAAGGATACTTTTCATTTTTTCTGTTTTAATACGACGCCCAGCGGTTCGTGTATGTGGTTTAGCCGATATGAACATCATACACATTGTTGGTTGTTGCCTTTCATTTCATTTATTCTTCCTTGTCATATCAATTACATTTTTTCCATCATATTTTCCAAATAAATCTCCTCCATTGCCAAACCAAATATTATCTTCTCGATCACCTAAAATAAATAAAATTCCCGAATTTATTTTACCTTGTTTAGATTCAAATTCCTTGAAATTGTTTCTGTCAAAAATACACAGACCATTTCTACCACTCCCTAACCATAAATTACCATACTTATCTTCATAAATTGAACGGACACTTGGATTGCATAAACCGTCTTTTTCACCGTAAGCATTAAATTCCCCATTATATGAAGTGAGTCCACTATTTCGATTACCATTAAATCCAAACCAAATAACACCTTTACTATCCGTATAAATTGTTCTTACCATATTGTCACTTAGCCCATCTTTTATTCCATAATGGGTGAAGTTTTCACCATCAAATTTACTAACTCCTCCGTGAGACATAGAGGCGAACCATAAATTTCCATTCTTATCTCGTGCGATACTTTGTATAATATTATGGTATAGCCCATCAGGCATTAGGTCGCCAATTTCTGACAAGTGATGCGTGAATGTTTTGCCATCATAACTATATGCACCAGCTCCATTTGTTCCAAGCCAAAATATTCCGTTTTTATCTTGATTAATCGATTGGACTTCATTTAGATTCACCGCAGGATATGATTTTTTGAGCCAATCAGTTGAAATTTCAGTTTCAGGAATGTTTAAATGTGTGAATTCGGTTCCGTTAAAAATAAAAACTCCGTTTGCCGTTCCAAACCATAAATCTTCATTATCAGCTTGATAGATACAAGATATTTTCTTGCCCCAAAGTCCATCTTGTTCAGTAAAATGAATAAATTTTGAACTATCATATTTATAAGCGCCAGCATCGGATGTTCCAAACCAAAGGTTATTGTCTTTGTCTAAAAACCCGCGACAAACGTTTCCTTTAGGTTTCTCACGGCCTATCTGTTTTGTTTCTTGGTTCTCGTCAGTTGCGCTTTGGTTTTGTCCCTTGCAATCTGACAAAATAAATATTAGACTCAGAAGCAATATTTGTTTTGATTGAATTTTATTCATAAGTCTATTTTTAATGGTTCGTGAAGAAGTTCGGGCTTACTGAAGCAGTCATATATGGTTAAAAAATAAAAAGCATGTATGTTTGGGTTGCTTACACCTAATCACGTACAGGTTATGACAGGAACCCGAGAGTACTTGGGTGCAATGATAGGCGATTTG
>JADJOD010000002.1 GCA_016713985.1 Lewinellaceae bacterium | reverse complement strand
GTCGGGATACCAGGATTCGAACCTGGGACCCCCTGCTCCCAAAGCAGGTGCGCTACCGGACTGCGCTACATCCCGAAAAAAATACCCGCCGGAGGCGGGTAAAACAAGCGGATAGGCCGGGATTCGAACCCGGGGTACGGTTTACACCGTACGTCGGTTTAGCAAACCGGTGGTTTCAGCCACTCACCCACCTATCCAAATGGGTCGCAAAGATATTACTTCCTGACCCGAACGGCCAAATTAACTTTCCAACATTTTTTTCAACAGGGAAAGTTCCGGGTGTTTTGAGTGGGTGACTCCCGCCTTCACATAGTGTTCCTTTGCCCGGGTGAAGTCTTTTTGGGCACAATAGATCAATGCCAGCCGGCGGTTGACGTCGATGTTGTCCGGGCGTTTTTGGTATTCGGCGAGACAATAGTGCAGGGCTTTGGCGTAATCGGGCGCTAAATCCGTGTAAAAAGCCGCCAGTTCGAGGCTCATGTTGTGGCCTTTATCCATGTCTTCCTGCATCATGTTCAAAATTTCCGGCACGAGGGCATCGAATTCGGACTGCCGCCCGGTTTGTTGGTACAATTCGGCCAGTTTTTCATAAAACGATACTTCGGGAATGATGCCACAGGCCTTTTTTAACAATTTTTCGGCCTCTGCGTAGTTCTTTTGGTGCATTTCAACCTCTGCCAGCGCGGCAATTGCAAAGGGGTAGTCGGCGCGTTCGGCCAGGATCATGCGGTATTGCAGACCGGCATTGTTCCAGTCCCCGTAGGTTTTGTGGAGGTTCCCGAGGGTGAGGCGCGCCCAGGCGGTGGATTCCTGACCGGGAAATCCGGCTTTGACGGCCATATCGAGGGCTTCCATGGCGCCGGAAACGTCGCCGTGTATCTCGCGCAGGTACGAAACGCGGGAGTAGGAACGCAGGTCGGGGCGGATGCTGACCATTTTATCGGCCATTTCAACGGCTTTTGTATACTGCCCGAGTTCTACGTGGGCGTCTGCAAGTGCGCCGTAAATCTGGGCATTGTGCGGGTTGATCGCCACGGCCCTGGAAGCGGTTTCCAGGGCGTTGGAAAAATCATGGAGGGACAGTTGCACGCTTGCTTTGGAAGCCAGTGCGCGAAAAAGGAAGTCTTTCCGGTCCGCCGGCAAGGCAGCGATATTGTCCTGCGGAATGCGGGCGAGCACTTCTTCCAGCATGGTCAGGGCCGAGGGATAGTAGTGGGGGTGCTCGCCGGTAACCCGCGCTTCCTGGATGAAGAGTTCGGCTAATTTCAAGCGCGGCTCTAAGGCATCGGGGTTGGCGGCAATGGCCTTGCGCTGGGCGCCGTAGTAATTTTGAATGTCGTCCCATTCTTTGCCGTTGCGAATGGCCTCGTTGCGATCGAGCAGTTTCGGAACAGCGGCGGCAATTTCATCGGCGGAAAGTCCGGCTTTGGCCGTTTTGACCTCCCCTTTTTGGGTGCAGGCCGTGAAGAATAAGGTGATGAGCAGCAGAAATGTTGGAGAAAAAATCGAGCGGTGCATGGTTGATTTCTTTTTGGAAATGTTCGTTTGCACAGACTTACGACCGTCAGGCCCGGATGGATTTTTTCAAACCGTTAAAAACTGAACAGCACAAATCCTTTTACATAAAACGGCGTACCCGGTGTGTAGTGGATATCCGCCACCGGCTCCGTTTCAAACGGCAAGCGGGATTCCGTTTCAAACTGCGCTTCTTTCCATTCGGCATTCAGCAGGTTTTGCGCTGAAATGCCGAACTCCCAACGACTTGTTTTCCAACCGGTTACAGCATCCAGCAGGAAATATCCCCCGGCGGTAAGGCTGTTGTCTTCATTGGCCGAACGATCGCCAAGCAGCCGGTAACGCAGGCTCCCGAAAAATCCCTTGCCTTTGTCCCAACTGATACCACCCGTGCCGGTCCACTGCGGTGCAAGCGGAATGTACCGGGCGCCTTCGGGTTCTTCCGTGGAGCGGGCATTGGAGTACGTCACATCCAGGTCCGCAAACAGGTAGCGGAACACCTGCGTCCGCGCCGACAGATCGATGCCGAAGCGGCGGGTTTTGCCACCCGGCTCCACAACGCCTTCGTCGCCGACGTACACAAACTCCTGGTCGAGGTGCAGGTACCAACCCGCTACATTAAACAAAAGGCCCGGAGCGGGTTTGAAGATGGCGCCCAGGTCGGCGCCAAGCGCCCTGGGAAGTATCTGTTTGCCGTCCTGCGGGACCACGACCCGCGCGTCGTTGGAGTGAAAGCCGAAGCCGCTGTTGAGGTACAACCTTACGGCGGGGTTCAGGTCGTAAAATAAATTGAGTTTGGGACTGACGATGCCGGCAGTCACCTGTTGCGGATGGAAGAGGGAATCGAGTTCGTTTTCGTACGAGAACTGGAAAATATCGGCCCGGGCCGCGGCATTAAGCGTGAAGCGGGGCGCCAGTTCCCAGGTAGCGCTGAGGTAAGCGCCGGTATTGGTTTCGTCCACGTCTCCCAGCGAAATGTGGTATTGAGTAAACTGGCGTTGCCGGGTGCGCGAAAGTTCATTGTCTTCCACCTTGTCGTATCGAATAAAAATGCCCGCTTCTGTGGAAAGCCGTTTTCCGGCCAAGGTACCGTCCAACTGGAGTGCGCCGTTGTAACCGAAGATCCGCCGGTGTTCTTTTTGCCGGATTTCGTCGCCGTTTTCGGGCTCGTTGAGGAAAAAAGTAAAATTGGAATACAACTCGAAGGAATAGTCGGTGTAATACAGATGATTTTTTAACAAATAATTGTTATTCAGGCTTTTAATGTGTTCAAAATTAAAATTGTACCGGCTGGTTAACCCTCCTTCATTGTCGTCGATGGTGCCAAAACGGCCGATCAGGCCACTTTCAACGGCGCGTTCGGGGATTTGCCCGGATGCATTCCAGGAACTTTGAAAAGCCGAAGCGGACAAACTGATTCGCTGATCGTCGTCGGATAAAGCGGTGTATTTGCCAAATAAATTCAGGCGGCGAAATGCCTGCGGACTGTCGAAATAGCCGTCGGAATAATACGTTTCGGAAGCCAGGTAGGCGTGCTGATTGCGCCGCGCCGCACTTTTACCCAGTAAATTAAATCCGCCGACTGCCCGGGCGGTGCCAAACTGCCCGCCTTCTACCTTTAAAAAACTGCTTTTTAACACGTCTTCGGTCCGGAACCGCACTAAGCCGGCCGTGGTGAAATCTCCCGCATCGGCGTAATACGGCCCTTTTTTAAAATCTGCAGTGCCAATGATCTCGGGAATGATAAAATGCAGGTCGGCATAACCCTGCCCGTGCGCATGGCTCACCATATTGACGGGCATGCCGTCCACAGAAAGTTGAATATCTGTGCCATGATCGATGTCAAAACCGCGCAGGAACATTTGTTCGGCTTTGCCGCCGCCGGCATGCTGGGCGATAAAAAGCCCCGGGACCAGGCGCAGGACATCCTGCGTTGTGGTAACCGGCCGTGTCCGGATGTCTAATGCGCTGATGCTTTGGAAGGGTTGGGATACGGTGGTGGTCACTTCCACATCGCGAAGATCGACGGAGGCGGGAGTCATCTCAATCCGCAAAACGGTGGTTTCCACATCGCGTACCGAAACATTTTCCAGGGTTTTGGTTTCATACCCGATGTAATTGATGGTCAGCGTGTAATACCCGGCAGCGAGGTTGGTAAAACCGAAAAAACCCAAGGCGTTGGTGGTGGTGAAATGATTGCCCGGCTCGAGGCGAACTGTTACACCCGGCAGTTCAAGTCCCGATCCGTTCTCAAGAACCTGGCCGTTAATGGAACCGTTGTGGGCAAGTGCTGCAATGGAAAATAAAAGTGCGGTGAGGGTGAAGACGAGTTTGTTTTTCATTTCTGGCAAAAAATGGTGAAAAAAGGATGAGACAGGTTCCTGTGATCGAACTTGCTTATCCAAATTTACGACCCTTTTTGGCCATTGGTTTTTTTCGAAATCAATTTTTCACGAAGGCAAAAGGGCAACTTTTTGCCCGGGAGATGCAAAACTCCATGACCTGTCAATCGGGCATTTCTTCGTCATTGCCATACAACCGGTAAATTGCCGCAGCCAGTTTTATTCCAAGATAGCTGATCAAATTTTTTATCATTTGCGTCGTATTGTATTGAATTTCAATTATTTGGAAATCAGTTAAACCGGTAAAGAAGGCCCGCCTGCAAGGTCAGCGCATCAAAACCTGCGTCTGATTTTGCGATATTTTTGGAATAGTCGGCCCACAGGCCAAATACCCAGTCATGGGTCAGGTACTCCAGGCCGACCCCGATTTTGAGCAGATCGCCCAATTGCCCGCCGTCATTTTTCCGGACCAGGTATTCCGGCGGGTCGTTTTTCATGGGTTTTTGAATTCAAAACGGATGGTTTCCGGCGAGCCGTGTACCCAGGTGTAGGCGGCCCGGACGGAAGGTTTTAGCCAGGTGCGAAGTGGGAGCGTGTACCGAAGCCCCAATCCGATTTGTTGCCGGCGTTGGGTACTTTCCACCCGGACTAATTTGCTGTCCGGACTCCCGTGCAAAGTGTCGGGTTGGTGGTGAGAATGGTGAACCCGTGGAACAAACTTGTCGGTGCATACATCGAAGTGCAGCCAGTCGACCGACGCACTCAGCCAAATGTTTTTATACAGGGCAAATTCCGCCCGGAAACCCTGGCCCGTCATCAGTGAAACGCCCTTTTCACGCGGTAGCGGGAAACCCACCGAACCCTGAATACCCACCCGCAGGCGCGAAAGCGGATGAACCGGCCGGATGACGGGAGCCCCGGCTGTGGCTGCCGTTACGGTGTCCTTGCCGGGCGATGTCGTCAGGGCAACGGAGTCTGTCCGGGCAGTTTGTACAAGTGCCTGTATGGAGTCGTTTGGAGCAATATCAGGGGAATCGCTTGACACAACAGTTTTGCCGGGTTCGGTTTGTACAGGTGCATGTAAAGAATCGAATGGAACGCGGGGCGTTTCTGCAACAGGGGGGGCCGCGCGGGCCGCATTCCCGGGGGGTGGGGTGGGGGGGGGGGGGTGGGGGGGGGGGGTTTGCTTGCTGTTGTACCGTTTGGGTCAGGTGAAAAACGGGATGATGCTCACCGGCGTTTACATCCGCCGCTTGAGATAAAACGCCCTGTGAAGCGGGTGAAACATAGGTGTTATCCGGTAGAATAGCCGCAATGGGGGGTGTGGCAGGTTTTGATGATTTGAGCAAGGCAATTTGCCTGCGCAATGTTGCATTGTCCTGCCGGCCGGAAAACAGGGCCCAGGCGAGCCCGCTGCTGATCAACAGCGCAAGAGTTGCGGCTACCTTCCAGAACCGAATGTTTTGGTGAAAACGAAGTGGAACCCGGAAATCTTCGAGCCGTTTTTGGAGCAAACGCCAGTTTTGATCCCGATGGGGAAAATCGTATTCTTCGCGGAGTTTGCCGGCAAAATAATCGTCAAAATTGGTCATGTTGCTCCCGGACGGAAGTGACAAAGGGCCACTTCTGCTTACCTACACGAGGCACGGATGCCCCAGGTTGCGTACAGGCAAAAAAAATGCGGCCGGAATCCGCCCGCAGGAACAAGGTGCCTCGTGCAGGTATAACACAAAGCGCCCGTAATTGACTTATTGGCTATACATTTCAGGTGTTGAGACTCATTTTTAGTTTCTTTTCCACTTCTTCCACGGTGTCTTTAAAAATGATGTCCGTATCCATCATATCCTGTACGGCTTTGCAGGAATAAATTACAGTGCTGTGGTCGCGCCCGCCAAATTGCTCGCCGATGGATTTGAGCGATTTGTTGGTCAGTTTTTTGGCCAGGTACATGGAGAGTTGTCGCGCAATTACGATGTTTCGTTTGCGTGTTTCATGGTGGAGTTTATCCACCGGCACGTTGAAATGTTCGGCAACCAGCAACTGGATAAACTCAACGGTGATTTCTTTATTGATGGTCGTCACAAAATTCCGGATCACCTCTTTGGCGAGGTCCATGTCGATATCGCGGCGAATCAGCGTGGATTGTGCCAGCAGGGAGATCATCACCCCTTCCAGTTCACGAATGTTGTTTTTGATGTTGTAACAAATGAATTCCAGGACATCCGTGGGAATATCTACCCCTTCTTCTTCCATTTTGGATTCCAGGATGGCCATACGGGTTTCGAGATCGGGCGCCTGCAAATCGGCGCTCAGGCCCCATTTAAAACGGGAAATCAGGCGGTCTTCAATACCTTCGAGGTCTTTGGGCGCGCGGTCGGAGGTCAGAACGATTTGTTTTACGTTTTGATGCAACTGGTTGAAAATGTGAAAGAAAATCTCCTGCGTTTTTTGTTTTCCCGACAAAAACTGAATGTCGTCGATGATCAGCACGTCGATCATCTGGTAAAATTGACAAAGTCGTTGACGGAGTTATTTTTTATCGCCTGAATGATCTGGTTGGTGAATTTTTCGGCGGAAACGTACAAAACGGCTTTTGAATCGTTGGAACGCACTACTTCGTTGCCAATGGCCTGAGCCAGGTGGGTTTTGCCCAAACCCACATCCCCGAAAATGACAAGCGGGTTAAAGGCGGTTCCTCCCGGCTTTTTGGCAATCGCCACACCGGCATTCCGGGCCAGGCGGTTGCAGTCGCCCTCGATAAAACTGTCGAAAGTATATTCGAGATTCAGTTGCGGGTCAATTTTGATCCGTTTGATCCCCGGTATGATGAAGGGATTTTTGATCATCTCCGCGTCGAAGACGCCGGGGACCGGCTCATTGTCTTTTTCAGACGAAGGTTTGGAACTGATTCGCGTCGGCGCCTGGAGGGAAATGTCCTGGGAATTGCCGTTTTCAGGTATGTGGTAGACAAGCCTTCCCCGATCGCCCAGTTCCTGGCGAATGCTCTTTTTCAACAGTTGCACAAAGTGCTCTTCGAGCCATTCGAAGAAGAATTTATTGGGCACCTGAATGGTAAGCACCTCATTTTCCAATCGCACCGGTTTGATTGGTTCAAACCACGTTTTGAAGCTCTGCGGGCTTACGTTTTTCTTGATGATGCGCAGACAGTCGTCCCACACCATCCGGCAGTCTCTCGTCATACCTGATGTAGCATTTGGAAGAAGGGAAATTCCCAATTCAGTTATTTGTAATTAAGATGTTCAGTCGAGCAGGGAGACAAAGATTGTCATTTCTTGGTATACTCGAAAAGAGAATTCACTTTTTTTTCGACAAAAAATTTTTCACCGCTGCTTTTTATGCCGGGACAGGATTGTATCCCCCTTGCCGGGCCAAATTGCCCGGAATGGCTGGTTTGTTTTATTTGGATTAAAGTGTATTTTTTGAGATTAAAAATAAAAATAATCAGATTTTTTGATAAAAAAGAAGGTTTTTGGTAAAAATTAAAAATTTAGTGTGGTTGCCGTAAAGTGTTAAAATTCAAAAAAATAACGACAATCCGGGTCGTGAATTATGCGGAACCGGCTGACCATCAAGGGTTAACGAACATCCGCTTGCTCTTATCGGGCAGTAAAAATAAACACGCGCAAGACTTCGGCTTGTGTTGTTTCGACGCAGGGGGCGGGCACTATCCTACTGCGGGTCGAGTTCGGGCGCCGTTTCACTCACGATGCCCAGGGTTTCGTTTTTGGCGAGGGTAATTATTTTCCACAGGGTATCGGAGACGTACAACTGCTGGGAGGTGTTGTGATCAAACTCCTGGCTGATAGAAAGCATCAAAGCGCCGCGCAGTTCTCCCGTTTTCATCCCCGGCATACGGATACGGAGCAAGGTGTTTTGGATGGCGACGCGATCACAAAGCAGGATCAGCCGTTCGTAGGCCTGCAACCGGAGCGGCAGGGTGATCTTCAGGGATTCACTGCGCTGCGAAGCCAGTTCCTGCCTGAGCCGGTCGTCGAGATAAAGTTTTAACAAAAAATAAGCGGTGGTGAATACGACCAGGCCGGGTATCGTGTACTTCAAAAGTTCCAAAAACATTTCCATATCGAACGCGCAGTTTTTTAAACGGGCGGCAAAGGTAATCAGGAGTCTTTAAACATTTTCGCCTGCTTAATCGTTTTGTCGTTGTACTTTTGCGCGTTTATTATTTTATACTTCTGATGGAAACTTTGCTCGATACACCTGCCGTTGCCGCTCCAATCATGCTTACCAATGGAGCGGTTGAACAACTCAACACGATTCGCCAACAGGAAAATATTCCTGCCGACTACTGTCTGCGCGTGGGGGTAAAAGGAGGCGGCTGCTCCGGATTTTCTTATGTGCTGGGTTTCGACCAGGCGCAAGACAACGACGACCTGTTCGAGATCAACGGCATCCGTGTCGTGATGAACAAGGCACACGCGATCTACCTCCTGGGTATGGAAGTGGATTTTGTGACCGGCCTCGAAAACCGCGGATTCACGTTCAACAACCCCAACGCCTCGTCCACTTGCGGGTGCGGCACCTCTTTTTCGGCGTAAAAGACTTTTTTCTTGCCAGAAGAGGCGGCTCGCCGGTTTTTTTGACAGGATTTACAGGATTGTTTTTGATATAAAAATCCTGTAAATCCTGTCAAAAAATTACCGGAGAGAAAACACCGGGCATTCGTCATATTTTCTTCTGCCCGATCCTTTCCCCCGAACAGATTTCCTCAAATCTCGCTCAGGTCCACGATAAAAGTTTTTTTGTAGCCTTTTTTGGCCACCAACTTTTGCTGGGTTTCGGCGGTTTTTTTGTCCGAATACGGGCCGACGATCACTTTGTAGGTATTCACATTATTCTCTTCGTCGCTGATCACACTCACCAATACCTTGTTGGGCCACTGACTTTGCAGTTTGTTGATGATCGGCAGTACGTTGTTGGCATCCAAAAGCGTGCTGACCTGGATACCGTACCCGCTTTTTTCAGATTTTTTGATATCTACTTTATACAGGTTGGAAGTCGGCTCGGCGGACGTTGTCGCCCCTGATTTGGCCACACTTTTACTGTTGGCGGCCGGTTTTGGGTCTTCCGAGTTGTAAGTGACGGGTTTATCGGCGGCTTTTTCCCGGTGCGACACAAGCAATTGGGTTTTTTCGGATGCGGCGACCGTTTTTTGCGTTGTACCGTTTTCCAGGGCCGCGTCCGAATCGAGCACCTCAATTTTTACACGGGTGGTGCCTACCTTGAGCAGATCAAGTTCTTCGGCCGCTTCCCCCGAAACATCCACGACGTATCCTTCGATAAAAGGCCCGCGGTCGTTGACCCGCACCACGACCGATTTTTTATTGTCGAGACGGGTTACCCGCAGTTTGGTGCCGAAAGGCAGGCTTTTATGCGAACAGGTAAGGGCGTTTTTGTCATATTTTTCACCGTTGGAGGTGGGGCGACCCTGAAACGAGTCGGCGTAATAACCACATTTGCCAAATTCCTCCCGCGTTTTCTGGGCGAAGGAACTGGAAACCACACCGCTTAAGGCGAGGGTGATTATGCAACTGAATGTAAAGAAGGTTTGGCGCATCATGTTTTGAAGTTTTAATGTTATCCACTGTTTAATGTTGACAAAGGTAGTAACGACAACCACCCGGTATTTTATTTCTTCCGGAAAAAAAATACGGGTAAATGCGCTCAGTCGATATGAATCAGTTTGCCGGAACGTTCCGTTTTGCCCGTTACCCGGTAATAATAAGTCCCGGCCCCCGGAAAACTTTCGGCTGGAAAAAATAAAGTCCGGGCAGTTTCTGTACCCGTACAACTTTTTTCAACCACCAGATTTCCCCGGTTGTCGAAGATACGGACGACCTGCGATTCCCCCGGGTCACCGGTAATTCCCATCCACAAGCCTGCGCGTCCGAAGGGTACCGGCCAGGTGTACACGCCTGCCCCGGCGGCGGATTCGAACGAACTGAGCACCGGTTTTAATACACTGCCGTCGCTTAAAAAAGCCAGGGCGGGTGTGGGGGCTTCACGCAAAAAAACGTGTTCGGCCAGATTTCCACGCGTTTTGGCCTTCAAAACAACCCGAAAAAGCGGCAGGTCGGTTTCATTGTGCTGCCAGTGCAATACTTTTTGAAACACCAGCGGGTTTTCAAAACTGGCAGTCAGCAGTCCTTCGCCGCCGCCGCGGGCGCTGAAATTGCCTGCATCGAGGCCGCTTGCAAGGGGTTCGATGCGTTCAAAAGCCAGGTAATCGGTGTCAAATAACAGCGAGAGCTGTACGCCGGCCAGGCTCTGGAGCGCGCCGGAAAATTCCGCAATGACCCGGTCTCCGGCCTCAAAATCAAGGTTTTGCAGGTATATCGGCCATTCTCCGGCGATACGTTCCTGAGGCAAAGGCGCCAGGGCCGGAATTGCCGAGTTGTTTACGTCGCCGATTTTTATCGCCGTAAAATCCGATCCGGTCACCGGTATGGCCTGCAACTGTACGGAAATTTGCTCCGGGAAGTCTGTTTGAAGAGGATTGAGCGGGTCCGGGAAAACAAAACCGCCGGGTACAAAACGCCACGAAGTGTTATTCACAAAAGCCGTGTCGATGCCAAGGATCAGTTTGCGCAGGGCAACAATGTCGAATGTCGTCACGGATTTACTTTTATTCGCGTCGGCGGCGATTATTTTATAGGGCGATCCAAGCGCCTCCAGCCCGAGTATGTGTTTGGAAATCAACACCAAATCATAAGTGCTGACGCCGTTTAGTGGAAAATCGTTCCGGTAAGGCGTCAGGGTATAAGGCTGGCATCCGGGCACGCCGGGGATCGTATAACTACCGTCGCCGGCACTGGTCTGGTTGTTCACCTGTACGTTGCCTACTCCGTCGCTGCCTTCCGTTTGAATGTTTCCGCCGACGCTTACCGTCAGCTGATTTTGTTGCACGAAGGTGGAATCGAGGGGAAAAGACCAAATGCCGCGGGCAAATGTGGCTGCGACCAATTCGTTTTTCCCAATGTTGTGTTCCAGGTCGAATACGGGGATAAAAGGCAGGTTCGCGCCGAGCCGTGCCCAGTTTGCGCCGCTGTTGAGGCTGAAATAAACCCCTGCGTCGGTGCCGGCAAACAGCACGGAATCTGCATGTCCGGGCAATACAAACAAGTCATTGACAGGCAATTGTGGAAGGTCGCCGGAGATGTTTGTCCAGGTTTGCCCGTTGTTGTCCGACCGGTGAATGTGTGGGATGATTTCATTGTCCCGGAAACCGGAATGGGTTACAAAAACCCGGCTGGAAAGGGTGGGGGAGCCGTGAATGGAAGTGACGTAGCGATCCGGCAATCCGGTCGTAATTTTTATCCAGTTGGTGGTTGGTTCGCGGCGCCATACGTTGCCGTCCGAGGTGCCGGCGAACAGTTTGTCTTCCAGTACCGGTGATTCCGCCAGGCAGGAAATGGTGTGGAATCGCGGCTCGTACACGATCCCGTCGGTCAGGTCGCCGGAAATGACCCCCAGGAGGTGCCGTTGGAGGAAAAATAAACCCGGTAGGTAGCCGCATACAATTTTTCCGGGTTGAAACTGCTCAGGAAAAACGGCGTATCCCAGTTGCAGCGGTCGGTGGTGCCGAGACAAGGCTGGCCAAAGGTCCAGCTGTCACCGTTGGTCGCAGTTTTGAGGATATTCCCGTTTTGAATTTCGATCCAGAACGTATTGGGATCGTTCGGATGGAACGCGCTCCGGAAGCCATCCGCCGGAAAAACGGAAACCCAGTTGTTGATACCCGTGCCGTTTCCTTTTACGATGCCGTTATCCTGTGCGCCGCCGAAATACGTGCCGGGTTGGTGGGGGTTGTAATTGGTGTGGTAAAATTGGGTGGTGGGCAGGTTGATGCACTTCGTCCAGCCCGACTGGCCGGGATCGTTGCGGTACACCCCGCCGTCATTGGCCCAATACCGGCGCCCTGAGGAGGAAAAAACGAGGTCGTGGCTGTCCGCATGGCCTCCCGAAGCGATCGACCAGTTATTGACGCCGGCCATTTTTCTCCATAATATAATGGCATGGAAAAAGATGTCGTCGTCGTTTGCGGGATTCAGGCATATTTTCCCGAAATACCATCCAAAATCGCTGCATTTATCTTCCAAAGCGCTGATATCCAAAGGGTTCCAACTGGCGCCGCCATCCGTGGTTTTGTACAAACCGCCGGGTGTGGAAAGTGAATCAATAAAAATGGCGTATACCTTGTCGGGGTTTTGTTGTGAAATCGCCAGCCCGGTGCGGCCCATAACACCCGTGGGCAGCCCCCCGCCGAGTTGGGTCCAGGTGGCGCCCCCGTCCGTGGTTTTGTACACCCGTGCATGCGGGCCGTACACCACGGACTCCACGTTACTCCGGATGCGATCCCAAAACGAAGCGTATAAAATCTGTGGGTTGGCGGCATTGATCACCAGGTCGCTGGCTCCGGCCTGGTTGCTGACAAGCAATACCTGCTGCCAGTGAAGACCACCGTCCGTACTTTTATAAACCCCGCGTTCATTGTTGCGCACATAGGGGTTGCCCATGGTGGCGGCATAGATCACTTGTGGGTTGGAGGGGTCGATCCGGATTTTGGAAATGATGCCCTGTTGCGACAGCCCGAGGTGTTGCCAGGTTTCGCCGGCATCGGTGCTTTTATAAATTCCGTCGCCGTTAAATACGATGGATGGAATATTGGGGTCGCCGGTGCCTGCGTACACCACGGACGGGTTGCCGGGGTCAAATGCGATGTGGCCGATGGAAAGTTCGGGATTATCGTCAAAAACCGGGTGCCAGTTTGTGCCGCCGTCTGTGGTTTTAAAAATGCCCCCGCCGGAAAATCCGGCCAGTACGGTGTTTTCATCGTCGGGTTTGATCGCCAGCGTATTTACCCGCCCGGCTACATTGGCCGGGCCTTGCAGGGTCCAGTTAGCGGAAGCCCCCGTGCAATCGGAAACGCCGCGCTCCTGTACGGCAAACTCCTTCCGGGTGCGCACCAGCGCCTTCCGCCAGCCCTGCCAGTCGAAATCGCGGTCGGGAAAAGAGCGTTGAAAAGCGAATAAATCGTATGGTTCGCCTTTTTCCTCCAGTTTTTCCCGGCCGGAACGGGTGGTTCGTGCACAGGAACAAATGAGCAGCAGGAAAAAGGAATACAGGAAAATCCTTCGCATCGTTTCGGTTTTTGATTATGTTTTGGTCCGGGAAGTACAGAGCCGGAGAAATCGGTAATGTCCCATTTACTTTTGCACTTTTACCAAACAGTGCAAAAATACCGATTTCATACGAGGCCGGCCACACTACTTTTGCCAGCCAAACACCTGATTTTTATGCTATACCTCATCTTGTCGATTTTGTGTTCCGTTTTGCTGGGTTTTATTTTCAAACTGTTTCAGCGATTCGGGGTGGATAGTTTCCAGGCGATTGTGTTTAATTATTTCACCTGCGTTGCCTGCGGCTGGATTCAGATCGGGCGTTTTCCAACCGCCGGCTCGGATTTTGAATCTCCCTGGATGCCGTATGCGCTGGCGCTGGGTTTTATATTTATCGCCGGTTTTAACGGTGCAGCGGCTACCGTACGGTATTTTGGCGTCACGGTCAGCCAGGTCATGCAAAAAATGTCCATTCTGATGACGGTGCCGTTTGCCATTCTGGCTTACGGCGAATCATCGGGATGGGGTAAAATCGCTGGATTTGTGCTGGCACTGGCCGCCATTATCTTTGTTAATGTGCCTTCCGGCAAAGAAAGCGCCAAAAACGGGGCGGGGCGGGGTGGTTTGTGGTGGATACCCCTTGTTACCTGGATATTGTCCGGTGTGCTCGAAGTATTGTTCGTTATTGTGCAAAAGGAATCTTATACGGCCGTGGGTGACCCGGTGTTTATCAGCACGATTTTTGGCACTGCCGGGTTGCTGGGGCTGTTAACAGCCTCGGCAGGATGGGTCAGCGGGCGGCTGTTATTTTCCTGGCGCAACGTAGCCGGGGGGATACTTCTCGGAATTCCCAATTATGGCAGTATGCTTTTTTTATTGATGGCTTTGGGGAACGGGCTGGAAGGTTCCTTTGTATTTCCGGTGGTAAACGTAGGCATCATCTTAGTCACAACTATAGGCGCGGTCGGCTTGTTTCATGAACATCTGTCGAAGGTCAACTGGCTCGGGATCGTATTGGCACTGACCGCTATCACACTTATCTCCTTGTAAACAAGCATGTTGTATGAAACAAAACCAGACGCAACAGGACAACGAATTTTTGTTTCATCCGAACAATGTCATGTTGTTCGTCCTGTTATTCGGCTTGTCCGCCCTGTTCCTGGCCCTGACGGTTGCCTACATCTATACCCGGGTGACGATGCACGTTCCTCCGGTGCAAATGCCTGCCTTGTTCATTTTGAATACCCTCGTGTTGTTGGGCAGCAGTTACACGATGGTGCGGGCCAAACGTTGCTACCAGCAGGATAACACCGAAGGTTATCAGCAAAACCTGCGAACAACTATTTGGCTTTCGCTTTTTTTTATGGTGTTGCAAACGGTGGCCTGGTGGTGGCTTTTTCAGCATAACATCGGATTAAACACTTCAACCACAACGGGTTATCTGTATCTCATATCCTTTGTCCACCTGGCCCACGTAATCGCGGGACTGCCCTTTCTGATCCTTTTTTACCGGGCTGCCAAAAAAAGAATGGTGGATCCCGTCACCGTGCTTGTTTACTTTTCAGACCCGGAAAAACGCCTGAAACTTCGGCTGCTCACCATTTACTGGCACTTTCTCGATGTCTTGTGGATTTACCTGGTTTTGTTTTTCGGGATCAACTATTTGATTTAGACTTCGTTGGATAGAAAAAACCCGCCCCTGCATTCAGGAAGCGGGTTTTTCCAGATTTAGCCATGAATGATACTTTATACGAGGCGGCCGGCAAAAAGGTTACCGGTGTATCTGGATTTTTTTAACAAAGTTGCCGGTAGCAGTCCTGGCCGAAACGACGTAAAAACCTTCCGGCAAATCAGCCACATTCAGGTTGAAGTGTTCTGCGTTTAATTCGCCCGAACGGTATACTTCTTTGCCGGTTGCATCGGTCAGCGAAAGGGATTCGATCAGGTCGTCGCCGTTGAGGTGAATACTCACCCGATCGGAAGCAGGAGACGGATAAACGAAAAAATCGCGATCCGTTGCCGGAGCGAGCTCCCGTGGCCGTTGTTTGAGGTTCAGCGGTATTTGTATGGAATAATTCCCTCCATCGTTGAGGCTGCCGTCGCCCGATACGTAGGCCGAGTTGCTGATGTCTATGGTAACGGACCGGCTGTTGCCTGCCTTGATTTTGCCCGGCTTGGCGCCATCCACGATATCAATGATGATAAAGTCAAATTTGCCGATCACGCCGTACCCATTGGCCGAAAGGCCGCCTGTGCGTGTAAATGCCGTTTCAAGCCGGCCTTTTCTCGGATTTTTTTCAAACGACATGGACGGCGAGTTGAGATTGAGCCAACTGTTGTCATAATACGTCATGTGGAATGCCGAATCCAGGATGATCGGGCTGAGTGACACGTCGAAGGTAAAGCCGTATAAATCCGGGACCGGGTTGTTGATACTGCCCAAAGACACTTCCACTTCCACCAGGTCGCCCGGTTGCGGATCGGGAGTCAATACCTTGAACGTAAAAGGTAATCCTTTGGACGTGGGTGGTACGGAAGGGATCAGGTTGTGGGTTTGGTCGTAAAAAAGGCTGATTGCCAGGGTGTCGTCGGTGGTAATAACCCCGTTTCCATCCGTATCGGCGTGTTTTACGTCGATGGGGCTCCCGGTAAACGGATTCTCCCAGTCATCGGCATATTGGCCGTACCATTCCAGCGAGGCATCCGGACGTAAAAAGCCGTCAAAACCCAAATAATAACCCAGGGGCAGGATGTCTTTGTTGTTGACTATGCCGTCGTTGTTCACATCGCCCACCCACACACAATCGCCGATGCAATAAGGGGCCGGGGCTGAAAATATCTCCACGACATTCATGGTGATTTTTACGTTTCTGCACATGCCGTTAGCGGCCACACAATAATTTACTTCAAATTCATCCGTGCCGATAAAGTCGGCGTTGGGGGTGTATACGAGCAAATTGAAGCCAGAAATCGACTGACCGTTGATGTTTTGTGTAGTAAATCCGGGAAAAAACGAACAGTAGCCGTTATCCGGAGCGTCGGTGACGGAAAAATCAAACCCGATAAACGGGATTTGATAATTGATCACAAAGGGGCTTTCCCGCGGAGTGGTCAGGTTGTAGGAGGCCGCAGCCGGGTTCATGTTGCCGACGATCACATTGACGGAGGCCATCTCCAGGTTCGGGATGTCGCTGTTGCCGATGCGGTAGGAAAAAGTTGCTACTCCGGTAAAATCCGCATTGGGGGTAAAAGTGACGTTGCCGATGCCGTTGGTATTGGAAATGGCGCCCGGCAGATTGGCCGGCGTTACCCAACTTTTTACCAGGAGGTTGCCGATGTCGTTGTCCCGGACATTAAATGTGAGGGGTTCACCAACAGGTGTAAAAACATAATCGTCCATCGCCATCGTATTCTGATGGGGAGTATTCAGAACATCTAGCAACACTGTTTTGTAAACCGTTGATCCGGAAGCATTTAGCGAAAGAACAAATTGATCTGTCCCGTTAAAATTAAAATTGGGGACGTAACTGAAAGACTGTCCGCTTAACAGGGTGACGGTCCCGTGGGCCGGCGACTGAAATACGGAATATCCGGTATAGGTGAGGGGAATTTCGAGTTTTGTGTTTTTGGCGGTAGCCACCGAACCGTATCGCTTTGAGGAACGCCGTTGTTGACGCCGATGTTAATTTGGGCGGTTTTGCAGGTATTGAGGGCGTCACAGACCACGTAATTGAGGTGTGCAACCCCTGTAAAACCGGCCGCCGGGGTAAAAATGACCTGGTTGGAGGCGTCGACAACGGCGGTACCGTTGTTGACCAGGGGAATCCCCGAAACGGAAAGGGGGAGCTGTGTGCCGCTGTCGTTGGCCAGTACGTCGATCGAAACGGGAGTACCGATGCTGGTAACCGCAAAATCAGGGCGCCCGGTGACTAAAGAGGGGTAAACGGAAACACGATATGCCTTATAAATCAGGTACGGGTAATTACCGAGGTAATTCAACTGAAGCGCAAAAGTATCAACCCCCACAAATCCGGGGTCCGGCGCGTAATTAATCTTGTAAACGTAAGGACTTCCGGAACCTCCGGACTGAAGAACTGAAATGGAAACAGTGCCGTTTTGTGCGAGTGGATTTACTTTACTTATTCCCAGATTTACGCCGGCGATCGTGTCTGAAACGGTGATGTTAAGGGCTGTGATCAGGTTCTTGTATGCTCCACTCTGTGCTGATACGGGGACACCGGCTGTTACAATCAAGAGAACGGCAAACAACAACACCCGGATCCGAGGTTGGTGTAGAAGTACATTCATGGCTGCGGTATTAAATTAAAAACGACCAAAAATAGAAGTTTTCTACCGAACCAAACCCCTCGAAAAACAAAAAAATATCTTTGTGGATGCCAGATTGGCACACGAATCGCACAGAATACCCCTAATTCTCTTTTAATCAACGATTTAAAAAAAATCATCACGGGTTATCCCGCGTCTCGCGTCTGTCGAAAAAATATTCCCCCCGGTTTTTCCGGGACAATACGAGCCGAATACCCGTTCGTTTTCAGAAATATCATGCCGAGTAAAAAAGATACCCTCCGACAGGAACCGTACAACAACAAGGTCTATCAGGTGCTCCAGCACTTAGATAACACCGAACACAAACGTTTGCTGAAGTACCTTTATTCGCCTTATTTCAACCAAAGCCAGACGTTGACTAAGTTGTATGAAATTTTATTCAGGAACATCGAAAAGGGAAAGCCCGGATTCGACCGGGAGGTCGTGTGGCAGAAACTTTTTCCGGATGAACCTTTCGACGACGTCAATTTTCGCAAGTATTGCTCCGATCTGCTGAAACAGGTGGAAGGGTTTATGGCCCAGGAAATTATCGCCCGGGATGAAACCAAGCAAAGCATTAATACCTTGGAATTTGTCGTACAAAGAAAGATCGAAGTGCTGTATAACAGCGCTTTCCGGCAAGCGAGGGAAATGGTTGAAAAAAAACCTTATCGTTCACTGGACTACTATTTTAACACGTACCTGATTGAGCGATTAAATTACGCCATGATGGATTTTGACGTGAAAGTCAATATGCGGGCAAATATTGAGGAAATATCCTATAACCTCGACGTGTTTTACTGGATTGAAAAGGTGAAATTATACAGTACGGCATTAAGTCATCGCAAAACGGGTAACTATGAATACGATATTCACTTTGTACATGAAATCGTTCATTACCTTCAGAATTTTCCTATTGACGACATTCCGGAATTAACGGTTTATTATTATACTTTTCTCACCCTCTTCGATGAAGAAAACGTTGAAAACTATTACAAACTAAAAGCCCTGCTCGATACTTATGGCGGGGTCATGCCCCAAAAAGAAGCGGTTGAATTATATGATTCCGCATTGCATTACTGTACAGGCAAGTTAAACAAAGGCATCAGACCGTTTTTGCAGGAATATTTCAACTTGTTTGAAAATGCCATAAAAAAGGGAATATTTCTTGAAAAAGGAGAACTGGCTCCCTGGCGTTTCAATAATATTATTGGAGTTGCTGTGCGGCTCGGGAAACTGGATTGGGCAGAGTCTTTTGTCGATACTTACAAGGATTACTTGCCTGTTGATACGAGAGAAAATACGTATACATTCAATTTGGCCCGTGTCTATTTGTATCAGAAAAAATACGACAAAGTACTTGACCTGTTGCGAGACATCGAATACGAAGATATTGGTTATAACCTGATCAGTAAGGCTATTCTTACCATCACGTATTACGAATTAGACGAACACGACGCCCTCGATTCTTTTACCGAATCATTTCGGGTTTTCCTCAACCGCCACAAAAACCTGCCCCAGCAACGCCGGCGCAGTTACCTCAACCTGCTGAAATATGTGCGCCGCCTGACCCGCCTTGCACCCGGCGACAAAGACGCCATCGGAAAATTGCGCGATGAAATCACCCGCGATAAAGCCGTTACCGTCAACCACGAATGGCTGCTGGAGAAGCTGGCCGAACTGTAAGAAACCGTTTCAATGGAGGCCGCTGACGGCAATTTTTTGCCCGGCATCACGTTCTTTCGGCGTCATCAAATTTAGCCTGTTGCTTATGCCGTTGAAACTCAAAGTTGCCTTTGTTGCGCTGCTGCTGCTCGGAGCAGTTTCCCTGCGGGCGCAAACCCGGGTCGTTTCCGCCGGAAAACTCACCGAAGAAGCGGTCGCCCGCATCAAAACGGGTGAAGATACCCTGGCACTTTTGGCCTATGCCGTGGTGAATGATTCCATCGAACTGGAACGTTTTGCCGCCTGCCGGGCCCTGATCCCGGCGCTGGTTCGCACCCTGAAAGTTGAAAACTCCTTCCGGTATCAGTTCGACCGCCTGAAAAGTGTCTCCATCATGGCGCCGCCGGACAGCAGTTTCCGGATATTCACCTGGCAACTGTTTGTCAACGACTCTACCTACCGCTACTACGGCGCCATCCAGATGAACAGCCGCGACCTGCAACTTTACCCGCTTCGCGACCGGAGTTACGAACTGGATGACCGCCCGGTAGACGAACCTTTGTCGCCTGATCGCTGGTACGGCGCGTTATACTACAACCTGCGCCAGTTTGATACCAGAGAAGGCCGCCGCTACCTGCTTATGGGCTACGACGCGTTTGAATTTTTTACTAAAAGGAAAGTAATCGAGGTGCTTCGTTTCGATGAGGCCGGAAAACCGGTATTTGGATCGCCCGTTTTTGACCGGCAAGGCGCCAAAGTGGCAGAGCACCGCCTGTTATTCGAATATTCCGCCGAAGCATCCGTGCGGGTCAACTGGGACGAGCAATACCAAATGGTGTTGTTTGATCACCTGATTCCGGTGCCAAGTCCTTTCGGCAGAGGTATTACCTACGTGCCCGATGGCAGTTACGACGGTTTGCGATTTGAAAAAGGACGCTGGAAATATATCGACAAGGTATTTAACGACGTCATGTCGGAAACACCCATGCCGGAACCGGTGCTGGATTCCCGCCAGGGAAAAGACATCATGGGCCGGGATAAAAAGCAAAAGAAAAAAGTAGACCGGCCCTGAAGCAAAACGATCGGCGCCGGTTGTTGCAAGTTGCAGACAATCAACGACTTGCCGGGATTGAAGTGACGTAAATAAAATATTTTCCGGGTACTTCATCCTACAACAAATGGGCCATCTCCGGTTGAGGAGACGGCCCATTTGTATGTTATTTCAAATCAGTTTTTCTTATCGTATCACCGTCACGTCGCCGCGATAAAGCAGCACCCGTCCGTCGAGGAACCTGACCTCGATGGCGTAGACGAACACCGCCGGGTTCACATAGTCACCGCGGTATTTGCCGTCCCAACCTTCTGCAAGGTTGTCGTTGTTCGGGAAGAACGAATTGCGCTCGTACATGAGGGTTCCCCCACCGGTCGTAGACCCGCATATAGTTGACTGTTTCGACACCCCGGCCCACTTGCGGATTGAAGTGATCATCCAGCCCTTTCGGGTTGCCGGGATAAAATATGTTCGGCACGTATACATTTCTGTTCGGGTCGATATTGATCTGCACGGAGCCGGAGCCCTCACAACCGTTGGCGTCAAAAACGATCAGCGTAAATGCCTGACTGTTAAAGGTATACACCGTCGGTGTAATCGAATTCGGGTTTTGAAGCCCGGTGGTGGGCGTCCACAGGAACGTATCTACCACAGCGCCGGTGATGAGCGGATTGAGTTGAATGGAATCGCCGAGTTCGATCTCGATTTCGATCGGGTTAAAGGTCACGACGATGGGCTCGGGCTCGATCACAAATATGGTATCCGTTATTTCGCAGCCCTGGCGGTCTATATAAGTGATATAGTGTTCTCCACCTCCCATCGATACCGGGAAGTCGGGGTTGAGTGTGACGCCGAAGTCCAGACTGAATTGGTAAGGGCCACCTGCGCCGCCCGTGATCGTATCGATATACAGCGTCGTTTCATCACCGTTGCAAAGCAGTTCTTCCCAGGGGATATACGAACCAACTACCGGCGGGGGTTGATTGACGGCCAGGGTCTGGACGCCGGTGCAACCTTTCGGATCCGTTACCGTGACCGTATAGTTTCCAGCACTCAGATTTTCAACAACTTGTGTATTGCCAACCGCCATGCCGCTGGCATCTTCCCACTTGTATTGATAAGTTCCCGGATTGCCGCCGGTTACAGTAACGGCCAACACACCGTTGTCGCCGCCCGCGCAGGCAACATCTTCCGAAGTTTGATCGTCGAACAATACCTGAACGGGGTCCGGGTCCAGGACCTCCACTGCAAATTCTTCGGTACAGCCGTTGTTGTCCGTAATGGTAATGTTGTATTCATCTGCTGGCAAGCCGTTCACGACGGCCGTCGTTGGGCCACCTTCCCACATATAAGTATACGGGCCGCCGTTGCCGCCGGCGCCGGCCACAATGGCCTGACCGTCAGCGCTCCCGTCGCAGGAAGCGGGAATGGAATACAGGGTGTCATACTCCACCGGCGGCGGGCCGGGGATGATGATTGTATCCAGCGCAAAACAATTGACGCTGTCGATGGTAATTACACTGACGGTGTCGGCGCAGAGGTTGGTGCGTATAGCATTGGTGCCGCCGTCATCCCAGACAAAATTAAAATTGCCCGGGATGCCCGGCGCGGGGCCGTATTGCGCCGTGATCGTGACGCCGCCGTCACAAACGCCGAAGCAGGAAGTTGGAACCGGCACACTGAAATTGGTAATGATCTGGAGCGGATCGGTTAGCGCAAAAGTGCCCGCCAGGGTACATCCTTCCGAATCAGTGACCGTAACGGTGTAATTGCCGGCAACTACATTGATAAGGGTGCCGGTAGCCTGAGCGCTCGGATCATTCCAAAGGAAACTGTAACTGGGCGGGGTGGGGTTGGGCTGGCCGTCAATCACACCAACGCTGATCTGACCGTCGTCATAACCGAAACAGGAAGGATTGATGATCGTCGTGTCTGAAAACGACATCGGGGTCACCGGCGCCAGAGAGAACGTATCCGAGGTGGTACAACCCTGGTTGTCCATGATGGTGACTACAAAGGTGTCCCCCATCAGATTGCAGATTTCAGCCGTATTGCCCACAACCTGACCTCCTATAGTCGCCCAGTTGTAAGTGGCTGCCGTTGGGGCGGTTACGGACAAACATCCGTCGCTGCCACATTTTACGGAAGTGGAATCAACAGCCGTGATGGCAGGCGGCGGAGGTAATTGCAAGGTAAAATTCAGGGAATCCACGCAACCGTTGGCATCCGTACCTGTCACCGAATAATCACCTGGGAAAAGGTTGTTAATTGTGGCCCCGGCGGTCATGGTACTCCAGTTATAGGTATAGTTGGGGCCACCGGTGCCGCCAAATCCCTGTACCGTAATCGAACCGTTGTTTTGAAAGGTGCAGTTGGGGCTTTGCAACGAAATGGTATCGAGGAAAAATGGTTCCGGCGACAATACCGAAAAAGTTGCCGTATCGGCACAACCCATCGCGTCTATGGCCAACACAAAATAATCGCCCGCCGGCAGGTTGGAATAGCAGTCTGTAAGCGGCGTGGTGCCCGTCTGCGGGAACCCGAGTGGCGACCAGAAGAACGTGTAGTTCGGGTTGGCGGAAGAAGGGGTTTCCTGAACCTCCACACATACCGCGCCGGTGCTGTCGCCAAAACAATTGGTATTATCGATCGAGGTCATCAATACTTCCACCTCGCGTATGTTGGTGACGATAATTTCCTCGGTGTGTGTGCAGCCGTTGCCGTCGGTCACCGTAAGAAACCAGGAACCTGCCGGCAAATCGGTGATCACGATCGGATTGCCCTGGCCGGCGGGGCCTTGTGAAGGCGGAATCGTCGGCGAAGGGGTGTATTCCCAGTTATATTGGTAAAGGTTGCCGGCAAACGGAGTGCCGCCCTGAGGCACGTAACTGATCGCTCCGTCAAAAACGCCCGGGCAGGAAGCCGGTGTAACGGTACTTTGCCCCGTGATCAGTGCAGGCTGATCAAGTGTGCCGGATGCCGTCGCCGTACACATCGTATTCATATCCGTAATCGTAACGGCATAGATTCCGGCTGCTGCGTTGAAATACTCCTGAGTGCCCGGGTCGGGTGCGGGAGTCCAGGTAAAGGTAAAATTCGGCCCCGGATTCGGAACCGCAGTGCCACTCACCGAAACGATGGCGGTTACGATACCGTCCGTGTCGCCGTTACAGGTGGGAAGTTGGGTGTTTTGCAGGGAAGCGCCCAGCGTCGGGATATCCAGCGTAATGGTATCGCAGAAAACACTGGTACCCACACCGTTATTATCGGTAACACAAATGGAATACACGCCGCTGGTTAACCCGGTCCGGACGTAAGTGCCGCCCGACACGGCAATATTGCCGAGTGAGGTGGGGCCGGTGACTAATTTGGAAATCACCACTTCATAACCTTCCACAGCCCCGGAAGCCGTCACTTCGATGGAAGCGGTGCCGAGGCAGGTGGTATCGATCACGGCAATTTCTATTTCAAACGGCAAAAAACCGACACATACCTGCCCGGTGTTCACCGTAAGTGCAACGGAATTGCCGATCGGATCTTCGATGTTGATTTGGGAAGGAGCGTTCGTGGCAGTAATTACAGAACACGAATCCATAGGTCCGAGCACCTGAAAACATACTTCGAACATGGATTGCCCGTCCGGAATGTTGATTACAGCGCCGATGGTATCCTGATCGTAAATGATGACCCCCAATTGCCCCGACAGGGTATTCTGGGTATTCAGGTTGCCTGCGTTGAAAGTGCCGATAGCCGGATTGGGGTTTTGCACTCCTATATATTCAAGTATGGTTGGGTCCCAATCTAAGGAAAAAGAAGCGCCTACGATCTGAAAACCTTCCACGTTTACCGGAATACAAATTTGTGATCCCGGAGGTGAAATTGTATCCGGCAAAGTAAGCACGGCATTGTCGCTGGCGTTACAGGCGTTCATGGCAATCTGGAACGTATGTCCGCAACTTTTGCCGTCTTCCACCGTAACGTTGTAAATACCGGCCTGCGGTACGGAAAAAATAACGTCCGCATTGTGCTTCAACTGGTCGGCAGCGTTGTAAATCAATGCTTTAACCGTCGGGTCGCTGGCCAATGAAATGTCGATCGTGTATTTGGCAGCGGTATTCCACTGCGGATAACCGCCGCTGATGCGGAACTTTCCGAGGCAATCGTTGCCAAAATTGGAAGACACGCCGCTTTCCACAATTGCGTTCAGGTATACGACCTCAAACTGGACGGCCGTATTTACGTTGACGCAGGGGCCGGGCGGAAAACCCGGCGACACCGGTTCGTAAGGATCAAGCGGAGGCCAGGCGTCTACTGTGGCCGGAGCAAAGTGGAGCAACACGGGTTGCCCGCCGTTGAACAGGGTTTGCAGGTTGCCGCTGTTGAACAGCCAGATATCGCCGCTGGGTTGCCCGAATGCAAAATACGGCAGGTTGTTGGGCGCCAGCAACAAACAGGGATCGTTGGCCAGAATATTCTGGAGCGTCATGCCGTCGATGGTCGGTGTACAGGAATAAAAAATGTAAGCGACACCGGGAGGGGTAAAGCCGTTCGGATCACCGGTCAGGTCGGCACACCTGCCGCCGGAGGAAAGCGAGTCGCCCCGGCAGAGATAAATGGTGTCGAGATTGGTGTCGTTATTTGCCCAGAAATTGTCCTGGCGTAAAGGTGCCGGCGAAATTGCAGGCGGCAGCATCGGCGTCCGTGGGTGTAAAATTGGGATCGAAATTGTAAGGGACAGAGATGACTTGGGGAACCTGGGCGCGAAGTTGCGTCGTCGTGCAAATGAAGCACGCGAATAGAGGGATTAGAAACTTGTGCATTGCGTGAGTAAAAATTTAACAAAGGTTGATGGATATGTTCCGAAAAGCGGGGATTTAAACAAACTATCAGATGCGAGTCAAAGGATTAGTGCTGTCTTCGGCGGGAGGTTTTAACACTGTGGGGAGGGAAAAGTGGATTAGATGCAGCCGGATTTGATTGACAGTGGGCGCAAAATTAGACAAAGCGCGGGTATCCGACATATCGTCACAAAATAAATGTTTGCAAAAAAGCAAACTGTGGTCGAAAACCGCCTCAGAACGCCATCTTAACTTTTTTTATTGCCGGGGAGGCGTCCACATCTTTCCGTTCAGTATCACGGCGTCAACAAGATTATTGCCAAATGCATAGGGAAAGTAGGCGAGCGACGGAATTGGCGTTGAAATGAACACATTTGCCACCTTGCCGACAGCAATACTGCCAAAACCGGCTTCCAGTTCCATGGCCCGCGCACCGTTGATCGTGGCGGCGTTGATCGCTTCTTCAGGTAACATATTCATTTTTATACAGGCGAGCGATACTACAAACGACATCCGGCTCGAAGGTGAGGAGCCGGGGTTGTAATCCGTAGCCAGCACCACCGGCAACCCGGCGTCGATCATTTTACGCGCCGGGGAAAACGGTATTCCCAGGAAAAATGCACAGGATGGAAGCAGGGTGGGCAGGGTATTGCTGCCCAGAAGCGCCTGTATCTCTGCGTCGCCGGTGTATTCCAGGTGATCAACGGAAATGGCGCCATTTGCCACGCCAACCTGTACGCCGCCGGAATAATCCAGTTCGTTGGCATGTATCTTGGGTTTCAAACCGTAATACGCTGCGGCTTTCAGTATCCGGTTGGTTTCTTCCACCGTATAAAACCCCTGTCACAAAACACATCGCAGTATTCAGCCAGGTTTTCACCTGCCACTACGGGTAACATTTGATTGATTACCAGATCGATATATTCATTTCGGCGCTCTTTGTATTCGGCGGGAACGGCGTGAGCGCCCAAAAAAGTCGCTTTGACGGGTATGGGGCTGACTTCCTTTAGCCGCCTGATCACCCGCAGCATTTTTAGTTCACTTTCCAGGGTCAGTCCGTAACCGCTTTTGATTTCGATCGCCCCGGTTCCGTAACCGATGACTTCGTATAAGCGTTGCAGGGCACTTTTAAAAAGTTCATCTTCCGGGGTTTGTTGCAGGCGCCGAGCAGAATTCAGGATACCGCCGCCACGCCGCGCAATTTCCTCGTACGACAACCCGCGTATCCGGTCGACAAATTCCTCTTCCCTGCTGGCCGCAAAAACAAGGTGGGTGTGTGAATCGCACCAACAGGGGAAAACCATTCTGCCGCTTACGTCTAAGATCCGGTCGGCGCGCTCCGGGCATTCGGCCATTACACCGAAAGCGGCAATTTTGTCGTTTTCTATCAGCAGGTAAGCGTCATTTACCGAGGGCAATACGGCCATATCGGCGCCTTTGACCATGGGGCGCGGCAGGGTTTCGGCTTGCTGGAGGGTTTTGATGTTCCGGATGAGGAGACTGGACATAAGACTTGGATGGGCAAATGAATCGGGAGGGCAAAACTATTTACTTTTGCCGGAGTAAAAGGCATATATTTAAAAACCAGCAATTTAGCCATGAACAAAAACGGCATGTTCTTATCCTTTTCCCTGTTTTTGGGGTTGTTTTCCTGCAACAGTGAAAAAACCTGCAAATACAAACCGGCCCCCATCTTCGAAGCGGGATTGCCGCATGTTTTACAGTATAATTTTGAAAAACAAGGCCATCAATCGCTGGAAAGCCTGCTGCTCGATACCCAGGTCATGCTGGAGATCAGCCAGGACGTGTGTGAACAAACCCGTCAGGAATACCGCTTTACGGTGCCCGGAAACTTCAGCCAGTTCGCCGATTCCCTGTGGTTGAAAGAAGCCACACGGCAACTGGTTTTCCTCAGTTCTTTTTCCAGGAAACAAGCGCCGCTCAAAGCCTGGGCCGATATGATCGAGTCCCGCCGGGCGGATATGCGCCTCGGCGAAGACCGGGAAGTGGAAAAAGGGGTGTTCGTGCGGGTGGATCGGGTCGTCAGTCCCGAACAAAGCACACTGATCCTCATTTTTTCACAACAGTAAGTACTTGCCCGGTCACCTCCCGGTGCGTCATACCCGGTATTTTTTGGTCCATTTGTTTTTGGCCATTAACACGTTTAATCCCTCGTTCAGGTCGGGGGAAACACGCAGGCGCAACACGAGCAGACCAAAATCAAACCGTATAAACCCGAGCGCAGCGCGATGTCCAGCAGGTTGATTCCCGTCAGCGGAATGAACTGTACCACAAAAAACACGGCCAAAGCCAGTAAAACCGCCAAAAAAGTGTTGCGCGAAAAGGGCAAAAGCCCAAACTTGAGCCAGACGAGCCCGACGTTGACGGCATTGTAACAGGTGACGGACAGCAGGGTGGAAATCGCAGCGCCGTTCATTCCGATCCGCGGGATCAGCCAGATGTTGCATGCCACATTGGCGATGGCAAGCATACCCAGCGATATCAGCGACCACAGGTAGTAGCGGGAGTAATACACCATATAGTTATTGAGTCCTGTAGCCATTTCCACGATCTTGGAAATGCCGATGAACAGCAACACGTATTTTCCCGAAGCGACCAGGTGTCCGTTGGGCACGATATTGAACAAGCTGTCTGCCGACAACCACACCGCGCCAAACAAGAGCAAACCTGCCACTAAAAGGTTGATAGACACTTTTTTATACAAATTTTCCATTTCCTTCCGGTTGTCGTCTGCCAGGTATTTTGCAACGGAAGAAGCACTGGCTGCGTACAAACTTTTGGTGGGTATATCGATGGCTGCGGCGATATAAGCGGCGATGGAATAAATGGTGGCCGATTCGAGCGTGTTTAAAGAGCCAACCATAAATATGTCGATTTTGGAAGCCATCTGTTGTGCAAACCCGCCCAAAGCCCCGAAACCGATAAAACGGATCAGTTCACCCTTTAACTCGGGCGTCAGAAAACGCCGGAAAGAAGTCCAGTGCCATTCACCCAGCCAGCGCAGGTAGGCGGCCATACCCACCATGACCAAAAAAGAATGAATGACCATTCCCCAAACAGCTGCTCCCAGGGGAATCCACTCCTGCCAAACCGCAATCACCAGGGTAGGCTGGATGATTTTTTGGGAAAAATCGATCAGCAGGGAGGGGACTACGATACGTTTAAAATGATAGGAATAAACGCTCAAAACCACCCCGACGCAGTAGAAACAGGCTAAGGGAGCGGCCACCCAGAGGTATCGCTGCAAAATAGCCGGGTCTCCTTTCGACCGGTGAACCAAAAACTCGGATACAGGTTGCCAGAAGGCCCAGGCGAGCAAACCCGTGAACAGGCAACCCACGAGGCACATCATCAACAGCAGGGGCAAAAAACCGTTATGCCCCTTACTTTTATCCTGAAAACGTGGGAAAAAACGCAGCGCCACCGTGGTGCCGCCGGAAGTCAGCAACGGCAGCCCAATCATCCCAACCTGGAGCAGCACCACGATCAAACCGTTGGTTTCGAGCGAACGCGGGTAAATGAATAAAGTGCTCACCCCGCCGATAATCAGGCCGACCATGTTGACTGCCGAATGTTTCAGGCTTTGCCGTCGGATAACGCCCATGTTCGAACGGGGGAAATATGGCCCTGTTGGTGCCGGTTAAAAAAGCGCCGCTCCGAAGGTGCAGTACCTACCGGAGCGGTGCAAAGTTGAATTATTTTTATCCGAAATGGAAAACTGCTAATCCGTTACCACAAAACGTTTCATAAACGAGCCCTTTTCGTTGTGCATATGCACCACGTAAAAGCCGGCGCTCAAGTGGTCGGTTGGTATCCCGATGCTGTTTTCGCCCGGAGAAAGCCGGATCGCCTGATTCTGACAAACCCGGCCGGCAGCATCGGCCACCAGCATCGACACGTCCATAGATTCATCCGAAGTAATGTTCAGCACGGCGGGATGGCCTCCCGGAACGGGGTTGGGTGATAACTCAGCCAGAACAAGTCGTTCCAGATCGTTGGTTGCGGTCAGGTTTTTTGTTCTGAAAACGCCTATCTGCACGTTGTCATACGGCTGGCAAATATCCCATTCGTTGTATGCCCGCACCCGCCAATGCATATTCCAGTTGTTCAACAGGCCTTTTTTGACCGTTGTTGAGGTGGTCGGGGGAGAAAAGACCTGGTAGAATACGCGGGGGGAAAAACTCGGCAGGGGGCTGATTTCCACCACATAAAACTTGGCGTCCGGTATAAGGTTCCAGGTGAGTGTGACATTATTGTATTGTACGTATTGGCTGTCAATGGGGCTGACCAGTCCCACAACCGCGTCGTCGTCTATTTCGGTGAACGGCGGGGTCTGGTTGATGTAGCTTTCGTGCTCATCGTAGAGGTTGAACCGCATGGCCTCGATTTGTTCTTCCGTAAAACGGGTGGCACAATTATCATCGGCATATCCCATGTACAAGCTTGCATCCGAGCGAAATTCTTCGCCGTTGGGGTCATGCTGCAGAATCGTGCTTTCTTTGTTGCTGTTGCAATTCCAGCGGTCATTCAGGTAGTCCGGCTTGGTGTCGCAGAAGCCGTCGCCCGAAAAATAGCAATTGGAACCGTCGGTTTTTTCTACTTCATGGCCGCCGATCTCATCGGGAGCCGGTTGTGCATAATTCCACTGGAAACCCTCCCAGCCCGAAAACGGATGCGGCAGAGACAGGTGGTGGCCCGCTTCGTGGGTCCAGGTGGTGTTATTGGCGCCGGAGCAATTTTTGCCCAGGACAATGGCGTTTTGCCAGGCATACCCGCAATTGCCTGCCGGGTCGCCCACTACAAATGCGTTCAGGCGGTTGGGCAGTTTGTTTTGATTGATCAGTTGGCTGCCGCCGCTGAATTCATGCTGATACCAGGCGGAATTGTTCAGATAACGAACGGCGTCGTCGGGCACAAAATAAAAACGGATGTGCGCGACGGCGAAATTTTCGTTCATTTCGCACAAGGCCCGGATGGCGTTTTCAAAAGGAAAATAACCGTTTCCGGAGTTGTCGCCCACGATCTGGACCGTCACCGGAACGTACAGCCAGGTCGTATCGGCGCCCCGGTCTTTTACGATTTCATCCCGGTGCATCTGGTACCAATCCAGCCAGGCCGATTTTCCGGTATAGCCGCACCACTGATTTGCCACGGGGCTTTGTGCCTTACCGGCGGAAGTTATACCTGATATAATAACAACTAAAACGAATAGTCTGATTCGCATTACACACAGCGGTTTGAATAGTTGGACTTGGTTTGCTTTGCAAAGGTCTGTTTTTGGGCGCAATTTTTACAAAAGACTATCGGAGTACGGCCAACCGGCGACAATTTATCCACCGGTCAGCAGGAGTGTTTGTGTTTTTACGCCGTTTTCTCCCGAAAAAATCAGCCGGTAGACGCCTGCCGGCCAGGTTGCAGACGGCAGTTGGAGCCGTAGCCGGGAAGCGGAGGGTATCAGGTCCGTTTGCCACATTTGCCGCCCGGTGGCATCATAAACGGCGCAAAGGCTTTTTTTGTTCAGCCAGTTTTCCTGCAACTCCAGCGTAATTGCCTCACCCTGAGTCAATAAAGAAGGATAACAGCGCCAGCCGTCCTGGTCCGGCTGGGCGACATCGGTGACCGGTACCGCAACAAAACTCTGCTGGGGTGAAAACGGGGTGCAGGCATACCAGTGATTGAAGGGGCGCACCCGCCAGTAATAGGTTTTGTTGGCCAGCAAATCGGCGGCAATGGTATAGGAGGTATCGGTCGTCACCAGTTCAAATTCCTTCACCTGAAAGGATGTGATCCGGGAATATTGCAACAGGTAATGGGTGGCATTGGGCACTGTCGACCAGCTCAGTACGGCGCCCGTTTCCGGCACATTTTCGCCGTCGGCCGGAGCAAGTAATGCCGGCGTTCCGGCGATATCGCCTTCCGCAGGAGTGTCCGTCAGCCAGGCTACTTTTTCCGATAATAAATTGGCGCGCATGGCGATCATTTGATCGTCCGAAAAACGGCTCTGGCATTCATCGGAAGAATAGGACATAAACAAGGTGCCGTCGGAATAAAACTCCGAGCCTGCGGGGTCGTATTGTTTCTGAGTACTGTTGCCCTGGCCGTCGCAGAGCCAGATATTGCTCAGATAGTCCGGTTTGGTATCACAAAACAGGTCGGCGGCAACAGTGCAATTGCTTCCATCGAGGTATTCCACCAGCGCGGTATCCAGGGGCGCAGGTGTCTGGGTATCTATGGTATCGTGGAAATAGGTATAGTTGTACGTCAATTGAAGGGGGGTGGGGTTGCCCGATGAATAATTGGTGTTTTCCCAACCAATGAACGGGTGTGGCAGCGAGAGGGCATGCCCTACTTCATGCGCCCAGGTGTGCGACCCCGTGCCGGCGCAGCTGTGCATGATCGAAATACCGGCATAAGGCAGGTTATAACCGCAGTTGCCCGCCGCTGGTGCCGAAATAGATATTCAGGGCTCCATCCACGTTGTTGGTCAACATCATATCGATGCCTTCGGGTATGGTGTTGTGCTGGTACCAGAGGGTGTTGTCGATCAGATTCCAGTCGTTTTTAAAAAGAAGCGGATGCCGGAAGCCGCAAAGTCGGCGTTCAACTGACAAAATGCGGTAAGCAGCCGTTCCGGCGAAAAACGCCCCGATCCGTTGTCTTTTGCCAGCAGGTGTATCTGAAGCCCAACGTATAAGGTATCCGAAGACCGTTCGGTAACGGCTGTTTCCGGTCGGGCAAAGTATTGTTTCAACCAGGGATCGATGCCCGCAGGAGTGCCGCAGGGTTTGATGCCGGATTTGGAGGGTTCCTGAGCAAAAAGGGTGACTGTAAGCAGTCCGAAAAGCAGGGTAAATAAGAGACGCATATTGAGAGACGGATGGGTAAGATGAAACATCAGGAAGTCTGAAGGGCTTTTATTATTTGCTTATGGTGTCTGTTGAAGTGTGTTTCAAAAAAAGAAAGCATCTGCGCCCAGCCCAGCCGTCCGGCCCGGGGGTGTTTGTATATCGCCTGGGCGGCCATTTCTTCCGGCATGTTTTTTAAAAAATCAGCCCAGGCGGCGCGGGCATTTTGCCAGCGGATGCGGGTGTCAGCCAGCTGGCGTACGCCGGGAGGTTTTCGTCTCCGACATTTTTGGGCGCCTTGAATTTGAAAGGAGTGCTCAGGTAAGCCCACAGCAAAAAACCGCGCCAGACTGCACCCGGGCCGGCAGCTGAAAGTGCCGGTTGAAAACTCAGTTTTTTGCGGATGTAGGCCATGGAGAGTTCTTCCGTGAGCAACAGGTGATGTATGGTCTGAATGGCTGACCAGCCGCCGTCCGCCGGTTTTTGGTTGAGATTGGCCTCCGAAAACAATTCCATGGCCGAGAGCAACTGCTCCACCCGGCGGGTATAACGGTCGTTGCGGGTTATGATGGCTGATTTGTTCATGTTCCTGCTTTGCCGGGCAAAGATGAAGATATTTTCCCTGTCCCATCCAGTTCGTGGCGATATCGCTTGTGGCAAATAGGAATAAAAAGGTGTTTTCGCCAAAATTATACCGCCAAACGCGGAGGTTTTCTCATTTTTGCACTCCATGAATCGTATTCCACCTGTGATGAACCAGTCCCGAATGATCCTGTGTTGCCTGATCTTTCTCACCTCCAGTGCCATCAGTCAATCAGGAAAATCCCCGGGCTCCGTAAAAAAACGACCGGAAGGTGTTGCTGCTCCCAAGATTTACCTGGAAGTGCCCGCCAGGGCCGGTGAAGACCTGCCCGCCTTGTTGCAACGTTATGGTTTGTATGAATACGAATGCAACCTCGAACATTTTTTCAAGATCAACAACCTGAAAGAAGACTACCGGATCAAACCCGGCGTCAATTATAAACTTCCGGTCGAAGTGGTCGTGTACAACGGAAAGAGCATCCGAACCACCCTGGGAATCAAGGACTGGCGAACGGCCAAACGAATCGAAACGTTTAACAAAAACGCCCTGACTGCCGGACTTAGAACTGATAATTTCCTGGAAACCAAACGATTGTGGGTGCCCTGGCACGAACTGACCTGTCCGACGGATAAAAGAGTTTCGGTAGCGGCTGCAGCCGTTGACCTGAAAATGGAAGGGGAAAAAAGCACCTTAGTGAAGGGTACAAAATCATACGCCATTTTTGGAAAAAAGTACGCAAAAACGCCCTTTATCAGCCAGAAATTAAAAGGGAAGGTGTTTTACATCGTCAGCGGGCACGGCGGGCCCGATTCGGGCGCGCAGGGCAAACGTTCGGGCCGCACACTTTGTGAAGATGAATACGCCTATGACGTATCCCTGCGGCTCGTCCGGCTGCTGGTCAGCCACGGCGCGGTGGTGTATATGATCGTCCGGGATCAAAACGACGGTATCCGCGATCAGGAGTTTCTTTCCTGCGACCAGGACGAAAAGGTTTGGGGAAACCTGGATATTCCCCGCGACCAAAAGGAGCGTTTGCAGCAACGTTGTGATGTTATCAATGATTTTACCGCCAAAAATGCCAAAGCAGGCCCCGACAACCAGACATTGATCGAAATTCACGTGGACTCCCGCACCCGCGACACCAAAACCGACGTGTTTTTTTATTTTCGTCCGGGCAGTGAGCCCAGCCGAAAATTAGCCCTTCACATGCAAAATACGTTTACGCAGAAATACGTCAAAAAACGCAGCCAGCGGGGCTATGAAGGCTCGGTAAGCGCCCGGAATCTGTATATGCTGAAAGAAACCACCACCCCCAAAGCCGTTTTTATTGAACTCGGGAATATCCGCAACGACTGGGACCAGCAACGCTTAGTATTAAAAAACAACCGCCAGGCATTGGCCAACTGGCTTTGTGATGCTTTGCTGACGCAATAACCATACTTTCACGACTCACAATCACTGCTCCGCCTTATGTCTACAGCCGCCAAAATTGTCATCGTTGGCGCCGGTCGTATTGCCTGGCACCTGGGGAAACGATTGAAATCCAAAGGATTATCGGTCGCTCAGGTCATAAGCAGAACGGCGGAACACGCCGAATTACTTGCCCAGACCCTGCAGTGCAACTGGACGAACGACTGGTCGGAACTGCTTTCCGACGCCGACTGGATTCTTCTGGCAGTGCGGGATGACGCCATTGCCGACGTCGCCGGCCAGCTGGCTCCTTTTTCGCAGGATGCCCTGGTGACCCATACATCCGGCGGCACTCCGGGCGCCGTTTTGAAACCTTTTTTTGGTCGTTTCGGCGTTTTTTACCCCTTGCAATCGTTTTCTTTCGAACGTTCCCCCGTCTGGTCGAAAATCCCTTTTTGTGTAGACGCGCAGGAGGAAAACGACGTGTTATTCCTGAAAAAAATAGCCAAAACCATCGGGAACCTGGTTTACAGGGTCAATGATGAACAACGCTCGGCGTTACACGTGGCGGCGGTATTCGCCAATAATTTTTCCAACCACTGTTTTTCCATTGCCGAAAAACTGCTCGACGAAAAAAACCTTACCTTCGAACTCCTGCACCCGCTGATGGAAGAAACCCTTGCCAAAGCCCTGCAGGATTCCCCCGCGCGTATGCAAACCGGCCCGGCTATCCGGGGGGACGCCGACACCATACGGCGACACCTTGCCCTGTTGCAGGACCATCCGGACTGGAAAGGTTTGTATAAAAACCTCTCGGAGAGTATCAATCCGGGTTTGTCAATTTAACCGTATTCTACATATCTCCTTCTTTAAATTGGAATTAAATACTTTTTTTGTGAAGAATTAATAAATTTTTAATTTAAATAATTTATTTCAAAAAAATAATCTATTGAATTTTATTTTTTTCAAAATAGCAATAAAAAGAGGCGTGTGATCTTGTTAATTTTGTTGCTGCTTACCTGAACTGATACCTCGGGCAATAATTTCCGATTACCAAGCTATTTTGGATGCACTTTTTCTTCGCGCCATCTAATACGACAGTGCGAACAGACCCTTTTATATCGTTCAACATGACACAAGCCCGGCTGACTGCAATAGGTATAGCAGTTCCACAAAAACGAGTTGATAATCAATATTTTGAAGCGATCATAGATCCACCGACGAGTGGATACAGTCGCGTACCGGTATTCGCACGCGTTATCATACGGAGGAAGACGAATTCACCAGTAACCTCTGTATCAAAAGCGGTGCAGGATATGATCCGGCAATACTCGGTGGTGATCGACGACGTAGACATGATCATTGTGTCTACCGTGACCCCTGATCAGCCGATGCCCAGTGTGGCTTGCCGACTGCAATTCAAACTGGGGCTTTCACGAGCCGGCGCACTGGATGTGTATGCCGCCTGTGCGGGTTTTTCATACGGCATCGTATTGGCAAAAGGGCTGATCGCCGCAGGCACACACCGGAAAATCCTGGTGATCGCCGGCGAAACACTTTCCAAAATAACCGATTTTACCGACCGCTCTTCCTGTATGCTTTTTGGCGACGGGTCGGGGGCTGTATTGATCGAAGCATCGGAAAACGGCAATATCGGGGCCTGCGTCACCGGCGCCAATGGAGAAGGCGGTATCGACCTGTACATTTCAGGTTTTGCAAAAGAGATTGACGGTCAGCCCATTAGCATGAACAGAAAGATTGTGCAGAATGGCCGCAAGGTGTTCAAGTGGGCCGTCATCAAAATGTCTGAACAAATGAAGGTATTGGCCGCCAAAAACGGACTCACGCTGGACCAGATCGACTGGTTTGTACCCCACAGCGCTAATCTTCGCATTATAGAGGCCATCTGTAATGAAACCGGTTTTCCCTTGGAAAAAACCCTCGAAAGTATTGTCAACTACGGCAATACCTCCTCCGCATCCATCCCGTTGGCGCTGTACAACGGGATACAGTCGGGCAAAGTGAAACGGGGAGATCGTATCATGATCCTCGGATTCGGCGGCGGCCTGACCTATGCGGGCACGGTCATCCAGTGGTAGCGCGAACTTCAGTTCGTGCGGGGGTAAAATCACGAACTGAAGTCCGTGTTACCGACGATGTAACAACCTTGCCATACTTCCTCAAATAGGTTAAAATCACGAACTGAAGTCCGTGTTACGGGTGCCTTGAAAAACACGCTCCCAGATGTTTAACAAAACACCTTCCTCTTTTTCCCAATTCCAGTCTTTGGCGGCGAGTTGGCAATTTTGGTGTAAACTTTCATATAAGTTTTTGTTTTTCAGAAGGTTATCAATGGTGCTGGCGACGATCTGTGGCGTCAGTTCCGGCAATAAAACGGCCACTTCATACTCGTTGTTGAGTGCCCGGTATTCCGGAAAATCCATCGTCAGTATGGGTACGCCAACCTGTACGGAGGCGAAAAATTTGTTGGCGAGGGAATAGTAATAACTCAGGCCCCGGTTCTCCAGCAGATTCAATCCCAGCCAGGAATGTGCTGCCAGTTCGTGCAGGTCTTCCGGTTTGACATAACCGAGAAAAGTCACTTTTTTTTCCACACCCAATTCCGCGGCCAATCGGCGCAACGAATCCGACAAATCTCCTTCTCCGGCCAGCCAAAGGTGCACCTGCTCGAGGTGTTGCAGCGCTTCAAGCGCTGTTTCGATGCCACGTGCTTCATTTAAAGCGCCCATATAAAGAACGCCGGGGTCCGGCGGCAGGTTAAACTTGGGGCGCCCTGTTTTTTTTCCGGGCACACTTGCGCGGGGCACGTTCCGCACCACGCCGAAGGAAAGCTTGTAGCGTTCGCTGAATATCTTAGCCAGAGCGGGGCCAACAGTATAGGCGTGTTTGTAAAACGGCAGGCAAAGTTTGGCCACCATTTCCCAAAAAAACTGAACGGCAGGGCGGTTCACCACTTCCGGCACCTGGGTGAAATATTCATGTGCATCGAACACTCTTTTTTTTCGGCGAAGCAAGGTTGCCAGACAGCCGGCGGGCAAGGAATCGAGGTCGATAGAACAAACGGCGTCGAAGGAGGCAAAAAGCAGGAAAAAGAAAAGCCGGAGGTTGTATTCGGCGTAAAACGGAAATCCTTTATAAAAAAAACAAATCAACCTTTTTTGCTCGAACACCTTGTTTTCCAGCGGAACAGAGCGCGGGAGGGCCCTGCCAACGAGCAATACCCGGTGCCCTTTGGCCGCAAGCGAACCGCAGATGCGATGCATCCGCTGGTCGTAACTCAGGTCGTTCGTGACGGTGAAAATGATTCTCATTGTTGCATTGTTTCATTGTTGCATTGTTTCATTGCTGCATTGCTCCGGAAGCAACAATGAAACAATGAACAATGCAACAATTTATCCAAACTCCTGCAACGCGGCATACACCAGGTCAATGGGCAGCCCCATCACATTGGGGAACGTGCCTTCGATGCGGGTGATTTTGCAGTGGCCGATCCATTCCTGAACGCCGTAGGCGCCGGCTTTGTCGAAGGGTTTGCAGGTTTCGATGTAATAATAGATTTCCTCATCCGTCATTTCGGCAAACCAGACCTTTGTCACGCCCGAAAAGATTTTTTTCTTTTCCTGAGATAACAAACAAACCCCGGTTATCACGGTATGCTGGCGTCCGGCCAAAATCCTGATCATCCGGAATGCATCGGCGTGATCTGCGGGTTTGTTGTAGATCACGCCGTCGAGGATTACTACCGAATCGGCGGCCAGTATAATTTCCTGATGCTGAATCAAATGTGCAACAGCTTGTGCTTTTCTCCCGGCAAGCCAGGGGGCCACATCTTCTACCGGCATATCGTTCGGGAAACTTTCGTCGATATCGGCAACCTGTACCTTAAACGTGAATCCGGCTTCCCGCAACAATTGGCTCCGGCGCGGACTTTGGGAAGCGAGAATAAGCGGCCGGTGTTGAATGATAACTGGGTTTACGGTTTCCATACGTACGCTTTGAACGAATCCATCATGGCTATGGGGTTGTCCGGCCAGGAACGCAGCAGCAAAAAAACGCCGGCAAACATGATAATTTTGATCAGTAAACTGGCGCGGGAGAAGTCTTTTTTTACCTCAGCCCGGTAAATGGCTGCGGTGGCAAACAAGGCCGGAAGCAGTAAAAAAAGGGCGCCGGCGCCGATTTGCCAGTTGGGCGCTCCGGTCTGTTGCCAGAAATAAAGCAAACCGCCGATGAGGATGCTGACGATCAGGCCCGTAAAACCCGCCGGTTTTTTGGCAAAACGGGGCCCTTTGAGCACCGCCAGGGTAGCGCAACCACAAGCGGCATCGCCTGCAAAATCTTCGAGGTCCTTCACCTGCTCGCGTAAAAGGTTGGTAATGAACGCAAAAATGCCGTATAACCAAACTAAGGCAACTGCCTGATGCACTTCAACCGGCTGTATAAAAGAGGTCAGCCAGATTTGCCTTTCTTCCGGAAGCAGGATAATGACGGGCACAACGCCGCAAAGGAAAGAAACCAACAAATTGCCGATAACGGCCGTACATTTTAACTGCCAGGCGTAAAGGAACAACAAAAATGAAACCGCGGGGAATACCCACAAAGGCCAGTGGTTGGGCGGACGGAGTTCCCGGTCGATCAAAAAAGCCAGTCCGTGAACCACAATCACCAGTGCGGAATAGGCCGTAAGCGCCATTGGGGCGGGCAGGTAATTGCCCCAAAACCGGCGGTCGGGTTTGTTGAGCGCGTCGATTTCCCGGTCGTAATAATCGTTGAGCACGTATCCGGCGAGGGTGGTCAGCACCGTTGCCGCTGCTATCAGCCCAAAAGTGCGGCCGGATAACACGGGAATACCGTTGGCCCGCAGAATAGCGGGACGCAGCGCAAACCAATACGGCACAAACTGGGTAAGAAAAACAATCGCCAGATTGGGCAGCCGCAGCAACCGGACAAAGGCCAACACCTGATTCATGCGGCTAATGTATAACAGTCGTGCAATGTCCGGGGCGAGTTTTTCCGGTTTTTTCCAAACAATCTGCCGTTATGGCCGCTAATACTCCGGCCATTTGTCCTGCAACTTCAACACTTTTTCAATGATGTCGCGTACGCAGCCCCGGCCGCCCTGTACCGTGGAGACGTAATCGCAGACTTCCAGTACTTCCTGGGTGGCGTCGGCGGGACAGCAGGAAAGCACCACCTTGCGCAGTACGGGCAGATCGGGCAGGTCGTCGCCCATGTAGCAGATTTCGGAAACGAGGGTATTGGTTCTTTGCAAAAACGACTGGAACGGCTCCCATTTTTTCTGGGCGCCGGAGTAATATTCCTCGATCCCGAGGTCGGTGAGGCGTTTTTTCACCCCCGGCGATTTTCCGCCGGTGATAATCCCCACCTGGAATCCGGCCGCGATCGCCCACTTGATGGCCTGGCCGTCGCGGATATTCATGGTTCGCAGCAGGTCGCCCGTTTCGGTCACCAGCAGGTCGTTGTTGGTCAAAACCCCGTCCACGTCGAACACAAATGCCTTGACGGCCCTGATTTTATCAAACAGGTGAACGAGTTCCACCTCGATGGGTTTGGCCGGCAGGATATCCGGGAGATCGTTGGTGATCGCAGATGCCGGGTCGGTATTGCTTTTATTTATTTGTTGTTGGCTCTCCATTCATATACCCATTTGGCCTGAATTTGTTCCAGGTGTCCTTCGTTGGAATCTTCCCGTTTTCCTTCAAAATGAGGGATTTCCATCACCCATTGAAGCAGGTCGGTGAAGCGGATGCGGTAAATTTTTCCTTCGTCAAATGCTCCACCGAAACGTTCGTAAAGCGCCATGGCGATATCTTCATGGTCGGCCCAGTGAATGGGCAAGTCGTCAAAATTTTTAAAAGGCATGTTTTTTACGGTAGGTGGACGGTGGACGGTGGACGGTAGACGGTAGACGGTGGACGGTAGACGGTGGACGGTAGACGGTGGACGGTGAAATTGCCGTCTACCGTCTACCGTCCACCGTCTACCGTCCACCGTAAGTTAATGTTCATGTCCGATGATCCGCTTTTGGTCCGGAATGGTTACGGTGATGCTGGCCGAGTTGTCGAGTATTACACACTGACAACCTAAGCGGCTTTCAAGGCGCGGATTAATGGCGCGATCGATAAAATCTTCTTCCTTGTCGGATATCTCTTCGAGGAAATTTTCTCCCTTTTCCACATAAATATGGCAGGTAGAGCAGGCGCAGACGCCCCCGCAGTTGTGGTTCAGGTGTACGTCGTAATCCTCCGTAATTTCAAGGATGGACATATCTTCAAAATCGCCTTCCACGGTCTTCCGGGGTATACCGGTATCTTCAAATAAAAATGTTACAGTCGCCATAAATATTGGGATCGCCTTTGCGTAAAGGCGCGCAAAGATAGATTCAGACCGGTAAAACAAAGGAGATCAACCAAGGTTTTGATTAATAATCTGAAATAATACCCACCCCCACGATGGGTACAAAAATCATAAACAGCGACACCCCCACCGATTTTCCGGCATTTACTTCGTAAACCTCCACTTTTTCCAGTTGCGTATACGGGATGGTGACGGTAGCCGTATCGGCCATATCGAGTACAAATTTCGGTTTGACAAACATCAGCACCTCGTCTCGGCTATACCGGGCATCGCGCCGGTTGTGTACTACGGCGACTTCGGTGGCATCCTGTTCGTCTAATTTGACCAAAAAACCGGTCATTTTATCTTTTAAAAATTCCGCCTCCGACAAATGCCACACCCGGGTGCGCGGATGTGCCGCATCCAGCAGGTAAAAAGTCAGGTTGGTTGTATTAATCTTCGGGAGCCTGCTGTAAGCCAGGGGGTATCGCTGATAAAAAATGCAGCTGCAGAAGAAACAAACGGATAACAAAAAAGCGGCCCGAAAAACAGGTTGTAACATGATTTTTTTGGTAAATAGTTGATAATCTTTGTGTTAAAGGCCGATGCCGAGCGACAGGCCCGGCGCCATGATAAACCAGTTGTTCGTAGTATTTCCGTCAAATAAGTTGTTTTCAACCAGGCGTTCTTTTTCCACTCCGATCGGAAGCGAAAATTCCAGTACTGCCGAACCCAGGTGGAATTGCCAGCCGAACCGCACCATGTATTTGAAGGTGACCGCCTTCCTGCGAATATTCGGGTCGCCGAAAAAGCCGGGATTGTTGTACACCCGCCTGCCGAAGCGGATATCGGGCCCGATGTAGGTTTTTGAACGCCTCCCGGTAAACCTGCCGTGAAAAAACGACTTGGCAAATACGCCGACCTCATAACTTTCGTCCGAAATGGACCGGTAAGCAAACGGGTCCTCGGAAAAAAACAGGTTCGCCTGTACCCCGATGTGATGATACAGATTCAGGGGCCGCTCCGCCGTCAGGGTAAACGACTTGAACTGCTTGTCGAACCACTGCAACGCAATGCCGGTCTGGACGATGGCGTGGTAAGGTTTTACTTCCGATGGATCTTCCATCTCCTGGGCGCTGATCCGGAGCGCAATCAGGCACCACACAGGTAATAAAAAACGGCGCATGGGCGTCAAATTTAAACGTGGGAACAAAACGAATTTTCGGGTAAAGATTCAAAACGCCGGGCTTGCGTTGTATTGAAACCGAACAAAATAACATTTTTTTATGGTTTGAACACCGGCATTTCCCTAACCGAATTTTGCAACGGCTGCACGGCGCCGTATTCCCGCCAACATACCCTTGATCCGGTGATTTGTTTTTTCCGTCGAAAATCGCGTTTTTTCGCGCACATTATTTTTGAACGACGCCGAAAATCCATACTTTTCGGCAACCGAATCGACTTATCCGATCATACATTCCCTGGAAAAAGCGCATTACCGAGCGATTATTTATGCAGTTTGGAACCCATCAGTCTCAGCCACCGCAGGAAAGCCCCGAGTTCAAACGCTGGAAATTCCGCGAATTAAAAATTTACGCTTCCACAGAGTGGCTCGCCGATAATAAAAAGAAATACAGACAGGTTTTCGATCGCCACGAGACCACCTATATCTATGCCGAATTGTCGTTTTACAACAAACATTTCGACATCGAAGACTGGGAGGTGAACGTAGAGATCCGCTGTTTTGCCGTCAAAAAACAACGCAAAGAGATTTGCAACCTGCCTTTCCGCCGCAAGGTGAGCAAATACGACCCGGTCGGCTACATCCGCGAGGGCTGGGGCAATAAACAGGAAGGTGTGTTCTGGAAAAAGGGCGCGTATTACTGGGAAGCCTGGATCGAAGGTGAAAAAGTGGCCACCAAATACTTCTATATCGAAGACGCCGGCCGGCCGCTCACCAAAATTGAAAATCCCTACTGCCAGATCACTTCGCTGCGGATGTACGAAGGGCCCTACGACGACACCCCGGAGTTCGAACGCCTCTACATGAAACATTTCAACGGCGAAGAAACCCGGTACATCTATGCCGAAGTAACGCTTAAAAACCTGTTGCTCAGCAAACAATGGCAGTGCGAACTGTTTATCAAATTTTATAACGACGCCCGCGAACTCAAAGGCCAGGTGGTGCGCCTGCACCGGATGGAAAAAAGCGACGACGGCGTCAAGATCACGGCAGGGTGGGGGAGCAACGTAAAAGGTTCCTGGCGCAACGACCGCTACACCGCCGAGATCGTGTTTATGGACCAACTCTTAGCCATCATGCCGTTTGAAGTCGGCGCCGACTGGGAAGAAGGGGTCAACGGCGTCTGGCTGCCCGACAAAGGACAACAGATTTTCCTGCAACCGGAAGAAGAAGATACCGAGTCTTTTGTGGAAGTGTTGACCAAACTCGATGCCCTTATCGGGTTGAGCGAGATCAAGGCAAAAGTCCGGGAGCACGCACAATACATTCAGTTCCTGCAACTTAGGAAAGAAAAAGGCTTTTCCGAAAAAGACGGCATCAACGTTCATTCGGTCTTTATCGGCAACCCGGGCACCGGCAAAACCACCGTCGCCAAAATGATGGGCCGCCTCTATAAAAAAATGGGCCTGCTTTCCAAAGGCCATGTACACGAAGTGGATCGTACAGACCTGGTCGGTGAATACATCGGCCAGACAGCGCCCAAAGTGAAGGATGCCATCGAAATGGCGCGTGGAGGCGTTTTGTTTATCGACGAAGCGTATGCACTCGCGCGTTCGGCCGAAGATTCCAAGGATTTCGGCCGCGAAGTGATCGAGATATTGGTGAAGGAACTTTCCAACGGCCCCGGCGACCTGGCGGTGATTGTAGCCGGTTATCCGAAGGAAATGAAAACCTTCCTCGATTCTAATCCCGGCCTGCGCAGCCGTTTCAAAATGACCTTTGAATTCCCCGACTACCTGCCGCAGGAACTCAGCCTGATCGCCGATTACGCCTGCCGCGAAAAAGAGGTGATGCTGGCCAAAGAAGCCAAAGTGATGGTCGACGAACTGATCACCGACGCTTTCCGAAGCCGCGATCGCGCGTTTGGCAACGCCCGTTTTGTACACGACTTGATCGACAAGGCCAAAATACAACTGGGATTGCGCCTAATGGCCGACCCCGAAGTGCGCAATATGCCATCCGAAGCGCTCAAAATCGTGCTCGCCGAGGATGTGGAAAAAGTAAAACTGATCCACAAACGACCGCTGCCCAATATTCCCGTGGATGAGAACCTGCTGACTCAGGCGCTACACGAACTCGACAGCCTCATCGGGATGCAAAATATCAAAAAGACATCCGCGAACTCGTGCACCTCGTGCGGTACTACCGCGAAACGGGCCGCGATGTGTTGGGGCGTTTTTACCTGCATACCGTGTTTGTGGGCAACCCCGGCACCGGCAAAACAACCGTGGCGCGTATCCTCACCAAAATATACAAAGCCCTCGGCGTACTCGAACGCGGGCACATGGTGGAAACCGATCGCCAGGGCCTCGTAGCCGGCTTTGTGGGCCAAACCGCCATCAAAACCGCCGAACGTGTGGACGAAGCGATGGGCGGCGTACTCTTCATCGACGAAGCCTACGCCCTCACCTCCACGGGCCGCGGCTCACACGGCGACTTCGGTGACGAAGCCATTCAGACCATGCTCAAACGTATGGAAGACCACCGCGGCGAGTTCTTCGTATTTGTGGCCGGTTATCCGGAAAACATGGACAACTTCCTCAAAGCCAACCCCGGCCTGGCCAGCCGCTTCGACAAGGTGCTGCGCTTCGAGGATTACGAACCGGAAGAACTGCTGGAAATCGCGCTTTACATGTTCCAGCAGGAGCACTACCGCGTGGAAGAAGACGCCCGCGAGCAATTGGGTAAAGACCTGGCCTTTCTGCACGAGTTTCGCGACAAATACTTCGGCAACGCCCGGAGTGTACGCCAGGTCGTTTTGGAAGCCATCAAAAACCAGAACCTCCGCGTCGCGGCCGCCAAACTCAAGGAAGAGCCGGAAGTACACACGATCATGCTCGACGACGTGGCAACGTTTACGTTTGATAAGGATAAGTTGAATTTGTTTGTGAGAAGGGGGATCGGGTTTGGGAAGTGAGAATGAGTTTTCACGCGAAGGCGCAAAGTTTTCACGCGAAGACGCAAAGAAATAGTACCCTAAACTTTAGAATATGATGTCAGAAAACGAATTGGCTAAATTAGCCGTTGACGTATGTTTTAAAATTCATACCAGACTGGGTCCGGGTCTGTTAGAATCTGTTTATGAAGAAATTGTGGAGTATGAATTGCGAAAACTGAATTTATTTATCGAGCGTCAGAAAGATTTACCGGTTAATTGGGATAACCTCAAATTGGAAAAAGGATATCGTGCGGATCTTATCATTGAAAGGAAACTCTTAATGGAATTAAAATCTGTTGAACAGATATAGCCTGTCCATCAAAAGCAAACACTGACTTATATCCGTTTGCAAAATATAAAACTGGCCTTGTTGGTCAATTTCAATGTTGCCTATATCAAGGATGGCATCCAACGTATCGTAAACGGGCTCTGACTTTGCGTCTTCGCGTGAAAAACCTTTGCGTCTTTGCGTGGAAAAACACTATCACGCCAAGACGCAAATCTCGTTATTACTGTACGCCCCCACCCCTTCACCTCAAACACCTGCATCTTCCCATTATTATTCCCCACCAGCAACAACGTTTTTCCGGCGCCGGTATTTAAAAACTTCAGCGACCGCGCATCTTTAGTGGCCCAAAGGCCGGAAAGGCAGCCCGGTACCGGTTTGAAATTGCCGCCGCCTTCGTTGAGCAGCACCAAGCCGTTGCCCGAGTCGATGGGACTGGTTTCGATTTGTTGTCCGTAATCGTTGCCGGCGAGTATGATATCGGGTTTGCCGTCGGCGTTCAGGTCCCTGACCAAAAAAGCATTGACGGGCGAAATCTGGGCGAGGTTGGGCAGGGGTTTCAAGGCAAATTTCCCGTTTTGGTTTTCAAAATAAGCCGTTTGCAACACATTGGTTTTGAAATACCTGGCCGTTTTTAACACATCCCGCGGGTACAGGTCTTCCAACGCTGCGTAGGCATAAGGTTTGTTGCGCACGAATTTCTTTTTTAATCCCGGCAATTGTTTCAGCAACACTTCCCGCAGCGCCAGCGGGTATTCAACACCGTCTTTGGTATAACCCATCAAAGGGTCGATACTTCCGTTGCTGTCAAAATCTTTGGCGTACAGGAACAGGGGCGACTGCTCCGATGCTGTGAGCCGGCTGTTGAGGCCGAGATTGCCTGCGGCAAAGTCGAGGTCGCCGTCGCCGTCGAAATCTGCCACGGCCAGGCTGCGCCAGAACCCTTGCGTTTTGTCGAGACCAAATTGTGCGGTGGCGTCTTCGTACCTGCCGCCGGTGTTTTGAAATACCGTAACCGGCATCCATTCTCCGGCCACGATCATTTCGGCGCGTTTGTCGCCGTTGAGGTCTGCAAAAACGATGTCGTGCACCATGCCGCAGTACGCAAACGCGGGCGACACCTGAGACGTTACGTCCGTAAACTTGCCTTTGTCATTGCGCAGGATGTGGCTGCCCGGCGGCATGGGATACGACCCCGGGGTACACCAGCCGCCGAGGAAAATATCGGCATCACCGTCGCCGTCATAATCAAACGGCGTCACCGCCGAACCGCTGTCGATGATGGTGGGCACGTCGCCCGCAGCGCGTGTGAAGTTTCCTTTTCCGTCGTTCAGGTAGAGCCGCGGCTGATAAAGCGTTTCGCCGGCTTGGGCCGTGCTGCCGCCGCTGGCCACAAAAAGGTCGAGGTCGCCGTCGCCGTCCGCATCAAAAAAAGAGGCGCCGGCGTCTTCAAACGCTTTATCGGCATCCCAGGTGGCTTGTGAAGTGCGGGAAAATTGCCCGGCCGCACTTTGTACGAACAAAGCCCCGGCTGAATAAGCCGCCCCGCCGACGTAAAAATCGTCGGTTTTATCGCCGTTCACGTCGCCAACGGCTATGTAAGGGCCGGGTGTCGACATGCGCCAGGGAATCAGACGTTCGTGATCGAAATCTTCGTAATCGTCTTCCTTATGGACAAAATCAATACCTTTTACGGCGGCCGTTTCTTGGAAAAAATTATTTTTGGGTTGCACCAGCGGGGCGAGGGTGCCGGGTTTGGCGTCGCTCATTTTAACTACAAGTCGCTGATTGACAGGTTGGTTGGTGAGTGTGACCAACTTGTTTCCCGGAGGGAACAATACTTCGATTTTATCGATAGCGCCGATTTTTCCAAGGCCGAAATACAACATGGGTTCATTGGAAGAATAAAAGCCGCGAACGGGGGTCATTTCCTGTTGCCAGGTTCTGCCGCCGGCTGTGACACGTGCAATCGTGTTGTGAACGGTTTTTCCGGGAGCGCCTTCGAAGCGGAGCGTCAGCCAGTTGCCCGATTTTTTATCGGAAGCGGTGTTGCGGTACAGGGAGGCTTCCAGTTCGATGTTGCTGACCACGAGGTCGAGGTCCCCGTCGTTGTCGAGGTCGGCGTAAGCGGCGCCGTTGGAAAAGGATCTTTCCGTAAAACCCCAGTCGATGGATTTATTTTCAAAAGTCAGATCGCCCCTGTTCCGGAACATGTACTTGCGCAGCGGGTAAGAAGGGATCAGTTTGAGGTAATCATAAATGGTTTTGAAGTGTTTCGGGTCGATGCCGCCGTACAAACGGTTGATCGAATCATACGTAAATTGCACGTAATCGAGGTCCGTTACGTCGCGGGGGTAGCCATTGGTGATAAACAGGTCGGCCCAGCCGTCCTGGTCATAATCCTGGCCCAGCACACTCCAGCTCCAGTCCGTCTGGAAAATCCCGGCCATGCAGCCGATGTCGCTGAAAGTGGGCAACTGGCCGGCGGCGGCGGGGCCGTTATTGAGTTGCAGCACATTGCGCATCATTTGCGGATGATACCCGTAACTGTTGAGCGTTTTGTACCGATCGATTTTCATAACGGTACTCAGTTCTTTTGCCGTTGGTAGTCTTCCGCGAGCATATCCAGTCCCAGGAAATCCTGGAAGCCGTCGCCGTTGATGTCCACCGCATCCTACCCATCGTGTGGTTCGACATGTGGCGGAAACTGGTTTTTGCCTGGTCCGTGAAGGTACCGTTCCTATTGTTGATGTACAAAAAATCCGGTTCGATGTAGTCATTGGCCACCAGAATATCGGGATAACGGTCGCCGTTCCAGTCCTGCACGATGCTGCTGAGGCCGAATGCGCGGTTTTGAATGCCGGCCTGTTTGCTCACATCGGTAAAAGTGCCGTTTCCGTTGTTGCGGTAAAAACGATCGGAGTCGAATTCCGTGCGGGGTTTGGTGTTGCGCACGATTTTGCCATCGGGCAATTGTTCGAGGTCCATTTTATGCGCTAAGGAAAAATCGGTCGGGAAGTTGATCACATACAAATCGAGGTCGCCGTCGAGGTCGTAGTCCAGAAAATTGGAATGGTTGCTCGGGGAAGGATCATCCACACCGTACGCTTTTGCACTTTCGGTAAAAGTATTGTCTTTGTTATTGATAAACAACAAGTTGCGACGCTGATCACCTTCTTTCAGCCCGGCCCGGCAAACATAAATATCGGACCACCCGTCGCCGTTTACATCCGCTACGGATACGCCGGTTTTAAATCCTTCCGGGGTAGCGACGCCGGCCGTGGCCGTTATGTCGCGGAACTTCAGATTGCCTTCGTTCAAAAACAGTTTGCATTCGCCGGTTGTGGAAGAAAAAAACAGGTCCTGCAATCCGTCATTGTTGATGTCGATAATACCCACACCGCCCCCGTTGTAAAAGTTGGGATTTCGCACGATATTGTTGAAAAAATCCTCCTGAAACTGCGTTTTGAAATGAAGGTTACTTGCTGAAGAAGGCACTTTTTGGAACAAGGCATCGGCGGGCGGGGCAATATCCTCGTCCATAGAAGCCGTTTTTGTGTCTTTTTTGTCGCCGCAGGCCATTGCCAGTGTGAACAGCAGGGAGAGCAACAGAAAATGTGGTATGCCTTTCAATATGGGCAGGGAAGCAGGTGAAAATGCCATGATCCGGTATCGTCGATAGTTTGTGGCAAAGGTAGCACAGTGTTTTACTGCTTTAGCATATTGCTCAATTTTTCGATCCCACTGATCATCGTCTGACAGTTTTCGTTTAGGTTCGCGCCCGGTTTCCGTTGGTCCGCCGGTGAATACCCGGTTGTAAACATCAACGCGATATCTCCATATCTTCACCACGTTTTTACCATGAAACGAAGAGATTTTATGCAACAAACTGCCCTGGCAGGCGCCGGCCTGCTAACCGGTCTGCCACAAGACCCGGTGATCGGCCACGGAGATTTCCGGTATCGTATCAACCAGCGCTGGTGCAAGGCAGACCCGGCCCAGCACCCGGTTAAAAACTGCCACGAAATGGTTTTTGACAAGCAGGGGCGTATTTACATGACCACCGACGACATTCGGAACAACATCCTCGTTTTTGACAAAGACGGAAAAGTACAGGATGCCTGTGGGCACGAATACCCCGGCGCACATGGGCTTACCTTGCACGACGAGGGTGGAGAAGAAGTGTTATATATTACGGATTATGAACGACATATGGTCATAAAAACCACACTTCAGGGTGTGGTGATCCGCACGTTTGAGTGGCCGGCGGATTCCGGGAAATACCACTCCGCATCGGAGTTCAGACCGACGGAAACTGCCGTGGGGCCGGACGGCGACCTGTTTGTTGCCGACGGTTATGGCAAAGACTACATCCTGCAGTACGACCGGGAAGGCAATCTGAAAAATATGTTCGGCGGCCCCGATGTATTGCGCAATGCACACGGGATTGCCGTTGATAAAAGAAACCCGGATCAAACGGTATTGCTGGTCACTTCAAGGGCGGAGAACAAACTCAAAAGATTTTCGCCGGATGGTACTCTGCTCGAAACCATTGACCTGCCCGGCGCCTATATCTGCCGTCCGGTTATTCAGGGCGACCATGTATTTTTTGCCGTGCTGATCAGCGAATTGCCGTGGGACAGCGGTACCGGGTTTGTTTGTATTCTGGACAAAAACAACCGCGTGGTTTCCAATCCGGGAGGCAACGTGCCCCGCTACGATACATCCGGCAATCCGGGCTCGTTGTATCAAACGGTAAAGGTTTTTAAACATCCGCACGATGTGCTGGTCGATACAAACGGCAATATCTATGTATCCCAGTGGAACAGCGGTAACGTGTACCCTGTCCTGCTGGAACGGGTTTAAAACGTCAGGCCTATTTTTTACGATGAAACATCTCCTGTTTATTTTTTTGTCACTCCCCTTACTGCTGAAAGGCCAGGAGTACCGGTTGGCGCCCCCGAAAATATACGCAGACAGCGTTTTTTTTCTTCAAAAAGCGCAGGTTACGATGGCTTTCGACCTGGAAAACGCTTCGATCCATTTTAGCACGGACGGCAGTTTGCCACTCCGGAATTCGCCGCAGTATGAAAAGCCGCTTGTTTTAAATGCCTCCGCAACCGTACAAGCCATCTCCGACCACCCGGATTACGTGCCAAGTAAAAATGCGTCGGTTCAAGTGATCAAAGCGGAATATCTGGCCGACAGCGTCCGGCTGGTCACCCGGCCGGATTCGTCGTACCGCGCGGCTCCGGCAGCGCTTTGCGACCTGCAAAAAGGCAGCCGAGACCTGCGCGACGGCCGCTGGCTCGGATTTCGGGGGGATACGGTGCTTGTGGAAATGACCTTTGCAAAACCGTTGCAATGCCGGCAGGTATTGATCAGCACCGCATCCGACCCGGGCGCCTGGGTATTCCCGCCCCGCCGAATTGAAGTGTACAGTCCCGACAAAACCGGAAAATGGCAACTGCTGGGCGATTGGGCCGTACGGAAAGAACCTGGCTGGAAAAACCAACCCGCCGATTACGGGTTTTACCAGGAAGTGGGTTTGAAACAAGTGGAAACCCGGCGAATTCGAATTAAAATAATACCCTACGGCAAACTGCCGGCAGAACACCCGGGCGCCGGCGCACCTGCCTGGTTATTTCTGGATGAGATTCTGTTCCAATGAGGAAAAAAAAGATCGTTGTCGCCATTACCGGTTCTTCCGGCTCTATATATGCCAAGGTGTTGTTAGACAAATTGTTGCAACTTGGCGGGCAACTGGAAACGGTGGGTGTGGTGTTGTCCGACAATGCCCGCATCAACTGGGAACTGGAGATCGGGCCGGTCGATTTGTCGGTTTACCCGTATTCTTTTTACGAAAAAAACGATTTCTATGCTCCTTTTGCTTCCGGCTCGGCTAAGTACGACACCATGATCGTATGCCCCAGTTCGATGGGCACCCTGGCCCGTATTGCCACGGGTGTCAGCAACGACCTGGTAACCCGGGCTGCCGACGTTATGCTGAAAGAACGCCGGCGCCTCATCCTCGTCACCCGTGACACACCGCTCAGTCTGATCCACATCAATAACATGAAAGCCGTGACGGAAGCCGGGGGGATCGTTTGTCCCGCCAGCCCGTCGTTTTATTCCAAACCTGTCGGGCTGGAGGCCATCGCCGCAACGGTAGTGGATCGGGTGCTTGATCTGGCCGGTCTGGAAGCCGACAGTTTTCGCTGGGGGGGATAAGACTTTTTACGTACTGCCAACCAGAGGTAGGCGTTACGGTAATCAATCGAACAATTTGGTGTAATCGTTCTCCTCCCGGAGGATCTCTTTGGGTTTTTCGTTGATATCGAGCGGTTTTTCGGCCAATTTTTTGCCTTTTGGTAAGGGCGCCAGCAATGGACTTTCTTTTTCCCATTGTTCCAGCAGGCGCAGGCCGTCTTCTTCAAAAACGCCGCTTTGCAGGTCAATTGAATTCATCAGGTTGCGGCTGGTGTCCATAAAACGCTCCATTTCACCCACCTTGTTGCTGACGTCTTCAGCCAGCGCTTCGAGTGCCTGGTCGAACAGGGCGCGTTGGTCGGGGTTGCCGCTAATGATACTCATGGCCGAGCGGATGGCGCTGTGTCCGGTATGGATGGCGTTGTATTCCTGCTCTTTTACTTTTACCTGGTCGTTGGTATCTTCCAGGACGATTTCTGCGTTTTCGTACATTTTACTCAGGATGCGGTAAAGCACCTCCATTCGTTTGTACAATACCTCGTATTTAGCGTTGGCGTCCTGCAGGCGACCCGCTTTCCGGGCGGCGAGCGACATGTTTTTGTCGTCGTTTTTCTTTTTTGCCTGTTCCGCGACGGCCATATTTTTTTTGATCTCGGCCTGGTTACCATCCATTGTGCCTTTGAGTTGGCGCATTTGACCACGGAGCGAGCCGATTTGTTTGCTCATTTTTCGCAGGTTGTCTTCGAGGTCCTCGATGTACGATTTCAGGATGGAAATCGGGTCGATTTTTACAAACATTCCCGTGATCCAGCGCATGAGGGATTGGTAGAGATACCATACCAGCGCGCGCATTTTTGGATCAAGCACCACATAAATAACCGCCGCCAGGGCAGCCAGCATCCCGGCGAGGTATAACGTATTCTGCGCCAGCAGGATAAGTGTTGGTAAAATACGATTGAGCAGAACCCCGCCGCCAATCAGCAGGGCTGCAAAAAACAACAAACCGGTGATGCCTTCAGGGCGCTTCCAGAATGATTTTTGCTCCATTACAGGTATTTGTGAATATTCTCAATGTCCTTGTCGATCTGTAATACGACGGACTGGTGTGTTTTTTCAAAAGCGGATTTGGTTTTTTCGAGTTTTTCACCTTCGAGTTTGAGGGCATTTTCCGCCTGATCGATTTGGTTCAGGTAGCCGGCCATTTCATCCTGCAGGCGGACAATCTCGGCTTTGTGGCGTTCGATCTGGTCGCGCAGGCGTTTGATTTCTTCCTGGCGGGCGGTAATTTTGGTGGTGTTCTGATTTTCAAGCGCCTGATCAAACTGCACCTTTTCTTTTTCCACCACATTTTTATAATAAGCGGCCGTTTCGACGAGTTTTTCTTTGGTGACGCCAACGGTGGCGGCGGTGGTGAAGGCGCTTTTGTGGGCGGTGCCTTCGTCGAGTTTCATTTGAATCAGGCTGACGACCGCGCGTTTGAACTCGAAATAATCGAAGCCGGGAAGGTTGTTTTTTTCAACGGCATTGGCTAAGAATTCGAGACTGCGTTCGTCAAGTCCGTCGGTTGCAAAAAGAGATTTGGTGGTAACCATTTTTGTCGAGTGTTGTAAGTTGAAAATCGGTGATTCGGGAAGCGGGTAAATGTCGGGGCGAAAAAGCAGGAATTCGGGGGATGTTGCGCAAAAAATGCGACGAAGTGGCAAATTTAGCCGAATTGTGTCCGGAAAGTGCGGAATACTTGTTTGGTCCCGAAATTTTTACTTCATTTGTAGTACCAAAAACGCGGAACGATGACTCCCGTAAAATTGAACGTATACATTTCCTACACGCCCGACGACCGGAAGGCGGTGGAAAAACTGCGCGACTGGCTTTATCCCATGCGCGACGAGGTCAATCTTTGGTACAACGACCCGCCCAAACCACCCAAACCACTTCCACTTCCCTGGGAATTGATCGCATCCGTCCTGCCCATTTTTCACCCGCGCGATTACCAGGAGGAGTATAAAAAAGTAGACCGGCGTCGCAAAGAACGGGCGCATATCTACCTGTTCATGACCAGTTACAAGTCGCTGAACGACAGCAAGATAGACAACGACATTACCCTGGCGGTCGAGCGCCGGATCGAAGGCGACTGGTTGAGCCCGCGTATCTACCCGGTTATTCTTGCACCCTCGCTCTGGAAAGAACGTTCGCGGCTGGCGCGTTTCCAACCCATCGGCGGCAAAAAATCGCTGGCAGAGCAAAAACCCGAAGAAGAAGGTTATTTAGAGATCACCGAGCAATTGTCGAAAGTGATCAACGAAATGCAGCGCGACCTGAACGAAGCCAAATACGCGCAAACCCGCCTTGAAGGATCGCCGGCACCCGCTCTTCCGGCATCTTCCGGCGCCCGGCCATACCTGGGCGGTGACGAAGCCCTGCTCGAATTCCGCGCACCGGCGCCGATTTACCCGCCGGAATGGCTCGGCTGGATGATCATTTTTTTCCTGTTCCTCTCGCTTGCGAAGGGGATTCAGGGCGACAAACCCACGCCGCAATTACAAAAGAATTTTATTGAAAACGCCAACCCGGCCTGGCAGGAAGAGTATCGCAGGACACAGCCGATGGTGCAGCCGAAGGAAGTGGCGCCTATGCGGGATGCGGAATAAACTCAGATGAATTCAATATCCGTTCCAGTTGTTTGGCCATTTTTGTAACTTGCGTTCATGCCCGCACACCCATTTTTGCACGCCCTGCGAAAACACATCCGCCGCATCCGGAAAGGCGCCCCCGATTTGTCGCGGACATGCAGGCAAAAGGACTTGCACGAATTGCGTGTCGAACTGAAACGATTCCGTGCCCTGCTGCGGCTGCTGCGTCATGTTGATCCGGAATTCCCCTATTCTAAAGTAAATCAACCTTTTAAATTACTGTTTGACCAGGCGGGGCAAGTGCGCTTTTGGCAACTGCAGGTCAAACTGCTGGAAAAAACGCCCGGTTTGCCCACCCTTTTTGCAAACCGGTACCATATGTATACACACCAACGCCTGCGCCGGGCACGTTATATTTTCCAGGAAACGGCACAACATGATGCGCTTCCCCGCTGGCGGGAAATGAAGGATTTTTTTCAAACATCCCTTAAACGTTGCAACCCCGGAGTACTTGAGGGCTATTTTAATTCTTCCCGGGAATCGGCGCTCAGGATCGTTGGTCATCTGGGAAAAACCCGGCCGGCAGAACGCCACGAATTTCGAAAAATCCTGAAAGAATATCATTTGAACCGGCAATTTGTATCAAAACACTTCGATTTTGATCCCGGGCCTATGCCGGGTTTGCCGGCTGACGTATCCCTTTTGGATATTCCTTTCGGCCAATGGCACGACCTCCAGGCCGCCGGCGCGCAACTGGCGGAGGACCTGAAAACGCAGACCTGGAACGCCGATGTGCTGACCGGAGGCGCTTACGTGTTGCGTGTTTGGAAAAAACAGGAGCGGGCGCTTTGGCAAGAGGTTCGATCTGTACTGGAACGGCTGCTTTAACTGCCGCGAGTCGCGACCGGCAGATAAAGCAGCCGGTACGGAGGTTTGTCTTAAGATTTTTCTCAAAAACATCTACTTTTGCCCACCTCTTTACCCGCCGGAGGAACGCAGGCGGGCCTCACAACGATAGCCGCTCACACCATGGGAGACATACAACTCGACGACTGGAAATCCGAACAGGAAGAATGGCTCGAAGCCATTGAAGAAGTCCTTGAAAGTCAGGGCAAAGGCCGCACAGAAGAGCTTTTCCAGCGCCTCCGCCACCTCATTGCCCGCAAAGGTGTGGGCAACGGCGGCCCTGCGCTGAACACCCCCTACCTGAATACCATCGCTCCGGAAGACCAACCGGCTTACCCCGGCGACCTCGCCCTGGAACAACGTATTGAAAACATCCTTCGCTGGAATGCCCAGGCGATGGTGCTACAGGCCCAGGATAAGGACCTGGCGCTTGGCGGCCACATCGCTACTTACGCGGCTTCGGCGACGATGACGGAGGTGTTGTTCCACCATTTTCTGCGCAAACGCTCGGCAGATTACGGGGGTGATCTTTTTATGTTCCAGGGCCACGCGTCGCCGGGAATATATGCCCGCGCCATGTGGGAAGGCCGCCTGAGTGAAAAGGCCATCGGCGACTTCCGGCAGGGAAACCCTGGGCGGGGTGTCGAGTTATCCGCACCCCAGGCGTATGCCGAAATTCTGGCAAGCCCCCACGGTGAGCATGGGGCTCGGACCCATGACGGCCCTCTACCAGGCTCGGTTTATCAAGTACTTAGAAAACAGGGGATTAAAGCCGCTCAACGGCGGAAAAGTGTGGCACTTTATCGGCGACGGCGAAATCGACGAACCGGAAATATACGGCACCATCGGCCTGGCTTCCCGGGAAAATCTCGATAACGTGATCTTTGTGGTCCACTGCAATCTCCAGCGCCTCGACGGCCCGGTGCGGGGCAACGGCAAGATCATTCAGGAAGTGGAACGCCACTTCTTCGGCGCGGGTTGGGAGGTGATCAAGGTGATCTGGAGCAGCGACTGGGATACGCTGCTGGCCAAAGATGAAGATGGCGTATTACTTACCCGTTTTGAAGGATTAGTGGACGGCAATTTTCAGGAACTGGCATCCGCCAACGACGGCGCTTTGACCCGCAAAATGCTGATCGGCGACGACGGACTGAGCGAACGGATCACTGCTTTGCTGGCCGATATCTCCGACGAACAACTCGCCAAAATGCGGCGCGGCGGCCATGACGCGGAAAAAGTATACGCCGCCTACGAACGCGCCGTGAAATCGAACAAACCCGTCGCCATTATTGTCAAAACGGTGAAAGGATACGGCATGGGCAAGGCCGCCGAGGGTAAAAACAAAGCCCACCAGACCAAAGACCTAAGCGACGACAGCCGCGTGGAAACAAAAAACCGCTACGGCATTCCAATCTCCGACGACGAAGCCAAAGCCGCCAAATTCTGGTACCCGGGTCCGGATGCGCCGGAAACAAAATATCTGCACGAACGTCGCAAGGCCCTGGGCGGCTACCTGCCCGAACGTTCGGATACCTATGATCAATTCAAATTACCCGATCTCGCCCTGTTCGACAAACAACTGAAAGGAAGCGCCGCCAACGCCGGAAAGGATTTTTCAACAACCGCCGCAGTGGTGGATATGATGACTCAATTGGTTCGTAATCAGGAAGTTGGAAAGTATATCGTGCCCATCGTGCCCGACGAAGCGCAGACCTTCGGTATGGAACCGATGTTTAATTCCGTGCAGATATGGAACCAGAAAGGACAATTGTATACCCCGCTCGAAATCGGCATTTCCGTTATCAAGTATAAAGAATCCAAAACCGGCCAGGTGTTGCAGGAAGGCATTAACGAAGACGGCGCAACGGCTTCTTTTACGGCAGCCGGCACGGCTTATGCCTTGCACGGTTTGCCGATGGTGCCTTTTTATATCTATTATTCGATGTTCGGCTTCCAGCGGGTAGGCGACCTGGTGTGGGCTGCGGCAGATATGATGGCCAAAGGTTTTTTACTCGGCGGCACGGCGGGACGCACCACGCTCAACGGCGAAGGTTTGCAACACCAGGACGGTCATTCGATCCTGATCGCACAAACCATTCCGGCGGTGGTACCCTATGACCCGGCTTTTGCGTTCGAACTCGCCGTGATCGTTCACGACGGCCTGCGGCGTATGTACGTGGAAAACGAAAGCAAAATCTACTATCTGACCCTGTACAACGAAAATTACCCGATGCCCGAAATGCCGAAAGGTGTGGAAGACGGCATCAAACGCGGTTTGTACCGTTATAAAAAATCGGATAAAAAACCGGCCAAAGACGGCGCCAAAGCGCACCTTTTCGGTTCGGGATCCATCATGCAACAGGTATTAAAAGCCGCGGAAATTCTGGAAAACGAAGGTGTGAGCACCGATATCTGGAGCGCTACCTCCTGGACGGAACTTTACCGCGACGCCATTACCTGCGACCGCTGGAACCTGCTTCACCCGGGTGAAAAAGAAAAAACACCCTATATTCAGCAGGTATTGAACGGCGAAGAAGGAGTTTTTGTCAGCGCCAACGACTGGATCAAACTCACGGCCGGCCAACTCGCTCCCTGGATGCCGCAGGATTTTATCCCATTGGGCACCGACGGGTTCGGTCTTTCCGAAAGCCGCGAAAACCTGCGCGATTACTTCGAAATTTCGCCAAAATACATCGCGTTTGCAGCCGTGCGGCTTTTGCAAAAACAAGGCAAAGTGAACGAAAAAGCCGTGAAGGATTTTATGAAAAAATACGGCGTGGAAGCCGACAAACCCAATCCCATGGACATCTAAATCCGCGCAAATCTGCATAATCCGCGTCACCGCCGGCATATGAACAAGTATTTGCAAATACATCCGTCAGACAATGTATTGGTGGCGCTCCGACCCCTCGGTTCGGGCGAAACCGTCAATTTTGCGGGTAAAAACTTCCTGTTAAAGGACAATATCGGCGCCAAACACAAATTTGCCCTCGAAGATTTGCCTGCAGGTACCGAAGTGAAAATGTACGGCATCCTGGTGGGCAAAACCACCCGCGACGTGCCCCGGGGCGGACTGCTTTCACCGGAAAATACCCGTCACGCCACCTCCGGCGCCGTCGTACGCGAACATCGCTCGCAGTGGTCGCCGCCGGACGTACGCGCCTGGCAAAACCGCACTTTTCAAGGGTATCACCGCGCGGACGGCTCGGTGGGCACGGCCAATTACTGGATCGTCGTGCCGCTGGTTTTTTGCGAAAACCGCAACCTGGAGGTCACGAAAGAGGCCTTGCTGAAAGAACTCGGGTATGCGCAGTCTTCCAGGTACACCGGCTTTGTGCAGCAACTAAAAACGCAGTTCCTGGCCGGCCAAAACGTCGAAAACATTCCGGGCGACCTGTCTGAAGAGACTCCTGTTTCGCGCGAAAGATTGTTTCCCAATGTAGACGGCATCAAATTCCTGCTGCACGAAGGCGGCTGCGGCTGTTCCCGCAACGATTCCGACACGCTCTGCGGCTTGCTCGCGGGTTACATCACCCATCCCAATGTAGCGGGCGCTACTGTGATGAGCCTTGGCTGCCAACACGCCCAGGTTTCAATTTTACAGGATGAAATTCGCCGCCGCGACCCGCAGTTTGATAAACCGCTGTTTATTTTCGAACAACAACAATACGGCACGGAAAGCAAACTCATGGAAGCCGCTCTGCGACAGACCTTTGCGGGACTGGTACAAGCCAATACCTGCGTTCGGAAACCGGCTCCACTGTCCAAATTATGCATCGGACTGGAATGCGGCGGCTCCGACGGATTTTCAGGCATCAGCGCCAACCCCGCGATCGGCCATACTTCCGATTTGCTGGTGGCGCTCGGCGCTTCGGTCATCTTGTCCGAATTTCCCGAACTCTGCGGTGTGGAACAGGAATTGAGCGACCGGTGCATTACCCGCGAACTGGCCGCGAAATACCTTGACCTGATGGCTTCGTACAATGCTCAGGCTGAGCAAGTTGGTTCCGGTTTTGACATGAACCCTTCCCCCGGAAATATTCGCGACGGCCTGATTACCGATGCCATTAAATCCGCCGGAGCGGCCAAAAAAGGAGGCACCTCTTCGGTGGCTGAAGTACTTGATTATCCGGAAAAGGTGAGCCGGCCCGGTCTTGCGTTGCTATGCACCCCCGGCAACGACGTGGAAAGCACCACGGCCGAGGTGGCAGCCGGTGCAAATATCGTTTTGTTTACAACGGGTCTGGGTACCCCTACCGGCAACCCCATTGCCCCGGTGGTTAAAATTTCCACCGACACGTCGCTCGCTTTGCGTATGCCCGACATCATCGACATCGACACGGGGCCCGTCATCGCCGGTACGGAAACCATCGAACAGGCCGGGGCGCGTATCCTGGATTACGTCATCCGGGTGGCCGGCGGCGAAGAAATACCGGCCGCCGTACGGTTGGGGCAGGACGATTTTATCCCCTGGAAACGCGGAATTTCGTTGTAAACCCGTCAATCAATAAAAACGCCATGTTTAATTTACATCATAAAACAGCCGTCGTCACCGGCGCCGGGAGTGGAATCGGCCGGGCCATTGCGGAACAATTTGCCCGCCAGGGCGCTGAAGTGTATATCCTGGACCTGGATGAACAACAGGCGCGTGAAACGGCGGAGGCCATAAACCGGGAGGGCGGCCTGGCCCGTTTTCAGGTCTGCAACGTAGCAGTGCAGGAAGAAGTCCGGCAGTTTTTTGCCGGTTTGGAAAAATTAGATATTCTGGTCAATAACGCCGGTGTGGCGCACATCGGCACTGCCGAAAGCACCACGGAAGAAGATATGGACCGGATTATCGCCGTGAACATCAAGGGCGTCTATAATTGCCTCCATTTCGGCATTCCGAAAATACGGTCGGTGGGTATTCCCGACCGCTTCGCATATACAATGAGCAAGGGCGCCGTGGCGGCTATGACGCTTTCTGTAGCAAAGGATTACCTCGCGCACCATATTCGCTGCAACTGTATTTCTCCCGCGCGGGTGCACACACCTTTTGTGGATGGCTACCTGGCAAAAAACTACCCCGGCAAGGAGGCGGAAATGTTTGAAAAATTGTCAAAAACACAACCCGTCGGGCGAATGGGCCGCCCCGAAGAAGTGGCTGCACTGGCGCTTTATCTTTGTTCGGACGAGGCGGGTTTTGTCACAGGTTGCGATTTCCCGATTGATGGCGGGTTTATTTATTTAAATAATTGATTTAAGAAAGTGGACAAAATTAATGATACTAACTTTCTTCCGAACATTCTGAGAATGAAGCATCTGGACGGAAAAGATTTCCGTCCTACTACTTACAACCTTGTAAATCATACTTACCCTGTCAACAAAATACTTGCGCGGCTACTGAACGGCACGCTGCTCTTAAAAAACACCCATGCAAAGCATAAAAATCGACGCCCATCAGCATTTCTGGAAATACAACCCGGTGCGCGACGCCTGGATCACGGAGCAGATGCCGGCCATCCGCCGCGATTTTATGCCCGGCGACCTCGAACCGCTGCTTCACGCGCACGGCATTGACGGGTGTATTGCCGTACAAGCCGGTCAGTCGGAAGAAGAAACCTCGTTTTTACTCGACCTGGCGGCCAGGCATTCCTTTATTCGCGGGGTGGTGGGTTGGACAGACCTTCGGGCAAATGATCTGGAGCGCCGCCTGGATCATTTTTCCACGTTCCCGGCCCTGCGCGGGTTCCGGCATATTTTGCAGGCGGAACCGCCGGAATTTATGCTGGAGCCATCCTTCCTGCGGGGTGTGTCCCTGCTGGGTAAAGAGGGTTTACCTATGATATACTTGTTTTTCCCCGCCACCTGAAGGCCGTCCTGTCATTTATAAAAAAGAATGATCGCCAATCTTTTATCATTGACCACCTCGCAAAACCCTACATCAAACGCGGGCTGATCAAACAATGGGAAAATGACATGCGCCGCATCGCCCGCCACGAACACGTGTACTGCAAAATATCGGGGCTGACGACCGAGGCGTCGTGGGGCGACTGGCAGGCGGAGCAGTTGTGGCCTTATATGGAAGTGGCCTTCGAGGCCTTCGGCGCCCGGCGCGTCTGTTATGGCTCCGATTGGCCGGTGTGTTTGCTGGCAGCGGATTACAGGCGACAAATGGATGCTGCCGCCGGATTTGTACAACAACTTTCCGCTGCCGAACAAGCCGCATTCTGGGGGGGAAACGCCGCTGTATTTTACCATCTCTGAACAATTTTCAGCCACAACAAATATCCACCCGCAGACATGAACCTTCATTTAAACGGAAAAATCATTCTCGTTACCGGTGGCGCCAAGGGCATCGGAGCGAGCATAAGCCGTTCGCTGGCTGCCGAGGGCGCCGTTCCGGTCGTGATTGGCCGCAACGAAACCGATAATCAGGCCGCCGTCCGGCATATCCATACGTCAGGCGGCGAAGCCGGGTACGTTACGGCAGAATTATCCGACCCTCTTGCGTGTGAACAGGCTGTAAATCAAGCGCTTGAACAATACGGGAGGATTGACGGATTAGTGAATAACGCGGGTATCAACGACGGCGTCGGGCTGGCGTCGGGGAACTATGAAAAATTTGTCCGGTCGCTGCACAACAACCTGATCCACTACTACCTGATGGCACATTATGCCTTGCCGGAACTCATCCGGACCAAGGGCGCCATCGTTAACATCGGCTCCAAAACCGCCGAAACCGGTCAGGGGAATACCTCCGCCTATGCCGCTTCCAACGGGGGCCGGAACGCCCTGACGCGCGAGTGGGCGGTTGAACTATTGCCCTGCGGCATCCGGGTAAACGCTGTGATTGTGGCGGAGTGTTTTACCCCCCTGTATGAAAAATGGCTGGATACTCTCGACGACCCGCAGGCTCGGCGCCGCGCAATTGAAGCGAACATCCCCTTAGAAAAACGTATGACTACCTCGGAAGAAATCGCCGACATGGTTGTTTTTTTGCTGTCCGACCGTTCCAGTCATACCACCGGCCAGTTGATCCATGTCGACGGAGGATATGTGCATTTAGACCGGAGTTTGAAGTAGGTACTGCGAAACGGCGTTGCGGGGCTACTGCCCTTTCTTTTTTTGCTTTTCTAATTTTTTGAAATAGCGCCGGAAGAAAAAGTTGTGTTTCAAAGCTTCCATATTTTCATTAAACCGGGCAGTTCCTTCTTCGAGGTTGCCCAGTGTGTTCTGAATGCGGGCCGCAGCGAGTGAATCCTTCAGGATCATGTTGGCCGGACCCTGGCCGCGGTCGATATCGTTTTGCAGACCCAGGACAAGTTGGTTCATATCTTTTGCCAGTTGATCGGCTTGATTTTCAACACTTTGGAGTTTTCCGACCACCTGTGTCAACTGGTAGGCCAGGCTTGTGTCTTTGAGCAGATACCCCACGGTACCTTTACCTTCCCGGACATCACCCACAGCGAGGTGCAGGTCCCGCATGGTTTCGGAGGCGGTTCCCGTGGCGTTGCGCAGGTTGGACAAGGCCGCTTTCAGGTCGCGGGACAAGCTTTCGTCATTCAGGATGGTGGAAAGCTGGGCGCTCTGGTTGATCCGTTCGATGGTTTGTTTTAATCCTTCGGAGATCGACAGGATGTTTCTGTTGGTCAGGTCGAGGGTGCGCAGCATTTCTTCCGTATCGACGTCTTTTTGCGACCTGAGGATGTCGCCCGGTTCGATGAGCGGTGCAGGTTCTTTTGCCGGCAGGAGATTGACCACCCGGTTGCCGATCAGGCCGTCGGTGCCGATGGAAGCCAGGGCGTTTTTCCGGATCACATTCCGCATTTCATCGTTGAGCGCCAGGGTGACCACCACCAGGGTATCGTTCACCAATTTTACCTCTTCCACGATGCCGACCACGATGCCGGAAACCCGCACATTGTTGCCCGCAACCAGGCCGCTTACGTTTTTAAAGTGGGCTTTGACTTCAAAACGGGAAGCAAAAATGCTTTGATTTTTGCCCAGCAGGTACAAAAAAACGATGAGCAGGGTCAATCCGGCGAGCACAAAAATGCCCAGTTTTATGTTGTCTAAAGTGCGTTTTGCCATAAGAAGTCAGTCAAAAAATGCCCGGACTTTCGGGTCGCCGGAATTTTTAAGTTCTGAATAAGCGCCTTGTGCATGACATTTCCCGTCGATCAGCATCACGATCCGCCCGGCGGCGCGTTTCACCAGTTTCATATCATGCGAAATAACCAGCGATGAGGTTTTGTATTGTTGCTGAATATCCCGGATCAGGTCGATGATTTCCATACCCGTGATCGGATCGAGGCCGGTGGTGGGTTCGTCGTACAGGATAATGGCGGGTTTCAGGATAAGCGTACGGGCAAGGGCGATTCGTTTGCGCATGCCGCCGGACAATTCGGCGGGCATCATGTCGATCGTATGTGCAAGTCCCACACTTTCAAGCACTTCCGCGACCAGGTTCTCCACCTCTTTTTGTTCCACATGCAACCAATGCCGCCGCAGCGGGAATTCGAGATTTTCCCGCACCGTCATGGAGTCGTACAAGGCATTGCTTTGAAACAAAAAACCCACCCTGGCGCGCATTTGATCCAGTTCGGCATAACTCAATTCGGGTACATTTTGCCCGAACACGAATATTTCCCCGCTGTCCGGCCTCAAAAGGCCGATGATACATTTGATAAGTACGGATTTGCCCGATCCCGATTTGCCAAGCACAACCAGGTTTTCTCCCCGGTAAAGGTTGAGGTTAAAATGATCGAGCACCACATTGCTTCCGAAGGCTTTGCAGAGATCTTTGATAACAATGACCGGTTCTGTAGTGTCCATTATAATTCCCAAAGCAAATCGGTAACCTGTACGGCGAGTAAATCCAGAATAAAGATAAATACGGAGGCCATCACCACGGCGGAGTTGGCCGAACGCCCGACACCTTCGGTGCCTTTGTTGGAATAATAGCCTTTAAAACAACCCACGATACCGACGGCAAACCCGAAAAAATAGGATTTGATAAATGCCGGCACAGCGTCGTAATAAGCCAGGTTATCGATTACCTGGGTATAAAACAGCCTGAAACTCAGCACTTCATAAATATTGACACCCAGGTAGGAGCCGTAAAGCGAAATGGCATCGGACAAAACCACCAGCACCGGAAGCATCAACGTGGCTGCGAGGGTACGAGTGACGACCAAAAACTTGAACGGGTTGGTGCCCGACACTTCCATCGCGTCAATTTGTTCGGTGACGCGCATCGAACCCAGTTCGGCGCCGATGCTGGATCCGATTTTGCCGGCAAATATCAGCGCCGTGATCACCGGGCCGATTTCGCGGACGATGGCAATACCCACCATCGCCGGTATCTGCGCCTCCACGCCGTACCGGACCATACTGGGCCGCAACTGCATGGTCAGTACCAGGCCCATGATAAAAGCAGTGAGTCCGACCAACGAAAGCGATTTGTAGCCGATCACAAAGCACTGGTGAATGAGTTCGCTGAATTCATAGCGGGGGCGGAATGCTTCCCTGAAAAACCGCAGTGTGAATCGGGTCAAACTGCCTATTTCATCAACTATAGGACGCTGGATCGAAAAAAATGGCATGTTTATTTTATTTTTCGGGCACGGCCAACTTCTGAAACGTGCCGGAGGTGCCCGGTTTCAAAAGTATAAAATAACTGGGTAGTCAAGTATACTTTATAATACTTTTGTCATCGTCCGGGGTGCGCTGCCTCATTTGCCGTTTGCTGCTGCTGGCGTAGCACAACAGGTACGAAATCACTTTCCAATGTTTGCTTATGGACATTTCTTCGGAGTTATTGTGCGGATACGGGGCCGTGGTGAAGGAATTCAGACGGCACGATGAAATATTTCGCGAGGGCCGGGTGGCCTTTTATTATTTTCAGATTGAAAGCGGGTTGGTCAAAATGGTCAACCGCGGGGAAGAACACGATTTTATCCAGGGTATTTTTACGGAAGGAGACAGTTTCGGCGAGCCGGCCATGATCGGCGAGTTTCCGTATCCTGCGTCCGCCATAACCATCGTCGATACCCGGCTGTTGGCCTTGCCGCGCAAACACTTTGTAGAATTGCTGCGCGATCATTTTGACCTGCACCTGCGCTTTTCCATACACATGTGCCAACGGGTATTGATCAAAACCGAGGCGCTGAAAATTATCAATATGGGCCAGCCCGAGGAACGAATTATGGCGGTCATCGAGCTCCTGAAGTCCAAACTGCCCCGGGAAAAATACGGTTGCGACGGCCATTTTGTGGTGCCGGTGACCCGCCAGGAAATTGCCGATATGGCCGGATTACGGGTGGAAACCGTGATTCGCAAGGTATCAGTGCTGGAGGAGCAGGGCAAATTGCGGATTTGCGACCGGAAAATACTGCTGAAATATTGACCCTTGCATTGCCCGCCCGGCTTACCCGCCGTAAATACAAACGACAAAAAATGCTTTCCGCCGGGCTGATTTTTCTTACCCGGGTCATTGATTTTCGTCATTAAAATTGCCGTCCGGCAGTCAGTTGCCGCCCGTTTTGGCCATTTTTGAGCCATTTTCACCGTTTTTATGCCAGTTTACCCATGCTGAGGGTTTTATGATCTCGATCATAAACCGGGCATTTTCATGTCCATAATCTTGTGGCGCAATTGACACTTTTTCAATCTAAATTAATTTTTATGAAAACCTTGTACTGCTTCCTGCTCCTGCTGCTAATCAGTCTGAGTTCCTGTGGCGGAGAGAATACAGAAAGCGCTTCCCCTGCACCTGAGGCGGCGAAATCCCCCGAATCGCAAATGCTTGCCGAAGGCAAAGGCATCGGCGAAATCAAAGCCGTCGAATTAAAAACACCCCTCGAAACGGAGCGGGTAACACGTGGTAAAGCCATTTACGAAATGAAGTGCCTTGCTTGCCACAAACTCACCGAACAGAAAATTGTAGGGCCCGGCTGGAAAGACGTTACCAAAAGACGTAAACCCGAATGGATCATGAACATGGTCACAAATGTCGACGTCATGCTCGATAAAGACGAAGAAGCACAAAAACTCCTGCAATTGTGCCTCACCCGCATGCCCAACCAAAACGTATCCGTCGGCGACGCCCGGGATGTCCTGGAATTCATGCGATCCAACGACGGGGAGAAATGAATGATGAATGATTATGAATGATGAATGATGAATGATGAATGATGAATGATGAATATCATTTCTATTCATAACTCACATTATAATTCCTTTCATAACTCCATTCATCATTCATAACTCATCATTCATCATTCATAACTCATCAAACTCATTCATAACTCATCAATCCCATCATCATTCATAACTCATAATTCATAATTCATAATTCTATGAAAAAGGTTCTCTTTTTCCTTGGCGGAGTCCTTCTCGTTATTGTTGTTCTGTGGCAATGCAAAACGAAAGGCGCTGCTTCCGCCGCTTCCGACGACGCAGCACAAAAGGCCTATATCGCCCCCGGCAAATACGATGAGTTTTACAACTTTGTATCCGGCGGTTTTAACGGACAGGTTTCGGTATATGGGTTGCCTTCCGGGCGATTGTTAAAAATAATACCGGTGTTTTCGGTGTTTCCGGAAAATGGCTACGGATTCAGTGAAGAAACCAAATCCATGTTGAATACTTCGCACGGCTGGGTTCCCTGGGACGACCAGCACCACATTTCCATGTCACTGTCCGACGGCGTACAGGACGGCCGCTGGATGTTTGCCAACGCCAACAATACGCCGCGGGTAGCCCGGGTTGACCTGAAAACCTTCCGCACCATGGAAATCCTGGAAATACCGAACTCAGGCGGCAACCACTCCTCGCCCTTTATCACAGAAAACAGCGAGTACATCGTGGCCGGAACACGGTTCTCCATTCCGATGGACGACCAACCCGACGTACCCATCGAAACCTACAAACAAAACTTCCGGGGCACCGCATCTTTTATCAGCGTGAACCCACAGGACGGCCGTTTGGACCTGGCTTTCCAGGTCTTGTTGCCCGGGCTCAACCTCGATTTGAGCCGCTCCGGCAAAGGCCCGAGCCACGACTGGTTTTTCTTCTCCTGTTACAATTCGGAAGGCGCCAACACCTTGCTTGAAGTAAACGCTTCACAAAACGACAAGGACTTTATCGTCGCCGTTAACTGGAAAAAAGCCGAAGAATACGCCAAAGCGGGCAAAGGAGTGACCAAAAAGGTTCGTTATGCCCACAATACATACGACGAAAAAACACACACCGCCACTACAAACTGGGGAACAGAAGCGATCATGCTCGATCCGAAGGTGTTGAAAGATTTCGTATACTTCATTCCCTGCCCGAAAAGCCCGCACGGTTGCGACGTGAACCCCACCGGCGAATACATCGTGGGTTCGGGCAAACTGGCCGCCATTATTCCGGTGTTCTCGTTTGCCAAAATGCAGAAGGCTATCGCCGACCGCAATTTCGAAGGCGAATACGACGGCATCCCGGTGCTGAAATACGACGCCGTGTTGCATGGCGAGGTACAAAAACCGGGTTTGGGACCCCTGCACACCGAATTCGACGCCAACGGCAATGCCTATACCTCCTTTTTTGTATCGTCAGAAATCGTCAAGTGGAACGTGCAAAGCCTGCAAGTACTTGACCGGGCGCCGACGTATTACTCCATCGGCCACTTGTGTGTGCCGGGCGGCGACACCAAAAAACCCTGGGGCAAATACGTGGTCGCCTACAACAAAATCACCAAAGACCGGTACCTGCCGACGGGGCCGGAACTGGCGCAATCAGCCCAACTGTACGATATCAGCGGCGATAAGATGAAACTGATCCTCGATTTCCCCACCGTTGGGGAGCCACACTATGCCAATGCCGTGCCGGCGGAACTGTTGCAGAAAAACTCCACCAAATTTTTCAAACTGGAAGAAAACAACCACCCTTACGTGGCAGCGGGAGAAGGAAAAGCCAAAGTGGTGCGGGAAGGCAACAAAATACACGTGTACATGACGGCCATTCGTTCGCACCTCACTCCCGATAATATTGAAGGCGTGCGGGTAGGCGACGAGGTTTATTTCCACGTTACCAACCTCGAACAGGACTGGGACGTTCCCCACGGATTTGCCATAAAAGGCGCCAATACCGCTGAAATACTGATTATGCCGGGCGAAACCCAAACACTGGTTTGGAAACCGGAAAAGGCGGGTGTTGTGCCGTTTTATTGCACGGACTTCTGCTCGGCGCTGCACCAGGAAATGCAGGGTTATATGCGGGTGTCTCCGGCCGGTTCAAATGTTCCGCTGAAGTTCAGCACGGGCGCCGAACCGGCAGCGACCCCGGAATCGAAGTGATGTTCAATGGGCTCATATTCACCGTCAGTCAATTCACCGGGAGGCTTCAAGTCACCCGGTGAATGACTTCGAGTCATCCGGTGAATACAGGAATACTGTTCTTTCCATTCACCTAAAAACATTCATTTTATGAAACAGATAGTATATTTTACGATGGTCATTGCAATGACCATCGGTATTGGTTGCACCCAAACTGCCCCGGAAACACAAAACGCGCCTGCCGCCGTCGGGCAATCCGGCGTTCAGGATGATGTATCCCAGAAAAATATCGTGCAGGTTGCGGTTGGTTCCAAAGACCACACCACCCTGGTTGCCGCCGTTAAGGCCGCCAGTTTGGTGGATGCTTTGTCCAACGCCGGCCCGTTTACGGTATTTGCACCGACCGATGAAGCTTTTGCCAAGGTTCCGAAAGAAACCCTGGATAACCTGATGAAACCGGAAAACAAGGCCGCTTTGAGCAATATCCTGGAGTACCACACTTTTGTCGGCGTTGTAAAAAAAGAACAAATGCGCGACGGGCAAAAACTGAATCAGGTGAATTTAAAAAATATCGTCCTCGGCGTAAAAGACGGGAAAGTAACGGTCAACGGCACGGCAAATATCGTCGCTTCCGTACCCGCCTCCAACGGCATCGTTCACGTGATTGATGCCGTATTGCTTCCACCGGAAAAATAAACGAACATGTTCAAAATCAGTATGGTATCAAGGGTTGTTTTGGTGGCCGGCGCTTTAGCCGTTTTGTTAATGCTGAAATTCCCGATCTGGAATATTTACCTCACCGCTCCCCAGTATCCGGAAGGTTTGGAAATGAAAATATGGCATGATACGCTTACCGGCGACGTGCATATCATCAGCGCCTTAAACCATTACATCGGTATGCGGGCAATCAGCGTGGAAATGTTCCCCGAGTTTAATTACCTGGGAACGGTGATTATCGGCGTTGCAGGTATTTGTTTTATCCTGGGATTAATCGGGCGCTGGTGGTCGGCATTGGCGTACTACTTAGTACTGGCCAGTGCCGACAGCTTAGCCCTGTATGATTTCTGGCGATGGGGCTACGACTACGGCCATAACCTGAACCCGGATGCACCGATCGTTATTCCCGGCATGGCCTACCAGCCCCCCGTGATCGGCTATAAAAAATTGCTCAACTTCGAAGCCTGGTCGCTGCCCGATACCGGCGGCTGGATATTGATGGGGCTCACGACGGCATCCCTGATCATTGTTATTTGGGAATGGTGGTCAAATCGAAAAAAACGAAACGGCGCCCCGGCGAAACCGGCTTCAAAAACCGCCGTCCTCTTGTTGCTGCCGCTGTTTTTTTTGCAGTGCTCCACCGGGCCACGTCCGATCAACTTTGGCAACGACAGCTGTGCTTTTTGTAAAATGACGCTGATGGACCCGCACTACGGCGCCGAGATTGTAACGAAAAAAGGAAAAGTGTTCGTTGCAGATGATGTCAACTGCTTAGTGAAATTTATCAAAAGCGGTTCCCTGGCAGCCGACGACATTGGAGGTATATACGTGATGGATTATTCCCGAAAAGGCGTGTTGCTGGACGTGCAAAAGGCGGTGTATCTGCGCAGTGAAGTCCTGAAAACCCCGATGGCTTCCGGTTTAGCCGCCTTTGCCAAGCTGGAAGAACTGAACACGATCAGGGCTTCAGCGTAGGGGGAAGTGTTGGACTGGGAACAAATTCAGCAAGAGTGTTAGGCCTGATAATGCCGCAGAACGAGTGACAAAAAGCAATACGATGGCATTGAAAAACAGATCGAACATGGATGTTATGAAAAAGATTCTCCCGGTCATTTGTATTGCTGTTGCCAGTCTGCCGCTGGCCGCGCGTACCTGGGTGGTGGCGCCCGGCACGGCTCAGGCGAGTATCCGGGATGCCATTCAAAAAGCGCGGGCTTTTGATACGGTGCTGGTTCGGGCCGGTACCTACCTGGAAGGCGGTATCACGGTGAACAAACCCCTGGCCCTGATCGGTGAGGGCCGGCCGGTGCTGGACGGCGAACACCGCTACCAACCGCTGGGCATACGCTCCGATTTTGTAAGCGTCAGCGGGTTCCGGGTATTGAACTGCGGTTCCGGATCGCTGGAAGACCAGGCCGGCATTAAGGTTTACAATGCCCGGTTTGTCTACGTTTTCAACAATATACTGGAAGACAATTATTTCGGGATTTACCTCTCAGATGTAAAAATTGCTGGGTCGGCAACAACCACATCCGGGCAAGCGGCTCGGTGGAACAAACTTCGGGCAACGGCATACATTCCTGGAAATGTGACAGCATTACCATTACAGATAACCGGGTAAGGGGACACCGCGACGGCATTTATTTCGAATTTGTAACAAACTCGTCCATTTTGCGCAATTGGAGCGAAGGAAATATCCGCTACGGACTGCATTTTATGTTTTCGCACAACGACACTTACGAGCACAACACATTTTTCCGCAACGGCGCCGGCGTGGCGGTCATGTATACCCGGAATGTGACCATGCGTTACAATACGTTTGCCGAAAACAGCGGGGGAGCGGCATATGGCATTCTGCTGAAAGATATTCAAAGCAGCCTCATTTCCGATAACCAGTTCCGGAACAACACAACGGCCGTGTTTATGGAGGGGTGCACACGCAGCACCATTGAACGCAATGTATTTCGCGAAAACGGCTGGGCCGCCAAAGTGCAGGCCAGTTGCGACAATAACGTATTCCGGTACAACAATTTTATGGCTAACACCTTTGATATCGCCACAAACAATCAATTGGTTCTCAATACTTTCGACAGCAACTACTGGGATAAATACGAGGGCTACGACCTTGACCGCGAAACCAGATGGGCGACGTGCCCTACCACCCGGTGAGTTTGTTTGCCATGATCTCCGAACAAATGCCCTATGCCATGATGTTCTGGCGCAGTTTTGCCGTTTTTTTGCTTGATCGTGCAGAAAAAGTAATTCCCAGCATTTCTCCCGACCAACTTCGCGACAATTCACCTTTAATGAAACCATATATCGCCCTGCTCCAATAATCCGCAATCCGAATCAAACCTTCAGGACAACAGGTCAATAAAACCTTGAAACAAATCAGCGTCGGTTTCGGCCGCGGGCAATCGGTGGCCATCATTGGACCGAACGGTTCCGGCAAAACGACACTCATCAAAAGCATTCTCGGAATGGTCGTACCGGAAAGTGGAGACGTTACTTTTCAGGGCAAGTCGATCCGCATCGATCCCTTTTACCGCCGGCACATCGGTTATATGCCACAAATTGGCCGCTACCCCGACAATATGCAGGTTGGGCAGTTGTTCGACATGATGCGCGACCTGCGCAACGGTTCCGGTCTGGCGGTTGATGAAGACCTGATCCACGCGTATCGCCTGACCGATATTTTTCATAAATCCATGCGTACACTTTCCGGCGGCACCCGGCAAAAAGTGAGCGCGGCGCTCGCTTTTTTGTTTAATCCGCCGGTTATGATCCTCGATGAACCCACCGCCGGGCTGGATCCTTTGTCCGCCGAAATCCTGAAAGAAAAAATCATCCGGGAAAAAGAGCGGACAAGTTGTTTTTCATCACCTCGCACATCATGAGCGACCTGGAGGAACTGGCTACCGATGTCATTTACCTGGTGGAGGGCCGCCTGATATTTTTTAAAAAAATGGAAGCGCTTAAATCCGAAACCGGGGAAGAAAGGCTGGGAAAAGCGATAGCCAGAATCATGGCCGACAAATCTTTACTGCAATGAACATCCATCCTGAAATGACGGTGGGGGATTTGGTCTCCCAACACTTTCGCACGGCAGACGTTTTCGAAAGGCACGGCATCGACTTTTGTTACAACGGCAAAAAAACACTCGAAAAGGTCTGCGCAGACAAATCCATCAACTGGGACGAATTGGTGGCCGAACTGGAAAAAGCATCCCAGGTTACGGAGCGCGCCGGCTGCCATGCCGACGCCTGGGACCCCGGTTTTCTGGCGGATTACATCGTTCAGGTACACCACCGCTACCTGTATAAAAACCTGCCCCTGGTCGTCGAATTCACGGCCAGGATATCCAGGGTACACAGCATCCGGCATCCGGAACTCAAAATTGTGGAAAAACAGGTGGGATTGCTTGCAGCAGATTTGCTGGAACACATGGAAAAGGAGGAGCGGATTCTTTTTCCTTACGTAAAATCACTCGACCTGGCCTCCAGGCAACACAAAGCGGCGCCCGGTATGCCGTTTGGTTCGATCCAAATCCCCATCGGTGTGATGGAAAACGAACACGACTATGCCGGCTCCCTGCTGGACAGCCTTCGGGAACTGACCGGCGATTTTACACCCCCGGAAGATGCCTGCGTTACCTACCGGGCCGCATTTGAGAAATTGAAAGAACTGGATGAAGACCTCCGCTGGCATGTTCACCTCGAAAACAACATCCTGTTTCCCAAAACAATCCTGCTGGAAAAACAACTCCTTCAGCCATAACCGAGCCACATGAAATTATCTTCTATCGCCGATTTGCCCGCTCCGCCCCTCAAAAGAGACATGATACAACCACCGCCGATGTTCAAAATAGCCAAATACGTCGTTTACGACATCCTTCGGAATCGTTTTGTACTGGCCTATACCTTGTTCCTTTTGATCGTTTCGATGAGTTTTTTCAACTTAGAGAGCGATGCCGTAAAAGGAATGATGAGCCTGTTGAACATCATCCTGATCGTACTACCTCTGGTAAGCATAGTATTTGCCACCATCCATCTGTACAATTCATATGAATTTATGGAACTGATGCTGGCGCAACCGCTCCGGCGTTCCGATATTTTTTTGGGAGAATATATCGGTATGGCAATCTCTCTTTGCATCGCCTATACGATTGGCGTCGGGATTCCGGTGTTGTTGTACGACGGCTCCGCCCGGGGAGGGATTTTGGTCATTTGTGGTTTGATGCTTACCCTGGCTTTTGTTTCCCTGGCTTTTCTGGCAACGGTGCTGGCGCGCGACAAGGCGCGGGGAATCGGGATCGCCCTGTTGTTGTGGTTTTTTTGCACGATCCTTTACGACGGCTTGGTACTCATGGGGATGTTCGCGTTCAGCGATTACCCCCTTGAAAAAGCCGTGATCGGCCTGGCGTTTTTAAATCCGGTCGACCTGGCGCGTATTGCCATGCTGATGCAACTCGACGCCGCCGCACTTATGGGATACACCGGTGCACTTTTCCAGTATTTTTTCGGATCGGGTATGGGCGCCGCACTTTCTTTTGCGGCCATGCTGTTGTGGATCGTTTTACCCCTGTGGCTGGCCGTGCGGGTGTTTAATAAAAAAGACATTTAGTTCACAGCCGGAATCAAACGGGCGTTTTTTGCCGGGTAATTGCCGCTGGCCCGGTCCCGACCCGAAGCCGTTGATTCAGCCATTGCCGCATCGGTGATTCCACATAACGGAAGGTCAAAGTGGACAAAACCAGCACCAGCAGTGCATAAACCAGGCAGCCGCTCCAAGCAACGGCCGGCGTCAGGGCCAGGGCAGATGCATTGTCGACACCGACCGATTTTTCCGCCCGAAAAACCAGCCAGCCTACCAGAAAAGTGCTCATCAGCGGCACATGGATCATGTAGATGGAATAGGATTGTTCGCCGAGTAGTTGAAAAAAACGCCGGTCGAGCAAACGGGCCATCGCCCCGGTATTGCGGGCTGCCAGAAAGATCAGGACGGGAAACAAGGCCACGATAAAAATATCGCTGATCCCGGCGTGCATACCTGCCACCGTCATAACTCCCGCTCCGGCCAGCCAGGCACTCCTTCCCATTCCATTCCATACCTGCAAACGGACATAACCGGCATAAGTGATCATGCCGATACCAAACCCCACCAGGCAGCGCATGACGCCGCCGTAAGCCGTCACGTTGAGGTCGAAGTTATGACCCGCAAATTGAATAATTCCCCAGTAACCGAGGTATAAAAGACTTACCAGCAATATTTTACGAGTCATATTTTGCCTCGCCGCCAACCAAGCCAGCAAAGGGAAAATCAGGTACGTGTACCATTCGGCGCTGATCGACCAGGAAGGCACGTTGAAGGTCAGCCAGGCGCCGGGAATAAAAGCGTTGAGCAGCAATAAATGCGCGGGCAAGGCATCCAGGTTGTACATGTCCTGCAACTTGGGCGAAAGTCCGGCCATGGCGCCCGAGGCTTGCAGCACGATTTTTAATAACACACACCAGCCGAGCGTAAATAAATGAAGCGGGTACAATCGTGCAAATCGCGCGACAAAAAAACGCCTGAAATCCTTGCCGCTGCATTTTTGTTCAAACCAGGCGCCGTATACATAAACCATGATAAAGCCGCTGAGGATGAAGAAAAAATCCACCATCAGGTAACTTTTCTGGACAAAACTGCTTTGGGAACGCGGCAACAGTTCGTCGTCCAGCGTCCGGCATGGATCCCTATTCCAGCGCATTTTATGCCCGACACGTCTAAGGATAACTGAGTTGACTGCCAGCCGGAGCCGTTGCTACAACTTGCGCCAGACGTTCTTACTCGGTGGAAGTATCGTTTAGCGCTATCTCTGATGGTTGAGTCGATCACCGTTTGAAATCAATAGTTACGGATTTGGTGACTTTTACCATCAATTCGGCCTTATTAAATACCGTGGTCAGTTTGCGAGATGGCGTAATTTTTGCCACCGGCCGGGTATATAAATGGAAACCTTTCAACCGGGGCCGACAAAAAACGGTTTTAATTATAATTTAATTGAAGATAAAGACTTGGCTGGATTATCCGCCAGTAATCAACCCGCCCGGTGAATACGATGTCTAACTAAACAGTGAAGCCTTTGAGTTTTACACCTAACGTCAAATCAGGTAACTCTTTGAAGATGTTTTTGCCTTCAAGTTTGGACGACAGTTGGTTGAACCTGTTTGTGTGGTGATAGTTTCCAGCGGGCGTTTACCGAAGGATCGTCGAGTCGGCCCGCGGCTACTTTATTGTCGGCCCGGGGTGTTGAATGACGTATAAAAACATCGCGGAAATGCCCTCGTGCTGCCGAATCTGCAAAATCCTATACAACCCGATTACGAGGTTCCCGACCTTGTCTTTGGTATATTTCAGCCGGAGAAAAAGGAAGGGAATCCTTCTTTTTGGAAGGGCGCGGTATCTGCCCAAGCGGCCACAAGCAGCCCGGTTGCTAGAAAAGCCATAGTTTGTTCGATTTCAGTATCCGATTTTGATAAGTCCAGACTCGATCCAGGCAAAAACATTCAGATGCTTAACAGGTTAATTATTGTCCGATCCGAAAAAGCACTGTCAAACCGGTTTTGTTGCTTCGTGACAAAAGCGCCGACCAGCGAGCCGGCCTGGAACCGATGATGATCTCAGGCCGAGTCCGTCAGGTCCGAACCTATAAGCTAGTATTAAGGCCGGTTCAGACGAAACGGGAATTACCCCTTGGCAATTTTTGACCGCGAAGGGTTGGGTGCATGTTTTATTGTTTTTTTTTCGGGATTCGTTACTGATCAATCGGGCGTGTTTCTACACTCACCACCACCTTTCCCATCGTTTTTCCGCTCTGAAACAACCGGATGGCGTCGTGCATTCTTTCAAACGGAAAAACATGCCCTACGTGCGGCGGAGCGAGGTTCAGGCCGTTCAGTTCCTGCAACAACTGGTGCATCAGTTCGGCCCGCTCGTACAGGTAAATCAGGTTAAAACCGAACAAACCCTTGTTTTCTTCCGGCAAGGATTGTGGGTCTATTTTTGGCCGCGTGAGAAAGTGTTTCAACATGTGGAACACGTTGGGCCGGTTGCCCACGCTGGCATATCGCGAGGAACCGATTACGATCATCCGGCCCATGGGCGCCATCATCCGGAACGGTATGCTGAAATAACGCCCGCCAACGGTGTCGAGCACCAGGTTTAACGGTCTGTCACCCAGGGCATTGCGCAGTTCCTGTTCGAATTGCCCGCCGCGCACGATCACCCGGTCACAACCCGTTTCGAGGGCCAGTTTTGTTTTGGAGGGATTGCCCACAGTGCCGATGACAAAACATCCCAGCGACTTGGCAATTTTTAAGGCCTGCAAACCCACTCCTCCCGCCACGCTGTGAATGAGCACAGTCTGCCCCTTTTTCAGTTCGCCGAGCATCGACATGCCGTAATAGGCGGTAAGGGTTTGCACTAAGTAAGAAGCGCCGGTGGGGAAGTCCCAGCCTGCAGGCAGCGGGATCACATACCGGGCGTCGATATTCAGCCCGGTGGCATACCCCCCGAACCGTGTGACGCCCATCACCCGGTCTCCCGGCTTGAGGTGGGTGACGCCGGCGCCGGTGGCTTCCACGATGCCGGAATATTCCAGACCGGGGGTATATTCCGTTTTCGGCGCCGCTTTATACAACCCCCAAATGGCAAATACATCGGCAAAATTGAGTCCGATGGCTTTTACGGATACCTGTACTTCGCCTGCGGCGGGAGCGGGCAGGTTTTCTTCCCGGATCAGCATGTTTTTCAGGCTGCCGGATTTCAGGGCATAACGGCGAATTTTCATGATCGTTGTACGTTATTTTCAGGGTACCTGACTTGCAGCCAGTGGCCGGCGTAGGTACTCAAAACTGCCGCGAAGGCAAAAGCAAAGGTATTCCAAAGGATGTCCAGCAGGATCAAACTGAGCGACCAGGGGGTGAAAAAAACCATATTAACGGCGGCGTATAAAACGGAAACCCGGATGCCTAAGCCCGCTCCACCCAACAGTGCGGGTGCATAATCGAGTTCCTGCATGGCTTGCAGCGCAAACCGGAACGTAATCCAGGTGGCCATCAGGCAGATATAAAAATTGGCCAGGTGCCAGTTGGGCAGGTAGCCGAAATGGTAAACTGCGGGCCATTCCACCAGTCCGTCGATGATAAAATTCAGCCAGATGACCTCCAGCATAAATATGGCAATCAGCGTGACTATAAATTGTCTCAGGAAATTCATAACCGGAAATCAATAATCAGCCCAATGTACGGAGTACTTCCCATTTCACAAAGTGCGCGGTCACTACCGCCGAAATGACGAAATAACCGTCGACGATCCATACGTACCAGGCGCCCACGTTTTCCCTGGCTCCAAACCAATCACCTCCGGCGGCGTAAATGGCGTACAAACCGAGCGCGGATTTAACCAGTTCGAAGATCACGGCGTACCAGTGGCGGTCCATAAGTTCGGTATAGGCAAATACCGAAAGGACAATAAAACCGCCATAATAAAACACGCCGGGCGACCCGATTTTGCCGAGGTGGCCAAAAAAATAAACCAACAGGAAATAATTAAAAAACAACTGCACCCAGGCCCAGGCCACAAACGCGCGGGAAGCCGGGGTGTCGTATTTTTCAAAGTGGTAAACATCCTTGATCTTGTAAACCGGGTACTTTTCCGCAACGTCCGCCGGCCGCCAGCCGGTAGGCATAAACCAGATGCGCAATTTGTCCCACCAACTCCGGGCGCGCCAGGCATCCTTGAACAGCAGCCACGCGTGCAGGAAATTGATCTTGACGGGGTTCCAGGTATGCACCGGACGGGATACGCCGTACACAGGCGGCACATGATCGAGTTCTTCCTGGAAAGTGCCGAACAGCCGGTCCCACCACGGAAACACCTGCCCGTAATTTTTGTCCATATATTCCGGGTTGATAGCGTGGTGAACGCGGTGCTGCGACGGGGTGATGATGACGTATTCCAGCCAGCCCATTTTTCCGATGAGGCGGGTATGGTACCAGTATTGCAAAAACAAATGAATAGGGCCGATTACGGCGATCACTTTTGCCGGAACACCCAGCAAAGCCGCCGGCAGCAAGAGGATGGTAAAATAATTGACGATGGTTGAAATGGATTGCCGGAGGGCGCAGGATAAATTGAACTCTTCACTGCTGTGGTGGATAATGTGCCGGTTCCACAAAAAATTGATCTCGTGCGACCATCGGTGCACTCAGTATCCCTGAAAATCGACGGCAACAAAACCGACCAGGTACAACATCCAGCCGGCTTCCAGGTGCACAATCGCCACTTTTTCCACCAGCCAGCTGTAGGTCAAAATGCTGACACTCAATCCAAGTACATCTTTTATCACATTGGTAATACCCGAACTGAAACTGGACACGCTGTCTAAGCCGCGGATCACCTGTTTTCCCAGGTACCATTCGAAACCTTTTTCAATAAAAAAAAGGAGAAAAAAAATGGGGACAACGATATTGAGGATGGCGCCATATGCTTCCATAAGTCGGAACGAATTGGTAAAACAACGGTGAATTCCGCTGCAAACTTACCGAAGAAGCGCGGCTTTTTAAAGGCGGTCCCGGCCGGTTTTTGTTGTGGGGCCTTATTTCGTCAACAGGTCAATTTGTATAAATCGCAAGGGCCGGCGCAGCGGCCGGCCCTTGAAAAGTATTGATATAGAATCAGTTATCATTTATTGTGCAAAGCCTTGTCGCCCCGGCCTGAAGGCCGTTATTCGCAACCTGCCTTGAGGTCGTGCAGTTCTTCCCGGCTATTTACCGTCACCAGCGTGCCGTCATCGGTCATTTTTACCGTGATCGGGAAGGTGACGTGGGGTCTTTCCGTGGCTCCGGGGTTGTTTTGGCGCCAGGTCCGGATGAGTTGGTGCAAGGCCTGGCGGTTTGCGGCTTCTGCCGTGGTGCCATCGGGGAATTCGATCGTAAGCGGGAATACAATTTCGAAGCAGGAAAGTCCCCGGTCGCCGTGGCCGCGTGGCCCGTGGTTGCCGAATCTGCCGCCACCGCACTCGACGCGCAGCGCCCGCAATTCGTCCTCAGAACCCACCGTGATCAAATCACCGTCCTGGGAAATCACGGATACGGGATATACGAATGAAGCGTGCGGGCGATGAGTTCCGTTTGCTTCAAAAAAGGCGCGCAGGGTTTGTTTCATCGCGTCATACGAGTCGACATCCGCCGTGGTGCCGTCGGGCAGCGACAAAGTGACCGGAAAAACCAGTTCGTAGCACCCCAACCGGCCCACTCCGCCGCGTTCCTGGATGCTGAAAAGCGCCTGATCCACCGCTTCTTCCGGCGTGATATCGTTCGATTTGTTACAGGCAACAAAGATGGCGAGCAGGGCAAAGACCGATAACAGGGAGAATTTCAACGTTTTTAACATGTCTGATCGTTTTTTAAAAGTGAGATGTTTCTGGTTACCATTTTAAAATTGGCAGATTTTGAAGACCGGCCCGCCAATTTGTTTCTTTTACCGGATTAGGTCGGATTAAAGGCGCGGGGTTGCATTTGCCGAAAAATATTTTTGAACCCCGTATTTTTTCGACCCCGTGCAACCCCTCGTAATTTTCGATGACCTAACATTTCCAAACCGCCTTACTGCAACCAGCATTCATCCATGTCCGAACCCAACCTTCAGAACTGCCTTCGGGGCGACCGGCTCGCCCAAAAGCAGTTTTTTGAACGATATAAAGGTAAAATGTTTGCGTTATGCCTCCGCTATGCCAGCAGCAGGGAGGATGCGGAAGATATTTTGCAGGAAGGGTTCGTCAAGGTGTTTCGCGACCTGCATCAGTATACGGGGGCGGGCAACCTGGAAGGTTGGGTGCGCAAGGTTTTTGTCAATACGGCATTACAATACCTGCAAAAACAAAAAAAGGAATGGATCACTGCTGACCTGGAAGGGTTTGAAATAGCCGACGAGGCGGAACCTTTTTCAGGAGAAGAAGCACCCGCCAGAAACATGATCCGGATACTCCAACAACTACCGGCGGGTTTCCGCACGATTTTCAACCTCCATGTTCTGGAAGGTTATTCCCATCCCGAGATCGCGGAGATTCTCGGGATATCCGTCGGCACCTCCAAATCGCAGTTGCTGCGGGCAAAAGCACATTTCAGAAAACTGCTCGAAGGCAGCCTGACATCCTGAACGCTATGGAAAAAAATAAACATCACGACCACCTCGACGATTATGTACGCAAATCGTTTGAAGAGCATGAAGAAGAGCCTTCGGCGGGAATGTGGGGACGTATCGAACCGGAACTGGCCCCTGTCCGGGACCCGCTCGCTGCCGCTACCCGCCGGTCGTGGATGCGTTACCGGCGGCATATGGCCGCTGCCGCTATTTTCCTGCTTTTTTCAGGCCTGGTTTGTACCCACCTTTATTACAGGCAGGAAATACAAAACCTCACGGCCGAACGGCAAAAATGGCAGAAAACAGATCGCCAAACGCCTTTGGAATCTGTTGATAATCAAGCGATAAAAACCCGGCCGGACCAATACGCCGAACCCGCAAAACCCGAAAAAAACGCTCCATCCCTGTTCAGGAAGGAAAAAACTCCCGCCACCGGAAACGCCACCGGTCCGACGCGACACGATCTTTTTACTACTCCGGATTCCGGATTTCCCGTGCCGTCCGTTGCCGATGCACGCCAGGGCCCTCGGCAAGAAAAAACGATAACTCCGGGTACGCTACGACCGGAGTCGGCGGACCTTGATCCCAAAGATGTTGCGCCTCTTTTATCCGAACCGGCTATTCCAGTTCCCCCTGCTTCTGAAGCGGGAAAAACATTGCCAAATTTCGAAGTCCTCGACATGGGAACTTTGCCCCTGAAAATTTCCCGGCCACCCGAAATGACCCGTTTTCCGGCGCCGGTAAAACCCCGGCGCGACCCCTCGGGCTGGTACGCGGGTTTGCACCTGACTCCCGCATTCGCACTTGAAAACGCCGGGCAACAAAGTGTCCGGCCGGGGCAAAGGCCAATGTTTGTGAGCCGCCAGGACAAACCCGACGTGTCGCTGGAATGGTGGCTGCGGGCCGGCAAAAAACTGAACAGGCGTTGGTCGCTGGAAACGGGGCTTGGCTACCGCGAAATTTCTCGCGAAACCACCCATTCGCCGCGGTTTCGTTTTGGGGATGGCAGCGTTCATTCCGGCGGGTTTGCGCGCAATTTTGATTATGACCTTCGCACCTACGGCGGCTCCGCATCGGTCAGCCTGCGTATGGAACAAGTGGATACCTCAACTCCTGTTGCGGACGACGAACCCGTCGTACTCCGGATCCGGACTTCAGAATATATGCAAATTGTACGGATTCCGGTACTGGCCGTTTACCGGATGGGCACAGGTCGTTTGAGCGGAGTGGTAAAAGCAGGTTTTACCGGCAACCTCGTGCTGAAAAACGAACTGAATGTTTCCGCGCGGATGTCGCAAAACAACCGCTTGCGACTGGCTCAGGGCGCTAACGGGTTTAACTACCAGTTTGAAGACTCCGGCGCGTTTTTCCCGGGTTATTTGGCTGCCGGAGGTGTGGAATTTCGCCTGAACCGCTGCATTTCCGTAGTGGCCGAAACCGCACTCTCGGGTGACTTCCCCCGGAAGGATGTTTTCGGTCGCCGGCTTCCCGGACTTTTGTGCCTCGGCCTGAACACCGGACTGAATTATTATTTCTGAACCGGGTAACGGTTTGTTTTCCCGCAAACTTGCTTCATCTTTGCCCTCCAACAGTTTTGAAGCAAAATGGCCTACGAATTTAAACTTCCTTCTCTCGGCGACGGCGTGACGGGTAAAGTGCTGGAAATCCTGGTTAAACCGGGCGACAAAGTATCAAAAGAACAAATCGTCCTGATTGTCGGCACCGACAAAGTGGATGCTGAAATGCCCGTAGATGCCGATGGTATCGTCGAGGAAATACTGGTAAAACAGGGCGACGAAGTGACCGATGGCGCTATTATTCTCCGGATGAAAACCGACGGCGCTGCCCCGGCAGTCCCCGCCGCATCCGCTCCGGCGGTATCGAAACAGGAGGCGCCTCCACCTGCCTCGCCTGCCATAGCGCCCAGTCCCGCACCTTCCGCCGCAACGGCCAAAGCCGGCAGCGCCGAAGGTCTTCGCGCCAGCCCGCTCGCCAGAAAACGTGCTAAAGAATTGGGTATCAACCTTTCCGACGTGCACCTGGCGGAAGGCGCCAGCCGCATTTCTTATAAAGATGTGGTGGATTTTGTCAAACGCAAAATTGACGCCGGCGGCGGTTCATCCGCATCCGGAGCACCCGGGATGGCGCGCAAACCGCTGCCCAATTTTGAAAAATTCGGAGCCACGGAACGCCAGCCATTGAGCCGGATCGGGGTGCTGACGGCGGAAAACATGCATTATGCCTTCAACACCATCCCACACGCCTGGATTTCGGAAAAAGCGGATATCACCCGGCTCGAACAACTGCGCCAGCAACATAAAGACACCGTAAAGGCCGCCGGCGGCAACCTGACCACCACGGCCATCGTCACCAAAGCAGTTTGCTCGATACTGCGCAAAATGCCGCAGTTCAACGCGAGCCTCGACGATGCCACCAACGAGGTGATTTTTAAAAAATTCATCAATATCGGCATCGCCGTGGATACGCCGCGTGGACTGCTCGTGCCGGTTATCCGGAATTGTGATCAAAAGTCGCTTACGGAAATTTCAGTCGACCTCACGGACATCAGCACCCGCACCCGCGACGGCAAAAACAAACCCGACGATCTCGATGGCGGAACGTTTACGATCTCCAATATCGGCGGTATCGGCGGCACCAATATGATTTCCATTGTCAACTGGCCGCAGGTAGCGATCCTGAGTATGACCGCAGCCACCATGGAAGCCCGATGGAACGGCACGGCCTTCGAGCCGCGCCTGATGATGCCCCTGACCATCGGTTGGGACCACCGCGTGATCAACGGCGCCGATGCGGCACGTTTTGTCGTGGAGTTGAAGAAGATTCTGGAGGAGCCGTTCCTTGGTTGGCTGTAAGGTGCCGCCTAAAAACAGGAGAGTGTCTCAAAAGGTTGATGAGGGTTTATAAAAGTTTATCAGGTTGATATTTTGAGCCGAAAAGGCACTAATTTATGCTATTTTTCAATCCAAACATCAACTTTCATCAACCAATATCAACTTTATCAATCCTTTGAGACACCCTCTTTTCTTTTAAAAAACGGCCCGTTAAGCAGCACGGCGGGTTTGCAAATCCGCCGCAGTACTTACAACTTTTGCCATGGAATGGTTTTTAAACCTTCTCCGTCCGTCAGGGTGAGGAAATAAGCGCCTGCGGGCAAATCGCCGATTTCCAGGGTCAGTATATTTTCACCGGGGAATGTGGCCACTGACCGTGTTTCGAACACACGCCCGCTGATATCCGTCATCATCACTTTTAATTCCGGAATACTTTTTTCCGCCGTAATTTTTAGCGCCAGTTGGTCGGTCGCGGGGTTGGGGCCCGCAAAACTCACCGCCAAACCCTGGAGTTCGCGGGGCCGGTCGAAAGTGCCGGTTGTACTGCCCGACAGGTAATATGCCGCTTTTGTGGTGCCCAGATCGGAGACCTGAGGCGGAAAGCCGGGGAAATAGTTCGTCGAAACGGTGTGTGTGTAGTACACGGAAACGAGCACACCGGGCTGATTGGCCACAAACCAGTCGTACGTGGTGATATCCGTTTCGGAGATGATCTTTAAGCCGCTGAATTCCGCCGAGTCGATCTGCAGGGACACGGATTTTATTCGTATAGCATTTTGAAACGTGCCGCCCGGCATTTGCAATGTGCCATAACCATCATAACTAACTGTTCTTGAGCCTTTTCCGTAAAAAATCACACCGGTGCCCGCATCGGAAGTATTGGTAAAATCGTCCTGAAAAGAGCCGTTGTACAAAAGGTTTTTCAACTGAATATCCGTGTTGGAAAATACCTGTGCGATAAAAGCATTTTTGATGCCCAGGAAGGAATACTGGTTGGCCTCTTTTTTTGCGTAACCGTAAACGATCGTGTCAATGTTTATTTTGACCGCATAATTGGCTGCCGGAAAAGCGGATGCAAATTGCGCCGGAGTGCTGGAGGGTGCGAGGTAAAGGTATTGGGTGGCCGGTGTGCCGCTCAAAGCCTGAATGCCGGTAAAATTCCAGGTTTGGTTGGGGCCGGCATTGCCCTGGGTAACACTGTTGGTATCGGCTTCCTGTAACCACACCGTGGTGCCGATATCGGGCAATACGTTCATCTGAAGGGTCGGCTGGGCAACAAGTGGCCCGGCAAAAAGGGCAAGAAGGGCAAAAAAGAGTGTTGATTTTTTCATGGTAAAGTGATTTAAAAATGGGTTGAAAAAAGGGGAAACGCACAAGATGAGATAGTAGTTTCAGGAATAGGCTAAATTAACGCCTGTATTCATTTTGTTATGGATTGAATGTCCCGAAATTGATGCGCATTTTCCACACCCTGTTTTTTAACGACGCGTTTTTTCACTTTTGACCACAACATGAAACTTCTTTTTGCTGCTCTGCTGCTCGCTCAATGTGCATTAGCCCAAAATATGGCATCTTTTCCGGTTTGGGATGAGGGCCTGGAACATCGGACACCCGCAGACTGGCTGGTAATCCCCTGCCATGAAAAAGCGGAAATTTACCGGAGCGCCGATGGTAAAGACCTTGTTTTATACAACGGCCTGCTGAAACGCAGTTTCCGCATCGCACCCGCCGTTGCGTGTACGGATTTTAAAAACCTGTCCAACGGGCAGCAGTTACTCCGCGCCTTGTCGCCTGAGGCAAAAATTACGATTGACGGCAGGATTTACCTCGTCGGGGACTAAAAGGACAAACGGAGAAAGCCTATCTGTTGCCAGAATGGCTGGATCAATTTACTATACAATCGTCAGATTTTCAATTGATTAATATTGAATCGGAGCCGCTAAAACCTTTCCTGAACTGGAAGCCCAATACCTGGGTGATGAATCCCCGGCAAGCCACAGGCAAAACCCTGATTTTTACCTACCGGGCCAATACACCCGAAATTTCAGGTCTTGTCGCGCGTGTTTATTATGAATTGTACGACGGCCTCCCCTTGCTGGTAAAATGGCTTTCATTAGAAAATACAGGCATAAAACCCTACAAAATTAACCGTGTGGTGAATGAGATATTGGCTTTTGTGGAAGAAGAAAGCGCTGTGGTCGGCAAACCCGAACAAATGAAAAAACAACACGGGCTGTACGTGGAGACCAACTTTGCTTTTAACAACGCCATGCGTTACGACATCAGCGACCAGACGACCCACTGGCTCACCGACTCCTCGTACACTTCGCAGGTCAATTACAACTACGAAACCCCCTGCGTGCTGGAAGTTTACCCGGAAAAATCACCCGGAATATTCATTCAGCCGGGTGAAACCCTGCGTTCCGTGCGCTCCCATGAACTGCTCCAGGACAGTTATGACCGCGAACGCCGCGGGCTTGCCATCCGCAGGATGTACCGGACTGTGGCGCCCTGGACGACACAAAACCCCGTCTTTATGCACCTGATCAGTCAAAATGACCGGCAGGTGCACGATGTGGTGGACCAGTGCGCCGAGACGGGTTACGAAGGCATCATCCTCAGTTTCGGGAGTCACTGCAACATGGAAGATACCTCGGCGGAGAACATCCTGCGCTGGAAAACGCTGGCCGCATACGCCCATTCCAAAAACGTTCTGCTGGGCAGTTATGCCTTGTTCAGCAGCCGGCGCATCAGCGATGAAGACGATGTGACCGACCCCAAAACCGGCCACCCCGGCGGAGCGTTTTTTGGCAACGCACCCTGTTTCGGCAGCCGCTGGGGCATTGCTTTTTCGAACAAAATCAAGTATTTCCTGCGCGAAACGGGTTTCGATATTTTTGAAAACGACGGCCCTTACCCCGGCGACGTCTGTGCATCCACCACACATCCGGGCCATAAAAACCTCGACGACAGCCAGTGGCGGCAAATGGAAATGCAAAAGGAACTATACCACTGGTGCAACGAAAACGGCGTGTACGTCAACGCTCCGGACTGGTACTTTTTCGACGGCACCCATAAAATCGCCATCGGTTACCGGGAAGTGAATTTTTCGCTGTCCCGGGAACAGCAAAAAATACTCAATCGCCAAAACATCTACGACGGCACCTGGGAAAAAACACCTTCCATGGGTTGGGGTTTTGTGCCGCTCACCCGGTACCAGGGCGGCGGGCCCGAAGCGGTACTCGAACCCCTGCACGAACACCTGCGCGACTACGAACAACTCATGGTCCAGTATTACGGCGCGGGGGTGCAGGCCTGCTACCGGGGGCCGCGTCTTTTCGACACCGAAGCGACAAAAAACATGGTACGGCGCACCATCGCGTGGTACAAAAAATACCGCGACATCCTCAATTCCGATATCATTCACCTGCGACGGGCCGACGGGCGCGACTGGGATGGCATTCTGCACGTCAATCCCGCCCTCGAAACAAAGGGTTTTGTGCTGATTTACAATCCTTTACAAACCCCGGTTACCCGCACGTTGCACATCCCGCTTTATTACACCGGGCTGGACAAAAATGCCGTATTTTTTAATGATTCCGAAACGAAGGAACTGACCTTGAACCGGCAGTACGAAGTTGAACTGGCGGTGGCGGTTCCTGCGGGCGGGTGGATTTGGTACGGGGTGCGGTGAAATCGGGATTGACCCTGAAAACGGGTATATTGACTCCGAAAACAAAAACATGAATAAAACAAACTGTCATCTGACAACCATTTTTTGATCTGCATGTTTCTGTGAAATTACTAACTTTGTGCCGTCGAACATTCGATCTCCGCAAAAATGAAATATATTTTTCCCTGGTTCTTCCTCCTGATCATGTCCCTGAACGTGGCGATTCCCCTGATGGAACAGCTGCGTGGAGGCGATATGTACGAGTATACGGAGCTGGGGGCGAAGGAGCTGGATGGTAAAGACAAATCTGAAAAAGAAGAAGGCAAGGAAAAGGAATCCTACACCTTTTCCGATCATTCCGGTTTAAATCCCGGCGCTTTTTACAACAAAAAGCGCAAAAACTCCGGCTTTCCTAAAGCCGATCAACTACTTTCCGAGCTATATGCTTTCCTTCCGGAGTTGCCTCCGGAAGCCTGAGTGCTCTCCCGTTTATTCTCCCGGCTTCCTCTCCTGAAGGACCCAATCCACTCGGGTACATTTCATACGATTGTTCCGTTGTAGCGCGAATTATTGTTTTCGCCCGTGTTTTATTGCGAAACCGTTGTTTCGTTATACTGCACGGACTCTATCCGGCAATTTGAAAGAAACCCGCATCCACCCTACGGATTGGTGACTTTTTAAACAATTCAGCAGCGGAACATCCTGCCGCGTTGGCATTCTGGCCCCCCGGAAGTATAAACACCCGTTTCTCACTCAAATTTTTTGTTTCACGCTTCGCGTCCGGGCGCTGCAGGGCTTTCTGCGAACTGTTCCTCCCATAGCGGTGACTCGGGCGCTTGTTGCTTCGATGACATTTCCTCCTTCAGGGAGATCGTATAAACATTTACATGGAATAATGGACAACAAATCAGCCTATTTTAAAACGGATATTCAATCCGGTGTAGTGGTGTTCCTCGTTGCGCTTCCCTTGTGCCTGGGTATAGCCCTGGCAAGTGGAGCGCCCTTGTTTGCCGGCGTTATTTCCGGCGTTATCGGCGGCATTGTGGTGGGGCTGCTAAGCCATTCCCAACTGAGTGTTACGGGGCCGGCTGCCGGACTTACGGCCATCGTACTGGCCGCGATCAGCAGCCTGGGTTCGTATGAGACGTTTTTGCTGGCGGTTGTTCTGGCGGGCGTCCTTCAAATCCTGCTGGGAATCGTCAAGGCAGGCACCATCTCCAACTATTTCCCTTCCAATGTGATCGAAGGTATGCTCACGGCGATTGGTATTATCATCATACTCAAACAATTACCTCATGCTGTAGGCTACGATGTGGATAACGAAGGCGACTTTTTCTTTATCGAAAAAGGAACGGGGCACAACACCTTTTCAGCGATCATCGACGCGATCAATTATTTCCATTTCGGCGCTATCATCATCACGCTGGTTTCTCTGACGATTCTGATTGCTTTTAACAAGGTCGCTTTTTTGAAAAACCTGAAAGTGGTGCCGGGGGCGCTGGTGGCTGTTATCGCCGGTGTTATTATCAACGAGGTGTTCAAGTCCACCGGTTCCGACCTGGTCATTTCCCAGGAGCACTTAGTCAATCTGCCCATCCCGAAATCATTTGACGATTTTGTCGGACAGTTTTCACGTCCCGATTTCTCCGCCTTGTTAAACCCGGCGGTCTGGATCGTTGCCATCACCATCGCCGTTGTTGCCAGTATCGAAACCCTTTTGTGTATTGAAGCGGCCGACAAACTTGATCCGCTGAAACGGTTCACCAACACCAACCGGGAATTGTTTGCACAAGGCGCCGGCAATATCCTGAGCGGCCTCGCAGGCGGCATCCCGATGACTTCCGTCATTGTCAGAAACTCTGCCAATATCAATTCGGGCGGACGAACCAAAGTAGCCACCATTGCACACGGCATATTTTTATTGATCGCCGTGCTGACCATTCCTACCGTGCTGAATAAAATTCCGCTGGCCTGCCTCGCGGCGATCCTATTGATGATCGGCTACAAACTGGCGAGCCCCTCGGTGTTCAGGCATATGTGGAATAACGGCAAGTATCAGTATGTGCCTTTTTTCGCAACCGTTGTGGCAGTAGTGTTTACCGATTTACTGAAAGGCGTTGGTATCGGCCTGGTAGTGAGCGTGTTCTACATTTTGAGGGCCAATTTGAAACTGGCTTATTTCTTCGAAAAAGAAGCGCATCACGAGGGCGAGACGATCACGATTAAACTCGCTCAGGAAGTGTCATTTTTAAACAAAGCAGCCATCAAACAAACCCTGAATCACTTGCCCAAAAACAGCAAACTCGTCATCGATGCATCCGATACTTTTTATATCGACCACGATGTACTGCAATTGATCCGGGATTTTTTGACCATCGGCTCGAAGGACAAAAACATCCAGGTGTCAATTACGGGCTTTAAAGACGAGTACAAAATGGAATTCGCCGTACAACACGTTACTTCCCACTAAAAAACACGAACCAGTCAAATATGAAAGTACATACATCGGAAACCCAGGCTTCCATCACACCGGCAAAAGCGCTGGAGTTTCTCAAAGAAGGCAACCTGCGGTTTGTCAATAATCTAAAAGTAAACCGCAACCTGCTGCAGCAGGCCAACGATACCCGCGAAGGCCAGTGGCCTTTTGCCGTGATATTGAGTTGTATCGACAGCCGCACTTCTGCCGAGTTGATATTCGATCAGGGCTTAGGCGACATATTTTCCATTCGTATTGCCGGAAACGTGGTCAACACCGACATCCTGGGCAGCCTCGAATTCGCCTGCAAGGTGGCGGGGTCCAAACTGATCGTCGTGCTTGGCCACACCAACTGCGGCGCAATCAAAGGCGCCTGCGATCACGTGGAAATGGGCAACCTCACTGAGTTGTTGTCAAAAATACAACCCGCTGTTTATGAGGAAACCGAGACGATCGAATCAAACAAGCGGAATTCCGGGAACCCCGAATTTGTGGAAAACGTGACTACCCTCAACATCAAACGCTCGGTAAAGGCGATCGTCAACCGCAGTTATATTCTCGAACAATTGATCGAAAAGGGGGAGGTCGCCATCATCGGCGCCAAACATAATCTGGAGACAGGCCTGGTCGATTTTTTACCCGACACCTGGACTTCCAACAAAAAAGAAATAAAAGTGCAGACGAATTAAGCGCCTATCCGAAAACCTCCATTGGCTTGAAAAGGAGGTTTTTCGGCTCGGCTCTAAACAATGCTCAACTCAAAATTTAATAACATGGATATCTTACGTTTTAGCACGAATCACGGCTTCAATGAGTCCAACGTGGACGTACTTACTCAACCGGCTCCCGGACAGTTGTTCAATACAACCGTTTTGCAGAGTGTGTTTGACGAGAAGCATGTTTTGCACGAACTGAGGCATTACCTGCCTTCTCAGTCGGCGCTGAAAGATTTTATTCACCACAATTCCCTGCACGCCTACCAGCACCTGAAATTTTATAAAGCCATTTTTAAGGCCTCAAAAATTTTTGGCTACCAGGTTACGCTCCAACTTCAGGAGTACCGCCAATTGTACAAGGACGGACGTATCAGGGAAGACGTTCTGGACCGGATCATCGGCGAAAAAAAGGGCGCCGACGGGTTGGCTCAATGGAAAGAAAGGCTGACTTACAAACAATACGATACCTCGAATGCTGCCAGGATCGGTTCGCTGCGGGCACATTGGAAAAGTCAGTATAAAATTGACCTGGACGCGCATGTTCAACCGATTCTTTTCCGGGTGTTGTGCAGTTATCTGGACCAGGGAATTTCCACCTGGCAATTTCCAACGGATGAAAAGGGTTTTTTGGCAACCCTGATCGCTTTGGAAAACAACGGCTTTGCCAGTTTTTTCAAATCAAAAAGGGCAAAAAACCTGTTACTGCACGGAAGTTGCAGTATCAGCAGCCTGTTGAAAATCGTGGTTGGCGACGAAGATTATTACGAGCAGTACCTCTTTGACCAGCAGTTCAGTCACCAGGGCTGGTCGGGATTCGTCTCCGCAGTGGAAGATAATCCGGAAGCCCTGCTCGATAAAAGAAAAATATCGCTGCGCGATCTGATCGTATTTGAATTGTTGCTGGAGATTGATGTGCTCGATTATTATTTTGGTAAAAACTGGACGCCCTTGTGCAGTCGTGTTACCGCAGAACCGGTAAACCTGTTTGACGAGGTTCCTTCCAGCGAATTACAGGAAGTTTTTTCCCTTTGGCAGGATGCTTTCGAGTGGAGTTATTACGACGAAGTGCTTGCGGGTCTCGGCGCCGGCAATAAAAACTCCCGGCCAGCACCTGCCCAAAAAAGTTTTCAGGCTATTTTTTGCATTGACGAACGGGAATGCTCCATGCGTCGGCACATCGAATCGGTGGACCCCGCCTGCGAAACCCTCGGCGCCCCCGGCTTTTTTGGGGTGGAATTCTACTTCCAGCCGGAGCATGGCAGGTTTTATGAAAAACTTTGCCCTGCGCCGGTCACCCCCAAATACCTGATCAAGGAATTTGGCGGGACTGAAAAAAGGAAACACGAGTTGTTGTATACCAGCCACACTCATGCTCTGCTGCCGGGATTTCTTTTATCCGTCACATTGGGTTTTTGGGCCGGAATTCGCACATTTTTGAATCTTTTCCGCCCCAAAATGAGCCCCGCGATCTCCAATGCCTATGCCCACATGGATGACAACGCGCAACTGACCATTGAAAATATCAGCACCGACGACCGGGAAAACGGATTGCAGATCGGTTTTACGGTAGAGGAAATGGCGGCGCGGGTGGAAGGCCAATTGCGAGGCATGGGCTTGATAAAGCATTTTGCACCCCTTATTTATGTCATTGCACACGGTTCGAGCAGCGCCAACAACCCCCACCACGGGGCGCACGATTGCGGCGCTTGCAGCGGAAGGCCGGGTTCGGTCAACGCCCGGGTTTTTGCTTTTATGGCCAATTACCCCAAAGTACGCGAGGTTTTGCGCACAAAAGGTGTTGAAATCCCGGCAGAAACACAGTTTATAGGCGGTTTGCACGATACCGCGGCCGATGAAATCCGGTTTTTTGACGATGACCTGTTGAATGCAAAAAATGCCGGCCTGCACCTGCAAAACAAAAAGTCATTTGAAAATGCGCTGGATCTCAATGCCAAAGAACGATCCAGGCGCTTTGCATCCATCAATACCAAAATGCCCATCAACAAGATCCGGAAGGCGATCAAAAACCGCTCGGTTTCCCTGTTCGAACCCCGGCCGGAACTGGGCCACGGCACCAACACCCTTTGTATCGTTGGGCGCCGGGATATGACCAAAGGATTGTTTCTGGACCGGCGTGCATTCCTGAATTCCTACGATTACCGGACCGATCCGGAAGGCAAGGTGCTTCCAAACATCATGCGGCCACTCGGACCCGTTTGTGGAGGTATTAACCTGGAATACTATTTTTCGAGGGTGGATAACTACAAACTGGGCGCAGGCACCAAACTGCCGCACAACGTGATGGGACTGTTCGGCGTGGCCAACAGCAGCGACGGCGATTTGAGGCCCGGGCTTCCCGTGCAGATGATCGAAGTACACGACCCGGTTCGCCTGCTGATCATAGTGGAACACTTCCCGGAGATCGTATTAAAGACGATCCAGTCCGCCCCCGATATGTATGAGTGGTTTATCAATGAATGGGTTCATTTGGTGGCAGTTCATCCGGAAACAGGTGATTTTCATTATTTTAAAAATGGTGGGTTTCAAAAATATGTTCCTTTGACCAAACATACCGCAACCGTATTGGATATCCATACGCTGATCGAATCTGCGAACGAAATGGAAACCAATCAAATCGCGGATGCCACTAAGGAAAATCTTCCAGTTTACGCGCTCAACTGATTTATTCATGCAGGAGACACTTCAGTTTTTTATTGTTATTCCTTTGGTTGGGTTCCTTGCCAGCCTGCTCGTGCCGCGTAAGCAGGAAGCCGTTTTGTCCGGTATTACTATTGCCACTACCGGCATACACCTGGCAGGAACCCTGGCTTTTATTGCCTGGTGGGGCTGGAGCAATAGCCCGACGCTGGATTTTAAACAATTCGTACTGTACAAAAGCCCGGAGTTTGAATTTTTCATTGACTATTATTTTGACCGGGTAACGGCAGTTTTTGCCCTGGTGGGTGTTGTGTTAACTTGCTTGGTGGCCGTTTTCAGCCGGTATTACATGCACCGGGAGGAAGGGTTTAAACGTTTTTTCAGCACCCTGCTGGCTTTTTTTTTACCGGTTACAACCTGATTGTGTTCTCCGGGAACTTTGAGACACTTTTTATCGGCTGGGAAATATTGGGTATCACGTCTTTTTTACTGATCGCATTTTACCGCGACCGTTATTTGCCGGTGAAAAACGGATTTAAAGTCCTCTCTTTTTACCGGCTCGGCGATATTTGTTTGATCCTTGCGATGTGGATGAGCCACCATTTATGGCATAAAAACATCACGTTTGCCGAGTGGGACCAGGCCGGGGTGGTGCAGCAGCAATTTCAGCAGCACTACCCCCTGGCGATGTTTATTGCCGCCATGATCCTGATCGCGGCGGTGATCAAATCGGCCCAATTGCCCTTTTCCACCTGGCTGCCGAGGGCTATGGAGGGGCCCACCACGTCCAGCGCAATTTTTTACGGCTCCCTTTCCGTTCATATCGGGGTCTTTTTATTGTTGCGAACCTATTCTTTCTGGGGGCAGGAGGTATTGTGGAAGGGAATTATTATTGCCATCGGCCTCACTACCAGCCTGATTGCTTCCGGTATCGCGCGGGTGCAGTCTTCCGTAAAAACCCAGATTGCGTATTCTTCCATTGCCCAGATCGGGCTGATTTTTGTGGAAATTGCCCTTGGTTTTCACGTACTCGCCCTGGTCCATTTTGCGGGAAACGCTTTTTTAAGAACGTATCAATTGCTCGTTTCGCCCTCGGTATTGAATTACCTGATACACGATATGTTCTTTCACTTCGTCAAGCGGGATTCAACTATCCAAAATTCGCTGTTTGAAAGGATTAAATATTCCGTTTATGTATTAAACGTCAAGGAATGGAACTTCGATTTTTTGTTGTACCGCTAATTTGTGGAATCCCTTTAAATGGGCCGGCAACAAATTGTCGTTTCTCCACCGGCCGTGGGGAATTGCCGTCTGGGCGATTCTTCTCGCGGCGGGTACCGGCTGGTTTTTCTTCCATAAAGCATTGGAGGTCCATCTGCACGGGTATCTGCCCGTGTTTTTTTCGGCGCTTGCACTTTTTATGGTTTTAAATGCCTTTACCGAGCGCGCCGATGCCCGGCGCGCGTGGATTTTAGTGTTGTTCAGCCAGTTTTTTACGGCATTGTCCATTTTATGGAACAAACATTTTGAATTGCATCAACTCGGCTTTTATCTCGGCGGCTCTTTGGCGGCGGCCGGGGTCGGGTATTTTTGCCTGCATAAAATCAAAACACTGGAAGGCGATATCAGCCTGGACCGGTATCACGGGCACAGCTACGAACAGCGGGGGCTTGCGTTGGTGTTTTTGATTTCCTGTCTGGCCTTTTCCGGATTTCCGATCACGCCGGGTTTTATCGGAATCGACCTGATGTTCACCCACGTGAACGCCGACCAAATGGTGCTGGTGATGTTAATGGGATTGAATTTTTTTATTCCTGGAACTGACCCTTTTGCGGATTTACACCCGGATTTTCCTCGGCCAACACAAAAAAGCATACCACCCGATTGCTTTTAAATCGTCATAAGTAGTCAAAGTCTCACCTTGAGGATTCATAGTCTCACTCGAAGTGAGACTATGAATTAGTAGTTCGCCCGGAACATCATTCCAGCGTAACCAGAAACGCCACGATATCGCGCAGTTCCCGTTTGGATAAAACGGCGCCCACTGCGGGCATACTGGAAGGCAGATTGGTCCTTTTTTCAATCCTGGAAACGGGAATGACCAGCGGTTCGGCGTCAGAAGTTGTGAGGGTCAGGGCGTCGGCTGTTTCTTTGGCCAAAACCCCGAATACCTCCTGCCCGTCTTTGAGTTTCAGGGTAACGTTGCCGTATCCGGGCGCTAACCGGGCGCCGGGGTCTATCAGCGCCAGCAGAATTTGTTCCCGGGACAACTGGCTCCCGATATGGGTCAGCGGCGGCCCCACCGTACCTCCGTCGATTCCGTTGGCATGGCAACGCATACATTGTGCTGTCGGGTTGTATGTAAAAAGATGTTCACCGGTTTGCGGGTTGCCGCCGAACAAAACTTCCGCGTATTCGTCGATGAGTGAAGGGTTGGGTGTTAATGCCGCCCACTGCGCTTTAAGCGCGGCAGAGCCCGAGGCTTCCACGGCTTCTTTCAACTCCAGGTTTAAATCGGGTGATATTTTTTTATCCCGCATTTGTCCGATCAGGTTTTCCAATACGGCCGAGGTTTTATCCAGGTCCAATTTGCCCAGCACCACCAGCATCTGTTGCTGTTCCCGGATACCTCCTTTTGCAAAAATGGTGTTTACAATAGCCGGCAGGTTTTCTTTTGAAACATTTGAATTGTTCAACAAACCCAGGGCGACCGTGCGTACGTTTTCATCACTATCCTCCATACCACGTTTGATCAGGCCCTCCATTTTTGTATATTTCAGGCGGTCCAGGGCGGGCAAAATGGCCATTTTTACCTTGCTTTCGTGTATTTCGGCGTACATGTTGGCCAATTGTTCGTTTGCGTCCGCGATGTCGAGATTGGCCAGCAATCCGGCTACCGCCACGATGGTTTCGGGATTTTTTTCTTTTAAAAAACGGGGGAGGTGTGGTTGAAGTTTGCGCCGGATAAGGGAAGGTTCTCGTTCCACAGGGCCCCGGTAACGCCCGTCGACACGATCCAAAACGGAAGGTTTTGTCCAGGTGCCCAAAGCGGCCAATGCCTCTGCCTTAACCTCATCGTTGAGGTCGGTTCTGCCCGAAAATGCAATCAGTAAATCCAGTTCCTTTTCGCCACCCACCCGCAAGGCGGCGTTGATGGCGCGTCGCAACAAAGGTTCGGAAGCGAATCGTTTTTCCTTCAATACGGCTGCCAAAGCGGGCAAAGCCGCCGGAATGGACCAATCGTCGTTGATCGCCCGGGCTGCTTCCGCTGCGATGTACTCGTCGGGATCGTTCAAAAACAAGGCGACATTGTCGTTTTTCAGGCGACGGAGCACCAACACGGCGGCGGTGCGCAAAGCCTTGTCGGGGCTGGTGGCCAAAGCGATCACCGGTTCCGTTTTTCCGATACGCGCCAGGGCCAAAACGGCCGCATGGCGGATATACACGTCATTATCGTTGTTGGTTTTCAGCAGGTCGATCAGGGGTTGAACTGCGGCGGGGTGCGCCAGTTGCCCCAATGCCTCTGCCGCATAAAACCGGAGGCGGTCATGTGGACTGCGCAGCAGGGGTATCAAATCGTCGCCGGCGCTTTTTATCTCGGCGTCGCCGAGCATTTTGGCGGCCTGAACGGCGATTTCCGGGTCTTTGTCTTTCAACAAGGGCAACAACGGGGCGGCGTATTTTTGATTTTGCCGGGCCAACTGACCGGCGCCCCAGATACCGTGAATACGCGCGAGTTGGTGTTCCTTTTGTGTCAGGGCTTTTGTCAAAAACGGGAAGCCTTTTTCCCCGCGATATACCAATTCAAACTGCGCTTTTTTGCGGATACGCAGGTCGGGGTTGAACAGCAGGAAATACAATATTTCAGGCGTTTGGCGGCTGTAATCGAGTTGCATCAAACGTTTGGTTTCCGCTCTCAGCGCTGCCAGATCGTTCTTTTCCGGGGTCACGTCCAGTTTCCAAACACGGCCATAATTCTTTGTATCCCAGCCGTTTATCCAGTCGGCAATGTACAATGCGCCGTCGGGACCGAATTGTATACCCGTGGGCAAAATGCCGCTCAGGATGTTTTTTTCGCCGTCCAGTTCAAAAGAGGCTCCTTTGGGTTTGAGCCCGAACGACCAGATCGGCGAACGCGCCGGACTGCCGACAAATTCGACTAAAAAAAACTTGTTTTTCCATTCGGAGCCTAAGGCCGTACCGGGGTTGTATACCATACCCGTCGGGCCGTTGTGGTAATTCATAATCGGCGGAATGATGTAGGCGGCCTGCCCTTCCCAGCGCGGGAGGTACAGTTTTTCGTCCATCCATACTTTGTAGGGGTTGTTTTTGGGATCGGTGTATTTGCCGTACTGCCAGTTGGAGCGCCAGCCGGCATCGGAGCCTTCCACGATGTGTACGAGCCGTTCGCTTTCGCCGGGATGGTCGCCGTCGTTGTCGGAGGAAATCAGGTTGCCGTATTCGTCAAACACAAACTCGTGGGTATTGCGCAGTCCGGTGGCGAATATTTCAAAATCGCTGCCGTCGGGATTCGAGCGCGCGATAAAACCCGAATTGGGGTTTTCAAATTTTTTGCCGTCCAATGCCGTGATATTGCCGCCGATATCGCCCATGTTCCAGTAAATCCGCCCGTCGGGTCCTTCCACGATGCCCGACAAGTTGTGCCCGCCGAAACCGATATGTACGCCGTAGCCGTGGCTGATCGACGTTTTTTTGTCCAAAAGGCCGTCGCCGTTTTTATCCTCCAGCCGCCACAAGTCCGGCGCAATGCCGACAAAAACGTCCTTGTCCCGCACCAAAATACCACCCGCCACGTCGGATATTTCCTCGTTAAAATCGTTCAGAATCCTCGTCGAAACATCGGCAACACCATCCCGGTCGGTATCTTCCAGGCGCCAGACTTCTTCTTTTTCGACGGTCAGGTCGCGCCAGTCGTGGGAGCCGTCCCAGTTCAGGTCTTTCAGCCATTCATTCTCTTTGCTGCGCTCCGGGGCGAAGGTCCGGCGCAAAAAAGAGCGCCGGTCTTCCACGGTTTGCAGACTGATGGACGCAGTCATCCAGTCGACGTGCCCCCGGATGTCGAATTCCGAGTTTTTCTGGCGGTTGGTGCGCGTCAGATACACCCGCCCTTCGTCGTCGATGGAGATTGCCACGGGATCGGGCGCCAGGGAATCGGAGGCCCAAAGACTGAGTTGAAGCCCTTCGGCCACTTTTGCGGGTGTTTTTTCCCGGATTTCTCGGGCATTTTTACCCACCATCGCCGGGTCTTCCCGAATGGCGATCATGCCGCTTTTTTGCGCAAATTTCATACAGGAGATGACCAAAAGCGCGAGAGCGGCCATCAGGGGGAGCGTTTTTTTTATGTGTTTTCCTACGTGCATGGGAAAAGAAAAAGTTGACAGGAAAGTGTTGGGGTAAAGGTATACGATCTGTTTATTTGAAAGGGCGATTCCGGTATGAATGCTCCGCAGCGTTATTTCTCCGCTGGCGCCTTTGCGCCTTCTCGGGGAAAAACCTCGCTAATACCCCTTCAGATTAAACCCTTCCGTTTCCACCATATCCGCCCATTTGCCCATTTTTTTCTGGATCACCCGGAAATGGTGTTCCTCTTCCGGACTTACCAGTGAAATGGCTTGCCCCGTTGCGCCGGCCCGGCCCGTCCGCCCGATCCGGTGGATAAAATCTTTGGGCGAACGCGGCAGTTCGTAATTGATCACCGTGGGTAAAAACGGGATGTCGATGCCCCGCGAGGCGAGGTCGGTGGCTACCAGCGCGCTGATCTCGCCCGATTTAAAATACCGCAACGCGTCGGTACGGGCGCCCTGGCTTTTCTGACTGTGCAAGGCTAATGCGCTGATACCGTTTATTTTAAGTTTATTGACTACCGCATCGGCCTTGTGTACGGACGAGGTAAAAACCAATACTTGTTTCAGGCCCTGTTCCTTGATGAGGTACCGCAACAAGGGCCCTTTTCGCTCTTCGGCGACGCGGTAACCCGTTTGTTTGATGCCGTCCAGGTTCTCCGTTTCCGGCGTGATTTCAATTTTGACGGGATGGTGCAGCAGCATTTCGGTGATGGTGCCGACCTCCTTGCCGAGGGTTGCGGAAAACAGCAGGTTTTGGCGTTTCACCGGCAGCAAGGCAAAAATGCGGGTCATTTCTTCCTTAAACCCCAGGTTCAGCATCTTGTCCGCTTCGTCCAGCACGAGTATTTCCGTTTCCGACAATTGCAGGGCGTTGTGATCCACCAGGTCCAGGAGGCGGCCGGGGGTGGCCACGAGTATTTCCACCCCGCTTAACCCGATCATTTGTGGGTTGATGGATACTCCGCCAAACACCGCCAGCGATTTTACGGGTCTGGGCAGGCCCTTGCCGAACACATAAAATACTTCACCCACCTGCACCGCCAGTTCCCGCGTCGGCACCAGCACCAGGGCCTTGATGTGCCTGTTTTTGGCGGCTGGTTTTTGCTGAAACTGTTGCAGGATCGGCAGCACAAAACCCGCCGTTTTACCCGAACCGGTTTGGGCGACGCCGAGGATATCTTTACCCGCCAGGATCGCGGGAATGGCGGCCGTTTGGATCGGGTAGGGGGTAGTGTAGCCGGATTTTGCGATGTTGGCGAGTAAAGGAGCGGCGAGCCGAGGGAGGAGAAGGGCATGTAGAGAGTCGAATTTTTGTCGAAGGTACTGGCATTTTTTGTGTCACGATTAGGCTGTTTGAGGCTATGCTTGCATAGAGGATTCAGATGCCTTATTTTTACCCAAAATTCATTGTTATGATAGATCCGGCAGGTATCCGGGCCGCGGGCATCTCTAAACTCCCGTTTTGGGATGTTGACTGCGACAGCCTGAACATGGAGAAAGACAACCCTCTCATTTTTCATCCCCCTAATCCTCTTCCGAAATATGACCTTCCACTCCAATCCTCAACTCGAACTGGCGTTAGATTACGTGCGCAACACGAACAAAAACATCTTCCTGACCGGCAAGGCAGGTACCGGCAAAACCACTTTTCTGCACCAAATCAAACTGGAATCGCCCAAAAGAATGGTTGTCGTGGCGCCCACGGGTGTAGCGGCCATCAACGCGGGCGGCATGACGATTCACTCGTTTTTCCAGTTACCGTTCGGGCCTTTTTTGCCGGGCAATCCGCAGGAAGCCGCGCGGCAACGGCGTTTTTCGGGTGAAAAAATACGCCTGATCCAAAGCATCGACCTGTTGGTGATCGACGAGATCAGCATGGTGCGCGCCGACGTGCTGGACGGCATCGACGACGTGCTGCGGCGTTACCGCGACCACTACAAACCCTTCGGCGGCGTACAGTTGCTCATGATCGGCGACCTGCACCAACTGCCGCCCGTGGTGAAAGACGAGGAATGGAACCTGCTGCGCGACCACTACCAGACGATGTATTTTTTCGGCAGCCACGCCCTGCGCAACACCGACCCGGTCTCCATCGAGTTGAAACACATCTACCGGCAGTCGGATACCACCTTTATCGACCTGCTGAACAAGGTGCGCGACAATAAAATCGACGAGGCCGTGCTGGCTACACTCAACAGCCGTTATGTGGCTCATTTTCAGCCCACTGAAGAAGAACCTTATATCACGTTGACCGCTCACAACGCCTCGGCGCAGGAGATCAATGCCGAAAAATTAGCCGGCATCAGGCAGCCCCTGCAAACGTTCAAAGCCGTTGTGGAAGGCGATTTTCCGGCCCATGCTTTTCCCGCCGACGAGGTGTTGGAATGCAAAAAAGACGCGCAAGTGATGTTTGTCAAAAACGATATGGCGCGTGAAAAACGCTACTACAACGGCAAAATCGGCAAAATAACGGGTTTTGGCGATGGCGTCATCTACGTTCGTTGTCCCGGTGAACCGGAAGAAATTGAAGTGACTCCAGTCGAATGGACCAACGTAAAATACAGCCTCAACGAACAAACCAAAGAGGTCGGCGAGGACCTGCTCGGCACTTTCACCCAGTACCCGCTCAAATTAGCCTGGGCCATCACGATCCACAAAAGCCAGGGCCTCACCTTCGAACGCGCCATCATCGACGCGCAGGCGGCCTTCGCGCACGGGCAGGTGTACGTGGCGTTGAGCCGCTGCAAAAGTTTTGAAGGCATTGTTTTGCGCTCCAAAATAGCCCATTCGAGCGTGAAGACCGACCACGTCGTGAAATCATACACCGAAGAAGCCGACAAAAATGCCCCTGACGAGCAACACTTGGCCCGCTCCAAAGCTGAATTCCAGCAATCGCTGACCCTCGATTTGTTTGATTTCAGCCGGCTGAAGCAGGCATTTGCCAAATTAAAACGCCTGTTCCTGGAACACGAAAACACACTTCACCTGGAAGCCGGACAACAATTACAAACCATTGATAAACAGGCTGTTGAACAGGTGTTTTCGCCGGCCGAACGTTTTATTCCCCAGATACGGCAGTATTTTGCACAACCTGCTTTGCCCGAAGAAAACCCCGAACTGCTCGCCCGGCTCCAAAAAGCGGGTGTTTATTTTGAAGAAAAACTGGGCAAAGAACTGCTGCCCGCCGCCCGGGGTATACAAATTCTGACCGATAACAAGGTGGTCCGAAAATCTGTGCTGGACGTCCTGGAAGGTTTGCAAAAAGAAATATTTATCAAAAATGCCTGTTTTGCCACGCTGCAGGCCGGATTTTCGGCTACCCGCTACCTGCGGGCCAAAGCGGATGCCGAACTGGATTTCCGCGTGGTAAAACCCCCTTCAGCCGCCGCCCAGGGGGCTGCGCCCAAGACGCCGCACCCCGTTTTATATGCCCGATTGAAAAAGTGGCGGGAAGATCTGGCCGAAGAAAACAATATGGAATTGTATGAAGTGCTGCCCTCTCGCTCCTTACTCGAACTGGTCCAGTTCCTGCCCCTGAACCTGCCCGCGCTGAAAAAAATAAAAAGGTATCGGTGGCATCAAAATCAAGCAGTTCGGCGCCGACCTGATCGCCATGATCCAGGTCTATTGCACCGAACACCATGTCCGGACCGATCACCTGTCGGAACTGTCGGCGGAGGCGCTGGCCGAAAAAGCGCCCAAAACCGATACCAAAATGCTGAGTTTTTGAACTGTTCAAAACGGGAAAAACCATCGACGAGATCGCTGCCGAACGCGGGTTTGTCCGCAGCACCATCGAAGGTCACCTGGCGTATTTTGTGGGCCTGGGCGAACTCGACATTTTTTTACTCATGGACCGGGAGCAGGTGCTGGAAATCGAACAGTTTTTTCTCGAAAACGAGTCGCCTTCAAGTGCAGAAGCGAAGGCGCATTTTCAGGAAAAATACTCCTACGGGCAGATTAAAATGGTATTGGAGTATATGAACGGGTTGGCGGCGGATGGTTCGTAAAACTAAGTTAAGCCGCCTTCCGGGCATAATGTTGACAGGATTTACATGATCTACAGGTTTAAAAATCTCATTAGTTTGACGGTCATTCAAATACAAACGTATGCGCCGAGATGACGTCACCGGTTATTTCGGCCCGGAAACGATGACCTGGAAATTGTATCGCGAGCCCTTGTTCGTGCTCGGCGGCGTACGCGCCCTGATCCTCCAGATCGCACATCCCGCTGTGGCCGACGGTGTGGCTCGTTTCAGCAATTTCCAGGCCGACCCGTTCGGACGCGGTTACCGCACCTTCGCGGCGATGGCAATGATCTATTTTGGCGACAAACGGCAGGCCGAAGCGACGGCCCAAAGGCTTTGGCGCATTCATTCGGGTATCCGGGGCTCTTACGAAACAAGATCGGGCAATTTTTCAAAAGTTGTCCAATCCGATTACTCCGCCAATGATCCAGGCTTGTTATTCTGGGTGCTGGCAACCCTGACGGATACCACCCTGCGGGTGTACGAATGGTTGCCGGTAAACGACCTGCCGCCCGACTGGCGGGAGCAGTTTTACGAAGAAAGCAAAATCGCCGCGCGCCTGCTCGGCATACCGGATGATGTGTATCCGGCTGATTTACAACTATTTAATGAGCATTTTTCCACAATTTTGAACGGCGATTTGCTGGGCAGCACCGAGACTTGTCGCGACATGGCCGGCGCTATTCTCCGCCATCCACGCGCCCCGGAGCGATTGGCGAGCCTGTTTGCGGCGGGTTGGTTGCCCGAGCCGTTGTGCGCGCGCCTCGGCATTGATGCCGGCGCCGGTCCTGTACCGCGTCTGGAAAAACTATTGCGCCGAATCCGGTGGTTTTATCAGCTGCTGCCCCGGTGGCTGCGCTACAACCCGGCCTATCACCAGGCCCGGCACCGGATCGCAAGGTCGGAAGGCCGGGCGCCTTCTTTTGCCGGGCGATTTTTTTACTGGCTGGGGAGGAGGGTGAAGGTGCCGCTGGGGTTAGAAGGATAGGAAAACGGATGAAACGGATGCTGCGGATTAAAACGGATTTGAAAAATCAGTCCCAATCCGTTTTAATCCGCAGCATCTGCAAAATCCGTTTTCCTATCCCTCGGATAGCCTACACCGCCACCGGCGCCTTGATCCCCGGCCACGGATCATACTCCAGCAACTCAAAATCTTCAAACCGGAACGAAAAAATGTCCTTCACAGCCGGGTTGATCTTTATTACCGGCAAAGGCCGCGGCTCCCGGGACAATTGCAGGTCGACTTGTTCCAAATGATTGACATACAGGTGTGTATCGCCACCCGTCCAGATAAAATCGCCGGGCTGAAGATCGCAGACCTGCGCGAGCATCAGGGTGAGCAGGGCGTAGGATGCGATATTGAACGGCACACCCAGAAATACGTCGGCGCTGCGCTGGTAGAGTTGGCAGGACAGGCGGCCGTCGGCCATAAAACTGGAACAGACAATGGCAGGGCGCCAGCGCCATGTCGGGGATGTCCGCCGGATTCCAGGCCGAAACGATGATGCGGCGACTGTCCGGGTTCTTTTTGAGCGTATTTACCACTTCCGTGATCTGATCAATCGTGCGCCCGTCGGGCGTCGCCCAGGAGCGCCATTGTTTGCCGTAGACCGGGCCGAGGTCGCCGTTTATATCCGCCCATTCATCCCAGATACTTACTCCGTTGTCTTTCAGGTATTTAATATTTGTTTCACCCTTCAAAAACCACAACAATTCGTGGATGATACTTTTGGTGTGGACTTTTTTTGTCGTCACTAAGGGGAACCCCTTTGCCAGGTTAAAACGCATCTGATACCCGAAAACACTGAGGGTGCCGGTGCCCGTGCGGTCTGATTTTTGAACGCCGTGATCAAGAATGTGGCGAAGCAGGTCGTGGTAGGTTTGCATAGAATTCGGGTTTAAGGGTTTAAGGGTTTCATGGTTTAAGGGTTTAAGGGTTTCATGGTTTCATGGTTTTGAAAAATAGGGTAAGAAAGAGTGGGTTGTTGAATGATGCCTTTACTGAGGGCGAATATCCGGCGTTTTTTCAATTGAACAGGACAGGAATCGCCGTGTCCCGGTAAAAAAACATTTTCAACGGGTGGCATTCCAAGTCATTTGTGTTTCATTTCGATGTATTCGGCAATTTGCCCGCAGGATTTATTTTAAAACAACCATTTTTGCCCCTCCAAAAACAATTTCGGGAAAAAACGTCTTTTGGCCGCGCCACCCCTATAACGAACACAGAATTAAAACGCCTCTACCAGATAACCAGATAACCAGATAACCAGATAACCAGATAACCAACAACCATCAACCAACAACCGCCATCCTGCATGCAATTCGTATTTCCTGCTTTTCTCGCGGCATTGGCCGTACTTGCCATACCGGTCATCATTCACCTGTTCTATTTCAGGCGTTTTAAACGGGTGTACTTTACAAACGTCCGGTTTTTGAAAGAAGTCAAGGAAGAAACCAGCAACCGGCAAAAATTGCGCAACCTGCTGGTGTTGCTCATGCGTTGCCTCGCCATTGCAGCGATGGTGCTGGCCTTTGCACAGCCCTTTATTCCCCTGGCTTCCGGGGTAAAAAAGGGAGAAAAAGCCGTGAGTATATACGTGGATAACTCCTTCAGTATGGGGGCTTTATCGCAAAAACGCACCCTTGCTGGAACTGGCCAAACAACGCGCCAGGGACATTATCGGCGCGTATAATGTGGAAGACCGTTTCCAGGTGCTGACCAATGATTTTGAAGGCCGCGACCAACGGCTGGTCAGCAAGGAAGACGCCCTCAACCGTATCGAGGAAATTCGCAACAGCCCGGCTTCCCGCAACCTGTCGAAAGTGTTGATCCGGCAGCAACAATGCCTGAACACCGGCAAACAGGAAAACAAAATTGCTTTTGTGATCAGTGACTTCCAGGAAAATGTGAGCGACCTGACGGCGTTTAAAGATTCCCTGATCGACGTCAGCCTGGTGCCTATGCGGGCGGTACAGGAACGCAATATTTCGGTGGACAGCGTTTGGTTCGAAAACCCGGTTCAAATTCTGAAGGAACCAGCCAACTTGCTGGTAAAAATCAGCAACCGCAGCAACGAAGACGCGGAGGAGGTTCGCCTCAGCCTCCGCCACGACGGGCAGACAAAACCGGTCGGTTCCCTGAGTGCGCCCGCAGGGGCCAGCAAGTTAGACACGGTTAGTTTTAATATCCTGCACGCCGGCTGGCACGAAGCCAAACTTTCCGTAACCGACTACCCGGTACAGTTCGATGATGATTATTACCTCTCGTTTTATGTGGCGGAACGAATCAATGTATTGGCAATCAATGGCCTGCAGCCCAATAAACACATCGCCAACGCATTTCTCGGGGCCAGTTATTTTCACCTCGACAATGCGGATATGCGGGCTTTGGATTATTCCAGATTTTCCAACTACCAACTGATCGTGCTCAACGAACTGCCTTCCGTTTCTTCGGGCTTAGCCAACGAACTGGGCACTTTTGTACAAAACGGCGGGAATGTGCTCGTTTTTCCCGCACAAACTGCCGACCTGACTTCATACAACGCATTTTTGCAGTCATTTGGAGCCGGCAACCTCGGGGCTTTCGAGCCCGCGCCGCGCCAGGCCAGCCAGGTCAACACCGAAGAGTTTATATTTAAGGATGTGTTTTTAAATAAAGGCGCCAACCTGCGCCTGCCCGCTACCCAGGGCAACTTCAAAATCGCCCCTTCCCGCGGGGAATACATCCTGACTTACCGCGACGGTTCGGCCCTGCTGGCCAAATTCCCGAAAGCGGAGGGGGCTTTTTACCTGAATGCCGCACCGCTCAACGAGCAGGTCAACGACCTCGTCAGCAATGCCGAAATTTTTGTGCCCATGTTGTTTAAAATGGCCATTGCGGGCACAAAAGGCCGCCAGGTGGCTTATAGTATCGGTAAAGATGAGGTGCTGGAGGCCAAACACCAGGTTTCCGCTTCCGGAGAAACCATCTACCGGCTGAGCCGGCAACCGGACAACGCCGAATCTCCGGCAGGGACCAAACAGGACGCATCCACCGGCAACGAGTTTATTCCCGAACAACGTATTCTCGGCGCCAAAGTGCTGCTTACACCCGGCATGCAGGTGCGTGACGCCGGATGGTACCGCCTTCATTTGATGGGCGACAGCACGCTGGCGGAATACGCCTTCAACTACGATCGCAAGGAAAGTGACCTGCGTTATAAAAGTGATGAATCGCTTGCCGCCGGCCTGCCCGGCAACATAAAAGTGCTCGCCCAAAACGCCGAAGCCAATTTCAGCCAGGTAGTGGACGAACAGGAACGCGGGATCGTATTGTGGCGCTGGTGTGTCGTTTTTGCCCTGCTGTTCCTGGCCCTGGAAGTGCTTTTTCTGCGCCTCTGGAAGGTTTAACACGGTTTATAAGCCCGCAACCCAACCATTTTACCGGTACACACCCGTCTATCGGTAAAAACGTCATTATGAAGAACCGGCTGATTTATCTCTTGCCTTTTTTATTCCTCTTTTTTGCCTGTACCAAAGAAAGATCCGCTTACCCGGAAAACGTCATGGAGGCGTTAATCAACGATGAATACTGGTCCGGGGCTTCCAGCGCCGAATGGCAGAAATACCAGGATGTACTGGTAATCCAGGGTGTACGGTGTTTGAGCGATCAGACTCCGTGTTTTGACAGCGAAGACCTGACTATTGCCATTCACGGTTTTATCGGCCAAACGGGTGTTTACGACATCGAATCCCCTTCTTACGGACTTTACCGAAACTGGTTTGGCGGTGATATGACACATTTTTGCGGACAAACGGACTCCACTTCGTTTACCGGGCAAATTTCCCTGACCGTTTTTGATACCTTGTTCAAAACGGTGGAATGTACGTTTCATTACAAGGCAAAAGACGAAGCGGACCGCATCTATATGATCAACAGCGGCCGGTTTTATTCGAACCAACTCGCAATATTTGAACAATAAAACGGGCGGATACTGGTAAGAGCTGATCAGGAATGGGGTGACAAAACGCCTTTTTTCTGCAAATCAAGCAGGTGAACAAGGTGACCCACCCCAAGCGGGGGGGGGGGGGGGGGGGGGGGGGGGGGGGAGGGGGCGGGGGGGGGGGGGGGGGGGGGGGGTCCTCCCCGGGTCCCCCCCAGCAGGGCGGGGTTTTAATACTTGCAGAAAGCCTTTTTTTTGGTTCTCTTTCCCTGGGAAAGCATGGCTTTCAAAAAAGGGTCAAAGCCGTAAAAATTTGACACCCGCATTGATTACAGTTCCGTTGCCTGTTCCACATATTCGGTCACGGGAACACGTTTGGTTTCCTTGATCGCCTTGAACCCGCCTTCCACATTGGTCAGTTTGTCGTAGCCACGGGCTTTAAGAATGGAAATTGCAATCACCGAGCGGTAACCTCCGGCACAATAGACGAGATACGGGCGGTTCCGGTCTATTTCATCCATGCTGCGGTTGATAAAATCGAGTGGGACATTCAGCGCGCCGGCGACGTGTTCGGCGTCGAATTCACTCCGGCGGCGCACATCGAGTACGGCGGTGTTGGCATACCGGCCGGCAAAGGATTCGGCATCGATACTGTCTATAAAATCCACTTCGTTCGTTGCTTTTTTCCAGGCCTCTAATCCACCTTTCAGGTAACCCAGGCAATTGTCGTAACCAACCCGGGCGAGGCGGGTGACGGTTTCTTCTTCCCGGCCTTCCGGCGTGACCAACAGGATAGGCTGCTGCAGATCGGTGACCAGCGTACCGACCCAGGAAGCAAATTGTCCGTCCAATCCGATGTGTACGGAGTTGGGAATGAATCCTTTAATAAATTCATCTTCCGGTCGTACGTCGAGGATCAGCGCGGATTCTTCGTTTGCGATTGCTGCAAATTCAACGGTGGAACGAGGCACCACGCCGCGTTGCAGTACCGTATCAAAACTGTCGTAACCCATTTTATTCAACACGGCGTTTTTGGGAAAATACTGCGGTGGTTCCACCAAACCCGTCGTCACTTCCTTCACAAATTCCTGCCGGCTCATATCGGCCCGAAGCGCGTAATTAAATTGTTTTTGCAGGCCGATTGTACTTTCGGTTTCCTTGGCCATTTTTTTGCCGCAGGCCGAACCCGCGCCGTGCCCCGGATATACGATGGTATCGTCCGGCAGTGTCATAATTTTTTTGCGCAGGGAGTCATACAGATAACCGGCCAGGTCTTCGCGGCTCAGGTCCGTTTTTACCGCCAGGTCGGGGCGGCCGACGTCGCCGATAAAGAGCGTGTCGCCGGTAAATATGGCGTAATCTTTACCTTTCGTCGCGCAGCAGGAAAGAACTGCTTTCCATGGTATGACCGGGAGTATGCAGCACAACAATGCTCACTTTACCCACCTTCAGCACTTCTCCGTCGGCGGCCACGTGCGCCTTAAAATTGGGGGCGGCAGTTGGACCGAAAACGATCGTTGCACCGGTTTTTTTGGCCAGGTCGAGGTGGCCGCTGACAAAATCGGCGTGGAAATGGGTTTCCAGTACGTATTTGATTTTAGCGCCGTCTTTTTCGGCTTGCTCGATGTATGGTTTGGTCTCGCGCAGCGGGTCGATGATAACGGCCTCACCTTCACTTTCGATGTAGTACGCGGCTTCTGCCAGACAGCCGGTGTACAGTTGTTGTACTTTCATATTGTTTGAAAATTTTGATTGTTAAACGGCCGGGGGCCAATTGTTGCAACCAAGAAGTTAGTTTCACGGCAAAAAACCGGGCGATGACGAAAATCAGCCATTTGAATGACCTGCCTTCATTTGATAAATTAATATTATTTTTAAAATGCTTCTAATCAAATATATATAAACAAAATTTCTTTTTCTTTTGAAACATACTCCGGCCCTCCAAAACCGGCGTTGTGTAGCTTAAGTCACGAAAAAAAACGACGCGGGTGGCGGCTTGTGCGCCAAAAAACACCCGGGATTTGTTTGTTCCGAATGCCTTTCGCCACCACACGCCGGGCTGGAAAACATTGAATAGTGCCACTATTCCGGTAAACAGCACAATTTAGAATGGTGTTTTGCGCAAGTACTTTGCGGTAAACAAAAATTTGCTGTAATTATGAATTTGCATCATCAAATCCTGATTGTAGGCGGCGGCAATGCCGGGCTTTCCGCTGCTTCCCAACTTTTACATGAAGACCCATCCCTGAATATTGCTATTATTGAACCCTCGGAAAAGCACTATTACCAACCGGCCTGGACCCTGGTGGGCGCAGGCGAGTTTGATATTCGCGATACGGAACGCCCGGAGTCCGATTACATTCCACGGGATGCCAAGTGGATAAAGGACGCGGTAGCTTCCTTTCAACCGGATCAAAACCAGTTGACCTGCGTCAGCGGCGCCGTTTATCAATATGACGTATTACTGGTTGTGCCGGGTATCCAGCTGGATTGGCAAAAAATAAAAGGTTTTAAAGAAACCCTGGGCAAAAACAATGTTGCGAGCAATTATTCATTCGACATTGCGCCTTACACCTGGGAATTGATCCGGAACTTCAAAGGTGGCATTGCCGTATTCACCAACCCCGTCACTCCGGTCAAATGTGGCGGCGCTCCACACAAGATTATGTACCTGGCCTGTGATTACTGGCGAAAAAAAGGCATTTTAGACCAATGCGAGGTGCACTATATCTCCGGCGCCGGGGCCATTTTCGCGGTGAAGGAATTTGCAAAAACCCTTGAAGATGTGGTGAAGAAAAACAAAATCCATACTCACTTCCTGCACAACGTAACGGAAATTGACGGCCCGAATCAGACGATATATTATGAAAGCAAAGATGAGGGTGGCAATCCGCTTAAACAGTCCATGAAATTTGACCTGTGCCACGCCGTTCCGCCGCAAAGTGCGCCTGATTTTGTAAAACAAAGCCCACTGGCCGACCCCGCACAGCCGCTCGGGTGGATCGAAGTAAATAAATTCACCTTTCAACACACCCGCTTCCCGAACGTTTTTGCCTGCGGCGACGTTAGCAATGCCCCAACTTCCAAAACGGAGCGGCTAGCCACGCAAGCAGGTGCCGGTGGTGCAACATATTCTGGCCCTTACCAAACACACTCAAAGTACGGCCCAATACGACGGCTATACGGCCTGCCCTATTCCAACGGAGTACGGAAAACTCATGCTGGCTGAATTCGACTATTCCAACAAACCCAAAATGACGTTTCCTTTCGATCAAACTGTGCCCAGGTGGACCATGTGGATACTGAAAAATACCTCCTGCCCTGGTTGTACTGGAACCGGATTCTGACCGGGAAGGCGTAAAACCGGGCAGATCTTATCACATTCTATTTTTGCTGACAGTAAGTACCAGACGTGTTCGGGGTGGAGCGATCGCGATTTTTCGGTCCTCAACCCCGACACGTTTGTTATTTTATATCGACCATCTGTGCACGGGGGCTTAAATTCGCGTTGTGTAACAAAAGTCACCTTCGGATGGTATAATTCCAAAGGATATTTGTCATCAATTCAATGGATATGTATAAGTTTTTGTTTTTTCTCGGCTTTTTGTTCGCCATCGGTTGCGGTGGCGTACCTGCGCCTGCCCAATCCGCCCTGTTTTCGCCCGATGATTTTGAAAAAATGCTGCAAGGGGATAAAAGCGTCCAGCTCGTCGATGTACGCACTGCCGGCGAATACCGGGACGGCCATATCGAAGCTGCGCTCAACCGCGATTATTACGCTGCTGATTTTGCCGCCCAATTGAGCAACCTGGATAAAACAAACCGGTGATGGTGTATTGCGCCGCCGGAAGCCGCAGTTCCAGTGCTGCGGAGCAGTTGAAAAAAATGGGTTTTAAAAACGTTTATGACCTGGACGGCGGAATGACGGCATGGCGGGAAACCGGGAAAAAAGTGGCAAAATAAACGGATAATGAGTTACCTGGAAACGTTTTTACACGCGACGAGCGGATATGCCGATTACCTTTGGCATGACCTGCTGCATCCTCATCGGGGGAATTTTTTATACTGGCTTATCGGCATTTCAGTTGCCGTTTACCTGTTGGAACTGGTTTTTCCCTGGCGCAAATACCAGGCGCGTATCCGGAAGGATTTCTGGTTAGACACGTTTTATATGTTTTTCAACGTGTTTTGTTCTCCTCATCGGTTATGCGGGCATGTCGGACGTGGCGGTTCGCGCGTTCAACGATGTACTGGCCGGCGGATTCGGTATCCGCAACCTGAGGTGGCCCATCAATGTGGCGTCGCTTCCCATTGGACGCAATTGCTTGTGTTGTTCCTGGTGCGCGATTTTATACAATGGAATACACCGGCTGCTTCACCGGGTGCCGCGACTATGGGAGTTTCACAAAGTGCACCACTCGGTGGAACAGATGGGGTTTGCCGCGCACCTGCGCTACCATTTTATGAAAACGATCGTATGCCGCTCAATTGAATACCTGCCCCTGGCGATGATTGGTTTTGGTATCCAGGATTTTATTCTTGTATGCATGTATTCACCCCTTGCCGTCGGTCACCTCAACCATGCAAACATCTACCTGCCGCTGGGCCCCCTCAAATATATTTTCAACAGCCCGCAAATGCACATCTGGCACCATTCCAAAGAACTTCCCAAAGGCAGTTACGGCGTGAATTATGGCATTACACTCAGTCTCTGGGATTATTTATGGGGCACGGTCTGGATGCCGCGCAGCGGCCGCGATATAGAACTCGGGTTTCCGGGGGTGGAACAATATCCGCATGGATTCATCGGGCAGGTGGCAGAACCGTTTAAATCCGGAAAAGAATGAGCAGCCAGGTTCCGACATATAATATTTGCAGCCTGATGGGTAACGACAGGTGTTCGAGCGAATTTTTTATCTCGGGGCTGAACGAATTTGTCAAAAATCATCGCGGACTCATTTTCCCACACCGGCATAATTTTTTTCAAATTGTGCTTTTTACACATGGAGGAGGACACCATGTTATTGATTTTCAGCGATTTGAAATACAAGCCGGACAAATTTACTGGATGAAACCGGGCCAGGTGCACAGTTGGTATTTTGCCCCGGAAACGGATGGTTATGTCCTGAATTTCAACGAAGTGTTTATTACGTCCATTTGTCATAACCCCCATTTTATCTACGATTTTCCCATGTTCAACGGAATTGCGGCGGCGGAACAACTTGCACCGGAGACATTTAAAAACATACGGCTGCACCTCGAAGCGATCCATGCGGAGTACGTTCAGCAGGGGAAAGAGTATAAAAATGATCTGATCAGGGCTATGCTGGTGCAGTTGCTGATTCGGATAGCGCGCGTTGTTTCAAAACCGGCACAGGAAGGTTTGTCGGCAAATAATCACGCCTGGTTGCGCAATTTTAACAAACTGATCGAGGAACATTACCGCAAACGCCGCCGGCCGAAAGACTATGCCGACATGATGCACATTACCCCCAACTACCTCAACTCCATCTGCAATATTACGACAGGGAAATCTGCCGGCGAACTGATACGCGACCGCGTGTTGCTCGAAGCCAAGCGGCTTTTGGCACACCGGAATTTAAACATTGCCGAAATAGGCTATTATCTTGATTTTAAAGACAATGCCTATTTCTGCCGGTTTTTTAAAAAATATACCAACCTGACACCGGAAGAATTCCGCAAAACGAACCGGGCGGCTCCGATTGATATTACCGCATGATGATGGCGGCTTAATGCTGTTATTGCATTGACAATCAAATTTTTAACGATAGTTGATTTATGAAAACCCGTCGCCGTGATTTCCTCCGCAATACCATCCTGACCGGTTTGGGCGCCACCCTGGTACCCCGCATCGGATGTTTTGTCCCGTCCGGAATCAACAGCGCCGGTGGATAAACAGAATCCGGCCCGGTTCGCCGATGTCAGGAACCATCACCCTGTTGCAAACCACCGATGTTCACTGCCAGATACACCCGCACGACGAGATGTTTTGGGAGAATAACCGGGCCGTTTTCCGGAAAACGGCGGGTTATGGCCAACTTGCCACCCTGTTTGATAAAATACGCAAACAAAACCCGCATACTTTCATTGCCGACACGGGCGATATGTTTCAGGGCGAAACTTGTCGGTAAAACCAACAACTAAAACATTGGTGCCTATACTCGACGCGCTCGGATATGATCTGTATATGCCGGGCAACTGGGAAGTGATCTACGGAAAAAAGTATGCAAACCCTGCTGGGCGCCCTGCATGCGCCGAAAGTATGCGCCAATATGTACCACGACACGGGCGACGGCAAAAAAGGAGAACTTATTTTTCCGCCGTATTTTGTCTGGTCGCGCCTGGGAGTGAAAATCGGCTTTATCGGCCTCACCGATCACTTAGTGCCGATTCGGCAGTCGCCCAACTACTCCAAAGGTATCGTTTACACCAAACCGGAAGAAAGTCTTGCTCCCTGGGTACAGGTGTTGCGCGAGCAGGAGCAGTGCGACTTTATCATCATTCTTGCACACCTCGGCCTTTCCCAGCAGATCCACCTGGCCAATTCACCCGTTTGTGCAGGGGTAAACTACATTTTTGGCGGCGACACACACGAACGGGTGCGGGCGCCGATCCAGTGTACTTATGCCAAAGTGGTGGAGCCGGGCGCGTTCGGCTCTTTTGTCGGTCGCCTCGACCTCGATATCAAAGACGGCAAAATTGCGGCGGAACGTTACGAACTGATCGAAGTAGACGCGAAAAAACACAAACCCAAACCCGCCGTTGAAAAACTGATCAACGAACTGGAATCACCGTTTTCGTCGGATATTCATAAAATCCACGGGTACAGCACAGTGCCCCTGTACCGTTATTTCGTGATCGAAAACACCATCGATACCCTGATACTCGAGGCACTTTCCTGGCGGGTGGGTACCGATATCGTTTTGTCCAACGGATTCCGTTTTTGTCCGCCCCGCAACGTGGGACCGGACGGCAGGGCGCCCATCACGGAAGGATATATTTTCGATATGCTGCCGGTGGATTCCGGGTGCGTACCGCAAAGTGAGGCCGGCAACTTTGCTCGACTGGCTGGAAAAAGAACTCAACAACGTGTTTGCCAAAGACGCTTCCAAACGTTTCGGCGGGTGGGTGGTGAAATTTAAAGGTATGGAAGTGGAATTTTTTGCCTTTGGCGAACAGGGGAAACGGGTACAAAAGGTGCTGGTCGGCGGCAAACCACTCGACCCGGAACGCATTTACAGCGTCTGTGCCTGCGAACGCGACGGCGACCCGGATACGATGCTGTGCAGAATCCCGAACGTACAGGAAGGAACCAATACGCCGTATACGCTGCACCAAACCATGCGTGATTACCTGGCGGCCAATTCGCCGGTAAATCCCACGCCGCGTGGATATGCAAAAGCACTCGATGCGCCGGCTACTTTGTTGACGCAGGTGACGGGAGTGCCGTATGATTTCAGATAATCGACCGGGATCGCAATAGTTATTCCGGGTTAATCTACTAAAAATGAAGCATTTATTATCAATACCTGTTGTTCTTTTATTGGCTGTATGCAACATTACGGGGCAAAGCCCCCTGACGATTGTCCTGGAAGAACAGAATTTTCCCAATCTTCCCGGTCTGCAATCCTACGTCATTGGTGAGGCAGATGGCAAATGGCTTGTTATGGGCGGACGAAAAGACGGCCTGCACAGAAGGCAGCCTTTTGCCGCTTTCGATGCGGCAGGTAATAATGCCAATCTGTATGTGATCGACCCCGTATTACAATCGATTTGGTCACAACCACTTAATTCCCTCCCAACATCCATAGCCGAACAACTCCAGTCCACCAACATGGAGTTTCGCCAGATTGGAAACACCCTGTACGTTATTGGCGGTTATGGCTATTCATCTACAGCAGACGATCATATCACACATCCCTACCTGGTTGCGGTTGATGTGGCCGGCGTTATCAACGCGGTGATCGACAATCAACCGCTTCCGCCTCATTTTCGGCAGACGGAGGATGCCCGGATACAAGTGACGGGCGGTTATCTCGATTGGCTGAACGGCTATTTTACCTGGCCGGCGGGCAAAATTCATCGGCCGTTATAACCCCATGGGGCCCGATCACGGACCGGGTTTTTTCAGGAATATACCAACGAAATACGGCGGTTCGAGATTCAGGATGATGGCAGTGCCCTGGCCATAACCAACTATGAGGCCTGGCGAGATACCCAGCACCTGCACCGGCGTGATTACAATATGATTCCTCAGATTTTTCCCGATGGGAACTATGGATTCACGATGTTTTCCGGCGTTTTTCAATATGACCAGGATATCCCCTGGCTCAATACGGTTGACGTGGACAGTACCGGTTTCAGCGTGAATAATACGTTCAACCAATACCTCAACCAGTATCACACGGCACATCTCCCTTTGTATGATGCCACTGAAAACAACATGTATTCGATATTTTTCGGTGGTCCCCGGCAGTGCCGTTTGTAAAAACCATCAGTATGGTAACGCGATCATCGGATGGCGGAATGGATGAAGTGAAAATCGGCGAAATGCCGTATCTGATCGGTTCGAGTGCGGAATTTATCCCCAATCAGGACGCTCCGAGATACTCCAATGGTGTGTTTCAACTCGATAACCTGGATAAGGATACTTCGTTTTTGGTTATATTCTGGGGGATCCAAAGTTCCCAGCCCAATATATTTTTTATCAATACGGAGAAGAAAGTGTGGCAAGCAACCGGCTTTTTAAAGTTTTTTCGTTCAAAATAGCCTCAGCCCGACCGGGCCGACACCTCAGCAAAATCCGGTGCATTTAGCCGTTGTTCCAAACCCATTCCGCGATGAGATTCGGATTGATTTTGAAACACCTCACCGGCAAAACATTGGTATTCAACTACTTGATCAAAGTGGTAAAAACGTGTTGAAAATTCCCGAACAGGCATATTCCGCGGGCAAACATCAAATCCAGGTGAGCCTTAAATGGTTTCCCAAGGGCACGTATACCCTTTTACTGCTCGGGCAGGGGAAAATCATAACTTCAATTCAAACAATCAAACAATAACAAAACATGAAAACTTCATTTTCAGACCTCATATCGTCCAAAACACCTACCGTCATCGACTTTTTTGCTACCTGGTGCGGCCCCTGCAAAGCAGTCGGCCCCATCCTGGAAGACCTCAAAACCGACCTGGGTGAAGGGGTTCGTATTTATAAAATTGATGTGGATCAAAACCCCTCTCTGGCAAGCCAATACAACGTCCGGAGTGTGCCGACGCTGATGATTTTTAAAAACGGCAAATTGCAATGGCGCGAATCGGGTGTGCGGAGCAAGTCCGAGTTGAAAAAAGTAATTCAATCCATGAATTAACCGAATAAAAATGTGTTTATAAACAGGTAAATCTGCACCGGTTTAAACCAAAAAAAGGGATCATGTCACAGGAACAACAACCCCTCGAGGCCCTTCGCCGAAGTCTGCACCTCTCCGTGATATTGAATATTATCATGGCACTGGCCATGTTTTTCGGCGTTATCATCACTTTAACCGTCGGTTGGCCCGATTGGGACCCCGAAACCTGGTTTCAGCGGAAAGGCAATCCCAATCCGTACGCCGTGGACAGGGATAAAGCCCGGCCGGACAGCATGACACTGGCCGTTTCCAGTAAACTTTCCCTCTGGGAAGGGCCGAATGCCCAATATGCACCACAAAACGATACCGGCGACTTGATCCGTTACGGACGTGAACTCATCGCCAACACCGCCGCTTATCTCGGCCCCGCCGGTAGTGTAGCCCAAATTACCAATGGTATGAACTGTCAGAATTGCCACCTGAATGCAGGCAATAAAATATGGGGAATAATTACGGCGCTGTCGCCAGCACCTACCCCAAATTTCGCGAACGCAGCGGACAAGTGGAAGACCTCAACAAACGGGTGAACGATTGTATGGAACGCAGCCTCAACGGACAGGCGCTGGCCACCGGCAGCCGCGAAATGCAGGCGATCAGGGCGTATATCGAATGGCTGGGCAAAGACGTTCCGAAAAAGGAAACACCCAACGGCGCGGGTATATTTAACCTGCCTTTTCCCGACCGCGCAGCCGATCCGCTCAAGGGAAAAGAGGTGTACGTGCAAAAATGCGCCAATTGTCATGGAACAGATGGTTTGGGGCAAAAAAACGCCGACGGGATTACCTATACTTACCCGCCTTTGTGGGGCGATCACGCTTACAACATCGGCGCGGGATTGTACCGAATCTCCGTTTTGCCGGTTATGTCAAATACAACATGCCATTTGGCGTCACCTGGAACAATACCCAACTGACCGACGATGAATGTTGGGACGTGGCCGCTATGTCAACAGCCAACCCCGTCCCGGCAAGGATATTTCGGCCGACTGGCCCAGTTTGCTGGGCAAACCCTGTCGATCATCCCTTCGGCCCTTTGCGGATGGTTTTTCCGAAAACAACACAAATACGGCCCTTTCCAACCCATTAAGGACAAAATTGCGGCACTAAAAAAAAAGCAAGCAGCCACCAAATCAACCGCTGAAACACCCGCCGCCGCAAAAATAAAAATTCAGGGCCCCGGCACTTACTACCAACGCTTGTGTAACATATATCACGGTCCGCCGGCAGGGTTGCATCGCATCTTTGCCGGCGAAATTCTATACCATTGATCCACAAGCATACCCTGATATGTTACCAATAAAGTATTTCCCTGCCCTGCTGGGATTCCTTTTTTCGGGCTCTTTTACCCTGTTTGCGCAGCAGGTGGAAAAGGCGCCTTCCCGTTCGGGAGATTCACTCGGGTTTCAAAATTTTCTCCGGCACGGCAAATTCGGCGGCCATGCGCGCGTCTATGCCATGGGCACCGACAATACGGGCGACCTGACCGATTATTACGGACTGGCTGCCGGCGTTGGACTGGGCTACACCAGCCCGGTTTGGAAAGGTTTTGAAGCCGGCATTTCCGGTTTTATGATATTTAACCTGGCTTCGTCCAATTTTTCGGTAAAAGACAGCATCACCGGTTCGCCCAATCGCTACGAGATCGGTTTGTTCGACATTGAAAACCCGCGCAATACGGACGACCTCGACCGCAATGAAGAATTATTCCTGCGCTGGAGCAAGGCCAAAGTAGTGCGCATCACCGCCGGCAGGTTTATCCCGCAATCGCCGCTCATCAATCCGCAGGACGGCCGGATGCGCCCCACGCTGGCCCAGGGAATTTGGGTGGAAGCCGGACCGAAGGAAAAATGGCGCGTGCAGGCCGCTTGGCTGACCCATTTTTCGCCGCGATCCACGGTGCACTGGTACAGCGCCGGCGAATCCATCGGCATCTACCCCGTTGGGCTCAACCCGGACGGCTCCAAATCCGCTTATGCCGGCAATTTGCACAGCAAGGGTATATTGATTGGCGCTTTTGAAACCCGTGTCGCCAAAAAATTACAGGTTCGAATATGGGACTATTATATTGATAACATACTCAATGTGAACTGGTTGGAAATGACTATGGAGCACCGGCGCCCATCGGGCAATTCCTTTTCCATTGGTTTCCAGGCGTTGCACGAAAACGCCCTGGGCGACGGCGGGAACCCGGATCCGGCGAAGACGTACATCGAAAAAGGAGGGGAATCCTGGATGTTCGGCCTGCGCGCGGGTATTCGTGGGAACAAAGGCAACCTGAATGTCAATTATACCCGGATTACCCCGGACGGCCGCCTGCTCATGCCGCGGGAATGGGGACGAGAGCCTTTGTACACCTTTTTGCCCAGAGAGCGCAACGAAGGCCTTGGCGGCGTACATGCGTTCACGATAAACGCGGAGAAAGAAAAAAATGGTTGGCAATACGCCGCAGGCCTGGGATATTACGACCTGCCGGATGTTCAAAATACAAGGCTTAATAAATACGGTTTGCCTTCCTATACGCAGGTGAACCTGTCGGTAAAACACCGTTTTGCCAAAATGCTGGAAGGATTGGAGGGTACATTGCTGTTTGTACACAAGTTTGCCGCCGGAAAAATCCCGGAGAATCCCAAATACCTTTTCAACAAAGTGGACATGACATTAGTTAATCTGGTATTTGATTACCATTTTTGATCCTGTAAAAGGTCAATTCGAAAAACTATGCTAACTGATCCAGCCCTGTTGCGCCGGTTGATTGCCGAAAACGAAGTCAAAATACTGCCTCCGAACCAGGTCATTCAGGACTTTCACAAATACTTCCGCAACATCCCGATTGTCCTGCGCGGCTATGTAAAAGTGTTGGGCGAGGATGATAAAAACAATGAAATTTTACTGTACTACATCAAGCCGGGTGAAAGCTGTGTGATGTCCATTTTGGGAGCCATGAACGGCGGGGCCAGCAAGATCAAGGCGGTTACCGTGGATGAAACGGAGATCATTTTTATCCGGCCGGAAAAAGCGGCGACTCTTGTGAAAGAAAGCCCGGCCTGGGCCGAATTTATTTTCCAATTATACCAGACCCGTTTTGAAGAATTGCTCCAGGTTGTCACGGATGTACACTTTAAAAATACGGACGACCGTATCGTGGAATTGCTGCGGGAAAAAGCCCGGATGTTTGGTTCCCGTGTGATCGAGATCACCCACCAGCAAATTGCCGCAGAGATCGGTACCACACGGGAAGTCGTGACACGTATCCTCCGCAAACTGGAAAAAGACGACGTGCTCCGCACCGGCCGGGGAAAAATACGGCTTGTGTGACAAGAGGCACAGAATTCCATTTCAATTAAGCGCAACCTTTGCCTGATCATTTTCACCATCAAAACGTTGTAACTGAAATGGAATTTTTAGGTTATGGACTCTCCATACTGATCGGTATTTCACTTGGCCTGATTGGCGGCGGAGGCTCCATCCTGACGGTACCGGTGCTTGTGTACGTGATGGGAATCAGCCCGGTATTATCCACGGCGTATTCCTTGTTTATTGTAGGACTCACGGCCCTGGTAGGCTCTGTGGAATACGGCCGGAAAAAATTACTCGATTATAAAACGGCACTCATTTTTGGCATCCCCAGTATCGCGGCGGTATATTCCACCCGCAAGTTTTTAATGCCGCTTATTCCGGACCCGGTGTTTCATACCGGCGATTTTGCATTTTCCAAAAACCTCTTCGTCATGGTATTGTTTGCCGTGCTGATGGTGGCTGCTTCGGTATCCATGATCCGGGATAAAAAGAAGGAAGAGGAAATCGCGGCGAAGGAAAAAAAATACAATTATCCGCTGATATTTGTGGAAGGGATCGTGGTAGGCGTTTTAACGGGGCTGGTTGGCGCAGGCGGCGGGTTCCTCATTATACCGGCTCTCGTGCTGCTGGCCGGCTTGCCGATGAAACGGGCCGTGGGCACTTCCCTGCTGATCATCGGCGCCAAATCGCTCATCGGCTTTTTGGGCGACGTCGGCAACCAGCCGATTGACTGGACTTTTCTCCTGGTCTTTTCGGCTTTTGCGATCAGCGGTATTTTTATCGGATCCATGCTCGCCAAACGTATCAGTGGAAGCAAACTGAAGCCCGCTTTCGGCTGGTTTGTATTGGTGATGGGGTTTATATTTTGGCAAAAGAAATATTCTGGCCGGGCAACGGACACTAAAATGCCTTTGTGTAACAATCGTCACCAAAATTTTTATTCCGCCGCACACATCTTTGTTCCATCAATTTTGCACAAAAAAATCAAAAATCTCTTACCATGATTATTGACCAAATTTATACCGGATGCCTGGCGCAAGGCGCTTATTACATCGAAAGCGAGGGTGAAGCCGTTGTGATTGACCCGCTCCGTGAAGTGGAACCATACCTAAAAAAGGCCGAAAAAAACGGCGCGAAGATCAAATACGTGTTTGAAACACACTTCCACGCCGATTTTGTGAGTGGTCACCTCGACCTGGCCCAAAAAACGGGCGCTACCATCGTGTACGGCCCGACGGCAAAACCCGATTTTGAAGCGCATATCGCCACAGACGGCGAAACGTTTAAAGTGGGCAAAATTACCTTCAAAGTGTTGCACACACCCGGCCATACCATGGAAAGCAGCTGTTACCTGCTGCGCAATGAAGCGGGAAAAGACGTTGCTCTTTTCTCCGGCGACACTTTGTTTATCGGCGATGTTGGCCGCCCCGACCTGGCGCAAAAAGCCGCGCACCTGACGCAGGAACAACTCGCCGAAACGCTTTTTGAATCGCTGCGAACCAAAATAATGCCCTTAGCCGACGACATCATCGTTTACCCGGCACACGGCGCCGGCTCGGCTTGCGGAAAAAATATGAGCAAGGAAACTTCCGACTCACTCGGCCATCAAAAAGCGACCAACTACGCCTTGCGCGCCGACATGACCCAGGCGGAGTTTGTCAAAGAAGTGACCACCGGCCTGATGCCCCCGCCGGCCTACTTCCCACTCAACGTCATGCTGAATAAAAAAGGTTACGACAGCATCGACGAGGTGCTCAAACGTGGACAACACGCGCTCAGCCCCGCGCTTTTGAAACCGCAGCCAATGAAACGGGCGCTTTGCTGCTCGATACCCGCCATGCCGAAACCTTTGCAAAAGGATTTGTGCCGAACTCCATCAACATCGGCATCGACGGCAGTTTTGCTCCCTGGGTGGGCGCCCTGATACCCGATATACGGCAGGAAATCCTGCTGATCACGGATCCCGGTAGGGAAGAAGAAGTGATCACCCGCCTCGCCCGGGTCGGTTATGACTATGTGATCGGCTACCTGGAAGGCGGATTTGAAGCCTGGCAAAAGGCCGGTCAGGAAGCAGACCGGATCGAACAGGTCAGCGCCGAAGAGCTGGCGACATTGCTGCAAAAGCACAAAAACCTGCAAGTGCTCGACGTTCGCAAGGAAAGTGAATTCTTCAGCGAACACATGCTCCATGCTGAAAACGCTCCCCTCGATTTCCTGAACGACAGCATGGTTAAAGTGGATAAAAACCAACCCTGCTACGTGCATTGTGCGGGAGGTTACCGCTCCATGATATTCGCTTCGGCGCTTCGCGCCCGGGGTTATGACAACCTGGTCGATGTAAAAGGTGGATTCAAAGCCATCAAGGAAAACGGCCAGATCGCTATCAGCGATTATGTATGCCCTTCCACTATGTTATAAAAAAATCCGGCCGGAAGGTGGTTTCGCCGCTCTCCGGCCGGTTCAACACCCACATTTTCAATTCTTTACCACATGTTTGACTTGTTAAAAACCTCTTCAGCAGCGCTCCGGCAGTCGATTTTAAATCATTGCTGAAATCGGGCGCCATCATCGTAGACGTGCGTACGGCCGGCGAATTCAACCAGGGACACATCAATGGCTCGCTGAATATTCCACTCGACCAGATCGGCGCCAAAATAGCGGCGCTTAAGAACAAAAAAGTCCCCGTTATCACGGTTTGCCGCAGCGGCAACCGCAGCGGCGCAGCGGCCGGAATTCTGAAAAATTCGGGTATCGAAGTGTATAACGGAGGCGCCTGGAATACGCTCGAATCACAAATTGCCTGATCAGTTATTCAACATCACCGGCATCACCAGCATCAGAATTTCGCGGTTGGTATTCTCCTCCTCTACCGGAGTGAGAATACCCGCGCGGCTGGGGGTGGAAAACTCCATTTTCACTTCATCCGATTCGAGTACGCCCAACATTTCCACGAGGAACTTGGCGTTGAACGCAATCTTCATCGGCGCGCCTTCATAGGCACAAGCCATCTGCTCGGTTGCTTCATTGGAAAAATCGAGGTCTTGCGCGCTGACAGTCAGGCTTTTATCGCTGATGTCGAGCACAACCTGATTGGTCGTTTTGTTGGCGTAGATGGCAATCCGTTTGAGTGAATTCTGAAAATCGGTGCGGCTTACCGACATCAGGTTCGGATTGTCGACCGGAATGACGGCATTGTAGTCCGGGTAGCGGGCGTCGATCAGGCGGCACACCAGGTTCATGCTGCCGAAGGCAAAAAAGGCATTCGCCTTATTGTAGGAAATGGTGACCGCATCGTTGGCCGGCAGGGCGTTTTTGAGCAGGTTGAGCGCTTTTTTCGGCACAATAAAATTAGTGGAAACTTCCCCCGCGAGTTGGTGGGTGGTAAACTTGACCAATTTGTGCGCGTCTGTGGCGACACAGACCAGCTTATTATTTTCCAACTGGAAATATACACCGGTCATTGCAGGCCGTAATTCGTCGGATGAGGTGGCGAACACCGTATTGTTGATGCCTTCCAGCAGGTACTGACTGTTGATTTTTACGGTTTCCACCGAATCCGCTTCGGGGATGCTGGGGAAATCCGCGCCATTTTCACCGGCCAGTTTGTACTTGCCGTAGGAAGAGGTGATCTCGATGCCCCAGTTATCTTCGCTCACCGTAAATGTAACGGGCTGCGCGGGTAATGCTTTGAGGGTGTCGAGCAGGATTTTTGCAGGCACGGCTACGGCAAAATCGTCGTCCGCCAGCACTTCGATGGTGGTCGCGATGCTGGTTTCCAGGTCGGTGGCGGCAATCGTGAGTTTTTTATTTTCGATCGTAAATAAAAAATCTTCCAGGATCGGCAATACAGGATTGGAGCCGATCGCGCCGGAGGCGATCTGGAGTTGTTTCAAAAGCTCGGAAGAAGAAACACTGAATTTCATCGAAGAATATGGTTTGAAGGTTTGAGGGTTTAAGGGTTTAAGGGTTTGAGGGTTTAAGGGTTTAAGGGTTGCGGCGAATTTGGGACAGAAATATTTCGGCAAATGTAAATCCATCTGCTCGCCTTTTTGTTTGAAAAAACTAACAATCTGTGGAAAAGGCGGAAAAATTTATCTTCGCGCTCCCAATCGGAAATATTCTTCAACGCCCAACCTGTTGTAAACCCAAACCCGGCAACCCAAGCAATCATGCTGAACCGTAAATCCGCGCCGCCCATACACGAAATTGGCAACCTGGTGTTGCCGCACCCGCAGGTGGTATACCTGGACAATGGCCTTCCCGTGTATGTGCTGGATTTTCCAGGTCAGGAAATTATAAAACTGGAGGCGGTGTTTCGCGCCGGCAGACCGGAAGAAGATAAAAAACTGGTATCGCGTGCAACTACCCGCCTGCTTCGGGAAGGCACAATAAACCGCTCGGGCGCCGAGATCGCTGAACACATCGATTTTTACGGCGGCTCACTGGCGGTGCCCTCCAACCTCGATACCTCCAATATCCTGCTGTTTTCCCTGAAAAAATACGCTGCCGAACTGATACCGGTTTTTGCCGAAGTCTTGCAGGCGCCCGTATTCCCGGCATCGGAACTGGAAACCTTTCAACTCACCAGCGTTCAGGAATTACTCGTGGAACTGGAAAAGGTGGAGGTGCTGGCCTACCGGAAGATCACGGAACTGATCTTCGGCGAACAACATCCGTATGGGTACAACTCTGTGCCGGACGACTATGCCGCGCTCGACCGGTCCGACCTGCAGCGGTTTTACGATACCTGGTTCACGCCCTCCAATTGCCTGCTGTTCGCCAGCGGCAGCATCGATCAGCCGGTTTTACAATTGCTCAACCAACATTTCGGGCAGTGGAAAAAACTGCCGCAAGTTGCTGAACGAAAGCCGGTTGTGCCGGTTGTTGATACCCGGCCGGCGTCCCGGAAAATCAAACACGCCGGCTCCCTGCAAACGGCGATCAAAATCGGACGCAGGGCATTTAACCGCCGCCATCCCGACTTTAACGGTTTGTACGTGCTCAACGCGATCCTCGGCGGATATTTCGGCTCCAGGCTGATGACCAACATTCGCGAAAAAAAAGGTTTTACCTACAATATCTACTCCACACTCGATGCATATTTGCACGACGGCTGTTTTTACATCGCTACGGAAGTCGGACCCGGCTCGGCAGCCGCGACGCTCAGAGAAATATTTGCCGAAATGCAAAAATTGCGGGAAGAACCGGTCAGTGAAGAAGAACTGGGCATGGTGCGCAACTACCTGCTCGGGATGTTGCTCAACGGCCTCGACGGCCCCCTGAACACCTCCGATGTGGTTCGCAGCCTTATTGTGGAAGGCCCTCACCGAGGCGGAATTTGCCGCGCTGGCAGACACCATTCGTCAAATTCAACCCGCACAATTACAGTGCTTGCCCGACGTTATCTGCAACCCGAAGATTTCTGGGTGGTTACCGCCGGATAAAAACAAAATTTTAAGGTCTCTATATAGCGAAAATTCCCCGAAAACCTGCGTAGTTTTGCGCGATTTACGGAAAATAACACCAGGCTTCCAATCACTTTCAAACAGACAGTAAAGTTGAACTTCTTTAAATTTTTCAAGCAGGAATTAGCAGTTGATCTTGGCACAGCCAATACACTTATTATGGTGGATGATCAGGTTATTGTGGACGAACCATCCATTGTTGCCATGAATCGCCGGACCGGAGAAACGATTGCCGTGGGCCACCGTGCGATGCAAATGCACGAAAAAACCCACGAAAACATAAAAACCGTACGCCCGCTAAAAGACGGCGTAATCGCCGACTTCCAGGCCGCAGAGGCAATGATAGAGAGCATGATCAAAATGGTGGGCCGTAAAAACAGTTTTTTCAGCCACCTGAAAATGGTGATTTGTATCCCCAGCGGTATCACGGAAGTGGAAAAACGCGCGGTATTCGATTCTGCAGACCACGTCGACAGCAAGGAAACATACCTGATCCATGAACCGATGGCAGCCGCGCTGGGCATCGGATTGAATATTGAAGAACCGGTTGGCAATAAGATCATCGATATCGGCGGCGGCACCACCGAGATTGCCGTTATTGCACTGTCCGGCATCGTTTGCGACCAGTCGATCCGCATCGCCGGCGACGAACTCACGAACGATATTATGAATTACATGAAACGGGAGCATAATATCCTGATCGGCGAACGAACGGCGGAACAGGTCAAAATACACGTCGGTTCGGCATTACACGAACTGGAAAACCCGCCCGGCGATTACGCCGTTAACGGCCGCGACCTTATGACGGGTATTCCCAAGCAGATCAAGGTCAGTTACCAGGAAGTGGCTTATGCCCTCGATAAAAGTATCAGCAAGATCGAAGACGCCGTGTTGAAAGCCCTCGAACTGACCCCCCCGGAACTTGCTTCGGACATTTACAAAACCGGTCTTTACCTGACCGGCGGCGGCGCCTTGCTGCGCGGACTCGACAAACGGCTGGAGCAAAAAACGAAACTGTCCGTTCATGTGGCGGATGATCCGTTGCGGGCTGTTGTACGTGGTACGGGTATGGCCTTGCGCAACTCGCACCAGTACTCTTTCCTGATCGATCGCAAAAGTGTTTAATCGCCATAAGTAGTGCGTGAGCGGTTCTGAGGCTCTTTATCATTTTATCATTATTCCCGAAAATGGGCAAACTCCTCTTCTTACCCGAAACGGCGGGTTTATGACCTTCCTCCTGGTAGAGCTGTTTTGTTTTTACATTATTCTTCAGTACAACGACCGGCAAAACGCGATTTTTACCCATACGATGGGCCTGGTTGGTGGCAACATCCAGGAAAAACGCAGCAACTTGCTGGCCTATACACACCTAAAGGAGGTTTCGGATAGTTTGATCGCCGAAAACGCGCATTTGCGCGCTCAATTGTCGGATGCGCGCAACATTCAGGTGCCTTACCGCGACACCTTTTTTCTTCGTGAACTGGATTCCCTGGCAAGTAATGATTCCCTTCGCCGGCTAATGATCCGGCCGCAATACGAGTTTATTGCCGGACGGGTGGTGGGCAATTCTATCAGTGGCGCCAACAACTGGCTGGTGATCAACCGGGGGAGCAGCGATAACGTCCAGCCGGGTATGGGCGTAGTGACTAAAGACGGGATCGCCGGCATCGTACGGCATGTGACGCCTCATTTTTCCATGGCGATGTCATTGCTGCACCGGCAGACAAAAATTTCTGTGGTGATTCACCGGGCCGATGCCCCGGCGCCTTCCATTCGGGATGCGGGTAATGACAATACCGCAGGCCGCAGAAAAGAACCCGTTCGTTCCCTGGGTTCCCTGATCTGGGAAGGTGGCGACCCCTCCGTGATGACGCTAAAGTTCGTTCAACGGCATTTTAAAGTAAAAGAAAACGACCTGGTGCTGACGAGTGGTTATTCGCAAATTTTTCCGAAAGATATTTTGGTGGGAAAAGTGGAGGGCACGCCCAAAGAAGACCCTGAAAACCTGAATTCCTGGATCATCCGGGTGAAACTCAACCAGGATATGGCCACGCTAAATCATGTATACATTGTCAACGATATTTTTTACAGTGAACTGGACAGCCTGAATCAGAAAGCGAAAAATGAATAACAGCATATTTCCGAGTATTTGGCGGTTCATTGGTTTAGTTGCAGTGCAAGCGCTGCTGCTTCAGCAGGCGGGGTCGGCCATCGGCTCCTATTTTAACGTATTGCTTTATCCCTTATTTATACTGTTGCTGCCGATTCAAATGCCCACGCCCTATGTGGTGTTACTGGGATTTGCCATAGGCCTGTCCGTCGATTTTTTTTACACCACCATCGGTTTGCACGCCAGTGCCGGCGCTTTTTCCGGGTTCGCCCGTTCCATTATTCTGGCGGCCTACAAACCCAAGGGAGGGTATTCGGGCAAAGAACCGGTAGCGGCGCCTGCATATTTCGGCTGGCAGTGGTTTGTCCAGGTGGCGGCGCTGTTTTTCATCGCACACCTGTTTTGGTATTTCTCCGTCAACGCGTTTACATTTGTCTACTTTACAACAATTACGTTAAAAACGCTGGCAAGTTGGGGTCTTACCATGATATTTGTAGTACTTTACTGCATACTATTCAACCCAAAGAATTAGTGCATCGGTTGGTGGCCGACCGGAGTATCCGGTATGCCGTTTCATTTTTCAGATCATGAATATTTCGGCTCAAAGACAGCGCACCATTCAGCTCGTATTCATCGTGAGTGCGGTCATTCTGGTATTAAAAGTGGCACATCTGCAATTACTGGATGACTCCTTTCGACGCCGGGCCGATGCGACTACCATCGATAAATTGACCGTGTATCCGCCGCGCGGGCTGGTTTACGACCGCAATGGCCGGCTCATCGTCAATAACGAGGCGATGTACGACCTCATGGTGACGTTCAGCCAGCTGGATCTGAAAACGATGAATATCCCGAAATTCTGCCAGTTGCTTCAGATCACCGAAGACGAATTTCACCTCAGGCTGAAAAAAGACTGGAAAAGCGGCAAATTTTCGCGTTCCGTGCCGTTTGTGTTTGATAAAAAACTGTCCATTGAAAAATATGCCCTGCTGCAGGAAAGCCTGTATGAATTTCCCGGATTTTTCGTGCAGGTGCGCAACATTCGCGGCTACCCTTACCACGCCGGCGCTCACGTGCTGGGTTATATCAACGAGGTGGACCCGCGGGATATCGAACGGAGCAAGGGTTTGTACGAATCGGGCGACTACATCGGCGCCGCAGGCATCGAATCGGAATACGAATCCTATATGCGGGGGGAAAAAGGCACCATTTCCCTGCTGAAAGACAACCTCGGCCGCATCGAAGGACGCTACATGAACGGTGCTTTCGACACGGCAGCCGTACCCGGCCACGATCTGATCTCCTCCATCGACATCGACCTGCAAACCTATGGCGAATACCTGATGCAAAACAAAACGGGCAGCATCGTTGCTATAGAACCGAAAACGGGTCAGATTTTGTGTATGATCAGCGCGCCGACCTACGACCCCAACCTGCTCGCCATGACCCAGGGGCGCGGCGCCATATTCAGTCAGTTGCTTACGGACACCCTGAAACCCTTCTTCGACCGCACCGTAATGGCTAAATACCCGCCCGGATCCATTTTTAAAACGGTGGTGTCGCTGATCGGACTACAGGAAGGCACCCTGAACCCCGACCGGGGCATCGGGTGCAACGGCGGGTATTTTTATGCCGGCCGCTTGTACAAATGCCACCACCACGCACATGTGAGCAACGTGGTTGATGCCATTGCCAACTCCTGCAATACATACTATTTCAATGAGTTCCGCAATGAAATTGACAAATTTGGTTTCGCCAATTCGGGGCAGGGGCTGGATATGTTCGCCGAATATTGCCGGCAATTCGGCTTGGGTGTTCCACTCGGGATTGATTATCCCAACGAGAGTTCGGGCAATATTCCAACCACCAAATATTACGACAAAATTTATCCTAAAAACCTCGGCGGCTGGCGGTCGCCCACCATCATGTCCGTAGGAATCGGTCAGGGTGAAACCCAGTTGACCACCCTTCAAATGGCCAATCTTGCAGCATGTATCGCCAACGGTGGTTACTGGTATTCTCCACACCTCGCGAAAGAATTCCGCGACGGCACGCCGATTCCGGCCAGGTTTTACGAAAGGCACGACGTAAAGATCGACCCCCGGTATTTTGCCCTGGTCCAGGAGGGTATGGCGCAATGTGTGATCCGGGGAACGGCGCGTATCGCCCAGGTACCCGGAATTCAGGTCTGTGGCAAAACAGGCACCAGCCAGAACCCCCACGGTGAAGACCACTCTGTCTTTTTTGCCTTCGCGCCAAAAGAGAACCCCAAAATTGCGATCGCCGTATACGTCGAAAACGCCGGCTGGGGCGCTTCCTACGCCGCACCGATCGCCGGCCTTATGATCGAAAGGATGATGAACGACACCATCGCCACAGCCCGCAAACCCGTGGAAGAACGTATGGTGAATGCCAACCTCATCTCCAAATTCCGCAAACCGGACAAAATTCAGGTTCAGGCCAAACCGCGCCCGGGCAACGAACCGCCCAACCCGGACGATGTTCCGAGCGACGTACCTGATACACAACCCACTTTGGGGGTAACCACCGGTAACGGACAACGAAAGCGATAGATCCGCGGCGTTTTTATACTTGTTAGCACACGCCGGACGTTTTAAGGGAAATTTTACATACTATGAAACTGCAATACCTCCTCTTTGTGGCGATGCTGCTTACGTCAGCCGCCTGTAAAAAAGACAACTCAGGCGATGCCGCCGGGTTGCAATTCCAATTCAAATTTGACCCAAACCAGGAACGCCTGAATAATATCGCTTTGCCGTCCACAATCCCAGCCGGGCACGCCGCTCAATCGCCGGAATTTCACCAGATGAGTGTACATTACATCGAACTGGCGCAAAACGCCTTCACTGCACTGGGTGCAGGCGCGGTGATTTATCACGCGCAAGAAACCGATAAGGGAGGAGACGCGGCGGTCGACTTCGACAAGGCCGTCAAAGCCGGTGAAAACGAAAATTTTTTTACCATCAGTCTGAAAGACGTGCCGCCCGGCACCTATGAATGGATCAGGACCAGCGTCACGTACCAGAATTACGATATTAAATACAACATCAACAACGTGCCGGTTTTGGGCAACCTGCTCCAGCAAAAAGGAACGGTGGCTGCATTTGTTGGTTTTAATACCTATATCACCTCCGTTGTGCCCAACACCAGGTCGCTGACCGTCAATGACGATAAAAAACAAGGCTTCTGGGCATTCGAGACCAATCTTACACCGCCCTACGACACTTATAACCAGATTTATTCCGGCGAAGCGCCGGCCGGCGCCACCACCGTGGTGAACCCGCTTTTTGCCAGCAGTCCCATTCCCGCCGGTTCCTGTGTGGTGACCGGAAAATTTGCGCAGCCGCTTGTTATCACCGGCAATGAAACCGGCGATGTTACCGTCACGTTGTCTTTTTCCATCAACAAAAGTTTCGAATGGGTGGACACAAACGGTAATGGACAACTTGATTTTTATGCCGACGGCGTCACCCCCCCGGAAATGATCGTGGATATGGGGCTGCGCGGGCTGATACCCGATTGGAAATAAAGGGCAAATGGCAAAACGAAAATCGCAGGGTGCTGAATCGCTGCAAACAATAACTCCGGTCAGGCCCCCGCTGCGGGTGTTGATCCTGTACGCCATGGGCCAGTTTGGCTGGTCACTGGCGAGTTATTCCGTCGGTAACCTGCTGGTTTATTTCTACATGCCGCCCGAGCAGGGTCAGCCGGCGTTCCCGGCTTTTATTTTCCAGGGGGCCGTTCTGGGAGTGCTTACCCTGATCGGAATATTGAGTGCAGGCGGACGTGTTTTCGACGCGGTGGCAGACCCGCTTGTAGCCAACTGGAGCGACAATAAAACCGCCCGGATGGGAAAACGCAGGTGGTTTATGTTCTGGGGGGCCGCTCCTTTCGCCTTGTTTGGCGCGCTGGCATTTTTCCCCCTTGAATCATCTGCCGGCGGAAACAACCTGGCCTGGTTGGCCTTGGTGCTGGTTTTGTATTACTTTTTCTTCGCTTTTTATGTTATTCCTTACAATGCCTTGCTCGCCGAACTCGGCCATACACCGGCTGACCGGCTTCAAATCAGTACCCTGATCTCCATTACCTGGGCGCTGGGATTTGTGGCCGGCAACAGTACGTACGCTCTGCAGGGAATATTTGAAAACATGGGGCAATCGCCGGTAGGCGCGTTCCAGTCGTCGATCACAATCCTTCACGCCACGGCATTTGTATTTATGCTGTTGCCCGCTTTGTTCCTCAACGAAAAACGCTATGCCCGGCAATCGGAAAATGAGCACAGCATCGGGTTTGCGCTGTCGGCGGTGTTGAAGAACCGCAATTTCAGGTGGTTTCTAACGTCCTTTCTTTTGTATTGGCTGGCATTGACTTTTATTCAATTGGGCGTAGGTTTTTATACCACAATCCTGCTCGGGCTGGATAAAAGTATGGCTTTTACCTTCTCTATCGTGAGTTTTCTCGCCAGTTTTCTGCTTTACTTTCCCGTTAACCTGTTGACAAAAAAAATCGGAAAACGGCGGGTGATCTTAACCGCTTACATCATATTTGCCCTGATTTTGCCGTATTGACCTTTGTGAAATCAATTCCGGCGCCCAAAGAATGGTTGTTGTACGGACTCGGCATCGCCGCCGCTTTTCCCCTGGCCATATTCGGCATTTTGCCCAATGCCATTATCGGAGATGAAGTGGAACGGGAGGAGCGGGAAAACCGGCGGCAGATGGCCGGTATGTTTTTCGGAATCAGCGCCTTTACCATGAAAGTGGGCATTTCGATAGCCAACCTGATCTTCCCGTCGCTGTTGCTGTTCGGAAAAAGCACGGAAAATCCCGCAGGCGTGCAACTGACTGCGGTAGCGGCGATTGTATTTTGCCTGGCGGGCTGGCGGACTTTTCACCGGTACCGCGAATTGGCTTAAGGTGGTTTTTCGGCTCGTTCCTGAGCGGTTATTGCGCCAGTTCGACCTTATAAACGATGTAATCCGTATCACCTTGCCAGGTAAAGGCATCTACTTTTTGCCGGTAGTGACATTTAATCGTTTTCCCTTCCAGTTTTTGCAGGTCTTCGTACACTTTGCCATTTTGTGCGGAAAAATCCCAGGTGCTTTGCTGGGTCATCATGACACTTCCGGCGAGCAACAATTGCCCCTCATACGTTTTGAACATGACTCCTTTTTTGGACACCTTGTAAAGTATTCCCGTGCGGGAGCCTTCACTGATGGTATAGGTTCGGTAGATATAATATCCGGCGGCGAAAAGCAGGCCTGCTACAAGCGCCGACCACATGGTGATCCGGAATACGCGGCGGGCTTTTTGTTTGACTTGATCAAGTTGGACTGACATAGTATGAATAATTGGTTGTAATGTGTTGATTTTGTGTGGTTTTTGTTTTTTCTCCGGTAAGTGTCAGACGCATTCACTTCCATATTTGTACGTGCGGCCGGTCAGATGTGAAACCCGTATTTTTTACAGATTTCCACCAGCCATTTCCTGCGTTTTGCCAGCGCGCTCGTGGTGTTCCCTTCGGGCATGAGCCATATTTTTTCCGGCGTTATGGAATAAGTGTTCGCCAATTCCAGCACTTCCGGAAGGTCTTTTTCATCAGACAGCACAAATTTAAAGTTCGCTTTCGGGCTTTGTGCAAAAAATCTGAGTGCGGCCGGTTTTTCTCGCAGCCGGCGTGTATTGCCACTGTTTTCCAGTTTCGGCGACACGTTGTACTGATCCATCAGCACGTCGAACGCCGGGGTGGGGGAGAGGGTGCCGTTTGTTTCAATTTCGAAATGGTAATCATTTGACAATGAGCAAAGTATATTCATTAATTCGATCAATGCCGCTTGTTGCAACATCGGCTCGCCACCCGTCAGAATCACATTTTTGCAGGGAAAACCGGCGACGATTGCCGCTACTTCCGACACAGAACACCGGGCGATCCATACTTTTTTATCGAATTTTTGATAAGCCGCTTTTGTGTCGTTGACGTGTGGAAAGCGGGTGCCCACCCAGTTCCAGGTGTAATCCGTATCGCACCAGGTGCAATGCAGGTTGCAAAGTGATGTACGTACAAATATGGATGGCCTGCCGATACTTTCCCTTCACCTGAATGGAATAAAAGATTTCGGGCGCCCGGAGAGTCGGGCGAGTTTCAGGAATTGATCCCGGTTAACAGGCGATTGGTTGTTAGAAACAGGCAAATGTTAAATTTTGGATAGCAGGTTCACGATACGACCGAAACCTGCAACAGCGACTGTGCCAATTGATGAACAGCCTTTTGAATTTTTTGCACTTGCGTTGTGGAAGCGGATTTCGCACCCGTAGCATATTGCCGTACTAACGAGCGATTTAAACCGGCAAGATCAGCAATAGCATTGATTTTCAACACGTTGAATTGTTCGAAAAAGCCAGAGATCGTAAGTGTACTCCCCCACTCAATGTCGTTGACCTGTATTCCTTGCCAGGCAACCTGTGTCTTGCCCTCGTGTTCTAAATGATCCTGAACAAGGATTTTCAGGTTTTGAGTAATCTCCTGAACCGACGAGCCGACAGTGGAGAGAAATGTGCCGGGCGCTTCCACGGAACCAAACCACTCGCTGGCTTCGCCTTTTTCGAGAATAACCGGGAGTTTCATATTGATAAAATTTATTTGCGCAATCCCGCTTGTTTTAGAATTTTCATTACCAGTCCTTTACCCAAGTCTTTATTACCATGTTCAGGAACGATAATGTTGAAAGTGAAATCCGGGTGTTGAAAAATTTTGTGACTGCCAGATTGCCTGACTTCTCTCCAGCCCGCGTTACCGAGTAATCGGATCAACTCCCATGCTTTCATTGCAAAGGTAGCGTTTTTGTTACTAAATAAGTTCTGAGGGAGGTTTTTTCATTATCCTGTTCTGGAAATATTCATCCGAACAACGCCCCTTGCCCTGCCAGTTCGTCCGACCGTACCGCTTCATTTTCTGAAGAAAGTGACGACTCCGGCTCGTCGGGCAACAGGCGTTTGACGATGCGAAGTTGGTGGGTATAGCGGTTCAACTCCTTGTTAAATATGCCGAAATGGTCCAGTTTGTCGACGCGCACTTTGCCGGAGGCGTGAATGACGTGACAATCGGGCAAAATGATACCCACGTGGGTGATCTGGCCTTTGCTGTTGTCGAAAAATGCGAGGTCGCCGGATTGGCACTGCTCCATAAAATCTACCGGACGGCCCTGCGTAACCTGTTGTGCGGCGTCGCGCAGCAGGCGGATGCCGGCAATTTTGAATACCATTTGGGTCAGGCCCGAACAGTCAATGCCAAACGGCGAACGCCCGCCCCACAGGTAGGGTGCGTGCAGGTACCGGCGGGCGACTTTCACCACCCATTCGATACGCAGGTTTTGTTGCCCGGGTGTAACAACCGGCCCGGAAAACTGAAAGGACTGGTCGCCGAGTGAGCACCTCAAGCCGTCGTAACGCGGCAGTACGGCGCCCATGGTGAGCGGGATAAAATGATCGGCCGCCATAAGACCTTCCACAAGCGAAAGATTGACGGTTTGTTGCTCTGCATAGTCGTCGAACTCGCTGGGTGTCAGTCTTTTAATTTGTTTGGAATCTACCCAGCCTGCATAACCGTCCCAGGCACAGATCACATAACGCCAATTGTCTTTGGATTCCTGCACTTCCATGGTTTCGCCGAAAAGCAGTTGCGACACCATCTCGCTTTTATCGGAAGGATGAGCGCGCAGGGGAGCGAGTGACACTTGACAAGCTGCGTATTCCATTGGGTTGTTCAGTAAAAAAACGGTTCGGTGCCGAATTAAAAGTTTAACAAAGATGTATAAATCCCGGGAATGCAAAAATTATTACCTCATTTTCTTCACCCGATCCTGGAAAAATACCTGAAATCGTGCCCGCTTTCGATCTTTTGCAGGGATTCGTAAATCAGGCGGATCAGGTTGTTCACATCGTCTTTGTGCGCCATTTCCACGGTGGTGTGCATATACCGCAGCGGGAGCGAGATGAGTGCGGAAGGTACGCCGCCGTTGGAATACGCAAACGCGTCCGTATCGGTGCCGGTCACCCGGCTGGCGGCTTCACGCTGAAACGGAATGTCGTTTTTTTCTGCGGAGCTTATAATGAGATCGAGCAGTTTCTGGTGTACCGCCGGAGCGTAGGTGACCGAGGGGCCGTTACCACATCGCACGTCGCCGTGTTTTTTCATGCTGATCATCGGCGTATGGGTGTCGTGTGTGACGTCGGTCACGATCGCCAGGTCGGGCCGAATGGAGTCGGTGACCATTTCAGCGCCGCGCAGGCCCACTTCTTCCTGTACCGAATTGACCACATACAGCGTAAACGGTAATTGTATGTTGTTCTCTTTCAGTAACCTCGCCACTTCCGCGATACAAAATCCGCCGATCCTGTTGTCTAAGGCCCTGCCTACATAAAAGCGGTCGTTGAGGATTTCGAATTCGGCTTGAAAGTAACCACACAACTGACGTGAATACCCATTTTCAGCACCTCCTCGCGGTCTTTGGCGCCTACGTCGATAGTGTAATATTGTCGAGCGCCGGTGCAAGACTGGAGTCTTTGTCCGTCCGGGTGTGAATGGCGGGCCAGCCGAACAGGCCGGGCACTTTGCCCCCTTGCGCAGGTGTACCCATACGCGCATGGAAGGCGCGATCTGAAAATCGCTGCCGCCGTTGCGGATCACGTGGAGAAAACCGTCGTCGGTGATGTAATTGACAAACCAGGAGATTTCGTCGGCGTGACCTTCGATCACTACTTTGTATTGCTGGCCGGGATTGATAATTCCGTAAGCGGTGCCGTAATTGTCGAGTTTCCAGTCGTCAATATATGGCTGAAGGTATTCCAGCCACAATTTTTGCCCCGACCATTCAAAACCGGTAGGGCTGGCATTGTTGAGATATTGCCGAAGGAAAATTTCAGAATTTGGTGTAATAACGTGCATCTGATTAAACCTTTATGCATACAATGCGCCCCAGCCATCCGGGTTTTCGCGCCATTTTTTTAATGTTATTAAATCTCCGGTATCGATGTAACCGATATTTGCGGCCTCCTGCACGAGGGTGTCGTAATCTGTAAGTGTCTGGAATTCAATGTTTTTTTCAGAAAAAGCAATTTTCGCTTTTTCAAAACCATACTGAAAGATCGCCAATACTCCGACTACAACAGCTCCTGCTTCACGCAACGTATCAACCGCCTGAAGGCAACTGCCGCCCGTACTGATCAGGTCTTCGACGACCAATACCCGTTGCCCCGCATGAAGTTCTCCTTCGATCTGATTGCGTCTTCCGTGATCTTTCGCGCTGTTCCGGACGTAAATAAACGGTTTTCCAAAACATCCGCCAACAATGTCCCGTGTGGAATTCCGGCGGTGGCCACACCTGCAACCACATCGAACCCGCCAAAGGAACGGGAGACGGCAGCCAGACAGTTTTTAATAAATGAACGTGTGGATGGATGAGATAACGCCACTCTGTTGTCACAATAAATGGGGGAGAGTATACCAGAGGCCCAGGTGAACGGTTCGTTAGGACTTAGTTTTACAGCGTTGATTTCCAATAAATTGCGGGCTACTTCGGCGGCAATATCCATTGGTGACGTTAAGGTTTACAATAAGACCGGGAAAATCCGAAGAATTGGCCAAGTCCGGGAATGCAGCTACTTTCGCAGCAAAAAGTACTTCTATGGGGCAGCAAAAGTATAAAATATACATCAACGGAACGCCGCTTTTTCTCACAAGCACTTCCGGAGCAAAAGAATTGGGGGTGCAAGCCGGCAAAACCACCTACGTAGCCCCGTATCCGGGCAAAAAAAAGATGCTGAAACAATACGTCGATTTGCTGGAAAAAAACCGGGAAATCAAAACAGTTGTCCTTTATTCTGAAAAGGTGGAGGATTTGTGGGCCGATTTTCAGGCCTGTTTCACGGTGCTGGAAGCCGCCGGCGGATTGGTCCGGAATAAAAACAACGAACTGCTGGTGTTTTACCGGCGAGGCTCCTGGGATATGCCGAAAGGGAAAATTGATCCCGGAGAAACTCCCGAACAAGCCGCAATACGTGAAGTACAGGAAGAAACCGGTTTGTCGCAACTCACTTTGGGGCCGTTTCTGGTCCACACCTTCCACACTTACCGGCAAAAAAACGACCGTATTTTGAAAAAAACCTGGTGGTACCGGATGGTTGCCGAAGATACCGGCGTTGTGCCTCAAACGGAAGAAGATATTGAAGAAATTCGATGGGTGAACCCTGCTTCCTGGTTGCAAGGCGACCCGGTTGTGTACCCCAATATCCGGGAGGTCATTTTACGGGGAATGGCCGAATGAAAAAAGGGAGGAAACCCCGATTGCCGTTAGAAAAATTTTTCCCGGATATGTTGGCATTTCTCCATTTTACCGCACCTTCACGAGTAAATCGTTCATCTGATAAACATGTTACCTATGCCCAATCGTCGCCGCGCCATTAAAACCATGTTGGCAGGAGCCGTGGCCCTCACCACCTCGCCCGGTCTTGCTTTTGCAGAAATGACTGAAAATCAGGATAAAACATTTCCAGATCGTCAACTTCAAAACTCAGATACCATGCCTGTGGTGCGCAAAGGCAACATCCGGCATTCGGTTTGCCGATGGTGTTTCAACGATGTTCCACTCGACGAATTTTGCAAGTTTGTCAAACAGATCGGCATCTCCGCTATCGACCTTGTGGGACCCAAAGACTGGGCGGTACTCAAGGCGCACGGATTGGACTCATCCATGTGTAACGGCGCGGAAATCAACCTGGTGGATGGCTGGAACGATCCGAAATTTCACGCCCAACTCGTCAAAAATTATACGGAAATGATCCCGCTGGTGGCACAAGCGGGTTATAAAAACCTCATTTGTTTCAGCGGCAACCGCCGGGGCATGGACGAGGAAACCGGCCTGAAAAATTGCGCGGAAGGGCGGAAAAAAATCATGCCGCTGGCGGAAAAAAACGGCGTCATGATCCAGACGGAATTGCTCAACTCGAAGATCGATCACAAAGATTATATGTGCGACAAAACACCCTGGGGTGTCGAATTATGCAAACGTATCGGCTCCCCAACTTCAAATTGCTCTACGACATTTACCACATGCAGATCGACGAAGGCGACGTGATCCGCACGATCCGCGACAATCACGCGTATATCGGCCACTACCACACCGCCGGCGTGCCGGGCCGCCACGAGATCGACGAAACGCAGGAACTGTATTATCCGGCCATCATGCGGGCAATTCTCGCAACCGGCTTTAATGACTATGTGGCGCAGGAGTTTATTCCGACGGCTGCTAACAAACTGGCGTCGCTTAGTAGTTCCATCGACATTTGCGACGTATAAGCAGGTACTTTCAGGGCATAAATTCACCCGCTAAATGATTGCCTATGAAAAAGTTGCATTTCCTGATTGCAGCCCTCCTGTTCGGCTCCACGTTTGCCTGCGAAAAAAAGAACAACCCCGGTACTTATGATAACTGTTGCGGCACGGCGCCGGTGGCCGATGAAGTAACACTTCTGACTCCCGCAGACAGCAATACGACTGTGGGCAGGATTTACCTTCCGAATATTTTCGCCCGGATATATCCGGTGGCACTGACGTGGATAATTTTTTCTGATATTCGGCAATGACGGCGTATTACAGATCGAACAGTTTCGGCTGACGTCCGAAACTGGAGAAGTATTGCACGAGGTGAGCCACTTCCCGCCGAGTTTGGCCAATGCAGCCTGGCTTGGAAAAAACCGGACGGTACAGCTTACTACGGCAGTTTTAATTACGAAGTAAAAGTGGAGTTCACTGACGGCCAAAAAAAGACCTATACCGGAAAAGCTTGTTCTTTCCAATGCGGCGCCGGCAATTTTCCGACCCAGAATTTGCCCGATTGTTTTTTCCCGGGGCAAAATGACGGAGATGGTTCGCCCGATCAGAGTTTTTCTTTTCCTGCATCTTGTTTTTGAAAAAAGCGGTGATTCGCCATTTGGGGCTTCTCAAAATATTTAAGATTTTTTTTTGCAGGCAACCCCACTAAATTTGTTTGGTAAATACCACCTTTGGGCCGAACAATTCTTTGCACACCATTAAGCAGATCATGGCAGAAAAATACGATGCAATTGTCATCGGCTCCGGCATTGCCGGCGGCTGGGCGGCAAAAGAACTCACCGAAAAAGGCCTCAAAACCATCATGCTCGAACGCGGCAAGGACGTGAAACACGTCACCGACTACGACACAGCGACAAAAAAAACCTGGGAATTTCCGCACCGCGGCCGGCTCACCAATGAAATGAAAGCCACGCACCCCGTGCAAAAACGCGACTACCCGTACAACGAATTCAAACCCGACTGGTGGGTCAACGACCTCGAATGCCCGTATACCGAGGTGAAACGGTTCGATTGGTACCGGGGCTTTCACGTCGGCGGCAAATCGCTGATGTGGGGGCGTCAGAGTTACCGCTGGAGCGATTTTGACTTCGAAGCCAATGCCAAAGAGGGTATCGCCATCGACTGGCCGATCCGGTATAAAGACATCGCGCCCTGGTACGACTATGTGGAAACCTTCGCCGGTATCAGCGGCTCGCTGGATGGTTTGCCACAACTGCCCGACGGCAAATTCCTGCCTCCGATGGAATTGAATATCGTCGAAAAAGACGTGGCGGCCCGGATAAAGGCGAAATACGAGCACCGGCGTATGATCATCGGCCGCGTAGCCAACCTGACCGAATCCATCAACGGCCGCGGCAGTTGCCAATACCGCAATCTGTGCAGCCGCGGATGCCCGTTCGGCGCCTATTTCAGCACCCAATCGGCAACTTTGCCCGCCGCCGTGGCTACCGGAAACCTCACGTTGCGCCCTTTTTCCATTGTCAACCAGATTCTTTACGACAAGGATAAAAAACGCGCGAAAGGGGTGCTGGTGATCGACGCTGAAACGATGCAAACCATTGAATATGAGGCGAAAATAATCTTTGTTTGCGGTTCCACTCTCGGCTCCACCCAACTCCTGCTCAACTCCATCGAAATGGGCGGATTGCCCGATGGCCTTGGCAATTCGAGCGGACAACTCGGCCACAACCTGATGGACCACCATTTCCGCTGTGGCGCCGGTGGTAAAGTGGAAGGTTACGAGGATAAAACCGTCTTCGGGCGCCGCGCCAACGGCATTTACGTGCCCCGGTACCGCAACCTGTTTGGCGACAAGCGCGACTACCTGCGCGGCTTCGGCTATCAGGGGGGCGCCAACCGGGAAAGCTGGCAGCGTGAAGTGGCTGAACTCAGCATCGGCGCCGACTTCAAAGAAGCACTGTGTGAACCCGGACAATGGAGCATTGGCCTGGGCGGTTTCGGCGAAATGCTGCCCTACTACGACAACAAAGTAACACTCGACAAAACAAAAAAAGACAAATGGGGCCAGTATGTGCTTGCCATCGACTGCGAACTGAAGGAGAATGAAAACAAGATGCGCAAGGACATGATCAACGACGCCGCCGAAATGCTGGAGGCCGCCGGTGTAAAAAACGTGGAAACCAACGATCGCGGCTCTTTCCCCGGCATGGCCATCCACGAAATGGGCACCGCGCGTATGGGCAACGATCCCAAAACCTCCGTACTCAACCGCTGGAACCAGATGCACGATGTACCCAACGTGTTTGTCACGGACGGCTCTTGCATGACGTCTATTTCCTGTGTAAATCCTTCGCTGACCTTTATGGCCCTGACGGCGCGGGCGGCAGATTATGCGGTGAATGAGATGAAGAAAGGGAATTTGTAGCGTTTGCGGCGGTGGATTTGCAAAACCGCCGCTACAATATCGCCGACCATAAAACGGCAAAAAAATGATCTGTTATGAATAAATGGCGCCCGTTTTTAATCAGCCTGTTGGCGATTGCCGTTTTACAGGGTTGTGTAATGTCAAACGCCAGGTTTTTTAAAAAAACTACCCCTTCGGATGATCCAACTTACGGCTATTCGGTGAACAACCCTGTCAAAATAAAAAACGCAGAATTGAAACATAGTATTAATAGCACCCAATACTATCTTTCGAGGTTAAAAATGAAAAATGGCGAGCCCTTAAGATTGTTGCAAAGAGGAAGTGTGCTTAACCCTAAATTTAAAGACCGGGATGTAACCCTTTACAACAGATACACGGGGCAACCGATTGGCGGCGGCGGCGTGTTGGATTATTACACCCTGGCCACCGAAAGCGGGAAAGACACCGTCAGGCTCTATATTGATATGTACAGCAAAGGCGAAGTCAAAATCCCGGCAGGTTTGATATTTGACCGGGAAAAATAACCGCTCGCGCCGGGTTTGACCCGGTGCGTAGCCATCAACCGGCCGCTCGCGCCGGGTTTAACCCGGTGCGTAGCCATCAACCGGGCTCTGCCCGACCCCGCTCGCGCCGGGTTTAACCCGGTGCAAAACCATCAACGGGCTTTGCCCGACCAACCTAACTCCTTAAGAACCAATAAATTCATTCACCCAATCGCTCATTCACGCAATAACAATGAACAGAAGAGAACTGCTCCAGCGTACATCCGTCTTTATCGGCGGCAGCCTGCTTGCGCCGACAGCCTGTTGGCTAAAAATGTAGACTGGGATGCCCTTGACGATCTGCCTGAGGACTATAAAAAACATTGGCCTCTTCACGAAAGCGCAGATCAAACTAATGAACGAAGTCGGCGATACCATTCTTCCCACTACTTCCACACCCGGCGCCAAAGCGGCCAAAGTGGGTCAGTTCATGGCCGTCATCGTCAGTGATTGTTACGAACCGGACGATCAAAAACGCTTCATAGACGGATTGACGACCTTACAGGCGGAATGCAAAAAACGCTACGGCAAGTCCTCCTACATGAAGCTGACGCCCGTTCAGCGCAATGAATTCCTCACGGCGCTGGACAAAGAGCAAAAGGAGTTTCAGAAAAACAAAAAGAAAGAAGACCCTTCGCATTACTTCCGGGTCATTAAAGACCTGGTACTCTGGGGGTATTTCACTTCCGAAATCGGCGCTACCCAGGCCCTTCGTTTTGTCGAGTATCCCGGCAAATACACCACGATTGATTACAAAAAAGGCGACCGAGCGTGGGGAGGTTTTTAAAGGTTTCAGGGTTTCAGAGGTTTAAAGGTTTCAGGGTTCTGCGTTGCCACAACCCTGAAACCTGAAACTCTGGAAACCTCTGAAACCCTTAAACCTCTGAAACCTCTGAAACCCTTAAACCTCTGAAACCTCTGAAACCCTGAAACCTTTTTAAAGTACCTGAAAACCATGCACATACGGGTCTTCGTCATCCAAAATGATGTGGTTGAACCCGTGAATGATCGCCCAGCCTTCGATGCTGGGCACAATGGCCGGTAAACCGGCCAGGTTTGTTTCTTCTTCAATACGCCCGGTGAACCGGGAGCCGATGATGCTCTCATGAATAAATGCCTGTCCGGGCTTTAGTTTCCCTTTTGTATACCATTGAGCCATCCGGGCCGAAGTGCCGGTGCCGCAGGGGGAGCGATCGATCGCTTTGTCGCCGTAAAAAACCGCATTGCGGGCTGTTGAGGCGGGGTCCAGCGTTTTTCCCGTCCATTGAACGTGACTCATACCGCAGATAGTCGGGTTTTCCGGGTGTACAAAAGTATACTGTTCGTTAACTTTGGTTCTGATTTCCCGACTCCAGGCGATCAGTTGGTCGGCCTGAAAATATTCCATCCCGGGGAAGTTTTCCTGCGGGTCGATGATGCCGTAAAAATTGCCTCCGTAAGCGACGTCGAGGGTCAGTTTTCCCAGGCCGGAACATTCCACCCCGATGTTTTCGGTATGCAGATAGGATTTGATGTTCCTGATTTTTACCGATTTCACTTTTTTCCCTTCCTGTTCGTATTCTGCCAATACCAGCCCTGCGGGGACTTCGAGGCGCAATCTGCCCGGCGTTTTAGGTGTAACGAGGCCTTGTTCGATGGCCACCGTCACGGTGCCGATGGTGCCGTGGCCGCACATCGGCAGGCAACCGCTGGTTTCGATAAAAAGAATACCCACATCATTTTCCGGATCGGATGGCGGGTACAAAATACTGCCCGACATCATATCGTGGCCACGAGGCTCGTACATCAATCCACGCCGGATCCAGTCGAACTCCCGCAAAAAATGCTGCCTTTTTTCACTCATATCGGCGCCGTGCAGTACAGGTCCGCCACCCGCGACCACCCGCACAGGATTGCCGCAGGTGTGGGCATCGATGCAAAAAAAGGATTTGACAGCCAAGGAGATGAATGATGAATGATGAATGATGAATGATGAGTGATGAATTGGCGGCTTAAATAATCAGCGTGGGTAATTCTGGTCGGGTGTGCAGACCTTCTTCAATGATCCTGATAATTCGTTCGCGTTCTTCACCGGCGAGTGGTAGCCGGGGCGCCCGGACGTATTCTGTGCCGATACCCGCCAGTCTTTCCGCCAGTTTGATGTATTGAACGAGTTTGGGATGGAGATCCAGTTCCAGCAGCGGCAAAAACCAGCGATAAATGGCCAGCGCTTCTTCCGTCCATTCTGCTTTTACGAGGTTGTATACCGCCACCGTTTCTGCCGGGAAGGCGCACACAAGGCCGGCCACCCATCCGTCGGCACCCATGAACAATTCTTCCATGGCTAAGGTATCCACCCCGCACAGTATTTTCAACCGGTCGCCAAAAGCGTTTTTCAGGCGGGTCACGTTGGAAACATCCCGGGTCGATTCTTTTACCGCCTGTATGTGCGGATGCCGGATGAGTTCTTCAAACATAGGAAGTGTCACTTCCGTTTTATAATCCACCGGGTTGTTGTAGATCATGATTGGCAGCGGGGTGGCATCGGCTATGGCCCGGAAATAGGTAACTGTTTCGCGGTGATCGGTTTTATAACGCATTGGGGGCAGTACCATCAGGCCGTCGGCGCCGAGTTTTTCGGCTCGTTTGGCGGCTGCAATGGCATTCCGGGTGGATCCTTCGGCTATGTTCAGGATCACGGGCAGGCGCCCGGCCGATTTTTCGAGAGAATATTCCACCAGTTGATCTTTTTCGCTTTCCGTCAGTGTACTGGCTTCGCCAAGTGTGCCGCCGAGCACGATACCGCTGACGCCGGCGGAAATTTGCGCATCCAGATTGAGTCCGAAAGTTGCCAGATCGAGTTCGTCGTCCGGGGTGAATTTGGTTGTTACGGCGGGATATACGCCGGTCCAGTTTACTTGCATGGTGTGTGGTGTCTGGTTTAATTCAGATGGAAGTCAGGAATGGCCAGGGATTGTGGCGGTAAAAATACCAATGTGTGTTCATTTGACTCCGCTTATTGCATAAAAACACGAGCCGTCGCCTTTTACAAGGACGACGGCCCGAACATCTAAGGAGGAGCACAATTATTGAACTGCAACTGTTTTGGCCACCGGGTTTCTTTTTCGTTACAAAATAAACGGAGCATTCCGGCAATACCACTGATGAGGCTCAATCCGGCGTTTGATTTTGATCAGGTGTTGCAATGGATGTTAATGTTATTGTTTGTTCATCCCCGCTTCCCGCGACAAAAACAAAAACCGTAAAAGCGAAACTGGCGTACCTTCCGCCAAATTTTTGCTTATGTTGAAACATTCCTGCCTGTTGTTATTTTTTGCGCTGTTTTTCTCCCGCAACTTATTGTCACAACCGGCCGCTACTCCGGCCAAAACCCGCCTGGAAGGTTTTGAATTGCGGAAAAATTTGCAAAAAGGCACTTTTTTTGCCGCAATTCAGCCCGAAAACATCGGCCCTTCCGTTTTTTCCTGCCGCGTCACGGATGTCGATGTGAATCCTGCAGACCCGACCCGTTTTTATACCGCGTATGCCTCCGGCGGTTTGTGGTATACGGAGAGCAACGGCACCCGTTTCGAACCGGTATTCGACCATGAAGCAAGTATGACTATCGGCGATATTGCCGTCGACTGGGAAAAAAATATCATTTGGGTAGGGACCGGCGAGGTGAACAGCAGCCGCTCTTCTTACGCAGGCACAGGCATGTACCGCAGCGCCGACGGCGGCAAATCCTGGGAATGGCGCGGTTTGCCGGAAAGCCACCACATCGGCCGGATTCTGCTGCACCCGACTGACACGAATACGCTTTGGGTAGCGGTATTGGGTCACTTGTACTCAAAAAACGCCGACCGGGGGATATATAAAACGACCGATGCCGGCAAAACCTGGTCTAAAACGCTGTATATCAATGACAATACCGGCGCGGTAGATTTGATTGCCGATCCTTCCGATCCCAATACGCTGTATGCCGCCACCTGGGAACGCAGTCGCCGGGCCTGGGAATTCATCGGCGCGGGTGAAGGCTCCGGTATCTGGAAAAGTACGGACGGGGGCGTTACCTGGTTGAAAATGAGTACGCCGGAAAGCGGTTTTCCCACCGGGGATAAAATCGGCAGGATCGGACTTGCCGCAGGGTTGAAAAACGGCAAAACCGTGCTGTACGCCAGTCTCGACAACCAGAACCCCAAACCTAAAAAAGAGGAGGAAACGGATGACGTGTTGACCAAAGACCGCTTGCGTGCCATTTCAAAAGAGGAGTTCCTGAAATTGCCCGAAGAAAAAATTGCCGGTTTTTTGAAACAAAACGGGTTTCCGGAAAAATACAACGTGAAGAAAGTCAGGGAGTTGGTCGAAAAAGACAAGATCAAACCCCTTTCTCTGGTCGAGTACCTGGAAGACGCCAACAACAATCTTTTTGAAACCAATTATATCGGCGCCGAAGTTTACCGCAGCGAAGACGGCGGCCTGAGCTGGAAACGCACCCACGAAGGCCCGCTGGAGCAAATGTTTTTTACCTACGGCTACTATTTCAGCAATATTCGCTGCATGCAGGACGACGCAGACCGGGTTTACCTCATCGGTTTTTACATCATCAAAAGTGACGACGGCGGGAAATCCTGGAAAAATATCAACGGGCAAAATGTACACGTAGATCACCACGCTTTGTGGCTCAATCCGAACCATCCGGGGCATCTCGTCAACGGAAACGACGGCGGGATCAACATCAGCTGGGACAACGGGGCGTCCTGGATGAAATGCAACAACCCGCCGGTAGGCCAGTTTTACGCCATTGCCGTCGATGAAGACGAACCCTATAATGTTTACGGAGGCGCCCAGGACAATGGCGTGTGGGTAGGGCCTTCCGATTACAAAGCTCCGTCGAATGGCACCAAAACGGGCAATACCCGTATAAAGAATTGCTCGGCGGCGATGGCATGCAGGTGCAGATTGATACCCGCGACAACAACACGATATACACGGGGTACCAGTTTGGCTTTTATTTCAGGATCAACAAACGCACCGGCGCCCGGAAGGCCATTACACCCAAACACGAACTGGGGGAACGCCCGCTTCGTTTCAACTGGCAAACCCCCATTTTCCTGAGCCGTCACCAGCAGGACGTTCTGTATTTCGGGGCCAACAAAATGTACCGTTCCTTTGATAAGGGCGATCAATGGGAGGCCATTTCCGGCGACCTGACCGGCGGCGGCGCGAAGGGTAATGTGCCCTACGGAACACTCACTTCCATTTGTGAAAGTCCGCTCAAATTCGGCCTCCTGTATGCCGGCAGCGACGACGGGCTGATCCACGTCACCCGCGACGGCGGTGAAAACTGGACCCGGATATCCGACAATCTGCCGCAAAAATTGTGGGTGTCGAGACTGCAGGCCTCCGCCCACGAACGCGCGCGTGTGTACGTGAGCCTGAACGGTTACCGGTGGGATGATTTTAATACATATCTCTATGTATCAGATGATTATGGCCAAAACTGGCAACGAATTGGAACCGATTTGCCGGCAGAACCCGTCAATGTTATCCGCGAAGACCCGGCAAATGAAAACCTGTTATACGTCGGTACGGATCACCGGGTGTACGTTTCGCTTGACCGGGGAAAAACATTTCAAACCCTGGGTGCGGAGTTCCCGGACGTGCCGGTGCACGACCTTGCCATCCAGCACAAAACCGGAGACCTCCTGATCGGCACACACGGCCGCTCCATTTTTAAAGCCAACATGACCAACACCCGGCAACTGACCGCTGAAACACTTGCCGCAACCATTCGCTTATTCGAGCTGGGAAAACGAAAATGGAATAAAAACTGGGGAAAAAAGCCCGCGTACGACGTGGCCAAAGATCCGGAAATGGACGTCTGGTTTTACAGCAAGGCAAGCGGGAAGGCAAACTGGTCGGTAAAACTCAAAGAAGGAGGGCCTGTTTTAAACAGCGGTGTCGTGGAATGTACGGTGGGGTTGAATAAGTTCGTTTATACGCTCGATTTTGTGGAGCCTGCTTTAAAAAAGGACATGGATACGCTGCGGTCGACACAAAAAGATCCGAAAAAAATGCCTCAGGCGGAAAAAGCAGATACGGGGAAGTATTACCTGCAAAAAGGCATTTATACTTTTACGCTTGAAAAGGATAGCGAATCAGTCGTACAGGAATTTGTGATTGAATAAACCGTTTCTGTGACATTTCCCGATTTTTCCGTTTTAACTGATAAGTAGCAGGACGGAAATCTTTTCCGCCCGGGTGTTTCATTCTCAGCATTAATTTTGTCCACTTAACACAATTTTTTAAACACAAATTTTCCATGAAGAAATTCAAAAACCTGTTACTGGTAGGCTTAGCCATCCTGAGTATGGCGCTTACGGGCTGCCTGCATATTTTAGAAGAAGTAACTTTTTACAACGAAGGCAAAGGAAATTATGCCATGACGCTGGATATGAGTGAAGTAAAAGGTATGATGGAAATGCTGAAAACCATGTCGCCCGATAGTACAAGTGCAGAAACCGGCGGGGCTGAACAGGACAATTCCATGGCTCAAATGGGGCAGGAACTGAGCGGCGTGGCTTCTACCCTCAAAAATCTTCAGGGCATCACCAACGTTGTGGAACTGAACGACACCACCAATTTTAAATTTGGATACTCCTTTGATTTTGCAGACATCGCGGCCCTCAACCGCGCATTAAAAGTGGTGAACAAGGACAAATACGACAGCAAGGTGGACGAGGTATTCAAATTCTCCGGCAAAAACTTCGAACGCCTCAACACCGGCGATATGGGCGCCGAAATCAAAAAGGCCCTGGCCGAAAATGAAGGGGAAGAAGCCGGCGGCGATGAAACAATGGATATGATGAAAATGATGTTCTCTGACATGAGTTACAAGCAGGTCTATCATTTTCCCGAACGTTCGATCAAAAAATCTTCGAACGAACTGGCCGAACTGAGCGACGATAATCACACGATGACCATCACGATCAAACCCTTCGACGAGGAGCAGTTGAAGAAAAACCCGACGGTCGCCACAGAACTTAAGTTAAAGTAAATCAGTTCGGTGCAGATACTTCGCCGATCTTGTTCGGGTAGTCCGTTATGATTCCGTCGACACCGAGGTGGATCAACCCGCGCATGGCAGGCACGTCATTAACCGTCCAGGGTATCACTTTTATACCCTGCGCGTGGCATTTGTGCACTAGTTTTTTCGAAACCAGTTGGTAGTAAGGGCTGTAGATGGCCGGCAGAAATCCCAGTTTCCGGATGTTCGTGTCGAATCCGCGGATGTTTTCAATGAGGAATGCCAGGGTTAATTCCGGAGCCTGCCGATGCAAAGCCTGAAGGGCGCGAACGTCGAAGGATTGTACGACGCATTTTTTTTCAATGCCAAGCGATCGCAGTTCGGCAACAACTAAGCGGACGAATTCTTCCACCGGAGGGTGGCGCAATCCGTCCCACTCCGGCTGACTTTTGATCTCGATGTTCCAGCCGATGGCGGCGGCTTTATCCGGGTAACGGGCGCGCACGGCTTCCACAACTTCACGCAACAATGGTTTATAAGCCTTTGCGGGTTGCTGGCCGGGGAAGCGGGGATTTCCCCAACTGCCGCAGTCATAGGCGCGCAGGTCGGCAGCGGTCATCCGGTAGATCAGGTGTTTTGTCTCGTCTCGTTTGGGGATGGTGTCGCCGTTCGGCAGCCGGCAGATGGCAGGATTAAACCAGGGTTCGTGGCTGACAATCAGTTGTTGATCACTGCTTACAGCGAGGTCGAGTTCCAGGGTGGTGACTTCGGCAAACTCCAGTGCTTTGAGAAACGCCGGAATAGTGTTTTCGGGCATGATCCCGCGGCAGCCCCGGTGACCCTGCCAGTCGAAACCGGCGGGAACCTCGACAGGCCCCTGGGGCAGGGCGCTTTTACAGGCAAAAAAGGGAAGTGCGGCGAACATGAGCCAAAGAAACGGTGTTGCAATCTTTTGACCGGTCATTTTTAATGTGCAGTTTTACCTTTGGGCAAAACTACAACCGGCGCGATGAAGTGAAGGTTAATTTATCAACAGGTATTCAATCAAAAAATAGCACGATGAACGTCAAGGAATTTCTTTTTCCCTGCCCGCAAAGGCAAAACCGGAAGTATTGAGGGGCAAAACACCCTGTTTCATTTTGATGTGGCAGACGCCGGGCAGTTTACGATAAAGGTTGCGGACGGCAAGATGGATGTGTCGGAAGGACTGACGGGCGAGCCGGTTTGTAAGGTCGCCGCTTCGGCCGAGTCATTTTCCAAAATACTCAGTGGCGAACTGAACCCCATGATGGCGATGATGACCGGGAAACTAAAGATCAGCAACCCCGGCGAAATGTTGAAGTACGCTAAAATATTCGGTCTGATGTAAAAAGGTTGATAAGGGTTGATAAACCTTTATAAACCTCATCAACCCTTATCAACCTTTTTTGAACTGATCGATCTCGCGGCGTTCTTTTTTTGTCGGCCGGCCGGCGCCTTTTTCGCGTTTCTCCATTCCCGGCGTGCTGTTGAGGAACCAGGCGTTGTATTTGTTTTTCTCCTCCTGAGGGGTTACATCTTCATAACAGGTGATGGCAATGGGTGCTCCCACACGTTTTTCGATCATTTGAATGGCGCGATATTGAAAATTGAACCCGTCTTTTTTTACCGATACGGTTTCTCCTTCCGAGATCATAAAGGAGGGTTTTACCGATTCGTCGCCCACTTTCACCTTGCCGGATTTACAGGCGTCGGAGGCGAGGGTCCGGCTTTTGAAGATACGAATGCTCCAAAGCCATTTATCAATACGAACTTTTGCCATACGTTTTTAAAATATGTATCGGGGCGGAAAAGATTTTCGTCCTGCTACTTCGTGCTGCAATAATAACGGCCCGGCGATAAAAGTTCGCCAGGCCGCCGGAATTTTTAGCGGGTAATTCGACACGGGATTACAACTTCTCGAAAGTGATCTCGATCTGGTCGTTGTTTTGCTTGGTTTTGACCTTCATTTCGGTATCGGACAATTCGAGTACTTCGTAGGATTCGGTTTCCTGGGAATCGTCGTAGGTGAGGTCCAGGTTCTGGCTGGAATCGTCGGCAGTCCACTCACCTTTCGGGTTGGTGACGCCGGCCTGGCCGCTGGGGAAAGTGACGATCTTCAGGGTAGCATCAAAACTTTTGTCCTGCTCCAGTTGGAGATCAAAGATAAAATAATCGGTGACATCGCTGCCGTTGATTTTTACCTGTACGGAATGCCATTCGCCGATGACTTTTTCTTCAAAGGATTTTTCATCTTTTTTGCAGGCAGTAAAGGATAATGCAACAAACAGGAGAGCCGTAAGGCTGAAAAATGACTTTTTCATGGAAGACGTGATTGTAATGTGATGAGTAACGGGTTTTGAGTAATTGCCTGTGCACCGGCGATTTACGGCACATTAAATGACAGGTTGTCGTTTTTTATTGCTACCCAATATGGGGGTTTAACTTTATGGTAATTTTTGACGGAAGTCTACTTTTAACACGAATCGCGGGGCTAATAATCCAAAAGATGTAACTTCGCAGACGAATTTGCCTCAAAACCAGCATGTTTTTTGCTTCTTTTAATCGTGCGTCTGTCTTTGGTGAATAACCGTGCCGCCCAATCCATTTCACCTTTTTTTAACAGCCACCATGCATCTAAAAAACTTTACCACGCTTGTAATCTTAACCCTCTTTGTACAAATCCTGAGCGCCCAAAACCTGAAAATTAACCTCGGCGTTAATGTGGGCATGTCGCAGTTGTTTCACAACACCCAGTTTGAAACAACCCCGATGTACAACCAGTACCGTTTTACCAAAGTGGCTGTGGAAGCGCATTCCCCGCCGGAATATGTATACTCCTGGGAGGATTTTGCACAGGATTACAAACTGAAGTCCACTTTCGTCCAGCCCAGGTTCGGCATTTCCGCCCACTTTACGTATAAAGACTGGCCGCTGTTGTTCTCCGTGGAAGTGATGAGTTCACCTTCTTCCTACCAAAAATTAGCCTACGGCTTTGTAGCCGGATTCGGAAAAGAATTCTTTACCTACGATGACAATTATTTCTTCTCCTTTTTGGGAGGTTATAAATTTGTGCGGGACAACGGGTTCGGAGCCGCCACCATCGTCAACAGCATCGGGCACAAGGAAGCGCGGGAGCAGGCCGCTACCTATTTCAACCCGGAAATGCCATTGGGCAAAAAAACGGGCAACCTGTTCACCTTGCGGGGCGGACTTGGAAAGGAAGTGGGTGAAGCGCGAATGATGCGCATCGGTGTGGAAGGGTTCGGCGAACTGGATTTGACGCCGAAAACAACACGCCAGACCCGGATGACCAATTTTGGCGCGCAGTTTTTCCTTCGATTCAAGTTGTAATTGTTATTTGTCGGCCAGCGGGGCATTTGCACGTGGAGTTTTTCGAGTGCCTCCACGAGGGTTTTGGCAATAAAATAGTCACGGTACCAGCGCTGGTCCACGGGGCAAATATGCCACGGGATACTGCTGTTGTTGATCGCGTATTCATAGGCACTCATGTACTTATCCCACAATTTGCGCTCTTCCCAGTCTCCGGGGTTGTGTTTCCAGTATTTTTCAGGTTCCTGCATGCGCTGCCGCAATTGTTTTTCCTGCTCGGCAAACGAGATATGCATATAGAACTTAAATATGTGGGTATTGCTGTCGAAGGCCAGCAGTTCTTCAAAAGCGTTGATGGCTTTCATCCGTTGGTCCACCCGTTTTTTGTCAATCCAGCCGTGAACGCTTTGGATGAGAATGTCTTCGTAATGGCTTCGGTTAAAAATGCCGATCATACCTTTTTCGGGAGTCACTTTGTGTACCCGCCATAAAAAGTCGTGGGCAAATTCTTCTTCAGTTGGTTTTTTAAAGGCGTGGTAATTGATGCCGGTGATGTGGCACTGATCAAATACCTTGTGTGCTGCGCCGTCTTTTCCACTGCCGTCCATACCCTGTAACACCACCAGCACCGCATGTTTTTTTTCTGCGTACAAACGCTGTTGCAAGTCGCCCAGGCGTTCCACCAGGTTCCCCGTTTCTTCTTTGATGTCTTTTTCGCGGACGTGTTCCGGCGCCCGGGTGGAAATTTTGTCCAGTTTGATCATGGAGGTGTCGGTTGATTTTAGTTTTGCAAATCAGTGGAAAGAGGCGCACAAATTCGTGTGTAATGTGCTGACCGGCAATGGTTTAGTGATAAATTACTCAAAGCCGGTTCTTCAGCCCATTTTTGCCCTTTTTACCATCCAGGTTTGCAAAATCTGATGGAAACCCTTGTTGATATCGGCTTCCACAAAGTCGATTTTGAACTGGAGGCAGCGCAGTTTCAGTTGATCGGTAAAAGCCGCCACCTGTTTGGTGTAGTATTCCTTGACCTGGTTGGGCTGCAACCGCACTTCTTCGCCGTTTTCCATATCGACAAAAACGTACGGGCGGTTTTCAAATTCGAAGTCCAGTTCCTTGCTTTTATCGGTCACGTGGAAAAGAATCACCTCGTGTTTGGCGTATCGCAGGTGCTGGAGTGCTGCAAAAACCTCTTCCGCCTTGTCGGGTTGTTCCATCACGTCGGTAAAAATGACTACCAGCGACCGGCGGTGGATGGCATCCGCTACCTGGTGCAAACTCGCAGCCAGGTCCGTCGTGTGGTTCAGTTGTGGGTTTTCGATACGTTGTGTCAGGTGCGACAGCAGCAGCCGGTAATGCACCGTACTTGATTTGGCGCCGGTATTCACCCGGATTTCGTTGTCGAACAGGGTCAGGCCGAAGGCATCACGCTGGCGTTTGAGCGCGTTCATGATCACGGCGGCGGACTGTGCGGCGAAACAAAATTTGTTTTTGTATTTGAATTTGTCCGGCTGCTTTTCATCCCATGGGTAATACATGGTGGAAGAGGCATCCACAACGATGTGGCAGCGCAGGTTTGTTTCTTCTTCGAATTTTTTGATGAACAACTTGTCGGTGCGTCCGTAAACCTTCCAATCGATGTTCCGGGTACTTTCTCCGGAATTGTACAGCCGGTGTTCCGCAATTCAACGGAAAACCCGTGAAAGGGCTGCGGTGAAGCCTACGATAAACGACACCGGGAGCAGTTGCATTTTATGGAATAAAAAAAGGCACTGCACAAAATGCGCAGTGCCTTCCGGCAGCCTGTTTTGATGGTAAAATATAATTTATGGGGTGTCGATTTGAATTTCCTGTTCGACTACCTGTTTGGGTTGCTCCGGTGCGAGTTGCTCAAATGCCCAGTACAGCAACCCTAAGTGAAATAAAAGAATACAGATGGTAATGAAGGATCTGTTGTTTTTCTCTTTCATAGTAGTTTGTGCCGCAGGTGTTTCTTGGTGCGGCACAACTGTTAAATCAAAAGCCGTACCAGTTTTAGATTAGATGCCAGATTGGGAGATGCCAGATGCCAGATGCCAGACGTGGAGATACCAGATGCCGGACTGGAGACGCCGGATGCCGGACGTGAGACGCTGATGCCGGACGTGAGCGCCAGATGCCGGACTGAGATGCCAGATACCGGACTTGGAGACGCCAGATGCCGGACTTGGAGATGCCAGATGCCGGACTTGAGACGCCAGATGCCGGACGTGAGACGGCAGATACCCGACTTGAGACGCCGGATACCGGACGGGAGATGCTGGATGCCGGACGGGAGACGCCAGATGCCGGACTGGAGACGCCGGATGCCGGACGGGGAGATGCCGATGCCGACGGGAGAGCGGATGCCGGACGAGACGCCAGATGCCGGACGGGGAGATGGCAGATGCAGACTGATGCCAGATGCCGGACTTGAACGGCGATACCGGACGTTGGGACGGCAGATACCGGACTTGAGACGCCAGACGCCGGACGTGAGGTGCCGGATGCCGGACGGGAGACGTCCGGCGCTGGACGGGAGACGTCAGATACGAGATTTGAGACGCCAGACGTGAGATGCCAGATGCCAGATGCCAGACGTGGAGATACCAGATGCCAGATACCAGATGTGGAGATACCAGACGTGAGATGCAGATGTAAGATTCAATATTGTTGACGCCTACAACTTGGTTGGCAGTCTATCTGGCCTCTGGCATCTCCACGTCCCGTCTCGCACATCTGGCATCTGGTACCTCTCCTGTCTGCATCTCCCAGTCTGGCTATCTATCCAATTTACGGTTTCGGCTTTTTGCTCACCACATTGCCGTTGGCGTCGATCTGAATGATTTCGAGGCCAAGTTGTTCGAGAGAGGGCAACGTTTTGGCGGCGTCACCGGCCATGAACCAGCCGAGGTTGTTGGGCTGAACGATGGTTTTGGCGACGTTTTGTACATCTTTCAGGGAAAGATTCTGGACGCGCTGGCTGTATGTTTTCCAGTAGTCGTCGGCCAGACCGTATTTCACGATATTCCGGGCCGAGTTATTTACGGCGCCGTTGGTTTCCCACATACCTGCCATGCTGAGTACCGTATTTTGTTTGGTCTTGGCAAATTCTTTTTCCGTCATGGGTTTGTCGCCGACAAAAGCGTTAACTTCCTTGATCACTTCCTGCACACTTTCTTTCGTTTTGTCCGTTTGTACGGGGGCAAATACGAAGAAGGGGCGTTGGCCGCTCGTGTTCATGATACCCGACCCGGCGCCGTAGGCCCAGTGTTTGTCTTCCCGGATATTCATATTGATCCGGCTGGTGAAGTCGCCGCCCAGCACGTTGTTCATCTGTTCGATGGCCGCTTCGTCCATTTGCCCGTAGGGTTTGGTCAGGTAACCTGCAACGATCATACTTTGCTGACTTTCAGGACGATCTATCAGGTAGATTTTGTTGGCGGTGCCGGCGGTTTTTACTTCCGGAATGACTTTTTTTCGGCACATCGGCTTTTTTCCATGCGCTGAAACGTTTTTCTAATTTTTCCACCAGTTCGGGCATGGTGATATCGCCGGTCACAACGATGGTTGCATTGTTGGGGCGCAGCCAGCGGTTGTAAAAACCTTTTACGTCGTCGAGCGAGAGGGTTTTGACAATATCTTCTTCGCCGGTGCCGGACATCGGCATGCCGTAGGGGTGGTCTTTGCCATAAAGCAATTCGGGCATTACACGCATCACCATTCCCTGCGGGTTCTTTTTCTCGTTGGCGATCTGGCTCACCTGCTGGTCTTGCAGGCGTTTAAAATCCGCATCTGGGAAAGAGGGATTTAACACCACATCGGCCATCAGGTCGAGGCTCCGGATCGAGGCTTTGTTTCAGGGTATTGAGGTTGACGTAGGAATAGTCGAGGTCGCTGAAAGTGCCGATACTGGCGCCCAACAGTTGCAGTTTCTCATTGATTTGCAAGCTGCTGAGGGTTTTGGTGCCTTCGTCCAGCATATTCATGGCGATGGAGGCGAGGCCGGATTTTCCACCCAGTTTGTCGGTGCAGAAGCCGGCGTCGAACATGATACTGGCGACCAGGGTCGGGCTTTCCGTACGGCGGGCCAGCACCACTTTCATGCCGTTTTTGAGGGTGGCACGTTGCAAATCGGGGAATTTGGCGTTCACCTCTTTGGCTACTTCGGGTACTTTCGAACGGTCCGTATCCGTGCCGGTGGTGGTATACTCGGGAAACGGCGTACAAACGAGGGTAAAACGCCCTTCACTCAGCCATTTTTTGGCTGCATCGTGCAGGTTTTTGGCTGTCGCTTCGTTGTACCAGCGCAGTGATTTTTTATAGTAGTCGGGGCTGCTGCCGAACACTTCATTTTGTGCGAGCAGGTCGCTTTTGCCGCCAAACCCGCCGATCCGTTCCAAACCTTTGATGAAATTGGCAAAATAGGCCGCTTTAACCCGTTTCATTTCCTCCTCAGTCGGGCCGTTTTTAAGGAATTCATCCAGGATTTCATTGATCGTCGCTTCCACTTCTTCGAGGGTTTTGCCGTTTTTTACGTTGGCCTGAACGAAGAAATTGCCTGAAATTTCGCTGGGGCCGACAAACGCCGCTGCGGAAGTACAGATTTGTTTGTCGTAAACCAATTTTTTGTAGAGGCGGCTGTTTTTACCGGCTGCCAGTACGTCGGAGACGAGATCGAGCCAGACACCTTCCTGGGTGCCCCACTGCGGCGTGTTCCACACCATTCTGATCTGCGATTCGGGCACGCGGTCCTGGTATTCTGCGCGGGTATTATCGATGCGTTTGGCGAGGTTGACACTGGGCCGCGCGATGGTCGGGCCGGCCGGAATGTTGCCAAAATAAGTAAGCACCTTTTCATAAGCGGCCTCGGTGGTGATGTCGCCGGCGATGACCACAACAGCGTTGGCAGCGCCGTAATAGGATTTGAACCATTCGTGCACGTCTTCGAGACTGGCGGCATTGAGGTCGGCCATTTCGCCGATGACCGTGTGGCCATACGGGTGGTGGGGCGGGTACATTTCTTTCTGGACGATATCCCAGCCTTTTGCGTAGGGCTGGTTTTCGCCCTGGCGTTTTTCATTTTGCACCACGCCGCGTTGTTCGTCGAGTTTGGCCTGGTCGATGGCGCCGAGCAGGTGACCCATACGGTCGCTTTCCAGCCAGAGTACCTGGTCGAGCGCGCCTACGGGAATATTTTGGAAGTAGTTGGTGCGGTCTTCATTGGTGGTGCCGTTCAGATCGGTGCCGCCGATGGCTTCCAGCGCCTGGAAATAGTCGGTATTGAAGTGTTCCGAGCCGTTGAACATCAGGTGTTCGAACAGGTGTGCAAAGCCGCTTTTTCCCGGTTTTTCATTTTTTGAACCCACGTGGTACCATACGTTTACGGCAACAATGGGCGCTTTGTGGTCTTCATGTACAATAAGGCGCAAACCATTCGGAAGCGTAAATTTTTATACGGAACGTCGATGGAATTGGGGTCGTAGGTGGGATATTCGGTTTGTGCGGAAAGCGCAAAGGGGGCAAGGAAAAGGGTTAACAGGAAAAAGGGTAACAGAAATCGTTGTTTCATATGCGTTGTTGTGTTTGGTTAGTAAATCGTTTAAAATGACAGGAATAATTAACGCGCCCGAAGGTGCACTATTGCCGGCAAAAACATACAAAAGTTGGATGAATGGCCGGTTTTAGCCGGCCAGAAGGTTGTTGGGTATCGGTTATCGGTGTATTGGTTATTGGTTATCGGTTATTGGGGATTGCGTAGGATAGATAACCATTAACCGATAACTATTAACCAACCAACAACCATCAACCGATAACCTCCCAGGTATGATCACCCAGCAGCCGGACGCTTGCGAGGTGTTCGTAAGGCATTTTTCGCCCCCATTCGGACGGGGCGATCATGGACAGAACGTGTGTGCCATCCGATTTGCGGCTATAGAGATGATAAATGTGGTGAATAACCGGTTGGAACGGGATATCGGCCTGGTAGATCGTTTCCGAAACACTCATCCGGTTTTGCAGGGATTTGGCCTGACTGACCAGCGTCTCCATTTGGCGGCGCAGTTGTTCCATCTGGCGGTCCGTCTGGTCATACATTGCGGTCATCGCGTTGCCGCGGATGCGCCCTTTATCCTCCGGTTTGATGACGGCGCCACCGGAGGTATGCGCATAGGGCAGCAAACCGGGGTTTTCAGCGACTTTATCTTTGTCGATGGGATTGACAAAAGCTTCTTCCGTTGCAGGTTTTTTCTTTTTTGGCATGGCGCAAAGGTAAAGGTTCGGGAAATGGTTATCGTAATATTTTGTCGTTTCGGAGATGCCACTTGTCAAATATGGCAATACGAATACAAGAATAATTGGTACGAGACCCCTGCTTCGTCTATTCCGAAGCGAAAACAATGAAAACAGTTCTTCTTATTCCGGCCATTTTGTTGTGTGCAGTTTGTGCCTCCGCGCAACAGGATTGTTTCGATACCCGGTATCGGAAAGGCAAAACAGCCTGCGGGATTCGCCAGTTCAGTACGGCTATCCAACAATTCACCGCTGCGCGCGATTGCAGCGACAAGCCCCCGAACACCGATCTCGAAGACTGGATACGCCGTTCCCAACAGGGCCTCGACGAGCGAAAAGCCTGGTATCGGGCGGTCAATGCCGACTCCCGCGAATCGTACCGGCGTTATCTGGATCATTACCCCGGCGGCTATTATCAACAGCGGGCAGGTGATGCCCTGAAACGTTTGGAGGATATTTCCGAAAAACCTGTCCGGGAAACCACACCGAGCGGCAGTATTGATTGGACGCAGGAATACGTAGAGGCGAGCGGTCAGGCCGTCATCAACCGCGAAAAATGGCCCAACGAAGCGCAAGCCATCGCGATGGCTACCCGTGGTGCAGAAGTGCTGGCCAAGGCCAATCTCCTCGAAACCGCCGCCGGTGTGCAGATCCGGCGCAGCACAACCGTAAAAGATATGATGACCGAGAGCGACCTCATTCAAACGCAGGTACAAGGTGTGGTAAAAAGCGCCCGGCCGGTCGGCGAGCCGATTGTGGCCAACGGCATGGTGACGGTCACTTTGAGAATGCCGGTAATCGGGCCCGGGGGACTGACGGCGTCGTTGTTGCCGATCGCGCCGACGCTGCCTGATCATACCTTCGATCTCCCTGATTCCGAGCCCGTTGAGCTGATTCTGCGGGTGGGCGCTGTCAATCAACAACCCGTGCTTTTCCCTTCTTTTACAAATGAAAACGGCGCGCTGCTACTTGATGGCGCGACGTTTGGCAGACAATACGGCGAACCTGCAGTGCGCTATATCCAAACCGTGGATATGACTTCCGAGGCCCGCATCATTGACGTGACAGAAGACGCACAGGGGAACTGGGTGCTGCCGGCATCCGCAACATCCGATTTTCAAAACTGGCTGAAAATCAGGGAATCGGGTGGGGGTGTTGTGCCGATCAGGGTGCTTTCCCGATAATATCGCCTGTTGTCCTGCGCTTGTTGTATTCATTCGTTTTACTTTTCGCGGTTAAAATTCCAAACCATGCGACGAATCTTACCCCTGTTATTTTTACTTCCGGCTTT
>JADJOD010000001.1:222500-491578 GCA_016713985.1 Lewinellaceae bacterium | reverse complement strand
TTTGCGGATTAGGCGGATTTTATTGATCTTTTCGATTCATAATCAAACATCTTCATTTATGGAACTCAAACACAGGAGATCACCGAATTGGTGATCGTATCTTATTACGATGTGTACAACGACCTGGGATGGTTTTTGAGTGGCCATCAGAATGCCCTGTATTTTGAATTACCCGGAAAGAGGTTTGAAAGTCGGGAAGCGTGGAAAGTATCAAGGTGTATCGGAACGGAAGGCTAATTGGTAATTACTACGCAAATCTTCTAATCAATGTGAGTGGGGTGATAGGTAACTGAAAGCCGTGGCCACATTAACGTAAGCGCATGAAAAACAATTAAATAATTACCCCGTAGCAACAAATATGGAAGTAGGCTCTGATCAATTTCGGACTAGAACCAAAATTTGAACGAAAACCTGGAGCAACGAACGAAAAAGAATCTTCAAAAACAATCAAAAATAAAATCCGCAAAAATCCGCCTAATCCGAAACAAACTAGGGGACCCATCCTCGCGCAAGCAGGTAAAATTCAACCTGCGCAGAGAAAACATCTAAAGTAAATCACATGCTTAAACGAGTCGTCATACTCGGCTCCGGTGAATCTGGCACAGGCGCAGCCCTTCTGGGCAAAGCGAAGGGCTTCGACGTGTTCGTATCCGATCCAGGTGCCACCGCGGACGGGTACAAACAGGAACTGGATGCGCAGGGCATCGCCTGGGAGGAAAGCGGACACACCCTCGATTTAATCCTGAATGCTGATGAGATCATCAAAAGCCCGGGTATTCTGGAAAACGGCGCTCATGCAGGCTGTTCGGGCCAAGCGGGCATCAATGTAATCGGTGAAATCGAATTCGGCTATCATGGCGCCGGCAAATGCAGCATTGTCGCCATCACCGGTTCCAATGGCAAAACGACCACAACCGAACTGACGTATCATTTGTTGAAAAACGCCGGACTGAATGTGCACAGGCGGCAACGTTGGCAACCTTTCGCCCGCCTGGTACTGGAGCATTCAGCCCCTTTCGACTCTTCAACCATCATCCCATATCCCTCCAATCCTCATCCTCATCCTCACCCCTCATTCTCAACCCTCAACCCTCATCCCTCATATCCTCATCCCTCATTTATGTCCTCGAAGTCTCCAGTTTTTCAATTGGATGATATTCAGCAGTTTAGACCCAAAATATCCATGCTGGGGAACATCACACCCGATCACCTGGACCGCCACAGCATCAGTTGGACAATTACGTGCGCTCGAAATTCCTAATGGCGATGAAACCAGGGCCGCGGCGACCTGTGCATCATTAATGGCAACGACCTCATCATAAAAGATTACCTGACGGGCCAACCCGCGGGCGATCAAATGCAAAAAACAGGCGGTGCGTAAAAGTGAACTGAAAAACGGCTACGTCCGTGTGGGCTCAATTACCGTTTCGATGTGGCGAGCACCAACCTGAAAGTGACCGCACAACCTGTTCAATGCCGCTTGCGCGATCTGCGCGGCACTGAGTGCCGGGCGCGGAACCGGGACTGACCGAAGAAGGGTTGCGGCAGTTTTAACACACCGCCGCACCGGCTGGAACGCGTGGCGGAAATCGACGGCGTCACCCGGATCAATGACTCCAAAGCCACCAAATGTGGATCTGGTTTTCGCATGCTGCAGTCGTAGATACCCCAATTGTGTGGATCGTCGGATGTTGCGGACAAGGGGCAATGATTACACGCCATTGCTAAAACTAGTGAAAATGTGAAGTGCCATCGTGTGTATGGTGTAGATAACGCGAAGATTATCAAGGTTTTCGAAAATGAACATACCGATTGCCGAAACAAAAGCAACAGAAGCAGTACGGACAGCAGCGGCATTATGGACGACGGAGATATTGCGCCGTTGAGTCCCGTACGCGCAGTTTTGATTTATTCAAAATTACGAAGATAGAGGAACACAATTTAAACAAGAAAGTTAGCGAACCAGAATTGTGAGTAGTGAATTGTGAGTGGCTTCACAACTTACGATTCACTCACCACACCTCACGATTCACGATCCACAACTCGCTAACCACAACACGTCCCTCGGCAAACGCATCGCAGCAGAACTAAGAGGGATCGTACCATTTGGATGATCATCGCCGTACTGAGCCTCTTCAGTATGCTGTTCGTGTATTCGGTATCCGGCTGGGCGGTCTGACTACGCGCGGCGGCAACACCACGGGGTTCCTGCCCACGGCATGGATGCCAGCGGAGCGCTTGGCCTTCGGGTTGTTTCTGCGGCGTATGGTCATTTGTTGCACTACCGGCGCTACCAGCAGGTCGCTCCGTTTTGATGCCGTTGGCTGTTCCGTTGCCGGCGATCACCCTGTTTTTGGTTCCAGTATCAACGATGCGAACCGATGGCCTAGTTTTGCAGGGTTTAGTTTTCAACCTTCGGAGTTTGCGAAAATCGCGCTGATCATTTACATCGCCCGCGAATTGACCCGCAAGCAGGAGTACATCAGCAGTTTCAAGGATGCGTTTCTGCCGGATCATCGGTGCCGGTGCTATTATTTGCGGACTGATTGCGCCGGCCAACCTGAGTACCGCTTTCATACTGTTTATCACCTGCATCCTGCCCATGCTTATGGGCCGCGGAGCCAGGCAGTATATTTTCCTGCTTGGTTTGCTGGGTGTGGTGGTATTTGCCGGTATGGTGGTTTTCGGTCAGTTGTACCCCGAAACGGGCCTGATCCGGGTGGATACCTGGATTTCAAGGGTACAAACTTTCCTGCACAGCGAAGACGGCGGTTACCAGGTGCAGCAGGCGAAAATTGCCATTGCCAAAGGAGGCATTATCGGCGAAGGCCCCGGCAACAGCATGATGCGCAATTATCTGCCTTACTGCAATGCCGACTTTATTTACGCCATCATTTGTGAAGAATACGGGCCTGATCGGGGGTAAGACAATCCTTGTTTTGTACGTGATGCTTTTTATCCGAACTGTAAACTGGTCAAGATTCAAAGCCCGAAAGCATTCGGCGCTTTCTGGCCATCGGGCTGAGTCTGCTCCTGACCGTTCGGGCACCAAAATATTGCGAGAATGTCAACCTGGTACCCGCGACAGGTCTTACCTCGCCCCCTGATTTCGATGGCGGTGAACGGGTATGTTGTTGTTTACCAGTATTTCGCCGGTATGATATTGATGGTTGGGTATATTGAGAAAGCCTGGATTGAGAGCTTTCTGAGATAGCCAATGAGGAACTCAAAACCCGTTATAAACCGTAAACTGCAATAAACCACGCCGAAATTTCACCTTTCCTAATCCTCGGTGACTAACTGAAAGCCTAGCGAAAAATTTGAAGGTCAGATCACCGGCGGCGCTCCAGCGGGTGATGTTTTCCACACGCTATTGCCGATGCCGTCAGCATCAAAAAGTTGAGACCCGAAACAGAGTTCCTGTTGTCGGCGCCAATGGCAGAATGGAGATGGAGCGTGCCCAAAGCGGGTTATCCGATAGTAGGACTCAATGGCCGGATTCCAGCGGGATTTGAGTTGGTGTGAAACCTCTCATTTCCGTTCAAACTGCTCAGCAGCCCGTGGAAAGCGAGACGAATTGTGCGCGATCAAACCGGATGTGGTGATTGGGACAGGCGGATACGCAAGCGGGCCGGTGATGCGCAGCGCACAAAGGGCCAACATCCCACCCTCATTCAGGAACAAAAATTCGCCGGGTGTGACCAACAAAACTCCTCGGCAAAAGAGCTGAAAAAGTGCGTCGCATACGACCACATGGAGGCGTTTTTTCCGGCGGATCGCATGGTATTTACGGGCAATCCCGGTGCGTTCGGACATTCCTGAACCTGGAAGGAAAACGGGCAGAAGGCCTGCAATACTATGGCCTCGACCCGGAGAAAAAACAATCGTAGTGATCGGAGGCAGCCTGGGTGCGCGGACCTGAACAATGCCATGCGCGACAATGTGCAGTTTTTGGAAAATACGATGGCGTGCAGGTGTTGTGGCAATGTGGAAAGTTCTATGAATACGAGTATAGTGCCTGCGAAACGGCCAAACTGCCGAATGTGCAAATCCGGGCTTTCATCGATCGTATGGATTTGTTGTACGCCGCAGCCGATGTGTTGATTTCGCGGGCAGGTGCATTGAGTATCAGCGAATTGTGTTTGGTAGGCAAGCCTGCCATTCTGGTGCCTTCGCCCAATGTGGCAGAGGATCATCAGACCAAAAATGCCCTGGCGCTGGTGGAAAAAGGTGCAGCCCGATTGGTGCCGCGATGCGGGCGGTGGAAAATGATACAGGAGGCTTTCCTGATTTTGGAAAAGGAAGCGCTGGCATTCAGCCTCGAGCGAAAGTATCCGGCAATTGGGCCGGCCGAATGCGGCGGATGCAATAGCGCAGGAAGCGATTAGATGGTTGATCAGAGTTGATGAGAGTATAGCGGTTGATGAAGGTTCATCCGCTCCAAAAACGGAGCAATTTTTACTTTTTAGAGTGGATGAATATCAACCTTCATCAACCTTATCAACCCTTCATCAACATTTTTAAAAAAATGAAAAAATCAACACTTACTAATCATCTGGCATTTTTACCATCGTCGCCTGCCAAAAAACAAACGACAAAAACCCTGCGCTTTTGGGCAAATGGCAGGGACCGGAGTGGTTGATTTTCGACAAACCCGGCGGGATGGATGCTACGCAGGTCGGTTTTGAATTCAAGGAAGACGGCACTTACACGGCCAGCTTCGGCAACCAAAACCAAGCGGTACCTGGCGCACGGAAAAGGATAAACTCTACACCCAGGAGAAAGGAAAAGGGAAATTATGGTCAAACTGTTGAAAGCAGATGCAACAGGATTGGATTTTGAAATGAACCGGGCGGCGAGAAAGAGACATTGAAACTGCTAAAAACCAGGTAGACGAGTACAGGCAGGTCATTAGAAGGTTTGACTAAATTCTTTACAAATGCTGATTATCAACACTAATACCCCCCGGCGGTTTTTTACCAATAACTAGATAACGGATAACTACGTAATGGAATTCAACGCGATCTAAAAATCTATTTCATCGGCATCGGCGGCATCGGCATGTCGGCGCTGGCCCGCTACTTCCACCTGCACGGTGCGGAGGTGCATGGCTATGACCGGACGGAAACGGACCTGACCCGCGCGCTGGCCGCCGAAGGAATGTTGATCCATTACGACGACGATCTGAAATACATCCCGGAAAGTGTTGATTTAGTGGTGTTTACGCCGGCTGTCCCCAAAGATCATTCGGAGTTGAACTGGTTCCTGGACAACGGTTATCCGGTAAAAAAACGAGCCGAAGTACTCGGCATTATCAGCCGCGCCAAACGCTGCATCGCCATTGCGGGCACCCACGGCAAAACAACCACCAGCACCATGACCAGCCACCTGCTGCGCGCCTGCGGCGTGGATGCGACGGCTTTTGTAGGCGGTATCTCGCTTAACCTCGGCAGCAATTTCGTGGAAGGCAAAAGCGACTGGGTGGTGGTGGAAGCCGATGAATACGACCGTAGTTTCCTGCACCTGCACCCCGAAATCGCCGTGCTGAATTCCATCGACCCGGATCATCTCGACATCTATGGTACCGAAGAAGCCGTGGTGGAATCCTACAAACAGTTTGTGCGACAGATCAAACCGGGCGGCAAACTGATTTACCGCCACGGTCTGCCCTTGGAAGATGTGGCGGATGAATTGCGCGCAAGTGGCCGGCAGGTGTTCAGTTCGGGATTGAAGAAGGTGATTACGAGGCGTTTAACGTGCGGGTAGCAGACGGGCAAATGGCTTTCGGACTGCGCTCCACCATTTTCGACTGGACGGATCTGCGCCTCAATTATCCCGGCAAACACAACGTGCTCAATGCCACGGCGGCCATCGCAGCCACCTTGTCGGCGGGTGGTTTTTCAGGAATTACTGGCGGTGGCACTGGCGGGCTTCAAAGGTTAAAACGCCGCTTCGAATACATCGTGCGCAACCCTGAACTGGTGTATATCGACGACTATGCGCATCACCCCGCGGAACTGGAAGCCGTGATCGGCGCCGCTAAAATGATGTACCCGAACCGCAAAGTGACCGGCATTTTCCAGCCGCACCTGTACACCCGCACCCGCGATTTCGCGGAGGGCTTTGCCCGGGCACTGGACCTGCTGGACGAATGTATCCTGCTCGATATTTATCCGGCGCGCGAACAACCGATACCGGGCGTCACATCCGCCATGATCGCCGGACTGATGCAAAACAAAACGTGAACCTGACTACAAAATCTCAACTGCTGAACTTGCTGAAAACCAAACAGCTAGAAGTACTGATGACCATGGGCGCCGGCGACATCGATACCTTATCGAACCGATTAAAGCCTCCTGAACACAAATGCCAAACTATAACGCCCTGATAACCAATAACTAATAACAGATAATTAAAATGAAGTTGCCACGTCTCCGTTACGATCGCTTCGCCTGGGTGGCATTTCTGCTCCTGGTGGCCGTGGCATTGTTTTCGGCGATCGGGCGGAAGAAAAACAGTTTTGCCGATGGTGTGGAAGTAGCGGTGACACCCCTTGCCAGCGGCGACAAACTTATTAGCGAACGCGACGTCAGGCAGGCGCTCTGCATTCCTTCGGCAATACCCTCGAAGGTACCGAACTCGCTTTGCTGGAAGTGGAACGTATGGAGCGGGAGTTGGAAGAAGACCCGTTTATACTGGATGCGAAATATATGTCGACCAAAAATGGTGCTGCACGTAACGATTATACAGCGCGAGCCTTTGGTGCGTATTCTGGACAACAACGGCGGCAATTATTACCTCGATAAAAACGGGGTGAAGATGCCGGCTTCCAAAAATTTCGCGGCCAGGGTACTGGTGGCCACAGGCAACCTGGCGCCGTACACAGCGGAGTTTCGGAATAAAAGAAAAAGCACCCTGAAAGACCTCTTTAACCTGACCCAAACCTTGATGGCAGACGAGTTTTTGGCTTCTTTCATCCAGCAGGTACACGTGAACAATGCGGGCGATTTCATCCTCGTGCCGCTGATCGGCGACCAGAAAATTGTGCTGGGAAGCACCAGAAAACTGGAAGACAAACTGAGGAGACTGAAGATATTTTACCAGGAAGGAATGCCCTACGAAGGCTGGCGGAAATACGAGACGATCAATTTGAAGTACAATGGGCAGGTGGTGTGTAAGAAAAGTTGATGAGTTTATGAGGGTTGATGAGGTTGATAACGAGATGCCCTCCAAGCATTTTAAGAACCTCATCAACCCTCATAAATTAAGAATCAACATCTTTAATCTTAAAATCACAATCATTAAATAACTAATCTATGCATACGATACGCTTTTGAAAAAATGGCAGTCTGGCAAATTGCTAGAAGCGCTGTCAAATCCATTTATGTAAAAAAAAAAAGTTTTCCAAAAGAGGAGGCTTTCGGCATAACAAGTCAGATCAGAAGAGCAGGCGTTTCTGTTTGTTGTAATTTGGCAGAAGGTAGCGCAAGGATTTCCGCGTCGGATCAGAATCGTTTTATGAAATCGCTTTTGGTAGCGCCGTTGAAGTGATTAACTTGTTGATAATCAGCAAAGATTTGGAGTAAGTTTCTGAAACTGATTATCTTGAATCTTAGACCTGAATTGGAAAACTAACTTACCAAATTAACCAAATGAGTGGAAAAAAGCCAAACAAAACCGTAGGAGTTAAAGGAATACAGTGATGCTACATATCAACCTCATCAACCTTATAAACCTCATCAACAAAAAAAAAATTGAAACAAAATTATTTAAAATACTATTTTTGTCGCTGGAAAGAGTTTCGCATCGCGGCAGGAACACAAAACAAACTGAAACTCGACCACTTAAACAGAAACGTTATGACGGGATTTGATCTCCCACAACCCCATGATGTTGTCGTTGCCCTGACATCGGCACCACCAAGGTATGTTGTCTCGCAGGCCGCAGGAACAAACATGGAAAACTCGAAATTGTCGGTCTCGGCAAAGTCGAAAGTGTCGGTGTGCTGCGCGGCGTAGTCAGCAACATCGAAAAAACAGTCAATGCCATCCGCGAAGCGATCGACATCGCCGAGCGCCAGGCACAAATGAAATTTCGCGCCGTACACGTCGGCATTGCGGGTCAGCACATCAAAAGCCTCCAGCACAGGGGCATTCTGACCCGCGAAAGCGATCACACCGGAATCGCCCACCGCGACATCGACCGGCTGGTGAATGACATGTTCAAACTCGTGTTGCCGCCCGGCGACAAGATCATTCATGTCTTCCCGCAGGAATTTACCGTGGATTCCGAGCAGGGCATTACAGATCCCGTCGGTATGTGCGGGGTGCGGCTGGAAGCCAATTTCCACATCATTACCGGCCAGATCACAGCCGTGAACAACATCTACCGCTGCATCGAAAGACTGGACTCAAAGTAGCCGATCTCACCCTCGAGCCTATTGCCAGCGCCGACGCCACATTGTCCGAAGAGGAAAAGCAGGCAGGTGTAGCGCTCGTCGACATCGGTGGCGGCACCACGGATATTACGGTGTTCCACGAAGGTATCATCCGCCACACGGCTGTGATTCCTTTCGGCGGCAACGTCATCACAGCCGACATCAAGGAAGGCTGCACCGTGATGCAGCCTCAGGCTGAAAAACTTAAAGTGAAATTCGGTTCCGCCCTCGCCAACGAGGTGTTCGACAACCGGATCATCACCATCCCGGGTCTGAAAGGACGCGATCACAAGGAAATCAGTGAGAAAAACCTGGCCCGTATCATCCAGGCGCGGATGGAAGAAGTACTCGATTACGTACTTTGGGAAATTCGCCGCAGCGGCTATGAGCGCAAACTCATCGGCGGGATCGTACTCACCGGCGGTGGCGCTGCTGGCCAATACGGACAAACTCACGGAGTTTCATTACCGGCACCCCCGCATCGGCGTTCCCCTGGAGCACTGGCGCACGGCTACCACGAAAAGGTGAACAGCCCGATTTTCAGCACAGCCATCGGCTTGCTGATGCGTGGACTGCAGGACATCGACCCGTCAAAAGCGCAAAAAGAAGAGGCCAAACCGGAAGTCAATGACGAGCCGAAAGAACCTTCCAATGTTTCAGAAGAAAAAGAGCCATCCTGGTTCGATAATGTCTTCAAAAAAACAAAGGAATGGTTCGAAGCAGAACCGGACATGGACTTTAATAAAAGTGATTTAAGAGTTATCAGGGACGCGTTATGCGTTCGGCGCGTATTCTTTAAATCATAGCCACCCAATTGAAGAAAGCCTCCAAACTCATTATTTTTAAACGCTTCCAACTTATGAAAACAATTGACACCATCTCCGATGCGTAAAAGTCCATGAATCTAACGATTCGGATCGTCAATTTGTATAAATATTTGGTTGGAGAAAAGAAAGAAGTTTTTGAGCAGGCAAACACAAAATCTGGGACTTTAATCGGTGCAAATATCCGGGAGGCCCAAAATGCAGAAAGTGCTGCCGATTTTATTTACAAATTGGGGAGTTGCTCAAAAGAAACAGATGAAACAATGTACTGGCTTGAATTGCTGCATCATACGGAATTCTAACTGGAGCAGAGTTTCCTTAATCCTATTAGTCAAGATACCATGGAAGCTCTGCGTATTATTCGCAGCGCCATTCTGACAAAAAGAAATATAGGAAAATACTGGATCATTACGGTTTCTTTATTTCTTTTTCACCATATCATAGCAAATATTGAGAAAATCACCCATTAACTCATAACTCATAACTCATCACTCAGTTATGTTATTCGATCTGCCGAAGGACGAACCTTCAATCATCAAAATCATAGGCGTAGGTGGTGGCGGTAGCAATGCCGTGACCCACATGTACAAACAGGGCATCGTCGGCGTAGATTACGCCATCTGCAATACCGACGCACAAGCCATGCACCTCAGCCCGGTGCCAACAAAAATTTCACTCGACCAGTTGCTGACCGAAGGCCGCGGCGCAGGGCAGCAAGCCCTCCGTCGGCAAACAAGCCTGTGTTGAAAGCATCGACGAAATCAAAAGCTTCCTGGACAACAGGCACCAAAAATGGCCTTTTATCACAGCCGGTATGGGCGGCGGCACCGGACTGGTGCAGCGCCAATCATCGCCAAAGCCTGCCCAGGAACTTGCATCCTGACCGTCGGCATCGTCACTTTGCCCTTCACTTTTGAAGGCAAAACCCGCGTCGGAAACGGCATGGAAGGCCTGGAGGAACTGCGCAAAAACGTGGATTGCCTGGTTATTATTTCCAATGACAACCTGCGCGACATTTTCGGCAACCTGTCCATTTCGGCAGCTTTGCCGAAGCAGACAATATCTTGTGCACCGCGGCAAAAGGTATTGCTGAAATCATTACCGTGCCTGGATATGTCAATGTCGACTTTGAAGACGTGAACACTACCATGCGCGGCTCGGGAGTAGCCATTGTGGGTACGTCTACGATTGAAGGCGAAACCGCGCTTTCCGCGCTGCCGACGAAGCACTGCGCTCGCCGCTGCTCGAAGACAACGACATTTTCGGCGCCAAAAACATCCTGGTAAATATCACCTCCGGGGAAAGAAGCGACGATGGACGAAATCTTTGAAATCACGCAGTTCGTGCAGGAAAAAAGCCGGCGAAAATGCCAACCTGATTTGGGGTAACCGCTTCGACGAGCGCCTGGGAAAAACTGGCCGTGACGATCATCGCGACCGGTTTTGAAGTGACCGAACGCAAAGGCTTGGCAGCTCCAGCGCAACGCCAGCAAACCCGAACGACCGCCAGGTGGTGCACCTCGACGACGAGGCCGCCGGAAAAAAGAACCAGCCTTCTCTTTACGATTACGTCAGATGAGGCGTACTCCCCGGTAGATGAGAAGGCGGCTACCGCGCTCGAATTCGAGTTCGATAACATCCGGGAAACGGTGGATAAAATTCGCCGTACGACGCCGGTCAACACCGACCCTTTCTGCGCCAGCCGGAAGAGGACGAGATTTCACCTGAAGAACGCCGCCGCCGCATCGAAGAGGCCCAGCGCCGCCGTCAGGAGGCCTTGAACCGCCCGATCAATGTGTGAAACTGAGTTCGCCGCAAACCGTTATCGAACTGGAAAACCAGCCGGCTTACCTGCGCAAAAGCATCAACTTGGAAGACGTACCCGACGCCGAACAACCGGCAATGTCAAACTGGACGGTTTCTTGCTGAAGAAGAAGGCGAGATCAGGGTGGGGGAATACTATTTACACGACAACGTTGATTAGGGATGGGTTATGAGGGTTAGTTGAGTGAGTTATTAGAGTGTTTTTTGGCCCTAGTTATAAAAATGCTATAGTAAGGTTCCATCAACTCATCACTCATCACTTATAACTCATCACCCGATAAAGTATTATTTCCTTTAAAGTGGTAGCGGGCCCCGGTGTGGGACACCGGGCCTTTTTTGTCTGTACCGGCGGCTTTATTGATGAAAACCGCTCGATGCTGATTTGCGCAAAAACGTAATTTCAATAACTCCCGGCTTCAGCCGGGAGCAAAGTACAGATGCCTTCTCTTACGGGGTTTTAACCCCATTTGTGGATTTTAAAGATAAAGTATAGGGTTAAACCCTGTATGATTTGTTCTTTTCCATCGGCTGACTGAAGTTTCCCTAACAAAACAGAGTTATAATTTTAAATGACTATCCGCATATTGTACCCCAATAAAATTGGCGGTGTTTGGGCGAGAGTTACTTGAAACCGAAGAACACAAGGTTGCACCCCTGTGTTCCCGGATAGAAACTGTTACTTCCAAGATGCACAAGGCACTTCAACTTTTAGCCTAAATGCCTTGGCTCTTTTAGGATAAATGCGTTTTCCATTTTTTACAATGTACTTGGCATAAATCCATCTGTAACACTTTCCGTTTTCTGAAAATGTACTTTCCATGATTTTTCTCATGTTTAGTAAACAATAAGCACTTCAAGGCGGCTCGTTGCCCAAACCCCCATTGGGAATTTCTTAACCGGAAAGAAAGGCCCAATCGGTGCAACGATTGAGCCATTATTTTCCCTTGCTTGATGTTTCATCTCAAATTCATTACTTCCTCAGACTAAGGTTTTTTGGCCTAAATCACAAGGAAACACCATGAGACAAATCATGTAGGACATTTTCGGGGGCAAAGGTAATCCTTTTTCTTTAAAAACAAAAAAAGCCCTCCCGATTTGGGAAGGCTTCAAAAAATCAGTTCTTTGAAATTTAACGGTAGTATTGTGCTTTGTTCTTGTACCAAACATCATCTACCCCTGCTGTGATAATCCTGTCAAACATATCTGATTCAAAGTTCCTGCGGTTCAACTTGTAGCAAAACTCGTTTCAGATAGTTTTGAAGGTATCCTTTGCCGATTGAGTGGTGGAAGCCGTCAAGCACACGCTTTGAGTTTCCGATGTTTGTGTGAACCCACGGTAATTTTTGTGGGCTTCTTCGGCTGGTACGGTTTCTTGGTGGTGTTCTGCAACTACTTCGGGAAGTTTAGAATAGCCCCTCCAACCGTCTGTAAGAACCTTTGTTTGGCTGTCAACTGCTTTCTTTACTTCGTAGTTGATTCCTGTGCTGGTGAGGTCGTCCATGACAACCATTTTGACATATCCCATTTTGCGGGAAGGTTTGTGCTTGTTTTTGTTTGGTTCGCATGGAACGCTTTCAACCATTACCATCACTTGACTTTTCTTTTGTGAGCCACGACCACGCTTCATTTCTTCTTCCTTGTCACGGTCTAAATCAACTGTGGTAAAGAAAGCATCATCAATTTCAATCTCTCCCATGAGTTTGTATTTTTCGTCACGCTTGCCCATTGTAGAACGGATTTTGTGCATTGCGTACCAAACTGGCTCGTACCGTTTAACGCCCAACTGACGCTGCATTTCAAGGGCAGAGAAGGTTTTCTTGGTGGAAGTCATCAAATGGAGCATCATAAACCATTGCTGGATGGTCAATTTGCTGTTTTCCATCAAAGTGCCGGATTTGTAAGAGGATTTGGTTTTACATTTGCTGCACTTGAAACGCTTTTGGTCTTGCAACCAGTAGTGTTTCGTTTGGCAACCACACTTTTCACATTTAATCCCTCTTTCCAAACGCATTGCAGCGAAGTGTTCTAAGCACTTTTCTTCGGTAGGGAAAGTTGAGATGAATTGCAAGATGTTCATAACTGCTGTTTTCGTTAATTATACTACAAAAATACATGAATATCAGCAATTTACAAAGTGTTTAAATGTTAATGTGATTGTTAATGGCGAACACCTAAAATCAAGTATCTTTACACCCTTCAAACCACTATAAAAATGGCAAAAAAAGCAGCAAAACCTAAATCTACAGAAAGCAAAAGCACAGCAAAAAAAGACGAGTTTTACACCCAACTTTCTGACATTGAAAGAGAATTAAACTACTACAAAAGTCATTTTAAGGACAAAGTAGTATATTGTAACTGTGATGACCCAGAGGTAGTAGTTCTTTTCACTTCTTTTCGTATAATTTTTGAGAAATTTGGACTTAAAAGTCTGATTGCAACGTGCTACAAAAATCAAGATATGGACTTGTTCAGCGAAATACATCTGAACAAGCAATCTATTTGGATTATGACGGTGATAAGAACGACAACAAATTCCAGACCCAAACGAAATTGGAGTAAAGCATTTAAAAGGTGACGGAGATTTTAGAAGTAAAGAAAGCATTGAACTCTTAAAACAGGCTGATATAGTAGTAACTAATCCTCCATTTTCTTTATTTCGTGAATACATGGCTCAACTAATTGAATATGATAAAAATTCGTAATAATAGGTCATCAAAATGCAATCTCGTATAAAAATTTTCAAATTATTTTGGAAAATAAAATTTGGCTAGGATATGGCTTTAAAGGAGGGCGGCTCATTTTATCAACAAGCATTAGGAAGATTATGCTACGGCCGGCGACCATAAAGAAGGAATGATTAGAGTTTCTGGCGTTATTTGGTTCACAAATCTTGATATTTCAAAACGCCACGAAGATTTAGAACTTTACAAAAATATAATCCAGAAGAATATCCAAAATATGACAATTACGATGCTATAAATGTGGATAAAACCAAAGAAATTCCTTTGAATTTTGACGGTGTAATGGGAGTTCCAATTACATTTTGGATAAGTACAACCCGAACAGTTTGAGATTTTAGGCATCTTTGATGACCAAAGAGAAAAATCAGTATGTTTAGCATGGAACACCAACAGACATAGATGAACAGCAAAAGAAAATACGTTGGCCAGGCCTTAATGGGAAACCCCTGTTTATAGAGAATTTTAATCAAAACAAAAAAGTACAACAATGAAAATTGAACTCAAAGAAATTGCAGTCCATGAACTTGCCGAGTGGCTACCAAGACAACAACGAAAATGGCGTTATTGGTTTCTGCGGAAAATTAGACATCCGTCCACCCTATCAACGAGAATTCCTTTATGAGGAAAAAGAACGAAACGCAGTAATAAACACCTTCAAAAAACTTTCCCACTAAATGTAATGTATTGGGCGGTTCGAGAAGATGGGACTTTGAAGTAATTGATGGCCAACAAAGGAACGATTTCAATTTGTCAGTATGTAACGGGAGACTTTCAATTAAAGGTTTAGGCCTTTCCACAATCACCAAAACGACAAGAAGAGCAGATTTTTGAATTACAAATTGATGGTTTATTTTGTCCGGTGAAAGATAGTGAAAAATTGGATGGTTCAAAACACCAACATAGCCGGGAAAGGTTAACGCCACAAGAGTTAAGGAATGCAGTTTATTCTGGTTCGTGGGTTTCGATGCAAAAAGCGTTATTTTTCAGTAAAAGTGTTGCCCACAATATCGGCGATGACTATTTAAATAGGTTCTGCAATCAGACAAGACTATTTGGAAACTGCAATAGATTGGATTAGTCAAGGCAGTATTAAAGAGTGCGCTGGCAAAAATCAGCATGAGCCAAATGCAAATGAATTAAGCCTTTGTTTTTAATCAGTCTAATTAGTTGGGTAAAAAGCGTGATTCCCAAATACCGAAAAGAAATAGAGGAAGGTATTAATGGGGCTTTCTTTACAATGAATTTAAAGGTCAAAGGTTTAATTCAAATAAACTTGAAGAAGAAATTTCTCCAACTTTAATGCTGGATGAAGATGTAGAGACCAAAAGTGGAATTTATGAATATGTTTTGACACGAAAGAGAAAGCATTTACACCTTCAGGGTTTTCACCGACAACCAAAAAGAGAAGCATACGAAAGACAAAAGGGAATCTGTGTTAAGTGTGGTAATTTCTTTGGAAACAAACGGAATGGAAGCAGACCATATTACCTTGGCATGAAGGAGGGAAAACAAGTGCTGCCAACTGTCAGATGCTTTAAAGGACGACAATAGGAGGAAGTCAGAGGGGATATGAAGTCAAATTCTAACTGGAAAGATAATTATAGGAAAGGAGAATATATGAATTGAACTCGAAATTTAATTACAATCAACAAAGCGTTAGATATCAAGCTCATGAGTTTTAGAAATTGAAAGCGTAAGCCCAATGGAATACCTCACCGGAAAGAGAGAATAGTTTGGATGTAGTTGTCAAAACTAAAGTGATATTTCATCCGATTTGATTTCGGATGAAACGGAAAGTATTACATTTTGAAAAATGGCGACTTGTTTCATATCAAGCCTCACTTTCAACTGAAATCGGAAAATATTTCCACGGTAAGGGGTTTGCTGGCCGAGATTACGTTGTGTTTTACGGCGTTTTCCACGAGTAATTGCAGGGTGAGCGGCATGATCAGACCGCTTTGACCGTTCAGGTTGTTGATCAGCCGGAAACCGTCTTCGTATCGTTTTTTCAGCAAAAAATGGAAGCTGTTCACGAGGGTGACTTCTTCCTGCAGGCTGATAAAGTCGCGCTCGCGGTATGCGATGATGCTCCGGTAAAAATCCGACAGGTGTTCCACGTATTCCACCGCTACTTTCGGATTTTCTTCGATGATGGTAATGAGGGTATTAAAACTGTTGAACAAAAAATGCGGGTTGATCTGGCTTTTCAACGCGGCGAACTGTGACTCCAGTTTTTCACGTTTCAATTGCGCCACCCGCTGCAGCCTCGTTTCCCGCGCCCGGATAAAAGCATAAATAAGCCCGCCGATGCCACCCAGGCACAGCAGGATGAACCACCATTGCGCCCAGAATGGTTGCCGGATCGTAAAGGACCACATAGCCTCCGGAACGTTTTCAAAATTGCCGTGTTCACTCGTCTGAACCCGGAAAGTATAACTACCCGGGATCAGGTTGGGGTAAGAAGCGATATGGTCTTTGGATACTTTCCAGTCGGGGTCGTAACCCTCCAGCCGGTATCGGTAACGCACCGATTCGGGATCGGTGTACCACAAACCTGTAAAGTTAAAAATGAAGTAGTTTTGGTCGTGTGAAAAAAGATTATTTACAAGAAAATCAATGGATTGTAAAAAAACAGATACCGCCGTAATACCCGGTTGGGGGTCGTCGAGGAAGAACTCGTTGAAGGCCGACACCCGCATCACACCTTGCCGGGTTCCCAGCCACACGTTGCCGTGCGCATCGCGGCAAACCGCATTCAGGTTCACTTCGGCGATCGGCGCTCCGATAGCGGAATTGCAAAAGGTAATGTGGTCGGTGCGGTATGGGTTGAGAATGTCCACACCGTCTTCATACGCAATGATGATCTGGCCATTGGCGTCAGCGGCCACCCCCGCAATCGCGAGGCTGTGCAGGTGATTGCTCGTGGTGTAACGCCGGAATTTTTGTCCGTCGTAACAGAACAGTCCGTCCTTATCCGTACTGAACCAGATATTGCCCTGGCGATCTTCCGTGATGCTGTAAATGGTTTTAAGCGCCGTGCCGTTGGCTTCTTCATAGCGGTGAAAAATGCCGTTGTCCGATACGATCAGCCCCTTGCCGTCGGTACCGAACCACACCCGCCCCCGGCTGTCGGTAAAAACCTTGTATACATAACTGGTGCCCAGTTCGTGTTGTCTGGAAAAGGATCCGATGCGGGCCGGCGATTGTGCATCCACGACAGTGACGCCGCCGAGTGAAGCCAGCCACACTTGTTTGCCGTTTCCGCCAATGGAAAGTACACTGTTGTTGGAAAGGCCGTCCCGCTCCGTAAGGCGCCGGATTAATTTTCCTGTAGAATCCAGTATAATTACCCCTTCCCCGAATGTACCCACCCAAACGCTGCCGTCGGCAGGCGATTCCCACATGGTGATCACATTTTGGCCCGGCGGCAGCACCTGCACGAAGGCTTCATTTTTCTGCAAATAAAGCCCGTTGCGTGTGCCTGCCCAAAGCCGGTGGCGGTGGTCGACGAGCACGGATTGTACGTTGGAAAACGGCGTAGCCAACATGCCAAAACGTACATTGGCCGTATACACCGTGCCTTTGTCACAAACTACCCACAACAACCCTTCGCGGTCTTTGGCCGTGGAAAGAATTTTGGTGTACCGCAGCGGATGCGCTTCGGGCAGGGTAAGCACTTTGCCGGAAACCAGGTCAAGTTGCACCAAACCGTCTCCATTGGTGGCTATCCAGATCGCGCTGTTGCCAAATGCTTCGATGCTGCCAATGGTGCCGTATGGCCAGCCGGAGGAGCAAAAATCCACTTTGTTTTGGGCTATATTGAAATGGCAAACCCCTTTTTCATACGTGCCGACCCAGATATTACCCTGGTTATCAGCCACCAGGGAGGTGATGATCTCGTCGGGCAAACCGTCCTTTTTCGCTAAGTGTTGCACTTCTTTTTTCCCGGGCTCCGGCATGGCGCAAATATTAATCCCGCCATCGGTGCCTGCCCAAATACGATTGTTGGCATCGCAGGCAATGTCGTATATATCGTCGCCGGCCAGTCCGTCGTCATCTGCGTTAAACTGATATAAACGATTGTTTTTCAGGCAGTAAAGGCCTTCCCCATAGGTAGAAAACCAGAACCCGCCGCTGCGATCGGCCGCAAAAGCAGTAATGGCTTTTGCCGGAAGCCCTTCTTCCGGTTTCCAGAGTTGCAACTGTATCGCCCCCTTTGTTTTTTCAGATCCGGCTTCCGTAGGGAATGCGCTGTTTACCGGAATATTACAAATCGCGCCGCTGCGAAAACCGACCCAGATATAACCTTGCCATTCATACATGGCGCTTACTGCTGCGGAAGGCATGCTGTCGGGCAGGCCGACGGCGAAATAGGTCAATCCGTCATAACGATACAGCCCGTCTTTCGAACCGAACCACATCCAGCCCTTGCTGTCCTGAAAAGCCACCGTCATCTGCACATTCCACAAACCTTTTGCCTCCCTCAGCCGGAAGACAGGGGTCTGCGCATCAATGGTTCCGCAGACGAAAAAAAGGAATATGAAAAGGATCCTGTTCAAATGACTGGTTATTTCTTCACCAATTCGGCATCTACCGTAATCGTGATTTCTTCGGCAATTTTTTGATATACAATTTTTGGAATCGTGATGTTGTGATCGCTCAGGGGCACGCTGAAAGTCGATTGTATTTTTATCTTGTTCCCGCTTACCTCCAACTGGCTTTTAATAATTCGTTCCTGTTCCACCCCATGAATGTTGAGTTGGCCTTTTGCACGTATCGAATACGTTCCATCTTTTTGAAAATCAATGGCTTCAATAATTTTTCCGGTAAAACTAGCCTTCGGGTATTTTTTGCTCTCCATGTAGTTTTCGTTGAAATGTTCGCGCTGCAAAGGGCTGTTAAAACCCTCGAAGGTTTTTACATCCACCGTCCAGGCAAAGGTCTGGTTTTCGGAATCGATGGCGCCGCGCAGTTTGGAACTTTTCGCCTGAATCACTTCCAGCGGGGCATCTGATTTAAAACCAACTTTCCCGTTTTCGCACCTGAAAATTTCGTCCCTGGTATTGCTCCCGGTCGCCGGCTTATACACCTGGAAAGATGCAATCGCCGGAAGCCAGCAACCCAATGCCAACATATACATGATGGTTGATGTTTTCATAATTTAAGCGTTCACGTTGTGCGGTGAAGTTAGGTAAAAACACAGGAACAAGCGGCGAACATGCTTCCCGAACGGGCAAAAAAAGGTGGTGAAACCGTCGTTTCACCACCCCGGCTAAAATTTTACAAACTTCCGGACCCATTGCCCGTCCCCATTCTCCAGGACCAGGAAATAAGTGCCGGGTGGTGCGTTTTTTACGTCTAGCTGCCACAAAATACGCTCGCCGCTCCGAATTCCGTCGTTTGAAATACGGAAAACATCCCTGCCGGTCACATCCACAACAGCCAGGCGGGCCGCTGTGCGCTCCGTTCCGTCCAGTTCCACCCACAACCAGTCGCCCGCCGGATTAGGATATATCTTTATTTCTGGAATCGCGCCGGGCCGGGCCGCCGTAACACCTGAAACCCCGTTGTCCGGCACAAACGCAACATCCAGCACCCTCGACTGCGCGACTTGCATCAAAAAAGAAGTGGTTTGCCCCTGCGCATTCAACCCGAACCCGGGTTCGATCGGGTCGGGGTAAAATGGCGGCAAAAAAACCAGAAAGTAGGACCCCGTGCTGACGATGGAAAAACGGTACCCACCCGCCGTATCCGTAGCGGTAGCGGCCACCAGGGTGGAGTCGGCACGGTAAAGCAATACCACAACATCGGGAAGCGGCGGCTCCGGCAAATCCGGCGCATTGTTTTTATTCAGGTCGAGCCAAACTTTCCCACTCAGGGCGATAGTGGTTGCTGACCATGCAGCATCGAATATTTTTTGCTGGCGGGGGCCAGATCAAAAACGGGCGTGATGCCGCTGGCGTCGACATTCTGAACGGGTACGAGCACATCAGCCGTCGGCGACAACGTGATTTTCTGGTAGTAACTGCCCTGCGGGAGTTCGGGAAAGGAGTAACGCCCGTTTGTGGTGGAAAGGGTAAGGGCCACCAGGGTGTCGCTACCGGCATCGTACAAACGAACCGTCGCACCGGCCAACGTCGGCTCTCCGTTTTCCCAGATGCCGTTGTTATTGGTATCCAGGCCGAGATTGCCGTAAATGCCCGCCGGAAAGGGGATCGACGGGAGGTAGAGCTGGCGCCTGGGCACGATCTGTTTCACCTGGTGGGCGCTGCTCCACGACAATTGTACAAGCGCCCCGCCGCCGATTTCCAGAAACTCTAAGCGGACCGGGTATTTTTTGCCGGCCTCCAAAACCAGGCTCCCGGAGTTTTCTTTCGGCGCCTGCGGCTCCCACTTGTCGATCACAAGGGAATCTCCAATCCAAAGCTTGCACCCGTCGTCGCTGAATACGTGAAAGTTATAGGTTTCGGAAAACAGCGGTTGTACAAAACCCCGCCAGCGTGCCGTAAAATAGTCGATGGGCAGAAGTGGATCGGGCGAGCCGTCGCCCCAGTTGTAATTCACGGTTGTGTCGATTCGCATCAACACGGGCGGCTCGTCGAAATCGCCCTGAGGATCAATAAAATACTGCCCGGCAAGTCCCTCGCCGTTGCCCAGCGTATAGGAATTGTAAATGGCTTCCAGCGCGACGGGTGAATCGGGTGTAATAAATGAAACCAGGGGATCGGTGCTGCCGCCGGACCAGTGGTCGAACAGGTAAACGGTATCTCCGATCCGTTGAATTTCCGGCGCCTGAATCGTACGGGTGATACCCACCACACTTTCAAAAACTGCCGGCAAAGGCCGTATCTGGCCGTCGACGTTCATGGCGATGCCGGCCGGGCCATCTATCGTTACCCCCGTTTTTGCGGGAAAAACGTCGCGAGTGGTCGTTTTTTCGAAACCCAAGGTGTCGCGGGCGGTCAGGTAAATGCGGAAAAAAACGTCGGTCGAAGTCTCGCCCACATGTGATACGACATACTGCCCCTGTGCCACACCGGGCGTGGCGGGGAGCCCCGGATGGGTATGCGTGGCGTGGTGAAAATCGATACGCCAGGTCAGGCGGCCTGCCGGCAAAATCCCTTCTTCGGGGTCGATGGCCTGGCCGGAAAAAAGCAGGGTATCGCCGCCGCGATACAAGTCGCCGGACAAGGGAAACAGTATTTCCGGTTGCGGTCGGTGATTGGACGAAACGCCCACCACCGCTGTTTGACTGGCGTCGGCGCCGAAGGCATTTTCCGCCACACAGAACACTGTGGAGCCGCTGTCTGCAAGGCTCAGGTTATTGAGCACCCATACTGCGGAGTCCGCTCCGGGTACAACTTCTCCGTTCAAATACCATTGATAATGAATCGGTTGGCCCCCAAACGCCTGTGTTCTAAAAACGGCCGACTCCCCTTCCGCCACCAGTACAGATTGCGGCTGACCGGTTACCAGCGGCGCGCCTGTGCCAACCCAAAACACCCTCCAGATCGTACCTTCCTGGCTTGCCGTGTTGTCCGTTTCCGAGCCGCCGCCCAGGCCCGCGCGGGCGAGGTAGTACATTTCGCCGTCGGGAGTGGCCAGCAGACTGACCGGGCGGTCGATGCCGGTGGCAAAAGTTCCGGCAAAATTGCCCGTGGCCGGGTCCAGTATTTTTATCCAGCCTTTGCAATAATCGGCAAAAAAGAACTTTCCGCGGTATTCGGCGGGGATCAGGGCGTTGTTTTGAAAAGCAAATGCGGCGCCGACGACGGCGCAGCCGTCGTTGTGGTTGTAGGCAAAAACCGGGTCTTTAAACGCCGGATTGCCCGAAGCGCCCTGGTAAAGTTTCCAGCCGTAATTGGCTCCCGGCGCCAGTTCATTCACTTCTTCCCAGGCTTCGGCGCCTACGTCGCAGAAGTATATTTTTTCCGTAACCGGATCACAAGCCATGGAAAAAGGGTTGCGCACGCCATATGCGTAGATCGCCCGGTTTTTGCCGGCAGACTGGTTGAAAAACGGATTGTCGGGTGGAATGGAGCCGTCTGCATTGATTCTCAGTATTTTACCCAAAACCGTATTCAAATTCTGGCCGTTATTCGAGCTGGCTCCGTCGCCCACACCGATGTATAACCTTTCGTCGGGACCAAATACCAGTGCCCCCGCGTTGTGGATGCTTCCGCTGAGTGGGTCGAGGTCGATCAGCACCTGCTCGCTGCCGGGCACGGCAAAATCGCCGTTTGCCCAAACCCTGCTGACCCGGTTGTGTTGTACACCGGGCACGGTATAGTACAAATATACCCAGGGTTGGGTATCGAAATGGGGGTCGAGCGCGATCCCGTTCAGCCCTTTTTCATTAAAGGCATCTACCGGTAAGGTGATAAAAGGTTCGGGGTGCAGGTCGCCGTTTTCGTGAAGAATGAGGACCCGGCCGTCTTTTTGAGCGAGAAAAACACGCCCGTCCGGCGCATAAGCCATGCAGGTCGGGTTCAGTCCTTCTGCCACGGATGATTGTGCGAATCCGGAAGGCAGGGCGACGGCCTGGGCTTGAATCGGCAGGGCGACCAGTTGCAAGGCAAAAACAAGCAAAAGATTTTTGATCATATTCAACTGATTTTCAGGTTTGTATCGGAATTTTTTTATTCGAAATCCCCCGGCGGCGCTGGTGGCGAAACCGGGGGAAGGGAAGGACCGGAGGCGAGGCGTGTTTCGGGTTATTTAAAAATGAAATCCATAACCAAAAAATACAGCCTTCATCCCGAATACGCTGAAACCGGATAACAGTACCCCTAATATAATCAGGATAAATGGCACGTAAACCAGGCTTTTTACAAGCCGGTTATCCCATTTTGTATGGTGCAACACCGGCAGCAACAAAAATGCAAGGCACAAACCCATAAAGGATATCTGGAACATGACCAGCGATGCGATACCGAAGGCAACACCCGTGAATATTTCAAAACCTTGCACCAAACGTGTGTCGGGATGACTTTTGGCGAGGAAATTTTGCCAGCCGGCGCGAAAATTTTGAAACCAGCCCGTCGTTTTTGCCTTTTCAACGTGTTCCGACTGGTTTTGATCGCCGGTCACGAGGAAAGTGGCTTTGCCGGATACCATGTATGCCAGCACGCCAAGGCTCGACAGCGGTGTGAGCGCTGCGTATAATGCCGTGCTGTGGCTCAGGAAACGGAATAATTTGAGCGGCTGACGGGCAAGGGCGATCACGAACGAAAAAACCGGAGCAAAAAACGTCATCAGGGTAATGAGGTAAAAATCCCAGCCGTAGATCACCTGAAAACCGCCATCGAGCGCAACGATCGGAAAACTGAATTCCTGGCCGCCCAGAACAAACGTGACATCCTGTGCATGCCCGAAATAATACGGCAGTGCCAGGTTGGCATTGATCATGAACAGGAAATAAACGAGGGTAAGTGGCAAATTGAGCGTCGGGAACAGGATATCGAGTTTTTCGGTCCAGGAAATGTTTTTGGCGCGGAGCAGCCAGCCGCCTTTTTTGGAAAGGAATTCGGAAGTGCCGCGGGTCCATTTCATGTGGCGGATGCGGAAAGAGCGCACGGAATCGGGGAAATCTTCAAAACAGATCACGTCTTCGAGGAAACGCCCGCGGTAGCCCAGTTCACGGGCATGAATGGCAAAACCCAGGTCTTCACTCACGATGTCGGGGAAACCGCCGATTTTCTCCCACACGTCGCGGCGCAGCAAGGCGCCGTGGCCGAGAAACATCACAAAACCGTAGTCGTTGCGCAGGGGTTGGTACCATTTCCAGTGAATGTCGATGCCTACGCCGAGTGATTTGGAAAGTGCGGACGACGAATCGGGATTGGCGCGGTGATTGGCCTGTACAAAACCGCAGGTCGGGTCGGTTTCGAGCACTTTTACGGTTTTGGCCAAAAAATCGGCGGGCAAAATTTCATCCGCGTCGGCGATGGCGAAATAAGGCTCGTGTGCAAAATTGGCCAGCCCGTGGTTCATATTGCCGGCTTTAAACGCCTTCCGGTCGGGGCGGCGGATCACTTTTACCAGCTCGGGATATTGTGCGGCAAAGGCATCCACCCGGTCCTTAAATTCCTGCCGCGAGGAATCGTCGAGAATGTATACGGTGTATTGCGGGTAATCCTGCCGAACGCAGGAAACCATACTTTCTTCTACAAAATCGTTGCAGGTGGTGTACAAAATGGCCACCGGTGGCTGCATCGTCGCCACATCGGGCGTTTTGCTCAGCGGGCTTTTTTTACCCAGCATCCCGTACACGGTGGCAAAAGCGACAACTCCCATATTGTACATGCCATACAACCAGGCAAAGTCGATAAAACCGATGAAGGTCCAGATCGCGATGCGGCTGGGTGTGTTGTATGCCATATCGAGCAGCATCAGCAGGCGGGGTTGAAACCAGACGAGTGATGCGATCCAGGCGGTAAAAATTGTCAGATACATGACCGGACTGGGGGAGGCAGCCATCAGGCGTTCCGGCTTTGCTGCCGCCTTGACAGGAGGCTGAACGACAGTTTCGATGGGTAAAGACATGGCAGGTGCTTGTACGGACCGGTTGGTAAGTTTGGATGACATGTTATTATACTTTTAGGCCCATACTTTCCCTCCCGGAGAAGAGAAGTTCAACAGGCTGTTTTTTTATTAAGTCTTTGAAAAAGAAGCGGAAAGGAATTTTTGGGGATTTGCGGAATTTACCTTTCCAGCCGCAGTTTTATCCCGAATGCAGCCGCCATCGAAACCTTCGTACGGCGCTTTTTCCCAGCGGAAGGAGAGTTGCCCCCATACGGTTTGGCTGAATGGCAACAGGACGGTTGCGTAGCCGCCGAAAATATTGTCGGTTTCGGCATCCCGGTCCACGCCGGCTTTGCCGTAAAGCGCCCCGATGTTGAGTTCATAACCTTTTGCAGTGCGAAACTGGTTGTTCAGCAGGAAGCGGTTTTCCGGGCGGGGCGCATTTTCCACCCGGGAGTAGAAGTAATAAGGCTCTATGGCGTAACCTTTCGAAACCGGTACCCGAACACTTCCGTATGCGAGCCATTCGTTGGGCATTTTGGTGCTCATGCCGAAAAACGCCGCCTTTAAAACTCAGGTTGATAAAAATACACCTGTTCGGTGCTGAAAATCTGCTGTGTAACGTTGTCGGGCAAAATACGTGTTCCGTATTCGAACCGGCTGGTGAGCCGGCCGCTCCAGGGAATTGCGGCGCCCAGTGAAAAAGCCTGCGCTTCCTGGTTGCTGCGCACCAGCGAAGCAAGGTCAAGCGTCAGCGAGTTGTCGTATTTCAGGAACATCCGGAGTTTTTTCGCAACCTGGCCGGTGAGTTGTACCGTGCGCAGGTTAAAACTGCCCACATCGCCGGTTTTTGAATAACCCGTCCAGATATCGAGTTCGAGCGGAGCGACGATGCCGTAGGAGTTTTCCAGCAATTCGTTTGCAACACGATTGGTCGAATCGATCTGAAGTGCCGATTGCAGCGCTACACGGGCCTTTTTTATTTTGCTTTCAATCAGATACGATTGTGCCAGCGCGATGTAGTATTCAATTTCTTTGGGATATTCGAGAATCAGTTTTTCAAAATAGTCGATGGCGACCAGGCCGTTGCCTTGCCAGAGATAAACGTAACCCAATCCCTTTCTGGCTTCAGCGTTGCCGGGTTGCAGGCGTTCGAGCGCCTGAAACGGGTATTTGGCCGCCGCATACTGGCCCGCCCAGGCGAGGTTGTAACCTTTACCCACCAATGCTTCCGCGTTGTCCGGATTGATCGCCAGCACCGCTTCAAATTTTTCACGCGCCTGGTCGTGTTGTTTGGCCCAGGAATAATTGTAACCGGCGCCGATGAGTGCCTCCAGGTTATCGGGATTTTTGGCCAATGCGGCATTGTAAATTTTTTCGGCTTCAAAATGCCGCCCTGCTTCGGCAAGGCGTTTGGCATCCGCGAGGTTTTGCGCCTGAAGCGTCATGACTGAAAGACCGAAAAAGCAACTGAGGAATATTATTCTTTTGTTCATACCGATGATTTTTGATTGAAAAGCACGGTACAAACATGGCTGCAACGCCGGGTCAGTAAAAAAAGAAACCCGCCGAACGGGTAAGATAGGGAACCGAACAGGGTTAAAATCGCACCTCTACGGATTGGCCTTCCACCGGAAAAACGGTCCAGCAGCGGATTGTTTGGGCCGGATAGGCCCTGCGCGCCATCAACCTGCACCAGCCCAGCAGCGGGGCGAGGGCCTGCGTTTGGGGGCGCCATTTTTTCATGCCTTCGGCAAAATGGGCGAACAGCAGGAGGTGAATTTGTTCTTCGTTTTTAATCAAAAAGTCGGCTTCTACCCGGAGAAAGCGAGGGGTGTGCCACATCTCCAGCGGATATTTTGCCAGCACCACGTCCGGCCGAAACTGGTTTTGCAGAAATTTTCGGAACGCGTCGGACTGCCGCACGAGTTGTTCGGGTGATACCGCCCCGGATATCCCTCTGATTTTCAATTGTTTGCCGGCAAGAGTTGCCCGGCTTTCCATCGTCAGGGATGGGTTGTCAGCCATAAAAAACGCCTGAACGGCCCGTTCCAGCGCCTGCGAATAATCCCCCGAAAATTCCAGCCACGGAGCCCAGCCCACCGGCTCCACCAACTGCGGGTCAAAACCCGGCGGCATTTCCTGCATCGGATCGATCAGCAGCGACTGCCGCGGCACGGGGTGTTTGCCCGCGCGGGGGGCGTGGAAAAACACCGGCGATTCGTCGGGTTGGCTTTCCGGAAAATCTTTGGGTTTGTAAAGCGGTTCCGTTTCGCAAAGAAGCGGTTGACCATCGCGATAAAACGGCGTTTCGCCGGAATCGGGATCAAGGGTGGGAATGGATTCGTCGCCGTGGTTAAAAACGCGGTTGAGCCACTTTGTCCCCTGGGCGTTCGCCGGGAAAATCAGGTAATCGCGCGCCCTCGTGAGCCCGACGTACAACAAACGCGCCTCCTCTTCCAGTGCCGTTCGACTTGCCTGCGACCATTCGGGCGCCTGGAGCAGCACTTCTTCCAGCCGGGTGCCGCGAAACTGGTCGGCATAAGGATTTACCCAAAAACGGATCCAGCGGTTGCCCAGAATGTTGTCTAAATCCGGCTCGTCGCCCTCAGCCACCAGGTTGATGCCCCAAATTTGCTCCTTCAAGGTCTGGTTGAGGTTGTGACACACAACGACCGGGAATTCCAGGCCCTTGCTCCGGTGGTAGGTGAGCACTTTCACCGCGTCGTCACTTTCTCCGGAGCCTTGCGCATCCTGTTCGTTGCGGGCCAGGTTGTTGAGCCACAACAGGAAGCCGCCCAGCGAGGCAGCCGAATGCAGGCGCTGGCACGCCGACTCGTAATCGAGGGCGTAACGTCTCAGGCGGTCGAGGTTGTCGAGCCTTTGCGCGGGATTGCCCAGTTGGGCCGACACCCGGCGCAGGTCGAGTTCGTCCAGCACGAGGTTGAGTATTTCGGAAGCGGACAGGTCGGCGGTTCGCGGGCGTAATTCGCCCAGTTGGCGGAGAATACCCGAATCCCCCCAGGCGCCGGTGTAGGTTTGGCTATCGCGCCATTCCGCAAGATAAGCCACCCGGCTGTCAATCATTTCTTCGAGGTCCATGGCGCCGGTGAGCAGCAAAATTTCGGCTACACTCAGGGAATCGGAGGGGGTAAGCAGGTATTTCAGGCACGCCAGGGCCAGTTTTGCTTCCGGGGTTTCGAGCAGACCGGCACGGCTGATTGCCGCTTTCAGGCCGGCGCGGTGCAGGGCGTCGGCCATATCGCGGCACGCTTTGTTGCTGCGGCAAAGCACCGCAATATCTCCCGGCCGGATTGCCCGTTTTGTCGTTCGTTTTTTATTGTAAATCAATGGTTTGCGCTCCAGTAAAGTGGCGATCTGATCGGCGATGCAGTGATCGAACCAGGGATGCCCGGGCACCTTTTTTTCATCAAGTTCGGAGCGGAAATACCAGTGGATCAAGGCGGTAGAGGGTAGACGGTGGGCGGTGGACGGCGTCGAGAGGAAACGATCCTTCTCATCTGCATGGGTTTTTGCAACGTCCGTGCTGCCACTGTCCACCGTATCCCCGGTCCAGGCCGGCTCCAGCACCACCTGCTCCGGCGGCATATCGCTGAATGCCCGGGTAAAGATGGCGTTGACCGCGTATACGATGTCCGGCCGGCTGCGCCACGATTTTTTCAAAATATTCCCGTCTTTTACCCCTCCGGTAGCGCGGATGATGGCCTGCATCAGCGCGGGTTCGGCGCCCCGGAACCCGTAAATACTTTGTTTTGGATCGCCAACCCAGATAGAGTGTTTGGCTAAACGACTGAATTGCAGGAAAATATCCAGTTGGATCGGCGAGGTGTCCTGAAATTCATCGACCAGCAACAGATCCAGTTCATGTCGCAGTGTTTCCCGCACGCTGTCCATCCGAAGCAGGCGGCTGACGTAGGTTTCCATATCGGTATAGTCGATCAGGCCGCGTTTTTTCTTGTATTGTTCGAACTCGTCGAGCGCGTCCGTGGCGATATCGAATACGAGGTCGATAAAATCCTTTACGTCTTCGCGAAATTGCCGGTGCTCGTCGTGGCGCAAGGCGAGTGTCCGGAGTTCCTCCATCAGGTCGCGGCTTTTGGCTCCGGGGCTGATTTTGGCAATTTTTACCCATTCATGCCAGTAGAGTTCGCCGCGGTATTTCAGCTGGTTTTGAAAATTGCGCAGCACTTCTGCGGCATCGCGGGTGGCCTTGGTGCCGTCGGCTTCGTTGGCGTCGAGCGCCGCCACGGTCTGGTCGATGGCGGAAAAGAGGCGGTTCTGCCAGGTGATCGTGTCGGTTTCCTGCGCGGGCGGCAACAGCCGTTCGAAGGATTGCCAGGAACGCAACTTGCTGGTTTTTAATACTTCTTTTGAAAAATTATTCGCCCTTGCCACATCGGTCAATTCCCGGATCACCCGGCGCCAGTCATAAGCGTCGCCCAGCGTTTTTTTGGTCAGGCCCAGCCGGTCGGCGAGCAGGTTCATCCGTTCGATACGCTGCTCGCTGAGCACCTGCGACAAGGATTCGTTGAACAGCCGCTGACCGTCGTCTTCCGCGATGATCTCCACGAGGGGAGATACCCCTGCTTCGAAAGCAAAACGCTGCAACAAGCGCGTGCCGATGCTGTGGACCGTGCCGATAAGCGCTTCCCCGAGTTCGTTGGCGGCCTCGGTCATGCCCGCTTCCAGCAGCCGGACACGTACACGTTCCTGCAACTCCGCCGCCGCTTTCTGGGTAAACGTGGTAGCCATGATACCCGCCGGCCGCACGCCTTTTTTCAGCAACTCCACCATTCGGCCGGTGAGTGTATAGGTTTTACCCGATCCTGCACCGGCAGAAATTACCTCGATGTCGAGTACGGTAGACGGTGGATGTTGGACGGCGGACGGTGGCATGGGCACGGGTTGTTACGGCTAAGGTCGAAAATTTCCACTCACTTGTTTACACAAATTGTGGCATTTCTTTCCACCCGGTTACCGTGCCGTTGGATCGCGGTTGTTGCAGATCGCCGCCATACACGATATAACCATTGGAGAGGGGATTGCCCGATATTTTATGAAAAAAATCCAGTCCTTTAAAGAATTCCGGCTGGATCGTGCGGCCCGATTTGATTTCAACCGGAAAAAGGTTTGCACCGTCTTCCACCAGCAGGTCTATTTCATGGCCCGTATTGTCGCGCCAAAAATAACATTGCGGCCGGATGCCCCGGTTGTAAAATTGTTTCATGATTTCCACGATAACAAAATTTTCAAACAACGCACCTTTAAGGTAGTGTGTGTTCAGTTGTTCCAAAGTTCGGATACCAAGCAGGGAGCACGCTATACCGGTATCATAAAAATAGAGTTTGGGTGTTTTCAACAGTCTTTTGTTGTAATTTTTAAAATAGGGTTGCAGGGAGAAGGTCATAAAACTGCTTTCCAGCAATGAAAACCAACGTTTCACAGTAGAGGCATCCACACCCGCATCATTGCCTATGGCATTCAAGTTGAACAATTGTCCGATTCGCCCTGCACACAAACGGGCAAACAATTGAAATTTACTCAAATCGCTGACATGGATCAATTGCCGCACGTCGCGTTCGATGTAATTTTCAATATACGATGGGTAAAAATCGATCGGTTCCAACTGTTGATCGTAGACCCTCGGGTAACTTCCTTGCAGAAGTAAATTTTCATAATCATTTGGCAACCAATTCCCTAAGCGAAGTTCTTCATTTGAAAAAGGTAACAAATAAAAGTTAGCGCTTCGCCCGGCAAGGCTTTGGCTTATACGTTCGCTCAATTGAAAATGCTGAGAACCGGTTAATACAAATTCGCCGTTATGCCGGCTTTCATCTACCCGAACCTGAATGTACGAGAACAGGTTGGGAGGCATATTGCGCTTCGTCGATGACGGCGCCTCCAACATGCGCTTTGACAAACCCTGCCGGATCATTCAAGGCGAAAGTTCTTGTTTCGAGGTTTTCAAGGTTGGAATATTTGTAATCCGGGAATAAATGCCGCGCCAGCATGGTCTTGCCGGATTGCCGGGGGCCGGTAATACTCACAACGGGCATTTTAGTAGCGATTTGTCGTATTTTGTCGGAAAGCAAACGTGGAATCATCTGGCAAATATACTTTACAAATACGGGATTGCATCCCTGATTTGTAAAATAAATACATTTATATCAACTGCTTTACACTGCCTGTAAAAGTAAGGGCGTCATAAGCCATTGGACCTTGAAAATTGTATATTAGTAATTTTTAAACTTTTTAAGTTATTGATATTTAATTAAAAATTCAAAAAATGTACAATGACCAATGTGCAATTTACAAGGTACAATGACTTACGAGACGCCCTCACAAAGCTTTTGGACGCGAATCAGACTTTTATTCAACAAATCGTTGTAAATTAGCCCGGACTGTTCACCCGAAACATCCCTAAACTGGAACGATGGAAATAAAATCGCCCGAACTTCAGGAGCTACGCGCACAGATCATACTGCGTCTGGAAGAAAACACCCCGCGGATCGAAAAATGCCTCGCGGAACTGACGGAGGCCGAAGTGTGGCAACGCCCCAACCTCGCTTCCAACAGCATCGGCAACCTGATCCTGCACCTCTGCGGAAATATCACCCAATACGCCATTTCCTCACTCGGCAACCTGCCGGATGCGCGCAACCGCGACGCGGAATTCGCCGCAATGGGTGGCTTTTCCAAAGCCGAATTGCTGGAAAAACTGCGTGCCACCGTCCGCCAGGCCGTCAGGACTATCCGCCAGGCCAGCGACGCGGAACTCCTGCACGTACGCAGCGTTCAGGGTTTTAACATGAGCGGCATCGGCATCATCGTACACGTCTGCGAGCATTACTCCTACCACACCGGGCAAATCGCGTTCTGGACGAAGTTGTTGAAAGACAAGGATTTGGGATTTTATGCGGGGCTGGATTTGAATGTGAAAAACAAGTAATGAAAACAGGACATCAACGGGTATTGGCTGAGGGTGTCGGAAGGGAATTCGATCGGGTGAAAATGGTGTACTTGCCTATCAATGGCGCCATAATCCCCTCTCATCGTACCTCTCCGCAATCGTTGAACCAGTAATCATGCACGAATGTACAATTGGGGCTTGTCACGAACACTTCCGTGCTGTTTTTTGACAAATTTTGCAGGGCGCAATTAGGCATTCCGGTTGTGTTGAAATAACAAATGTCGTAGCAAAGCCGCTCCGTAAAAGAGGAGGTATTGTAGTTGACCCCTGTCTGACTTACAACGGGATATAAATATGCGCTGCCGGAAACAGGGGCATGGTACTGGAGCGGAAAGATCGCCCGATGCGCTATACCTGAACAGCCAATCAAGTTGTTTTGCAGGTTCAGGTCGACCAAACCAACTTCATTTCCGAACTCCGAACCAGGATGGTAGTAATTCAACTGGTACGTACACCAGGGCTGACAATACCAAATGGAGGTTTGTAAACAGTTGTACGGCGGTTTTTTGCTGGAAACCATGAAAGAGTAATTGGGGCTGAACTGCATGTAAAAAGCGGCTTCCGAGTTGAACCCGTACCGGCCGAATTGCAAAATAAATACACAGTTAGACCGGTCTTCGGGTGTATCACCGGTCACGCCATTGCAGCCGACAATCCGGATTTTGGGCGAACCCTCGAAAGGGAGTTCCACGATATGCCAGCCGCCGCCCGTGAGTTGTACGGAGTGGTGCCAAATGTCGCCCGTCAGGCTGATAAGCTCAATGTCGACTGTTACGAAACTAACGGGACAACTGCAATTAGCCGGCATACACCCTGATGGGTAGCCTGCATTTGCCGTCGTAAAACGGATATTGAGGCATGTTGCCAAAGTCGAACGGATGGCATTCAGAGCCAAGTTCGCCGCCGCGCTCCGCCGCTCTTACATCTTCCTGGGTCAGGGCATACAATGTGTCTGAATTTTGTACAATACCGCCATTCTGATGATTGGCCGAACGGGCAGGATCAGAATTGATGGAAATGTTGTCTTTGGCGCATTGATAAACAGTCAGCGCGCAAATGGCCAGGACAGCAGCAAGTTTGATCGTTTTCATTGAACGTGTTTTGAAAAAAAGGCGGCAAAACCGCCAATCAGGTTCGCGGAACAAAGAAAAACACCCGCCGTTTTTTTATTTGCGCCATTTCGCGCCATTTCATGCCATTTCGCGCCAAAAGGAATTGCATCATAAAAATTCATCCCACCACACCCCACCGGGCGCAACGGGACGAATAGCAATCGACCGTTTATCAATCCGTTATCAAATCCCTCTGTTCACATCAAATCGCTCCAGGTAATCCGCTACCCGGCGCAGGAAAGAGCCGCCGAGCATGCCGTCCACCACGCGGTGGTCGTACGACAGGGAAAGGAACATCATTTGCCGCACGGCGATCACGTCGCCGTATTCGGTTTCGAGCACGGCCGGCTTTTTTGCGGATCGCGCCGGTGGCCATGATGGCTACCTGCGGCTGGTTGATGATCGGTGTGCCCATCACGTTGCCAAAAGTGCCGACGTTGGTGAGCGTGAAGGTGCCGCCCTGAATATCTTCGGGTTTGAGTTGGTTCTGGCGCGCGCGACCGGCGAGGTCGTTCACCTGCCTGGTAAGGCCGGCTAAGTTGAGCAGATCGGCGTTTTTGATCACCGGCACGATAAGGTTGCCACTTGGCAGCGCAGCAGCCATGCCGATATTGATGTCTTTCTTCACCAGGATACGAGTCCCGTCCACCGAGATGTTCACCATCGGGAAATCGCGCAGCGCACGCGCGACGGCTTCCACGAATATGGGGGTAAATGTGATGTTTTCGCCGTATTTTTTCTTAAAATCGTCTTTGACCCGGTTGCGCCAGTTCACCAGGTCGGTCACATCGGCCTCTACGAAGGAGGTTACGTGCGGACTGGTGTGTTTGCTCATCACCATGTGATCGGCGATGAGTTTGCGCATACGGTCCATTTCCACAATTTCCACATTGCCGTCTGTTCCGGTCGACGGACGAGAGACGGTGGACGGTGCAGCGACGGGCGCCGCCTGTTGTTGGTTGCCGTTGCCGCCCGCTACCGTTCTGGGCATCGGCTCTCCTGCCAATCCGCGGCTGGCGACGTAGGCCAAAATATCCTTTTTAGTCACCCGGCCTTCCTGCCCGGAGCCTGGTATACCGTCGAGTTCGGCCTGGCTGATGTTTTCCGTCCGGGCAATGGTGCGCACTAAGGGCGAAAAAAAGCGGCCTTCCGATTGTGCGGAGAGTGGCCCGCCGCCGGTTGCAGTTTCCGAAGCCGGTACAAAGGGGACTTGTACGGGCGCTTCCTGCTTGCCATTGGTTGGCGTGGACTGGCTGACAGCGGGTGAAGCGGCCGGTTGGGCATTGGAAGCTTCCGTTTCGATCACCGCGATGGGGGTGTTGATGGGTACCACGTCGTTTTCCTTGAACAATACTTCGACAAGTACTCCCGCTACAGGGGACGGCACCTCACTGTCTACCTTGTCGGTAGCGATGTCGAGCACCGGTTCGTCGAGTTCAACGCGGTCACCCGTTTTTTTGCGCCACGTCAGAATCGTGGCCTCCATAATACTTTCGCCCATTTTGGGCATCACAAGTTCTACACGAGCCATGTGTGAGAGTGGTGAAAGGGTGAGAACAGTGAGAAAAGGGGAGCTTTCCGCGATTTTCCCGATAGCCGTATCACCCGGTCTTTATTTAATAGGTGGATAATAATTTGGTTAAAGCCCTGCAAAGGTACAAAGGTAGTGCGAACTTGTAACGCGAACTTCGGTTCGCAGGTAGCGCGAACTTCAGTTCGCAAGTAGCGCGAACTTCAGTTCGCAAGTAGCGCGAACTTCAGTTCGCCTTGTGATGGGCGATACCAACCAACCTTTGCTTTTTAAGACGTTTTTTTGAAAAACGAAGCCGATATTCATACGCTGTCTTATTTTTCGCGGCTAAAAGGCGAACTGAAGTTCGCGCTACATTATGCCGGTAAAAAACGTTATTTTTGATTTTGGGAACGTCCTGTTCGACCTCGACCTGCCTTCCATAGAACGGCATTTCCGTCAGTATTTTGGAGAACGGTTTGAAGCGGCCGGTAATAAACTCCGGCACGACCGGGTGTTCGAGCTCTACGAAACCGGCGGCCTCGGTACGGAAGAATTTGTGGATACGCTGCGTTTTTCAGCCGATCCGCCCCTTGCCGCAGACCAAATCATCGCCGCCTGGAACTCGATTTTTGTCAGTATGCCCAAACACCGGTTCGATATGTTGCTGCGCCTGCGGAAACGGTATAAAGTATTCCTGCTCAGCAATATAAACGAATTGCACGCCAACTGGATCGACGATTACATGGTGCGGGAACACGGTATTGCAGATTTTCAGGCCCGGTATTTTGATGCCGTGTATTATTCCCACCTCATTCGCCTGCGTAAACCCGACCGCGAAATCTACGAATACGTACTCGCCGACGCCGAATTGGTGCCGGAAGAGACCCTGTTTTTTGATGACCTGGAAGTGAACGTCGATATCGCCCGGCAAACCGGCATTCAGGGGGTGCTGCACCCGGCGGGAAAGGAGATTGAAGAGGTTATTATGGCTTCATTGCTGTGATTGTTTCATTTCAGCAATTCAACAATGAAACAATCACAACCTACAAACAATCCCAGTCATACAGCACCCGGGAAAAATCACACGCGAGCAGGTCTTTTTCGCGGATAAAAAAATGCCCGACACCCATATCGCCCCACATCAGGTCCATCAACTGGTCGGAATCGAGTTGAAAAAGCAGCAACATGGGATCGTCGGCGCGGCGCGGGTCATCCTGGGTGAAATATGCGTAACCGCCGATTTTGTGGCCCTGGGGGCGCACCGCCTTGCCAAATTCATCCATCACATCCCATTCCTTTTCCCCGAATTGCTGGAAAAACTCGGTGCCGAATTGTTCGTAAAACCGGTAATCGGTCATGGCGGCCACTTCTTCCGCCAGTTCAAATTTCAAAGGATAAGACTCGTCAGGGTGGTGCGGCAACAAGTCCTCATAGTCGCGTAACATGGCCGGCGGCGCTTGCAGAACAGATTCATTCTGAAGCACTTCGGGGTAATACAATACCCGGAAGGTGTCCGGATTTTCACCGTCGTCGAAGTCCATGCCGTAGAGGTCGTCGTCGTTGATAAAAAACTGTACGATGCCCTGCGCCGGGAAGGGTGCAAGCGCGGGCATATCGCCAAAATTGAGTTGAGCGAGGAAAAACAGTTCCCGCCCGTCCGGAGCGGTGGGCCAAACGGCGCCTTTGGGCAGATAAGGTTGCCCGCCCACTTTGCTTTCCCAGGGGCTTGTATTGCGCGATGGCTGGGCGACGGCCCGGATGAATGATTGTTTTGTTTGGAGCAATTGTTCGCGGAAGGGTTCCAGCGCGCTCGGAAGGGAGAGTTGTAGTGACATGCTGCAAACTTACGAAAGTAACGTCAAGCTCCGCGCTTGTAATGCCAACCTCCGGTTGGCCGGCGGATATCAATATGTTAAGAACGGCCAACCAGAGGTTGGCATTACAAGCGCGTCAGGTAATAATCCTCTTTTTTCCTCATAATCGACTCATCCTCAGGCGTTTTGTCTTTGTAACCCGCCATGTGTAATATGCCATGCACCATCACGCGGCACAATTCGTGGAGAAAAGAAACGCCGTTGGTTTGTGCGTTATCGGCGACTCGTTCGGAACTGATATAGATCTCCCCATGCAAGCGGGAACCCTCGCTGTAGTCGAACGTGATAATGTCTGTATAATAATCGTGGTCGAGGAATTCGACGTTGATGCCGCGCAGGTGCTCGTCGGAGCAAAAAATGCAGTTGATTTCCCCCATCGTTTTTCCTTCGGCTTCGGCGGTTGCAGTCAGCCAGGCGCGCAGACCGGCTTCGCCGGGCAGGTCGAATTCGACGTCTTCGAAAAAAAAGGAGAGGGTTTGTTCGGTTTGTTCGGGCAGTTCGGGAAAATTCATGGCCGGCTCATAAAAAAACCTCCGGAGTTTTTGAAAACTCCGGAGGTCCGTTCAAAATAAACTTTTGAAAATCAATCAAGTTTGAAGCGCATTTCCACTGTGCTGCCGTTGCGGGTAAACCTGCATTCGTCGCTGAGGTGGCGCATCAAAAAAAGTCCGCGACCGCCGCATTTTTCGATACATTCAAAACTGGTGGGGTCGGGTACGTTGGTGGGGTCGAAACCAGGGCCTTCATCGGAAACACGAATAGACAGTGCGTCTTTTTGGCGGCGAAGGGAAATGGATACACATTTATTGCCGTCGGCCTGATTGCCATGCAGAATTGCATTGGTAACGGCTTCCGTGAGGCTGACTAAAATGTTCCCGTGGACGTTGGGAGAAAGATTGTATCGGGTGGCTACATCATGTACGAAAGGTTCTACTTTGCATACGTTGTGAGGGTCGGAGGGGAGTGTTAAATTTGTGTGTAAATCGCTCATTCGCCAATTTTTGTTAAAAAATCTGACTGCCTGGGATACGCTTTCAAGGTTTTTTGGAGGGCAAAAATCGGTGCAGGGAAATTGCTGGATAGCGTCACAGTCAAATTACCACAGATAAAATGGGTTAGTCGGATTAACGGTAAGTGGATTAGAACAACCGTAGTCTGCAAAAGTTCTAAGGGGCGATTCATGCAGAAAAACGATGCAATTTAAGATTTTGTTAATACCCGGCGCAAGGGGGTGTGGAAAAAAAGTTGGTTTTTCCACTAAAAAAGGGCTTATTTAGACGTATTAAAGACGTTTTGGTCACTTTATCCACAAAAATATTTTCTTAAAGCGGCTCAAAACTCCGCATTTCCCGGAAAACGCGGGAAGGCAATGACGTCGCGGATGTTGGTCATGCCGGTCACAAACAGCACCAAACGTTCAAACCCGAGGCCAAATCCGGCGTGCGGGCAGGAGCCGAACCGGCGGGTATCGAGGTACCAGTACAGTTCTTTCTCCGGAATATGCATCTCGCCCATACGCTGCACCAGCCGGTCGTAGCGCTCTTCCCGTTGCGATCCACCCACGATCTCGCCGATACCGGGGAAAAGAATATCCATAGCGGACACCGTCGGGCCGGGTACCCCTTCTTTGGGGTCGTCCTGACGCATGTAAAAGGCCTTGATTGCCGCCGGGTAATTGGTAAGAATGACGGGTTTTTTAAAGTGTTTTTCCACGAGGTAGCGCTCGTGTTCGCTTTGCAGGTCGGTGCCCCAGCCTTCCACGGGAAACTGGAACTTGCCTTTTTTATTCGGGTTGGAATTTTTCAGGATGTCGATGGCTTCGGTATAAGTCAGCCGTTCGAATTGATTTTCGGTAACAAAGCGCAGTTTTTCGGTCAGCGGCAACTCGCTGCGCTGGTCCTGGGGTTTGCTTTTTTCTTCTTCGATCAGGCGGTCTTCGAGGATCTTCAGGTCATCGGCGCAGTGTTCGAGGGCGTAGGTGATGACGTACCGGAGCATCTCCTCGGCCAGATTCATGTTGTCGGTCAGGTCGTTGAAGGCGACTTCGGGCTCGATCATCCAGAACTCGGCCAAGTGACGCGTGGTATTGGAGTTTTCGGCGCGGAACGTGGGGCCGAAAGTGTACACCTCGCCCAGCGCCATCGCGGCCAGTTCGGCTTCCAGTTGGCCGGAAACGGTGAGGTTGGCGGAGCGTTTAAAAAAGTCCTTGTCAAAATCAATCTCGCCGTTTTCGGTACGGGGTGTATTTTCCAGCGGAAGGGTGGTCACCCGAAACATTTCACCCGCTCCTTCCGCGTCGCTGGCCGTGATGATGGGTGTATGCTGGTAATAAAAACCCTTGTCGTTGAAGAACTTGTGAATGGCGAAAGCCAGTGCGTGGCGGGTGCGAAACACCGCGGCAAAAGTATTGGTGCGGAAACGCAGGTGTGCGTGTTCGCGCAGGAATTCGAGTGTTTGTTTTTTCGGTTGCAGCGGAAATTCCTCCGGGTTGCAATCGCCGTAGATGATGATCTCGGCGGCTTTTACTTCCACTTTTTGCTCTTTGCCCTGCGATTCGATCAGGGTGCCGCGCGCGCCGATGGCTGCGCCGAATTTGATCCGTTCGAGCGTGGCCGGGTCGGAATTTTCAAAATCCACCACCACTTGCAGGTTGTGGGGCGTGGAGCCGTCGTTGAGGGCGATAAACTGGTTGTTGCGAAAGGCTTTTACCCAGCCTTTTACCAATATTTCCGAGCCAATGGGTTCCGTGCGAAGGAGTTCGGCGATTTTCGTGCGACGCATGTTCGTTGTTCGTTGACCGTCGTGGTCCGGTCCGTTTTTCAAAAAGAGCCGCAAAGGTACGCCAATATGGCGATTTTGAAAGGGTATTATTCAATTTTCAAGGTCTTTATCACTCCGGAAGGTGTAACCGTCTGCAAATTGCCGGACCAAACTTTCTGCTCCCGCTATTGGTCGGGTCGGCACAGGCCACTACTTTTGCAACCCGAATTGACTTTCGGCTGTTTAGTCGTGCAATCAAGCCGGAAGTTTAAAACGTCATGTTGATAGAAGTTTTTAAAAGCAAAATACACCGCGTACGCGTCACGCAGGCTGATTTGAATTATATCGGCAGTATTACCATCGACGAAGAGTTGCTGGAAGCCGCCAATATTCTCGAAGGCGAAAAGGTGCAGATCGTAAACAACAACAACGGGGAACGTATCGAAACCTACACCATTCGGGGAGAACGCGGCAGTGGTGTAATATGCCTCAACGGCGCCGCCGCCCGGCGCGTGCAAGTGGGTGATATTGTGATCATTATCTCCTACGCGCTCCTGACGCCGGAAGAAGCCAAAACCTTCCGCCCCGTCGCTATTTTCCCCGATGAGCATAACCGGTTGGTGAAAAACGGGAAGTGAGTCATAAGTCGTGAGTCGTGAGTCATAAGTCGTGAGTCATAAGTCGTGAGTCATAAGTTGTGAGTCATAAGTTGTGAGTCGTGAGTCATAAGTTGTGAGTTGTGAGTCAATATAAAACTAATGCCTGACTCACCTTATGACTTATGACTCACGACTTATGACTCCAACACCGCTTCGGATCAAATGCTTCCATACCGATGGAAGTTGATTTGCCGTCGGCCAGTTCCGCCACTAATTTCCCGGTGCCGGCGCCCATACTGAGGCCGAGCATGGCGTGGCCGGTAGCCATGATCAGGTTGTCCGTTTTTTTGGCGAAGCCGATATAAGGCATACCATCGGCTGAAACGGGGCGGAAACCAAACCATACTTTTTCCCGCAGGTTCTTTTTCAGTTTGTCCACATCGGCGAGGTCGCGAAACACCGGATCGTCGTTGTAACCGGGCAAAAATCTGGGCACGGCTTCCAGGATACCCAACACACGTGGGAAAAGGATGCGGTCATTGATGGCGCCGATTTCCATCGTGCTGCCGATGCGCAGCCTTTCGGCCCAGGGCGTGAGCGCCACTTTTGCTTCGAGTAAAATACAGGGGTAATTTAGTTTTTTCGCCGGTTTTCCAACGGTCATGGAATATCCCTTGCCGGGCATAAGGGGAGGTATTCTCCCACGATCCGGGCCACTTACGGCGACCAGGAACCGGCAGCCAGGACGACCAGATCGGGTGTATTGAGCGTCTCACTCAAAGTAAAACGCTCACTATTTACACGATATTTGACCACCATAATTTTCCCTCTTTCTTTCTGAAAACCAGTCACTTCTGCATTTCGGATAATTTGTACGCCGCGTTTTTCGAGCAACGCCGGAAGTTGTTTCATCAGGGTGTTGGGATGCAAATGCGCGTCGTCTTTAAACCAGACGCCGCCGCGCACATCGGGCAAAAGATCGGGTTCGAGCGCCTGTGCTTGTTCGCGGTTGAGTATTTCCGTTTTTAAACCCAAACCTTCCGCAACACGTGCATTTTCAAGTTCTTCTTCCTCTTTTTTGCGGGTTTGATAATACATAACGCAGCCGCGTTCCGTGTATTCGAAAGACAGGAGGCCACTTTTTTCCCACCCGGCAGTAAGTTGTTTGGACAACATCAACAAATCAACCAGCGGGCGGGCGCTGCGGTCGACGTGTTTTTTGGTGGAAGCCCGCACAAACTTTAAACCCCAGTCGATGAGGTCCCAACTCAGGGAGGGGCGCACGTAAAAAGGGCTTTTTTGCCGAAACATCCACAAAATGCCCTGGCCGATGATACCCGGCGCTGCGAGCGGCACAAAATGGGAAGGCGACAGGTAACCCATGTTGCCGAAAGAACAATTGTCCGTCAGATCGCCTTTTTCAAGCACCGTCACGTCCCAACCCGCTTCATTCAGGTAATAGGCCGTGCTCAAACCAATGATGCCGCCGCCGATGATGGTTGCTTTCATGTTGTTGTTTTGTCCTTAAATGTCATTGCGTCATGCCGAAATATTCGTTACAAACCGTCCGTCCGCCACAGCGCTGAGTGGCCGGAACACGGCGCCGTCCCATTCGCCAAACAGGGTCAGCGGATGCCCGCCACCGAGGGCCAGGAGCCGCCAGCCGTTTTTTTCCGGGATACGGAGTTGTAGCGATCTTTCCTGCACATCGCTTATAAAAAAGCCCTTGCCTCGCCGCAATACCCTTGCATGATTAAAAACGGCCGGAAAATACTGCAACCAGGGTTGCCGGGCCAGAGCCGCTGCATATTCGCCAGCAAAAGTGTCAAAATCTTCAAAACCCTGCAATTTTTCCACTTTTTTGGGTATTTCTTTCAGGTCGTCGAGCGGCAAAGCGCGTTGGGGAAATGCCGAAGGGTAAAAGGAAAGTGTCCCCTGTTGAATACTTCCCGGCTCGAAACCGGGCGAAAAACCGCCCCCGCCAAAGGCAAAATCCAGCAAAAGTGCAAAACGGCCGGAATTGCCGGCCATCAGCCAGCTGCGGCGCACGGCCAATTTGTCTTCCAGGGATTCTTCTACCTGGCCTACAACTGCCCAGAAGTCTTTTTCGAACAGCTTAGCGGCCACAACTTCCTCTTTTTTGGCAGCGATACCGACAAAATTCTGAAGGTCGTACGGCAGATTTTCGGGCAAACTGCTACGTTTTCGAAAAGCGCGCGCGGCGAGGTAGCATTCGCCGAGGGTCGAAGCCGTTTTTTCGGCCCAATTGGGGTCGGAGGCCGGAATTTGGCCCAGCAGGCGCAGGGTGCGGCTCAGACCGGGCATGGAAGCATCGGCCATACGTACCGCGATATTGTCCCACCAGCGCGGGTCTTCCGAAACAACGGTGGCCAATCCGCGCCGGATGGTGTCGAGCAGCCAGGTTTCGAGGTCTTCAAAACCGCCTGCAGCGCGTTCGAGGCGTTCGAACCGCCGCTGTTCTCTGGCCGCGGCGCGATTTTCGGAGCCGGCAGGGGAATACCGGCGGCCGGCCGGAAGCCCGGCCAGCAGGGCTTTTACCGGCTCCGGCAATTCGGCGACGGGGGTAAAAGAAGCTTCGTTTTCCCGCGCAAGAAGTACACCGAGTGCCAAAGCGTGCACGCAGGGTTTCGGGCGAAAGGGGCAACTGCAATAATACACCTGGCTCTCCCGGTTGATCGCCACTAAGCGGGCGCCTGCGCCGCCGCCGGCTATTTCCGCAAAAACAAGTTGCTCGTATACAAATCGTTGCGTAAAAAAAGCGGGTTGCGCGAGCAAATCTGCCCGGCTGTTGATTTCCGTTTTTTCGGCGAGTTTTGACACGTTGTTACGGGTAAAAAGGGACGGGTTATTTTGTAGACAGGATTTACAGGATCTACAGGTTAAAGTCAGCTTTGCCGACGAAAATAAAACCTGTAGATCCTGTAAATCCTGTCTATTAAAACAAAAACAACTTGTCCGTCATGGCTGCTGCACGCCGAGCGAGATCAGGTTGGCAAACAACCGGTAGGCGCCGGGCACACCTGCCGGTAATTCGCGGAAAAAAGAAAGTCCGGTGTAGATGTAGTGTCCCTTGCCGTATTTGGCCACCAGCAATGCCCCGTCGGCGGGTTTTTCGCCGGGGTCGTTGCTGGAAAGAGGGGCGTCAAAATTGGCGTCCCATTCATTGGGAAAATAAAGTCCACGCTCCTGCACCCAACCATCGAAGTCTTTGGTTGTCAGTTTGTTGGGTGTGTTTAACACGACGTGGTCCGGCAGGCGGAAACGAACTTCGGCCGTTTCGTCGGTGATCCGCGCACGGGAAAGTTTCATGGGATAGGGCGCCAGTTGATCGAGTACGAGTTCGTTGTTGGTATTGTATTGCACCACCAGCGTCCCGCCGTTTTGAACGTAATCGAGCAGTTTTTGGTGGTGAAATTTAAGATCCTCCTTGGTATTGTAGGCGCGGATACCGATCACGATGGCGTCGAATTTTTTCAGATTTTCGGCCTCCATGTCTTTCGCTTCGAGTGTGGTAACCTGGCAGCCCATCAGGTGCAAAGCCCTGGGAATTTCGTCGCCGGCGCCCATGTAATAACCGACGTGTTTGGCGGTCACTTTTACATCGGTCCGGGCGGCGTGTGCGGTGGCGGGCATCAGCACACTTTGCTGCGGGATGTGATCGTATTTGATCGAAATGAGGCTGTACGGGTAGGCGATTTTGCCGATTTGTGCGAAAGCGTGCAGGGTCACTTCATCCGGGCCGGAAAATGCTTGCAGATCGAAGGTAAATTCGCGGGTTTCCCCTTTTTTATTCAAAACAAACTCCGGCATATTTTCGGAAGAATGGCCGTTCGGCCAGCCTTGCGGGCTGCCGAGGATAAGCTTGCACCGAACACTGTCGCGGCCCGCTTTTACCCGCAACGTGACCGGGCAGTGGCCGGAAGTAACTAAATAAGACGATTCGGTGAATTCCACGAATACCGGCGGCAACACTTCAAACGGCCGCCAGACTTCGCCGATGGCCGATTCTTCCACCTTATACGCCACGTCGGTTTCGTATTCGAGCGGGATCCCGTTCACGGCGACCGACCACCGCACTTTGGCAAAACGCGGCGTTTCCGGAACACCACGAAGTTGGTGATTTTCAACATTATACATACCCAGCGTGGCAGGTTTTACCAACCAGTACGGCGATGTAAAAAGTGCGTTTTCCGGGATTTTTACAGCGCGGTCTGTCGCAAAACCTTTGTTGGGCTGCAAGGCGGCGGCATATACCGTGTCGAACAGGCCGGGTTGAATCGATATACTGCCCAGGGTGACGGTTCCCGCCGACACCGGCGCCCGGCTGATGGCTTCGAGGTGAATTTTGACGGATTCGCCCGGGGTGGCGGTAGGTTCGGCGGCCGTAGCTTCAAGGTAAAGCCCCAAACAGCCCCGGATCACTTCTTTAATATCGCGCAGTTTCACCTGTTTCCAGTGTCCGTCGGGCAGTGCTGCGATCATTTGCATGGCGGCCAGCAGATCGGGTACACTCGCCGAAGGGTTGTCGGAGCGGTATTCGCGGTCGATTTTGGACAACAGCGGGCTGATTTTTTCGCCGCCCTGCACCCGCGTCCAGGTGGTGTTGATGCCGGCAAAGGGGTCTTTTTCCGGAGGTCGGTCTCCTTTGATAAAATCGAACCAGTCCACACTTTCGCCGCGGCTGCTCATGGCGCCGAATCCCTGGCAGCGGTGCATGGAACGCGCTTCGGCGGCCACTTCGTTGTTGCTTTTGCCTTTCAGGGGCAGGTAAACGCCCAGGTCGAGCGGATACAGGTTGGTTTTGTCGGCTTTGTCAAACGCTTCGCGGCTGCCGTAGAACCACCAGGAAGTATTGAAAAAAATACGCCTCGGTTGCCAGGGTTTGGTCGATTGCAGTTGTTCCGGGTAGGCATCCGTTTTGCCGGCAAGGTCGAAGGCTTCCACGGCGAGTAAAGCGGAGGCGACGTGGTGGCCGTGGTTGTTGTTGGCGACCGTGTGATTGAACCGGTTGATCACCACGTCGGGTTGTGTTTCGCGGAAGGCCCACACCACATCGGCCAGCACGGCATCTTTGTCCCAGATGCGCAGCGTTTCTTCCGGGTTTTTGGAATAGCCGAAATCGTTGGCGCGGGTGAAACGCTGCTTGCCGCCGTCGACGGAGCGCGCCATCAGCAATTCTTCGGTGCGCAACACGCCGAGCATTTCGCGGATTTCCGGACCGATGAGATTTTGCCCGCCGTCGCCCCGGGTGAGCGAAAGATAGGTGACGTCGTACAGTTTTTCATTGGCGCAAAAACTGATAAGGCGCTGATTTTCGTCGTCGGGGTGAGCGGCCACGTACAGTACCGAGCCGAGTACATTCAGTTTTTTGATTGCCTGGTGCAGGTCGGCCGCACTGGGTTTGGCGGGTTTTTGCGAAAAAAGCAAAAACGGGAAAAGTATAAAACCCACCTTCATCAGGGTAATGGCGGGTGAGCAGAGGTATTTGTTTTTCATGCCTGAGATGCTGTTTTAAAGGCGAAAATAGGCACAAAAAACAAGAGATGTCAAGTAAGGTTTCGAGACAAGTTCTACTCACCCGCCACTCCGCACCTATTTTGCTTCCGCCCATTTCCGGATCTTTCCCAGGTACGAGGGTTTTACGCTGATGGTAGCGGGGTCGGGACCGGCGTAGTAACGAAACTCGAGCTGGCGGCAGTTTTTTATGGCCTCGACCTGCTCCGTGCTGAGCGGACAATAAAAATAAGCCTGTTTCCAGTTGGTGCTGCTGCTTCCCGTCACCACGGAGAGGGTGCTGACGCCCGATGTGTCCTGCACACTATGGGTAGTGGTGGTGTTTTCGACCTTGCTGAGGGTATTTTCGCGGCGATCCTGCAATACAATCGGGAATTTCCGGCCGTCAATTTTGATAAACCCTTCTTCCTTCAGGTCAAAGGCGGAGCTGGATTTGTCCACCTGTGCGTACAGCCCGGCTTCTTCCCGGCCGCCGGGCAAAATGACCCGGACAAAGGTCATGTCGATGTTTTTTACCTCGCTGTCGTATTCGCGGGTATGAAAAGACAGCAGCAGCCGGATAGTTCTGCTGTTTTTGTACTCATCCGTTGTACTTCTGACGACGCCGTAGTAACCGGTACAGGATACAAAAAGCAGGATGGCGGAGCAAAAAGGAGTCTGGTTTTCATGTTGAAAGCGTTTTATAGTTTCCAACAAATAAACCCGCGTCCCTTAAAATACCGGATTCGGGCGCCTGTTTAACCCAACTTTACGGTCTTAACAGTTTTTAATACGCACCCGGCCTTGTTTTTAACAACATTTAATTGCCGGCGAACGAAGCCCTGTGGCTCGCGGGAACACTGCGCCTGTTGCAGCGCTTGTCACTATGGATATGGCAGGGAAAACGGACGGGCTGACCCGGCGGGAAGAGTGGAGGTTTTACGGGCATGCTTCCCAAAAAAGGGCGCCAAATTATGTTTCGTTATTTTCATACAGACCTGCCAGGTTTTGAAAATCTGGCAGGTTTGTATGAAAATAACGAAATGATCTATGGTTTTTAAAGGGAGCGATTTTAGACAGGATACCCCCCCTGATTGGTTTTGGTTTTCAATTCCCATCGCGCGGCTGACTCATGGGCTGACTGCCAGTCAGCCCATGAGTTGGTGACATGGGCTGGAAGTAGTGAGGCGGTGACTGGCAGTCACCGCGACACTAGGGTTTCAATCATCGTAATGGATATGGGCTGGAAGCGACCAGATCTCGTCACAACGTCCAATCCTGAGGCTTCCAGTTTCAATCCTCATCGTAATGGATATGGGCTGGAAGCTTAAGGCCGCGGAGGTTTTGCGGTTTTCAATCCTCATCGTAATGGATATGGGCTGGAAGATAAGCCGCATAGTTTCAATTCATCGTAATGGATATGGGCTGGAAGGACCGGGCAGTTTCAATCCTCATCGTAATGGATATGGGCTGGAAGCCATGAAAAGTGTTCCTGCCTTGTTTCTTTGGAAGTTTCAATCCTCATCGTAATGGATATGGGCTGGAAGATTCGTTCGGTACAACCCGTAGGCCGCGACGTTTCAATCCTCATCGTAATGGATATGGGCTGGAAGTCGCTGGCAAGCTAAAACCAGAGGAAATGGTTTCAATCCTCATCGTAATGGATATGGGCTGGAAGCCGAAGTGTGGCGACCAACCAATACATCAGTTTCAATCCTCATCGTAATGGATATGGGCTGGAAGCAGATAGGCGACCGCGGAGCAGTATCTGCTTTTTGTTTCAATCCTCATCGTAATGGATATGGGCTGGAAGGGCGGAAATCCGCTTAAGCGTTTGTTTTTCAGGTTGTAAAGATGTAAAAACCCCCGCGTCATTTCAAAATTTTCAGGGAAAAAAATCGCGTTTTTTGTAAAAAAACGCGATTTTTCAACATATACAGAAAAAACACACTGCGATTCCCGCGTCGTATTGGGTTGTTTTTCAGGGTGTTGTACGTTTTTTTGCAGTGTATTTCAAAAAAAGGGGGTCGCGAAAGGGGTATTTTTTCAAGTTATACATCGGGGTTTAACTTATATGAGATGACACAGGATTTCCTTACAAGCAGGTTATTTGACAGGATTTACAAGATTTACAGGTTTTTCCTGAAAACAGGCACTACAAAAACCTGTAAATCTTGTAAATCCTGTCAAAACCGGGACTTGCGGACGACCTCATCCTGTTTCCGGCTTCAATTATTCACCGGCAAAAACGAATACTGCTTCCCGTAACGCATCATTTGTTTCACGAAGTCGGGTTCGGATTCCACTTTGATGTCGGTGATTTTGCCCTGGGCGTCTTTTACGGCCACCAGCCGGGGTTGTACAAAACCCGAATACGCTTTGGTGGGCAGGGCGGCGTAGCGTTCCTTCACCTGTTTGCCGGTAGCGGCATCGGTTTTTACGCCGTAGTTTTCCACCAGGTCGTGTGCAGCCTGGTAGTCGCCTTCCGACTTAATTCGTTGAATTTCAGAAAGTAACTGACCAAACAACACGCGCAGTTTTGTATAATCGCGGATGTCGTAGTAGGTTTTGCCGCCGCGTTCCACCCGGGCGATCACGTTGTCTTTTTTGCCTTTTTCGAAGGCCCAGGCTGCCACGAGCTGGCGGTTGCGCATGTGGTCTTCCTCGATGTCTGCGCCGGGCGGCAGGCGGCGCAGTTGCTGGAGCAGGCCGTTGCGGATATAGTTGTCGTATTCGGCCTTGAAGGCGTTGGCGTCGGGCAGGAGCCCCCATTCCACCAGTTTGGGGTCGGGCATAAAGTAGAGGGCCACGAGGTCGGCGCGGCCTTCTTCGAGCGTGCTGGAATATTGTTTGAGCGTGACGTTGGGTTCCGGTACGCCGGGTTTGAGCTGGCCGCTGGCGTGCCCGATCACTTCGTGCAGGGCGGTGTGCATTTTGCCGCAGGCTTCACCGTATTTTTTGGCGTTTTCGACTTCTTCGGGGTCGTGGGCAAATTCGACGGTGGCCAAAGCGCCGCCCGCTTTGCCGTAGGCGTTTTCAATGTTGTTGAGGCTGATGGATTTGGAGCCGTAGAGTTCCCGCACCCAGTTGGAATTGGGCAGGTTGACGCCGATGGGGGTGCTGGGCGCGCAGTCGCCGCCTTCCATTGCCACATTGATAACGCGGTAGGAAACCCCCTGCACCTTTTTCTTTTTGCAATCCGCAGGAATGGTGCTGTTGTCTTCAAAATACTGGGCGTTTTTGCTCACAATGGCCATTTTTTCCGTGGCATCGGGGTCGTTGTACTGCACGATGGCTTCCCAGTCGGCTTTGTAACCCTTCGGGTCGTGGTACACTTCTATGAAGCCATTGATAAAGTCGATGCTGCTTTTGGTGTCTTTTACCCAGGCCATGTTGTATTCGTCGAATTTGCGCAGGTCGCCGGATTTGTAGTATTCCACGAGCAGGCCGATGGCTTTTTTCTGCTGTTTGTTTTCGGCGAAAGGCATCGCTTTTTCGAGGTTTTCCACAATTTTTGAAATGGCGGCGCCGTACATATTGCCGTCGCCGGCTTTCCAGACCTGCTCGGTGAGTTTGCCGAATTTATCCCCCACGAGTTTGGAATTCAGGCCGAAAGAAGGCGGGGTGGCCCCGGCGGATTTCAGCAGATTTTCATAAAAAGCGTCTACCTGTTCGGCGCTGACCCCTTCGTAAAAATTCACGGAAGAGCCTTTTACCACGTCGATACCTTTTTCTTTGTTGGTCCTTTTGGCCATAAAAGCGGGGTCAAAAAGTACCGGGTTGAGTTTGGCGATCAGGGCGTTGGCGTCTTCTCCGCCGAGCAGGGGCAGTTTTTTCGGATCGGAGTTTTGCACTAAGGTGGTGAAATACGTTTTGGAGAATCCGGGTACAATCTTCGATTCGTTGTAGTGGTGGTGAATGCCGTTGCTGAACCACACCCGTTTGGCGTACACTTCGAAGGCCTTCCAGTCGGCGGAGGCGCGGTCGCCTTTGTAAGTGTCAAAAATACCTTCCAGGGTTTTGCGCACGGCGAGGTTGTATTTGCAATGCTGGTCATAAATGATGTCGCGGCCCGCGAGCGTGGCTTCAGAGAGGTAATAAATAAACGTTTTCTGGCGCAGGTCGAGTTTGTCCCAGCCCGGCAACTCGTAACGAAGGATTTGCAGGTCGGCGAAGGTATCGAGCAATACTTTGTCTTCGGCTGGAGCGGGCGCTGTGGTCGTTTTTGCCGTTGCAGCGGGTTTGTTGTAGGCTTTCTGGCCCCCGGAACAGGCCAGGAACAGGGTTGCGCCGATAAAAAGCGCGGAAAAAAATGGTATGTTTTTCATGGAATAAAAGAATGATTTACAATCGTTTGGAAAGGGAAATCTATTTTTTCACCAGTTCGTTCAGCTGCCTGTACAAGTCCTGCACCTGCTGATCCACCGCGTGGCCTTTTTCGCCCCAGCTGATGCGATTGATGTCGGTACCGTTCAGCACTTCTATGAAGTTGTAGATATTGCCGGGGTGCTGAAAATCGAGGGTGGAAAGCCCGAGGGTTCCCATTGTTTCGTACAATACTTTGGCTTTTTTGGGTTTGGTATTTGTTGTTTCGGCGAGTTTGCCACCCGTTTCGCGCACAAAAACCTGTCCGTTGTCGAGCAGGGTGTAGGTGGTTTCTTTGCCGACATACCCGCCGCCGCTGCCCCAGCGCAACTGGCGGTCGGGCAGATTTTCGGTGGTGTATTGGGTTGGTTTGCAGGCAAAAAAGAAAAGGGTCGCCGCAGAAAAAGTAAACACAAGGAGGATTGTTTTCACGGAACGCTGAATTTGGTTGGTGGATAAATCGGTTTCCGGAAACAAAAGTAGGTCAGTCCGGCCTTTCCGGGCAAACAAAAAGGCGGGACTTCCCGCAGATCGCCCGGATAACGCAGATTTTATTTCGCTTTTTTTGAAACTATTCGCGAAAATCTGCGGAATCTGTGTCATCTGCGGGAAACCCCGCCTTGGCAGGTTCCCGATAATCAACAGCTTATACTTTCGACAGCACCCTGGGTGCGGCGGCCAGAATTTCCGCTTTGGCCTCGTCGGCGTATTTTGCAAAATTATTAACGAACTCATTGGCCAGTTGATTGGCCATTTTGTCGTAGGCCTTTTTATCCGCCCAGGTATTGCGCGGATTGAGCAGGTCGGACGGCACCCCCGGGCAGGAAACGGGGATGCTCAGGTCGAACACCTCGTGGTTGTCGAAGGCAACTTTAGCGAGTTCGCCGTTGAGGGCCGCCGTGATCATGGCGCGGGTATAGGAAAGTTTGATCCGGCTACCGGTGCCGTAAGCGCCGCCGCTCCAGCCTGTATTGATCAGCCACACTTTGGCTTTGCTTTTGCGCAGTTTTTTGCCGAGCAGGGCGGCGTACTTCGCCGGGTGCAAGGGCAGGAACGGAGCTCCAAAACAAGCCGAAAAAGTTGATTTGGGCTCTTTGATGCCTACTTCCGTGCCCGCTACCCGCGCCGTGTAACCACTGATAAAGTAGTACATCGCCTGTTCGGGCGTGAGTTGCGAGATGGGAGGAAGGATACCGTAGGCGTCGCAGGTGAGGAAAAAGATGTTTTTCGGATCACCTTGTGCGCGGCTCGGCGACACGGCGTTGGAAATATGGTGGATCGGGTACGATACCCGGGTGTTTTCGGTGACACTTCTGTCGGAAAAATCGACTGTGCGGGTCCCGGGAATAAATTTGACGTTTTCCAGGATAGCGCCGTGGCGGATGGCGCGGAAAATATCGGGTTCTTTTTCCTCGGTCAGGTCGATGGTTTTGGCGTAACACCCGCCTTCGAAGTTGAACACCTCGTTTTCACCCCAGGCGTGTTCGTCGTCGCCGATGAGGGGGCGGTTCGGATCGGCGCTGAGGGTCGTTTTTCCGGTGCCGGAAAGGCCGAAGAACAGCGCGATATCGCCGTCTTTACCCACGTTGGCGGAGCAGTGCATGGGCAGGGCGTCTTTGGAGCGGGTGGGCAGCACAAAATTGATGACGGAAAAAATGCCTTTTTTGATTTCGCCGGTATAACCCGTTCCGCCGATCAGCAGCCGGCGTTTTTTTACGTTTACGATGGCAAAATTGTGCTGCCGCGTGCCGTCTTCTGCCGGGTTGGCTTTAAAACCCGGAACACAAAGCACCGTCCAGCGCGGATCGAAACGATCCAGTTCGCTGCGTTCGGGGCGGAGGAACATATTGTTGGCAAACTGATTGCTCCAGGGATATTCGGTCACCACCCGGATACGAAGCTGATAATCGGGGTTTGCGCTGGCGTTGGCGTGCACGTCGCGAACATATACATCCTTCTTTTTCAGGTAATTACAGCATTTGCGCCAGAGTTTGTCAAACTTGCGGCCGTCAAACGGGATATTCACTTTTCCCCAGTTTACTTTATCGGCGGTATCGCTGTCTTTTACGATAAAGCGGTCGTCGGGTGAGCGGCCGGTAAATTCTCCGGTCTGGATAACGAGGGCGCCGCTGTCGGCCAACTGGCCCATTCCCTTGCACAAAGTATGTTCGACGAGTTCTTCCGGGGTGAGGTTCCAGTAGGCGGTTTTACAGTTTTTGAGGCCGATTTCTTCCAGGTTTGCTGAGGGATTCCTGAGTCCGATTTCTTGCATAATGTAGTTTTAAATTGGTAAGGCAACTAGGATTTGCACACGCCGTTACGCAGGGGAAAATAGTGGTGGCCGCAACGGCGGTGCAAAGATACTGCGGGGCGTCCGTTTTCAAGCAAGCGCTCCGCAGTTTTAGAATCTGTCCAAAAAAACAGGTGAAAAACAACCCCGGGGGTCAGGAATTTTTCTTTCGCCGCCGCCAAAACCAGGCGCCCAGTATTCCGACGATCGCGATACCCAGCAGCCAACCCAACATTTGAAGGTAATTGGTTGGGTGCAGGGCGCATAAGTCGCCTGTAGCCATTACGCCCGCCCAGTAAAACGGGTGACTCATTTCATAATTTTCATCGAGCGCGAGGTATTCCAGCTTGGCCATCCGCAGGGCTTCGTCTTTGGTTTTTCCGTCCCGCAAATGTTTAAAAAAGGCTTCAACCAGTTTGGGCGCCGTTTTTTCGTGCAGCCTCCAAAGACTCATGACCGTGCAGGGCACCCCGGCTGCCGCAAAAGCGCGGGCGAGGCTGTACACCCCTTCTCCTTTGTGGAATTTGCCGAAACCCGTATTGCAGGCGCTCAAAACGGCCAGGTCGGCGTGCAGTTGCATGATCTGTAATTCGCTGGCGTACAGCACGTTATTTTTTAAGGAATCCGTCGACGGGATGCCGAATAACAGGCAGGAGCGCTCGGGGTGTTCGTCGTCGGCCAATCCGTGCATAGCCAGCAACAAAACCCGGCATTCGGCGGCGATGGTTTTAAATTGTTCTTCCGTGGCTTGCTCCCGGTAAAATGCTACCCCACCCGTCAGGGCGTGTACTTTTTTCAACTCTTCCTGCGTGCTTTTGATGTCGTATATCGGGCCGCCGTCCGTCAGGGAAAAACTCCGGGTTGTTCCGGTTTGAACGCCCGGTTTGGCATAGGAAGGCGCAAAACCGCCCATCGGATAACGCGGCGCGGCTGTTTGCCGGTGTTGGCGGCTGATGTCCTGTTGCCTGCGCAGCAGGGTGGATGAATAGGCGTACCCGATGCTGAAATCGCGGAGCAGCCAGGGCAGCTCGCGCCAGGCGCCTGTGCCGGGTTGGCGCAGCAAAATTTCAAACGGAACAAACACCAGCGCGTCGTCGGGCACGATCAGCAGGCTGCGAATGCCGCGCGCGGCGGTGCGCAATTCGGGTTCGAGCAGGAATTCGTACAGGTCAAAAGCCGTTTGTTGAAAAGCCGTTTGGCGTTTTTTATCGTTTTCGTCGCCATCGTACATGTATTGGGCAAAGCCCGAAATGGTGGTGCGGAAAGCCGTCGGCAGGCCGGCTTTCCGCCAGCCGAACATGCCGGCGGCGTCGAAATAAAAAATATAGGCGTCTGCTTCGGTCAGGTAATAATTGAGCATCGCCTGCCCGGACCTGAGCAGCGCGGGCACTTCCGCAACGTTCAGAAAATGAACTTCTTCCGACAAGCGGGCGTAATCCGGAAAGTTTTCGCGCAGCGTTGTTTTGAGTTGTTCCTGTTCCTGTTTGAGTTGGAACAGGTCTTTTTCCAGTTGGGCCAGGCGCGCCGGGTCTGTTTTGGAACCCGCTTGTTTTTCACCGGCAATTTCGTGTTCGTACCAGGCCATCCTGACCTTGAGGTCGTTTTCCGTCCGGCGGATATTTTCGGGCAGCCGGTAGTCGGCCTGTGCCTGCACTAAGCTTTCGAGCAGGAGCATACCCCGGGCTTTTTCACTGAGCAAAAAAGCCCGTTCGGCGTATTGACGTTCGTGGTTGCTGCTTTCGTAAAGTTGCCAGGCGACGGCGATGGCTTCGTCGAAACGTTTCCGGCTTTCACCGAGCGCCAGCAGCGACGACGATTCGTAGGCGTGTGTGGCGCGGAGTTTGGCTTCCACTTCCGGGATGAGTTCGTAACAACGAAGCGCTTTTTCGGGTTTTCCAAGGGCGAGGAACGCGCGCGCTTTGCCGTGCAAGGCCTTGTGGATCACGTTTTCCGCCGTCAGATCGGACGGCAGGGGGTTGTGGTCGGAAGACTTTTTGAAGGACGGCAAAATGTATTGCAGGGCGCGATGATAAGCCTCCAGTGCGTCGCCGGCGCGGCCGCATTGCAGCAGGGTGGCGCCGATGTCGTTTTCGAACTGCGCTTCTTCCCGTTTGGTTGAACTGGCGTAACTTTTGGAAGTATCGAGCGCTTTTTGGTACCAAAACAAAGCGTTGTTCCAGTCGCCTTTCGCCGCGTATATGATGCCGTAGTTTTCATACAGGTAACGCCTGAATTCGGGGAGTTTGCCGGGTGCTTCTTTTAAGGGTTTATTCAGTTGGGATTCCAGTTCGCGGTTGATCCTGAGAGCCCCTTCGAGGTCGTTCATTTTGGCTAAACATTCGGCCAGGCTCAATTTATTAAACAAAAAATCTTCCTCGGGCAAACCGGGATAAACCATTCCTTGCAGAAAGATCTGTTTGGCTTTGGCATAATTCCCCATAGTGACATACATGCCGCCGTGGTCGGCGAATTTGGCCGAAGGCGGATATTTGTACTTGCGGCTGTATGCCAGGCCTTCTTCAAACATATGTTTGGCGCTTTCAAATTCGCCAAAGCGGACGTAGGTGTTGCCGAGCTGGAAAAAGGAGAAACCGGCAAAGTAGTCATAATGCCCGTCGAGTGACCCATGAAAAATATCGTAGGCGTTTTCCAGTGCCGTTTTGGCCCGCACAAAGTCTTCCGCATACTGCTTGGCAATATAGCCCTGGGTCTGGTAAAAAAAGCACAAAAACTGAGATTCCCGTTCATTGCGCGGTTTGCGCCACTTTTTCATTTCTCGCAAAGTGTTGTCCATCATTTCAAGCGCCCTGAACGGTTGTTTCAACTGTTCGGCAATCCGTGAAGATTCAATACGCTGGATAGACAGCCATTTGCCCAGGGCGTCGGCTTTCCTGAAAAGAAAGATCGCTTTGTGCATTGATTCGATGGCCGAATCGTATTGCTGAAGTTCTGTTTTTTCCTCATACAGGGAAAAATACTTCTCGGCTTCCAGAGAATCGGAGACCTGGCCTGCAACTTGCCCGGAAACGAGAAAGAGAACAAGAAAAAAAATCGATTTGTAAAACGGGTATATCAAAATACAAAATTTATGCTCCCCTTCCCGATTTCCCAAAAAGGCGTTGAAAGATATCCGGGTACACTTTCCGGATAAGCAGCCAGGCAATCAGCAGCACCAGAACAAGAGTGGAAATCTGGATAATAATGATCGTCGTGTACTGAGGTTTGCAACAATCGCACGCAGAAGTTTCTTCTACCGGCGGTATCCGGCACCCGGGAGGAGCATTGTAGCCGGTGTCTTGCGAGACGGCTCCATCGGGTAGCGCCAGGTTAAAGGTGCAATCATCAGGGGCTTTATCAAAAAATACGCACAACTGCAACGCACGGCCTTGAGCCAGCTGGCTGACGCCATCCCAGTTTGTCAGCACGGTGAATCTTGTGCTTTTGCAACTCTCCGGCTCCTGATTGCTTTTTACTGGCTGGTGAGCACCGTCCAGGGAGATATTCCACCGGTAGTCCCACTGATCATTATTGCCCAAAGCGGGCAGGTGTTCTTCGGATACAGGGGCTTCCGCAGGGATCAGAAAAACAGGCTGGGATAACAATTTCCCCTTGGTAAAGTCTTTCAGGAACAAACGGAAATTTTGAGCCTCCAAATAGCCCGAATTACATACTTTCATTTCAAACGTTACTTCATACTGGTCACGACCCTTCGGGCACACACTGATAATGGCGAGGTCGTTGGGATCAATAGACCCCGCCATCTCCACCTCTGAAACGGCCAATCCACGGATGTAAAGCTTGTTGGAGTTGCCACTCGTTATTTCCAGCGTATTTTGGTTGATCGTGGGTGATATTTCACCGCTCACATCATTTATTAAGCCGCTCCAGTAATCCGGCGGGTTGGCCGGGTCGTGATGTTCGGAACCAACAGCTATGGCCAGATACTTGCCCTTGGGCATTGCAGTAGTGGAAACAGCCCACGCGTTTTGCCACATCGTGCGCAATACCGGAAAAAACCTGGCCTCCGTAAATGTCGGCGGGATACGCCCCATGAGGCCCGGGTTACCGTTTGCAGGTTTATCCACGGGAACGAATATGTAGTTTTTATATTGGTTTTTGAGGTTCAAAAAAGGTGCGACAAACGTATTGAATGCAGGGAGATCGGTCAATGTAGACCTCGGAGTTATATCACCTGCATTGACATTGGTAAAATAATCCGGGAGCAAACTCCAATCATTGAACTGGTCGTGCAAGTCGCCGGCGGCGTATCCGTTTCCCGAATTCAGGCTGTTATAGAAAAAGAATATCCCGGATATTTCGGTATCTTCTTTCCTGGCGGAAACCACAAAGGCCGTTGAGTAATTGGGCCTGTTCATCCCGCTTGGGAATATATCCATAGAGGAGCCCGACTGGATTTGTGAAACCCATGCAGGCGCTGCCTGGGGCGGGACAGAAACAAATCGTTTGGGCCCTTGAGGGGGCGATGTGTTACTTTTTTTCTCGGTCAATACCACCGAAGGTTTGTAACTCGCCCGGTGTAAATAAGTATGTGTTTCACTATGCGAAGCCAGATCACTCGCCTTATTGATATCTTCATGGAACTTGAACGTGCCATCTCCAAAAATCCAAAAAGCTTTATATCGGGCGTTTGTATCCGGAGGTTCTATTCCGTCTTCCGGGTTAATGAGGCTAAAGGTAATGTTGGTACTGTTTGCGGGTATTGCAAGAAGCGCCGTAGGATCTGAAGGGCAGGTACTTTCCGTTCCGACTCCCAGGCAAGGAGACTGGCCTTGTACATAAAAACCAAAAACAACAGCCGGAAATAGTGCAACTATTCGGGAAATGCTTTTCATTTGATCATATTTTTTGGAAGAATAATGCCTTTAACAGATAAAACGTGAACATTAACCGCAAAAGCAATACAAATATAATTTTTTATAAATAACAATACGCCGCCGTTAACATTTTTTCGGCTAAAGGCATTAACCACTAAAGTCCCGTCTCTACATTTGCCTGACGGGCTGCAAGTACTTCAACAATCCGGCAGCCTTTCGGCAAACAACCAGTATGACTGAAAAACGGGATGAACTAGCCGAGTTCCGGCGCGACCCCAACGGGGTGGTGTCCGGTATTTATACAACATGCCGCCCCAAGTTTATCCGGTGGGGGCGGGAACATCATTCGGCAGGCGCTCATGATCTCGCCGACATTTTTCAAAATGCACTGATGATCATGGTGCTCAACATCGAATCCGGCAGGCTTGTCGGCTTGGTTGGAACCCTGTGTACCTACTTGTTCGGTATCGGAAAAAAACTGATCCAGGCTTTTCTGCGAAAAAACAAAAGGATTTCCATGCCGGGCAGTGAAAACCTTCCTCCAATACAGGAAACTGACCCGGGTGTGGAATCGCAAATAATTGAAAATCAAGATAATGATAACCTCTGGGCTAAAGTAAACGCCCTTGGAGAACCCTGTAGAAGCATCCTGATCCTCACCTACAAAGAGGAAATGACCAGCCAGGAAATCGCCGACGTGCTTGGTTATGCAAGCCCCGAAGTGGTCCGGCAGATCAGAAAACGTTGCCTCGACAGGATCCGAAAAAATGAATCCTAATCCCTTCGAAACACGACAATTATGAACACCCGCACCGACCAACTTATCGAATCCTATTTTTCCAATACCCTGACAAATGCCGAAGCCGGGGCCTTACAGGAATTGCTGGCAAACGACCCGGAAGCGGCTCGCGAATTCGAGTGGCGGCAACGTCTGGCCGGGCAGGTAAAAAAGATGTCGCTTTCCGACGGCATCCAAAACCCGGACTGGAAAAACAACCTTCAAGCGCCTTTTCGCCCGGTAATATATTGGAAAAGAGCACTTTCCGTCGCCGCTGCCATAACGCTGTTTGCCGCTGCCTGCTGGTTTTTAACCCGGCCTGACAAACCCGCGCCGAGTCTCCAGGCGATCGCCGACAGCAATTTTCAATACTATCCCAATAAACTTCCATCCATGAGCCTGGGCGGGCCCGACGACCGCAACGACCCCGTCCCGCAATCGGTGCTCGACGCTTTCCAGTTGTACAACGATACCACCCGGTTCCGGGAAGCGGCACAAGCCCTGAGCGCCGTCGTCGCCGATTTTCCCGAAAAACCGGAATACCGCTTCTACCAGGGCGTTGCTTTGCTCGGCGACCACCAGTATGCCGCCGCCGTCGTCGCCCTGCAACCTGTAACAGCAACGGACCATATCTACCAGGTACCGGCTTATTATTACCTCGGGCTCGCTTACGCAGGCGCCGGCGACCGGGTGCAGGCACAAAAAACACTTCAGGCCTACCTGAATTCGAAAGACGGAATCACCTTTCGAAAACAAGCGCAAAATGCGCTGGACGCGCTCCGGTAAAATAGAACAGGAACCATCGCCGAATATCGGAATGGCTCCTGTTGTTGAAAAACCGGATATTTTTTCCCCCGAAGTTTGTTTTTGAAACTTCACCACGCTCGCCGGGGAAACCTTTCGGGGTTGCTGATGCGTGGTTTCCCGGCGATCGTTGGCGATTGGGATTCGGGGATTTTGAGGTATTGGTATCGGGGTGGTTTTGGGGTTTTGGTTGTTGGAGCCCTGGCCGTATGCGGGGTCACACAGGGTGCGCTTTTTTGGAATTTATCAGCCGCCGGTACAAAACATTTTCATGTGGTTTTCATGAGATAATGCGGTTACCCCGAAAACCGTGAACAGGTATTCCAAAAAAATTTAATAAAATTCTACAATTCGAAATTGGGGGAGAGTTTTTCCACCCGGTCGCCCGCATAAAAATGGTTGATATACTGCGCCACTTCGTCGGGGCTGTCGGTGATATAAAACAGGTCCATGTCGTCGTTGCTGACGTTGTGGTGGCGTTCGAGCATCACCTCGATGATCCAGTTTTTCAGCCCTTCCCAGAATTCTTTTCCCACCAGCACGATGGGTACCGGCGTGATCTTTTTGGTCTGCACCAGCGTTAGTACCTCGAACATTTCGTCGAGTGTGCCGAAGCCGCCGGGCATCACCACAAAGGCCTGGGCGTATTTGACAAACATCACCTTTCGTACGAAGAAATACCTGTGTTTCAGGTTGTTATCCGGCGATATAAAGGTGTTGTGGTTTTGCTCGAACGGCAGGTCGATGTTTAGCCCGACGGAAGGGCCACCCTTCATCCAGGCGCCTTTATTGCCCGCTTCCATAATGCCGGGGCCGCCGCCGGTGATGATGCCGTATCCTTCTTCGGTGAGGCGGCTGGCGATTTTAACGGCCAGTTCGTAATAATGGGTGCCGGGTTTGGTGCGCGCCGAGCCAAAAATGGAGATACAGGGCCCGATTTTGTTGAGTGTTTCGAATCCGTCGACAAATTCCGCCATCACCTTGAACATCGTCCAGGCGTTTTCGCCGCGCATTTTGCTCCACTTTTTCATTTTGTGGGGCGTTTCGCCGTTTTCATGCGTTTTCGTGGCGGGATCGTTCGCTTCTTTTTCCTGATTAATCATAATACAAAAATTAAATGGTGGGGACAAAAGAGCCTTTCCGAACGGGTCGGAAAGGCTCTTTTGTTTTTCAGTTGCAAAGTTTTGTGCAAATTATTGAAAAAATCAATCTTTTAAAGGCAAAAATTAAAACTTTTACGTTTATCACAAGCAACCCTCTATTCTCCCTGACACAGCAACAACCCGCGTTACCATGAAAAAACAGTCTCCCTGTTCCCCGTTTTCGTTCTGTTCTGCTTCGCAACCTCGGCACAAAATCTTGCAATCCGAACGGTTACGATCTTCAAAAGTAATCAATCGCTCCTGTACAAATCGGGCAAAGTGCCCGTAAAAAACGGTCGCTACGAAACAAAAGAGCTGCCGAAAGCCCTTTACGGCACATTCTGGATCACTTCCCCCACCGACGAACTGGCCTCCGTTTTTTCGCGCCAGGATTCGGTGGACGTAAAAGAACTTCAAAATGATAACGTGGCCCTGCTTCAGGCCAACATCGGAAAATCGGCGACCGTCTGGCTTACACTTAACTCGGGCAGCGCGCCACAGGTGGAATCCGGCACCCTTGAAAAAGTGGAAAAACTAATGCCGCCACCCGGTTATTCAACGTCTAATAATTACCGGGTACATCTCCGGACCACCACGGGCAACTGGCTGACGTTTAATGCCATACAAATTGCGCGGATCGATTTTCCGGAAAAACCCAAACTCGATTTCGAATCCAAAACGCTTTACAAAAAAACGGAAGAAACGCTGGCGATCAACTTCAAAAACACAAAACCGGAGCAGGAGATCGGGATGTTGTACCTGACCAACAACTTAGGCTGGGCGCCGGTCTACAGCCTCACCCTCGCGGAAAAAGGAAAAAGCCGCCTCAGCCTGCGCGCCGAAATCGCCAACGACGCGGAAGACCTCGGTGATGCCGAATTACGCCTCGCCGTGGGTGTGCCGAACTTCAGGTTTGCCAACCGGCCCGACTGGATGGTGGATTTTGCCAGTCAGTGGATGATGCAGCAAAACAGTCCGAACTACTTCGCCGGCGCCCAGCGGGTGTTGCGCGACAATTATATGAGACCCGAAGTGTATAATTATCTGGAGGAAACTACGGTCTCCGTTTCCGGCGAAAATTTTGAAGGCGCCCAGGCCGAGGATTTCTTTTTTTACACCGTAAAACCGGGCAATTTCCCCAAAAACAGCCGCTACCAGTTCCCCATCTTCGAAACCGAAGTGGAACCCGCCCATTTTTACGAATGCCGGCTTCCGGGCGCGGGCCCCAACAGTTTTACGACCTACTACGACCAGCGGCCCAATCCGAACGAACCCAAAAATCCGGTGTCGCATTATGTGGAGTTCACCAACCCGACGCAGTTTCCTTTCACCACCGGCGTGGCGAATATATTGTCTCAGTCCGGCGGTGTGACGTATCCGCTCAGTCAGGATGACCTGCCTTACACCCCTCCCACGGCCAAATGCAAGGTAAAAATCGCCCAGACCCCCGAAATAAAAGTAACACACGGTGAAGGCGATGTGGAACGCAAGGAAAACACCTTCCTGTTTTTCAGCCGGAGCTACGACGAAGTGAAAGTGGAGGGGCAGGTATACGCCGTCAATTATAAAAAAGAACCGGTGACCCTGAAAATCCGCCGCAACATAGAAGGCGCCCCGCTTTCCTCCGAACAAAAATGGACAAGCGCCCAGGAACAGGCTACCTTGCGGGTCAATCCTTCTTTTGAAGTGGAATGGGTGATCGAACTGAAACCGGGTGAAGAGAAAAAATGGAAGTACGCCTACAAAGTATACGTTGACCTCTAAATATCTTTTTTTTCAGCAATCCAGCAATCCAACAATCAACAATCCAGCAATCCATGCAACTTTACGGACTCATCGGTTACCCGCTCGGGCATTCTTTTTCGCAGAAATATTTTGCGGAAAAATTTGTCCGGGAAGGGATTGATGACGCTCGTTTTGATTTGTTTCCACTCCGGGAAGTTGCGGAATTGCCCGCACTGCTGTCGGCACAACCCGATCTGCGGGGTTTGAGTGTTACCATTCCGCATAAAGAAGCCGTCATGGCTTACCTCGACGACTTGGACGAAACAGCCCGTGAAGTAGGGGCGGTGAATTGTATCCGGATCAACAACCGGCGGCTGACGGGGTTCAATACCGACGTCATCGGCTTCCGGCAATCGCTGCTGGCAATAAACGGCGGGTATTGGGCAAAGGCAGGATCGTCGGCGATCGTGCTGGGTACCGGCGGCGCGTCGAAGGCGGTGGCTTTTGTTTTAAAAAAACTGGGCATCGTGTACCGCTTCGTTTCCCGAAACCCGGAGGAGGATGACCGGGTTTCCTACGATACTTTTCAGCGTCTGCCTGCCGGCGATTATTCCCTGATCGTCCATACAACACCCTTGGGGACTTACCCGGAAGTGGACACTTGTCCGGATTTGCCTTTCGACCGACTGGGGCCCAAACATTTGGTCTATGATCTCGTGTACAATCCGCCCGAAACACTACTTTTGCAGCGCGCCGAAGCGCAGGGTTGCGCCGTAAAAAACGGACTGGAAATGTTGCAGTTGCAAGCGGAAGCAGCCTGGAAAATATGGCAAACCAACCACCCATGAGCGCCGTGTCCGAATCAAAGCCAAATATGCCCGCAGTTGATTTTTCCAATACAGAAATCGCTTTTTCACACCTCACGGACCGCGAGATGAAAAAGGCCGCCTGGTTGTTCAGCATGATGAATAAACCCTGGCTTGTTAAATACGGATCCCGGCTCGCCCTCTGGGCCGTGGAAAACGGAATGCCCTTTGCCGAGGCAATCGTTAAAAAAACCGTCTTCCCGCAGTTTGTTGGCGGCACCACCTTGCTGGACAGCCAGCCCAACATCGACAAACTGGCGCAATACAACACCCTCACCATCCTCGATTACGGCGCCGAAGCCAAAGAAACGGAGACGGATTTCAACCACACGATGAATGAAAATATCCGGGCTATCGACTTTGCCTCCCGGTCGCCGCATATTCCGGTCGTCAGTACCAAAGTTACCGGCCTGGCGCGGTTTCATTTGCTCGAAAAGGTACAACACCGGCCCACGCTCACACGGGAGGAACTCAGCGAGTACCGGAATGTTTTGAAACGTATCGACGCCGTTTGTTACCATGCCGCCAACAAAGGGGTGTCCGTTTTTATTGACGCCGAAGAAAGCTGGATACAGGACACGATCGACCACTTGGTGTGGCTCATGATGAAACGGTATAACAAAAAACGGGTGGTCGTGTACAACACATTCCAGATGTACCGCAAAGACCGCCTTCAGTTTCTCATCGACAGCTACGACCGCGCCCGCCAGGCGGGTTTCCTGCTGGGCGCCAAACTGGTACGTGGCGCTTATATGGAAAAAGAAGCCTTCTACGCCGCTTCCTACGGTTACGAAAACCCCATCAACCCGGACAAAAACGCCACCGACGATCACTACAATACCGCGTTGCGTTTTTGTATCGACCACCTCGACACCCTCGCCTTTTGCAATGCCAGCCATAATGCCGACAGCGCCTTGTTGCAGGTAGATTTGATGAATAAAAAAGGGATTCCACACGACCACCCGAATACGATGTGCAGCCAGTTGTACGGCATGAGTGACAACCTCACCTTCAACCTCGCCGCCGCCGGATTCCGGGTCAGCAAATACGTGCCGTATGGCCAGGTCCGCGAAGTTATCCCCTATCTGATCCGGCGCGCACAGGAAAACTCCTCCGTCACCGGCGACGCGGGCCGCGAGTTGTCTTTCATCCTGCGGGAAGTAAAAAGAAGGGGAATCTGACTGCCCTGCCTACTGCCACTGCCACTGCTACTGCTACTGCTACTGCTACTGCCAACCGCCATCATGCCCCATACTAGGGCCGCAACACGCCCGTCGTGGAGCAGATTATTGATCAGTCCGTGCAGAAAGTACGCCAGCAAGGCCAGGATCAGCAGCAGCATAATAATTTGATCCTCAGTGTTATTTGACCGGACATAACGGCCGGTAACACCCCAAAAGGCCGTTGTCACCATGATTAAAAACAGGAGCAAACCCGGCCGGCCGGTTTCCGAAAGCACCTGCAGATACTCGGAATGCGCGCCGCCGCCCCGCCCGGGAATACGCGAAGTCATGGCCTCTGTCACGCTGATCCGGGTCATTTCTTCCGGTCGCTGATAGGGAAGGTACTGAAATTGGTACGTGCCCGGGCCAAAACCCAACCAGGGCCGGTCTTGCGCCATCCGGAACGCGCAGGAATAACGATTGCCCCTTTCCTGCAGGGAGACATCCTTCGACGCAAAACCGGCAATTTCTGCGCGAAAAAACACCGCCGTGAGGCAAAAAAGAAGGCCGAATGCCAGGATCAGGCGCCTTTTTTCCCGAAAATGCAGAAACAATCCAACCGCGCCCGCGACGATTACGGAGCCCCAGGCGCCCCGGCTGAAGGAAAAAAACAACCCGGTCAGCAACAACAGATCGAATAACAGCCAGGGGCGGTACGGTTTAAACAACCTTCCGGGTTTAAAAATAACCATCGCTATGACCGCCCCGTACATCGTATGTTCGGGGAAAAAGGGCATCGGCGCCAGAATTGCCTGATCCGCCCGGAAATGATACATGGCGTGGTGTGCGAGACTGTAAACCACCACACCCGCCGTGGAAACGGCGAAAAACGGGAATGCCTTTTGCCAAACTGCCGGAACCAAAGCCACACCCGCCGCAAAAACCCACCAATGACCCGTTTCCACAACCCAGTATTTCCACGAAACGAGCGGCATGGAAGAACAGGTGGCGCAAACGGCCATCCAGCCGATCCAGGCTGCACTTGCCGATAAAAAACGGTTGCCGGAAAAGGCCTGGCGCAAGCGCTCCGGATTCGTCAGCACGACCCAGCCTAAGCCCAAACCCAAAAGGCCGATCAGCGGCTCGCTGGGCAGATTTATTCTCCAGGAGCCCAAAGAACATTCCAGCGACCAGGGCAGCAGGGCAAACAGGGCACAGTAGCCCCCTTGTATCCATTTATTCACCTCGTAAAAGTAAATCTGTTTTTTAAAAATATTTGTTTGTTTTTTTGATAATTAAGATATATTTTGTGTTATATTTGTGCAAATATTTGCAATGGCCGGACAAGAACCTTTTCTGCGCGGGCGGGGCGCCCAAATCAATCCACCTTCTCCTTACGAAAAAATCGTGCGCGATCAGGCGCCCGTCGACTGGGCTTTGGCCTCCGGCGACTGGGAAGAAGACAGCTTGAAAACCGAATACCTCGAAACCCATCCCAAAACCATCCTCAACCGGGTGAGTAGTCCCGACATCCCGATGGAATGGAGTATGAATCCCTACCAGGGTTGTGAACACGGCTGCATTTATTGCTATGCCCGCAACACACACCCGTACTGGGGTTACAGCGCCGGGCTTGACTTTGAACGCAAAATCCTGGTAAAACGCAACGCTGCGGAGTTGCTTGAAAACGAACTGAAAAAAAAGTCCTGGATAGCCGCGCCGGTCATGTTTGCCGGCAACACGGACGTGTACCAGCCGGCCGAGCGAAAGTTCCGCATCACCCGCGCCTGCTTAGAAGTGTTCTGGAAATACCGGCATCCCGTGGGTGTAATCACCAAAAACAGTCTGGTCCTGCGCGACCTCGACCTGTTACAACACCTTGCCGCCGAACGGCTTGTGAGTGTCGCCATCAGCATCACCACGTTAAACGAAGAATTGCGCCAGTTTCTGGAACCACGCACGGCATCGGTGAAACAACGCCTGAAAACCGTGGAAACCCTGTCAAAAGCGGGTATTCCCGTATTCGTCATGATGGCGCCCATCATTCCGGGCCTGAACGATCACGAGGTTTTTTCCGTAGTAAAAACGGCGGCCGGTTGCGGGGCCTTGGGTGTCGGTCATTCTATGGTACGCCTGAACGGCGATATTGCCGCAATTTTTGAAGACTGGATCCGAAAAACGATGCCCGGCCGCGCCGACCGGGTGCTCAACCGCATCCGCGACACCCACGGCGGCCATTTGCAGGAAAAACGCTTCGGCAAACGGATGCGCGGCGAAGGCAATATCGCAGATATCGTTCACGAGCAATTCCGGATTGCAAAACAGAAGTTTTTCCACGACAAAACAATGCCCGCTTATAATCTGGACTTGCACGAACAGTTTAAAACGTCGCAGTTGCGTTTGTTTTAAAGACCGTCTGAAAACCCCGCCAACACATTCAATCAAAAAATTCTTTCCGCCTCTTGCACAGAACTACCGATAGATGTACCTTTGCCCCGCTTTTGAAAAAAGCACTGGGCCATGGTGTAATGGTAACACAGCAGATTTTGGTTCTGTTATTCAGGGTTCGAGTCCTTGTGGCCCAACAAAAAAAGCCTTCTCCGACACCGGAGAAGGCTTTTTTGTTTCAGGTTCCCCCCTCAATTCGGCGAAATTTTCTTCTTCGGGAAATGTGCAGGTTTGGCCTTGTAGCGTTTGCCCGTAGCGTCGGATTGCTCGATATGGCCCACGGCTTCAAGTGGTTCCGGGCGAAAACCTTCCGTGAGATTCCCTTGCAGCCGGTCGAAAAGGGCTTCTATTTCCAGCAGGGCGCTTTCGATATCGGGCATCAGCGGCCGTGTGATGACATGCCGGATAATACCTTCAGGATCAATGATAAAGGCGAGCCGGTTACAACCCGGCTGGGGGCGGCGGCCTGAAGCCATGCCGTAGAGGTTGGCGACCCTGAAATCGAGGTCTTCCAGCACCGGGGCCTTCAGGTGAATGCCGATGAAACGCCGGGCTTTGTCCGACCAGTCGTTCTGGCGCATGGACTCGGTGGACAGGGCCAGCACCTTGGTGTTGCGTTCGTTGAGCCAGCGCTCTTTTTTGGCTAAAAACGCCGAAAACATGGTCCAGGCAGAGGTAAAATTGGCCGGATGAGCAAAAAATACACACCAGTATCCCAGGCTGTATTCCGGGAAAACGATGGGACCCTGCGGTGTCTGGAATTCAAAAAAGGGCGCCGGGTCGCCTGCCTGCGGCAGATTTGGGTGGTCAACGGACATAAGTACTCGAATTGGAAATATTGGCCCGATAAATTAATTCACCGGAGGTTTGCAAATACTGTTTCAGCACTTCGGTGGTTTGTTTTATCCCTAATGTAACCCAAAAGTAACCGCTTTCGGGCAAAGTACACGGGATGTTCGTCCAAACGCCAAAAAGCGACGCGTTTTATCGCCAATTTTTATACAAACACGAGGGGAATCTGATTTTGCAGCCCCGATTGAAACTGTACTTTTGCCCGCATGAAGCCATTGTTTCTCGCAACGTTCGCCCTGCTCGCCATGCCAGCCCTTACACAAACCGTCGCAACACCCGTTCGCCGCACCATTCACGTGCCCTGGGAATTTCGCCAGGCCAATACGGAAACGTGGAAACCCACCAAAGTGCCCGTCAGCATACACACCGCTTTGTTGCAAAACGGCATGATCGAGGACCCGTTTTACCGCGATAATGAGGAAAAATTGCAGTGGATCGAGCGCGAAGACTGGGAATTTCAGTGCAGTTTTGACGTGGAAGAAGCCGTTTTGCAGCGCAAACACGTGGAACTGGTCCTGAAAGGACTGGATACCTATGCACAAGTGTACCTGAACGACAGCCTGATCTTAGAGACCGACAATATGTTTCGCATCTGGAGCGTCGATGCCAAAAAATGGCTCAAACCGACGGGCAACAAACTGCATATTTACTTCGAAAGCCCGATTAAAAAAGCAGAACCCGCGTGGAAAAACCTGGGCTACGAATTGCCGGGTGGTATCCGCACCATGACGCGTAAGGCGCAGTTCCACTACGGCTGGGACTGGGGCCCGCGGTTTGTCGGTTGTGGCATTATGAAAGCGCCGGAGTTACTCGCCTGGGACGATGTGTTGTTCGAAAATGTTTTTGTCACCACACAAAGTATAGAAAAGGATAAGGCCCGTATGGTGGCCTACTTTCGTTACCGCTCCGATGTTGCTGCGCCGGTCACCGTGATTATGCAGTACAACAAAATTAAGTCTCTGGAAGACAGGAAGTTAGAAATCGGCGTACATGAAGATTCGGTAACCTGGGAAGTACCCAATCCCAAGCTGTGGTGGTGCAACGGCCTCGGAGAGCCCAATCTGTACGATTTCAATATCAGTATCAAACGTGGCGTGACGACTATTGAAAAAACCGATGTACGTATGGGTATCCGCACCATTGCATTGGTGACGGAAAAAGATGCCTCGGGTGAAAGTTTTTACTTCAAACTGAACGGCGTGCCGGTGTTCGCCAAAGGCGCCAACTACATCCCGCAGGATATTTTTCAGGATCGCGTGACGCCGGCTCAGTACAAAAATCTGCTCGACGACGTGGCGGCTTCCAACATGAATATGCTGCGGGTATGGGGCGGCGGCATTTATGAAGACGACCTGTTTTACCAACTCTGCGATGCACGTGGCATCATGGTCTGGCAGGATTTTATGTACGCCTGCGCCATGTACCCCGGCAACGGCAAGTTCCTGAAAAGCAGCGCGCAGGAAGCTTTCGAGCAGATCGAACGCCTGCGGCAACACCCGTGTATGGCCCTCTGGTGCGGCAACAACGAAAACAACGAAGCCTGGCACAACTGGGGTTGGCAAATGCAATTTAATGAAGCGCAACGGGTGCAGGTCTGGCGCGATTACCAGATACTTTTTAACGACCTGCTGCCCACCTACGTCGCCAACTACGGCGGCGGCATCCCGTATTGGGAAAGCTCGCCGAAATACGGGCGCCGCAATGCAAAGTCCACGTCCGAAGGTGATTCGCATTTTTGGGGCGTCTGGATTGACGAAGAACCGATTGACGCCTACAATAAAAAGGTGCCGCGTTTTATGAGCGAATACGGGTTTCAGTCTTTTCCCGAATGGCGTACAATACTTGGATTTACCCAACCCGAAGACCGTCTGCTCGACAGCAAGGTGATGCTCATCCACCAAAAGTTCCCCCGAGGAAACGCACTGCTGGCAGAATACCTGAAACGCGATTTCCGCCCGGTCGGCACCTTTGAAGACTTCGTTTACATGAGTCAGGTCATGCAGGCGGAAGCAATTCGCACGGGCATCGAGGCGCACCGGCGCAACAAACCCTATTGTATGGGCACACTCTACTGGCAGTTTAACGACGTCTGGCCGGTGGCTTCGTGGTCGAGCCGCGACTACTACGGCCGCTGGAAGGCCTTGCAATACTACGCCCGCGAGGCTTACAAGCCGGTGGCGGCCTTGCCTGTGCTGGACGACGATATTCTGAAAGTATTCGGCGTGTCGGATCTGAACGAGGAGACTCGTGTTACGGTGCAGGTGCGGGCTTTCAGTTTTGACGGAAAAGCGCTCAGCGATGTCACACAACCGGACACGCCGATCGGCTCCGATTCGAGCCGGATGATCTGGCAGGGGTACCTTAAAACGGTGCTCAACCGCAACAAGGAAGAAAACACGGTGGTGGAAATCATTTTGAAAAGCGCCGAGGGTAACTTGTTGAATCGCAGATTGTTCTATTTGACGCCGCCGCGCAAACTCACGCTGCCGCGCACACGCGTGAGTTTGAAAGTGGAACAGGCGAACGAAGGGTATTTGATCCGCCTGGAAAGCGAAAAATTAGCGAAAAACGTGCTGATCGGTACCGAAGCCGAAGGTTTTTTTGAAGACAACTACTTCGATATGTTACCCGGTGAGCGCAAAACAGTTTTATTCAAAACCAATCGTATTATCGACGACCCGCAGTCCGCGTTTACGGTAAAAAGTATGGTGGATACTTTTGACAAATAGTTGTGCCGGTTACAGGGCCGCCGTCCGTCTAAAACACATAATGCGTGCACGGTTCCCGCTCACTCCACTTTCACCCGGGAGGTTTCGTTCTCCGAACTTGTATTCCGCCGCCGGGCATTTTTCAGTTCCGTATTGCCGAACCGGTAACTGAAAGTCAGCCGGGCGTTGCGCGAGTCATTTCGTTGGTTGAAATTGACCAGCACGTTTGAATAATCGACATGCACCTTCGAATTTTGGGTGTATAAGATGTCGTTGACGGACAGGGAAAGCCGCCCGCGTTTGTCCCAAAACGTTTTGGAAACGCCGATATTCAGACCGCCCATTGCGCTGATATCAAAAAATTCTTCCAGAAATTTGGTCATATACCAGCCGCCGATTTCCACCTTGAATTCGGCGGGCAGGTTGACGTTTACCTGCCAGTAAGCCAGCCAGTTCCATTTGCTGCGATTGAACTTCGTATCGAGGTATTCGGCATCGTAAGCATTGTAAATGAATTGGTTACCGCCAAATCCGTCGATCAGTTTTTTGTATTTGATCGGGAAATTCAGTTCAAACGTCCAGCGTTCGTATTCCGCGAGGTTGGCAGAAGTGGTGAAGGTGCGGGTGCCTTCCAGCCTCGGCGCGTTTTCGATGATCACATCGGTGGTTTTGCCGTAGGAAATGCGGATAAACGGCTGGTTGTCGTACGTGACGGCCACCTGGGCGTTGTTGGATATTTCGGGCAGCAGTTGGGGATTTCCCTGCTGATACGTGAGGGAATCGATAAAAAAGGCAAAGGGATTTTGTTGTTGAAAACCCGGGCGATTCACCCGGCGACTGTAAGAGCCCTGCAACCCGAAATGGTCATTCACATGATACAAAGCGCTGGCGCTCGGGAACCATTGCAGGTAGTTGCGGTCGAGTTCCCGCTTACCCATCGTTTCACCCGACACCACGGTTTGTTCGGCGCGCAGGCCGGCATTGAAGTCGAACCGTTTCAGTTTTTTGGACAAATTGAGGTAGCCTGCGTTGATGTTCTCCTTGTACAAAAAGTCGTTGGATTGACTGGGATCAACGGTTTGTCCGCGCAGGAATTTCAGGTCGTTGTTGATGGTGGCGAAACTCGTTTTTCCACCCATTTCCGCTTTGAACGTGGAATCGAAAGGCAGGGTGTAATCCGCCTGCCCGACATAAATATGGATCGGCTGGCGAAGGTTTTGCTCGGACAGCGAGGGTGTGCTGCCCGGCTGGTTCTGGAAAATATTCAGGTAACTGACGTTGCGGAAGTTGAAGTCGCTGTAATCAAAATCGAAGTTGATTTCGTGGCCGGTTTCCCGGTTGAACTCGTGTTTGAGATTGACATTCGTAAAAATGTTGTTTCGATCCGTTTCGGTATTGTTCAGGGTGGTAAAAGAGCCCGTTTGCTGGGTTTGGTCCTGATTGTACACATCGGTGATGTTGTTTGCCCGGTTTTCGCCGGTGCGTGTGAAACCCCGGAACAACACCCCGACGGTTGTTTTTTTCGTTGCAAAAAATCGGCGCCGATCCGGTAATTGTGCACGTCCCAGGAAGAGGGGTTGTAATTCGACTGATTGTAGGTTTCCGCGCCGATAAAACGTTCAACGTCGATCACGGAAAAGGACGTTCGGGTGGCGTAACTGTAAGATCCGAAAAGGTTCCACTGGCCGCTGCGATAGTTGAGTGCGAGCGAAGGATTGAGGCGGTAAAACGCGCGGTCGTCGGTACCGGCATCCGACAGGTCGTATACACTGCCGCCCACCGTCATGGCAGCTGTGCCGTTGAAGCCCAGGTCGGCGTTGCGTTTCAGAATGATATTGATGATGGCGCCACCTGCCGCCTCGTATTTTGCGCCGGGCTGGGTAATCAGTTCGATCCGGTCAATCTGGTCGCCGGGCATATCGCGCAGCACTGCATTCATATCGGTGTATTGCGAAGGTTTGCCGTCAATCCAGATCTGTACACTTTGGTTGCCGGCGAGGGTGACACGATCCTGCACGACGAGTACGCCGGGTATTTTTTGCAACATTTCAAGCGCGGAGCCGCCGGCCGCCACCGGGCTGTTGGCCACGTTCATGATCAGACGGTCGGCTTTTTGTTCGAACAAGGGCCGTGTGGCCACGACCTCCGTTTCTTTCAGCAAATTATCGGCAGGGCGTAGCGTCATGTCGGCCGTTACGTTTTTGCTATCGCTTTCAACGTTGAACACTTCCGTGTACTTCTTTTCATATCCCACCATCGTTGTCATCAGGCGGTAAGCGCCGACCGGCACTGCGGGTATGGAAAACAGGCCGTTTTCATCACTCAGCGCCCCTTTTACCAATTGGGAATCCCGGGCGCCGATCAAGGCGATACTCGCATATCCGATGGGCTGGCCTTTTTCGTCGCTCACTTTTCCACTGACGGATACCTGGGCGAGCAGGGTGTAAAAAGTAAAAAAGAGGAATGAAAACGAGAGGAATGTTTTTTTCATGACGAAAGGGGGGGGAGTGTTTGAGTGTTTGAGTGTGGGGGGGGCAAGTTATTGCCGGTGGTGGGTGGATAATTCTGGTAGAGACGCCGTCAAAAGTCATTCGTTGCATGGCAATGAATAAAAAATACTCGACAAGTGACCCGAAATGTGCTATAACCGGAGCATTTTTCAGGCGCGTTTTGCCCGCTCCCACAACACGGATTGGCGGCCCCGGACGAGCCGAAAAAAACCGGCATACATCGCGTAATTCATCAGGCAGAAATAATACGGCACGAAAAACGCCTTTACTTTTAATTCCTTTCGCTCCAGCAAATAACCCGCCAGCGCGGCCGCGTAAAAAAGAAGTTGCCCGGCAAGAAAAACGCGGTAAAAAAACGCCCCCTGCCCCGCCAGTATTACGTTGACAATCAGCAATACAGGAAGAAAAAGCGGCGCAAGCGTCCATCGAAGAACACGGTGCGACACGTATTGAAAACTCAGTACGCCGTATCTGAAAATATTGAGCAAAGGCGCCAGGCGCACCACAGCTTGCAACCCGCCGGCGGCAATACGCACCTTTCGTTTCATCTCTTCCGCCACCGATGCCGAAGAGGTCTCGACGGCACAGGCATCCGGCTCGTATTGTACCCGGTAACCTTTCCGGGCGATCCGCATGGTCAGGTAAAAGTCTTCCACAAGGGTATCGGGAGGTACGTGTTCGTAAAGATCCGTTCGAAAGGCAAACAACTCGCCCGCCGCACCGATGACCGACCAGAGTTCGGCGTCCCACTTTTTCAACATGCTTTCGTACTTCCAGTAAATACCTTCGCCGGCGCTGCCTGCGCCGGCTTTTTTGCCCGAAAGAATGCGTTTTTCTCCGGCAACAGCGCCGATAGCGGGGTCCGAAAAATGACGGACGATGTTTCGAACGGCTTCCCGGTTAACGAGTGTATTGGCATCGGTACTGATGACGACAGGTGACTGTACAAATGGCATAACACGCTGAAAAGCACCGATTTTGCCTCGTCTTTCGGGCTCGTGAAACCATTCCCGGTTCACTGATTCGGGGAAAGAATAATTGCGTACGATGTCGGCCGTTCGGTCATTGGAGCCGTCGGTGACGAAAAAAAAACGGATTCGTTCGGGGGGGTAGTCGAGCGCCAGTGAATTGGTGATCTTTTGCGCCATACACTCCTCTTCATTAAAGGCGCAAACGATGAATGTTACGTCCGGGCAATAATCGGGGACCGGTATGACCGGGCGGGCAAACACTCGTTTGACCTGAACCAGCAGATACAACACGAGGCCGTAACCTAAGTAGGCATACACCACCAGGAAAAGCCCTGCCCAGAAGATAACTGTTGGTATGGTTGTGTTCATTCAAATCGTCGTTCGGCCCGTTTGGAGCGCAAAAGTATCAACAGCCTCTTAATCCCGGGCTGCCTAACGGGCGCCTAAACCGGATAAAACGCAGAAATCATGGGTTGATGCAATTTTGAATTCTTTTCAGGGACCATCAGATTTAAGATTAGACGGCACCATCTTTGATTGGAATATAAAACCGCTCCATACGGCCAGGCGGGGCTGCACCCGCCTGATGTATTTACCCGTGTGTAAGGCATGACGTAAAGGAACGGATTTTCTTTAATCGGGGCAACGGCGCCCCTTCTCCCCAAGTTCCGGACGGCCCATACCTCCGGTATCTGTAACAATCTCTTTTCCGATTTGACTCTTTTCAATCCATGAACAGGAAGATACTTCTTGTGGAAAATCACGACAATTTTCGTTTTCTTATGGGGGCGTTTCTCTCGGCAATTTGACGTGGTAGGGGCCAAAAACGGCCTCGATGCCATGGCCTGGCTGAGCAAAGGTGTGCTGCCCGATGTGATTGTGACCGATGTGCGTATGCCGGGGCTGGGCGGCGCCGGCCTGCTGGCCAATCTGCGATGCAGTGGTTTGTATTCCGGGATACCGGTCGTCGTGATCAGCGATTCGGACAACCTTGCCGAAGAATACCGGTTGCGGCAACTGGGCGCCTGCGCGTATATCCGAAAACCCTTCAGCCCTGCAGCGTTGCAGGAGCAGCTGAAACAAATCGTCGGCTGACTTTTATTACGCGTTCATCAAACTTGTCGGAGGTGTTTTTTATGAATTATAATTTTTATCCGTCCGCTCCATCATTAGCGACCCGCGAAATGCTCTTCATCGGCTTTGAAAACAGCTTCGATGAAAATATCCGCAATTTTCCCTACCAAAATAAAACGTATTACTTCGAAATCATCAACCGGGAGGAAAATGCGTTCCGGTGGCTGGAAAGCCGGGTGAACGACCTGACAACCTATCAAATGCCCTTCGCCTTGTTTTGCAGTTTAAAATGGCTGGTCAGCAAGGGGTTTGAATTCGCCCGACAAATCCGGGAACACGCCGATCTCCGCTTTGTACCGTTTGTGGCTCTGGCAGAGCATGGTGAAACATTCGACCGGAAAATGCTGCTGGAATCCGGAATAGACGATTGTTACACCATGCCGGTGCAATGGAACTGCCTGGAGGCCCGGCTCGATTTTTTGAATCAATACAAATGGAAGATGTCCGAGATTTCCGGACAGCTGTCGCCGGAAAGTTATCAATACCGGGTTCCGGTCGAAAAAAGGATTTTTGACCTCGCAGGCGCTACCCTGGCGATTTTGTTTTCCTCCGTCATTTGGCTTCCTGTGGCGGTGTCGATCGCACTGGAAACAAACGGCCCGCTGTTTTGCCATTCCAACCGTATGGGGGCCAATTACCGTTTTTTTTATATGCTGAAATTTCGATCAACTACCCGCGTGGGTTGGCTGATCAAGAAATACGGCATCGATGAATTGCCGCAACTGATCAATGTACTGCGAGGCGACATGTCGCTGGTGGGCAACCGGCCGCTCCCGATTTATGAAGCCGAGATGCTGGCCCACGATGAATGGAACACCCGCGCGCTGGAGCCGGCCGGCATGACGGGCCTCTGGCGGACGGGCCAACTCCAAGAGCCGGCAAGGAACGCCGAAGACAATACTGAACCCACACACACCGGTACTGGTAGTTATACGATCTGGGCCGACCTGGCAATTATCCTGAAAACGCTCCGGGCATACGTACAAAAAGAGAATTTTTAATTCGCCCGAAGTGTTGCCCCACGCCATAACTTTACTGAACAATTGATGATGCAAACGCTCCATACCATATATGTGATTATCGCTGAACTGTTTATAGCGGAACTGACCTTTCCGTTTATTACAGTGGTGATTGCACAACTATTCGGGAAGGAGAAATTGGTATCGCGGTATTTTCCGGAACGTGAATTCGATTTTGCCTGCATCATTCCGGCATACCAAAACGCCGCCGTCGCCCGGCGTTTGGTCGAGTCCCTGCTGAAGCAAACACACCGCCGTTTTACCGTTTATTTGGTTGCTGACGATTGCCCGGACCTTGATTTGGGTATTTATGACGAGCGGTTTGTACTGCTCAGGCCCGAATCGCCCCTGCGGCTCAAAGTAAAAAGCATCCTGTACGCTACCGGCCACTTCCTTCGCGAGCACGAATACGTGGTTGTTTTTGAGGCCAATAACTTCGCACACCCCGGTTTTCTGGAAGAAATAAACAAATACGCCAACTCAAGTTATCCCTGCATTCAGGGGCAACGCAAGATAAAAACGCCCGATACCGCAGCGGCCGCCCTCGACAGCCTCAGCGAACATTACAGGAATTACACCGAGCGTTATGTGCCTCATTTATTGGGCGGCTCCTCGGTGATCAGCGGCTCCGGTATGGCTACCGAAACCGCGATGTTCATGGCATATTTGAATAGCCCGGAGATTGAAAAAGGTTTGGCTACGGGGGGAAATATGCTCCAGGAAGACAAAATCCTTCAAAATTTCCTGGTCCGGCAGAATAAAAGGATCGCATATGCCCGGCATGCCATTGTTTTTGATGAAAAAGAAAAACCTGCCGAAACCGCAAATAATCAACGAAGTCGCTGGTTGTCTACCTATTTTCAAAACCTGCCCAACGCCACACGGCTCATTGGGCTCGGGCTTGCCCGGGCGAGTTTCAACCAAATCTATTTCGGTTTTGTCACGTTTGCCATGCCGATGTTTATGCTGATCGGAATGGGCGTTGTGCTGGTGCTGCTTGGCATTTCCATTTCTCCTCACGGTTCGGAAGCAGTGGTGGCGGCCATCGGAATTTTTATTTTTAACATTTTCTGGTGCCTGAAACTCGATCACGCTCCGGTTCCGGTTTGGAAGGCCGTCAGGGGCGTCCCGCGGTTCGCCTGGCAACAAATCGCCGGTTTTTTTAAAACGAATAAACCGGAGGAAAACATCCGGCTTTCCGGGTTAAAGAAATTCGTGCCGACGGATGAGGTGTTAGAAAAATAAGTATAAAAAAGTTGCTGGGCAATTTTGCCCGAAAATGATGAAAATTTGCAAAAAACCGACCTTTTTAATACGTTTTTGTAGTTTTTCAAACAATTTCCTTTTTTGGTTGAAAGGTTTATGTCTTAGATTTCGACCTTGCGCCCTCATTTACACGGCCACACATAATCGGACAAAGGGTACGTTTTCTTCTGATACGAAAAATGCCACCACTCGGTTCGAATCCCTTTAAATCCGGCGGCTTCGAGGGTTTCGCTCAGCAGGCGGCGGTTGGCCAATACGTTGGCCGGCAGATTGGTATTATCGGTGTGCGCCTCCACGCCGAAGAAATCGTACGGGGTGCCCATATCGAGTTCTTTTCCGTTTTTATCCACGATGGTCAGGTCGACGGCGGCCCCGCGCGAATGCATGGAACCTTTGGCGGGCGGCGTCACGTAGTCGGGATTGGGCACCTTGTCCCACAGCCGCTGCTGGTAAGGTCGCGGGCGGTAGCAGTCGAACATTTTAAGCCCGAAACCTTTATTTTTCAGTGTTTTATGCGCTTTTGCCAGCGCCCTGGCCGCTTCAGGGCGGAGCAGGCAAGCGGGGCAGTCGTATATTTTCGAGTGGGTAAAATTATCGGCCGTTGCATAACGTATATCTAATTTTATGGAAGCGTCGAGTGTGGTCAGGTCGGTAAAACCGTTTTTTTCAAGCGATGCTTTTGGCAGGGTCGGGGCGGGTAATGGCGCGGGGGCGGCAGGCAAGGCCGGCGCGCCTTTTTTTTTCCGGGTTTTTAACGGCGGGTGATTGATCAGTGATTGATTCTTCGCCGTTACCTTTTTGCGCTTGATCCGTAGCAATTCCGGAGCCCTGTTTTGTCGGGGAATCCACGGCGGGCGGCGCGGGTTGCCGGCCGGCGGAAGGAATACCCTCCGGCGCCGGGGCGCTGTCGCTGCCGCATGACATCAGGCATAAAACTATTGTGCAAAGCAGAAAAAATTTGATCCGTTTCATATCGGGAATGTTTACTCGGCGGCGAAATAAAAACAAACTTCAGAAAGAAACCGGCGTTTGTCCCGGAATCTGCGTGATCCGTAGAATGCCGGTAAACGAAACGCCATTTATAAGCGTTTTATGGCCAATTTGTTGAAAATTCGAAGTGCAATGTCTTCACAACTCGTTTCCAACCCGCCAGCACCCTCGCTTGTCCATCGTATGGAAGGTGTTCTCCGGACCCTGTTTCCGGTATCGTCCCTGATATTCAAAGGGCTTTTTGCCGCTGCGCAGGGCACGCCTTATCCCGGGCAGCCGCTCACGGGTCCGGGTGGCGCGGATTATTTTCACGAGTCCGTCGCATTTTTTGACGCTGCCACCACAGCCGACGGCTACTGGCTTTTCGAACCCGCCGACCCCAGGCCCGATTCTGCGGAAGTTGTGGTGTTTTTGCATGGATACGGAGCGTACAATCCGATGGCATACGGCAAATGGATCAAACACCTCGTGGCAAAAGGCAACATCGTTATTTACCCGCGATATCAAAAAAACCTGATGTGGCCCCGCCCCGAAGCATTTCCTGAAAATGCCGCTACCGGTATCCGCCGGGCGCTGAAGGAATTGCAAAAAGATGGCCGTGTAAAACCTAAAACGGAAAAAGTCGCCTATATCGGCCATTCTTACGGCGGTGTGATCGCCGCCAATCTGGGTGTAAACTGGGAAAAACGCGGCATACCGAAACCATCCTCCATGCTGCTGTGCGAGCCCGGATCGGGGCCGTTTAAAGGCGCCCGGCTCGAAAATTATTCCGGGTTGCCGACAGATATTCAATTGGTGGTTGTGGTTGGAGAAGACGACTATGTTGTAGGCGACGAATTCGGCCGTTTGGTGTTTCAAACCGCGGTCAATACACCGATCCGCAACCTGGTCGTGCAGCGGCGCAGCAGCGATGGGCGGCGGCGGATCGGCGCCACACACGCTGAACCGTACTGCTACGACCTCGATTTTGACACCGGTGTGCGCAATTATACTTCCAAACGGGTACTCGTCACCTCGCGACTCAATGAAGTCGATTTTAATTGTTATTGGAAATTCGCGGATGCGCTGATGGAAAGTACCCGAAACGGCTGTTACGACGACCTGGTTTTGGAAATACCCCGGGTCAGCGCTGGCTGGGGCAATGGCCCAACGGCAAACCCATACGTGAACTCGATGTGATCCTGCCGGGCAAGGCAACCCTTATTCCGGAAACCGGGATAAATACAAACCCCGGAGAGTAACACGAGGGTCCGCCCGCCAAAAACATCGTGCAAGGTTATTTTTTCACATTCTGCGCGATTTTCATTTCCCGCATCCTATTTTTCGGCAAAAAAATGATGCGCAGCTTTTCTTTCCTTCTCTTGCTGGTACTTGCCTGCACCGCTTCCGCTCCACCCAAAGGCGGACAAAACGCTACGACGGCCGACACCTCCAAACAGGGTCCGGTTTACTCCGGCAAACTTCCGATCGACAAAATAAAACTGCCTCCGGGTTTTAAAATCGGCGTTTTTGCCGAAGGTGTAAAAAACGCTCGTTCGCTTTGCCTCAGCCCCAATGGCACCCTGTTTGTCGGCACCCGCGATGCGGGCAACGTATACGCCTTGCGCGATACCGACGGCGACCAGGTCGCCGACCAGACGTTTGCCTTAGCCACGGGTCTGAATATGCCCAACGGCGTGGCTTTCCGCAACGGCAGCCTCTACGTGGCTGAAATAAGCCGGATACTTCGTTTTGACAACATCGAAGAAAAACTCGCCGAACCACCGGCGCCGGTGGTGTTGTACGACAAGTATCCCACGGAGGAACACCACGGCTGGAAATACATCGCTTTCGGACCCGATGGCAAACTTTATGTCCCGGTGGGCGCTCCCTGCAATATTTGCGAACCGGAAAAACCTGTTTATGCCTCCATCACCCGATTAGACGTCGACAAACCGGCCGAACCGGAAGTGGTGCAGCACGGCATCCGCAATTCGGTGGGTTTCACCTGGCACCCCGCAACGAAAGAATTGTGGTTCACCGACAACGGCCGCGACTGGCTCGGCGACGATTCGCCCTCCTGCGAACTCAACCACGCGACAAAAGACGGCATGCACTTCGGCTACCCGTATTGCCATCAGGGTGATGTAAAAGACCCCAAATTCGGCGACAAACGCGCCTGCTCCGACTTTACTGCTCCCGCGCAAAAACTCGGCCCGCACGTAGCGCCACTCGGCCTGGAGTTTTATACCGGTAAAATGTTTCCGCAGGAATATCAGCAACAACTTTTTATCGCGGAACACGGCTCCTGGAACCGCAACAAAAGATCGGATACAACCTCAGCCGGGTAAAACTCGACGCCAAGGGCAATTGTATTGAATATGAAGCATTTGCAACAGGTTGGCTCGGTGACGATGAATCCGTTTGGGGGCGCCCCGTCGACGTAGAGTTCCTGCCCGACGGCTCCATGCTCGTTTCCGACGACCATGCCGATGCGATTTACAGAATCTATTATGAAGGGAAAAATAGCAGTAGCAGTGGCAGTGGCAGTGGGCACACTGCCACTGCCACTGCCACTGCCACTGCCACTGCCATGCACTCCGTAGACGCTTTGCACATTCACTTTAACCCCGGCCAGATGTTCGTATTGAACATCGCCATGGCATTCCTGATGTTCAGCGTTGCCCTGGATGTTCTGCCGGACGATTTTCGCAAGGTTGTCCGGTTCCCGAAGTCGGTCGGGGTGGGCCTTTTGGCGCAATACCTTGTTTTTCCGGTATTTACACTCGGAATTATTTATGTTTTCCAGCCTCCGGTGAGTATGGCTTTGGGGATGATCCTCGTGAGTATGTGCCCTTCCGGCAACATGACGAATTTTTTGGTTCATTTTGCCCGCGCCAACGTGGCTCTGTCCGTCACGCTCAACGCCATCATTATTTTATCGGCGACGGTGGTGACGCCGGCGGGTTTTTTGTTCTGGTCGAAATTTGTTCCGGAGTCGGAGGCGCTGCGAAAGTCTTTTGAACTTAGTTTTTCGGAAATGGCCTGGATCATTATCCGGCTCATCGTGGCGCCGCTGTTGCTGGGCATGTTGCTGAATGCCGTGTTCCCCAATGCCGTAGCGAGGATTCGCCCCTGGGTGCAACGTATTTCGCTGCTGATCTTTTTTTCCATCCTCGTGCTGGCATTGGCGGGCAATTTCGACAACCTCGTCAATTACCTCGGTTTTGCTTTTGTAATCGTAGCGGTACACAACGTGGTGGCGCTGAGTACGGGTTATTTTCTCGGCGGCTTGTTTAAAGTCCCCGAAAACGATCGTCGCACCCTGGCTTTTGAAGCCGGCGTGCACAATACCGCGCTGGGATTGCTGCTGATTTTCCAGTTTTTCGACGGATTGGGCGGTATGGCACTGATCGCTGCGTGGTGGGGTATCTGGGATTTGGTGACAGGCGTGGGATTGGCGGCTTGGTGGCGGCGGCGCGCGGCGAGTATTTCACAAGCCGATTGATGATCTACTGCGATATGATCAGGTCGATTCCGGCAAAAGCCCGCCAATTGGCACATCATTCATCATTTATCACTCATCATTCATCATTCCCCCCTACCTTTGCGCCTCTTTTTTCACAAACCGCCCCCGCCGTTCGTATGGCGCACGGGCACCCGCCTTTCGTTTTGGTGGGCTAAAACACTGTTTTTTTATGATCAATATCACATTCCCCGACGGCAACATTCGTCAGTATGCCGCCGGAACCACCGCGATGGACGTGGCCAAATCCATCAGCGAAGGCCTCGCCCGCGTGGTGCTGGCTGCCGGTGTCAACGGCGAAGTCCGCGACCTGATGCGCCCCATCGACGAGGATGCGCGGATCATTTTTTACAAATGGGAGGACAAGGAGGGTAAAAACACCTTCTGGCATTCTTCCGCACACCTGCTGGCCGAAGCCCTCGAAGCATTGTACCCGGGCATCAAACTCGGCATCGGACCGCCCATTGAAAACGGCTTTTATTACGACGTGGACACGGGTGAAAAACCCCTGACTGCCGCGGATTTGCCCAAAATCGAACAGAAAATGCTCGAACTGGCGCGCAACAAAAGCGAGTACAAACGGCGCGAAGTCAGCAAAGCCGACGCCGTGAAGTATTTTACCGAAAAAGGCGACGAGTACAAATTAGAACTGATCGAAGGGCTGGAAGACGGGCAGATCACATTTTACGAACAGGGCAATTTTGTGGACCTCTGCAAAGGCCCGCATATTCCCAACACGGAACCGATCAAGGCCGCCAAAATCCTCAACCTCGCCGGCGCGTACTGGCGCGGCGATATCGAGCGCAAACAACTGACCCGCGTGTACGCCATCACGTTCCCGAAACAAAAGGAACTGGAAGAGTACCTGCACCTGCTGGAAGAAGCCAAAAAACGCGACCACCGCAAACTCGGCCAGGAACTCGAACTGTTTATGTTTTCCGAAAAAGTGGGGCAAGGCCTGCCACTCTGGTTGCCAAAAGGCACTGCCCTGCGCACACGTTTGGAGGATTTTCTGAAAAAAGAACAACTCAAACGCGGTTACCAGCCGGTAATCACGCCACATATCGGCGGCAAAAAACTCTACGTCACCTCCGGCCACTGGGAAAAATACGGCAAGGATTCGTTCCAGCCCATCCTCACACCCGACGTGGACGAGGAGTTTTTGCTCAAACCGATGAACTGCCCCCACCACTGCGAAATCTACGGCTACCGCCCGCGCTCCTACCGCGAATTGCCGATTCGAATCGCGGAATTCGGAACGGTGTACCGCTACGAAATGTCGGGCGAACTGCACGGCCTCACCCGTGTACGCGGCTTCACGCAGGACGACGCACACCTTTTTTGCACGGAGGACCAACTCAAAGACGAGTTCCTCGGCGTACTGGATTTGACACGTTTTGTGCTGGCCAAACTGGGTTTTGACAAATTTACCGCCCAGATCAGCCTGCGCGATCCCGAAAACAAAGCCAAATACATCGGTACGGAAGAAAACTGGCGCAAAGCCGAACAAGCCATCATCGAAGCGGCCGCCGAAGCGGGCCTGCCAACGGTGACGGCACTCGGCGAAGCCGCTTTCTACGGCCCGAAGCTCGATTTTATGGTGAAAGACGCGCTGGGCCGCTCCTGGCAACTCGGCACCATCCAGGTGGACTACAACCTGCCCGAACGTTTCGACCTGACCTATGTCGGGCCCGACAACCAGCCGCACCGCCCGGTGATGATCCACCGGGCGCCATTCGGCTCTATGGAGCGTTTTACGGCGGTTTTGATCGAACACTGCGCCGGCAAATTCCCGCTTTGGCTTTCGCCGGAACAGTTTGCCATCCTGCCGGTGTCCGACAAGTTTGTGGAATATTCCTACCAGGTGAAGCAACAACTTGAATCGGAGGACTTGCGCGGCTTTGTCGACGACCGCAACGAAACCATCGGGCGCAAGATTCGCGACAACGAACTCAAACGTATTCCCTTTCTGCTCGTTGTGGGTGAAAAGGAACAGGATTCGGGTACCGTGGCTGTGCGCAAGCAGGGTGAAGGCGACCAGGGTGCAGTGAGTGTGGCGGCGTTTGCAGAGATGGTAAAGGAATTGCTGTAACGCCCGCCTCCGGCTGGCTGATCCATAGGTAATTCGTTTGAAACCATAGAAAAATGGCATACACAGAATCAAATATGATCCCGCTCGGCACCAAGGCGCCGGATTTTGAACTTCCGGACATGGTCAGCGGCAAAACCTTTCGCCTGAGTGATATGGCATCCGCGCGGGCCACGGTAGTAATGTTCCTGTGCAACCACTGCCCGTACGTCCTGTACGTCAACCCGGAAATAGTGCGTATCGTAGCGAAGTACCACCCCCTCGGCGTGTCGTTTGTCGGCATCAGCAGCAACGACGCAGCGGCTTATCCGGAAGACGCGCCGGATAAAATGCAGGCCCATGCCAGGGAAGTGGGTTATACATTCCCCTATCTTTACGACGAAAGCCAGGATGTGGCCCGCGCCTACGACGCAGCCTGCACCCCCGATTTCTATGTGTTCGACGGCAACCTGAAACTGGTTTACCGGGGCCAACTCGACGCGAGCAGACCCAAACGCAACCCGATACCCAGCACCGGCGGGGATTTTCGGGCGGCTCTGGATGCAGTACTGGAAGGCCGGCCGGTGGAAGGTATTCAACGGCCAAGCGGAGGCTGCAATATTAAATGGAAAGACTAACAACGAATCAACAACGCAAGTATGCGACCAACACAGATCACCGATCAGCAAATACATGATTTTATCGTCGCCGGGCTTCATGAAGACGTCCGCGACGGCGACCATACCTCGTTGGCGACCATTCCTGCCGACAGTAGAAGCCGTGCGATATTAAAAGTGAAAGACTACGGCGTTTTGGCGGGTGTTGAAATGGCCGGATATATTTTCCGCCAGCTCGACCCCGAGGTGCAGATCACCGTACATAAAACCGACGGTACAGACGTTCTGTGGGGCGAGATCGGCTTTGAAGTAGAAGGTAACACCCGTGCCTTACTTCAGGCAGAACGCCTGGTACTCAACACGATGCAACGCATGAGCGGCATCGCAACGCTGAGCAGCCGCTTCGCCTTTGAAGTGGGCGACCTGCCGGTAAAAGTGCTCGATACCCGCAAAACCACCCCGCTCATCCGGTTTTTGGAAAAATGGGCGGTTAACATCGGCGGCTGCGAAAACTATCGATGGGGCCTGTACGACTGGATGATGATCAAGGACAATCACGTGGATGCAGCCGGCGGTATCCGGAAAGCCGTCGAGCGGGCGCAGGCCTATCAGAAAGAAAAAAACCTGAACCTTGGCATCACGGTGGAAGTGCGCAACCTCGTCGAACTGGAAGAGTTGCTCGGCATCGGCGGTATCACCCGCATTATGTTCGACAATTTCGAAATACCGATCCTCCGCGAAGCCGTCGCTTTTGTAAACGGCCGCTTCGAAACGGAAGCCTCCGGCGGTATCACGCTGTTCAACGTGCGCAAATACGCCCAGACCGGTGTGAATTACGTTTCCACCGGCGCGCTCACCCACTCCGCTCAACCGCTCGACCTCAGCCTGAAAATTCAAAAGTGAGGCTGGTTATTGTTGTGGGTGTCTCAAAGGGTTGATAATGGTTGATGAAAGTTGATGTTTGGATTGAAAAATGGCATAAATTAGTGCCTTTTCGGATCAAAATATCAACCTGATAAACTTTTATAAACCCTCATCGCCCTTTTGAGACACCCTCATCCAATAACCTACAACCAACAACAACCATGTCTGCCGACGACTTTTACTGGTACGCCAGCATCCTGATTTTTATCCCCTGGGCCTTGCTGATTTTTGCCCCCAGGTGGCAATACACCGAGCCTGTTTCGTTCGGCGCAGCGATCATTTTGCTCATTGCGGCGGCTATTTTTACTTTTTCCTACTTAGCAGGAGAAGAGGCTGTGGGCAATCTGCTTTCGCTGGAAGGATTTAAAAACCTGTTTCGCAGCAAAGAAATGCTGCTCACCGGCTGGCTGAATTATTTGTCGTTCTGCCTGCTCGTGGGCACCTGGCAAACGCATGACGCGCGGCAGTTGAAAATTGGACATATTTTCCTGATTCCCAGCCTGTTGCTGACGATGTTGACCGGCCCGGCAGGCCTGTTGCTCTACCTCGTGGTGCGTTTTTTTCGCACGAAAAAGTGGGAATTGTGACGCCAGGCTTCGGTTGGCAGGCCCATACCCACCGGAGCCTGGCGGTACGGGGCCGGCATTACCCAAAAATTCGCCATCTTTGCGCAGCGTTTTATTTGTTATTAAATTTCGACTTGATTGGATTTTTCTGAATTTGGCTTTCACCCCGACCTGCTGGAGGGCATCGAGGCCCTGAATTTCACCACCGCCACCCCCATCCAGGAACAGGCCATCCCATTGATTTTGCAGGGAAAAGACCTCATCGGCATTGCCCAGACCGGTACCGGCAAAACGGCCGCGTTTGTGCTCCCCATTATTGATTTGATCATGGATTCCGGCGAGTCCGGCTTTACGCAGGCCCTCGTCATCGTGCCTACCCGCGAACTGGCCATGCAGATTGACCAGGCTGTGGAGGCTTATTCGTATTTTACCGGAGTTTCCTCCATTGCTATTTATGGCGGCGGCAGCGGGAAAGATTTTTCCCGCGGAAAAGAAGCGATTACCCGTGGCGCAGACATTATCGTGGCTACCCCGGGTCGCCTGATCGCCCACATCAATATGGGCTACACGGATTTTTCGCGCCTGCGTTTTCTGGTGCTCGACGAAGCGGACCGGATGCTTGATATGGGTTTTTTGCCCGATCTCAAACGTATTATCGACACGCTCAATCCCAAACGCCAAAGCCTGCTTTTTTCCGCAACCATGCCGCAGGACGTCATGCGTTTCGCGCGCACGCTTCTGCAAACCCCCGTTACGGTCAGCATCGCACTTTCCAAACCCGCCGAAGGAGTTACTCAAAGTGTATACATGGTCAATGACCGGCAAAAAATGCCGCTGATCACCGAAATATTGAAAGACAAAACGGGGCAGTGCATCCTCATTTTCAGTTCCACGAAGCAGGCGGTAGGGCAATTGTACCAAAAACTCAAAGCCAAGGGATTTAACGCGGGCATGATCAGCAGCGACCTGGAACAAAACGAACGGGAACAAATGATGCTGGCATTCCGCAACCGGCAGGTAGACATCCTAGTAGCCACTGACGTGCTCAGCCGGGGCATCGACGTGGATGGTATTGACCTGGTGATCAACTTCGATGTTCCACGCGATGCCGAAGATTACGTGCACCGTGTGGGTCGCACGGCCCGCGCCGCCCGCAAAGGCGCCGCGCTTACGCTGGTATCCCACACCGACCTGCACCGGTTCAAACGGATCGAAAAACTCATCGGCAACGAAATCCCCAAAATCGCTTTGCCGGCCCACCTCGCATCGATCGACGAACAATCGCCACGCCGCGACCCGCGGGGACCCAAAAGAGACGGCAAAAAAACGCCCTTCCGGGGCCAGAGGCATCCGAAAGGGCGGGAACAGGGCAAACCCGGGCCCAAAAAATAAAGTGTTCAGAGCGATAACCCGAACCCGAACCGGTACAGCGGTTTCTCCGAATCATACGGCAGGTCTTCCTTCTGTTTGCGCACCGCTTCCATCGACGAGGGCAATTCGAACGGCAATTTTCCTTCGGGTTTGAATTTGCCAAAAATTACATCCAGCAGGGCTGCGTCGCTCGCGCCGTAATTGGCTGTCAATGCCCGGGCTTTTGCGCTGATCTCGGGGATTACCGCCGGGCGATCCAGGTAAATATCAACGACGGTGGGCACGGTGTTCAGCAACTGCAAAATGCTGTCTTTTTCCACACCTTTAAAATCCAGGTCGCCGTGGTGGAAACCTTTTGCTATGGGATTTTGTGTTTGCACCGGGTACCAGGGTGTATTGAGGCGCAGGATCGCGATATCGGCATTTTTGGGGTTGTCCACGACCTCGCCGTATTGCGCCGCAACTTTGGCGTCCACGTTTTTGACGTAAATTTTCAACTTGCCCGTTTTCAGGGGCAGGGTTTTTTTGTCGTTTTTCAATAGCGTGATCGAGCGGCGCTGAGCCACTTCGCCGGCTTTGATAAATTCCGGCTTCCCGACGGTTTGCAGGGCTTTTTCCACGTCGACATAAGGGTTTTCAAACAACCCCAGCACAAATTTCTGCCGGAGCAGGCGCCGGATGGACTGGTCTATACGTGCCTCGCTTACTTTCCCTTCCCTGACCAGTTGGATCACCAGTTCGGGGCTGTTTTCGCCGCCAAACTGATCGCAACCGGCCTCGATGATCTTTTGCACCCGTTCGGCGCGGCTCAAAGCCTCCACGCCCCAGGCGCGCGCCGGCCATACAACTCCGGGGCCCAGTGGCGCGTCGGTGACCAGCCCCCAGTCGGTGCAAACCACGCCGTCGTATTTGTACTTCTCGCGCAGCATTTTTGTGATGATGTCCTTGTTATAAGAGAAGCCTACATTTTCACTCGTCTGATCCGTCGGCACGCCGTAGTAAGGCATTATGGAGGCGGTGTGTACCTCGAAAGCGGCTTCAAAGGGGATTAAATGGTAGTTGAAATTTTTTCCGGGATAAACCTGGCCTTTCTGAAACTCAAAATGCGGGTCGAGGCCTTCTTTTTGCGGGCCGCCGCCGGAAAAGTGTTTGGTCATACAGGCCACGCTTTGGCTGCCCAGTTGTTCGCCCTGGAAGCCGAGAATGTATGCCTTGATCATCTGCGCCGAGAGTTTGGCGTCTTCTCCGAAGGTGCCGCTGACACGCGCCCAGCGGGGTTCGGTAGCGAGGTCGGCCATAGGGTGCAGGGCTTCACGAATACCGACGGCGACGTATTCCTGCCGGGCCATGTCGGCGAAGGTACGAGTCAGTTTTTCGTCGCCGATGGCGGCAAATCCCAGTTGCTCGGGCCACTGCGAAAAACTGCCGGCTGCCATCGCGAAAATGTTGTTACTGAAATAGTTGCGCGGGTCGGAAGCAATCGTGACCGGTATGCCGAGGCGGGTATTTTCGGCCATTTTTTGCATGGCATTGTAACCTTCCGCCATAGCGCGTGTGCCGGGCGTTTGCCAGTAGTTGAAGTGGTTCATTTTGCGGCCTTCGATATAATCAGACGCCGGGGGCAGCCGGGCGGCAAAACCTTTTGCATCGGGTTTGCGCTCAAGGGTGCCGTCGTCGTTGATGAACACCCCGTTAATAAACATCATACCCGCTTTTTCTTCCAGGTTCATCTGACTGAGCAGGTCGTTCACACGGGCTTCGACGGGCTGCGAGGCGTCTTCATACACGTCCATTTTTCCGTTTTTATTGAGGTCGCGGAAGGTATTCGGCGTATGGCTGCTGACAGCGCCGGCAAGCAGCGCCGCAATCAGGGGCAGGGCGATAAAAATCAAAAGCCGGAAAGTTGATTTCATGATAACAAGACCTTGAATAGTGAATAATTGTTGCCTTTTGGCAACATTCCTGCAAAGGTCGGCTGCACCAGGAAATAAAATTTTGATATATGTCAAATAATTAGGTCCAGGTACTTACAACCCTCAACGTCCCGAATGTTTCAAACTCTGGGAAAGCGAAATGCCTTTTGGCCAAATCCAATCCTTTTCCGACCTTTGCGGGCCCGGAATACTTCCCAAGTGCTGATCTGGCAACCAAAACCGTTTCATCCGTTTTCCCATCCTTACAGGCCACAACCTGCGTCAACTTCTTAACCGGTCACCCGCAACGCATCATGTCCGACATCTTTACCCAGGCCCAGCAAACCCTTGACGCGCTCGCCGCCGAAATGCCCGCCACCCCGGAGGCGCTCGAATCATTCCGAATCCAGTACCTCGGCTCCAGGGGTGTGATCAAAAACCTCATGGAAGAAATGCGCAACGTACCCAACGAGCGCAAGCGGGAATACGGCCAACTGATGAACAGCCTGAAACAACAGGCCGAAGAAAAATACCAGGCACTCAAATCCGGTTTTGAAACGCAGGCGGACAACGCGGCGGACCTTTCGCTCGACCTCACGGCGCCCGGCGAACCCCCTGCCGCTCGGATCTCGACATCCCGTGGCCGTGACACTCAACCGGATCGTGGAAATTTTTACCCGAATGGGTTTCAGCGTCGCCGACGGACCGGAAATAGAAGACGACTGGCACAACTTCACGGCGATGAACACGCCGGAAGACCACCCCGCCCGCGATATGCAGGACACTTTTTACGTCGTGGACGCGCCGGGTATGCTCCTGCGTACACACACCTCGCCCGTGCAGGCGCGTGTGATGCAGCAACGCAAACCGCCGATACGCATCATCGCTCCGGGGCGGGTTTACCGCAACGAAACCATCTCCACCCGTTCCCACGCGCAATTTCACCAGGTGGAGGGCCTTTATATCGACGAGGGGGTTTCTTTTGCCGATCTCAAACAAACGCTGCTCTACTTCGCGCAGGAAATGTTCGGGGCGCCGAAAATCCGCCTGCGCCCCTCGTTTTTTCCGTTCACCGAACCTTCGGCTGAAATGGACATCTGGCTCGGCACCGATACCGAAAAGAACAGCCGCCTCACCAAAGGCACCGGCTGGCTCGAAATACTCGGTTGCGGCATGGTGGACCCCAACGTACTCGAAATGTGCGGCATCGATTCGAAAAAATACATCGGTTTTGCCTTTGGTATGGGTATCGAGCGGCAGGCGTTGCGTTTGTATGAAATCGGCGATATTCGCCTGCTGTTTGAAAATGACGTGCGGTTTTTGAGGCAGTTTTCAGCAGCGATATAGTGCGTGGGAGGGCACAAACCGGCCGGGCATTTGAATTCGTACAAGCAGTTTGATATAAAATTCACAGGCTCTCATCGTCCGGACGACTCCTTTCGCCCGGACGATTTTCGTTATTATTGTGTTATTGGACGACTTTCGCCGGATTCTCCTCGAAAATAGCGAGCATTGCAGGGGTTCTGCGCCACACATTTGGCCTGTCTTGTCAGGGAATGTGATCCTTGCAGGAATCCGTTCACACCAAATCAAAAAATTATGTTCCTCGTATTACTTGGTCTCTTCGTTTTTGGAGTGACCGCAGCGATTGCCAAAGCCAATCCCAATTTAGCCAATGTTGGAAAAACCGGCCGGTTTGCCGGTATCGGATTGATCTTGCTCGGCCTTTCCACCGCTTGTTTTGTACAAATACAACCCGGCGAAGTGGGTGTCCAGACACTTTTTGGAAAAGTGCAACCCGGCGTTTTGAGCAGCGGCCTGAACGTCGTCAATCCGCTGGTCAATGTTGTGGAATTTGACGTAAAAACACAAAACTACACCATGTCCGCCGTACACGATGAAGGCGACCAACAGGGCGACGACGCCATCCGGGTGCTTACCGCCGACGGTTTGGAAGTGGTGATCGATTTGTCCGTGCTGTTCCATATTGTGCCGGACAAAGCGCCCGATATCCTCAGCACCATCGGTAAAGACATCAAGGATGTAATTGTTCGCCCCGTTTCCCGGACAAAAATCCGCGACAACGCCGTGTTTTACGACGCTGTTGCGTTGTATTCCAGCAAACGCGACGAGTTTCAGCAGAAAATTTTTCAAAGTATCGAAAAAGAATTTGCCAACCGGGGCATCGTGCTGGAGAACCTGCTGATCCGCAACATTCAACTGCCCGAATCGGTCAAACAAACCATCGAGTCGAAGATCAACGCGGAACAGGAATCGCAAAAAATGAAATTTGTACTCGAAAAAGAACGCCAGGAAGCCGATCGCAAACGGGTGGAAGCCCAGGGTATTTCGGATTACCAGCGCATCCTGACCTCCACGCTGACCGACAAACTCATTCAGTACGAACAAATCAAGGCGCAACGGGAAATCGCTACGTCGCCCAATGCCAAGGTGATCTTTATGAACGGAAAAAGTGCGCCGGTTTTGCTGGGGCAGTAAATGGTTTCATTGCTTCATTGCTGGTATTGCTTCACTGCCGGCAATGAAGCAATACCAGCAATGAAGCAATGAAAGTTTCCGCCGTCATCATCACTTTTAACGAAGCACGAAACATCGGCCGATGCCTCGACTCGCTCGCAGGAATTGCCGACGAAATCGTTGTAGTTGACTCATTTTCAACGGATGATACGGAAAATATCTGTCGCGCCCGGGGCGCCCGGTTTATTCAACACAACTTCGAAGGGTATATCGAACAAAAAAACTGGGCGCTCGCGCAGGCGCACTACCCCCACGTACTGTCACTCGACGCGGACGAAGCCCTCGGCGAACCGCTGCGGGCATCCATCCTCGCCGTAAAAAAGGACGGGCAGTACGAGGGTTATACGATGAATCGGCTCACCAATTATTGCGGGCAATGGATCCGCCACAGCGGGTGGTATCCCGACCGGAAACTTCGTTTGTTCGACCGCCGAAAAGGACAATGGGGCGGCACCAACCCGCACGACCGGGTGGATATGCAGGCGGGCAGCCGGGTGGCTCATCTCGACGGCGATCTGCTGCATTATAGTTATTATACTGTAAATGAACATATTGAGCGGGCCAGGAAGTACGCCGATATCGCCGCCCGCGCTATGTATACACAAGGCAAACGGGCCACCTGGCTGCAGATCATCGCGAGCCCGGCGGTAAAGTTCATCCGCAACTACCTTTTAAAACGGGGCTTTTTCGACGGCCGTGCCGGCTGGACAATTTGTAAAATTGCCGCTTTGGAGACTTTTTGGAAATACCGAAACCTGCGCAGGATGCGTTCATAGGCTTGCTTTATTGTATTTCCATACTTCCCGCAGCCTTCGCCAACTATGATTCGTCTTTTTACTGCTTTGCCTGACCATATTTCTGGCTTGTCAGACCGCCCAAAAAGCGCCGCCGCGCAAAACCTCTGCCAGTCCGCCGCCCGCAAAAACAAAACCCGCTCCTTTACCCGCCGAAGCAGGTTCCGGCGCCGCCGGCATCGTCTGGCTCGACAGCGAACGCCTGATGCCCGTGCTTGAGCAGGCACAGCGGGAAAAAAAGGTCGTGTTCGTGGAACTCTACGCTTCCTGGTGTGCACCCTGCAAGGTCATGGAAGAAGATGTGTTTACCCAAACGGATACGTACCGTTACCTGAACAAAAATTTCCTGAATTTCCGAACCGATTTCGACTCTCCGGCGGGCAACTCAATCGCCGCCGTTTATGAAGTCAAAACCCTGCCTACCGTGTTGTTTCTCAATCCGCAAGGTGTGGTGCTGGAGCGACATACCGGTATTGCAAATCCTTCCCTGTTGCGTACGATGGGTGATTCGGCATTGGGAAAACTCCGGTAGGGCGGGTAGCCGATTCGTGCGCATCAGGCTAAACGACCCACGATCTGCTCCACCGTCAGGGCTACCTGTTCCCCTGTTTTTTGGTTTTTTACCATCAGCGTTCCGCCCGACAGTTCGTTTTCGCCGGCGATGGCCACGTAAGGCACGTTGCGTTTGGCCGCGTATTCGAATTGTTTTTTCAATTTGCCCGGCTCGGGATATAATTCCGTGGCCACACCTGCCTTGCGCAGTTGGGACGCGCATTGGAAGGCGTATTCAAAGCTGGGCTCGTCGAACGATGCGATCATGATTTTTACACTTTCGGTGAGGGTTTCGGGGAAAAGCCCCAGCCCTTCCATGACGTCGTAAATGCGGTCGGCGCCGAACGAAATGCCCACTCCGGAGAGCCCGGGCACGCCGAATACCCCCGTCAGGTCGGCATAACGGCCGCCGCCGCCAATGCTGCCCATCTGGTAATTTTTTGCAGCCACTTCAAAAATGCAGCCGGTGTATTAACTGAGGCCGCGCGCGAGGGTGATGTCGAAGCGGACTTCGTTTTGCAGCGCCGTTTTTTCCAGGAGCCGGAATACACGCGCGAGTTCGTCGAGGCCGGTTTGTCCGGTTTCGCTGTCCGCGAAAATGGGCCGGAGCGCGTCAATGTTTTGCGCAGCCAGTATTTTTTCAAGGGTAGCGATGGCTTCCGGAGCGATACCGCGCTCGGTCAGTTCCTTGCGCACACCTTCGATACCGATCTTGTCTAATTTGTCGATCGCCACCGTCATATCCATAAACCGGTCGGGAATACCTCCTGCTTCGGCGATGACTAACAGGATCTTCCGATTGTTGATCTTGATAACCTCCGGCATGCCCAGCCGGGCGAATGCCTCGTCGTAGATCTGCGTCAATTCCGCTTCATACAGCAGGCTTTCGGAGCCGATGACGTCGGCGTCGCACTGGTAAAATTCGCGGTAACGGCCCCGCTGCGGCCGGTCGGCGCGCCAGACGGGTTGAATTTGATAACGTTTGAACGGAAAACTCAGGGTTCCGCGGTTCATTACTACGTAACGCGCGAAGGGTACCGTGAGGTCGTAGCGCAGTCCTCGTTTGGCGATGCCGGACACGAGTCGCGCCGAATCCCGGTTGGCCAAAACCTCCGGATTGACGTCCTTGAGGTAATCGCCGTTGTTGAGTATTTTAAAAAGCAGTTTGTCGCCCTCTTCGCCGTATTTGCCGGTCAATGTGCTCAGGTTTTCCATAGCCGGCGTTTCCAGCGGCTGGAAGCCGAATTTTACAAATACGGCGCGCACGGTATCAAATATATAGGTGCGTTTTTGCACCTGTTCGGGTCCAAAATCGCGTGTGCCTTCGGGAATGGAGGGTTTTTGCATGGTCAAAATGTGTTTTGGAAAAGGAAACCTCCGGAGGCACGAATGGCTCCGGAGGTTTTTTTAACGGCACAAATATGGGAAAAAGTTCATTGTCCGGCCACAGCCGCAGCCAAATTGCCGAACAAGAGACCTTTCATAGCCAGCGTGCCGGCAACAATCACCAGGGCGATGGACGTGTAAATGGCCAGCATCTTGTGTTTGCGTTCGGGTGTGGCCGCTGCTTTGGATACCGACCGGCCGGCTTGTATCAAAATAACGGCGATCAGCATGGCGGCAATGTGCTCGGCTTTGAAATACCTGGCCCAGGAATCCGACATCGGGAGCCCGGTGGTGGTGTACGGGCTGGTGAAAAAGTACATGATCAAACCCAGCAATGCCTGGAGGTGTGTGAGGCCCAGCAAAGCTACCGAAGCCGTGTTGTCGGCTTTTTCAAAAGGCTTGTTGCCAAGCCAGCCACTGTAGGAACGGTACAAAACGAATACCAGCGCGGCCAGCAGCAGGTAACGGTTATAGGAGTGTAGAGCAACAAGTATGGCATGCATAGACAGAAACGGTTAAAAAAAGTTGTGTGACCAACAAAGATATTGATAGCCCTCGTATCGCGTATTTTATTTGTCCAACGAGGGCGAAAAAAAATTTCAAAAAATTTTATTCGGAACGTGACCTTTTTTGCCCGTTCCCGTATAAAGATCATACCACGAACTGAAAGACGCGTTCAAAATAATATTTCGAATGCAACAAAATATTTACTAGGAAGATTGTTTTCATTTGGTTTTTTGGGGTTAGCCGGCAGACGAAAGTCTGTCGGCTTTTTTTGTTTGAGTGCCGGACAGGTGTTTTTATCTAAACAGGATAAACGGGTTTTGCAGGTTTTTATCGGCGAAGCCGATTTTTCTACGATCCTGCAAATCCTGTTCATCCTGTCTATCTAATCCTGTTAACCCGCACGGCAAAATAATCCGCGTCACTCCCGGGTTTTTGTATCGATCAGGATTGTTACCGGGCCATCGTTCAGCAGGTATACTTTCATGTCGGCGCCGAACTCGCCGGTACGGACCGGGCACCCGGATTCCGCCCCCATCACTTCCACAAATTGTTCATACAGCGGAATCGCCGTTTCAGGCCGCGCTGCACGTATGAACGAGGGGCGATTCCCCTTTTTTGTACTTGCATAAAGCGTAAACTGGCTCACCACCAGCAGAGACCCGCCGATTTCCTGCACCGAGCGGTTCATCAGCCCCGCTTCGTCCGGGAAAATACGCAGGGCCGCAATTTTTTTGCACAACCACCCGATATCTTCCGTGTTATCTTCCTGTTCGATACCCAGCAGGATGAGCAATCCCCGGCCGATCCGGGATTTTTCCTGCCCGTCAATGGTGACGGAGGCTTCTGAAACACGTTGAATGACGGCGCGCATGGGTGAGCAGTGTGAGAGAAGGTGAGCGGTGTGAGAAAATTCGGTTAAAAAAGGGATTTTCGCCCTGCAAAAACATATTCATCCATTCAATTTTCCCAGGCAATGTCACTCGTACAGGAATTCAACGATTACCGCGCCCGCATGAACGAGCGTATTTTATCCCAGGACAACAAAGTGATCAAACGTTTCTGGAGTCTCGACAACCAAACCTACCAGGAAGGCGCCCTCGACGTTCGCACCAAAGAAATGCTGGGGCTGGTAGCCTCTATGGTGCTCCGCTGCGACGACTGTATCAAATATCACCTCGGCAAATGCCACGAACTCGCGGTTACAACCGACCAGATCTACGAAATTTTTGCCGTAGCCAACATGGTTGGCGGCTCCATCTGTATTCCCCACACCCGCCGCGCCGTGGAATACTGGGATGAACTTGAAAAAGGGGTTTGAGTTTTTGAGTGTTTAAGTTTTTGAGTGTTTTAGTATTTAAGTGGCTTCAGGGTTCCGCGCTACCACAACCCTGAAACCTTGAAACCCTTAAACCCTTAAACCCTTAAACCCTTAAACCTTTAAACACTCCCCCCCTTTTTCAGCAGCCGCAAGCCGAGGGAAAGTTCCACGGTGGTGTTGCGAACACGTTTGGCGCCGATGGTAATGTTTTGCCCGGGGTTAAAAGGATCGGTGACCACTCCGGGCGGCTGGTTGATCTGGCTGGTGATGTCCGGATTGATGGACAGGCAGACCTGCGCGCCGACCAGTTCACTGAATTCGAACTGCAAACCGCCGCCTACCGAAACACCGACCATCCATCGGCTCATAGCGCCGACCTGGGGGTAATAGGCCGCCGCGTAAACATTTTGAGCGGCCAGCTCGTCGATATTTGTACTCAGGGTATAGTCGCCGCGAATACCGCCGAAATAAAAATAACGCGTCCGGCCGGTGGCGCCGAGCGGGAATTTTTGCTTGGCGCCCAGCAGCAGAGAAAGGTTGTTGTAGCGAAATTCCTCGGTAAAAGCATCGATCCCGCCGCCCTGAAACAAAAACCGGTAGCGATTGGCACTTCCTTTTATGTGATAGCCGAACTGGGCAAAAAGCGAGTTCCGGTCATCTTCGTTGTCCACGGATTCGACGGCGATACTGGCGTGATATTTAAATAACAACTGGCGGTCGCCGCCATTGTCCCATTTCTGGAAACCGACACTGGGGCCTGCATTAAAGATATATGCCGTCGATTGGGCGGTTATTCGTCCGAAAAATGCCGGCAGAAGCAAAACAGCGAATACAAGACGTATCATTTTTTCCGTTTTTGAGGGCGAAAATAACAGGTGAAACGCAACCACATTGCCAATATGCGGTTTCTTTTACAGAATCCGGGAATACATCGCCGAACTTGCGCCAGAAGCCCTAATTTTGCATTTCTTTTAATGATCCGGAACGCGTAACGATGACTTTTGAATCCTTTCCCTACAACCGCCCCGACATGGCGGAGTTGTCCCAAAATTTTGAAAAGCAATTAGTGCGTTTTCAATCTGCCCAAACACCCGCCGCCCAAAGCCGCAGCCTCAACAGCCTGAACCGGGTACGTGAAGAATTCTGGGCGATGTACAACCTGTGCTACGTCCGGCACACGTCCAATACGTCCGATCCGTTTTACGAAAAGGAAAACGAGTATTTCGACGAACAACTGCCAACTTTCGAGGCGTTGAACAACCGGTTTTTCCAGGCCTTGCTTTCCTCTCCTTTTCGGGATGCACTCGAACAAAAGTTTGGCAGACAACTCTTTACGCTGGCCGAACTTTCGCTCAAAACCTTCAAGCCCTCCATTCTGGAAGACTTGCACCAGGAAAACTCACTCAGCACGGAATACACCAAACTAAAAGCCCAGGCCAGGGTGGAATTCGACGGCATTTCCTACAACCTGAGCAGCATTCATCCGCTCGAACTCTCCGACGACCGCCACGTCCGGCGCCGGTCCACCGAAGCGAAATGGAATTTTTTCTCCGGCCATACCGAAGCGATAGAAAGCATTTTTGACAAAATGGTAAAAGTGCGGCACCGCATCGCCCGCGAACTCGGATACAAAAATTTTGTGGAAGTCGGCTATGCCCGAATGCGCCGGTCCGATTACAGCCCGGCGATGGTAGCCAATTTCCGGCGCCAGGTGCGCGATATCCTGGTGCCGGTGGCTTCCGAATTGTATGAAAGACAGCAAAAACGGCTGGGAATCAATAAGTTAAAATACTACGACGAGGAATACAAATTCCCTACCGGAAACCCCAAACCCCTTGGAACGCCGGATGAAATTGTGGGCAAAGCAGCCCTGATGTACCGCGAACTGAGTGAGGATACCGACCGGTTTTTCCGGCATATGCAGGAAGCCAAACTGATGGACCTGGTGAACCGCGACGGGAAAAGCCCCCGGCGGCTATTGTACCTACATCAGCAAATTTGACGCGCCCTTTATTTTTTCCAACTTCCACGGCACCAGCGGCGATATCGACGTACTCACCCACGAAGCCGGCCATGCTTTCCAGGTGTGGAACAGCAGCCGGTTTCCGTTCGACGAGTACCACTGGCCGACCAGCGATGCCGCCGAAATTCATTCCATGAGCATGGAGTTTTTTACCTGGCCCTGGATGGAATTGTTTTTTGGTCCGGATACCGAAAAATACCGCTACATGCACCTCGGAGGCTCCATTCAGTTCCTGCCCTACGGCGTGGCGGTTGATGAATTTCAACATATTATCTACGAAAACCCCGACATGACGCCCGCTGAACGCAACGCAGCCTGGCGTTCACTGGAAAAAATCTACCTGCCGCACCGCGACTACGACGGCAACGCTTATCTCGAAGCCGGCCGCTTCTGGCAAAAACAAAGTCATATCTTTAATTCGCCGTTTTATTATATCGACTATACGCTGGCACAAATCTGCGCTTTCCAGTTCTGGACAAAAGACCGGAAAAGCCACACCCGCGCCTGGAGCGACTATGTACGCCTGTGTAAAGCCGGCGGCAGCAAATCATTTCTCGAACTGGTGCAATTGGCCAACCTCCGCTCTCCCTTTGAAGACGGTTGCGTGGAAAGTGTGGTGGGTGAGATCCGGCGTTATCTGGACGGGGTGGACGATTCGAAGTTTTAGTCCCGGCTTTTGGGCGTTATTTGCCTTCTGTCACATAAATTGTTGATTTATAAGCCTTTATTTTTAAGACATGCGTTTTCTGTTTCTTTCCATCTTGTTCCTGGCAGGCACGGCTTTCGTCCCGAAAAGCGGCGAAATGAGCTCCGCTCCACCTACCCTGAAACTCGCCCTGCTCAAATACGCAGGCGGCGGCGACTGGTACAACGACGTCAACTCGTTGAAAAACCTCGCCCGCTTTTGCAACGAGAACCTGAAAACCAATTTCGACCTCGACTACGCCACGGTGGAGTCGGGCAGCGCCGAAATTTTTAATTACGCCATCGTGTACGCCACCGGGCACGGCAATATGTTGTTCAGCGACCTCGAAGCGCACAACATGCGCTCCTACCTCGAAGGCGGCGGCTTCCTGATCCTCAATGACGACTATGGCCTCGACCCGTTTGTACGACCGGCCATGAAAAAAGTGTTTCCCGAACTCGATTTTGTGGAACTGCCGTTCAGCCACCCCATTTACCATCAGAAATACGATTTTAAAAACGGCGTGCCGAAAGTCCACGAACACGACGGCAAAGCCGCGCAGGGTTTCGGCCTGATCTACCAGGGCCGGCTGGTATGTTTTTATAATTTCGAAACGGACCTCGGCGACGGCTGGGACGATGTGCACAACGACCCGCAGGACGCGCGCACCAAAGCGCTCCAGATGGGCGCCAATATCGTACAGTTCGTGTTCGGGCAATAATCAGACGGCCTTTGCACCGGCCGCCGGTACCATAAAAAACGAAGGCGAAGGTCGTATCGACCCTCGCCTTCTTGCATGTTCAAGCCGTTGTCAAAACGGCATTCCTTTATTTACTGCCGGCCTCGCAGCAGGGGATCGGGCAATCTTCGATCGGACAAGGCATGTCGCAGCAGGCTTCTGTTGCGGACGTGCAGGATGCCGTGGAAGCGCAGCAGGCGTCGCCTGAATTTGCAAAAGAGAAAGCGATACCTGCAGACAGCAGGATGGCGGCGCTGAGCGCCAATACTTTATTTTTCATGATTTTGAGTTCAGTTTAAGTTCTGAAAATGAATGACTTGTGGTCTTTCAGGACTACTTAAACCGAAAAGGACGGAGGTTTCCAAACGGAGAGATCCGCTTGTTGGGGAATAAAAACCCGGTAAGAAACGGGAGTGATATATTCCTCTTCAGGAACAGAGCCCGCGTGTATTACGGGTTGTTCCGGAATCAGGCAAAGGCAGCAACACGGCCCGCAAACACAACATGCCGGAAGTGGACAGTCCGATTGCTGATCACTTTGTTCGCCCGATTGACAGGGAAGATGCGCGGCAGGGGCTGTGCCGCAATTTTTCATGGACGCACAAGCAAAATCCGCCGTTCGGGGCGGAGACGTGGCCAAAAACAATACGACCGAAAATAATATGACGAGCAGGCGGTCCAAACGGAAAAATCGAGGGTACAAATGAAAAACTTTCTGCGGGCCTGGCTATTGCCCCGCCCTTGTTTTAACAAAACTTTATTCACCTGCCGTACCTTCGCCGTTCAGAAATTTCAGGATTGGAGAAATTGCAGCATCAGAGAATTATCAGAAAACATACCATGCAGATGAATATCCGGCCCGACAAGGGGCAACAAATACTCCTGTTGGGCTCCGGAGGCCGCGAGCACGCTATTGCCTGGAAACTGGCGCGCAGCAGACGTTGCACCCGATTGTTTATCGCCCCCGGCAATGCGGGCACCGCTGCCTGCGGCCAAAACGTGGCGCTGAATCCGCTCGATTTTGACTCCGTCGGCGCCTTTTGCCTCGACAACAATATCAGCATGCTCGTTGTGGGCCCTGAAGAACCGCTGGTAAAGGGCATCTGGGATTATTTTCAGGAAAACGAGGCCCTGAAAAACATCCCCGTAATCGGTCCTTCCAAAGCGGGCGCCGTGCTGGAAGGCAGCAAAGCCTGGAGCAAACAATTTATGCAGCGCCACAACATTCCAACCGCAGGTTATCGCGAATTTACGGGTGAGAACGTGCAGGAAGGTTTAAAATATCTGAAAAACCAGCCTCTGCCGATTGTCTTAAAAGCCGACGGGCTGGCTGCGGGAAAAGGTGTGGTGATCTGTCAGCGCCACGACGAGGCGGAAAGGGAGTTGCAGGAAATGCTCGGCGGCAAGTTCGGCAGCGCCGGCCATCGCGTTGTGGTGGAAGAATTTTTGAGCGGCATCGAGTTCAGCGTTTTTGTGCTGACGGACGGGAAAAACTATAAAATTTTGCCGGAGGCCAAAGACTACAAACGTATCGGCGAAGGTGATACGGGGCCGAACACCGGCGGCATGGGCGCCGTGAGCCCGGTGCCGTTTGCAGACGAAATCATGTGGCAAAAGGTGGAGGAACGTATTATCCGACCGACGATAAAAGGGCTCCGGAAAGAAAAAATCCCATATAAAGGTTTCATTTTCTTTGGTTTAATAAAAGTTGGCGACGAACCCTGGGTCATCGAATACAATTGCCGCATGGGCGACCCCGAAACCGAAGTTGTGATGCCGCGACTGAAAAACGACCTGGTGACCCTGTTTGAAAATTGCGCCAAAGGCACTTTGGGCAGGGTAAAAATCCGCACGGACAAACGGGTAGCCGCAACCATTTTTCTGGTGAGCGGCGGTTATCCCGGCGATTATGAAAAAGGCAAAATCATCAGCGGACTGGAAAAAGTGAAAGGAAGCATTGCCTTCCACGCGGGCACCGCCGGCAAGGGAGATGCCGTGCTAACCAGCGGCGGGCGGGTGATTGCCATGACGAGTTACGGGAAAGACCTTCCGGCGGCGCTGCGAAAATCGAAACGAAACGCGAAACTGGTGGCGTTTGAAGGGAAATATTACCGGAAAGATATCGGGAAGGATTTGACGGCAGGCTAACCCCGGCGATTTATTTCAAAAGCCCGAGGTCAAATTCAAAACCGGGCAGCACCTCTTCGCCGGCGAGCCAGGAGGTAAAATCCGTTACGACTTGTATACTGCCATCAGCCCGATAGATATATACTTTTTGCTCCACCGGATCGATCAGCCACGCGAGGCGCACGCCGTTGGCGATCCAGGTTTTGGCCATCTTGTCCTGTAGCCGGGTAAGCCGGTCCGTATCGGAGCGCAATTCCACGACAAATTCGGGCACGACACGGGCAAAACTCTTGCGTTCTTTTGGCGACAGTTTTTCCATTTGTTCGCCGGAGACCCAGGCAGCATCGGCGGCGCGGGTGGAGCCATCGGGTAATTTGAACCCGGTGGAGGGGCCGAAAGATCGGCCGTTGGCAGATTTTTTCACATAATTCCGCAATTCACTGGCAATTTCCAGTTCGAAATGACCGGAGTCAAAATGTACAGGGGGCATGATCAGAAGCGTTCCGTCGGGTTCGAGCTCTACTTGCAGGTCGGGGTTTTTTTGACAAAAATCTTCAAACTCCTTGTCCGTCCATTTGCGGGAAGGAGTAATTTCAAACCCTGCATCGAAGGGCCATTCGATGTGTAAAGGCGACGGGTAGGTGACGGGAGTAGTATTCATTTCGCCCGCAAGTTAGTCTTTTTAAAAGAAAATTCAATACGCCCGCTCGTCCCGGTCTTCCATAAAATTCATAAAGGCGCGGTTGGCCACGCGGTTGCCGCCGGGCGTTGGATAACGCCCTGAAAAGTACCAGTCGCCCGAATTATCGGGGCAGGCCATGTGTAATCCGTCGAGGGTCTGGAACATCACCTGAAGTTCCGGTTTGATGTCTTTGGGGCGCACGATTTCGGCGATTTTACGGCTGATCTGGCAGTATTCGAAAAGATCGTACAAGGCCATGGCTTCATTTTTTACCATTTCCACGGGCAGGTGTTCGGACGCCTTGCAGCGGTTGTAGGTTTCTTTAAGCAGGTGTTCCTGTCCGGTTTCTTTCAGCAGCGCCAGCAACGCAGCAAACGCGGCAAAGTCCTTCATTTTGCTCATGTCGATGCCATAACAATCGGGAAAACGGATCTGGGGGGCGCTGGACAGGATGATGATCTTTTTTGGCCGGAGCCGCGCTGTGATGCTCACGATGCTGTCGCGCAGGGTGGTGCCGCGTACGATGGAGTTGTCGAGCAATACCAGGGTGTCTTTGTCGTCCTGCACAAGGCCGTAGGTGACGTCGTAGACATAACCGACCATGTTATTGCGGGCTTTGGTGTCGGCGATGAAGGTCCGTTGTTTTTCATCTTTGTGCACAAGTTTTTCCACGCGGGGCCGTACGGCGAGAATTTCAGCCAGTTTTTCCGGACTGATTTTATTGCCTGCCTTGAGGATTTGTTCCTGTTTCCATTGGTTCAGTTCTTTTTCGAGGCCTTCCACCAGGCCGTAAAACGCGGCTTCCGCCGTATTGGGGATATAGGAAAACACCGTGTTTTTGAGGTCGAAGTTGAGTGTTTCCAGTACAGGCCGGGCGAGTTGTTCGCCGAGTTTTTTTCGCTCCCGGTAAATTTCGCGGTCGTTGCCCCGGCTGAAGTAAATACGTTCGAAGGAGCAGGCGCGCCGTTCGGCCGGTTCGCTGATCTGCTGTTCTTCCACCTTGCCGTTGTATTTGATCACGAGCGCGTGCCCGGGTTTGAGTTCCTGCACGTGTTTATAGCGCACGTTGAACACCGATTGTATCGCGGGGCGTTCGGAAGCGCCGACCACAATTTCGTCGTCCATATACCAGTACGCCGGCCGGATGCCGTTGGGGTCCCGGATCAGAAATGCGTCGCCGTGACCAATCAAACCTCCGAGAACATAGCCGCCGTCAAATTTCCGGGTGGCTCTTTTGAGCATCCGCTGCACGTCGAGGCTGTCAAAAATCAGGTGGTTGATATCCTGGTTGGTATAACCGTCGGGTTTGAACCAGGTATGCAGGCGTTGTACTTCATCGTCGAGAAAATGGCCGATTTTTTCAAGCACCGTCACCGTGTCGCTTTTTTCCTTCGGGTATTGGCCCAGGTCGACCAGTTCCTTAAAAAGTTCGTCGACGTTGGTCATGTTGAAATTGCCGGCGAGCAGCAAATTCCGGTTGATCCAGTTGTTTTGCCGGTGAAACGGGTGTACCCGCTCTATACTGTTGTCGCCGTGGGTTCCGTAGCGCAGGTGGCCCATCAGCACCTCGCCCATGTAGGGCATGTTGGCTTTGAGCCAGGTGGGATCGCCGCGTTGCTCCGCCGGAAGGCTGTTGAGGCGGGCCCATACCATTTGGAAAAGGTCGTCTAAGTAATTGGTGGCGTTGCTGCGTTTGCGACTGATATAACGTGTGCCCGGCGCCGGGTTGAGTTTAATGGTGGCGAGCCCGGCGCCGTCCTGACCCCGGTTGCGCATTTTCAGCATCAGGAGCTGGAGTTTTTGCAGGCCGTAAAAAGCCGTGCCGTATTTTTTATGGTAATAGTCGAGCGGTTTGAGCAATCGCACTAACGCGATGCCACATTCATGCTTGATCTGGTCGCTCATCGAGAGGAGAAAATTAGAAAAAAATGCCGGAATGGGTACTGGCCGCAAAGGTACTGCGCCTTCGCCGGAAAGCCAACGAAACAGACCGCTTGCTCACAGGTTTTCAGAAGACGGGCCGTTGGGAAATCTTTTACAAAGAGCAGGAGCAAAGCGCAAAAAAGCAAAAGACCGGGCGGGAAAGCGAAAAATCTGCTTTCTTGCGCCTTTTTTACAAAAACACCCACCCATGCTGGCAAAGATTTTCCTCGAACTCACTGAATTCTCCTGGTTTCGCCGGATTGCCTGGAAACCCATTTATAACCACCTCGCCAAAAAATTTCCATTCGAAGACTGGGTTTTTATGAACTACGGATTTGAGCCGGATGACCCCTCAACCCGCCCCCAATTGTTGGAAAACGACGAACCCGACCGGTATCCGCTTCAATTATATCATTTCCTGGCGACACAAACCGAAGTGGCGGGCAAACAGATGCTCGAAGTCGGCAGCGGCCGGGGCGGCGGCGCCTCCTATATCGCCCGTTACCTGAAACCGGCGGAGATCATCGGCATGGATATCGCCGACAATGCCGTCGAATTTGCCAACAAACGGCATCAAAGCCCCAACCTGCGCTATGTGGCCGGCAATGCTGAAAATATTCCGTTTGAAGACGGCCGTTTTGACGTGGTGATCAACGTCGAATCAAGCCATGCTTACGGCTCCGTGGCTAATTTTTTTGCAGAAGTAAAACGGGTGTTGCGCCCGGGTGGTTATTTTGTGATCACCGATATGCGCGACCCGAAAAACCTTCCGGCCTTCGAAGAAACCCTGCTGGGAAGCGGCCTTCATCTTGTCGGCAAAAAAGTGATCTCGCCCAACGTCGTTAAAGCCATCGAACTGGAAGACGACCTGAAACGCGCCCGTATCAGCCGGCAGGTGCCCGCCCGCTACGTCAAAATGATTGAAGAATTCGGCGGCGTAAAAGGCTCCCAAATTGATAAAAACCTCCGCTCGGGGAGCCTGGTGTATTTTTGGTATGTACTGAAAAAGTAGGCGGGATGAAATAATTGATAAGGGTTGATCAAGGTTGATAAGGGTTGATAAACACGCATCAACTTTATCAACCCTTATCAACCATCATCAACCCTTATCAATCCTATTCGTCTTTCTTCTGCTTTTTAAATTTCCCGTCTTTCCAGGCTTTAAAAAATTGCCCCCAGGCCAGCGGGCTGAAAATGTTCATCGGCGGCGTCTGGCCGATATAAACGTATTCCCGTGCTTGTTGGCGAAGATAGAAATTGGCGCTTTCGCGGCCGCCATAAGGCACGATATCGGGGTTTTTACGCGCCTCGGTGAGGTATTCATTGGCGAGATTTTCTGTGGCGCGGCGCTGGAGTTCGGGCGTCACGTCCATTTTCAGGAACTCGATTTTGAAATGTTCCCTTGACGGCCAGGGGAAAATGACGGCCGTAGGCAGGCTGATGGTATCCTGGGGCATGAGTTGCACCACGGAGTACTGGTCCTGTGTAAGGGTGTCCGGCACGGTGAGTGTGACCGATTCGAGGCCGATGCAGGTAAACCGCACTTTGTCGCCTTTTTCCACAACGATGGTAAAAAAGCCGCGGTAATCCGAATAGGTGCCCCGGTTTTTATTCGGTAAATAAACGGTCGCGTAGGGCACCGGCCGCAACTGTCCGTTTTCGTCCGTCAGCAGCATGCCGGAGAACTGAATAAGCAGCGGTTTGGGTTTGTCCTTGGCGTTTGTCTGGTCTTGCTGAGCGCCTGCAACAGCGCAGAAAGCGAAGAAGGTGATAAAGGCAAAAGTGTATTTCACGCGTTCTGTTTTTGAATTGAATGCTATCGGGTTTGACAAAGATACGCCGCAAAAACGTTTCATGCAGCCATTTCGTCCGGTCGAAGTCATTGGGGTTAACGGAAATTTAACAAGATACGAAAAAAGGGGGGCAAAAACGGCGGAAAACGGCAGAAAGGCCTTTGCAGGCACATAACAGGCCTTGCAAACTTCCGGCGATAAAAATCCGGATGCCGTTTCCCTTTCGATAAGTGCCGTAAATTGTTACTTTTGCGCCCGTTTTTCGTTTCTTCTATAAAAAAAACATGTCTCTACACATGATGTTTCGCAAAGCACCTATTTGTTTTCTGCTCGCCTTTTTGATGGGCGCTGCAGCCGTCTCGGCCCAGGCCCAATCGAAATACGGCCATATGAATCTCGGAAATATGCTCGAAGCTATGCCGGATACCAAAAAAGCCAATGATTTACTGAAAGTTTACGCTGATTCGCTCGCAGCCAAGGATGAGACGATGACCAAGGCGTTTCAGGAAGAAGTCAACAAGTACCAGGCCGATTATCAGGCCGGCAAACTGACGCCCGTACAGGCACAACAGATCGAAGCCGAACTGCAAAAAAAGCAGGAAGACATCCAGAAATTTGAACAACAGGCACAACAATCGGTATCTGTCAAACGGGAAGAACTGCTGAAACCTATTCTTACCAAGGTGGAAGACGCCGTGAAAGCAGTAGCGAGTGAAAACGGCTACCTGATGATTTTCGACACGAGTTCCGGCGCCATGTTATTTGCAAACGAAACAGATGACATCACAGCATTGGTAAAGAAAAAACTGGGCCTATAGTCCTTCTTTTTCCACCCATGTTTCCACGGGGTCGTCCGGCATTTCGCCCGGCGACCCCGTTTTTCATGGGTTTAATACGACATACCGGTGAAATAAAACTTCCCGTTGAGCGGACTTTTTTAGTTTTGCGCTTCGTTTAGTCGTCCTTTGGCAGGTGCCACCGGGCGACTATTTGGTCAAAATACTCTTAATGAAGATGAATTCCTCCTTTAAAACGATCAATAACATTACCGGCTGGCTGGTTTTCGGCATTTCGGCGGTAGTGCTGGGTATTGCCGCCGAGCCCACAGGCAGTCTTTGGGATTGCGGCGAATTTATTTCCGGAGCGTATAAATTGCAGGTGGTACACCCGCCCGGCGCCCCGATTTTCCTGGTTGTCGGGCGTCTTTTTGCCTGGGTAGGATCACTTTTTTCCGACGACCCGGCCACCATCGCCTATGCAGTAAACCTGCTTTCAGCCTGGTGCACCGCCGCCGCCGCTTTGTTTGTTTGCTGGAGTACCACCATATTGGCCAGGTTGGTGTTGGTGGGCCGCGGTGGCGAACCCGCCGGAGGTCAGGCCATTGCAGTAGCAGGCGCCGGCCTGGTAGCCGGCCTGGTAACGGCATTTACAACCTCCATCTGGTTTTCGGCGGTGGAAGGTGAGGTATACGCCATGTCCACTTTTTTTACGGCCATGTCCCTGTGGGCAACCCTCAAATGGTACAACCTGCCCGATACGGCCGATGCCGACCGCTGGCTGGTATTTGCTTTTTATTCGGTGGCCCTGTCCATCGGGGTTCACTTGCTGAGTTTGCTGACTTTCCCGGCGCTGGCGATGTTTTATTATTTTAAAAAGGCAAAAAAGCCGACGGCCTGGGGCGCTTTGGTTGCAGCGGGTGTCGGCGTTGTGTTTATTGTCGCCATACAAAAACTGATCATTGCGGGTATTCCGTCTTTTTGGGCATTTTTTGACAAATTCATGGTCAACAGCTTCGGCTTGCCCTTCTTTACCGGCATCATTCCCGTATTCCTGATCTTTGGCGGCGCCATCTGGCTCGGACTTCGTTACGCGCGCAAAACCAATAACGGATTGCTGCAGCGGCTGGTGGTGGCGATGGGGGTGGTCGTCGTGGCGTATTTGTCCTACGGCATGGTGATCATTCGTGCAAGCGCCAATACGCCGATCAATATGAACGACCCCTCCGACCCGATGCGCCTCCTGCCCTACCTGAACCGCGAACAATACGGCGAACGCCCCCTGGTGCGCGGCCCGCATTTCGACGCAAAACCCATCGGGATCAAATCGGAAGAACGCTACGGACGGGTGGGCGACAAATACGAAGTTGTCGACGAAAAAGTCGACTATGAATACAGCCCTCTCGACCAGGCACTTTTCCCCCGGATGGGCGATTACTCGCAGGGGCGCCCCGCACTCTACCGGCGCTGGATCGACAAACCCTCCGGCGTACCCACCCTGGCCGACAACATCGAATTTTTCTGGAAATACCAGCTGGGCTGGATGTACTGGCGCTATTTTATGTGGAATTTTTCCGGCAGGCAAAATGGCGAACAAGGCTACTTCGCCTCCGACCCCAGTGCCGGAAACTGGATCACGGGATTTGATTTTATCGACGAAAATCGCCTCGGCAACCAGAAAGAACTCCCTGATTTTCAAAAGAATAACCAGGCAAGGAACAAATATTACATGATTCCCTTCCTGCTCGGATTGCTGGGCCTGTTTTTTCACTATCGCAAACGGCCGAACGAATTTTCGGCCATTATGGGCCTGTTTATCATCACCGGCATCGGCATCATCGTGTATTCCAACCAGCCTCCCAGCGAGCCTCGTGAACGCGACTATGTACTGGCCGGTTCGTTTTTCACCTTCGCCATCTGGATCGGTATGAGTGTCATGGTTTTGTTCGACCTGTTCTCCAACCGCCTGCGGCTGCCGGAGGTGGCGGGCGCAGCCTTGTCCTCCTTGCTCGCGTTGAGCGCTCCCCTGCTCATGGTGACCCAAAACTGGGACGATCACAGCCGCTCCGAACATTATGCCAGCCGGGACTATGCGCAAAACTTCCTCCAGTCCTGCGAACCCAACGCCATCATTTTTACGTACGGCGACAACGATACCTACCCGCTCTGGTACTGCCAGGAAGTGGAAGGTATTCGCACCGACGTGCGGGTGGTCAACCTTTCCCTGATCGCGGTGGACTGGTACATCGGTCAACTCCGGCGCGCGGTCAACAATTCTCCCGCCATCGAAATGAGTATTCCGCAGGACCAGCTCCGCGGATACAAACGGGTGCAAACGCCGTATTACGCGCCAAACGGCGAACGGGAAATGAGCCTGCAGCAGGTGTTGAAGTTTATCGGTGAAGACCACAAATTAGCCAGCGAAGGCGGCCGTGACCTCGACAGTTATTTGCCGACCCGGCGACTCTTCATACCGGTGAACAAACAGGCGGCCATTGCCAACAAAATCGTCGCTGCGGGCGACAGCACCATGGTCGACACCATACGGTTCAACCTGGGCTCCGACAAGAATTACCTGATCAAGGACGAACTCGCGATCCTCGACATCATTAATTCGAATATCTGGAAACGCCCGATTTACTGGGCCGTGACCTGTCGCGAAGACAAACTGATGGGGCTCGAAGACTACCTCCAACTGGAAGGCCTCAGCCTCCGGCTGGTGCCCAAACGGGTGCCGAGCAGCACAGGCGCGTACGGGATCATCGGCAGCGGCGGTGTGGATACGGAAACCGCCTACCGCAACATCATGGAAAAATGGCGCTGGGGCAAGTTTGATAAAAAACGCCTGTTTGTCGACCGCTCCTACATGCCGAGTCTCCAGACCATGCGCGTCACGATCATCCGTATTTCGCGTCAATTGGTGGTGGAAGGTAAAAAAGACAAGGCTATCGCATTGGTAGACAGGTACTTCGAAGCATTTCCGGAGTACAACTTCCCGTATGACCAATTCTCGGCATTCCTGGCAGATGTGTACTTCCGGGCGGGCGCCAATGAAAAGGCGGCCACCAAAGTGCGCGAAATATCCAAAAGTATCGCCCAGCAACTGCGTTTTATTCAGTCCCAGTCGCCGGACTTCCAGCGCGGCTACGCCCAGGACCGCGATTATGCCATGAGCACAGCCCAGGTGTTGTTGCGGATGGCAGAAGACCTGAAGGATGAAGCGTTGCAAAAGAACTTCAGGAAACCTGGGGGCATATATGCCGACCCGGCCGAACACACCCGGCCTGCCCGGCTTGCAACAAATAGAAGTGCCGCAGTAAACAATTGATTATGAATCATATAAAAGGGTTTCCCGCTCAATACGGGAAACCCTTTTTGAATGATAAAATACGGATAATAAGACCCTTGCGATTACCGGAACATATGCTGGCCGAATCGTACAGCGATATGCTCGGGCGGAATACCCCTGACAACTTCTAAGTTTTTAACTTTGCCGCCCGATATGGGACGAATACTTGCCATCGACTTTGGATTAAAACGCACCGGTATCGCCGTCACCGATCCGCTGAAGATCATTGCATCGGGCCTCACTACCCTGCCGACAGCCGAAGTGCCGGCTTTTTTAATAAAATATTGCGCCGAAGAAACGGTGGAGTGTTTTGTTGTCGGGTTGCCCCTGCACCCCGACGGCAATCCTGCGCAGATCGCCCCGCAGGCCGATGATTTTGCGGCGCAACTGCGCAAACTATTTCCGGAAACGCCGGTTAAACGCCAGGATGAACGGTACACATCCAACGACGCGAAGCGGGTTATTCTGGCAAGTGGTATTAAAAAACAGAAACGACGCGACAAAGCTTTAGTGGATAAAGTAGCGGCGGCACTCATTCTGGAACAATACATGCAGGAACATTATTGGAACGGGTGACCTGCAACCCGGCGAAACCCGCAACTTACACCGGCAACTGTTTTATGATTTTACCAATTTTCGCGTACGGCCAGCCCGTATTAAAAAAAGTGGCGACACCCGTCGGCCCCGACTACCCGGGGCTGGAAACGGTGATCGCCGATATGTGGGAAACGATGTACCACGCCGACGGGGTCGGTCTGGCTGCCCCCCAGGTGGGCTTGTCTATCCGATTGTTTGTTATCGACACGCTCCAGATCAACAGCGACGAAAAGGACGACAGCAAAGAAACCGGGTTCAAAAAAACGTTCATCAACGCACAAATGGTGGAAGAAACCGGCAACCCCTGGGCTTACGAGGAAGGTTGCCTGAGCATTCCCCGTATACGCGGCGACGTCGAACGCCCCGATACCATCCGGCTGCGATACCTGGACGAAACGTTTCAGGAGCACGAAGAAACCTTTTCCGGCGTGAACGCGCGCGTGATCCAGCATGAATACGACCACATCGAAGGCATCCTGTTCACGGAAAAACTGAAACCCCTCAAAAAGCGGCTGATCCAGCGAAAACTGGAAGATATCCGCCTTGGAAAAATCAACACAGACTACAAAATGAAATTTTTCAATTTGCGTTAAATCGACCCTTTGGGCCGAACTTTTAGCCGTTTCGTGATGTTTGATCGCGCAACGGCTTTTTTTATTCGGATTCACAGGCAATTCAAGCATGATCATGGAATTTTATATGCCGTTTGTCGAAAAACGGAATAAACGCAGGAAACGTTTGATTCGAAAAATGTTTCCGATGTTTACCTTTGCCCCATGTTTACGGACCAGCAGGAAAAATGGCTGAAACGCGTCGAGCAGATGTTTTTCACCTATGGTATCAAAAGTATTACCATGGACGACGTGGCGCGTGATCTGGGCATTTCCAAAAAAACACTTTACCAGTTCGTTGAAAATAAAAATGACCTCGTGGTGAAAATGGTGGAGCGGCACATCGAGGCGGATAAAAAAAACAACGAGTGCCTCCACCTGGAAGCGGGCGATGCACTCGACGAGATGTTTGGCGTGATGAAACACGTCAATGAAGAGATCGGCCAGATCAAATCGAATATCGTGTTCGATATGCAGAAATACCACCGCGACGCCTGGGAAAAAATGCAGAACTATCAACGCGACTACATGCACTCAATCGTTCGCAACAACCTGGAACGCGGCATTCGGGAAGGGCTTTATCGCGATGATTTTAACGTGGACATTGTCGCCAAAATGCACGTGGCCGAGTCATTTATGATTTTTGATGAATCCTGGTTTCCACGCGGCCATTACCCCCTGGATGTATTGTTTCGCGAATTCCTTTTATACTACCTGCACGGCATTGTGTCTGACAAAGGCCTGCAAAAACTGAAAGCAAAATCCTCCTGATATGTACCCGTACAATTCACTTAAACTATTATTAATCAATGCGTTACTATTTTCTTTTGGAAACATATCCGGACAGGTATCCGACATGTCTCTTTCCGATTGTATCAGTTACGCGTATGACAATCACCCCGATATCAAAGTAGCCCAACTCCAGACCCGGGATGCCGAATGGCAACTCAGGGAAAACAAGGCCGTCGGTCTGCCGCAGTTTTCCGCCGGAATTGCCTACCAGTATTTCCTCCAGCGCCCCGGTATTCCGGCAAGTGCATTGGGATTCACCGGAGGCTCGGGTGATGAAAAACTGGCCTTCAGCGCCTTCCATTCTCTCACGCCTACTTTTTCTTACAACCAGTTGTTTTTCAGCAACAGTTACCGCGTAGCGTTGAAAGCCTCCGAATACTACCTCGATTTTGTCAACCAACAGTTGGCCGTGACCCGGCAGGCGCTTCGCAACAAGGTGACGGACAGTTACCTGCCGGCCCTGCTGATTGCGGAAAACCTCGGCGTTCTGGATAAAAACATCACGAACCTCGAAAAACTGCTCGGCGAAACGAAGGCCATCAACCAGGCCGGTTTTGCCGAACAACTCGATGTGGATCGTATCGAATTGTCGCTCTCCACCCTGCGCTCCGAGCGCGAAAACCTGGTCCGGCAGCGCGAAATCGCCGTGAATGCCCTCAAACTGGTGATGGGTATGCCGGTAAAACGGGACATCAACCCGTCCGACAACCTGCAAAATCTCCTGGTCACCTATGCCGACGCCGACCTCGGCAGCGAACCGAATTTTATGAATCGCGCGGAGTACGTACAACTGCTGAAAAGCCGCGAACTGAGTACCCTGCAAATCGATCTCAACAGCAAAACCTGGATGCCTTCCATCAACGGATTTATACAATATCAGCCGGGCTGGCAGGGTGGTTTTGGCAACAAAGACGCCGACAATTTCAAAAAATGGTACTTTATCCCTTCGGCCATTGCAGGCATATCGGTCAATGTGCCCATTTGGGATGGCGGCGCGGCAAAAGCCCGGCGCGAACGCGCGATCATCGGGGTCCAGACCATCGACGCCCAGAAACAAACCCTGGAAAACGTGATCACTTTTGAAGTCGACAACGCCCGCAAACAATTCCTCAGCGCCCGCGAACGGGTGCAAAACCAGCAAAAAAACCTCGACCTCGCCCAGCGCATCTACGACACCACGCAGAAAAAATACAAGGCCGGTGTGGGTTCCAGTTTTGAGATCAGCCAGGCCGAACAACAGTTGTACACCGCCCAGCAATCGCTGATGCAGGCCCAATACGATCTGCTGAACGCCAGGGTAGCGGTTAAAAAGGCCCTGGGAGTAAACTGAAAACACTGATAATCAATCGTTTAAAAATACGATTCGAAATGAAAAACAAAAACCTCCTCTGCTATTTATCCTTCGGGCTGCTTGCTGTGCTGCTATACGCCTGTGGCTCCCCATCTTCGGATAAAGCCGCACAATTGGCTGCGTTGAAAGAACAGAAAACCAAAATTGAAACCGAAATCGCCGCGCTGGAAAAAGAACTGGGTACCAAAAACACCCCCCAGCGCATCAAAACCGTAGGTATTTCTGAATTGACAACGTCCACTTTCCGCCATTACATCGACTTGCAAGGCAGGGTGGACGCGGAGGAAAACGTACCGGCTACCGCCAAAATGGCGGGCGCGCTTACCCAGGTGCTCATCAAAAACGGCGATGTGGTAAAAAAAGGCCAGTTGCTCGCCGTAATTGACGACGGAGTTATGCTGAAACAACTCGCCGAACTGGAAAACCAACTCAAAACCGCCGAAGATATTTACAACCGGCAAAAAGGTTTGTGGGACCAGAAAATCGGAACGGAAGTACAGTTCATCCAGGCAAAAGCACAAAAAGAAGGATTGGAGCGCAGCATCGCCACATTAAAGGAAGGTTGGGGACAGACGCGTATTTATTCACCCATCAGCGGCAGCGTCGATCTGGTTGCGTTGAAAACGGGGCAGGCGATTGCGCCGGGTATGCCGCTGTGCAACATCATCAACCTCGGCCGGCTGAAAATCGTCGGCGAAGTGACCGAAGCCTATGTTTCCAAGGTGCGCAAAGGAGACCCCGTAGTGGTATTTTTCCCGGACCTCAACAAAGAGATCACGACCAAAATCAGCTACGTCAGCAACACAATCAATACCAATACCCGCACCTTCACCGTAGAATGCAACCTGCCCGCCGAACGCGGTTATCGCGCCAACATGGTTGCGGTACTCAAGATCATCGACTACCAAAACCCCAAGGCCATCGTGGTGCCGGTCAACCTCATTCAGACGGCCGAAGACGGCGAATTCGTCATGGTAGCCGATAAAACCGGCGATAAAACGGCGACCGCGCGAAAAACACCGGTTAAGCAGGGATACAATTACAGTGGCATGGTAGAGATCGTTTCCGGCCTGAAAAACGGCGATTTTGCCATATCCACCGGTTTCCAGGACGTCAACAACGGAGAAACGATTGCCTTTTAAAAAACAATTCCATGAAAGAATTCAAACCCACCAGTTGGTCCATAGATAACCGCACGAGTATTTTTATCATAACGGTCATCATTACACTCGCCGGTATCCTGTCATACAATTCGCTGCCGAAGGAACAATTTCCCGACGTGGTGGTGCCGACGATTTTTGTTTCCACCATCTATCCCGGCGCTTCGCCGTCGGATATGGAACAGCTTGTTACCAAACCGATTGAGAAGCAGCTGAAAGGCATCAACGGCGTAAAAAAGGTGACTTCCTCTTCCATCCAGGATTTCTCCAGCATCATTGTTGAGTTCAATACCAACTTAGACGTGGTATTGTGCAAGCAAAAAGTAAAAGATGCTGTCGACAAAGCCAAACGCGACCTGCCCACCGACCTGCTCGAAGACCCCACGGTATCCGAATTCGATATCTCGGAAATACCCATCATGAACGTTAATATCTCGGGGGATTTCAGCTTAGACAAACTCAAGGATTATGCTGAAAAATTGAAAGACCGCATCGAGGAAATGCGGGAAATCACCCGCGTCGACATGGTGGGCACACTCGACAAGGAAGTGCAGGTGAACGTGGATAAATACAAAATGACCGCCGCGCAACTCACCTTTCGCGACATCGAAAACGCAATATCCGGAGAAAACCTCACCATCTCGGCTGGTAACGTGGATATCGGCGGTATGACCCGTTCGGTATCCATTCGCGGCGACTTCACCGATGTCGAGCAGATTAAAAATATCATTGTCGGCTCGCAGTCCGGCGCCATGCTTTACCTCAAGGACGTCGCGGAAGTGAAGATGGGTTATGAAGAACAGGAAAGTTTCAGCCGCCTGAACGGCAAAAACGTAATCGCGCTCAACGTGATCAAACGAAGCGGCGAAAACCTGATCAATGCCTCGGACAAGATCAAGGAAACCGTGGAGGAGATGAAGAAATCGGATTTCCCGTCGAACCTGGAAGTGGTTATCACGGGCGACCAAAGTCGCGCCACCCGGGTCACCTTGCACGACCTGATCAATACCATCATCATCGGTTTTATCCTGGTGACGGTCATCCTCATGTTCTTCATGGGTGGCACCAACGCCATTTTTGTGGCCATGTCCGTGCCTTTGTCCATGTGTATCGCATTCCTGCTGTTGCCGAGTTTCGGGTTCACACTCAACATGATTGTGCTTTTTGCTTTCCTGCTGGGGCTCGGTATCGTGGTGGACGATGCGATTGTTGTGATAGAAAACACCCACCGGATTTATCAGGACGAACACTTAGACATCGTGACGGCGGCCAAAAAGGCTGCCGGCGAGGTATTTCTGCCCGTATTGTCGGGCACCGCCACTACCCTGGCGCCGTTTTTTCCGCTGGTATTCTGGGGCGGGGTATTCGGCAAATTTATGCACTTTCTGCCGGTTACGATCATCATAACCCTCACGGCTTCGCTGCTGGTGGCGTATATCATCAACCCGGTGTTTGCCGTGTGGTTTATGCGGAAAGATAGCGACCACTCCGTAAAAGTGGACCCGAAAAAAGCCCGCCGGCGAACGATCGCGGGGTATGTTTTGTACGGACTGGCAACGCTGTTTTTTTACGCCAATGCCAATATGTTCATGGGCAACCTGCTGGTTACGCTGGCCTTGTTTATGGTGCTGTACCGCTACGTGCTGGCGGGTGCGGTGACCGGGTTTCAGACCAAAGTGTGGCCGGCGGTTCAAAACGCCTATGCCGGGTTTTTGAATTTTGCCCTGAATCGCCCCTGGGCCATGCTGGTCGGGATGTTCCTGTTGCTCCTGGGGTCCTGCGGCATCACGGCTTCGCGGGAAGCCAACATCGTCCTGTTTCCCAGCGCCGATCCGAACTTCATTTTTGTTTACCTGAATATGCCCGTCGGCACCGATGTGAATGTAACGGATTCGCTGACGACCATCGTGGAGAAAAAAGTTGTGGAAACCCTCGGCGCCAACAACCCCATCGTTGAATCGGTCATCTCCAACGTGGCGCTGAACGCTTCGGAAGACCAGTTCGACCGGTCCGCCACCTCCAACAAGGGCAAAGTTGGTGTGGCGTTTGTGGAATACGGCAAACGCAACGGCGTCAGTACCAAGGCCTTGATGGACAAAATCCGGGATGCTACCCGGGGCATCATCCCCGGCGCCGAGATCACCGTTGATCAGGAACAAGGCGGCCCGCCCGCTCCGAAACCGATCTCGGTGGAGATTCGTGGCGACGATTTTTCCAAACTGACCCGGGTTGCAATGGCCGTAAAACGGCGCCTCGACTCCCTGGCGATTCCCGGTGTGGAAGAGCTGCGCAGCGACCTGATCGTTTCGAAACCCGAAATCAGCGTACGGATCGACCGCGACCGGGCCAACCGGGAAGGCATCAGCACGGCGCAGATCGGCATGGAATTCCGCACGGCCATTCTCGGCAAGGAAGCCAGTAAATACCGCGACGGAGAAGACGAAATTCCGATCAATATCCGCCTGCAAAAAGACCAGCGGGAGAACATCAATGCCGTTGAAAATCTGAATATTACGTTCCGCGACATGAATATGGGCGGCGTGCTCCGTTCCGTGCCCATGGCGGCATTGGCGGAGGTAAAATACACCAACACATTCGGGGGTATTCGCCGCAAAGACCAGGAACGTATGGTCACGCTGTCGTCGAATATCACCGCCGAATTCCAGCCGAAACAAACGCAGGTGGTCAACGCGGTAAAAGCGGCACTGGCGGGTCTGCCTCCACATGAAGGTGTGACCGTGGCATTTGCCGGCGAAGATGCCGAAATGATGGACGCCATGAACTTTCTGGGGCGTTCGCTCGTCATCTCGTTGTTTATCATTCTGCTCATTCTTGTGACGCAGTTCAACTCGTTTGGCAAAACGCTGATCATTCTCACCGAAGTGGTATTTTCCATCATCGGCGTACTCCTGGGCATGGCTATTTTTAACATGGATTTTTCGGTGATCATGATGGGAGTGGGTATCGTGGCGCTGGCGGGGATTGTGGTGCGAAACGGCATTCTGCTCGTCGAATTCACCGATCATTTGCGCACCCAGGGCAAATCCGTCCGGGAAGCCATCATCGAAGCGGGCCGCATCCGGATGACGCCGGTGCTGCTCACGGCCACCGCAGCCATTCTTGGCCTGATTCCGCTGGCGGTGGGTTTTAACATCGACTTTGAAAGTCTGTTTGCCCACGGCGATCCGAAAATCTATTTCGGCGGCGACTCCGTTGCTTTCTGGGGCCCGTTGTCATGGACGATTGTATTCGGTCTTGGTTTTGCCACCTTTATTACGCTCATCATTCTGCCGGTCATGTACCTGAAAGGCTGGCAGTTGAAGGAATGGTGGACGAAGAAGGTGTGAGCGGGTGAGAGGTGTGGGAGCGGCGCTTTTCGCGGAATGCGGGGAGCGCCTCTTGCATTTTTCGGGTAATAAGTTTTTTACCTTTGCAATTCATGATCTGCTTTTCGCATGATACAAAAAGTAAAAATTCAGAACTTTAAATCCGTTCAGAGCCTCGAACTGGAACTGGGTCGGATTAACGTTTTCATTGGTGAAAACGGGTGTGGGAAGACCAATATCCTAGAAGCGATAGCAATGGGTAGTGCAGCGGTGGAAAATAAGGTCGATAATGAATTTTTAGGCACGAGGGGGATTCGAGTGACAGATCCTGAATTTATGTCATCTGCTTTCGAAGCACACAGCAAAAGCAGTGAAATAAAAGTTTCGTTTTCTGGCGCCAATAGCAACCTTTTTACTACAATTATTGAAAACAGATATCCAAAATGGATTGTTCTTTGGGCTGATAACGAGGGAATAATTATCCCCTCAATGACTGGAGAATTTGTATCAAATATTTTTAGTCAGTTTGATAAAGCCGCCAAGCCCAATGAAGCGCTAACAAGATTGGTTAAGGTGCTAAGTAGTCGTAACATCTTTATTGAAAACTCTGAATTCTCCCCCTTTCTCATTTTTTCCCCCGAAAACTCCCAACTCCGCGAATTTTCTGATGCACACCAAATACTTCCCCTTGGTATCGGTGGCGAAGGACTGTTCAAACATCTGGCGACTTTGTTTAGGGACAAGCCTGAACTGTTTGAAAAAATAAAAAAGCAACTGGAAATCATAGATTGGTTTGAAGGCTTGGAAATTCCTAAAAACCTGATGTTCACGGAACGCAGGGTCAACATCAAAGACCGTTTTCTACATCCTGACCTGCAATATTTTGACCAGCGTAGCAGCAATGAAGGCTTTTTGTACCTGTTATTTTACTTCACCCTGTTCATTAGTGATGCTACACCCAAATTTTTCGCCATTGACAATATTGACAATGCGCTGAACCCCAAATTATGCAGCAACCTCATTAAGACATTAACTCGGTTGGCGAAAGAGCATGAAAAACAGGTCATTGTGACTACGCACAATCCAGCCATCCTCGACGGCTTGGACCTGAATGACGACGATCAGCGGTTATTTGTCATCTATCGCAATGCGGACGGCCGTACGGTTGCAAAGCGGGTACAAAAAAGGGAACCAGTAAACGGCGTAGAAAGTATCCGGTTGTCTGAAGCATTCATTCGGGGTTATTTGGGTGGACTTCCTAAAAACTTCTGACTGTTATGGAATTTGGTATCATCAGTGAAGGAATTACTGACCAAATTGTGCTGGAAAACATCCTGTTTGGTTTTTTTGAGGATAATGATCTTCCGATCAACCCATTACAACCAAAACCTGGCGATGGGGGTAATTGGGACAAAGTGTTCAAATACTGCGAATCCAACGACTTCAGACAATCCTTGGGTTTTGTGGATTACCTGATTGTGCAGATAGACATAGATTTTATGCGCCGTCAGGAAGTGCCAGAAAAGTATCGATTCGACCCAGGGAAGCTCTCTCCGGAGGAGGTGGCTAAATTGATGCGGGACAAGCTTATTGAATCCATAGGTGTAGAATTTTACCAGGAATATTCCCATCGAATCATTTTCGCAATAGCAGTAGACGCTATCGAGTGCTGGTTTCTACCAATTTATTTCTCAAATAAACTAAAAACCGCAAGCAAAACAACCAACTGCCTTGAAACCTTGAACCATATTCTTCCCAGGGCGGAAAGGTTTTCAATCCATTCCAAAGAGGAAAAATATTATCGAATCATCAGTAAGCATTTTCGAAGAAAGAAAGATTTGGTGGAATTCGGGAGGAAGAATCCTAGCTTGGGGTGGTTCCTGACCGAGCTTGAAACCATTGCTGAAGTGCATTGACAATAAATGCACTTATATAAACCCCATACTAAATGGATAGATTTTCATTTGCTACCTTTCTTTTCTTTGTCGCATGCGCCACCACTTTCGCCCAAATCGACAACTCCGATACCCTCATCGCGCGCATCGTAACGGCCCGGCAATTCAAAGGCGATTCGGTGGCCAATGAAGCCAAGCATATATTGATCCTCCGCCCGAACGGGCATTTCCGTCGTCCGGAATTAGACATCGTTCGCAGAAATAAATGTCCGAAACACCCGTTTTTCTTACCTTTGTGCGAATATTGAAAAGGTGTACAACGAAAAGAAGTTTGGACGCCACACCCGAACACAAAAGCTTCCTGTCGCCTCATAGCGATGAAAATAAAAAACTCGTCACGGCACTATTGCACGCCTGTACATTTTACTGCGTTTCCGCGCACAATGTACCCTGGCAGCATATTGCCGGAAACGAATGCCAGGAATACCTGGGCCGCGCGAGCGGCAATACCGAAGGTAGTGCATATATAACAGGCAGCCACCTTTATCCGGCTGCATTTGCCGGTTTTACGTTTCCTTATACCCCCGACTATTTCACGATCTGTCCCGTCCGGGCGGATCTGCCGCCGGCCTTGTTGCCGACTGTCGGCTTTGCGCCGGATATATGCGCCGAGGGCAATTCCGTATGGATAAAATATTGCTCCATCAACGGTCCCTGATCTGATGCCTGCGCGTCAGGGTATCGCTTGTGGGCTGTCTCTTTTTTCTTCCGAACAGCCTCTTCCCTGTCATTTTGTCAAAAAACGGTCAATATCCCCACATGGAATGAAATGTGCGGGCCTTGGCCTTTCCCGCAGATGCGAAATCGTATCTTTGCGATTCTTAAAAACGGGTTTCATGATTTCAGGGTTTAAAGGTTTCAGGGTTAGACAAAACGTTAACCCTGAAACCTTTAAACCCTGAAACCCTGAAACCCCTAAACCATGCAATCTTTTCAACATGTTTGGATTTATAAAAAAACTCATCGGCACCAAGCAGGACCGCGATATGAAACAATATCAGTCCTTAGTCGCCGAGATCAACCATTATTTCGAAGAATTTCAGGGCCTTTCCAACGATGAATTGCGCTCGAAAAGCCTCGACTTCCGCACCCGCATCAAAGAATACCTGAAAGATGCCGACGCCGAAGTTGCTTCAATCAACCGGCAGGCGATTGATGCGGAAGACTTTAACGAAAAAGAACGGCTCTTTAAGGAGGTGGACGAACTTCGCAAAGACCGCGATAAATCCTTAGAAGACATTCTTTTAGCCATTCTCCCGGAAGCATTTGCCGTAGTAAAGGAAACCAGCCGCCGTTTTTCAAAAAACGAAACAATCACGGTGACCGCCACCGACCACGACCGCTCGCTGGCGGCCCAAACGGGCAAAACCTACGTATCCATCGAAGGCGACAAAGCCGTCTGGAAAAACAAATGGATGGCTGCCGGTGGCGAGATTGTCTGGAACATGGTGCATTACGACGTTCAGCTGATCGGCGGCATGGTGCTCCACGACGGCAAAATCGCCGAGATGGCCACCGGTGAGGGCAAAACCCTCGTGGCAACGTTACCCGCCTACCTCAACGGCGTTGCCGGCGAAGGCGTACACATCGTCACGGTGAACGACTACCTCGCCCGGCGCGACTCCGAATGGGTGGGCCCCATCTACGAATTCCTGATGCTCACGGTCGATTGTATCGACAAATACCGCCCCCATTCGAAAGAACGTATCGACGCTTATCGCTGCGATATTACGTTCGGCACCAACTCGGAATTTGGCTTCGACTACCTCCGCGACAACATGGTGATCAACGTCGACGAACTGGTGCAACGCAAACACCACTACGCCATCGTGGACGAGGTCGACTCCGTTTTGATCGACGACGCCCGTACGCCCTTGATTATTTCCGGCCCGGTAACACGTGGCGCTGAGGATCAGGAGTTTGTGGAACTGAATCCCACCGTGAAAAAACTTATGGAGGAGCAGGGGGAAACTCGCCGGCCAGTTCCTGACGGAAGCCAAAAAACTTTTTGCGGAAGGGAAACTGGGCCCCGAAGAAGGCCAGGCCGGTCTTCCCTTGTTGCGCGCACACCGCGCACTGCCCAAAAACCGCGCATTGGTCAAATTTCTCAGCGAAGAAGGGGTCAAAGTGCTGCTTCAAAAATCGGAAAACAATTACCTGCAGGAAAACAGCAAACGTATGCCCGAAGTGGACCGCGGGCTGCTGTTCACCATCGACGAAAAAAACCGCTCGGTCGAACTGACGGACAAAGGGGTGGAATACCTGTCGAACTTCAGCAACGACGCCGGGTTTTTTATCATGCCCGATATCGGTTCGGAACTGGTCAAGATCGATCGCGACGAATCACTGAACCACGAAGAAAAAATCGAGGCAAAAGAACGCCTCTCGCAGGATTACGGCATAAAAAGCCGCCGCATCCACGCGATTCAGCAACTGTTGAAAGCGTACAGCCTGTTTGAAAAAGACAACGAATACATCGTGCTGGAAGGTGAAGTGAAGATTGTGGACGAACAAACCGGCCGTGTCATGGAAGGCCGCCGTTACTCCGACGGCCTGCACCAGGCGATTGAAGCGAAGGAAAACGTAAAAGTGGGCGAGATCACCCAAACCTACGCCACAGTTACCCTCCAGAACTACTTCCGGATGTTCCACAAACTGGCAGGTATGACCGGCACCGCCGAAACCGAAGCCAAAGAATTGTGGGATATTTACAAATTAGACGTGGTCGTGGTACCCACCAACCGGTCAATCACCCGGAAAGACCACGACGACCTGGTGTACAAAACCGCCCGGGAAAAGTACAACGCCGTCATCGACGACATCATAAAACTGCGCGACGAGGGCCGGCCAATTCTGGTGGGCACCACCTCCGTCGAGATATCGGAATTGCTGTCGCGTATGTTAAAAATGCGCGGCATTGCTCATAACGTGTTGAATGCCAAGCAACACCAACGCGAAGCCGAGATCGTGGCCGAAGCCGGCCAGCCCGGTAAAGTGACCATCGCCACCAACATGGCCGGTCGTGGTACCGACATCAAACTGGGCCCCGGCGTAAAGGAATCCGGCGGTTTGGCCATTATCGGCACCGAGCGGCACGAAAGCCGGCGGGTGGACCGCCAGTTGCGCGGCCGCGCCGGCCGCCAGGGCGACCCCGGTTCGTCGCAATTTTACGTATCGCTGGAAGACCAGCTCATGCGCCTGTTCCAGAGCGACCGGATCGCCGGACTGATGGATAAAATGGGCCACAAGGAAGGCGACGTGATCCAGCACAGCATGGTGACGAACAGCATCGAACGCGCGCAGAAAAAAGTGGAGGAGAATAACTTCGGTATCCGCAAGCGCCTGCTGGAATACGACGACGTGATGAACATCCAGCGCGAAGCCATTTACAAAAAACGCCGCAACGCACTGTTTGGCGACCGCTTAGCCGTGGATATCAACAACGCCTTTACCGCCATCACTTCCGAACTCGTGCAGGTACACCGGGAAGGCGGCGACTTCGAAACCTTCCGCCTCGACAGCATCCGACTGATCGGTATTGACCCCGTCATGGATGAAGCCTGGTTCAAAAGCGGCTCCCTGAATGCCGTTCAGGATAAATACCTGGAACAGGTGCTGGGTTTGTATGAAATGAAGTCCAAACAGGTCGGCGACCGCCTGCTGCCTATCATTCAGGATGTGTACGCCCGTGAAGGCCACCGCTACAAACGGATCGTGGTGCCGTTTACCGACGGCGTACTGGGGCTGAATATCAGCGCCGATATGGACGACGGCATCAAATCGAACGGTAAATCGATCATGCGCGACGTGGAAAAAGTGGCCACTCTGGCGCTTATCGACGACGCCTGGAAAGAACACCTCCGCAACGTCGACGACCTGAAAGAATCGGTACAAGGCGCATCATTCGAGCAGAAAGACCCGCTGGTGATTTATAAAATGGAAGCTTACAACCTGTTTGAAGGTTTGATCGGCCATATCAACAGCAACGTAACGTCTTTCCTGCTGAAAGGAACGCTGGCCCTGCCGACCGAAGAGGATGTACGCCGCTCACAGGCCGCCCAGTCACAGGCGGAAGCGCAACGCCGCGCCCAGGCTTCCCGGCTGCGCACCAACAACCAGCAGCAGATGACCGAGTCGCAACAAGCCGCCCAACGCGCCGCCCAGGCAGCCGGACACAACGGCCCGGTACAACGTATACAACCGATTATAAAAGAAAAAGTGGTGGGCAGAAACGAACCCTGCCCCTGCGGGAGCGGGAAGAAGTACAAGAATTGTCACGGGAAGTAGGAGGATGGGTCGTCATTGGGTCATTAATGTCATTAATGACCCAATGACGAAACAAGCCGGAGTTGTTCGCTTAATGCGGCGGCTCCGGTTTTTTATTTTCTCATTCTCGGCAACCGGATGCCGTTTTTTAAACCCTTGTTCCGCAACCGGTTTTTCCAGAGCGCCCTGTATCAACTCTACCAAATCATCACCTACTACTGGTGGTCAGGGCAGGTATTGCCGGCCTGAACATTTGGATGGCTTGGAAGTGCTGGAAACTGGTGTGCGGCTGAATTTATGTTTCCTTCGGCGGCTAAGAACTTCTAAAGTCGCTGCTACAGAAAAATCTTTGCATCTTTACCCGGCCGATTCCTGAAATCGGGAAGACCAATGAAAATATCACCGGAATCACTCGCCGAGTTGTTTCAGCAGATAGACCTGTTCGGGTCTATTCCCTTCCCGGTATTGCGGGAATTGGCGGTGCACAGCAAGATCCGCCAGGCGCCGGCCGGCGAAACCATTTTTCATAAAAACGATATCGGAGACGCCCTGTTCGTGATCCTTGAAGGCGAGGTGAAGGTGCACGACGCGGATTTTGTGGTGGCGCACCAGGCGGCAGGCAGTTTTTTCGGCGAACTGGCTCTGATCGACGAGGGCCCGCGCTCCATGTCCATCTCCGCTACTTCGGATGCCGTTCTGGCCGTGATCGGCCGGGCGGAAGTGTACGGCGTTTTGAAAGATTACCCCGCCGTGATGCAAATGGTGGTCGGCATGCTCACCCGCCGGCTCCGGATGCAAACCGACAAATTAGTGGACCAGTTGCGGCAGCGTGAAGAAGAGCTCACCCGGCTCGTGGAAGAGCGTACTTCCGAAGTGATGCGCCAGAAAGAAGAAGCCGAACGCCAGCGCGCGCAAGCGGAATTGGAAAAAAAAGAAGCGCAATTCCAGCGACAACGCGCCGAACAAAGCGAACGATTCAAACAGCAGTTCCTCGCCAATATGAGCCACGAACTGCGCACCCCCATGAATGCCGTGATGGGTATGACGCATATTTTGTTGCAAAAACAACCGCGGGAAGATCAGTTGAGATACCTCGACAGCGTCATGCGTTCTTCCAAAAATCTGCTGGTCATCCTGAACGAAATACTCGATATTTCGAAGATCGAGGCCGGCAAAATGGAACTGGAAAACACCGATCTCCACATTGAAAGTATTCTCGAACAAGTGGTGGCCACCCTGGGTTACCGCGCCGAAGAAAAAAAAGTGGCATTGCTCGTGGATTGCGACTCCGCCATGCCGCCCGTTTTGACGGGCGACCCCGTGCGTTTGCAGCAAATATTGCTCAATCTGACGGGCAACGCCATCAAATTTACGGAAAGAGGAGAAGTTGTAATTCGGGTAAATGTGTTGAAAAACAACGGATTAAATTGCCAATTGCGATTTTCCGTACACGATACCGGCATCGGCATGACGCCGGAACAAGTGGCCGTGGTGTTCGAAAGTTTTCGGCAGGCGTCGAGCGATACCACCCGAAAGTACGGCGGCACGGGGCTCGGGCTGAGTATTTCCAAACACTTAGTCGGCTTGTTCGGCGGCAACCTCTCCGTCGACAGCGAGCCGGGCAAAGGTTCGGTGTTCCATTTTGACATCACGCTGGGTATCAGCGCGAACAAAAACATCGCCGCGCAGGAAGTCGTTTCGCAAGCTATGCTCGACGCGCTCGCGGGTATCCGTATTCTCATCGCCGAAGACAACCGCTACAACCTCATCGTAGCCACCGAAACGCTCGAACTCAAAATACCGGATGTACGGATCACCGCCGCCGCCAACGGCGTGGAAACCATCGAAAAATACCGCGCCGGACAATTCGACCTGATCCTTATGGACGTGCACATGCCCGTAATGGACGGCCTCGAAGCCACCCACCGCATCCGGGAGACGGACAAAAACATCCCGATCCTGGCGCTCACGGCCTCGGTGATCAAATCCGAAGTACAAAGTTGCTTAGATTGCGGCATGTCGGGCTGGATACCCAAACCCTTCCGCGACGTCGAGTTTTTCGGCGCCATTTACAATGCCCTTCAAGGCAATAAAAATGCCCTGCCCGAGATCCCGGACGCCCCCTCTGCTCCCGCCGAAAGCAGCGGCGATATCGATCTGAAGTTCCTGGAAGAACTCACCGGCGGCAACCCGGCGCGTATGCGCAAGTACATCGGCCTGTACCTCGAATCCGCAGCCGGCCTGCTTCCCCAGATCGAAACGACCCTTGCGGCGGGCGACTACGAACGCCTGCGCCGCCTCGTACATACCATCAAACCCCAGTTCCGGATGGTGGGTATGCCGCACACCGGCGACCTCGCCGCGTATATCGAATCGGGCCTTGCCGACGGCCAGATACCCCCTGACCTGCACGAATCGGTCGGCCGGCTGCTGGAAGACACCCGCCGCTCGGTTGTCGTGTTCGAGACCTATCTGCAAACCGCGTGATTTTTCAAACGGCAATATTCCTTACCTTGTCCGCAAAACAAAATGACCATGACTGACGCAAAAAAGAAGGTATTCCTGGTTGACGACGACAATATGTTTCTCACCATGTTGTCCGATCATCTCGAAGCAACCGACAAATACAATATCTCCACCTTCTCGACCGGAGAAGCCTGCTTGGCCCGGCTCGGTGAAAAACCCGACGTGGTGGTGCTCGATTACTACTTAGATTCCACGGTGCCCGGCTCCCTGAACGGCATGGAGATACTGAAACGTATCAAATCCGCCGACTCCGACCAAAAAGTGGTGATGTTGTCCTCCCAGGAACACTACGGCGTGGCGTTGCAAACGATTGCCAAAGGCGCGCTTTATTATGTGATCAAGGACAATCAGTCGTTTGGAGAGGTGGAAAGGTTGTTGGGGGAGATTGTGTGAGGGGGTTTACTCAGGTGTGGCATGACCGTCTTGAGATCACCAGCGTCAGTAATAGATCATTAAGCGGTCATGTCACACCTAACGCACCTCTTTTTCGGTTCGCTGGGTTTGATATTGTAGTTGTGGCATGTGACCGCTTTTTGGAGATTTTCAGGGACTTCGGATAAGATACAATAAGCGGTCAAAGCCACAACCGGAGAGGACGCTCCCAAAACAAACACATTGAATTACCGGTTTCTTAAGCCCCCACCACCCACCATGCCCACCCTTTCCAAACCCGGCCACAGAAACACACCCGTTTTTATCCGGCTTGCCGCAATCCTGCTGCTTTGCTTGGTTGGCTACGCCGTTAGCGCCCAGCCTTTATACAGGCGCATCGTCAGGGTGGCAAACCCGCTTTGTCACTCCAACCCTCCGGTGATTTACGAAGTGTTATCTCAGTTTGCCTGGCGCCTGGAAAACATGGGTTTTGATAAAAAGACATGGATCGTCAGGGATTCCGTGCGGATACGCCTCGCTATCCGGCTCTATACGAATATCATAAAAGCCTGCCCGTTTCCTTATATTTCTTACGGCAGCCGGGGTATGGCACACTTTCGGCTGGGCGATTACGACGCGGCATACACCGATTACCAAAGCGCCCTCGCGATATGCCCCGAAGATGCCTGGACCTTGTCGAACATCGGTTATATTTACTTTATACGCAACGAGTTGCCGCAAGCCGAACAGGTCTACAAGGATGCCGTAGCATACGACCCCGATTTTCTGGATGCCCGGCGCAACCTGGGCGTCGTGTATGCGTTGCAAAAGCGGTTTGAAGAAGCTATCACGGAATGGAAAGCGGGCCTGAATCTTGAACCCGATAATGCCACCCTGCTGTTTTTCGTCGGTTCTGCGTATAAGGATATGGGACAGGCGGAGGAGTCAAAAATATGGCTGGAACAAGCGTACAGCATTAATCCGGCGCTGAAAAAATAGAAACCGCCCCGCGGCTTTGTACATTTGGCAAGCCGGACAATTGCCGTGATTGAAATTGGAAAAAATCATGAAAAGGGATCACGTATATATTGTAGTCATAACCTTGGCATTCCTGATTTCTCTGTGGTTTGCCAAACCATTGAGAGAATTTTTGAGCGCCTCCGGTTGGGAAGAAACAAAGGCCAAATTAGTGGCGGGAAGTATTGTCAGGTTTTTTATTCTGGGGGCACTGGTTTGGGCGATCCGAAAGTTGCGGTTTGAATCATTCAACGGGATCGGCAAAGGCGCCGGCGTCAGAAATCTTCATGCGCTGATTATTCCGCTCGGGTTTATTTTAATGGGGCTTATGAGTAATTTTCAGACCTACCTCGATGCGGACAAGTATTTATTGCTGTTGTTTGTTCTTTCCGTTTTTCTGGTGGGGTTCGTCGAAGAAATTACCTTTCGGGGCCTTATATTGCCTCTTTTTATAAAATCATTCAGCGGCAGGAAGGGCGTTCTTTATTGGAGTGCGGTGCTGAGTGCTTTAATGTTCGGTTCCGTACACTTTATCAACCTGTTCAGAGAGCCCGGCAACCTGGTTGGAATCACTTCCCAGGTTTTCTTCGCATTATCCATCGGGGTGTTCTTTGCCGGGTTGTTACTAAGAACGGGCAATATCATTTTACCGGCTTTATTGCACGGCCTTGTGAATTTTCCTTTGGCGCCGGAGACCTCAAGCCGGAAATGCAGGAAGCGGTGGGCAAAGCGTCCGACGAGGTGATAAACTGGAGTTCGTTTATTCCGACAATACTATTTTTCAGCATTATTTTGACGGGCGGTTTATACATGATATGGAAAACAGACAGGGAGGATATATTGCGGAAATTGGAACCCAACTTACAATACTAAATACTTAAAATACAGGCACATGCAATATCAAGCAGACTCACCCGAACACTACCTCGAACAACTGCCCGACGACCGGAAGCCGGCGATCGCCCGACTCCGGGAAGTCATCCTCGCCAACCTGCCGAAAGGATTTGCCGAAGCCATCGGTTACGGCATGATCGGATACGTGGTGCCCCATTCCATTTACCCCGCCGGGTATCACTGTACGCCCAAATTGCCGCTTCCCTTCATGAATATTGCCTCGCAGAAAAATTTTGTGGCGGTTTATCACATGGGCATGTACGCCGACCCCAAACTGCTGGAGTGGTTTCAGCAGGAATATCCGAAACACACCAAAGCGAAATTGGATATGGGCAAAAGTTGTCTGCGTTTTAAAAAACCGGATCAAATTCCGTATGATCTCATCGGCGAACTGGCAAGCAAAATGACCGTGCAGGAATGGATCAACCTGTATGAAACGAACCTGAAGCGATAGGAATTACGGCCGGACCGTTCCGGTAAAAACGCTCGCTTTGGAATTAAACGGATTGCCCGACGAGCGGCGGAAGGAAACCACCTGGCCGACATGCCACAACGCGTCGGCAATGGGGCCGTTCAGCATGTTCCAGAAAGGGAATTCCGTGGTACGCTCGCCGTTTTTGAAACACAATGGTACAATCTTCGAGGCGGCTTCCCGGCTGCCGGAGCAACATACTGGCCGTCTGCAGGTTCTCTAAGGTCATTTTCCTTTTTACCACGAATGTCAGCGGAGAGGTTTCCTCCCCGCTCCGGACGTTGGCCTGTTTTTTCTACCCGAAAGGTACACTTTTAACCGGCAAACTCGCCCCAATGGACGGCGCACCCAACCCGGCTACCCCGTTTTGCGGTCTTGTCAGAAAGAAATCAATCATTTATTCAAAACTTGTAAGACATGAAAACCGCATCGCTGCTTTTGACCCTCGCCGGTTTGTTTTTTGCCGTGCCCTCGTGTAAAGACGGCGGAACGCCCGACGTGAACTGTGATCGCCTGATTACCGCCGTGGCGAACCTGGATGAAAACGTCGTGAATGCCGAAATCAATCACCTGGTATCCGATTTGGAGCCACGCCCGACGGCAAACGACAACATCGGGCACGAAGACAACCTGCAGACCCTTGTTGACAGGTTAAATTCGGACTGCAGCGGAATATCAGCGACCATCGAATGTTACGCCTGTGTATTCAGCCTCCCGCCGCAATCCCTCGTTCGTGTAACGGTGGATTCATCGGGCCAGTCCGTTCAACGTATTATCAGTATTTTAACTCCCGGCGACGGATATATGGAATCCCTCAGTATTCGCTGATCGTTGGTCCGGCACGAAGGCTATGGAATTGCGCCGGAAATTTGCAGGCAATTGATACATTTGTCATTACAAGCCGACCCGGCGGTGCGGATTACTGCCCGCACCCAATCCGAAGAAAATGCTTCGTCGCGTGCCCTGCGAAAAAACGGATTCGAACAGCCGGGGGTGGTTCGGGACGAAGAAAACGGCGAGGTTTGGGAATGGGAATTTAAAAAAATTGATCCATAGCCATGCTTGACCAGCGCATTATCAGCCTTTACGACGAGTACACCCACAAGCCGCTTTCCAGAAAGGAATTTTTAAAAAGACTCGCCCAACTGGCGGGCAGTACGGCGGCGGCCATGTCCGTGCTGCCGATGCTGGAGCCCAATTACCGGAAACCGGAGGCCACGCAAGCCGGTGATTTGTTTACCGAATACATCACCTGGCCGGGTGCAAACGGCGAAATGAAAGCCTTCGTGGCGCGGCCGATGGAAGAAAAACCCTACGCCGCCGTGGTGGTGATCCACGAAAACAGGGGCCTGAACGCCCACATCGAAGACGTGGCGCAGCGGGCAGCCCGGGCCGGTTACTTAGCCATAGCGCCCAATGCTTTGGCGCCGCTGGGCGGCACCCCCGCCGACGAGGACGCCGCGCGCAAATTATTTACCGAACTCAAAGCCGAGGACAACCTGAAGAATTTCATCGGGGTATTCGAACAACTCACACCCCGCAAGGATTGCAACGGCCAATTCGGCTGCGTCGGATTTTGCTGGGGCGGAGCGATGGCCAACAACCTCGCCGTAAACGTGGAAACGCTCAAAGCCGCCGTCGCTTTTTACGGCCGCCAGCCCGACGCCGCAGACGTGCCGAAAATAAAAGCCGCCGTGCAGTTGCATTATGCGGGCCTGGACGAGCGGGTCAACGGCGGAATCGCCGCCTACGAAGAAGCTTTGAAAGCCGCCGCCGCCAATTACGAACTGTATATGTATGAAGGTGTCAACCATGCGTTCCACAACGACACCTCGAAAGCGCGCTACGACGAGGCTGCGGCAAAATTAGCCTGGGAGCGCACGCTGGCATTTTTTGAGCAGTATTTGAAGTCGTAATTTTCCACGCCAGGGCGCAAAAAAGAATAGTGCAAAGTGTTTGACCTTCAACACTTTGCGTCTTGTCTTGGAAAAAGTCCGCCAAGGCACTAACGCCATAGTGAGACTCTGAAGGGGCCATAGATTTCAGTTTACTACAAATCAATAAGCCCCTTCAGAGTCTCACTTGTAAACCGAATCACTACTTTTGCGCCCGCTATCCTGCAAATTTCTTACAAACGAACCCTTAAACCCCCTGAAACCCTGAAACCCTGAAACCCTTAAACCCTCTGAAACCCTCTGAAACCCTCAAACCCTCAAACCGTCCTTAACCATTCTCCAACCATGCACGTTAAAGAATTTCTGAAAAAACTCGGTCTGAAAACCCGTAACCAGGGAGCCTGGACCGGCCTCAACGACATTTCCGGAAGCCGCCGTTACCTCGAATCCTATTCGCCGGTAGACGGCCAGTACATCGGCTCTGTGAGTATTACCACCCGCGAACAATACGACCAGGTGATCCAGTCCGCCGAAACGGCCTTCAAGGTGTGGCGTGAAATGCCGGCGCCCAAACGCGGCGAGATCGTACGTCAGTTTGGCGACGTGCTGCGCCAGTACAAAGACCCGCTGGGCCGCCTGGTGAGTTACGAAATGGGTAAAAGCCTCCAGGAAGGCTGGGGCGAGGTACAGGAAATGATCGACATCTGCGACTTCGCGGTCGGCTTGTCGCGCCAGCTGTACGGCCTCACCATGCATTCCGAACGCCCGGGGCACCGCATGTACGAACAGTGGCACCCGCTGGGCATTGTGGGCATCATTTCGGCCTTCAATTTCCCCGTGGCCGTGTGGTCGTGGAACGCCTGCATTGCCTGGGTTTGCGGCGACGTGTGTGTGTGGAAAGCATCGGAAAAGACACCGCTTTGTTCCATCGCCTGCCAACATTTGTTTCAAAAAGTATTGAAGGCCAATGACTTGCCAGAAGGTATCAGTTGTATCATCAATGGCGACTACAAAGTCGGCGAATACATGACCAAAGACCACCGCGTGGCCCTCGTGAGCGCAACGGGCAGCGTGCGCATGGGCAAAATTGTGGGGCAGGCCGTGGCGCAACGCCTGGGCCGCACCATCCTCGAACTGGGCGGTAACAACGCCATCATCATCACCCCCTCGGCGGACATGAAAATGGTGCTCACCGGCGCGGTGTTTGGAGCGGTTGGAACGGCCGGTCAGCGCTGCACGACCACCCGTCGCCTTATCATCCACGAAAGTGTGTACGAGCAGGTGAAAAACACCCTCGCCAAGGCATATCCCCAATTGCGTATCGGCGATCCGCTGGACCCCAACAACCACGTCGGGCCGCTGATCGACAAAATGGCGGTGGAAAACTACCTGCACACGATCGGCGAGGTGAAAAAACACAAAGGCAAATTTGTGGTGGAAGGCGGTGTGCTTTCCGGCCCGGGCTACGAAAGCGGCTGTTATGTAAAACCCTGCATCGCTGAAGTGGAGAACCACTGGGATATCGTACAACACGAGACCTTTGCGCCGATCCTTTACCTGATCAAATATAAAACCATCGAAGAAGCGATTGCCTTGCAAAACGCTGTACCACAAGGACTTTCGTCGGCAATCATGACCACCAACCTGCGGGAAGCCGAACGTTTTCTCTCAGCTGCGGGTTCCGACTGCGGCATCGCCAACGTGAACATCGGCACTTCCGGCGCCGAGATCGGCGGCGCATTCGGCGGCGAAAAAGAAACCGGCGGCGGCCGGGAATCGGGCTCCGATTCCTGGAAAGCGTACATGCGCCGCCAGACGAATACGATCAATTATTCGGAGTCGTTGCCGCTGGCGCAGGGGATTAAGTTTGAGGTGTCTTAAATCTTCGTTTTCAAACCCCTGATAATCCCCCCTTTGAGATTTCGTTGAATAACAAATAGCGGTGGGGATTATCAGGGGTTTGAAAACGAAGATTGTGGGGAAAAACGTGATTGTTGTATTTTTAAACTTATAGACAGCGATTATTTCGGCGAGGAATAGATTTTTCAGGTACTTTTGTTTTTACAATTGCAAAAGACATGACTGCTGCAAGCACAGGAAAATCAGTGCCCGGTCAAGATCCCGGTACCGGTCTGGAGCATCTTATCGAGTTGACGCGATTCGCTCGCAGTCTCACCACTCCTCCGATGAGTTTTGATCAGTTTGTCGAGCTCTCGCTTCGTTTCCCTGATTTGCGTATAGAACAAGAACCGAACGGCCAAATCACGATTATGCCCCCAGTATTTTCAGGTTCCGGTTACCGCGAAGGCGAAGCCTTCGGATTGGTCTGGCAATGGAACCGCCAGACCCGGCTCGGCAAAACCTTTAGCCCGTCTACAGGCGTTCATCTGCGCGACGGCTCCACCAAACAGGCAGATACCATTTGGATTTCCAATGAAAAAATAAATTCCATTGATCCCGCCCGGTTAGATGCTGCGTTTCTGCCGCTCGAACCAGACTTCGTAATTGAAATACGTTCGAAAACCGATGATCTGGACAAATTGAAATCCAAAATGACCGATTCCTGGATCGCCAACGGCGTACGGCTGGCCTGGCTCATCGACCCCTACGAAGAAAAGGCCTGGGTATACCGGTCCAATGGCTCTGTTGATGTAACCGAAAGTTTTGATGAAAAAAAACTAAGCGGCGAGGAGGTATTACCCGGTTTTGAATTGGATTTGGCGGCGTTTAAAATAGTATAAAGAGACAACATCTATATATCTATCTTTTCCAAAGATTATTTTAACTTTCGGCCACTTTATCAGGCATTTATTTTCAAAACTAAAATCCAACAAAAATCTTATGCAGTTTTTACCCAACATCGCAGCGGCGGTCGCCGCACTCGTTCTCGGGTTTGTATGGTACCACCCGAAAGTGTTCGGCACGATCTGGATGCGCGCCGCAGGTATTTCACCGGACCCCAAAAACATTAATTTCCCGGTTATGATCCTGGTATCGCTGCTTGTTCCGTTTGTTATTTCCATGCCGCTGAATTACCAGGTCAGTCACCCCGACGAGCACCTGCATCCATTTGTACATGGATTCTTTCACGGGGCCGTGTATATGGGCCTCATGGTCGCGGCGCCTATCGTAGCCCTGAATTCTTATTACGAAAACCGCGGCTGGGGCCATTTCCTGGTAAATGCGGGTTACTGGGTTGTGACCCTGGGCACGATGGGTGGCGTTCTGGCCATGTTTTTTAAACCCGGACCGGAAATGTAAGTTTGTTGCAGGATCAGATAACAGGAGCCATCCGGAATTTGCGAAAGCTGTGACCTCTCCTGGCGGGTCACAATTCCCAAATTCAGGGTGGCTCACGTTTTTTGGCCTTAATGGTCCCACACTTTCCTCCCCTGCCGGTCCTCCGAACCCCAAACCTGGCTGTATTCTGCGGGGAGCAAAACCGTTCCGTCGGGCCGGGAAAGGCCTTTTTTCCGGCTTTTGATGTAATACGCACCCTTTCTTCGCAATAAAGGTATCCCGACTGGAGCGGGATCGCGCACCGGCTTTCCAGATCGACAATGCCGGAAGAATCCACTTTTTGCACGCGAAAATGGCGCTCGCCCAGGGCATTCACATCAATGTATACCGCTTTGGCACAGATTCGTTTTCGCAGATGATGCACAGACTTTTCCGCGTAAAATCTGTGCATTTTTTCTGTGTCAAATCTGAGAGAAAAAACGTCCGGTAGTGTGACCATAATGATCAAAAATCCGTTCCAATCCGGCCAATCCGTTTCCCATCCCGCTTGTGTGTTTATTGGTTACCACTTGCCTGAATTATGAAAATCCGATCGGGTATGCCCCGGCGTTAGAAAAAAATAAAGTAATAAATATTTGATTTTCAATTAATTAAAATTAATTCGACTAAATTTTAGTTTTATAACTAAAAAATAGTTGTAAAACTAAAAAACAGTTCACACCTTTGTGCCAGCAATTTCACCTTGCTGTGCGGCTCTTGTCCCGTGCAAAAATTCAACGACGATCATGCGACGACTCACACAAAAAGAAGAAGAAGTGATGACCATCCTCTGGCGGCTGGAGCAGGCTTTTGTAAACGACATTTTACATGAAATGGAGGACAAACCGCCCTACAACACCGTTTCGTCCATCGTGCGGAAGCTGGTGGCGGAAGGGTTGGTCGGTTACGAATCATTCGGCAAAACGCATCGCTATTTTCCCGTTTTGAAAAAGGAAGATTACCGCGCCAATGCGTTCCGGAGTTTTATGGACAACTATTTCGGCGGCTCCGCATCAGCCCTGCTTTCCTACTTCGTTCGGGAAGAAAATGTAGCGCCGGATGACCTGAACCGGCTTTTGGAAGAGATCAAAAAATCGGAAAAACCTTAGTGGCGGTATGGATTTTTGCCCGCAGGTATGCCGCAGATACCGGCAGGCAAAAAATCCATGCCGCCACTTGGAAATCTGCCCACCATCATGAACATCCAATACATCATCGAATCGGCTTTTTGCCTTGCCTGCCTGTACGGTTTTTACTGGCTGGTGCTCCAACGCGAGACGTTTTTTCAATGGAACCGGGTATACCTGCTGTTGTCGCCGCTCCTGGCGCTGGCTTTGCCGACCCTGAAAATCCAGGTGCTTGCGCCGCCGCCGGCATCGCAACCGGAAGTTATACCTTTTGTGGAGCCCGTTTTGGACCTGCCCGTTATCGTGGAGCAGGTGCAGGCCGCCCCGGTGGCCGTGCGCCAGACGCTGATGCTACCCCTGGCGGAAGGCTGGTCGGTAACCCTGGGCGAAATATTGTGGTGGACCTACCTTGCAGGAGCCGGTTTGCTGACGCTTCGACTGGCCGTGCAGATGTGGTACCTGCTGCGTATGATGCGCCGTTGCCGGAAGGTGAAAGCCGGAAAGGTGGATGTGGTGGTTTCGGAAAAAACCGCCCTGCCGGTAGCATCGTTTTTCGGCATCGTTTTTTGGAATCATGAAAGCCAACTTACTGATAATCAGGAGTTTTTATTGGAACACGAACTGGTGCACGTGCGCCAATGGCACAGCATTGACGTGCTGCTGATGGAGTTGATGGTGATCTTACAATGGTTCAACCCGCTTATGCATGCTTTCCGGCGCAGCTTGTGCGCGGTGCATGAATACATCGCCGACGATCATGTGGTGAACAGCACACGCCGGCGTTACGAATACGCTTCCCTTTTAGTGCAACACCAAAGCGCGGGGCAAAGGGCCCGGCCCGGCCTGGTGAATACTTTTCATTCACTCATTAAAAATCGCCTTGTTATGCTTGCCAAACGCCCTTCCCGCCCCTTTTTTCGGGTCAAATACCTGCTGATGTTCCCGCTTTTTGCCGCCCTGATGTTGTTGTTTTCGTTTCGGCTGATCGAAAAACTACCCGCCGCAGCGCCTTTTGTACAAGCCGTCAAAACGGCGAGTGAATTCGCCGGCGTCCTGAGCGCCATCGAAATTATCGCCGAAAAAACGGCCACACCCGAACCGACCTCCTATAATTTTTACTGGGGTTCGATCCAGTGTAAAATTTACCACAACACGGATTCGGATACCTATTTCGGCGAAGCGAACCTCTCGCCCGAAGAATTCCGCGAAGCGCTCAAACGGGAGCCGCGTATATGGAACGGCCAGAGCCTCGAACAACACTTGTCGTTCCTGGTAGGCGCCTTGCCGGTGCGCAGCGATTATAACGACGAGTCGGCATACGCGGGAAAAAGAGCGGAGATCGAACACTTCGCGGCAACTTTAAAAAGCGACGACGTGGTCGAATTAAACGAAGTAAACCTGCCGAACGGCAAAACGGCAGTCATCCGCCTGTCGATGAACGCCGGGGTGGCCGGCTGGCTGCCGCGCAACGCTGGGGAGATCAACGCCCTCGACGATCCGGCCAAAGCGACGATAAGTGAAGATGCTTTTTCAGACCTGAAATGGGGAAAAACGACTGTAAATGCCAAAGGGCGGCAGTTTTTCACGGTCAGCGAATTCCTGGACATTATCCGGAACGACCCACAGGTTGTGTATGCCGACGGGCGCACAAAAGCCGCAGACAGTCTATCCATTTGGGCCGCTATTCCCGGAAACGGATACCACCCCTTGTTGCGGCTGCCTGCAACGGGCAGGTCGTGGTTTTCAATAGCCGAGATACGCGCTAAAATAGAACAGGTTTCGGAACAAATTAAACCCGGTGTGGTGGTGCGCATCGCGCATAAACCGGAGCGCGAGGATCAGGCGCAGCGCCCGTTACTCGAACTTTATCCCAGGAGCGTGTTCAGCCTGGTACCCGACGGCGACCCGCGCCTGCCCCTGCTGCGCAGCGATCGCCGCGACTATTACTTCGAATGGGGAAACTTCAGCAGGCAATTCCCGGATATGTACGCGAAGGTTTATACTTCCGGCGAACAAGTGGTCCATGCCGACCTGCCTTACAACATGGAAGTTAATCCGCTGACAGCGAAGGAGATCATTCAAATGCTGAAATTGGAGCCGCGTCTTTTTCAGGAAAAAGAACCGCTCCGTTCTTTTTCCTTTCAAATAAAATACGCCGACCGTGCTGCAAAGGTTGAAAACGGGGTGGTTCCGGCCGATTTTTTGGCCTATTTTGAAAAAAATGTAAAAGACCACGATCGGGTGATGTTGAGCAATTTCAGGGCCGAAGCCGGGGGCCGGCGCACAGTGGCGACCACGGAAGCAGGCTTACGACTGATCGGTTCGAATAACTCCGGAATAAAGGAAATCCGGATTGATAAAAGCAGAATCCCCCACCAGGTCTTCATAGACGTAGCCGCTGATCAATTTGAATCCATGAAGGAACAATTAAAAAACGCGCCTGACACGTGGTTCCAGTTGGCCGGTATCGACCTTTCTCACGTCGCGATCGAATTGGATGTAAAACCGCAAGACCCCAAACCGCCGCTCCCCGTATCGGAATACCTGCTGCAATGGGGACAGTTTACGATGGGCCTGGGTAACCGGACGGCTCCCGGCGCTGAAGCGGATACATTGATTTTTCCCCTGTACGGCAAAGCGGAGTTAAAAGCCATGGCAGCAGCGGCGCCCCAAATCCTGAGGAACGGCACAGCTGCCAAAAACCTGCGTTTTCAGTTGCGCTGCGGAAATTTAAAACCCGTCGTAACCGAAACCGGCGTGACGGGCACGGGCCTTGTAAAACTGAACAAACGTATCGACGAGGCAGAATTGCTCTGGCTCAGCGATTTTGAAGCCGACGGTATTGCCTTGCGCCCGGTGGTGATGTTGTTTTATCCAAGCGATATCATAGCCGACCGGGTTCTGCCGGGCACATCCCTTCCAAAAACGCCGTTTGATTTAACCGTCCACCCCAACCCGGCGCGTGAAAAAATTACCCTGTCCTTTTATCTTCCGAAAGCCGGGAAAGGCCGCCTGAGCATCGTGAATGCGCTGGGCCAGGAAGTTTATTCCCGGGAAAGCGATTTTCAGGCGGGTGAAGGCTCCTGCTTCGTTCAAACCCGTGATCTGAAGGGCACCGGATCGTTTTTCGCCATACTGGAAACGCCGGAGGGGAAAGCGAAACGGCAGTTTATCGTGTTATAAGTCGTGAGTCGTGAGTCATGAGTCGTAAGTCATGAGTCATGAGTCGTGAGTCATGAGTCGTGAGGAGCCAGGGTTATCGCCTGACTTACGACTCACGACTTACGACTCATGACTTATGACTCACGACTTAAACACAAATCAATCCTCGTTGGCCGGACGCGGGTACTTCACCCAAACGTCGTCGCCGGGGCGATCGATCGGCAGTGTATTGAGCAAATTGTATCGGCGCATATCCACCCAGCGGTGCCCTTCGCCGAAGAGCGAATACCGGCGCTGTTTGAGCATTTCGGTAATCAATTCGGCTTGTGTGGTGCCGCCGGCATAGTCGCCGAGGCCCGCGGCGTTGCGGATGACATCCAGCGCCCCGACAGCATCGGACAGAAATCCCGCATCCCCTTTCTGGATCTTCGCTTCGGCGTAGAGCAGGATCAGTTCTTCGTTGCGAACGATCGGAATAGAGGTGGCGTTGGTGGCGTACACGGTCAGGTCATAGTCGCTTTGAAGGCCGTCCTGGAATTCGGTATCGGCGCGTTTGGTGGCTTTGCTCAGGCGGGTATCGCCGGCTTCGGCGTCCGTGATAAAAGACGGCTGCACCACGCGTGATTCGCCGGTGGCATTCAGCGGGAACCATTGGGGGTTCAGGGCGTCGCCGCCGGCGGTGGAATACGGATGATACGCACCCAGCGCAAGGTCGCCGTTCTGGTCGTAAAAAGAGCCGGCAAGTGCCTGCAAGGCGAGGTCCCAGTCTGATTTATAAGCATGAACACGCGCTGCGAGTGCACGATTCACTTTGGCAAAAGAAGCCGGCGTATCAAAACCGGAAAAACCGCTGCTGAGGCTGAACGGGAATGCCGCACCGCCTGCGGTCAGTTGGGTGTTACCCTCGTCGAGCAGGGCGGCAATGGCGCGTAATGCGGCCTTGTCGTCTCCTTCGCCGACAAAGGGGCCGAGGTTGTTCGGGTCGGCTACGTCGATCCGGATGCCGTTGTCGTATTGTTGTACCCACACCAGCAAAAGTTGGTGCGCCTTGATCGTGTTGGCAAAACCTTTGGCGGCGTTGCGCGCTTCGTTCGTGGTGATCGCCGTTGAATTTTCAACGGCTTCCAGCAAAATATTGGCATTTTTAACCGTGCGATAACGGGCTGCGTACGGGTTGGTGGTGTAAAAAGTATTGTTGTCGAGCACAGCCGAACCTTTACCCAGCAAATCGGAGGTAAAACGCGGGTCGGAGGTGGAAAAACGGTAGATTTCCCGGCCGATGGCGCCAACGCCGTCGAAGTAAAAACCCAGGTTGATACGCATGCCGCCTTCGATACCGGTGACCAAGTTCTGGATTTCGCTGAGTGAAGCGTTGGAAGTAATGGCGCCCACACTCGGGTTGTTCGGGTCTTCGATGGTGTCAATGTTGCAGGCGGCAACCCCCATCAAGAGCAGCGCCGGGATAAATATTTTAGAAATATTTCGCAGTATCATATTGTTTCAAATTTTGAAAATGAAGGAATTGGGTCCTGGAAAATCGAAACCGGGTCGTTTCCGGTTTCTAATTTTCAACACCCGACATCAGAACGAAGCGCCGATGGTGAAGAAATAACTTTTGGCAGACGGGAACGGCGTTACTTCCACGTTGGAAGAAATGGCGTTTGTGCCAAAGTTCGATACTTCCGGATCGTAGCTGCTGTATTCGAAGAAATTGAGCAGGTTGCGGCCCGAAAAACCGAGGCGGACTTTCGCTTTGTCTTTAAACCAGCTTGACGGCAGGTTGTATTTTAACCCGACTTCGCGCAGGCGCAGGTAACCGGCATTTTCCACCCAGGCACTTGCCGATACGCCCAGTTGCGAGAGGCGGTAAGCGCCGTTGCCCATTGTACCGCTGGGGTCTACCGATTTATCGTCGTAGTCGGCGCTGGTGCCGAAGATGTCGGACAACAGGGTGCTCAGGTTGATGTTTTTGCCGCCTTGTTTCAGGTGGAAAAGGAAATTCAACTCCCAGTTGCTGTACCGCAGGGCGTTGTTAAAGGCGATTTGAAAATCGGGTTCTGCGTCGCCGAATACCTTCAGGCCGTTGGCATCTGCGTTGGGGTCGATACCAACGATCTGGGTGGGCGATTTGCCGTTTTCGATGCGGTAGGTGCCGAGTGTGGCGCCAAAAGCGCCGAGGTTGTAGGCAGGCACGTCCAGCCGGGTGATTTCAGCGGTGTTTTTCCAGAAACTGATCCGGCTGTCCCAGTTGAATTCGCGGGTGTGTACCGGGTTGAGGTTCAGCGCGATTTCGAAGCCGTTGTTTTTCAAATCGGCGGCATTTTGCCAGGCCGAGGTAAAACCGGAAGCGCTGGGTGTGTTGACCAGCAGGATCAGGTCTTTTACCGATTTCACGTAGTAGGTGAACTCTAAGTTGAACCGGTTTTGCAGGATACCCAAATCGAAACCAACTTCAATTTCCGTTTGTTTTTCCGGACCGATGGTGGTGTTGCCGAGGGTGATGCCGATGATCGAACCCGTGCCGCCGCCGATAATGATCGGGTTGAGCGGGGTGTAGGTGGCGCCAAACGGACCAAAATTACCCGACTGGCCGAATGCGCCGCGCAGTTTGAACTGGCTCAACGTACTGCCCAGATCGGTCATTTCGTGAATATTGAGGGCCAGCGAGGCTTTCGGATAGTAGAACAATTTATTTACATCGCCGTTACGGCTCGATTTGTCGCCACGGATACCCACCGTGAAGATGGCCATGTCTTTAAAATTGATCTCTTCCTGCGCAAAAAAGCCTTTGTCGACCTGTTTGAGGCGTTCCTGGATCACCTGAACGGAACCGGCCTGATTCAGATTGGTCTGTGAACCAATGAGTTGTGTGGCCAGGGTGTTGATAAAGTCCTGGTCGAGGTTTTCCTGCGTCACACCGGCTTGTGTGCGGAAGGTGACGTTGCCGGAGGTGGTGTAATTGTGTACGAGGAAAGCGGCGATATTGGTGCCAAAACTATGCGACGTGCCGGCAATGGATACGCCGTTGGTGCCGTTGCCGTCTTTCTGGAACTGCAATTCACGCGGGAAAATGGAGCGGGTGCGCAGGGTGTACTGGTCGGCGCCGCCACGTACGATCAGGTTCAGCGAGTGTTGATCGGTGGTCCACAGGTGGAAGGTTCCGATACCGCCGCCGAGGATGCGGTCCACTTTTTCCCGGTTCGTGATCAGGTCGCGGGTTTGGAGGAAATTGGACGGTGCGTACGGGTTATTGGGGTAGTTGCCCTGCTCGTCAGGGAACAGGTCGGCCCACGACGGCGTGGAAACGTAAGATACGCCGAGGGTCGTGGACGTATTGTCGTTGTTAAAATATCCACGGTCCGATTCGGAGTTGACGTAGTTGAGGTTGACCTGCAAATCCGCCCATTTGAAAATTTTGGGATCGAGGTTGAGGCGCACGGAAGTTTTGTCGTAACCCGTGTTTTTTACAATGCCTTTTTCCGATTTGCGGGTGACGCCGGCGTAATAGCCGAATTTTTCCGAACCGCCGTTGATCGAAAGGCGTGTGGTGCTGAGCGCGCCGCTTTCTCCGAACAATTCGTCTTCGTAGTTGTACACTTTTCCGGCAGCAACGGCCTGGTTGTAATTGGCGACCTCGCCGGCGCCAAAAGCGGCTTCCACTTTACTGGCATCCCAGTCGCGTACGCCGAGTTTTTTCAATTGTTGCTGAAAACCAATGGATTGTGACACATTTACTTCGGTACTGCCGTCGCGGCGGCCACGTTTGGTGGTGATCAGCACAACCCCGGAAGCCGCCCGCGAGCCGTAGATTGCGGCGGCCGAAGCACCTTTGAGCACCTCGATGCGGTCGATGTCTTCGGGGTCCAGGTCGGAGACCCGGTTGGAGGGGTTGTCCTGGAATTGTGTGCTGCCCTGCCCTGCGGCTTGCGACACAAAGTTGGTGTTGGAGCGGAAGTTGGAGTTGTCGTAATACACCCCGTCTACGATGTACAGGGGTTGGGAATTACCGTTGAGGGTGGTAATACCCCTGAACTTGACGGTGGTGCCGCCGCCCGGCGCACCGGAGTTGGAGATAATGTTGACCCCGGTGAGTTTGCCGTACAGAGCGCCGTCCATGCTCGACTGCACGGTGGTGCCTACCAGCTCGTTGCTGGTGATGGAAGAAACGGCGTTGGCTAAGTTGGCGCGTTTTACGTTGGTCGCCAAACCCGAGATAACGACCTCGTCTAAGCCGGCAAAGTCTTCTTCCATGACAACATCGATCCGGTTATTGGCCGAAGTTACCTGCATGTTGACCGTCTTGTAGCCGGTGTAGGCGATGGCAATTGTTGCCGAACTGCCCGGCACTTCGAGGCGATAGTTGCCGTCGATATCGGCGGAGGTGCCGCGTGAAGCGCCGACGATGGCTATTGTGGCGCCGGGGAGCCCCTCGCCATTGGCGTCCGTTACACGTCCGGTAACGGTGAATTGAGCAATTGCCACCTGGAAGCTCGCGAGAAGCAGCGCCGGAAGCAAAAGGAATTTGTTAATGGTTTTGATCTTCATAACTGGAACAGATTTAAGTGATAGTATATTGATTAAAACAAGTAGACAAACGTAGTACACTTTCCTGAAACCGTTATTTTTTTTGAATCGAAATTCTATCTCTGCTAAATTCAGGCTTTGTGGCGGAATTTTCGATATGGGGTTTGGCAAAGTCCGGCAATTTCAAAATATGGCGCAATAAAAGGTGCAACAACAAAAGGGAATTGTGCCGCTTTCGCGAAAAAATCTACATTTGCGCCGCACCCCGAACTTTTTATTCAGCGTTTTCCGCCGAAAAAGAAATGACTGCACATCTAACACCTGCACTCGTTCTCATTATCCTGTTCCTTTATTTTGCCATGCTCATCGGAGTGGCCTGGCTTACCGGACGTAATGTGAGCAACGAAGGGTTTTTCTTAGCCAATCGAAAAGTGCCCTGGTACGTTGTGGCCTACGCCATGATCGGCACGAGCATCAGCGGGGTTACCTTCATCTCTATCCCGGGAAAAGTAGGCGGCAGCGGCCTCAACATGGCTTTTTCCTACATGCAGGTGGTATTCGGTTACCTGGCGGGTTACTTTTTTATCGCCACGGTACTGATGCCTTTGTATTACCGCCTGCAACTCACGTCGATTTACGGTTATCTGGAACAACGATTCGGCCACCGCTCGTACAAAACGGGAGCGGCGTATTTTCTGGTGTCGCGAACTCTGGGCTCGGCCGCGCGTATGTTTCTGGCAGCCAGCGTGTTGCAACTATTCGTCTTCGCTCCGTTGGGGGTCCCGTTTACCCTGACCGTCTCCCTGATGCTGGCCCTGATCTATGCCTATACGTTTAAAGGCGGTTTAAAAACCATCATCTGGACGGATACGATCATGACCACGTTTTTCCTGGCGGCCCTCATCTTTACGGTGCTGACGGTGGGCAAAACGCTGGATATGAACGCAGGCAGTATCATCCCGACCATCATGGGCGGGCGGTACGGGCAAATGTTTTTCTTCGACAATTTTCTGACCGACCCGAACCACTTTGTCAAACAGTTTGTCAGCGGCGCCCTGATCGCCATCGCCATGACCGGCCTCGACCAGGACCTGATGCAAAAAAACTTAGCCTGCAAAAACATCCGCGAAGCGCAGAAGAATATGTTTGTGTTCTGCATTTACCTCGTGGCCATCAATTTTTTGTTCCTGATGCTGGGCGCCCTGTTGTACCAGTTTGCAGGGTCGCTGGGTTTGCAGATTCCCGACCGCACCGATTACCTGTATCCAAAAATTGCGTTCGATCACCTCGGTATGGCGGCCGGAATATTTTTCATTCTCGGCCTCATCGCCAGCACCTATGCCAGTTCGGATTCCGCACTGACCGCGCTGACGACCAGTTTTTGCGTTGATTTTCTCAATTTTGAAAAAAATACGCCGGTCAGGCCCGAAACTTATGCCTCCGAAGCCGACCACCGCGCATACGAAGAAGCCGTAAAAAGGCAGCAACGCCACCGGACCTGGGTCCACCTCGGTTTTTCCGCCTTGTTTGTGGTGATCATTCTGATACTCGACGCCGTGAGCAGCGACGCCGTTATCAACCTGATATTCAAAATCGCCGGCTACACCTACGGGCCTTTGCTGGGCCTGTTCACTTTCGGCCTCTTCACCCGCTATAAAATCCACGATCGCTGGTCTCTGCTGGTTTACCTGCTTGCTCCGGCGCTGACCTGGGTACTGGAAGTCAGTTGCAAACAGTGGTTCGATTTGGGGTTTCTCACCATTCTGATCAACGGCATGTTCACCTTTGCGGGACTGTGGGTGATCTCGTACCGGGAAACACCCGCGGAATTGCAAGATATTGACTAACAGTATTTTGTGTGATTGATCCGGGACGCTTCGCCCGGGGTATTACAGAATCGTTCAGGGATTAACATTTATCAAAATAGAAACATTTTGTTTTTATTTTGACAGATGTTAATTTTGCCCAACAAAATGTAAGCAACATCTTCTTCGCAGAATTGCCTTACATTCAAACAGTTAAAATATGGCGTACAACGAAGCACTGGCCGATCGCATCCGCCTCGCGTTGGGCGCGCGGGAAGGCATCGAAGAAAAAAAAATGTTTGGCGGACTGGCCTTTATGTACAAAGGCAAAATGGCCTGCGGCATCGTCAAAGACGACCTGATGGTGCGGGTGGTGGCGTCAAAATTTGAATCATCGCTGGAAAAACCGCATTGCCGGGAGATGGATTTTACCGGCCGGCCCATGAAGGGTTTTTTATTCGTCGAACCCGAAGGTTTTGACTCCGACCGGCAGTTGGAAGAGTGGATCGGATTGGGGATCGAGTTCGCAGAAAATGCGGCCGCAAAATAACCCGGCCGGAGCGCTCACAACCTGCGAATCATCTCCCGCAATTCGTCCTCCTGCACCCCCCTGAAATTGGCAAACCGGTGCGCTTCGCTGCGCGCCCGCAAGTGTTCGATCATCTGCCTGCGGGTCGGTTCGGCCGGCAGTTCGGCCGGAATATCTTCAAAACCGAGGATAAAATACCCCTCTCTGAGGATACCCCCGATCATTTCGGGAGTGGGTTCTTCGATGTGACAAAACTGACATTCGCGGGCACTGATCTGCCCGCCCGGCGCTACCGTCGCCAGGTATAGGCGCCCGAATTCCAATACTTGTTCAAGAGAAATCTCCTTAGGCACGATGATATCGAAATGGAGTGTGGAGCCTTCGGGCTTCAGGACGTAAGTATCAAAAACGGCTACTTGCATAAGGGCAAAAATACGGTTTCTCTTTCATAAGCGTTCAGCGCACCACAAACCACTTCACATGTTGCCGCCCCTTGTCGTCCATTGTTTCAAAAAGGTACAACCCGGAGGCCATTTCTGCCGGTAAATCAATGCGAAGTTGACGTTCGCCCGCTCCCACGTGTTGCGTGTATTCCAAATTTCCCTGTGCGCTAAAAATCCGGATGCGCAGGGTGGAGCCCGGCAACGTTTTCAAATCGGCAAACAAAATGCCTTCGGCCGGATTGGGGAACAGGTTTATTTCTTCACCCCGAACCAGTGTACCCGAACTGCGGTCTTCCCCGGTTTTTGATGCTGCAGGATCGAATTCGACCGGGCAGTTAAAGGTGTTCAAATGCGCTTCGGTGTACGTTGAAGTGCCTGTTTTGACCGCGACGTGGATATAATCCGGCGCAGATTGGGGAGGCAGGCCGTATTTGAATATATCCGACATACCGCTTTGAATGCCAGTATTTTGTGAAGAAAATCGAACGGCGTAAAAGGGCGAATAATTCGGATTTCGCACCGTGTATGCCCGGCCGCTGGGCGCGGTATACACGGTATTATTGGCAGGCGCGTCGGCCACTACGCCGTCGGGCACCTGGAACACGGCATAAACCAGGGGTTGTGCGCAGTTGTTCGTCACCCGGATATGATAGCTGCGGTTCCATTGTGCGTCGCGGGTGATACGCAGCAGTTCGAAAGTGATACAGCCATTGTTTTTCACGTCGCAGGCGTCTTCTTCTTCTACAATACTGATTTGAAAGCAGCACCCGGATACGTTGCCGCAGCGATCCTGTCCCTGAAAACAAATCGCATGAGTACCCGTCGCAAAAGCGCTTCCGGTGGGCAAACCCTGCGTTTGCAGGAGATCAATACCCGGGCACTGGCAATCGCTTTGTGCAGAAGGAGGATCGTAACTGGCCACTGCCGAAGCCGTACCGGAAGGTACCTGAACGACCTGATCGGACGGGCATTGGAGGCTCAGGGCCGTCACCGCGTCGGGGTCGGCGTATTGAATGGTGTAAGTGACAATTGTATCGCAGGGAGAGCCGGGTATCGTGATGGCGACGGTTCCCGGCGAAGAATAGTAGGTGCCGTCGATCAATACGGAGTCGCCGGAGCAAAGGAAAATTTCATGGAACACCTGCTCCGGCGGACCCGGAGAGCAATAATCTTTCGCAGTGAGGTCGTGCGGCCCCGATTGCAAGGTAAAATCCATGGGGTCGAAGAAATCCGTCTGAATAAACCCGGAAGGGTTGATCGCAACCTGATACGGCGCAGGGATCGGGTATGCCGGTTGGCGACAGCAATTGGCTACAAGGCCGTTTTTATCCGTTTTTACGACCAAAATTTCCGGCAAGAAGGGGGATGCATTGGTCGTTCTGGTCAAGCCTGCGGCAATGATGCCTCCGTCCGGTGCTTCGATGGCCGAATTAAACACATCCACGCCTGCTTTTCCATATTTGTGAGACCAAACGACCTCCCCGTTGCCGTCAATTTTTACCAGGATCGGGTCGAGTTGATCATTTTGATAGGTCGCAGGCGTGGTCGACAACACAAAATGATCATCGGACAGCGCCGATATGTAGCCCCGGCCGATATTGGAATACGTTTTAGACCATTTCAGTTCGCCCGATCTGCTGACCCGGCAAACCCATTGTTTGACGATTGTCGTGTCAGAGACATAACCCGCCAGTAAAAAATCGCCGTTCGATGCCGGAGCCATAGACCACAATACTTCATCGGGAAACCCGGAGCCATCGATCGTCCACGCCGATATCAAATTGCCGGTTGAGGCGCTCATGAGGGCAAAGACACCGGAACTATCCCGCTGCCCGGCGGCGAACAAGGTATCTCCGCTGATGTGCCGGGCAATCAGATTACGCGTATTACTGTTCCCGGAAGAATACAATCGCGACCAAATGAGGTCTCCATTGTTGTCGATACGAAACATCACCCCCCTGTTATGTTTTACAAACCCCGTTTTAGTAACGCCGATGCCTGAAATGATATAACCGCCGGATACAGGTATAATATAATACCCGATTTCGCTAAAATTGGAATCCGTGTGACCAATGTGTTTTTGCCAAAGGGGGTTGCCGTCGGCGTCGGTTTTTACTACAATAATATCTCCGGTACCAAATGATGTAGATTGCCCCACAGCCAGAAATCCGCCGTCGTTTGCCTCCACGACATGGAAAAAATACTCCTCGCCGCCTGCCATACCGTAGGTTTTTTGCCACAGAATATCGCCGACAGGGTTTATTTTCATCAAAAAAGCCTCCCGGCTGTTAGGGCCGTCCTTTACAACGTCTCCGGTTATCATGTAACCACCCGTAATGGTTGTAATGGAAGTCGCTTCGTCATTGGTAAATACGGGTTCTCCGTAAGTCCGTTGAAAGGTACTCTGGGCAAATACAGCGCCGGCAGTCAGCCGGCAAATCAAGAGCAGGGCGATGAATCGGAAAGTGGAAGTGTGTTTCATTTTAAAACATTGTTTGCCAACGAATTCTCCAAAGGTATCCCCGCCCGACCGCATATCCGTACCCCTGAAAAGTAAAAACAACCTTTGGTCGGACAGGAGACATTAAAATTGTTAACAAATAAAAACAAATTGTTTTTTATCCATAAAATTGTTTTAAATTTGCCAAACGTTTTACAACACTTTTTGTCAAACGACTAAAACTGTATTACTTTGGGCGCCAATCACAAATTATCGAAGCAAAAGAAAGCGGGCAACCCTAATCTTGCCGCGCAGAAAGTAAAGTCAGTACAACCAAAAATGGCAGAGGTCAGATATACAGAAGACGAAATCAAATCACTCGACTGGCGCGAACACATCCGCCTGCGCCCGGGTATGTACATCGGAAAACTCGGCGACGGCAGCAGCCCCGAGGATGGAATCTACGTATTGCTCAAAGAGGTGATCGACAACTCGATCGACGAATACGCCATGGGTTTTGGCCGGGCAATCGACGTGAGTATCAACGAAAACGGCGTCACGGTGCGCGACTACGGGCGCGGCATTCCGCTCGGCAAGGTGGTGGACGTGGTGAGCAAAATCAATACCGGCGCCAAATACGATTCCCAGGCGTTTAAAAAATCAGTAGGCCTCAACGGCGTGGGTACCAAAGCCGTAAATGCCCTGTCGGAATATTTCAAAGTCACGGCCGTGCGCGAAGGCAAGGCCAAATGGGCCGAATTTCAGTTCGGCAACCTGACGAAAGAAAGCAAATTAGAGCCGACGAAGGAAGAAAACGGTACACTCATCCACTTCAAGCCGGATAACGGCATGTTCCGCCATTTCCGCTGGGTATTCGAATATGTGGAACAGCAGTTGTGGAATTACGCGTACCTGAATGCCGGGTTGAAGATCAATTTTAACGGCAAAACCTTTTTTTCCAAAAACGGCCTGCTCGACCTGCTCGAAAAAAAAACCAACACGGAAAATATCCGCTACCCGATCATCCACCTGAGCGGCGACGACGTGGAAATCGCGATAACACACGGCGACCATTACGGCGAACAGTATTATTCCTTTGTCAACGGCCAGAACACCACGCAGGGGGGCACCCACCTCAACGCTTTCCGGGAAGCGCTGGTGAAAGTGGTGCGCGACCACTTCAAGAAAAACTTCGACGCCAAAGACATCCGCGAAAGTATCATCGCCGCTGTGAGTGTACGTGTGGAGGAACCGGTATTCGAATCGCAGACCAAAACACGTCTCGGCTCCGAAAAAATCAGCCCCGAGGGCCAGAACATCCGCACCTGGATGAACGATTTCCTCGCCAAAGCGCTCGACGATTTTTTGCACAAAAACCCCGACGTGGCGAAAGAAATGCTCAAACGCATCCAGCAATCGGAGCGCGAACGCAAGGAAATCGCCGACGTAAAAAAATTAGCCAACCAGCGCGCCAAAGCGGCCAACATCCACAATAAAAAACTGCGCGACTGCCGCTACCACCTCAATGAAAAAGGCCCGGAAGACCTCCGGCTCGGCACTACCGTGTTCATCACCGAGGGCGACTCGGCCAGCGGCTCCATCACCAAAGCCCGCGACGTAAATACCCAGGCCGTGTTCAGCCTGCGCGGCAAACCCCTGAACTGCTTCGGGTTGACCAAAAAGATCGTATACCAAAATGAGGAGTTCAACCTGCTCCAGCATGCGCTCAACATCGAGGATTCCCTCGACGACCTGCGCTACAACCGCGTGGTGATCGCCACCGACGCTGATGTGGACGGTATGCACATCCGCCTGCTGCTGCTTACGTTTTTCCTCCAGTTTTTCCCCGACCTGGTACGCAACGGCCACCTCTATATCCTCGATACGCCACTGTTTCGTGTGCGCGACAAGCAACAAACCTTTTATTGTTATTCGGATACGGAGAAACAGGCGGCCATTAAAAAACTGCGCGGCAAAGCCGAGATCACCCGGTTCAAAGGACTCGGCGAGATCAGCCCGAACGAGTTCGCCGATTTTATCAGCGAAAACATCCGCCTCGACCCGGTTATTCTGCCGGAAGAGACCAATTTAGACCACGTTCTGGATTATTACATGGGCAAAAATACGCCTGAACGTCAGGAGTTTATCATCGAAAATCTTCGGTTCGAGGTCGACGTGATCGATGCGCCGGAGGAAGAAGCGGAAGTGGCCGGGGAAGTGTTGGAAGTGGAATCTTAGGCCTCTTCCTCCAGATACTCCTGCAACATTTCCCACAAAGGGCGGTGCTCCAGTACAAATTGTTCTTCGTTCAGTTTTTTCACGTCGAACCAACGCAATTCTTCAATATCGTCGCTGGGTTCGGGCTCACCTTCCACCAGTTCGCAGGCGTACAGGTGTGTCATGATGCTGTCCCAGGAGCCGCGGTAACGCCAGTCATCGATGCGATGTGAACCCAGGTAGGTGAGTTCTTCCACGGCGAGGTCGCCGCATTCTTCTCCGAGTTCGCGCAGGGCCGCTTCTTCGTAGCTGTCGTCTGCGGGATCGGTAAAACCTCCGGGCAGGCGATACCGGGTTTCGTTGGGTTTGCGCGCCAGCAGAACTTCCTGCCGGTCGTGACGGAAAACGGCGATGTCTACGGTGGGATACACCGTCGGGAAACGTTGCATATTGGCGTATATGATGCCGGCGCGGAAGTCACGGAGGTTTTCCAGCGCTTCCATTTGCGGGTTTTCGGGAAAATCTTCTTCTTTTGCTTCCAGCACTACGGCGGGGTAGCGCCCCGAATACCGGCCGACAAACTCTTCTTCGGAGCCGTACAACGTCACCTCGCCGGCCGGCCGCAATTCAAGGATGCGGCGGTCGAGTTCCTGGCTCCAGATCCGGTCATCCGGCAGGTCGGGCATTTCTTCCACCTGAATATCTTCGCCGAAATGGTCGTGAAACATCAATACCCGCAACTCCAGGTCGATCGGGTTTTGCAAGCTGGGCGCGGGGTTGGAGCCGAGGAAAATAATCACACGTTCGTGTTGCTCCACCACCGAAGTGATGAGCTTTTCGTGAATGTCATTCAGTTCAAATACCTGAAATCGCCCGATAATGATTCCGGTTCCGCTCTTCTTGGGCATATCAATTTTTGCCGCAAGGTTAGGGATTTTTTGTACAAAACCTATTCCATAGCCCCCAACTTTCTCTTTTCAGGGTCTACCGGTCTATGGTCACATCGCCGGAAAACACCTCTACTTCCCCGTCGTCAAACTCCACCACGGCCTGCCAGACAAATACGGCCGGGTTGAGCAAATTGCCGCGGTAGGTGCCATTCCAGCCCCGCAATTCGTCGTTGGGCTGCAAATGTTCCACTAAGAAAATCTCCGCGCCCCAACGGTCGAAAACCTGCAAGCTGCGGATATCCTTTACCCCCCTGGCATACAGGGTAAACAGGTCGTTTACCCCGTCACCGTTGGGTGAAAAAATGTTGGGCGCGTACAAATACCGCTGCCGGTCGACACGCAACTGAATGTCCGCTTTGGCTTCACATCCATTTAAGTCGGTGATTTTCAAGGTGTAAACGGTAGATCGCAGGGGTTTTGCCCAGGGCGCCGGGCAGTCGGTGCACGACAAACCGTCCGGCGGCGACCACTGCCAGAGGGCAATATTGGAAGCCGGCTGGTTTAACACGGGGTCCAGCATGACGGAATCACCCAGCTGAATGAGGATAAAATCTTCCAGTTCCACTTCGGGTAAAAACGGCGGACTAACCACCGCCGTTTCTTCGGACGTACAACCGTGTGCGTCGCGCACTACAAGGTCGTAGGCGCCGGGCGCGAGATTGCCGAACAAGGATTGCCCGGAAAAAGTCTGACCGCCGTTTTTGGAATAGGTAAACGGAGGTGTACCTCCCGTTACGACGCTGATGTCGATTGTACCTTTTGGATGGTGGCAATCCGGTTGTATCAATTCCGGCTCAAAAGCGGGTGGCGGCACTTCCGTCACGCCGACTATATCCGTGGAGGTACAACCGTTGGAAGGGTTGGTGACGACAAGCAGATAGGAACCCGGAGCATCAACGACGGGTGTTTGCAGGTTGGCGCCGCTCACAAAATTGCCGCCTGTGGTTGTCCAGGAATAGGCCATGATTCCGGGGGTGGGGCTGCTTCCCTGTAAAGTGGCCTGCGCCTGGTTGCAATGCAGTTCGGGTGAAGGCCCGGCTTCAGCGCCCGGTGGCGTAGTGTTTTGAAAAACAGTACTTTGTGAGGATGCGCTGCACCCGTTTTGTGAATTCTGAATAGTCAGGGTGTACAAACCCTGTTGGCTCACAACCGGATTGAGTGAATTCTGACCGGATACAATCTGCCCGTTTGCGCTGGTCCAGGCCGGGGTAAAGGCCGGGCCCTGACTGGAAGCATTCGCATCAAGCGTGACGGTATTTTGAACGCAGGTCAGCAAACCGGGAGAAGCGATCACCACGGTCGGCGGTGTTGTATTACTCGTCAGGGTTGTTGAAGCGACAGCGGTGCAGCCGTTTGCCTGATCAGTAACGGTCAGGTTATACGGCCCTGTTGCTGCTGCGCTGGGAGTCAGGGTGTTTTGCCCGGCCGTGATCTGGCCGCCCGACCAGGCATAGGTAAAACCTGCTCCCGCCGACGAACCGGCCCCGCTCAGACTTACGACCGGGTTGGCGCAGGTGATCTGGTTGGGGGCGGCGGCTTGAGCCACGGGTGGCATAATATTTTGATTGACAGTTGTTTGTACAGTAGTTACACAACCGTTTTGCGCATCTTGAACCGTCAGCAGGTATGTGCCCGGAGCGTCAACGGAGGCACTTAGGGTATTTTGTCCGGTGATAAAATGGCCGTCCGAAGTCGTCCAGATTGCGGTGTATCCGACGATAGGCTGCGTTACCGTGCCGTTCACCGGTACGGCGAGTACGGCGCAGGTGAGCAACTGCGGGGCCGCCGCGGAGATGGCCGGTGGCGTAATATTTTCACTCACAACGGAAAAAGCGGCTGCGGAACAACCGTTTTGCTGATCGGTGACAACCAGCGTATAAGCGCCTGGCTGATCGATCACCGGGTTGGCCGTGTTGGCGCCGGAAACGATGTTGCCGCCGGATGTTGACCAGAGCCAGGTATAGTTGCCGGCGACAGGTGTGCCTGCCAGACCGAGGCTGGTAACCGCACAGGTGAGTGTGCCAGGCGCGGCAACACCTGCGGGCGGGGTGGTGATGTTTTCGGCAATCGTCACCTGTGAAGTGGCGACGCAGCCGTTCAGGGTATTGGTAACCGACAAAGTGTAAATGCCCGGTTCATCCACCACCGGCTGAAGGTTATTCGGCCCTGACACGATGTTGCCGCCCCCGGAAGCCGTCCAGTTGTACAGAATATTGGCGCCGGCGCTGGCGGCGCCGTTAAGTGTTATTTGCGCCAGGATGCAAGTCAGGGTATCCGGGGCGCCCGCATTGGCCTGAGGCGCATTCACGTCGTCGAAAACTTGAACGGCATCAGTGGCGGTACAGCCGTTTATTGTATTGGTAACCAATAAATTATATACTCCCGGGCTGTCCACTACCGGGGTTGCGGTATTTTGTCCCGACACGATATTGCCCCCTCCGGAAGCCGTCCAGCCAAATATCAGAGCGCCTGTGCCTGTGCCCGATCCATTAATGGTCAGGGTACTGATATTACAGGTCAGGGTATCGTTCAGGCCGGCCTCCGCAACGGGCGGGTTTGTATTTTGCTGCACATTGACGGAAAAAACACTGCTGCAACCGTTAACCGTGTTGGTGACCACGAGGTCGTAATCGCCGCCGGCGTTTACCAAAGGAGACAAGGCGTTATTGCCGGAAACGATGTTGCCGCCCGCGGCGGCCGTCCAGGAATAGGAAAAAGTGCCCGGCAGGGAAAGATTTTGCGCTGAAATAGATTGTGCGGGAAAGGAACAGGTAATAATTCCGGGAGTTGTGATCTGAATATTCGGCTGTGTAATGTCCTGATTTACAACAATTCCTGTCGAATTTGTACACCCGTTCACGCCGTCCGTTACGGTCAGGGAATAAGCGCCGGGTGCGTCCACGACGGGTGCGGCAGTATTTTGGCCCGACACAAATTGGCCGCCCGTTGTTTGCCATTGATAGGACAAAGAATCTCCGGAAGCGGTGGCTGCCAGGACGAGTGAGGTTTGCAGGCAACTCAGGCCGGCCGGGGCGGGAACGGACAAGGCCGGCTGCTGCTGGTTGGCCGTAACCACCACAGTGTCCGCCGAAGTGCAACCGTTTGAAGGATCGGTAGCGGAAAGGATATAAATGCCCGCTGCATTGACCTCACAATCGCCGAATTGGCCGCCGCCGGAAACAATATTGCCACCGATGGTGGTCCAGGTGGCATCTCCGGTCCCATCCGCAGAAAAATAAAATTGTGTCAGTGCGCAGGTGAGCACCGGCGGCGGGTTGATGATTGCCGCCGGTAGTAACGTATTTTGTGAAACAACAACACTTGTTGTAGCAGTACAACCATTGGAAGTGTTGGTTATCAATAAATTATAAATCCCCGCTTGATTTAGCGAAGGGTTTGGCGTATCCGCGCCGCCGGTAATGTTCCCGCCTGTTGTGGTCCACAGATAAGTAAAGTTCGGCCCCGTTGAAGAGCCGGCTGAACTCAGGGTTTGTGTCAACACGACGCAGGTGAGTGGTCCCGGCGAGGAAGCCACGGCCACGGGTGTTCCCACTTCCAGGTCAATGGTGACCGAATCTACGGCCGTGCAGCCGCTGGAGAGATTAGTGGTGGTGAGCACGTACAGCCCCGGCGCGTTGATGACCGGGTTCAGGGTGCTGTCGCCGGAAATGATCCCCCCGCCGGGTGGTGCGGACCAGGAATAGGCGAAACCGCCGGGCAGCGTAAGATTTTGAGCCTGAATAACTTGTGTGGGATTGGCGCAGGTCAGTTGCACGGGTGGCGCGATCTCTACCTCCGGAATCGTGATGTTTTGTGCCACCACGGCAAGGTCAGTAGCCGAGCAGCCGTTGGCGGTATTGGTCAGCAACAATTGATAGGTGCCGGGTTGATCGACCGTTGGATTGGGGGTGTTGGCGCCGCCGGTAATGTTTCCGTCGCCACTTGTCCAGACATAGGTCATGGCCGGTCCTGCAGACGAACCGTTGGTATTCAGCGTGGAAACCCCCGTCACACAATTGAGTGTATCCGGCGCATTGGCAACGGCGACCACGATGTTGGTATCGGCCACCACAGGTACTGCCGCGGTGGCGGTACACGCGTTTATTGTATTGGTAACCAGCAAGGTATACGTTGCCGGCGCATTGACCACCGGGTTCAGGGTGGCTCCTCCGGAGACGATGTTCCCGCCGGGAGAAGGCGTCCAGAGGTAGGTAAAGCCGGGCCCCGTACTTGAACCGTTTCCGGAAAGTATGACCGAAGAAAACTGGCAGGTGATGGAATCTGCGGGCGAAACGGCGGCCACCGGCGGGGTATAATTGGTGTTCACAATCACCGAAGCCGTGGCGGTGCAGCCGTTTGCCGGATTGGTGGCGGTGATATTGTACACGCCGATGGAGATGATTTGAGCGGTAAGTGTATTTCCCCCCGAAACGATGGTGCCCGGGCCAAAAGTGCCCCATACCACCGGTGTGTTGGATGGATTGACGGTACCGGAAAGAGTGAGGGTATCGGTATCGCAATCGAGGCTGCCCGGTGGCGCAATGCCCACTACCGGCGAAATGGTATCGGCGGCGACGTCTATGGTATCGGCGGCCACACAGTTATTGGAGGTGTTGGTGACGGACAGAATGTAGGTGCCCCCGGCGCCGGCTAAGGCATTTTGCATGTTTTGGCCCGATACAATAACGCCGTTTGGAGTTGTCCAGGCGTATGTGATGTTGGGGCCGGTGGTGGAACCGCCGCCGGAAAGCACGGTCGTCGGCTGATTGCAACTAATAATACCGTTTGATGATGCATTGGCGGTGGGTGGGTTGGTGGCGGCAGTCACGGTCACTTCTGCGGTTGCCGTGCATCCGGTGGCCGTATTGGTCACCACAAGGGTATATACGGCAGGTTGATCCACTTTTGCAATTTTGCTGTTGGCGCCGCTGACAATATTTCCACCCGGCCCGGCCGTCCACTCGTAGGTGGAAAAAGCGGGCTGACTGGAGTTGCCGATGAGGTTGGTCGTGCTGGAACCACAACCTAAGGGAATCGGCGGATTGATCCAAGCCGCCAGTTGATTGGGGCTTTCCACAACATTCACCGAGGCCGTTTTGGTGCAACTGACCAACCCGTTGTCGTAGGTAACCGTCAAAGTGTACATGCCGGCGGCGTTTACAACCGGGGAAAGCGTGTTTTGACCGGAAACAATATTGCCCGTCGGCGAATCCCAGTTATAGGTAATGTTCGGGCCGGTGCTCGATCCCGTCCCGCTGAGGGTGACGTTGGCGCCGTCGCAAGGGATAAAAGTAATGGCCGGTGATGCGGCGGCCGTGATGCTGACCACATGCACCGTCACGGTATCGGTCACAAGACAAGTCGGTGCAAAAACAATATCGTCAAGTGCAAAATCATTTCCACCCAGTGTGGTATTCTGGTTCACGATACAGATTGTTGCGCTGCTATTGCTGCCGCTGTTCCAGAGTTGAAAAAACTGCTGCCAGTTGCAGGTGCCGCCCGGCGCCGCAAAAATGTTTCCAAGCGGGCTGCCATTGATGGAAAATTGCAACAAGGCAGGCGACGCTGCTACAACGGAAGTCACCCAGGCTGAAAAAACGTACTGCGTGTTGGGCGTCACCGGCATGGTCTGGCACCAGACATTTTGGTTGGGCACACCGGCGCCGTTGACCACCATCATATTGCCGCTGCCGGAAGTATGGTCGTCGCAGGGTGCAAAACTGGGGTGGTCGTCCTGCGGATTGGCCAATACGTCATATACGCCTTCCGGCACCAGATCGCCGGGATTGTAAACGTAATCACTCGTAAAATCACTGTTCCCGGATTCAAAATCACCATTGACAATCAGGTTGTTGCTGTAGTCGGCGGCGCGGGCGGTCAACACATAATTGGTTGTGGTGCTCACATTGACGGTGGGGCTGAGCGTGTTGGCGCCGGTCATGCCCGTGGTGGGCGACCAGAAAAAGTTCAGATAATCCCCGCTGATATCGCCGTTCAACTGCGTTGGTGTGGGTGGCGAACAGAGGTATACGTCCGGCCCGGCATCAACGGTGATGGGGCATTGCGCGTAAAGCCCCGGCATATAAGTTAAAGTTAAACAACCAGATATAAATAAGGAGTAGATGTATTTCATGAGCATCAGCAGGATTTAAGTATTTGGCAAATGAGGTGGGAAGGCGAACAAAATTACGATATTGAAGCAAGCGGGTGTTTTTTTTCTGAAAAGGGCGGTTTCTCCCCTTTTTCAAGATCAAAAACAGGCCGGCGAACGAAAGAGCCGGTTCAAGCGGAAAATGCTTCAAGGATGCAGTAATTTGCATCCAAAATGTGAAGTATGTCATAGTTTCACTAAACACACCTTTATCTTATGAAGCAACTGTTCACCTTGTTCTTTTTTCTCGCAGCCATAAGTAGCCTGGTTGCCCAAACCACGCTGAAAGGCAAAGTCACCGATTCGAATGGTGAAGGCCTGGCAGGGGTCAGCGTCAGCGAACGCGGTACCTCCAACGGCACTTATTCGGCCGCCGACGGTACCTACACCCTCCGGGTTGGCAAGCCGGATGCCGTTCTGGTGTTTAAATACACCGGTTACGCCACGCAGGAGGTGGTCACTGACGGCCGCTCCGAGGTCAATATCGCCATGATTACCAATGAAAACCTGCTCGACCAGGTCGTCGTGGTCGGTACCCGGCGCGCCAACCGGACCCAGACCGAAACACCCGTGCCGGTCGACATCATCAACGTGAGCCAGGTGTCTTTTTCCACTGCGCGGGCAGACGTGACTTCGCTGCTCAATTACAGCGCGCCGTCGTTTAACTACAACAAACAATCAGGCTCCGACGGCGCCGACCACATCGACCTGGCTACCCTGCGCGGCCTCGGCCCCGACCAGACGCTGGTGCTCGTCAACGGCAAACGCCGGCACCAGACGGCGTTCGTAGCTGTATTTGGCACCCGCGGCCGCGGAAACTCCGGCACCGACCTGAGCAATATTCCGGTGCAGGCGATTGACCGGGTGGAGATCCTGCGCGACGGCGCCTCCGCACAATACGGCTCGGATGCCATCGCCGGGGTGATCAACATTATTTTGAAAAAGAACGTCCGCACCCTCAGCGCCGACCTGGGTTTTTCCGGCTACAACGATTCCAAATTCAACCCCGTTTTTGACCGGGAAAAAGTGAATTTGTACGAAACCGGCGACAGTAAAAAATTAGACGGCCTGTTGTATACCGCAGGTATTAACTACGGAATTCCCGTAGGCAGCCGAGGAGGCGTCGTCAACCTGACGCTGAATTACGCCAGCCAGGGAAAAACCTTCCGCCAGGAACTCGACGACGAATTGCCCACCGGTATTTACCGCCGGGCCCACGGCGACGCGTCCATGACCGGCTACGGCGGCATGTTCAACGCCGAAATCCCCATTCAGGACAACGACCGGCTCACTTTTTATTCGTTTGGCGGTTACACCGGTAAAGAATCGGACGCTTTTGCATTTACCCGCAATTTCTCCGCGCGCCCCGAACGTTTCCCCACCGACGGCAATGGCAACCTCATCGAAGTGCCGGGTATTATCAAACTGGGTGCGGATTCCGAATATTTCTACAACCCGCATATTCAGACGGAAATAAAGGACATGTCCTTCGCTGCGGGGCTCAGGGGCCAGTTCGGCGGAGGCTGGGACTGGGATGCCAGCAATAATACCGGCTACAACGATTTTCATTTTTTCGGCGATAAAACCTTTAATGCCGGCCTCGGAGCCGACCAGACCCATTTCGACGACGGCGGGTTTAAATTCCTGCAAAACACGACGAACCTGAATTTCAACAAGTTATTCACGGATATCATGAGCGGGTTCAACGTGGCTTTCGGCGCCGAATTCCGCTATGAAAACTACCAGCTTTTTGCCGGTGAAGCGGCTTCCTATGCGAATTACGACACGTTGAAAGCATCCGGCGCGCAAGGGTTCCCGGGTTATCAGCCGGGCGACGAAGTGGATGCCAACCGCTCCTGCCTGGGCGCTTACGGCGACTTTGAACTGGATGTAACCGACCGTTTTTTGGCGGGCCTCGCCGTGCGGGTTGAAAATTACAGCGATTTCGGTGTTACCGCCAACGGCAAACTGGCGACACGTTTTAAAGTGACCGACGAATTTAACCTGCGCGCTTCGGCCAGCACCGGATTCCGGGCGCCTTCACTCCAACAAATCAATTTCAGCAGCACGTTTACCACCGTTCAGGGCGGCCAGATCGCCGAAGTGAAAATTGCACCCAATTACAGCCCGATCACCCAGGCGGCAGGTATTCCGGAACTGAAGGAAGAAAAATCGGTGAACGCCAGCGTTGGCTTCTCCTGGAAACCCTTGCGCGAACTTTCCATCACCCTCGACGGCTACTGGGTGCAGGTAAAAGACCGGGTGGTGTTGTCGGGGCAGTTCAGTGCCGACGACCCGAGCCTCGATCCCAATTTTACCAACACCTTAAAAGGGTTGAACGTCAGCCTGGCGCAGTTTTTTGCCAACGCGGTGAACACCACGAATAAAGGGATCGACCTCGTGATCGACTACAACAAACAAATGGAAAACAGCCGTTTCCGGGCCTTGCTCACGGCTAATGTGCAGGACATGACCATCGACAAGGTCAATTTGCCGGATTTGCTGGCCGATTTTGGGAAACCTTTCTCAGCGACCGTGAAAAAACGTTTATCCTGGCTTCGGCGCCATCTGCAAAAATGGCCGTCAACCTGGAATACGGGATCAACGGGTTCACCATCGGCACACGCCTCAATTATTTCGGCAAGGTTACACTCCTGGGTTACGGCGAAGACGGACTCGGTATCAATCCGATGGTGCCCACGGATGCGAATGCAAGCGTGTACGTGGCGGACGAATATATATACGGCGGCAAACTGGTCCCCGATATATACGCTTCCTACAAATTCACGGACAACATCGCCCTCAACCTTGGGGTGGACAACTTTATCAACGTCCACCCGGACCTGGGTTATGCACCCGGCGCTGCCGGCTGGGCTTTCAACAATGAAACCGGCGGCCCCTGGGACGCCGTTCAGATGGGTGGCAACGGAATGCGGCTGTTCGCGCGTTTGGGCCTGACTTTCTGATCGTTTTGAGGCTGTATCAGCGAGATGGCACACGGATGACACGAATGAAACACGGATTTTCACAGAGCGTAGAACAATCCGTGCCTCATTCGTGTCATCCGAGTGCTATCACAGGCTACGCCCGCACGACCATCAACTTCCCACTATGCATTTGGCCGCCCTTGAGTATTCGGATCGTATAAAAACCTTCGGATAAGTCGCTGACGACGACGGTGTTTTGCCCGGCCTGGGGTTTTTCCAACTTGCGCACGGCCTTTCCTTCCGAATCATAAATGGTGACGGACTTCACATCCGCCGGCAAATCGAGGATAAACTGGGTGCTTGCCGGATTGGGATAATATTGCGCCTGCCAGGCCTGCCCCGCTTGCTGACCGGGGTCAAAACGAATGTTCGATTTGCCTTCACAGGTCTCGATACCGGTATATTCGGTGATCAGCCGCACGAGCAGTTCGTTGAGCGGCTCTACTTTATATTCATCGGTGGTGGGTTCGAGGTGTTTGCCGCCGATGCCGGAATGATCGGTGAGAAACACGTAGGTGCCGTTGGTGGCCAGTCCGAAAAATTTCATCAGGAATTCGGTGTCTTTTTCGATGCCGCTGGCCGTTACCGGCACGATCCGGATACCCAGCCGGGCGGCTTCGCGGATACTTTTTTGCAAGCTGGCATTGACCTCCGGCGATCGGTGGGGGCTGGCGTCGAGCACGAGGAAGCAAATGCGGGCTATGGCGTGTTCGCTCCATTTTTGTCCAAAAACAGCCTCGTCGAGCGCGCTGTGTACCGCTTCCGGGTAATCACCGCCACCGTCGGCCGATTGTTTGCGGATAAAATCGACCGTTTTGGAAATATCATAGGACAAGCCGCTGCTTTTTGTGACATAGGTATCCGATACGTCGCGGTAAAATACCGTGCCCATCCGGAACGACAGGTCGGGGTTGCGGCCTTTGGCGCGCCCGATGACGTCGAGCAATTCGGTTTTCAGGTATTCGATCTCGTCGCCCATGCTGCCGGTAGCATCTACTGCCCACACGATATCGACGTTTTTCGGGGCGTTGCATTCTGTTTCTATGTTAAAACGGTTGATCCCGTCTTTTGCGGCCTTCGGCTGGCCGAGTTCGTGTTTTTTACCCCCGATCAGCGTTTCCAGGGCAAGGGTATTGGCTTTTTCCCCGGTTGCTGCCGGGTCAAACAAACCGGCCCACAATTCTGCTTTGCCGGTATTGTCCGTGCGCGTTTCCCAAATCACTTCACCGCCGTTTTTTAGTTGAACCACAACGTCGGCCAGTGGAAAATCCTGCTCATTGGTCAGCAGAACGCTGTAGCGCTGCTTCGGAAAGAATCCGTACATCTTCTGGTATTCATCAATTTCTCCGTCGTTGAGCAGATCCGACCAGTGCCGGTTCCAGTTGTGCAGGTCGTTCCATTCACCCGCAGTGAGCAGCCCGGCGCGTGGCGCGGGTGGTTCGGGTGTGCCTGGAGGAGGTGGAGCCGCCGATTTGTCGTCATCGATGATCTCTATTTTTTCTTCGTAAGTTTCGGGATCAAACAAGATGCGCGCTTTTTTTCTGACGCCGTCAATAACAACTTCATCATATGCGGGAGCATCAATCGGTGCAGGCGGCGGGGGTATTTCGGTTGAAGGCGCCGGTTTTTCTTCGCGCATGGCCTTTTTATCCGCACTTTTGGCAGCAATATGACTGCTCCGGTATGTTTCCCGTGCTTCTCCCGGTGGTTCGGCAAGTATCACGACTTCTTTTTCGGACGCGGAAACCGATATGATATCGTCCGAAGTATAACTGCCCGGTCGCCCGGAATCGGGTCCGTAAGCTCGTCACCGATGTTTTAAAATGCTGTACCGTCACTTCTTCCAGGGTGGCGCTACCTTCCAGGCGGACGTTCAGCGTGTTTGTTTCTTTGGCGTATACTTCGACTCCGGCAATACGGGTGGTGACAAAACCCGGGCAGGCAAATTCCACGTCGTATACGCCGGGGTCGAGTTCGCAGCGGTATTGACCGCTTGCATCGCTTTGTGCTGAAACAATCAACATTCTGTTTTTCAGCACTTTAACAGACGCTGTGGTCAGTATTTGCCCGGCCGGCCCGGAAATTTTTCCACTTAGGGCAACTTTTTCGGCGGGTGCCAGCCAGGAAGCGATTGCCAGCCATATCGAAGTCAGGAAGAGTGTGATTTTCATAAAAGGAAGGTTTGGTTTGGAAAAAATGTAGTACAGGCAAACGGATGTTTGTGCTGCCGGAATTGCATAAAACGCCTGAAAAAAAATCAGCGCAGCAATGCTTTTCCCACTTTCCAAACCAGCGACCATTCTTTCCGAACCCTGAAGTAGGGTTTTTGCACTGCCCCGAACTGGCGCCGTACCCGCTCGATGGGGCGGATCATGCTGCCTGCAAAATCGAAGGCGTGCAGTTTCAGTACCTCGCGGGCGTAACGAATCGTTTCCCAGGTCAGCAAAATACCCGCACCCGAATGGCGCAGAGCGGGATCGTCGCCGGCCATCAGGTACCAGGCCGTCTGGTTGTCCCAGGCCAGATAAGCGACGGAATGGGGTTGGCCGGTTTGGCGATCGGAGGCAAAAAAGATGGCGCGTTGCCCGTGCGCGGCCAGCGCATCGTCGAGTCGGGTCATAAATTCGGGCGAAACCGGCGGATCAAGCCCCTTGCGTTCGTAACTCAGGTCGTGGATATCCAAAAAATCGAGCACGGCATCGCTTGTATGAACGTCGATGATCTCTTGCGCCTTGGGTATCTTTTGATTGCGGTAATCTGCCGCAAGGTGATGCCATACTTCGCCGAGGTCGCGAATATCCAGGGTATAGGAATACCGTGTTGTCTGGCGGAAACCGCGCCAGTAAAAAGGCAGCCAGTTGGTAAACGTATAATTGCAATCCTGCTCGAATGCGGCGAGCCCTTCCGGCAACTGATCGAGCAGGGCTTCCACCAGCGATGTTTCTTTACGCGGGTTGCGCAGTTCGGGCAATACATACGGGCCGAGCATACGGGCCAGCGGGGGCATTGCCACATAACGCCAGCCCCATTTATTTTTCAGGAAGTAGGGCAATGCGGCCACTACCCGCCCCGCTTGTTCCACCAGTACCACATCCCATTCTCCTTCTTCACATACGGCATCGAGATACCAGGGCTGCATAAACAGCGGCAGATCGGGCGCGGAGGTGCAGAATTCGGTATAAGCGTCGCGGTTGCTCATGTCGCAAAGGTGGAATTTTGTGGCAGGATACCCGTTTTTTTGATAAAATAGTACTTTTCTACTATGCGATTTTAACACTTAGCACGGCGAAAAACCCCGAGGTTTGTCGCCGGAAAAAGAAGGCCTCCAGATTCCATTCGCCGTTTTTTTTAAAAAAAGGCGAATTTTTTTTCAGTTCATTGACATCCGGGTTTGTACGCAAATCGTACGTATTTACGTGACTTTTATACCCTTATCAGTCTAAAAACGCGTTTGCGAGTAAAAATTTTTAAAATAATCCCCGCGTTCGAAATTTTTTGGCATCCGATTTGAATATACCTTATCAACGCTGCCGAAAAATAAAAATAAGCGCCGTTTAATCAGCATCCATCACCAACATCTCAACAACCAAAACCTGAGTAACATGAAAAATACCACCGCAATTCCGACCATCCTGATCGCACTGGCAAGCCTCTTCGCTTTCAAAGCAACGGCACAAAACGCTCCTTCGTTTCAGGATTTTCTGGCTCAGTTCCCGACAGCAACGCTTCCCTATACGTTCAATACACAGGATCTGCAAGGCCAACTGGAAACGCGTACGGCTGCCAAAGCCAAACGCCTCGGATGGGAATTCTACCAGTTTCTTCCGGAACTCGAGCGCAGCGCTCAATTCAGCAGCATGCCCGTTTACCCGGAGCCGGTAGCAAAATTTGAAACGGAAGGCAACATCGCCGTTCTTTACAATATCGCCCGCGGTTTCGTTCGCGGTAACAAAACTTACAGCATCTCCGTTTTTGACAAAGAAGGCAACTACATCGGTTCTCACTTCGTAGCAGGCGTTAACCCCAACTCGCTCACCGTAGCAACGATCAACGATCAACTGAACGCCGACGTAAAAGAATTCAAAGTAAACTGGGCCAACGACTACCGCGAATTCGGTGCACAAGGCAACCAGGTTACCGGCCTTACGCTGGTGGAAATGCAAACCCTCGACCTCGTAGCACCCGGCAATCCGGACCAAATCGAATGGACCAACCGCGTGATCCCGCAACAAGACGCAACTGCCGACCTGGCAAAAATGAAATAAATAAAACCTGATTGAAAATTTTTCTGGCGGCCCTTCCGGTATTTTTACCGGAGGGGCCGTTTCTATTGGAGTTATGGGCATGTCATTGCGACCGGGCCTCTGCGCCGTTTAATGACTTATCTTGACCCCAATGACGTAATGATCACACCGTCCCCCGGTTGCGGGTGCGCCAGATGGAAAGCATGAGGCGTCCGGCGAATACGGGGGTTGCGATGATACTTCCGGCTCCAAAAAAGAGCATTTCATTCCAGATATAACTTTCAATGGATTTTTTATCGGCTACCGGAAGGTGGCCGGTCAGGGGTTCCCAGGTATTTTCTTCAATAAAGGTCATAAAAGCGTTCAAACCGCCGATCAGGATAAACGCCAGCGGAAACATCAGGAGCAGGCACACCACTTTTATTTCCTGCCGCCAGGCCAGAAACGTGTGTTCCAGTAAAAAAATATACCGCGAAAAAGTGACCAACACCACAACAAACACGATGTTCCAATTTGCAAACGGCCATACGTACATGGCTTTGTGGATGGGGTATTGTGTGGCCAGCACCACGACGGCCGTAACGACCCACCAGGTGATTTCAAGCAGTACAGTGAGTGTTTGACGTTTATCCATAGATTGTTTCAGATTTGTACAATGCGTTGATTCACTGGTTGATAAGACCGTATTTCACGGCTGTTCGCCAACAGGTATCTCCACCCGCCGCTCCGGCCATATCAGACTTCCGGCAATCATTCCGGTAATGCCGGCGGCAAAACCGTACAACATCGGCGGAATGTGCAGCCACACGGAAGCGTTCTGCTCCGGCGCTTCCGGGAGCAGCCAAAGCGCCGCCAGCCAGGCCGCCATACCTCCGATCATGGAGATAATGGCTCCCGTAGCGGAGGCGCTCCGCCAGTAAAGCCCGGCAATCAAGGGACTAAACAAAGAAACCAGGCTTAAGGCCGACGATTCACCCACCAATTCGTAAATATTATTGCGCATCATCGCCATTCCACCGGTGACGATGGCAACCCCTACAACCGACCAGCGCATGATTCGCAGCAATTGTGCATCGGTCATCGTTTTAAACAGGGGACGGATCAGGTTTTCTCCCATTACGGTAGCGGGAGCCAGCATGGCGCCGCTGCAAGTGCTCAGGATGGCCGAAAGCAGGGCGCCGAAAAACAAAATCTGCATACCGAGGCCGCTGTGTTGGAGCACCATGGCGGGTATCATCATCTGCGGGTCTTTTTCCAGCAGATCGGGGTACAACATACGCCCGCAATAACAAATGATCAGGGGTAAAAAGGCGATGCTTAAATACATCGCGGAAGAAGTATAACAGGCTGATACGGCGGTGCGTTCGCTTTTTGCCGCCATAACCCGTTGAAAAACATCTTGTTGCGGGATACTTCCAAGCCCGATGGTCATCCATGCAGCTACCCAGCCGATCATATCCCCCGTTTTTGCTTCCGGAAAAAACTGAAAAAAACCCGCAGGCGCCGCCGCCGCCATTTTTTCAAAACCACCCACCTGCAACACCATGTCCGTTGCCAGGGCTACCAAACCGATGACAATAACGATGGTCTGAACAAAATCGGTAATAGTAACGGACCACATGCCCCCGATGTAAGTATACACCAGTACAAAAAGGGTGCAGATCAGTACCCCCCATTCCCGTTCCAGGCCACAAACGGCCTGCAATACGATGGCCAGGGCCACCAGTTGTGCCGCGATCCAACTAAAATAGGACGGCACCATAAAAAAAGCAGAAATGACCTCCGCCTTTTTATTGAAACGGATCCGGAAGAAATCATTAAATGTGTACAGGTTGAGGCTGTACAAGGGGCGGGCGATCAACCATCCTACGAGCAACAGGCATAAAGAAGCCCCGAAAGGATCTTCAATAACCCCCAACAAGCCGTGTTGTGCAAATTCGGAAGACGCCCCCATCACGGTTTCCGAGCCGAACCAGGTGGCAAACAATGCACAGGACGCCATAAAAAGCGGCAATTTTTTACCGGCTACCACAAAGTCGGCGGTGGTTTTTACCCTGCGCGAAGCCCACCAGCCGATTGCAACCGTACCAAGCAGATACAATTCGATGAAGGAAAGTAAAATTCCGTTTTGCATAGAAAACAAAGGCCTTTCGACTTAAGCCGGCCAAAGGTATAAAACCGCGGAAAGTCGAAAGGCCTGAACGGGTGTAGTCTGTTTGGAACAGAACGATTTACCTGCGTCGCTGCGGATCGCTGAGGATAAAAGATACCGTGACGCCGGCAAAATAGTACCAGTCGCCTTTATTCGGGTTGCCGTTGGTATGAATACCGTCGAGGTCGTCGGAAAAAACCGGTCGCCAGCCGCCTTCCAGGCCGATCACCAGCCGGTCCAGCACATCGGCACGCAACCCCACACCCATGGGCGCCAGAATAAAATTTTTCTGAAGCCCTTCTTCCGGAAGGGGCGCCCGGAGGTATTGTTCCGCCAGACCGGGATCGCCGTAATACTCTGCCTTCGGATCGGTAATGGCTACACCGAGCCCGATAAACACGTAAGGTGTGAGGAAAAAATTGTGGATACCTGTACTGGAGTAGCGCTCCTGGCCAAATAATTTCCATTCCACAGAGCCTCCTAACTCAACGATCGAGGTGGAAAACTTCAGTTTCCGCACATTCAGGGTGGAAGAATGGGAGTCATCGCCCGAAATGGAACCCGAATAAACGTGAACTTTGGTCGAAAGTGATTTTGAAAAGTGATAACGGAAGTAAACGCCATATCCCGGTTGAGTTTCGGAAATTTCGATGGCAGACGCAGCGATGTCGCCGGAATAATTGGTCAGACCGAACAAAAAACCGGCTTCAAAGTAAGAATTGCGTTGCGAAAAGGCGGCACTCAGGCTTAAAATACAAAGAGAAAATAATGGAAACAATTTTTTCATCGGCGCGGTAATCGGATTTGTTCAAGAAAGAATGTTAGAAGTTGTGACGTATTCTGACAGAGGCAAAAAGATGCCTTGTGAAAGTTCAAACAACGTCTTAAAAAAGAGTCCCTCTTTTTGCTGCGTTGAGATAAAAGAGGGACAAAGTTGGCAAAATAACGGTTTCTGAATACAGATGTTGTAATATTTAATAATCAATTCAGAATTCCTTGCGGCGTTCCCAGTAGTTTTGGTCCTCCACTTCGTCGAGCAGAGTAAGATAATTGGAAAAACGCAATTCGCTGACTTCGCCGTTGCGGAGCGCTTCGTGAACGGCGCAACCGGGCTCGTCGCGGTGCAGGCAGGCGCCGCCAAAGCGGCAGTTATGGGAAAGTGCAAAAAATTCGCGGAAACTGTGCGCGATATTCGCTTTGTCTTTGTCGTTGAATCCCAGCGTTTTAATACCCGGTGTGTCGATGATGTATCCGCCGAAATCCAGGTCAAACATCTCTGCAAACGTCGTGGTGTGCTGGCCTTTGCCCGAATAATCGCTGATTTCGCCGGTTCGCAGCGCCAGTTGTGGCTGAATAGCGTTGATCAGGGTGCTTTTACCCACACCCGATTGCCCGCTCACCAGGGTGGTTTTGTCTTTCAGTATACTTTTGAGTTCTTCCAGGCCAAGTTTTTGCGGCACGGAGCTGAGCAGAATGCCATAGCCGATACTTCCGTAAATGTTTTTCATTTCCTCAAACCGCTCCATATCGGCTTCGTCGTATACGTCGGCTTTGTTAAATACGATCGTGACGGGAATTTCGTCGCGTTCGGTCATCACCAGGAAACGGTCGATAAAACCCGGTTTCAAGTCCGGCTGTACGATGGTGGTGATCAGAATCGCCTGGTCCATGTTGGCCGCCATCAGATGGAGATCGTGTTTGCGGCGCGGCGACTGCCGCACGACGTAATTCACACGCGGCAGGATTTTTTGATCATCCCCTGCCCGGCGCCTTCGGGTTGCACTTCCACCCGGTCACCCACGGCAACGGGGTTGGTAAGCGGGATGTCGTCGAGGCGAAATTTGCCGACGATACGGCATTGAAGTACCTCAGCCGATGTATCCATTCGGACGCTGTACCAACTGCCGGTGGATTTTATGACGGTTCCGGTTTGCATAACAGGATCAGGAATTTGGGTCTTTTACGTTCAGAAACGATACTAACCCGGCAAAGAACCGGAATCGTTCCTTACGCCGCTTGAAAATCTTTTACCGCCGCCGCCATCTCCCGGATCAGCGCAGGGTCCTGTTCGATGGCATTGCCAACCACGATGAGGTCGGCCCCGGCCCGCAGGTTGGCGGAGATCTTTTCCGGCGTACGAATGCCGCCGCCCACGATCAGGGGCACTTCCACGGCTCCGCTTACGGCTTCGATCATACTTTCCGAAACGGGTGTGCGGGCGCCGGATCCCGCATCTAAGTATATGATTTTCAGGCCCAACAATTCACCCGCCAGTGCCGTACAAACGGCGATATCGTCCTTGTTGGCGGGAATCGGGTAGGTGTTGGACATGTATTGAACGGCCGTCTGAACACCTCCGTCGACAAGAATATAACCCGTGCTGATGATTTCGAGCGGCGACATTTTTAAAAAAGGGGCGGAAATGACGTGCTGCCCGATGAGCAGTTCGGGGTTGCGGCCGCTGATGAGCGACAAAAATAAAATACCGTCGGCGCGGTAACTGAGCTGGAAGGAGTTTCCGGGGAACAGGATGAGTGGTATGGGGCACCGCTGCCGGATTTGCGCCAGCAGTCCGTCGAGCATGTTGTTGACCACCAGGCTTCCGCCGATAAAAAAGTAATCCACCCCGCATTCCAGGGCGAGATCAAGCGCCTGTTCCATTTTTTTCAGCCGCAATTTGTCCGGATCAAACAGCACAGCAAGGCGTTTTTCGCCGCGACTTTTGGCTTCCAGCAAGCCGGTGTAGATGCCTTTATGATTGCTTGTCATGTGTATAAAAACAGTAGCACCGGCCCCAAACTACTTTATCTGAAACGTCCGGCTTACCAGCAGGGAGCCGTTGCCGTATTGTATCCCTGCGTTGATGGTAAAGGTACCTCCGATCGGTGTTTGTTCGATGACTTTGAGCATTTTCTTGTCCGGAGCGCTGCCCTTGACCCTGGCTGATGTGCTTTTTTTGCCTTTTTCGGACAAAAACTCCAGCTCCAATACTTCTGCGAGGTTGCCGTAGGCGTCGCGTACAAGAATGGCTTCTTCTGCGTTTTTTTCCAGATCGGCCTTGGAAATGACTTCGTTGTGCAGTTTTCCCCAGTGGATGGCGAATTGTTCCGCTTCGTTGGAAAGTGCACGTTTGAAGGAAAAATTGATTGGCAAAATCAGTTTTACCGGCACGGGGCGCCCTTCGTGTATGGCCGGTTCCCACCTGGGCATCGCGCGGACCACCTGCAATGCCGCCGCTCCGCATCCGCCGCCAATGTCGCGCAAAACTTGCCATTTGCCGGGATTGCCCTGCGCATCCACGATAAAACTGACCACGACCATACCCTCCAGATTCCGCTGCGCGGCAGAATCCGGATAAATCAGTTTTGAACTGATAAAAGCGGCAAGTGCTTTATCGCTGCACGTGCGTTTGTCGGGATCACTGACCTTGAAGTGCTCACAACCCGGGAAAAAGGGCATTTGCGCTACAAAGGTTCGGATTTCTGTACTGTCGGACTGGGCGACGGCAATGGAGGCCACCCCGAGGAAGAGGGCCACGAAAAGTATTCGCATCGGTTTTTAGTGCGATTTGGTGAGATTAAGCAATTGTCTTTTAATGTCTTCGGGCTGATTGCCGGGGGCCTTTTCGGCAAAAGAACCGTCTTTGCCCACGATAAAGTATTGAGGCACGGCTTCCACGCCGTACAGCAGGGCAATATTGCGCTCCCGCCCGGAAGAGGAAAGCATGTTATGGCCTTTGAATGCCCGTTCATTCAGGGAATTTTGCCAGTGGGTCGGATTTTCGTCGATGGAAATATTGACAATCTCGATGCCTTGCCGGGTCAGTTCGCCGGCATAATCATTAAACAGTTCCATTTTTTTCAGGCAAGCGCTGCACCAGCTGGCCCAAAAATTCAGGTACACTACTTTGCCGCGCATCTGCGCCAGCGATATCGTATTTCCGGCAACGTCTTCTCCGGCAAACGCCGGGGCTGTGGTGCCGGGCGCCACCCGGGCAATTTTTTCATACAAATCCGTGACTTTGGCGTCGTAATCCGTGAATTCATTGGTTTGCAGAAAATGGGTATACAACGGCAAAATTTCCCGGTAACGATCTCCCGAAAAGGCCGTACGGATCATTTCCGAGCGATAAAACGCAAGGGCTTTGCCGGACAACAGTTCACCCGCGAGTTCGTATTGCCGGGCGAAAGAACTGCCGGCAGGGTTGTTTTTGGCCATTTGCCGCGCCAGTAGCGCCTGCACAAATAATCGGTACCAATCATTACCCACCGACTCGCTGACCACGGGTGCGTCGTTCAGAAAATCGAAAAATTCCGGTTGTACCTGGTACCGGTTGCCGTACACCTGACCGTAAAACAACAGGTGGTAGGCCCAGGAATAAGAAATCTCCGAAGCCATCCAGTCGAAAAAAGCCGGCGTGAGAGCGCCCGCGTTTTTGCCCGCAAAATCGTCGAGCAGGGAAGCGGCGGCTGTTTTGCGTTTATCCAGAAATTCCCGGAACGAAACCGGATCGAGTGATTCCATTCGTTCGTTCATCAGGTGCTCCACGACAGCCCACCATTGCCCGATTTTGAAGCGGATATTGTTCAATTCGTCGTAATCCGGCGGGTTTTCCCGAAAATATTGGTGCAACAGGCGGTTGTTGGCGCCGCTTCGGCCACTGAAAGAAACAACCAGTGGAAATTGAAACAGGTCGGCGCGAATAACCAGGGTATCCTCCGGCTCCAGAAAAATGGGCAGCCGTTCTTCGTTGTGTACCAGGAAAACCAACTGGGATTCCGGGACAACCGCGTTGATGGAAAACCGCAACTGCTCGTCGAGTTCGGCCCAGTAGGTGTCGTTTCGCCCGTCCACATAATAGTGCGGCACAAATATCTGCACGATGCCGCCGGGAGATGCATTTTTAAAGACGCCCGAGACGATGGCGGCACGGGCGGAAATACAAAAGCAGAAAAACAGGCAACCGGCGAGGATTCTTTTTCGGATCATTTTACACGGATGGATGGCGCAAAAAGGTAGCGAAAGGTATGAATTATTTCATATTTGTTATCGCTCTCCGGCTCTTACAAATCAGCGGGCGTCTTGTAAGTCATTTAAAATTGGTCATTGGTCATTGAAAAATGTACAATGATCAATGTGCAATTTACAAGGTAAAATGACTTGCGAGCCCCCTTTAAGACTGAAGTTCTTTACAGGCCCGGTACAAATCCTGCCAGCCATCCCGTTTTTTCACCACGGTCTCCAGGTATTCCTGCCAGACGGCGGCATCCGTACCCGGGTCTTTTTATAATGGCGCCGCTTAGTCCGGCGGCGAGGTCGTGGGCGCGCAATTCGCCGTCGCCGAAGTGAACGGCCAGCGACTGCCCCTGGTGGATGACGGAAATGGCTTCGGCGGTGCTGAGGGTAGCGGTCGGGCTTTTGATCTTTTCGCGGCCATCCTCCGTTTTGCCGCTCCGGAGTTCACGAAACACCGTCACGAGTCGCTGGATTTCACGCAAGGGCGCCGCTTCAGGGGGTAATTCAAGTGATTTGCCGAGGGCTGCCACGCGATTTTGCACGATCGTCACCTCTTCATCCAGGGAATCGGGCAAAGGCAGCACCACCGTATTAAAACGGCGGCGCAGGGCGGCCGAAAGTTCGTTTACACCTTTGTCGCGGTCGTTGGAAGTAGCGATCAGGTTAAAACCCCGGCGGGCCTGAACCTCTGTGCTGAGTTCGGGAACGGGCAGTGTTTTTTCCGAGAGGAGTGTGATGAGCGAATCCTGCACGTCGGCGGGGATACGCGTCAGTTCTTCCACCCGTACGATTTTTCCGTCGCGCAGGGCGTTCATGACGGGACTTGGCACGAGCGCTTTTTCGGAAGGCCCTTCAGCGAGCAGGCGGGCGTAATTCCAGCCGTAGCGCAGGTTTTCTTCGTTCATCCCGGCCGTGCCCTGCACGAGCAGGGTGCTGTCGCCGCTGATAGCCGCCGCCAGGTGTTCGCTTACCCAGGTTTTGGCGGTGCCCGGCACGCCGAGCAGGAGCAAGGCGCGATCGGTCGCCAGCGTGGCCACGGCAATTTCAATGAGGCGGCGCTGGCCGTAATACTTCGGCTCGATCACGGTTTCGCCGGCTTTGCCCCCCAGCAAATAGGTGACGACGGCCCAGGGCGACAGCCGCCAACTGGCCGGCCGGGGCCGGTCGTCGGTCGCCGCCAGCGCCGCCAGTTCGTGTGCATAGGCCGTTTCGGCGTGCGGACGAATGATCGTGTCGTCCGGAACGGAGGGTTGCAAGGCTTCGGACGTATACGCGGATGTTTTGGCAGAACCGGTTCCCGGAGATCGTTTCATTATATTTATGGCTTTTTACTCTTTGATCCAACTGGAAAACGCCTCCAGTTTGGGTTTGTTGGCGATCAGCCATTCAAGCGCGGTTTTGTCGCCGCTGTGGAGCAGGATATAGTGGGTAAATGCTTCGGTATGGCCCTTTTGATGGAGTTCAATAAAAAAATGAAGGTAGGTATCCCACCAAAAAGCGTCGGCCGGCCGGTCAGATATTTCGCTGAGTATTTTGAACAAAGACTCGTTGTACTGGAATAATTGTTCGGAAAACGATTGTTCGGGCAGGTCCACGCCGAGAGAATCTTTCAGCGCTTTTCTGGACATTTCACGGGTGATGGGAATCATGGACAAGGTCAGGTCGGCGGTGCTGAATTCATCTTCCAAAGATTGTGCATTCATGTTGATGGTGAACACTTTATCATTGGTTTTTTCCACACCTTCCGTCATGGTGCGCCGGATAAAACCGAGGGCTACTTCGGCGCGTTGGCCTTCGTTTTCGATCATCAAAAAATAATAAAACGGCAGGAGTGTTTTTACTTTCCGGGCCTGTTCGGCATTGCTGAAACCCAGCATGTAATGGGCGCTGGTGTAGGCAGGGTTCATTTTCAGGGTTTGAATAAATTCCGGTTCGGAATCTGCGTATTTTTTCTGTTTCAGCAAGGTCACGCCGAGGTTGAAATGAAGCAGGTAACTTTTATGCCCGAGGCGGATACCTTCCCGGTAAACATCGATGGCTTTGTCCGGTTTGCCCAGCATATCGAGCGCATTGCCCTTGAGCATAAATGCTTCGGCAACGGCGTCCCCTTTATTTTTTATGGCTTTTTCGGCGTATTTGAGGGCTTGTTTGTAGTCCGCCAGCGCAAAGTACGTATTGCCGGCCTCGTATAAAGCGTTGCCGTTTTTTTCATCCAGCCGGGCCGCCTCGTTAAAGCGGGCCAGCGCTTCCTGAAATTTGCCCTCGTCGTGAAGGCGGATACCTGCTGTCACCAGCGAATCGGCCAAAGCTTCGTTTTGAGCAATACTTGCCGTAATACGCAGTAATACAAACGAAAAGAGCAAAAATCGGCGCATAAAAAGAAGTTTTAAAGGAGATAAACGCTTTTTGGGGGTCGGGTGATACGGGGCCGGTATTAATTTTTCCACCTGGTCAGAAGGCCATTTTTAGACCCGCCAGCAGGCAAATAAAACACAAAACCAGGCTGACGAGGGTATTAACCAGCATCAGTGTCGGCTGGCCATTTTCGTACAAGACCCAGTTTTCGGAAACAAACGTGGAAAAGGTGCTCAACCCGCCGCACAAACCCGTACCCAGCAACAGCCGGCGCTGATCGGGCATCTGGCCATTCATGTGCATCCCCATGATGAAACCCAGAATAAGGCAGGCGATGCCGTTGGCCACGAGGGTAGCCCAGGGAAACCTGCCTGTGCCCGGGGGCGCGATCAGTGCGATGCCGAACCGCAGCGCGGAACCGATGCCGCCGCCGAGGAAGACGAGCAGAAAGGAGTGGAGGTGTTGCATAATCAATTCGACTAAGTAACGCAAGTACACGTACTTACAACTTCCTGATCTTCATATTTTTAAACCACACCGGGTCGCCGTGGTCCTGCAGGGCGATTTTTCCTTTTTTGGCTTTTCCGAAGCCCGGCATTTCCTTGAATTTGCTGCCGTCGATCAGTTTTTGCCATTCCGGGGCGTTCATGTCGTATTCCACGAGTTTGCGGTTATTGAGCCAGTGTTCCACCTTCCCGTTTTTGCTGATGATGCGCATCAGGTTCCAGTTGCCGGCGGGTTTTACGGTCACGTATTTGCACTCTTTCAAATCGTACAAGTCGCCGGCGCGGTGTTTGGGAAATTTGCTGTCGGGGTGGCAAGTGTTGTCGAGCACCTGCATTTCGGGGCCGGTTTGCCACACGTACTGGTATTTGGAAGGGTCTTCCACGGTGTTGTAAATAACGCCGGAGTTGCCGCAGGCGCCGATTTTCCACTCCAGCGAAAGTTCAAAATCCTGGTATTCCCCGTCGGTGAGAATGTCGCCGCCGTCGCGTTGCTGCGATTCTCCCGTCGCTTTGGGTTTGGTATCGAGGTGGATGGCGCCGTCTTCCACGATCCAGGCTTTGCCAACGGTTGTTTTGCCGTAATTATGCCAGCCGTCGAGGTTACTGCCGTTAAAAAGCAGCGACCAACCGGCCGCTTTTTCCTTGTCTGTCAAGGTGTTATCTGACACGATAAGGGGCGCCGGCGCCGGGCTTGCCGTGCCGTAAGTATCGGCGGGAATAGCGTTCATGATGTACCAGGCATCAGCTGCCCACAGCTCGTTTCCGGCGTCGCTGAGCGGCAGGTTGCGCAAGCGAAGGTGTACGACGTGTTGCGGTTTTATACCGTTTACTTCAAGAAATACCTTTTTGCGATCGGCAGAAACACTGGCGGATGACACGGCGAGTTCTTCTTCGTCCATTTTGGGGCCGCCGTAATTGATGGTGGGTTGGTACCACCATTGTTTCAGGGTATAATGTTTGGGGTCCCAGCCGTCACCTTCCCGCAGCGGTTCGGTAAATTCGATCTCGATGCCGTTTGTTTTTGCGCGCACAGCGAGCATTTCGAATGCGGACCGGCCGTTGTATTTCAAGCGTTGCAGGCCGTACCAGAATTTTCCGGTTTGTCCCCAGTTGCCGGGGTTGCCGATCATGCCGACGTACAGCGCGCCGTCGGGCCCGCGGACGAGCCGGTGGGTGCCACCTTCGAGACCCTGGGTGAATTTGAACACACAACCCTGGTAGTTGCCGTTTATTTTTTCCACAAAAGTGCGTTGCAAACCGCCGTAACACACATCGCCGAAAACCAATTGATTCTGGTAAGGGCCGTCGTTGAGCACCGCCGGTTGGGTGGGCGAATTGCCGATGTCGTCCTGCGGCAGCCAAACGACCGGTTGCTGAATGGGCAGTTGTGCCACGGCCAGGCTGTCTACAGAGTATGAGCCGAAAAAAGCGCCCGGTTTTACGTGTACAATTTTGGAAGATGGCAACCAGTCGCCCTGGTTGTCGGCGATAAACAATTCGCCGTCAGGGCCGATACCTACTCCGTCGGGGGTGCGCAAGCCACGCGCGACGAACTCGATACTGCCGTCTTTGAGGCTGATCTGCACCACTTTACCGCGGTCTACGATCTGGGGCCGGGCGCTGGCGCCGCCGGGCAAAATGGCCGTGGCCAGTGCCGCGTACAGGTAATCGCCTTTGTGGGCGAGGCCGAAGGCAAATTCGTGGAAGTTGGCGGAGGCTTTCCAACCTTTGGCAAAACACTGGTATTCGTCGATAATGTCGTCGCCGTTATGATCTACCAGTTTTGTAAGTTCTTGCTTTTGAAGCACATAGATGTCCTTGCCTACTACTTTTAGTCCCAATGGCTCGGCAAGGCCTTTGGCGATCACCTTCAATTTTATTTTTTTCGGATCGCCCGATTCCACATTTTCCAGCATATAAACAGCGCCTACGGCATCCCAGGTCGAAACGAGCAAACGGCCGTCGGGCAAAAAATCCATGCCGGCAACTTTGGGCAAAAACTCGTCGGGGCGCGCCTGGGAGAGGTCAAAAGCGGGGTGTACCTCGGCTAAAGGAGTGCCGTCGCCGGGAATACCCGCCGGTCCGCCGCTCATACTGGGCAGTTCCAGGTCTGTTGCCGAGCGTTTGTGGGCGAAAGTTCCTTCCGGTATAATTTTCAATTTGGGGTCGCCGGAGCGGGCCCACTTGAGTTGGATGCCGCGTCCGCCGCCGCCCTGGAAGTAATCGATCCGGAGGCTGTGGTACCCGGCGCGTAAAGCCACTTCTGCGTCTTTGGGGTCCATGCCGTGCGGCCCGTCGTTATTGATCAGCATCTGGCCGTCGAGGTACAGTCGCGAACCGTCGTCAGAGCTGAGTTGCAGCAGGATATTGTCGTCTTTGTCGAGGAAAAGATAACCCGAAGCGGTAAGGGCAAAGTTATCTGTGAAGGAAGGCCCGAATTCCGTCGGGCCTGCGTCGACAAGGCCGGCAATGGCAGTAGTTGTCGGTTCGGTGTTAAAATTGATGTTGTCGAGGCTTTGCACCGAAGATTTGATCGGGAACAGTTTGACAAGCAGGCCGGGCACCATTTCGGTGCTTTCGGAACCCACGTCTGGTTTGAGCCATTTGTTTTCGGGAATGGATGCCAGGTCGGTTGTTGTGGCCGCGCCTTCGCCGTCATCTTCACCTTCGTCGAGGGAAAGCACGTAGTTCACCATAGCGGTGGCGTCGTTGGGTTGCAAGTCGGGGTGCGCGCTCATTGCCGCCACACCCCAGACGCCCGAACCTCCTTTCATCACTTTTTGCACCAGCGCTTCCACGTTTTCCCGGGTGTTTTTGTAACGTTCGGATATTTGGACGTAGCTGGGACCCACCGTTTGCGCCTGTTCGTTGTGGCAGGTGCGGCAGTCGTTTTTTGCCATAATTCGCTCGCCGGGGCTGACGGTGGCGGTTTCGTCTTCTTCCGCCAGCCGTTCCGCGTCAAACGGGTTCGGTATGAGGGGCGTGCTGACGAACATGGTGGCAAAACGGGTGGGTTTGTCCGGGTTGAGGGTCAATTCGCCCTCCAAGGCCATCGCCTGCAACTTGTCGTCGCCTGCCTGCGCTTCCGTTTTTGTTTGTTTCCAGTTGCCGTTGGTTTCTACGTTGACGGGTGCGGCAATTGATGCCACATTGGCCAGCATGGTTACCGTGGTGCCTGCCGGGGCATTTTCCACGGTAAAAGTGCGTTCGAACCCGCGTTGGCGGTCGCGCTCGACGTACTCGGGGCGTTCATTAATCCGGATACGCTGCCCGTCGGCGAGTACCAGGTCGTACATGATTTCAGCCTGTCCGCCGGGGGTATACCGGTGGCCTTTATAGTCCGTTTTTGGCGTTTCCGGCCGGCCGTTGAGCGTCACCACCCAGGGTTGGCGGTGTTTGTTTTCAAACCAGGCGTTGCCCATACTCATGGGTTGCGGGCCGTGTCGCATATTGTACACGGCTCCGGTGAAATCCACACCGCCGGCCCAGGCTTTGTACAGGGAACAGGAGTCGGTGGAATAAGCCACCCACAGGTGGTCATCGAGGGCAAAAGTGATCATCCGGGCCTGCCTGTCGAGCACCGAACGGAACACCCAGGGGTCATTGGGCCTTTCTGCGGGGTTTTTATACGAGGCGTCTTTGCGACCGGCAAAATACCAGAGTGCTGCCAGCCCGAGGAGCAGCAGCAGGAAAAGGAGGCGATTTTTCATATTGTGTGTCAGTACGTTATTTCGTCATTACGTAAACAGGTCATTACATCTTTGGGGCGTCAGGAAGAGGGGCGGATCGGAGTTTAATGGGTTTAAGGATTTTCTGCAATGACAAAATTTATTGGGGAAAACAAAAAATGGCGCGGTCAAAATTTGGCAAGGACAGCGGCGAAGTTAGTTTTTGGAAAATTTCCAAAGAGAAATAATTAGCGCAGCAGTTGCACTTTTGTAGAGGGCAATCCAACAGATAAACACATACACCATGAAAATCAAAATTTCCACCTTCTGCCTGCTGGAAGAATGACAAATGCCTTAACGAAGCATTTAATGTCTTTCTAAGCGATCATTGGGGAGGGATTCGTACTTTTGCAGTACTTGTCACTAAAATAACCTCCCCTCACCATGATTCGTACCACTACCCTGCTCCTTATCGCCTGTTTTTTTCTTTCCATTTCGGAAAGCCGGGCTCAGGATTTCCGCGTACAGATATCGGCATTTGCCGAAGCCATGCCCGATACTTTTTTTCATGAAAAAGGCGTCCGGAATTTTCTCGTCAGCCATGATCAGATGGGGCTTTACCGGTATTTTGCCGGCTCCTATGCCACCCGCGACGAAGCGGATGCCGTACAAAAGGAAATGGTGGAAAAAGGATTTCCCTATGCCTTAGTCATCGACCTGGAAGAACAGCGCGTTTTGTGCGGCGCCAACTGCCCGTATTTTCGCAACGGCGTTATTTTTGTGCAGGACCCCAAGCAGGAAATGACCGTCCGGAATATTTACTTCGACTTTGGCCGGTACAGCCTTTCTGCCGAATCGAAAGAAGTGCTGAATGCCGTAACACAACAATTGAAAGACAACCCGAACCTGAAATTGAAAATCCTCGGCCACACCGACGCCGTCGGAAGCCCGCAAGCCAATATTCAACTGGCCGCCAGTCGTTCCCGTTCTGCACGCAACTACCTGATCAACAAAGGCATACGTGCCGACCGTATGTTCATTAAAGTGTTCGGGGAAGCATCTCCACTGGCGGAGAACAAAACGGATGAAGGCGATGACCTGCCGGATAACCGCAAATGGAACCGCCGCGTGGTACTGGCGCTTATCGACGATCAGGGCGAGGTGAAAACGGACGATGCCGTTAGCGGGAAATGATGGCGGCGACGCTGCATTGATTCATTGCTGCATTGTTTCATTGTTTCATTGTTTCATTGCTGTATTGATTCATTGCTGTGCCGTTTTATTGTTGCAGGTTGGGTTGTGGATGGGCCTGCAACCGGGTTTTTATTCCTGAAAAATTCCTTTTACCAGTTCCAGCACCGCCGCGGCACGTCGGCTGTCCCAGTCGTTTTTTTGTCCGCTTGCTGCGGACGGATGAGTTGCCTGTTTGGCCAGATCGAGCATTTTTTGGCGCTCCGGCGCCGAAAAACGGCTGAACGCGCGCCGCAGCAAGGGCAACAGTTCCGTAAACGTTTCTTCACCCTGTTCTTTTACCCAGCCGTCGACGGTCGACCAGAGTTCGGCATGGAGCAATAACAATAATCCGCTGCCGTAGAGAAAACCTTCCAGCCATTGCGCTGCTTCGGCGGGCGCCGAGGCATGCGACAGGTGATAACGCATCCGGTCTCCGGTGAGGGCGGCGGTCCGGATATTTTTATCAAATAACAGGCGGGTACTCAGGCCTGAAAGGAGCGGCGCCGTGTTGTCCCCGTCGCCGATGACCGACAATGTATTTTGCCAGCCCGTTTCATATTCCGCAACCTGCAGGATGCCCAATGCCCGGTTGACCGACAGGATTTTTTTCAGGATATCTTCGGCGACGTCCCCGTTGACACCCGAACAGGCGGCAGGTAACTGGATACAGACCCTTGGAATGATCTGTTCGAGCAGTTGTTCTACCGCATCGAGGTTCAGGCGGCGGGCGGTGCCATAACGCAGCACCCCGGCCAGCGGCAATACGGCATCTGCCAGCAGGAGCGCATCTCTGGCCAGGGCAGTGATTTGTTGCAATTTTTGGAGCAATACCGGCAATGCGGCCGGCAGATTGGCTTTCAGCAGAAGGCCCAGCAAGCGAACCAGCCCGGCAAGTTCCTGTGATTCAAGTACACGCCGGTGTGCCTTGCGTCCGGCAGCGTCCTCCACGGTATTGCCCCAGGTACCCGCCTCGATGAGGCGTATCTCGTAATCAGGCAGCCATTTGAGTTGCCAGTGTTCGTGGAAACCGCCTTGTTTGCCGGATACGGCGTCTTTTACCGTTCCCCATTGAATACCAAGCAGATCGAGTCGGTGCAGCAGCAGACTTTTGCGCAGGTGCGCGTCCTGGCGCAGGTCGAGTTCGAGGGTTTTTTCCTGCGTATTTTTTTCCAGCCGGCAACTTTTCACCTGCGCCTCAAAGTCGGCCTTCAGTGGCGGAACGGGCAGCGAGTCGGGCACCCTGCCCAATACATCGCCGATCACCAGTTGCCGGTCGATGAGTTCCAGGGGTTTTTCGGCGCCGTCGCACAAAACGGTGACGGCGGCTTCCCGCAATTCTTCGATGCCCGGCAGGCTGGTCCGGCGCAAGACCGCGAGCGTCTCCGCCAGGCGCACGGCCTCGATGATATGAGCCGGGGACACCGCCATGTCCGATTCCCGGAGCAGGTGTGCCACCTTGGTCAGCCACTGCACAACCGGGTTATAAAGGTGGCCGGATGAAGACTCGCTGGGTTCGGCCGGCGCCGGGTTGCCCGACACTGATCCCCACAACACCCGGTACCAGGCTGGCGCAACCACCCCCGCGCTGTAACCGTTTTGTGCGGCCAGCCGGTCGAAGGACCACGGAATCCAGGTCGTTTCGGTTTTTATCTTTTTGAGTCCTTTTAACAAAGCGGCGTCTGCGGAGGCTTTTATCGTTTGCCAGTTTTCCAGCGCCGGCGTGTGCCAGGCTCCACAAACAACGGCTATACGAGCGTATCCTTCCTGCAGCGCCCCGCGTATGGTTTGACGCATAAAGGCTTCACGCAGAAGGGTTTCCCGGGTTTCGGGCCGACTTTTGTCGTTGCGCAACGCCATCATCAGGTCCAGAATTGCCGGAAAAATATCTGCGCCCGATTGCCGCTCCACCATCGCGTCCCACCAGCGTTCGGGGTCGGTGTAGCCGGCAAGCCGGGCAATTTTTCGAAAAGGATCGATCTCCGGGTCTTCTTTGGCAAGCGGGGTGAGTTCGAGCCGGAGTTGGGCTTCCGGTTCCTTGAGTTGGAATGCCTGGCTCATGGGCAAATCCATAAATCGCACGGAAACCCGGCTTTTTTGTCCGTACCGTATGGCCTGCCATTCGGGGGAGAATTCGGCAAAAGGGAAAAAGGAGGCCTGTTCGAGGTTTTTCGGGTTGTATACCAGCAAAGCCACCGGCGGCTGCATTTCGTGGTGGGCGGCCTGTGCGATCAGCGCATCGGCGTCGGGCGGCCCCTCGACAAGAATCATGTCCGGCTTGAATTCCTCCAATGCCCGCCGAAGGCTTCGGGCAGAGCCGGGGCCGTGGTGGCGTATGCCGAAGATTTCGATGGTGGAATTCGTCATTGGATCATTCGTGTGGGGGGAAAAGATTTCCGTCTTAAGAATCAAGCAGAATTAATGCTATTATTTTTTTCGGAACATTCTGATAATGAATCATCCGGACGGAAAAGATTTCCGTCCTACAACTTAAACGGCGAATTGTCTAAATGTTGTTTGATCAGGTTGTGGCAGTAATACAGGCACATATAGAGGGTCAGGGAAGCCAATACCAGCAGCCAGTCGGACCAGCTCTGGAGGATCAGGAAATCATAGACGCCGTGGAGCAAAAAGGCCATACCGAAACCCTGCCACAGGAGTTTTAAACGGTTTTCGGGACTGAATTTTGCCAAACCGACGTAATAACCCGCGACAACGGCAAATGCCAGGTGTGCCGGCACGGCGGTAAAGGCCCGCAGCAACACCGTTTCCATGCCGAAACGATGGGCGAAAAAGACATTTTCCATCGTGGCAAAACCCATGGATACCAGCACGGAATAAACGATGCCGTCGAACGGTTCATTAAAATAACTGCGGGGGAACGCGACAAAACGCAGGACGGCAAATTTGAAAACTTCTTCGTTGAGGGCTACGACAAAAAATGCAGACAGAATGATGACCCCGAAACCCTGTTCCCGCGTTTGCAGGAAGTGAAAGGCCCATTTTTCCAGTTCCATAGCCGGAAAGGTGGCCGTGGCGCCCAGTCCGAAGCAAATAATCAGCGGAACGAGCGGCTCACGTTCATATTTGTCGGCCCGGAAAATGACATAACTGATCAATAATCCGGGAAACACGGCCAGCAGGAGTAAAAACGGGTTCATCGTCGCGCACAAAATTGCCAAAACTGCTGCACAATTTCAACCAACTTTTCCGGAGCTTCCAATATTCCCATGTGGCCGACACCGGGAAGAACGTGTACGTCGGCGACGGCCGGCAACAGGGCTGCCTGCAACGCCCATCCGGATGGAATGATCGGATCTTCGGCGCCCAGCAGGAACAACACGGGGCACCCGGCATTTCGCACCGTTTCCAGGTGTTCTTTTCGATCGATCATACTTTCCAGTGCGGCAATAATGCCTTCCGCCGGCTGGCGTTTGCCCTGTTCGATCAATAAGTTGATAATTTCGGGGTTCGCCTTCGCGAACGCTTCGGCGAATAAACCGGGGAACAATTGGGTAACGTACAGGTCGCGTTTGCCCGAACGCAACATATCGATGCCGCGCCGGCGGTTTTCTATCCGTTCGGACGTGTCTGCCCACGGATGGGAATGGATCAGCCCGAAACCGGCAAGCCGGTCGGGGTACTTTTCGACGAATTCGAGCGCAACATACCCGCCCATGGAATGCCCGACCAGCACACACCGCCCGATGGAGAGGTCGTTTAAAACGGCACAGACGGCATCGGCATAGCCATCCATGCCGGGCGCCGGCAGAAGATCGGACCCGCCGAACCCGGGCAAATCAATTCGCAGCAAGGGGACGTCCCTCAGCCCCGGCAAGAGGCCGTCCCAGAGGCTTGCGTCTTCACAAAAACCGTGTAAAAGCACGAGGGGCAAGGCTTGTTCGGGCCCGTCCGGGTAATAAACGATCCGCCGCCCGTTGTTCAGAAGCGTTTGTTTCATAGGTGCAAAGCTGCAAAAAAGCGATGTTTGCCGCCGCTTAAGTTTTCAAAATCAGATTTTTCTAACATTGTGCCGCCCTTTTGACGATTTTTACCGCCGCAAACAGTTTAGAGGGGTTTGAGGGTTTCAAGGTTTGAGGGTTTCAGGGTTCCACATTACCACAACCCTGAAACCCTCAAACCCCGAAACCCTCAAACCTTTACCCCCCAAGCGATTATGGAATTACTCAAAGATATATCTCGCGCTGTGAGCCCGGACCTGCCGAAGGATCTGGGTGATATGGATTCGCACCTCAATTTTATTTTACCCAAAGTTATACCCTTTGGCGAGGATTTGCGGGAAGAACAATTCTGGCTGAGCAAACGCTGGAAAGAAATCCGCGACGATGAGGGTTTTCACGAATCCATTTTGCACATTTTTAACGAAGGGGGCGAATACCTGCTTGCACTCGACGGCAACGTGGTGAAAGGTTCCTGGAAACGCCTGAACAAGGACAATACCCTCATCCTGGAAATCGGAGGTAAAAGTGAGTTGTTCGATCTGCGTTTTTTGAACGCGGATTTTATGATCCTGACCAAACACGGCGACCAGGCGAGAAAAGGACTGCGCCGTTATTTCTGCCTGATGCACGAGCGGGCCTCAAAAGCCGGCGGTCGCGAATTAGACTGGCGCAACGCGATGGAAAAAATGTTCAATATCTGGCGTGAAAACAGCCTGAGCGTTTGGGCCTGGTTTATTTTCACCGCGCTGATCGGCCTTATTATTTATTTGTCTTTCAGGTAATTGTAAGCAACGTTTTTATAAAACGGCACTCCTTTGCCGGCAAATATTTCATTAAAAACACAGGCCCGGGTGAACGCGGCGACCATATTCTTATGCAAACTCTTGATTGGATTGTACTCGTCGGAACCCTTGGCCTGATTGTCATTTACGGTCTGTGGAAAAGCCGGAATATTGATTCCAGCGAAAATTTTCTCGCCGGAAAACGCGACCTGCCCTGGTGGACAATCGGCCTGAGCATCATGGCTACGCAGGCGAGCGCCATCACCTTTCTCAGCACACCCGGCCAGGGTTATTCCGACGGGATGCAATTCGTGCAGTACTATTTCGGTATGCCCATCGCCATGATCTTTTTGTGCGTGTTTGTGCTGCCGGTTTATTACCGCCTTCGGGTCACCACGGCGTACGAATACCTCGAACAACGCTTCGACCTCCGGATGCGCACCCTTACTGCGGTGCTTTTTTTGATCCAGCGCGGTATGGCTGCGGCGATCAGCATTTATGCGCCGAGTATTATTTTGAGCGCCGTGTTCGGCTGGAACCTGGCGTTTACCAATTTTTTAATGGCGGTGTTTGTGGTTATTTACACCACCACAGGAGGCAGCGCAGCCGTCAGCCGGACGCAGGAGTTGCAAATGACCATTATGCTGGGTGGGCTCGTGCTCGCGTTTATTCTTGTCTTGCAGAAACTTCCACCGGGAATCGGGCTGCCCGAGGCCTGGCAAATTGCCGATGCCTCCGGCAAAACCCAGATTCTGGACTGGTCTTTTGACTGGAATGACCGCTACAATGTCTGGTCCGGGGTGTTGGGGGCTACCTTTTTGTTCCTATCCTATTTTGGTACCGATCAAAGCCAGGTGGGGCGGTATTTGTCGGGTAAGTCCTTGAATGAGAGCCGTTTCGGATTACTTTTTAACGGTTTTGTAAAAATCCCGATGCAATTTCTCGTGTTGTCCGTGGGCGTGATGGTGTTCGTTTTTTACCAGTTCAACCAATCGCCGCTGCACTTCAACCAGGCCAACCGCGCCAAGGTGGAAGGCACCGGACAGGAAGCCGCTTTCCGGCAACTGGAAGGGCGCGCCGACGAACTGTTTGTGCAAAAAAAAGCGGTACTCGACGATCTGGCAACGGGCCTGAAAACGGGAGATACCGCGTTGTCCGACAAGGCCCGGGGCGATTTGCAGAACTTAGAAAAACAGCGCAACGATTTGCGGCAGCAAGCGTCCGGCCTGGTGAAGGTGGCGGCTCCCGCAGCGGACCCGAATGACAAGGACTACATTTTTATCAATTTTATCCTGAACCACATACCGACCGGGTTGATCGGGCTGATGCTGGCCATGATTTTTTGCGCCTCCTGGAGTACCACCGCTTCAGAAATCAGCGCACTTGCCGCCACCAGTGTTTCGGATGTATACCGCCGTTCATTTATGCCGGGCCGGGACGACAACCATTACTTCCGGGTGTCCAAACTGGCGACGGTTATCTGGGGGGGCATTATCACGGTATTTGCCATTTATTTCGACTTGTTCGACAACCTGATCCAGGCCGTCAACATGATCGGATCTATTTTTTATGGCACCATTCTTGGGATATTTTTTACGGCGTTTTTCCTCAAACAAGTGGGTGGCAAGGCCGTGTTTTGGGCTGCCGTATCGACACAGGCCATCATTCTCTGGTTGTTTTTTGGGGTGAGTAAAGACCCGTTTTTGTGGTACAATCCACTGGGTTGCGGTTTGGTGATGGGTTTGGGCTGGATTTTTGAAAAACTATTAAAAAGAAGTTAATAGTTTGTGATCCCGGCAAATCGGTGAACGAAATTTCGGCAAGGGCCGTTAAGACATAAAAGACTGATTACTCCATTTCTCTCACTTCCAAAAAAATTGTTTAATCCTATGTTGATTCTCACAGTTCTCCTGCTCATCCTCCTCATTTTCGGCAATCGAATGCTGAAAGAAGCATGAGGAACAAAACCCGGCGGTAACCCCGAACAAATCATTCGGTTTTCCGCTACAACTCATTCTATTCCAGATAAAACAATTGATAATGAAAAGAGCGGCGCCGGGGAAACCGGGCACCGCTCTTTTTTGATTTTAGAGATTAAAAGGTTTCAGGGTTTAATGGTTTCAGGGTTAAAAGGTTTCAGGGTTTAATGGTTTCAGGGTTTCAAGGTTCTGCGCTATTCACAACCCTGAAACCCTGAAACCCTGAAACCATTAAACCATTAAACCCTGAAACCTTTAACCCTTACGGCGTTGCCGTTTTTACTTTTTTGCTAACAGGCGCTTTACCCATACCTGCTTCCCGCCAGACGGCCGATTTTACCTTTTTGCCTTTTGTTTTTTCGGCCAGTTCCACGGCATTGGTGGCGCTGATGATACCTCCGCTGACGCAGAGATCGCTGAATTTGATCTTTTCTGTAGAAGAACCGGGTTTGGACACTTCACCGTCCTGTTTGATCACCGATTTCATCATAATGTCTTTCACCTGGACGGCGGAGAGTTCCGGATAGTAGGAGCGGATGATCGCTGCCACCCCTGCCGCTGCCGGGGAAGCCATGGAAGTGCCGCTGGCATTGCCGTATTCGCTGCCCGGGACCGTGGAGTAAAGTTGTACGCCGGGAGAAAACAGGTCGACGTTCTTTTTGCCGTAGTTGGAGAAATTGGCCACCCGTTTTTCACCGGATTTCCAGTTCAGGGCGCCGATTTCCACCCAGGTGGGGACACTTTTCATTTTTTTGAACAGGCCGGCTTTTACCGGTTTTTTGAACTCGTCGTTCGGGAAATTGGGGTCCGAGTCGTTGTTTTCGGAGTCATTTCCTGCGGCGTGCACCAGCAATACGTCGTGGTCGGAAGCGTATTTCATGGCTGCATCCACGTAGGCTTTTTGCGGGCTGTAACCTTTGCCGAAAGACATGTTGATGACGCTGGCGCCATTGTCCACGGCGTAATAAATCGCGTTGGCCACGTCTTTATCCCGTTCGTCGCCATCGGGTACACAACGTACGGTCATGATACGCACGTTGTCGGCGATACCGTTAATTCCCTTGCCGTTGTTGCGTACGGCGGCAATGATACCTGCAACGTGGGTGCCGTGGAACGCATCGGGGCCCTGGTAGTCGTTGTTGCCGTAGTAGCGGTTGCTGAGGTCGCTGGGGTCGTCGCCCACCATGTCGCGGGGGTTGTAGTCGGGGTTGAGGTTGTAATTCAACTGGCCGTCGAAGTATTTGGTGGCTTCTTTCTTTTGCTCGTCGAAATCTGCACGTGAACCTACGCCCTGGCTTCTCATGGCTTTAACGATACCCAGCGCCTGTTGCAGGTCGGCGCCGGCGCCTTCTCCGGCTTTGGTGAGGTCTTCGTCCGTAAATTCCGTTTTGCCGAGGGCTTTTTCAACGGCGGCGAAAGCTTCTTCAATTTTAACCAGCTGTTTTTCGATGCTGGCTGCGCCGGCTTCTGCCTCGCCGCGTTGCTCTTCGAAAGCGGTTTTGATCTTTTCGTAATATTTATACTCTTCCGCCGCGTCGCCGTGCAGGTTTTTAGGGTCGGTATCCTTAAAACGTTTGCTCAGGCGCACGTATTCGCGGGTGAGTTCGAGGGTTTCGTGGTGTACGTTTTTGCCGTCTTTTCCGCCGAGGAAGTTCCAGCCGTGAATATCGTCAATATAGCCGTTGCCGTCGTCGTCTTTGCCGTTGCCGGCGATTTCGCCGGGATTAGTCCACATCACGTCTTTGAGGTCTTCATGGTCGGTGTCGATACCCGAATCAAGAACGGCTACAATGATGGTTTGGCCTTTTTTACCTTTATCCTTGAGGCGTTTGAGGGTCTCATCGGAGCCTGTTCCGTTGACGTTGTCTTTGGTGGGGTCCAGCGTAAACCAATTTTCCGGCGCCTTGTTACCCTGGGCCTGGAGGAATAGGACGGGCAGGCAAAACGATAGGATTGCTACACAGTGTTTTAATGTCATGTTGATGGAAAATTTTGAATTTTTAATGTCAGAAAAACCGATTGTTTGAATGGTCATTCGTTAAAACGGCAAAAATACCTGTTTTCGCGCCGCATATTTTAACATTAGACAAAATTGCTGGAATAGGCTTTGGACAGGGGACTTTAGACGTCAGGCGTTAGGTGTGGCATGACCGCTATTAAGATTTCAGGGAATAAAAAGATAGCGTAAGCGGTTATGCCACACCCATTTAAAGTGTGCCACGAATCGCCTGTTCGCGTTCGATGGCTTCAAAAAGCGCTTTAAAATTACCTTTCCCAAAAGATTTGGCGCCCTTGCGCTGAATGATCTCGAAAAAAACCGTCGGGCGATCCTGCACGGGTTTGGTGAAAATCTGAAGCAAATAGCCGTCTTCGTCGCGGTCGATCAGGATGTTCAGTTTTTTGAGTTCTTCCAGGTCTTCGTCGATGTGGCCCACGCGGTCCAGCACGTCTTCATAATATACTTCCGGCACATAAAGGAAGTCGACCCCGTTGTTGCGCAGGGTGTTGATGGTTTCGACGATATCTTCGGTGGCTACGGCGATATGTTGCACCCCTGCGCCGCGATAAAATTCCAGGTATTCGTCGATCTGGCTCTTTTTCAGTCCTTTAGCGGGTTCGTTGATCGGAAATTTGATATACCCGTTGCCGTTCGACACCACTTTGGACATCAATGCCGTGTATTCGGTGGAAATATCCTTGTCGTCGAAGGTGATGAGCAGTTTGAATCCCATGACGTCCTGGTAAAACCTGACCCATTTGTTCATGGCGCCGAGTTCGACGTTGCCGACGCAGTGATCCACGTATTGAAGTCCGACGGAGCGCACGGGATACACACTTTTACGGGGTTCGTAGCCGGGCAGGAAGGCGCCGGAATAATCGGAGCGTTCCACGAGGGTGTGAATGGTGTCGCCGTAGGTTTGAATGGCCGCCATCACTACTTTTCCATTGTCGTCGCGCAGTGTTTTAGGGGCAAACGCGGAAACGGCGCCGCGTTTTAATGCGGTATAATAAGCGCTTTCAGCGTCGTCGACCCAAAGCGCCAGCACTTTTACCCCGTCGCCGTGCAGCTATACATGGCGCGCTATCTCCGTATCGGGGTCCAGCTGGGAAGTCAGGACCAGCCGGATCTTGTTTTGCTGAAGCACATAACTCACCCGGTCGCGTACGCCGGTTTCGGGGCCGCAATAGGCCACCAGTTCGAAGCCGAAAGCGGCCTGGTAATAGAGGGCACTTTGTTTGGCGTTGCCGACGTAAAATTCGAGGTGGTCGGTGCCTTTGATGGGGAAAGTATCGGTCGAAGCGGCGGTGGCAGATTTGGTTAAGGTATCCATTGTAAAACTGTTAGCGGGAAAAAAGAAATGCGCCTTTTGGAAAAGAGGCGCAAAGGTAATAGGTATAAGGTGTAAAAAACTGTAAATTTCGCGTCAAAATGTACTAATACGTCGCTTTTAGTTGCAAATCGAGCCGCACCTGCGATTCCAGTTGGGTGGTGTTGCGGAGCCAGAGCACCACGTCAATGCTGAACCGGGAGTCCGACAGGAAACGTTTGGCATCGGCCAGCGAAGGGATCAGCGGCAGCGAATTGCCGGGGTCGAGGGGCACGGGCTGGCGGTAAGCGATTTCGACCCAGTCGCTCGGGTCGCTTTTGTCGTATACCCGCACGGACACCTGTTCGATAAAAGCAAGGTCGGCATCGCCGAACACACCACCCACAGTAGCCTGCGACGTGAGTATGCCGGTGATCTCCTCATTTGTTTTGCCGTGTTGGGCGAGGTATTCATTGTACCGGGTGGGGATATTTTCAATTTGAAAATGATGTACGTCAAAAACGCCGATGCCCGCCGGGATATAAAATTCGTGCTGGTAAAGCATGTCGAATCCCGGAGCCTGGTCGTTGACCTTGGTGCAACTTCCGGAGAGAAAAAGTATGGCGGTAAAGGCCACAATACTTAAGTAAAACTTCATGTCGGGTAGATTTGAATTTACTATGGCGCAAAAACGGGGATTGGGGTTGGAAAGGAGGCGATGAAAAATTTTCGGGGCATCGTTCCCATAGCGGGATGGAACACGGATGGAACGGATTGGACACGGATTGTCACTGATCGCACAAAAATCCGTGTTCCACTCCACCTGGTCAAATCTCCAGATGCACCGCCATAAGTTGCCGGAAACGCAACACCGCCAGAAAATCTTCCAATTCCCTCGGGCGGGTGGTTGGTGGATTTTGGAGGTAAAAACGCAAAAATGCGCTGCTCGCGATATCCTCGCGGCGGCAGTAGTAAGCGGCTACCCGGAGCGCGGCGGCAAAATGCCAGCCGGGCATTTCACCGTTGCCCCCGAACACCGCCCGGTTGTATTGATCGAGGAAGTCGTGCAACAAGGTTTCCGGCCAGGGTTGGTGAAAATTTTCGAGTGCGCGCAGGAAAAATTCGTTTTCGTGGCTGATCAGGAGGCCTTTACGGGCCAAAAACCGCATCACGTGTGGTATAAACCGCTCTAAAAATGCAGCCATCGCTTTTGATCGCCAGACGGCGTGGCGGAAATTGCCGGTAAAATACCCGAGCAGGGGTTCCACCCAGTCCTCTGCCGAATAACGAACAAGCGCCGAGAGTAAAGGGATTGCATCGTGTTCATGATCAAGAACTTGTACTATTTTTTCGCGGGATAATCCTGTAACCCGCAGCAGGCTGGCCGGCGGCAGCAAACCGATGAAAAACCGCAACAATTCATTGCGCCAGTCGGCTTTGGCGGCGGTCGGCAGCAAGGAAATCCAGGGTTGCAGGGCATCTTCCGACAGATCGGGCAGGGTTGTTTTTAATACGTCCTGCCGCGTCGAGGGCGCCAGGGCGCCGGCCAGGTATTTTTTAAAAAAGACCTCCACGTCTTCGAGCCGGCGGCTACCGGGCAACAAAACCAGTGTGTGAATGGCCGCCAGGCGCAAGTCGCGGGTTTTTTCCAGCAATGCCCGGTTCAGCAAATCTTCGTCCGTTGCAGAAAGCCGGGTATGCAGTATTTCGAGGAATTGAATTTTGTGCTCCACCTTTTCTTCCGTCCAGGTTTTTTCGAGCCAGGCGAGGGCGAGCAGGGGATTTCGGGTGCGGGTTTCCTGCAACAGGCGTTTGCGCTCCACAAAAGAAGCGGTGAACCAGTCGGCGGTTTCGCCGGGCTCCAGCACCTGCCAGTGTGGATTTTGTGGTACCAGCCATTCGCCCAAAGGGCCTGCTGCAGTCAGTATTTTTTCGGCCAAGTCCGGTTTTTTTACCGCAGTATCCAGCAATTCGGGCAAATTTTCAGGCGGCAACCTCCGTTGGCGACGGATCAACAGATCCAAAAATTCGGGCAGGGCGCCCGCATAACGACCCGCGAGTATGGCTTCGAGGTCTTTTGCCACCTCCGGGCCGCACAGTTGCCGCTCATCCGGGCGGCAAGGATCACGGCCGCTGTCCACGGCCGCTGCCCATTGAAACCCCGCTTTACGCGACATACTTCCCGCCGCGAGCGCTTCCAAAGCGTCGCGTGCCGGATCGCCGGAGGGGGGCAGGCCGAGTGCTTGCAGGTCGTTTTCAGATAATTGCCCCCGCTCGGTGCCCGCAATGGCCGTTTTCAGAATGTTTTGCCAGGACATGTTGCCCGAAAGGTAAGGAAGCGGGGATTGAGGTGCAATTATTCGTCTATCCGCGTGTGAAACACGCCATTTGTAAACACCAGCGTATCCGGCCCGTTCCAACTGCCCGCGAGTGTGCGGTACATCGTCACATTAAACTTGCCTCTTATTTCTCCCCTTTTTCGTTGAACTCCGTGATCTCTATGTAACTGGTGGAGTCTACTTCAGCGATATGATAAATATCGTATAACTCATCGTCATAGCCGTGGAAATATTTGGCTCTACCAAAGAATCGTCCGGGGGCTGGCTTGATGTGAGGATAGTTTATACATCCCAATTTTCTTTGGTACTTTGACAAACCCCAGTTCATCTAAAGGGATGTCATCTTCTGTAAATGTTCTGATATAGATATCCATTTTCGGATTAGAAAAAGTATTATGCAAAGCCACTATTTTCCCCGTCCATAGCTCATTATTTTTCAATACTGAGATTTCCCCCCAATAATTTCTTCCTTCGTCTTTTTTACAGGCGTAAAGACAGAGGACACATAAGGAGAATAACCATAAGATCGATTTCATGATTCAATGATTTTATTTTTGACATAAAACTACCCTGCACAGCCCCTCAAGGCCATGCAGGGTGCATGGCCTCCTAAGACTATTCATCTATCCGTGTATGAAACACCCCATTCGTAAACACCAGCGTATCCGGCCCGTTCCAACTGCCCGCGAGTGTACGGTACATCGTCACATTAAACTTGCCTCTTATCTCTCCCCTTTTTTCGTTGTACTCCGTGATTTCCAGGTAACTGGTGGAGTCGGTATCGGAGATGCTATATATATCGTATGGCTCATCGTCATATCCGTGGAAATATTTGGCTCCCACCAAAGAATCGTCCGGGGGTTGGCTTGAAGTGAGGGATAGTTTATACCTGCCGGATTGTCTTGGTACTTTAAAAAAGTTCAAACCATCTAATGAAACCCCTTTTCGTCATATTCATCAATGATTATATCAATTTTTGAATCGGAGAAGGTATTGGGTCCGGCGACGATTTTCCCACTCCAAGATTCTCCATTTTTCAATACAGACATTTCACCCCAGTATTTATATCCATCGTCTTTGTCGCAGGGCAAAACAAAATTATGAAAAGGCAAAAAAAGCATGAGACAGATTTCATGATGTGGTGGGTTTAAAATGATATAAATCTGCCCTGCACAGTGACGTACCGTGCAGGGCGATGATTGCCAAAAATGTTATTAATGGATAATTGCCACTTTTTGCAGTGTAACCGAACCTTGAGTGGCTACCTGAATTTGATACATACCTGCCGGAAGCGATTCAATTTTCCAGTTGAAGCCGGTTTCACCGGCATCGAGCGTTGTTTGTTCCAGGGTTCGGATCGCGACTCCCGAAGCGTCGAGCAGCGTGACGGTCACGGGCGACTTTTCCGGCAAGCGTAGATGGGTGCAAATGAAATCATTGGCGGGGTTCGGCGCAAGTTGAAGCGACAAGCCTTCTTTGCCGGAGGCGACCCGGCCGTGCGGGTCTTCACAATCCACGATCTCCACCGTTTGGAAATCATAGATCGTTTCCGAGTTGGAGGCAATGACTGTGAGGCGGATCACGAAAAAATCGCCCACTTCGAAATCTTCCACGTCCAGCGTCAAATTATCCGAAGTGCTGAGCACCGAGCCGTAGGTAACGCCGTTGTTTATGCTGATCTGCCAACTATAACTGTAAGCACCGGGGCTTCCACCCATAACGTTGGCGATCCATTGTTTCGGCGTATTCAGTTGCCAGTCGCATAGTTGGATGAGCCCCGAAATGACGGAGGAAAGGTCGTTCGATGAGCGGAACCCCGCTACTTCACAAGTCTGTTCGCGCAATTGACGGGCGTTGTTGGTTTCTGCAACGCCGTTGGGCTCGCTGAACCTGCCGGTGGCGTGCCCTTCATAGGTCGCTTCGGGGTTAGAAAAATGCGGTATCCGGTTTTTCTTCTTGACACCGGCCTCCATCAGCGTTATCCGCAATTTATTGTTTAAGAAACCACCGCAATGAAACTCGTAAGGGCGTTCAAAGTCGGGTTCGCAGCTGCCGTTTTTGTTGCCCGGACTGTGTTTACAGCCGAATTGGTGCGCCAATTCGTGGGTAAAGGTCATGCGCGACAAGGCGGCGCCCATTTCCACGATGGAAAACCTGACAACAACTGCTTATGCGCCAGTACGAAACGAAGGTCGCCGGGATGCACAAGCTGTTTTTCAGCGCCTGGTTGGCTTCTGCGATGGCGATATTCGCAATGACGTCGATGCCGCTGAACAGTGCCGAATTGGCGGCGCTTTCTGTCCACAAAACCAGTACCCGCACTTCGGGGTTGCAGGTTCTTTCGTACGTATTGGTTTGTAACACGCCGTTTCCATCGCCCCCAGGCGCCTGAAAGCCGCATATATACTCGGTTTCATCGACTATTTGTTCCAATACGTGCAAGCCCTCCCCGATATCGTGTATAGCAAAATCGCTTTCGTCGAGGGTAAAATGGCCCGATACCTTTCCATTGTATTTCGACATGGTAGCGTAGCCGTCGTATGGGTGATTGGCGTCCGGCTGCAATTGTCCGTACCAAAGATGTCGCCGTTCGGCGTGGCTTCCACGTGCCGCGCCCTGTAACGACGGAGGGTGTCGTTTCCGGGGATTTCGATGTCGAAATAGCCATCGAGCTTCGGCAGAAAAGATCGCCTGCCTCTATGATCCAAAGATTGGAAGCGAGGGTGTTGTTTTCCACTTTTTCGTATTGTTCCAGTTGAGAAGACGTCAGATCAATTACGGTCAGAGGAGACCTGGAAAAACGTGGATTGGGCTCCCACAGGCTGAATAAACGGGATGGAAAGTATCACTTTTGCAATGCAAAGAGATGTTACCCCTCCCCCGCAGGCGGAATGATGAATGTACGTGCATGATGTAAAAATTATTGGGTCAAAAAATCGGTTTATGGTTGCAACCGTTAGTAAATATATTCCTCAAAAATTAAATAGTAGAATAAAACGGAAGGTTCTTTTAGTTAAAATGTGATTTTTGGTTATAAGGCATTCGTTAACAATGTATTAATTGCGGGTTGTATCGCCCGGTACAAAGGCCCATACTTACAGCAGCTGTGATGCAGTGGGCATAAAAGCAGGCGACCCGGAAGGGAAATTCGCCGGGTCGCTTGTTTCGCCTTCATCATTTTACAACTCGTCCAGATCATACAACCGGTGCGTCTGTATGGCTTTTTCCATTTCATTTTTAAAATCCGGCACGTCGGAAATGCCCCGTTTGGCTAATTCTTTTACCCAGATTTGCCAGTCTTTGCCGGCGCTTTTTTTTACACTGCCGAACCACTCCTGGCTCGTCAGGTAAATGCTGAAATCGCGGAAACTCGCCCAGGCGGATTAGTATTTTCGCAGGCAAAGCCCGTCGGCAGTCGCGGTTTCACCTTCCCAGTCCGGTGAGCAGGGCAGCGCGAAAAGTTGTTGGTCTGGGCCACCGGGTCGCCTTGCCGGCATAACTGTTCACGTAAGCGCAGGCCAGCAGCACCGAAGACGGAATGCCGAATTTTTCCGCTCGCTGATCGACACCTTTTCAAAACGCCGCACAAAAGTGATGGCGGCGGCTTTGTCGACGGCCGGTTTTTGGGCCGACAATTTCGACATTTCGGGCACAAGGTCGAGTGTGGCCTTGCCGCCGGCGGCGGTGTATTTTTCCGGGTTGGTTTCTTTGCGTTCTTTCCGGCCGGGAGCAGCCGAACTGCCCGCGCCGAAAGGCAGGTTTTTCCGGACGATAAACGCCAGCACCATGAGCACCAGCGTGATGGAAAACCAATTTGTTTTAATAAATTTCCAGGTCATAGCGGAATCGTTTTTCAACGTTTTTTGTCAAAAGTGTTTGAAAAAGAGTTGTTTATATTTTAAACGGCTTTTCTTTCGAGCAAATATAACACTATTTGTTTTTTTAAAAAAAACAAATAGTTGAAAATTTTTGAAAAAACCCGGAGGCCATACGGGAAGATTCCACGGCGTGTCCTTTTTCTCCTATCCTGCTCAAGGAGGGGTGAGCCCGGCGGTTTCATATCGCACTTCCTGGTGCCGGTCTATTGTCAATTCTTCCTGTTTCCGCTGGGATCAAACCCACCTTCTCTGATGGAAGGGCCATATATCGGCGCACCATCTTTATCCCAGTCGACAGGCTGACGGTCGGATTGAAAAGAATTGCCATAGCCGGAACCCGAATTAAATAAACTGTTCAGTAGACCGGCAGCATCCGCGATATTCATAAGTGTGAGCGCCTTTTTTGCATCTTCGTTGCCGGGGTCCAATTGTAACGCGAAATTCAGATCCATCCGGGCTTTTAATGTCTGGTCTAGCTCATAAAAGGCAAAGCAACGAAGCAAGTGAATATTGGATAATTCATTGGTACTTAATTTTTTATTGTATTTGATGATCTCTGTATAATCCTCAACAGCATCATAATAATTATTGACCATATAATTCACGCGGCCCCTGTTTTCAAGAATGTCAAAATACCACTCCGTTTCGATATCGGGGCCACAGTAATTAAGCCCTTCATTGAATACGCTTAATGCATCCCCGTGACGATCATTAAAAAAATAACTCGTTCCTTTCGTGTAATAAGACCGGCAAAGCGTGTTATCGTAGTTTAATGACATATCGGCCTCTTTAATGCTTTCGTCAAACCTGTCTAACTGAAGCAGGATAGATGATTTCAAACTGTGATATTCTCCGGGTATATCGGCATATTCCTTGTCATTTTGCATACCATCATTTATGTATTTGAGGGCAAGATCATAGCCCGACGTGGCCAAATATGTTTCATAAGCCTTCTTATAATTCATTCCACCGGATTTCTTTTCCTTTTTTTGCTGCGTTTTAGTATCCTCTTTAACGGCATATTCTTCTTTTTTTTCTGTAAGCGCTTTCAGGGCATCGATAGCGGGTTCATACCCTTGTTCGGCGCTTTTTTTATACCAGTAAGCTGCTTGCGCCTCATCCTTTTTAGTGCCTTCTCCATTGGCGAATAAACACGCGAGATGGTACTGGCTGAACGAGTCATTTTGTTCAGCGCCTTTTTTATACCAGTAGAATGCCTGCGTTTTGTTCATTGCAACGCCTTTCCCGTGTTCGTAGTGGTACCCCAGGTTATTTTGGGCCGGCGCGTATCCTTGTTCAGCGCTTTTTTTATTCCAGGTAAAGGCCATAGAAAAGTCTTGCTTGGTTCCTTCACCGTTAAAATACATAGCGGCCAGATCCAATTGAGCCACCATATTATTTTGTTCAGCGCACTTCTTGTACCAGTAAAACGCCTGCTCCATATTCGATTCCGTCCCTTCCCCTGCATAATACGCCCTGGCCAAATCATATTGGGCAAGTATTTCGCCTTTTTCGGCGCTTTTTTTGAGCCAATAAAACGTGCGCTCCCAATTCTGCTCTGTTCCCTTCCCGTTTTTGTAAAGCAATGCGAGATTGTATTGAGCGATTACTTCGCCTTGCAGGGCACTTTTTTTGTACCAGGAAAATGCCAGATCAAAATTCTGCGCGGTTCCTTCTCCTTTTTCATAAAGCAATGCGAGGTTATTCTGACCCGAAGCATATCCCTGCTCCGCACTCTTTTTATACCAGTTAAAAGCCTGATATTTATCCTGTACCGTCCCCTCTCCATGCTCAAACATATATCCTGCAAGGTTCTGGGCTATCATGTGATCCTGTTGGGCGCATTTGTACCACCCACTCGAAGGCTAGTTTTTTATCCACAGGCGTCCCCCACCCGTTGTAATACATTTTCCCAAGGTTGTATTGGCTCATGTCATACCCCTGCTGCGCGCTTTTTTTATACCATTCGAAGGCCATCTGATCATTTTTGGGAGCCCCCTGCCCTGATTGATACAGCCTGCCGAGATTGTATTGCCCGATGGCATTGCCTTGTTGCGCACTTTTTGAAAACAAGTCAAATGCTTTTTTCAAATCCATGGTCACACCGTCGCCGTTGTTGTATAATAACCCTAAGTTATTCTGTCCCAGAGGGTTGCCTTGGTCAGCGCTTTTTTCGAACCAATAAAGCGCCTTTTGCTTGTCGACAGGAACTCCGTTGCCCTGATAGTAGATCTTGCCGAGGTTCGATTGGGCGATTGCATCGCCTTGTTCGGCTAATTGTTGCAAAGTACTGATATCCTGGGCAAATAGATTTTGCGCGGGAAGCGCAATGGATAACATCAGAAGTATTTTATACATAATTTTCGCATTTAATATTTTGTTGCGCCGATGTCGAGCGGGAAAATGCCAGAGTATGGTGCCACAAATATCGGTCTTGATCTGCGACTCGCAAACATCGCGGCACGCACATACATATAAACCGCGACTGGAAAAACCCCTGCCAAACATATTTTTGTTTAAATATACAATCAATTTGTTTTAAGTTTGCCGTGATTTATAACCTACCACCTCCCGCTATGAACCTTACCCACGCACAGGCAGCCCTTAAAAAATATTTCGGTTACGAATCTTTTCGCCCCTTGCAGGCGGAGATCATCCAGGCCGTATTCGACAAACGCGACGCGCTCGTGCTGATGCCCACAGGCGGCGGCAAAAGTATTTGTTTCCAGGTGCCTGCCGTCACGATGGAAGGGGTGGCCGTGGTGGTGAGCCCGCTTATTGCGCTCATGAAAGACCAGGTGGAAGGGCTGAGCGCCAACGGTATTCCGGCGGCTTTTATCAACAGTTCGATTACCGGCGAACAAATTCGCAACGTGGAAAACGCCCTGCTGGCGGGTTATGTAAAACTCCTCTACGTCAGCCCGGAAAAATTAGTGTCGCAGGGCTTTCAACCTTTGCTTAAACGACTGAAAATCAACTTGTTCGCCATTGACGAGGCGCACTGCATTTCTTCCTGGGGGCACGATTTCCGGCCGGAATACACCCAGTTGCGGTTTTTGAAAGAACAATTCCCCGAAGTGCCGCTCATCGCACTCACGGCCACGGCCGACAAACTGACGCGTAAAGACATCGTCGAACAACTGCAACTCCGGAACCCCGCCACTTTTATCGCTTCGTTCGACCGGCCCAACATCAGTCTCCAGGTGCGCCCCGGTCAAAAACGTTTTGAACAAATCGTCGAATTCCTGAAAAAGCACCCCAAACAGTCGGGCATCATTTATTGCCTCTCCCGCAAAGGCTGCGAAGGGCTGGCGGACAAACTCAACGCCAAAGGTTTTAAGGCGGCCTACTATCACGCGGAAGTGCCCGCCACCTTGCGCAGCAAGGTGCAGGAAGATTTTATCAACGACCGCACGCCCGTCATCTGCGCCACCATCGCCTTCGGAATGGGGATCGACAAAAGCAATGTGCGTTTTGTCATCCACTACAACCTGCCGCGCAACCTCGAAGGTTATTACCAGGAAATCGGCCGCGGCGGTCGCGACGGACTTCCGGCCGAGGCGCTGCTGTTTTTCAGCTACGCCGACGTGACGTCTTACCGCGAAATGTTTGAACAAAGCGAGGCCAGCGACGAACAAAAAGAACTCAAAATCGCCAAACTGAACCGCATGTACCAGTTTGCCGAAGCCCCCGTGTGCCGCCGGAAAACGGTGCTGTACTACTTCGGCGAAACCTACGACCGCAGTTGTGGCAATTGCGACGTGTGCCAGAACCCGCCCCAGCAGTTCGACGGCACGGTGGCCGCCCAGAAAGCGCTTTCGGCCATTATCCGCACGCAGGAAAAAGTGGGCATGAGCCTCCTGATCGACATCCTGCGCGGCAGCCAGCGGCGCGAAGTATTTGAAAACAAGTGGCACGAGATCAAAACCTACGGCGCGGGTAAGGAATACACCTACGAAGACTGGCTTTTCCTGATTTCCCAGATGTTGCACGTCGGGCTGGTGGAGATCGCTTACGACGACCACAGTCACCTGAAAGTGACCGAAGAAGGCCGGAAAACGCTGTACGAAGGAAAAAAAATAAAACTCGCCCTGCCGCAACCCAAAGCCAAAGCGGAAGAACGCCACCCGCGCATGCAGGAAAAATCGAAAACACAACTATTTAAAGAAGAACTGTTTGATCGCCTCACGATGCTGCGCCGAACGGTCGCCCAGCAGCAGGGTGTGCCGCCCTACCTGATCTTCAGCGACGCCACCCTCCTGGATATGGCCGACAAACGCCCGTTGACCGATGCCGACCTGATGGCGGTAAGCGGCGTCGGCGAACGCAAACTCCAGTTGTACGGCGACGCATTTATCGAAGAAATCCGAAAATTCGTGCGGGAAAAAGCCGGCGAAGGCGCGCGCGTGACGGGCAGCACGCAGTTAGTGACCTGGGACCTGTTCAAAAAAGGACACCTGATCGAGGAAATCGCCGAAATACGCGGGGTAAGTACACTCACCGTGGTCAGCCATATTGCCACCATGTACGAGCGCGGCGAAATGCTCGACATCGCGGAGTGGGTATCGCCCGAAGAATGCGACATCATTCAGGGCGCTTTGCCCTTGTTTGAAGAGCCGTACCCAATGAAAGCGATTTACGAACACTTTGACGAGCGGTACAATTACGACAAGATACGATTTGCGATTGCGGATGCGCGGAGAAGGAAGTGATGACCCATCTTCGCCCGTATGGAAAATCTCTCCTCCTGTACCCACTAATCGGTATACTGTCTATTATCTGACCTTTTTTCATTTGGGGAAAAGTGGTGAATAATAAGAACTCGTCATTTTGATTCCGGCATACAAGGATTGAGCAATATATCCACTGCAGCTGCGAAACCGGCAGGACCGATCCCTTTTACCCTGATAAGACCAGGGATTTCGACCTTTGTCCAGTCACCGGAAATTGTTTGTACAAGAAAGGGCAAATCAACGTTGTTCAGCATAGGGACATCGTTGGGGCTGTCGCCTATAGCGGCGAATTTCAGGGCCTTTTTCCACTTTTTGCGAAAAATGCCGGAAAGCCACTTCACGGCTTTACCCTTACCGGCTGCCGAGGATTGTACCGTGAAAAAGCGCCCTCCTTTGCTAAGCTCCAAACCTGCAGGTGCGAGGTGAGAGGCCAGGCTTCCGGCTTTTTCCGGATCAAGCGGGGACAACAAGGTTTCGGTAAACCATCGCGCCCGCGCCCGTCCGAGGGCCTCGTCTTTGAGGCCTGTAACGCGCGACAATTCGGTATCCGGGACATCCGAAAAACTTTTGACGTCGTTAAAATGGGCAAGCAACCCGCCGATTACCTCCGGGTCTGTATTTGACAGTACATAAAACAGGTAGGCCTCCTGACCCTTACCGGCTTCCGGACGATCAAGTTTGTTCAGGTCCGCATCTTCCTCAAAATACCCATTGGGAATGGCCACCGCGCTCCCGTTTTCAAAAATAAAAGGCTGGTTCAGCCCTAAAAGGCGTTGCAAATGGATTTGTTCCGCAAAAGTTTTTGAAGAACAAAAGATCAGGGGCACACCGTGGTCGGACAAGCGGCGGACCGCCTCGCCTGCTTCGCCTACTGCATAGGTTTGGTGATCGAGCAGGGTTCCGTCCAGGTCGGTAAAACAAACCAAATGACGGTCATCGTTCAAATCCAAGTGATTCATACCGGAATAAAATTGCCAAGCAAGGCCCAATCTGTCATTTTTGACGCTGTATCAAAGTCCATACCCCTCAAAGCCGGATATTTTCGGGGTGCCAACAACACGTCATCCTTGCCGACTATCTTGCGGCGACGAAGTTCGCGCAAAATCTCTTTTTTCAGCCGTACCGGGCAAATTTCAGAGTGAAATAAAACCGCGAGCGAATGATGAATCATTTCCCGGATATGCGCGTCGCCTTTATTAACAACGTGCAGATGTGGATTACGGGATTCCATCTGGAATACCTCAATGCCGGATTTTGTCGCTTCGGGGAAGGGGCTCGGTAATACGCCGCCGAATTTTTCTAACAAACTTACAAAGTGGTAGGCTTCGACGGAAAAACCGGCGGAATAATCCAGCAGCAACGCCAAAGGCATCGACATGGCATGCTCACCCGCGTTTCCAGTGCATAAAGCATCCGTTTCATAACCCGAATAATAACTCAAAAACTGGTTGAGATATTGATTGGTTATGCGGGATACACGCCCCCATTTGGCAAAAAAAAGATCGGAATCGACAATTTTCGGTTTGCTATGCCATTGAATACGCGCCATTGAAAAAGGTGATTTTGCTTGGGACAACCCCGCTGAAAACAAACGTGCATATTCGAAAACGGCGCCGGGGAAATAATTGTCCGAATCAATGAAACCCACGTATCGTTTGCCAAGCAGGTTTGCCAATACAATACCGGCTAACATTCCTTCTGCCTTGCCCTCCCGGACCAGACCTTCATCGTCAAGAATATCGTGATAACCTCCGTTTTCAAAAATACGGGCCATCTCGGGAGATCGTTGATGGATAGAAATGTACTTTTTTTTTGCATAACGGCAAAAAGAGTCAATCATGTTGCACTCCATCCGGAAACGGTCAACGGGTTCCTGCCGGCTATTCGAAACAATAATGGGCAAGCAATCGTGCGGGATGCCGCAAAGCACTCCTTCCAGCAATCGTAAGCGTTCGTTTTTAATGGGAATCACGATTGCCATGTCCCGTTCTATTTCATACAGTCTTTCTCGCGTGATTTGCTGAATAACGTGAAAGGGGCTGGCAAATTTGCTGTCAAATTCGTACCCCCCATCGATTTCGAATAACTTTTGGGAATGATAAAATAAATTGGCGCCAAATCTTTCGGCGCGGAGTGGTAATTCAAGACGCATGGTATCTTTCGTTTTATTTTGAGGACCCGTTAAACACACTCAACGCTCGTCCAAAAACCGGATTTGAGGCTGAAAAGAAGTTTGTTCAGGGCAATGGAGATTTTTGAACAGGCACTGAATAGCAACGTCCTTTGTCCTTAATTGTTGATCTGCGGTTTATTACGCAATGTATTCAAACAATATTGAATTATCAAGATGAAAGTTATATTATTCGGTTATTTGCACCCGAATGATAACCTTTTACGTGTTGTATCATGGAAACATTAATAATAAGTATTTTCATCCTCGGCTACATCGCCATCACCCTCGAACACTCGCTGAAAATCGACAAAGCGGCCATCGCATTGGTGACGGGTGTGGCGTGCTGGACGGTTTATACGCTGTTTTCCAACGACCCGGCAGCCATATCTCATCACCTGACCGAACACATGGGCGAGATATCGGAAATCCTGTTTTTCCTGCTCGGCGCCATGGTGATCGTGGAACTGATCGACGCGCACGACGGCTTCGAGATCGTGACGGAATATGTGCGTACACAGGATAAAAAACGCCTGCTTTGGACCGCCTGCATCATTACTTTTTTTCTTTCGGCGATCCTCGACAACCTGACCACTACTATTGTGATGGTCAGCCTTTTGCGCAAACTGATCGGCAAGCGGGAAGACCGGTTGCTATTCGTCGGGTTCACCGTCGTGGCGGCCAACGCAGGTGGCGCCTGGTCGCCGATGGGCGACGTCACCACCACCATGCTCTGGATCGGCGGACAGGTGAGTGCGGTAAATATTGTTAAAATGCTTTTATTGCCCAGCTTGGTTTGCCTGGCAGCGCCCCTGCTTATCTTTTCCCGGAAAATGAAGGGCAAAATAGAGCCGCCGGAACGTCTTGCCGGAGGCCCTACCGATACAACACCCGCCGAACGCCGTATCGTTTTTGCCCTTGGCCTTGGTACACTCATGTTTGTGCCGGTCTTCAAAACCCTGACACATTTGCCTCCATTTATGGGTATGTTGCTCGGCCTCGGTGTCATGTGGATGGTGACGGAGTTGTTGCACAGCGGCAAGGATGAAGTGGAAAAAGGCACCCGCTCGGTGGTGCATGCCCTGCGCAAGATTGATTCGCCGAGTATCCTGTTTTTTCTCGGCATTCTGGTGGCCGTGGCGGCCCTGCAAAGTACGGGCCTGCTGGCGGGTATGGCCACCTGGCTGGAGCGAACGGTGGGCAACATCACCGTCATCTGCATCCTCATCGGATTCCTTTCAGCCATTGTGGACAATGTGCCGCTGGTGGCCGCCGCGCAGGGGATGTATACACTGGAGCAGTTTCACACGGATCACTATTTCTGGGAATTTCTGGCGTATTGCGCCGGCACCGGGGGCAGTGCGCTCATCATCGGCTCGGCGGCAGGAGTGGCCGCAATGGGTATGGAAAAAATCGACTTTTTCTGGTATCTGAAACGGATCACGCTGTTGGCGGTGCTGGGGTATTTGGCCGGCGCGGCGGTGTACGTGTTGCAGTCCATGTTGGTTCATTGAGTTATGTTGCCGGCGGGCCGGTAATTTTCGTCACCGGGGCTATTGAGAAGGGTCATTCGCCGGGCCGGACGGGTGTGGCAATTTTGCACCCATAATTTTCAGTGATGAACAAAGACCTGTTTGCCCGATACGACGTGGCTGCGCCGCGGTATACCAGTTACCCGACCGTGCCCTACTGGTCCGATGAGGCCTTTGCGCCGGAAACCTGGCTGCAACACGTAAAAAATGCCTTTTTGACCGATCCCCAGATCAGCCTGTATATTCACCTGCCGTTTTGTGAGCGCCTTTGCACCTATTGCGGCTGCAACAAACATATCACCAAAAACCACGCGCTGGAACACCCTTATATCGACGCCGTGTTGAAGGAATGGCGTATGTACCGCTCCACTTTACCCGCAAAACCCGTCCTGCGCGAATTGCACCTCGGCGGAGGCACCCCCACTTTTTTTGATCCGGAAAATCTTCGGTATTTGCTGGAAAATATTTTGAAAGACGTGGAAGTGCCTGAAAATCATGACTTTGGATTTGAAGCGCACCCCTGGAGCACTACGGAAGCGCACCTGAAAACCTTGTACGAACTGGGTTTCCGGCGAATCAGCATCGGCGTGCAGGATTTTGACGAAGACCTGATGAAATTGGTCAATCGCAGCCAGACGGTAGCCTCCGTGGAGCGTTGCACCGGGCAGGCGCGCGCCACAGGTTACGAATCCGTCAATTTCGACCTCATTTTCGGGTTGCCCCAACAAACGCCGGCCCACATCCGCACTGATGCGCAATATGTGGCAAAGCTGCGACCCGACCGTATCGCATTTTACAGCTATGCCCACGTGCCCTGGCTCAAACGCAGTCAGTGCGCCTATTCGGAAGCCGACCTGCCCACCGGAGCCGCCAAACGCCAACTCTACGAAACCGGGCGCAGGTGGTTCGATTCCATCGGCTACGAAGAAATCGGCATGGATCATTTTGCCCTGACGCACGACCCGCTTTTTCAAGCGCTGCGCAAAGAGACGCTTCATCGCAATTTTATGGGCTATACTCCTTACAAAACCAGCCTGATGATCGGCCTGGGCGCCTCTTCCATCGGCGACAGCTGGGATGCCTACGCACAAAATGAAAAAACCGTCGCCGATTATCAGCGGGTGGTCAACGAAGGCCGCCTGCCCATTTTTCGCGGACACCGGCTCGATGCCGAAGACCGGCGAATCCGGCGCCATATCCTGAACCTGATGACCCGGTTTTCCACCACCTGGGCGCCCGAAGAAGCCGGCGACGAAATACTGACCGCTGCCCTCGCCCGCCTGGAACCACTCGTAGCCGACGGTCTCGTGCAACTTAAACCTTTCCGGGTGGAGGTCACGGATGAAGGCCGGAATTTCCTTCGGAACATCTGTATGGCCTTTGACACACATTATTGGCGGAAACAGCCGCAGGGAAAGTTATTCAGCCAGGCTGTGTGAGCGCGCGCGCCGGAAAAGGTAAACCTTTACCGGAATGAACGCCCGGCCGGGAGCCGGGAATTTATTTCGTGGAAAAAAATGAAACAGCTCCTGCGTCCTTTATTCTTTTTGTGCGTCAGCGCATCCCTTCAGGCCCAGGCTCCCGCTTCGGACCTCGATTTCTGGCTGGGCGAATGGAACCTCCGCTGGCAGGAAACCGACAGCACCGAAGCCACCGGTACGAACCGTATCACCCGCGAATTGTCGGGGCAGGTCGTCGGCGAACACTTCCACGTGCTCACCGGCCAAAGCGCCGGATTTGAAGGTAAAAGCTGGTCGGTCTACGATACCCGCTCACAATCCTGGAAACAAACCTGGGTGGATAACCAAAGCGGTTATCTCGACTTTGCCGGAGGTAAGGAAGGCGACACCTTTGTTTTTCAACGGCAGTTTTTGGAAAAAAACGGAAAAGTGGTTCAACAAAAAATGGTGTTCCGCGACATCCGGTCCGACGCATTCACCTGGGACTGGATGCGCAGCGACGATGAAGGGCGGACCTGGGTGTTGAAGTGGCAAATATTTTATTCGCGGAAATAAAAACCGGGCCCGGCGGCCATATAAAAAACGACGGTACACCGGCTATTTCTTCTTCCCTGCATCCCATTTCGAATCGCTCACCCCTGCGCGCATGCTGGCTTCCAGTTCCCAGTTTGCCCGCAGGGGGTCGAGTTTTTTGGTAAAAACGGGTTCGGGCTGGCGGCGGGCAAAATAATCGCCCGAATCCCAGCGGCCGTTGCCGTTGTAGTCCCCGATGAGGCGCGCGGTATAAGTGGCAGCCTGTAAGTTGTTGAATGTGAATTTTTTATCGGTCAATACGGCATCAAAAAAACGTTCCTCTTCCACATTGGCGCCGTTTAATATTTGCAATACGTACCGGGTTCGTGGGGTCAGGTTTTCCAGCGTCAGGGTCAGGCTGCCGAGTTGTTTTTCGCCCAGTACATTGATCACCCGTTGCAAAGTATCAGCGTTGGCAACGCCGTAAAAATCCGTCACGGCGCCGGGCAACAGCGTCAGTTTGTACGATTTTCCGGGTTTCCAGGCCACCTGGATACGTACGTTGCGCAGGGCAGCCGAATCGGGTCGGGCTAAGTAATGGTCCACGCGGGTGCTGTCTAGAAAAAACGACCATTTCGACGTATCTACGGCGGAAACCGGTGTGTTGAAGGGCAAAAAAGCGGCCTTTGCCGGGCTGAGGCTGACGTTTTTGACGGGTTTGGGGCCGGAAGCTGCAGGCGCAGCAGCCGGTCTGGCGGCAAATTTTCCGGCGCTTGCACCCACGGGCGCTTCATCGGCCAAAACGAGCCGGTGATTTTTGAAAAAATCCTCCCGCGACAGGTTTTTTACGGGCACGGTATCTTCTTCGATAAATAACTGCCAGCCGGCGGGTTCGGGCATATCGTACCAAACCAGCAGGGTATCCTGTATTTTTTCGGTTAAATAAGTCAGGTTCGGTGCATCGAAGCGGAGCGGAACGGAATCGGGCGGAGCTGTAAAAATGAGTTTTTGCAACCCGAAACGAATGGTTTTATCGTCGATCAACCGGCGTTTAGCCTGGTTTTTGAATAACTTCAGCGTGACCGGGTTTTTTGCAGTATCGCTGACGGACAAGTGGGCATCGGGGAAACCGATCCGTTCGTTTTGTCCGTCCCATTTAAGATCGCCGGAGGTATCGTCGATCGCCGCGACCTTGTAATTGCCGGGGCGGACGTTCTGAATGGAAAACTGCCCGGTTTTATTGGTCCGGGCAAAATAATAGGGCCGTTCTTTTCGCACGACGCTGTCCGTGAGGGTTTCGTACAGCATAACCGATATTTTATCGACGGGTTCTCCGCTGAAAGCGTCGGCGACTAAGCCGCTGACACTCAGGCTGTCGAGGTAGTCGCCCGTGGAAAAAACGAAACGAAGGTTTTCGGCGGGATTGCCCTCGTGCAGGTCTTTTATCGCCGACCCGAAGTTGATCGTGTAGGTGGTGTTGGCCCGGAGGGTATCTTCTTCGGGCAGTTCGATGATCACTTTTTTGCCTTTTAACCGGAGTTCCGGTCGTTTAGCAAGGGTGGGCGAAACCACGACCTGGGTACCGACATCGGACAACGTAACCCATTCATCAAAAACGAGTTCGATACGTTTTTCGGAAAACCGGGTGCTGAAATTCCGCGTGCTGGTCAGGGTGTCCACTTTTGGCGGAGTGGCGTCTTTGGGCCCGCCCGTAGGCACTGCCTGCCGCGCACAGGCGCACAGGATCAGGGTAAAAAAGAAGCCGGAGAGCTGCAGTAAATGATGGCGCTGGTTCATGTAATCAGGAGGCGAAGTTACAATAACGTCGCAACCCCGCCCGATGTGACTATGGTTGTAAGCGATATTGTTCGATAAATGCCCGGTAACGCTCGTCAAGCCGGAGCATATCTTCATTTCCGATCATGATCAGGTGTTCGCGGGCCCGCGTGAGCGCTACGTTCAGTTTGCGGTCAACCCCTTCCCCACTGAGGCTGACTAAGCCCGCCATTTGAAACCCGGAATTGGCACAGGTGGAGATGAGGATAATATCCCTCGCGCCGCCCTGGTATCGTTCCACGGTGTCGATGGTGAGTTCTTCGGGATCAAGGCCGGCGCCGGCCAGGGTTTCCCGTATTTGTGCGATTTGGGCTCGCCAGGGGGTGATGATGCCGAGTGTTTTGGCAGGGTGCCAGGTTTTGCCGTTTGTTTTCCACAGCTGTTTGAACAAAAGAGTCAGACGTACGATCAGGTCTGCCTCCCGGCGACTTGTTTTGGGGTTGGGTGAATACTGCTCGGCGGGCACCGGGAGAAACAAGACCCGTCTGGTGGATACCGGGTTTTCCAGCTCGGGATCAATACCCGGCAGTTGGTAGTGCAGGGCGGCGTGTTGTGCACTGCCCGCGCCGTTTTCCGCCGCATCGAGCGTATGCAGCAGCCCGCCGTAAAAATGCCGGTTGGGAAATCCATGATCTCGGCGTGCATCCTGCCCTGGTGGTCGAGTTGCCCGTAGGCGCCGTGCCAGCCTTTTTCCTGGCAGCGCCGGTACATCCGTTCGAAATAGGAATCGCGCAGGTCGTTGAGGCCGACACCTTGCAGGTCGGCATCGGTCACCACCGTCGCTTCGGGGCGTTGGGTCGTTACGGCCGGAAGCTGCCGGTGGTCGCCGATCAGTACAAAATGGTCGAACCGGGTCAGCAAGCCAACCAATTGAGGTTCAAGTATTTGTGATGCTTCATCCACGATCAGGCGCTGGAATTTTTTGAGTTTTAACAGGCCCTCGTTTTGACCGAATGAAGCCACCGTGCTGACGACGATGCGGTGACTTTCGAGCACGGCCCGCAGGTCGGCGCGGTTATTCACACCGGCAATTTTTGCGTTCAGCAACTGCCCGCGAAATTGCCCGGCCGTGGAATGTTTTCCGCCGATGCGCAGGTATTGCTCGCGGATTGGCCCGCCGATGGCGTCCAGTGCTTCACATATTTCGTCCACGGCCCGGTTGGTATAAGCCAGCATCAGGAGGTTGTCGGTGGTGTTGTCGAGCACCCAGGCTGCCAGGTCGCGCAGCATCACGCTGGTTTTGCCGGTTCCGGGTGGCCCCCAAAGCAAAAAATAACCGGTGGACCGGGCGATGCGGGGGATCAATGCCTCCCCCTCTGCTTCGGCTTTGCCCGGCGCCCGCAAACCCAGCAGCAACTCCCTTTTTTCTTTTCCCGATTCCGCCCATTCCAGCAGGCCCCTGTACATGCCGGTGAATCCCATGTCCATAAAATCGGGTTCGAGGCGCCAGTAACCCTCCGTTTCAAATGGTTTGAGGTTGTGTTGCCGGTAGCGGAGCTGTACGGACACCCTTTCCTTTCCCAGTTGAGTGATCGTACATTTGATCACCTGGCGATGCCGCACGCTATCCGTTTCTTCGAGGGCCGGGTACAGGACGGCGATGTCGCCGACGCGAAAATTGGCCAGTGGATTGGTATGTTCCGTTTTGCGAAAAACGATGTGCGGTTCGGCCTGATCGGCGCAATTTTTTTCGATTTCGAGGTGGCTTAAAACACCGAAAGCTTGTTGTTTTTCGAAAAAACTGTTGCGCCAGAGCGCCGCGTGGCCATTTACCGTATCCGAACCTTCTTCCCCCGTTTTGGCTAACCAGTGTTCGCGGGCGATAAAACCCGTAAAAGCGTTGAAATATTTTTTTTCCAGTCCGGACAAACGGGTATACGCCGCTTCGAAACGCCCGAAATCGCGTTGCATAAACCCCGTCGTATGGCCGGCCCGAAGCCGGCTGAAAACGGGCACCAGCTCTTCGCCGGGCTGGATTTTTGTCAGCAACCGTTCGATTGCCACGAGTTGATTTCGCAGTTGCAACGCTTCCCATTGCTCCGGAGCAATGGTAGGTGCAAAACGCAGGTGATTGGTATCGACGCCCGAATACAGGATGTATTTGGCGGGATCCGTTGCGTGGCCGAAGACCGAACGAACCAGCAGATCGTACAGCAAAGTTTGGGTAAAATGGCTGCGTTGTATGCCGTAACTATTTGGTTTAAAAGGAGTTCCACTTTTTAATTCTATAATAGCCGACTTTTCTTCATTCCGGTAAAACAGGTCGAGGCGCCCCTGAATGCCGTATTTTCCGCTAAAAAAAGTCGGTTCGAGAAAACTGTTTTCCGGCTCGATTCCCTGCCGGGCAAAACCCGACCGGGACATGTTTTTCAGGTTCAGAAAGTGTTTTTGGGCTTTCCCCGAAACCGACCTCACCTGGGAATCGCTCATGGGAGCGTAGATGAAGGGGAACAACTGGAAGGTTTCCCGGAACACGGTTTGCCATTCGGCGTCCGGGTCGTTGAGCAGGCGGTCGAGGAAAAAGTTGGCGATGTTGCCGAGCAGGATGGCTTCAGTGGTTTCGTACGGCAGAAATTTTTTGACTAAGTATGCGTACGGTTCGGGGCCGGTGTCCTTAAAACACTCGGCGATGGCCGACACGTCTGCCAGGTAATCGGGCTCCACGACGATGGCGCGCGGGCGGTAATCCCCGTTGGCGGCGATGTCCACGTCCAGCAAATGAAGGGTAACCGGAAATTCGAATACTTTCCGGATGACCTGTATGGTGGGCATAAAGTTTTCGTTGCGCTCCGGCAGTCCGTACCGGACCCGGACGAGGCGGCCCGGATTTTCTTCGTCGGTGGCTATCAGGCAATTGTGCTGGGGCTGATCTTCGATGGCTACAACACGCAAGCTGGCCGCAAAACCCAGTTCCGGCTCCGGCGCTTCCGGCTCGGCGGCGTGGTCGGTGGCTCCCCAGGTTTCCAAAACTTCTGCGGGAATAGCCGCTCCGGTAAGCACCAGCACGGCCTCGGACAAGGCCCTCAATCCGAGCCGGACCATTTGTTCGCCGGCGGGTTGGCCACTTTTTACCCTTTTGCAGGCCAGCCTGAACCGGTGGATGTTGCGAAGTACCTCCGGTTGAATATGAAACAGGTGCCCGGTGTAACTGATTCTCGAAAACAGGGTGCTGAAAGCGATCTGCTCCCTGCGTGTGGCTTCAAAAAAAAGGCGTTCCATCAAACCCGACAACGCAAGCACCCGTTCATCGGGCGACCACGAAACGTGTGTGGCGATCCGGATGAGTTCGCGGTAGAGGAGTGCTGCGGATTCGGTTGGGAGCATGGGGCAAAGTTTTTACTTCGACCACAAATTGTACTTCAAAATGCAATAAATGGCCCGAAAACCGTCTTTTGCCCCGATTTTTTTGCCTTCTGCATAAGAACGACCGTAATAGGAGATACCCACTTCATAAATACGGATGTTCGGCACCCGGCTCATTTTGGCCGTTACTTCCGGTTCAAAACCAAAACGTTTTTCTTTCAGGTCGAATCCTTTGAGGATATCGGCCCGGAAGAGTTTGTAGCAGGTTTCCATGTCCGTCAGGTTCAGGTTGGTGAACAGGTTGGACACCGAGGTGAGGAACTTGTTGCCGATGCTGTGCCAGAAAAACAGAATACGGTGCGGCCTGCCGCCCATAAACCGGGAGCCGTACACCACATCCGCATAACCGTCGAGAATGGGCTTTAACAAAATATTATATTCTGTGGGATCGTACTCCAGATCGGCGTCCTGGATGATGATATACTGCCCGGAAGCATGCTGGATACCCGTGTGCAGGGCCGCTCCTTTGCCTTTATTCACCTCGTGCCTCAGATAACGGATGTTTAAATGAGGATTTGTCGCCATATAGCGATGAATTGCGCCTTCCGTATCATCTTTGGAACAATCATTGGTGATAATAATTTCTTTTTGAAGGCCGGCGGTCAGTTCCACCGTTTTCACTTTATCGAGAATCAGGTGGATCGTACGCTCCTCGTTGTAGGCGGGTATGACAATTGAAAGGGTTTCGCTCATGTGTTGCAGGTCATTTTCCACAAAAGGCGAAGGTACGCCGGGTTTTCAAATTTGCCGGTTATGACGGATTTATACCGTTTCAAAATTTTAACCAAAAATAAACACGCAAAGTAAAACTTATTTCTGTCGCATCTCGTTAATCGTTTGTAATCAAGTGTTTAATCCATGCAGACAATCGTAGCAAAACTGTTTTAACAAATGGCACAAAAAATCAGCAAGTTTCGCCGTCTCTGGCGCAGATCGCCCCGCCTTGCGGTGGCTTTCCTGCGTCGCAAAGTCAAACGCCACGCCAAACGGATCATCCCGGTGGATGAATGGAACAAAAACTGGCTGGGAGAAGAAATGCGTCCTTTCAACAGCCTGCACAACTAAAAGGCAAAAGCAGGAAACGCCCGGCGCGGGCTGCGATCAGGTGATGTACAGAACCTGGTCACCGGATGCCGATGCGTTCGACACTTTTCCCATACCCGAAAGAATTTTGTTTTGCCGGGTTGTACGGCTATGTATCGCGCAGCATTCAGGTTCCGGATGAACGCCGGCGGCCCTTCAATCAACGGTAAGAACCCTCCCGCAAGAGAGGGTTTTTTTATTTTTGTCAACTACCTGTGTCAATTCCTGTTTATGCCCTAATCTTGCAAGTCTGCTACAGGCACGCCAATTATAATTTTACACGTATGCGCTACCTCCTCCTGCTTCCAATTGCTTTTACCATCGCCTTTTTTGCCTGCGGCAAATCGGGCCCACAGGAAAAACCCCCGTCCGCCCCGGCAAAAACCGATTATAAGGTGACTTCGGTAGACGGTTTTTTGGTAAAACCTTCCATATTGTCGGAAGACGTAACGGCCAGCGGCACAATCATTCCCGCAGAAGAAACGGAACTTCACCCGGAGGCATCCGGGCGTGTCGTCACCATCAACCTGCCCGAAGGGCGCACCGTGCGAAAAGGAGATCTTTTGGTGAAAGTATTTGACGAAGACCTGCGCACACAACTCAACAAACTCGAAACGCAACTCAAGCAGGCCGAAATCACCGAACAACGACTCGGCGACCTGTTGAAAGTAAAGGGCGTGAGCCAGCAGGAATACGACCTCGCTGTGCTTCAGGTCCAGACCCTGAAAAGTGAAATGGAGCTCGTGCGCATCAACATCGGCAAAACCGAACTGCGCGCACCCTATACCGGCGTGATCGGTTTGCGCAAAATCAGCCCGGGCGCTTATGTGACACCGGCCACGGCGGTCACCACCATACGGGCATCACAAACCCTGAAACTTGACTTTGCCATCCCCGAAAAATACGGCGCCCTGATCCGGACCGGCCAAACCGTCTCGTTTACCGTGGGTGGCAGCACCAAAACCTATCGCGCTGTGGTGCAGGCCACCGAACAAAGTATCTCTGCGGACACCCGTAACCTGCTGGTTCGGGCGCTGGTGCGCGACGGCGGCGACCTTTTGCCCGGCGCTTTTGCGGAAATAAGCCTCTCTCTGGGCAATAAAACGCAGGCACTGCTGATTCCCAGCCAGTGTGTTATTCCACAGGCACGCGACAAAAAAGTGATTGTGAGCAGGGGCGGCAAAGCGAACTTTGTGACGATAAAAACCGGCGTCCGCCAATCCGGCATGGTTGAAATCACCGAAGGACTCTCCGTGGGCGACACCATTGCCACCACCGGCATTCTTTTTCTGCGCCCCAACATGCCGCTGAATTTTTCAAAAGTGGAGTAAGCTGCTTCATTTCAGGGAGGTGAAAAAAATAAGCACCAGCACAACCGCTGCGATACTCATAAACAGGATCAGCAGCAGATACCCGAGCAGAATAGCAAGTCCTCCTTTTAAAAAAACCAGAATTTTGTTTTGCGACGGGAAAAACTGGGTGTACGACCAGCCGAAATAAGCAACCCAGATGCCCAGTCCGAACAGCGTCATGGGCAAAGTACTGGTGAAAACGGTATTCAGAAATTTGGAAACCGGTATGGTGAAAATAGTGGCTATGCTGACCTCTCCCATGAGAAATGAGCTCAGCACAAAATGTTCGGCATAGTTGTAATTTCTTCGCCGGAACATCAACCAGGAGCAAAACGCAATCGCCGGGATCATGGAAAACATCATGATGGACGGGTGATCCATCACCATATTGATTATTTTTTGCGACAATTCATTGGCTTTCGGGTTGTTGTTGGGTTGTTGCTCCACCATTTTATTTCTGATCTCCTGGTCCAACCCGATGTAGTGCAGGACCAAAAAATTGGCGGCTGTGGCCCAGAACATAAATTTGACGGGTTTGACGTGTTTCACCCGTTTGCCTTCCAGGTATTCCCGAACGCTGTGCCCCGGCCGGGTGAGCAGTTCGCGCATGGTGTACAAAAAGCCCTGGTCGAAATGAATAAAATGCTGACGGGCTTCATGAAACACCTGACGGGTGGATATTCGTCCGGTTTTGGCCTTTTGCCCGCATTTGGGGCAAAATTTTCCTTCAAATTCGTGTGTACAGTTTTTGCAAATGGTCATCGTATTCAGGCGACTGAAAGGTTGTGATTAACATATTTTCCGGCGGCGCTCAATCGCCCGGGCCCTCTGTTTTTTGGACAACCCGCGAGCGCCTCACGAGCCATTCCACCGCCAGCCGGTAACCTTCGAGCCCCAAACCGACGATACTTCCCTCGCAGGTAGCCGCCAGGAACGAGTGATGACGAAACGTTTCACGCGCATGTACATTGCTGATGTGCACTTCCACAACCGGCGCGGGGATGGCCGCTACGGCATCGGCTAAGGCAATGGAAGTATGGGTTAACGCCCCGGCATTGATCACAATGCCATCGACGTCGAAACCCGTTTCATGCAATTTGTCGAGTAGTTTACCTTCGTGGTTGCTTTGAAAATAATCCAGCCGGATGTGGTGGAACTGCGATTTAAGTTCCAGAAAATAATCGTCGAAGGAACGGGGGCCGTAAATCTCCGGTTCCCGTTTGCCCAACAAGTTGAGGTTGGGGCCGTTTATGATAAGAATTTTCATAAATGCAAAAATTTGTTGGAAACTGAAAGGTTTCCCGCAAATTTATCGCCGCTCAAGATCAATATTATGAGAAAGTCTTTTTTTCGCTTTTTTTTGGCAGCCATCCTGCTCACGCCGGGGGCCATGCAGGCACAATCGATGCTGGTATCCGACGCTATTTCTATCCGGAATGACTATGGCTACGAGATCATCGGGCGTATGCGCGATCGTATTTTGTTGTTTCGGGACAAATTCGACGACTTCGAAGTTCAGGCATTTGACGATCAGATGAAGTTGTCCTGGAGCCGGGAAATAGATGACCTGGAAAAAAGGGGCGTGCAAATTCTGTCCGTAGTGGGCGGAAAAAACGATTTTTCGGTCGTTCATAAAGTGCGCCGCCGCAGCCGGGTTATTCTCCGCGTGCACAAATACGACCCTGGCGCCAACCTGATCGACAGCATGACCGTAAAAGACTACGGCGATCGCTTGTTTTCCCCACCCGCACTCGATGTCGTGCGCAGCGAAGACAAAAACTGCTTCGTCGTATTCAATATTTCGGAGCGTGATAAGATGGAAATCACCTGCTTCCGGCTCGACAAGATGCAGGTGTTGTGGGATAAAACGGTGGATTTGGAAGAAGATATCTACGAATCGAACCTGAAAGCGATGACCCTGAGCAACACCGGCGATTTCTACCTCATTAATGAAAAAAACAACCGCAGGGCCCGCAAAGACGAACATGAATTTATCGTGCTCCGCATCAACGCTTCGGGGGATCATATTTCCAATATTCCGCTGAACGATTTCCTGACCAACGATATGCAGTTCACGTACGACAACCTGAACAACAGGCTGGTTGGCGCCGGCTTTTATGCCGACAAAAACAAGGACCGCGCGAACGGCATTTTTTTTCTGAGGCAGGCGCCGGGTGATACCTCGCATGTGCTTCATTACGAGCCTTTTGACGACAAATTTATGTCCGTGTTGCGCCGGAAAGACGTGGAAGAAGACACCAAAGGTATCGCGGATGCGGAAGTAAAACAGATCATCTTGCGGCAAGACGGCGGTATGTTGCTGGTTGCCGAACGGCACCATGAAATACAACGCGGCACTTCCGCAGGCAGGGGGTTCTGGCGGGAAGGCTTGCGTATGGTCGTCGATTTTTATTTCGACGACCTGTTTGTGATCGCTATTCTCCCGGACGGGCAGCCGCAGTGGAAAACCGTGCTGCACAAAAAACAATATTCACAGGATGACGAAGGTACTTTTTCATCCTTTTTTCTGCTGCGCTCTACCGATCAGTTGCATTTTTGTTCAATGATGAAATCAAGTATGAAAATACGTGCAGCGAGTATGTTATTTCCCCGCTTGGAGATTTTGATCGCAACAGCCTGATCAACACGGTCGGACAAAACCTCCGCCTGCGTTTTCGCGACGCCCTCCAAATCAGTACCGGCGAATGCCTGGTGCCATCCGAATTTCGCAACAAGTTGAAATTAGTCTTGCTGCGGTTTTAAACCCGACCCCCGCGTTATGGCATTTTACTCCGCGAAACGACCTGAAAAAACCCTCACTCCCGACGCTGCGCTGGCGCGAATGGAGCATTTCTGCGCTTACCGCGAACGATGCCCCAAAGAGGTGCGGCAAAAACTGAAAGAACTGGGCATCAGCGCCGCGGATGCGGAGCAAATTTTTGAAGTGCTGCGGGACGACGGTTTTTTTAACGAAGAACGTTTTGCATTGGCTTATGCGGGAGGCAAATTTCGCATCAACCACTGGGGGCGGGTGCGTATCAGACAGGAATTGCGTATGCGGGATATTGCTCCGGACCTCATTCAAAAAGCGCTCGAATCCATCGACGAAGCGGCGTATCTGGGACTGTTGCAACAACTTCTGGAGAAAAAACGCATCCAGTATAAAAATGACGGGCAGATGCGGGAAAAAACTGCGGCGTCTTTGTTGCGTTCGGGATTTGAACAAGAACTGGTTTTTAAGTATCTTTGAACAAATAATCGCGGAATAAGATCGTAGTTCAACAATATAACTACCTTCAGAATCCTGACTTTTCCAAAAAACTGGTAAAACCGACCTTTTGCTGATCCTTTATCTTTTCGGTACTTATCCGATTCATTCATTATCAAACTGTTGTTACCGTATGGCAAAAGCAAAACTCAATCTAAGCGAACTCAAGGTTCAAAGTTTCGTCACCACCCTCGACGAATCACAAATGAACCGGCTGAAAGGCGGTTACATGATCAAGGGTCGCCGGTTTACGTACCGCACCCGTTGGACGGCTGTGGACATCCGTTCTGAAGATCTGACTGCCGTGATTACCACGGGCGCTTCTCAGGGCGGCTGAAACTCAGGCTTTTTCGGTTTCCCGCCTCCATTTGTCCCGCACCACTGCTGCAAACGCCTGACCACTGATCCTGGAATCTAACCAGGCTTCGAGGTCAAATGTTTGCAGCAGCACTTTTGCACCCGGCATTTTTACAATCTCTTGTAAATCAGCCTTCATTTTCTGAAAAACACTACGCTGGTCGCGCACAGAAGCCTGCCGCATCAGTTCGGAAACAAAATGCATAAACCGCCGTTCGAGATCGTACAGGCGGTTTTTCTTTTGCAAAAAACGCGTGGTGGAGCGGAGCAGGGATTCCAGCAATACCGTATTGCCCATTTCCACGTGCAGGATCAGTGACAACACCCGGGCAAGGCTTTGCAGGTCTTCCCGTTCGACGGAGCGGGGTTGGTTGAGCCAATCGTTCAGATAGGCCAGGGCGCCGTTGTAATCGCCGCATCCGAAGCAGATGGTGCAGAACTGAAAATAAAAACTGGCCGTTTCGTAGTCGTGCTGATCCAGCGCCGACGATTCGTTCAGGCATTGCTCCATTTCCCTGCGCCCGGTTTCAAATTCGCCGGTGTAGGTGCAAAGAGCCAGTTTGTTGGAGTAATACTGCCGGTGGATCTTCCGGCGGTCGTCTTCGGTGATGGGGGTCAGGTTGCGCAATTTTTCTAAGCAAAAGTGCACCTCGTCGTATTTTTGCTGGAGGCCGCAGGAGAGGATCAGGTTGCTCAGGGCGGCGATGTAGTCCGACAGGTTTTCGCGCAAAAAATGAGGTTGTGATTCGAGCAGGGCGATCAGTTTTTTGCCGCTTTCATAAAACGGCTGGTATTCCAGCGCGGCAAAGTGGTAAATGTTGAGCGTCCGGTAGTACATCACCCGCGCCTTGTGGGAGAGAGCGAGGTCGGAATCGCTTAAAAGTTCCTGATTTACAATATCTTGTAATTGCGTCTTCAGGTCATAACCCCGGAGCCGGTTTTCTTTTTTAATGGTGGTGTAGGCCTGAAAAAAAGCCTTGCGGTAGTCGGCGACATTGCGCAATTGTTCGAGCGCGTGGTCTTCCTCAAATTGGAGATGCCCCAGTTGGCGGTTCAAAAAATCCACATCCATACGGGTGTAAGCCAGTTGTTTTTCCCAACGAATGACCTCCAGCAAATGGGTGAAACTTTCGTATTGTTTTGACAACTTTTCCGCTTTGTGCAGCAGGTCGCGGCAATCGTCGTAGTGCCCCCTTTTGTACAACACAGCGACGCTTTGGAGCAGGTGATTCAGGCGGTATTCAACCGATTGCTGCTCGTCGAACGATTGCAGGGCTTTGAGCACGAGTTCGTACAGATAAGCCTTTAATTCGGAGTATTTTTTGCCCTCCGGCGGCTGATTTTTGTACACTTTGCGCTTCAGCGCTTCTTCGTCGAATACGCCCATCGCCGCAATCGCTTCAAAAAGTTGCTGGTATTTGCTCGATCCCTCGGCTTTCGTACCGGTAAACAGGCGGAAATAGCGCTTCTCGGCGGGCGAAAGCGAACGGACCAGGCGGTATAATCGATCGGATGGTGTTTTGGCCATGACGTGTTTCAGTGCCCAAAAGTGTCGGTTTTTCGTCAAATTGCCAAATCGAAAGGAAGGTTCAGGAACCTGACTTATTCCTTAAATTTGGATTGTGGGCCCGGATATCCGCCGGTACTTTTGTCTCAGAAAGTTTTTGAAACCACAAACCACTCATCATCTTTTATCTTTTCTGCCATGTTGAACGCCGTACCAATTCACAGCATTTCCGATCCGGCCGAACCGAATCGCAGCGCACGCGCCGTCGCATTCAAACCAGAATATGGCGTTATGCGGAAATCGTCCAAAAAAGTCGTGTTACCTACGATGGAAGGTTTTTGTTTCGAAAAGATAAAAGATATCGCCTACCTGGAAGCAAGCGGTAACTATACCCTGCTTCATTTTACCGACAAACGGCAGATACTGGTGTGCCGGACCCTGCGGGAGGTGGAATTGATGTTGCCGGAACATTCGTTCATCCGGATTCACCGCTCGCATACAATCCACCTGAAACACATCAAAAAGTATGTACGCGGCAAAGGTGGCCACGTGATCATGCAAAACGGCGTCAATCTTGTGGTGTCGGCAGGCCAGAAAGAAATATTTATGACTGCCCTCCGACAATATTTTGGATAAATATAACCCCGTGACCCAACCTTTTTAAGGAAACAGGCGTCTTTACCCATTAGAATGCCCGTTCAATTGCCCCGGAAACCAGGCAAATAAGCACAAACTCCTTTTTGTCTCCTCCCGGCTCCGACCGGGAGGGGGCGGGAGGGGTTAAATACCTGCCTTTGCCGACAAAAAAACGCCCGCCCGAATATCCGGCGGGTTGGAAAAAACACAGTAAGGGTTTGGTTTGACGCCGGGCGCGAAAAGTCGCTGCCCGGCGTTACCTTTTTGGCGCGACCTCCGGGTCACGCGGGACTCCAGTTCTGGAAAAGAAAAAAACGTTCCGGCATTCCGGATTACGAAGTTTAACCTGTAAATCCTGTAAATCCTGTCAAAAATAAAAGAAAAAACGTTCCGGCATTCCGGACTACGAAGGCGTCACGCCGTGAAAACGCAGCAGGTGCCCCGGCGCTTTTTCATTATACACGCAGAGCAACAGGGTGTTGCGCTGACCCTGGGGAAAGATGATTTTGAGCGGGTTGTGTATGTACCCCCGCTCGCTGAATAATTGCAGCTGCCGCCCGCGCGGGCGCCGGAACAACCTCAGTTCTTCGGCTGTTTCAGGCAGCGGCACGTCGCCGTAACCTTCCTCCTGCAAAAACTGTTTCACCATCTCGTATGTGTATGCCAACTTTGAGCCCGCAAAAATGCTGCGGTACTCCCATCCGTCGCTTGTGCCGCCGAGGTAGGAGGAGCCGGCCGGCGGGAATTGTTCGCGCATCGGCACATGAGGGCCGGCCGTTTGTTCCGCCGGCTCGCCCGTTTCTTCGAATCCGAATTCGTCGTAGGTCATTTTGTTAAAAACAGCGACAAAAATAAGCGACTTTCGCTTTTGAACGTATGCAATGTGATTTTAAAACAAACAAAAAGTTTATAGAGAGACAAACATGATCGCACACCTCCTTACTATTGGCGACGAAATTCTGATCGGGCAAATTGTGGACACCAATTCGGCATGGATGAGCCGTGAACTGAACCTCCGGGGCATTTTGGTAACGGGCAAAAGCAGCGTCGGAGATACTGCGGAAGCAATTACGGAGGGGTTAATCACGCTGCCGCACTTGCCGACATCGTGATCATGACCGGCGGCCTGGGCCCGACCAAAGACGATATCACCAAAAAACGCTGGCCGATATGTTCGGCGCCCGTATGGTTTTTCACCAGGGAAACCTACGACCGCATTTCGAAGTATTTCCAAAAAATCGGCCGCCCCGTATCGCCGGCCATGACCGGCCAGGCTACCTTGCCCGATAATGCAACGTTGCTCGTTAATAAAGTTGGCCAGGCGCCCGGTATGTGGTTTGAAAAAGACGGCAAAGTGTTTATTTCCCTGCCCGGTGTGCCGTTTGAAATGGAATACCTGATGACTTATGAGGTCATGCCGCGCCTGCAGAGCCGGTTTCCGACACGCCCCATTGCTCACCGAACCCTTGGTACAGCCGGAGAAGGAGAAAGCAATATCGCCCGCCGGATCGAAACTTTTGAAGACGCCCTGCCGGCTCACATCAGGCTGGCTTATCTTCCGGCGCTCGGCCAGGTGCGCCTGCGGCTCACGGGTGTTTGGCCCGGCGAGGTTACGCCGGATTCAGAACGTTTGCTGAATGCCGAAATCGATGCAAAAGCCGCTGAATTAGAGTTACTTATACCCGACCTGGTCTATGGCCGCGACGACGAAACCCTGCCGCTGGCACTGGGCAAAATGCTGCTCGCACAAGGCAAACAATTCGGGACGGCAGAAAGCTGTACGGGTGGTTACGTCGCACACCTGATCACTTCGGTGCCGGGATCATCGGCTTATTTTCCGGGTTCGGTGGTGACGTATTCCTACGAGATGAAAACAAAACTGCTGGGTGTAAAAACCGAAACGTTGTCCCGTTTCGGCGCGGTAAGTGAGGAGGCCGTGCAGGAAATGGCGTCGGGCGCGCTCGATACCCTCGGAGTTGACCTGGCCGTTTCCATTTCCGGTATTGCCGGACCCGACGGCGGCACACCCGACAAACCCGTCGGCACGGTGTGGATGGCTGTGAGCGACCGCAACCGGACGGTCACTGAAAAACACACGTTTGGCCGGGATCGCCTGAAAAACATCCAACTCACCGGTACTTTTGCCCTGAACCTGGTGCGGAAGTTTTTGCTGGGACAGGTGTGAGCGGCCTATAACTAAAAGGTTGATGTGGGTTTATAAAAGTTTATCAGGTTGATATTTTGGGCCGAAAAGGCACTAATTTATGCCATTTTTCAATCCCAACATCAACTTTATCAACCATTATCAACCAATCTGATTGCCACTTATTGCGATTTGAAAGAGCGCAAACGCAACAATAACGTACTGTCGCCGCCACTTTCAGCGGCGGACCGGTATAAACGGGAAGCCCGGTCGAAGCCTTTCCGATCCCGGCTGTTTCGGGAATCCTGGGCATAAAGGTCGGCGAACGCCGCGATCTGCCAGGTTTCCCCGGTTTGGCGGAGACGATCTTCATTGCCTTTGCGCATGTCCAGCAAACCTTTCAAGCCCCAGAGATTGAGTTGCGGGTGCGTCAGCGGCGCGAGGCGGCGCTGCGATTTCAGTTTTTGGATGATGACATCCGCATCGATGTCCCAGATTTTGACAATGCCTTCAAAAGCCCCGGTTGCCACCTGTTTTCCGTCGGGTGAAAAGGCGATGCCTTTGACCGACTTGCTGTGGCCTTCCAGTGTCATGATCACCTCCACGGCGGTCAGATCCCAAACTTTGGCGGTTTTGTCGTCGGAACCCGTCGCGAGTTTTTTGCCGTCGGGTGAAAAAGCCAGGCTGCTTACGGCAGAAAGGTGTTCTTTGAGGCTAAAAGCCAGGTCGCCGTTGGTTGTGTCCCATATTTTGGCGGTTTTGTCCGACGAACCCGTCGCAAACCTTTTCCCGTCGGGTGAAAAAGCAATACAGGTCACGGGGCCGTTGTGCCCCCTGAGCGTCATTTTTTCCTTGCCGGTTTCCAGGTTCCAGATTCGCGCCGTACTGTCTTCCGATGCGCTGGCCAGCCATTTTCCATCGGGAGAAATGGCCACCTGGTTAACGGCAGCGTCATGCCCGGCAAGTGTCGACACGGGTTTGCCGGTGTCCGGATTCCAGATTTTGATGGTTTTGTCGTCCGAACCCGTTGCAATCACCTTTCCATTCGGTGAAAAAGCGACGCAACCCACGTAGTCTTCATGTCCCCGGAGTAAAAGGGTCATTTTCCCGGTTCCCGGTTCCCAGATTCTGGCCGTACTGTCTTCCGATGCGGTGGCCAGTTTTTTTCCGTCGGGTGAAAAAGCGACGCACAAAACAGGTAAAGTATGACCTTCCAGAACAAGTGTGGTTTTGCTGCTGCCGAGCTCCCAGATTTTGGCCGTGTTGTCGTCCGATGCGGCGGCCAGTTTTTTGCCATCGGGTGAAAATGCCACGGACCGGACCGGTTTTTTTGGACCAGTCAGGGTTACTGCCTCCCGCTCGCTGTGAAGGTCCCAGATTTTGGCGTTGTTATCAACCGATCCCGTTGCCAGGTAATTGCCATCGGGCGAAAAAGCGACGCTGCTCACGTAGCCCCGGTGTCCTTCCAGGTCGAAGAACAACCGGCCATCGTCGGTCAGGTCCCATATTTTGGCGGAGTTGTCGTACGATCCCGTTGCGAAGCTTTTGCCGTCGGGTGAAAAAGCGACGCTGCTGATGTTGCTGCTATGCCCTTCGATTGTTTGTGTTGCTTTGCCCGTTTTCAGGTCCCATATTTTGGCGGTTTTGTCGTTCGAACCCGTCGCCAGATAGTTGCCGTCGGGTGAAAAAGCGACACAGTTGACGGAATTATCATGGTCTTCCAGCGTAAATACGGCTTTTCCGGAATCAATATCCCATATTTTGGCGGTTTCGTCGTACGACCCCGTTGCGAGACTTTTTCCGTCGGGCGAAAAGGCGATACTCAGGATAGGGTATTCGTGGGCTTCGATCCGGCGGAGCGAGTCGCCCGTTTCGGCGTTCCAGATCATGATAAAATTGTCGTGCGACCCCGTAGCGAGTTTTTTTCCGTCGGGCGAAAAGGCGATGCAGGAAACCGAGTTTTCGTGCCCCCGGAGTATGTTCCGGGGTTTGCCCGTTTGCAAGTCCCAGATGACGGCGGAGCTGTCTTCCGATGCGGTGGCCAGCCATTTGCCGTCGGGTGAAAACGCGATCCCTTCGACGGAGGCTTTGTGCCTTTCCAGCGTGAGCACGTTTTTCCCGGTGTTCAAATCCCAAATTTTGGCGGTATTGTCTTCCGAGGCAGTGGCGAGTTGTTTGCCGTCGGGTGAAAAAGCCACCACCCAAACGGGAGCGTTGTGGCCTTCCGGGTTGAAATTCCAGGGCAGGCGGTGGTTCAACGAATCGGGGTGGTCGTTGTAATAATACGCTTCGGCCAGGGCGCCCAATACGTTGTTGTTGTTGCCGTCTACGTAAAGATGTGCAAACTCGGCCAGGCGAAATGCCGCAGTCCGGTCGCCTTCGCGCAGGGCGATCTGGCTTTTATAGGCGATATCGTTGGCATAAGCCAGGCGTTTGTCGCGTTCTGCGGCATTGCGCAGCATGATGGCGTAAATCATCGCCACGATCGAAACAACGGCCAGCGTCAGGGAATACAGGGTGATCCGGAGAGCCCGGATGCGTTTTTGGCGCTCGCGGGCGAGTTGAGCGTCGCGTTCGGCTTTTTCCTGCCGGAGGCGTTCCTGTTCGGCCAGCCGTTCTTCTTCCTGGTGCCGTTCCTTGTATTTTACAAGAATGGGCGGCACGAGGGTGTCGTGGCTGATTTCGTAATAAAACGTTTTGAGGCGGGGTTCCTTGCGCAGCAGACGCATCTCCACCAGTTGGTCGAGCAGGGGGCGGTCGGCATGCAGGTGCAGGAGGTCGTCTTCTGCCACACTCCGGCGCCGTTCGGTTTCGGTGATGAGTTCCTCTTCGATAATTTCCCGTGCAATCATCTGTTTTTCAGCGGGTAATGCAGCAATCTGGTCGGTATAAAAATTGCGCAAAATGGCCTTTAAGCCCTCCTCGTTGCCAAAAAGCGCGGGGGTGACGATGGCTGATTTCCGGATTTCTTTCCGGGCGGAGCCCTCACCTGCTGCCGGGGTATTTTCCCCGATCATGAGCCGTTCGACGTACTGGCAAAGGATCTGTAACTGGAAGGACTCCACGTCCTCCGCACCGTTTTTTGACAGGTAATTGATGAGGGTATCGAGGGCCGCTTCGTTGTATTGGAAAGGCGGGCTGGCGAATGAACGCCCCACTTCGCTGAACATGGCGGGCATGGTAATGGCCTCTTCGGCCTGCACCCGGCCAAACGGCAGGAGTTCGAAACGACCGCGCATAATATCGGGAATAAACGGGGTGAGCCCGTTGAGCAGGTGCAGCAGGTCGGATCGGATGGCGAAGATAAACTTGCAACGCGGTGAGGATTCCAGGGTCGGCACGTCGAGGCGCTCACCTGCGGTGATGCGGGAGCGGAGGCGTTCCAGGTAAGATTCGGGCGGATTGCCGTTGGTGAGTTCCGCCAGTTCGTTGACAAATTTCTGCCTCAGTTCCGGAGTATACAAAGTAAAAATCTCCTCGAACTGATCCAGTATAAAAAGGGGCACCGCCGGGGCGCCGTTTTTGATAAACTGTGCGGCTTTTATTTGTTCCCAAAGTGGAGCGCCGCTGTGCCGCAAGGCGGGATCGAGCATAACGCTGTTTTGGAATTCATCGCGATCCAGTTCCTCTAAAAACTGCTCTTCGAGCGGCATGGCCACTTTGTTCAGGCGCATGTTCAGGGGCAATACGTTGGTTTTTTCCAACAGCGGGGTAAGCCCGGCATTGAGCAGGGAACTTTTGCCCATACCCGATTTGGCGAACAGGACGACCATTTTTTCAACCATGACCTGGGCATACAGGGCGCGGCTTTCGCGCTCGCGGCCGTAGAACAGGGCGGCATCTTTCGCCTCGAAAGGCTGGAGGCCGGGGTAGCGGTAGGATAACGATGTTTTCGTCATTACGTCGGTAGTCGTCATTGGGTTGTTACGTCATTGAACGTCAGTGGGTTATTGCACGTCATTGATCGCCGTTGGGTCATTGAATGTCATTGTTTTATTGGGGCGTTCAGGAAAAGTGCGTTTTGATCCTGCGTTCTATTTCCTGGGCGACATCGGTCCAGGCTGCTGCGGGGTCGGGCCAACTGCTCACCGGCTCGCTGTTATTGGGCACCACCGCGTTGACCAGCGGGCCTTTGAGGACCATTTTCCACATACATTTGCCGATGAGGACGGGCGATACGATGGTTTTGCCCGGCACATCGGCGTCTATTATTTTTTGGAACTGCTGCTCGATGATTTGTTCGTTGGAAAAAAAATTGCCGGAAATGAGCGGAAAAATAAACTGGCTGTCGGCCAGTTGCCGCTCAAATGTGGCCTGAACGTCTTCTCCGGCCAGGGTTTCGTGTATGTGCAGGTTGTAGCGGGTGCGCAGGGGCGCCAGTGCCCGCAGAAAGTCCTGGCGCAGAGCCTCGTCGGCGGGGTCGCTGACGATGAGCGCATTCAACTGACGGCCGGAGCCCGCAGCGTCGGCCGCCGGTTCGTCGGCCGCACCCAGTTCCGCTTTGTACCGGTTGCAGAGGTCTTGCACGAAGTCCGCTTCGGGCAATTTAAGAAAATTGATCTTGTACCGTGAACTGAAAAAAGCCGATGTGGAATAGTTCAGTTCGTTCGGCCCGGTGTGGAGCGCCCAACTGGGCATGGCATCGGCGTTGTCGCTCAGGCCGAGGCTGTAGAGCAGCAGGCGAAGGTACCAGGCGTCGAAATTAAAGCCGACGAACAGGTAGGTTTTAGAGTCGTTGAGCTCGGCGAGCAGCGAGTTGGGAATTTTTCGCTCGGTTTGCACCACCTGTTTGAGGGATTCCACCTGGTCGGCTCCGGTCATTACCAGCGAACCGAAGGTTTTGTTGACCTGTCCGGTGCTGTCATCTTTGCAATTTACCGCACCGAGCAGGTGGTATACAAAAGTGCGCTTGTCATTCGGGTCGTAAACAAAGTCACGCGGCTGCCGGAAGTTGTAGTATTCTTCGCGATACTTGACGTTAAAACGGTCGAGCGCCGCGCAGATCTGTTTATCGTGGGCAACATTGATGATAATGTGAAAGGGCAGTTGTGCCAGGGCTTCCTGAACCGGGTTGAGGGGATCGGCTTGCGAAAAAAGCCGTCCATTGCGACTTCCAGGGTCATTCGGCCTTTGTCGCGCACCAATTGCCCGGCAACGGTGGTCAGGTCGGTGCCGGGCGCGGGCTTACGGTCGTCGTCGAGTTCGCCGGCAAGGTGTTGCGCGAGCGCTGCCTGCATCGGGATGGCAGCGCCCGCAGCATCCGGAACGGAACTCAGCGTAGGGCCCACAACAAGAATGAGCGCGTTGGTTTCAAAAGCGAGGCGGAGTTTGGCCCAATCGCGATCGGGAATTTGATTCATAAGTTTCAGTCCGGTAAAAAAGGATATATATTATCTGCGTTTGCCGCCACCGCCATCGTCGTCGTCCTCATCTTCGTCTTCTTCCTCCTCGTCGTCGTCGTCATCGTCGTCTTCTGCCGGCCACCAGTCGTACACAACGGCCTTGATGTCATTGGTATGGGCGGCGAAAACCGGCGTACATTCGAAATCATAGCCCCCGTCATCGTCCTTCAGGAAGTCGAGGTTGTTCAGCGACCAGCTCCAGCCCCCGTCTTCTGTAACAGTGACGGTAGTGCCGCTTACCTGCCACCGGCCTTTCACGGTGATATCGCTGTCGGTAAAGTTATCGTAAGGTGTATCGTCTGACTCTATAAAATACGATACATACAACATTTCGCAAGTCCCGTTTTGATAAAAAATGATCGTTTCCGGCAGCAGTTGCGCCAAATCCGAATCCTCTTCAAACTCATCGTGATCCCCGAATTCTTCCCATTCCCAATCCTCCATACCTTCCAGGTCGCATTTGCGCAATTCCCACTCGCGGCTGTCGTCGCCGCACAAAAGACTGGAAATACTTTGAGCATTCGCCTGAGAGCCCGCAAGCAGGAACAGGCACAATATGATGATTGAAGTGCTGGTTTTCATGTTTTCCTGATTTTTCATGATAGAAATTTTGACTGCAAGTACCTTGTTTTCAGGTCTTTATTTAATTTCCACATTGATAGCGTGGTTCTCGCCGGCCTTAAATTTCGAATCAAAGGTGGCTACTTTGTTTTTTGCGAGTTTCCCCCTTTTAATTTCTCTTGCGGAAACCCGGACGGTATTGCCGTTTTCGTCTTCAATAAAACCACTTCCCCGGCCGTTGGTGGCGGTGATCCGGCCGCTGTTCCGCACGGCTTTCTGGGTATGTTGCGGGATAAATGGGTTTTCCGTCAAAACCGGCAAGGGGGTTGGCGTTGACACCAGGCTATTCAACGGAACGACAGCGCCCAGGGTAGAGCACCACAGCAAGGCGATCACTAAAATGATTTTCATAACAAATTGAGTGTTGAGTGGTGAAAAACAAAGAGGCAAAGAAGGGCACAATAAACGCTATAAAGATAAGCATTACCTAAATTTGATTAAAAACAAAACAAATTCAATTTTCGGTTGCTACAGCCTACTATAGTCATAGTCTCATTGCAATGAGACTATGACTAAATCGGTCAGGTAAAAATGGGTTTCAGGAGCCTCGCCCTGCCTTCAGGACTGGTTTTTTGGGGTTTACTTTTTTATCAGACGTTTCGGCTGTTCAAATCTCAACGGCAGCATACATTTTTTTCCCTGCACCCGTTTTGAACTGATTGCCACGACCTTGTGTTTGGCTTCAAAACCATATTATGAATACCGAACTGGTCAAATCGGAACTTTCCTACCGCACCTCCCGCTCCGGCGGCAAGGGCGGGCAGAACGTCAATAAAGTGGAGACGAAGGTGGAGGCTCGCTTCGAAGTAGCGGCCTCGGAGGCTTTGACAGAGGAAGAAAAAGCCCTGATTCTGGAAAACCTGGCCAATCAGATATCGGCGGAAGGTTTTCTTTCCGCCGTCAACCAGACCGAACGATCACAACTCGCCAACAAACTGCTGGCCGAAGAAAAACTCCTGCGCCTGCTGGAAAAAGCCTTGCACAGACCCAAAAAGCGCAAACGCACCCGTATTCCGGCCGGCGCAAAAGAGGCCCGGACCGAGGCCAAAAGAAGACTTTCGGAAAAAAAAGCGATCCGAAGAGGGGGGGTGAATGATGAATGATGAGTTATGAATGATGAATGGGTGCGTTGCTCTGAGGCCCGGGAAAGGGAGCAACACAGTTTTTGCGGGGGAGTTATGAATGATGAGTTATGAATGATGAATGGGTGCGTTGCTCGGAGGCCCGGGAAAGGGAGCAACACAGTGTTTGCGATAAATGATGCATGGACGTACTCTCCGCAATTTCATCATTCATAACTCATCATTCATCATTCATAACTCCCCCCTCTTTTATTTTAAAAATTCTGCGGCCTGCCGGCCGGTTTCGAGCAGGGCTTCGAGGGTGGCGGTGTGCAGGGCGCGTTTTTCAAGTTCTTCGGGTGTAAAATCACTTTGAACTTTTGTGCTTTGGGCGCTTTTTGTCACCACGCTGGTGTGTGGAATGACCCCGGTTCGGATGTCCATCAGGATGGCTTCCGTGGTGGCAAACGCTTTCGCTTCGTCTTTTTTAAAAACCCGGTATTTTTGGTACAAATCGCTGTGCAGGCTGTAAACCAGCAACATATCAGCCTGCAGGCGCACGGCCGATTCGCGCAATTGGTGAATATTCGGCTTATGGCCGGTCACCATAGAAGGCAGCAGGATCACTTTTTGTACCCGGCCGGATCGCCGGAGCGCCCAGGTGAGTGTGTCGATCAGTTGTTGCTGCGTTTTCAAACTTTCTTCGTCGTTCCATCGCCAGGCGCCGTAACGCGCCATGGAGCCGCCGGTATGAAATATGGCCAGCCGAACGGTATCCCCTATCGCGATATGACCGTCGAGTATGCGCCGGATGTCTTCTTCACTCAGGGTGCGGTCTTTGTAATCGAACAGGGATTCGGTGAGTAGCGGGCTCAGGGCATCTTTTGAAGCGGAATAGTCACCATGATCATTGTACCGGGGGCCGCCGGAGGGCGGATACCGTCCGGCACCGCAGGCGTAGAGCAGGCTCAGGAGGGGCAGCAAAAGGAGCAGAGCAAACGATGTTTTTGGCATGGCATTTTTGAATCCAAAACGATTATTGGTTGCCAATTATTCTAACCAACAACCAACAACCAATAACCAATAACCAATAACCCGGTAAATACGTCAAGCGCCAATCAGTTCGGCCGCTGCCCGGGACACATTTTGCCCGTCCATGGCCGCCGAGATAATGCCCCCGGCGTACCCGGCGCCTTCTCCGCAGGGAAACAATGCTTCCACGTCCGGATGCATCAGGGTTTTTGCGTCGCGTGGCACACGCACGGGTGCGCTGGTGCGGCTTTCGGTAGCCACTACGTTGGCTTCTTCGGTGTAAAACCCGCGCATCATTTTCCCGAATTCCGACAGTCCGTCGCGTAAACGCTTGTAAATGAAGGGGGGAAGCAGGTCGTACAAAGGCGCCGGGTACAGCCCGGGTATATACGACGACCCCGGCAGGTCAGCCGATAATTTTCCGTGAATAAAATCGGGCAGGCGCAGCGAAGGCCCTTTCTGACTCCCGTCGCCGGCCTGAAAAAGCCGTCTTTCCACTTCGCTTTGAAATTCCATGGCAGCGAAGACGCCGTGTTTTGCCCAGGGCGCCAGGTCCTCCGCTTCCACGGAAGTGACCATGCCCGAATTGGCGAACGGCGAGTCGCGCCGGCTCATACTCATGCCGTTCACCACAATCTCTCCGGGCGCAGTAGCCGAGGGCACAATCAGTCCGCCGGGGCACATGCAAAAGGAAAACACGCCCCGGCCCTTGATCTGACAAACGAGGTTATAACTTGCTGCCGGCAAATGTTCGTCCCGCAGATTGCGTTTGTATTGAATGTTGTCGATCAATTCCTGGGGATGTTCCACCCGCACCCCAAGTGCAAAAGGTTTGGCTTCGATCCGGACGCCTTCGCGGTGCAAAAGCCGGTAAATATCACGTGCAGAGTGGCCGGTAGCGAGGATTACGGCGTCGGCCAGCCATTCTGCAGATGCGAGATGCGAGATTCCAGATTCCAGATGCGAGATTCCAGATTCGAGATTCCAGATACCAGATGCCAGATTCGAGATGCCAGATGCCGTCTGTCCTCTGTCATCTGGTATCTGTCTTCTGTCATCTGGAATCTCGAATCTGGCATCTGGTATCTGGCATCTGGCATCTGTCCGCTCTGTAATCACACCAATAATCCGGCGACTGTAGCCGCCGGCGCCCGCATCCCCAAAAATCAAACCGGTGACCCACTGCCCGAAATGAACCTCGCCGCCGTAATGCAGGATCGTTTCGCGGATATTCTGAACGACGCCGGGCAGTTTGTTGGAACCGATGTGCGGATGCGCTTCCGTAAGAATGTCGGATTTGGCGCCATGTTCCACCAGCAGGCGCAGGGCCTTCCGCACGTCGCCGCGTTTTACGGACCGGGTGTATAATTTGCCGTCAGAATAGGTGCCGGCGCCGCCTTCTCCGAAACAATAATTGGAGTGGGGATTCACTTCGCCGAACTGCTGAATGGCGCGCAGGTCGCGGCGGCGGTCGCGTACGTCTTTGCCGCGGTCGAGCACGATGGGCCGGATACCGCGTTCGAGCAATTCCAGGGCGGCAAAATAACCCGCCGGCCCGGCGCCCACGATGATCGCCGTTTTGCGGCCTTCCACGGGGTGGAATCCCTGGAGAATGGCCGGTTCCGGGGTAAAAACTTCTCCTTGCCGGTATATTTCCACACGGACGCGGTACAAGGGCTGGCGCGCGCGCGCGTCGAGCGAGGATTTTATAATTTCGAGATGGCTGATCTGTTCGGGTCGAAGCCCTGCCTGAGCGGCGGCTTTTTGCCGGAGCAGGGCCGGGTTGTGGTGTTCTCCGGGGAGAAGCACGAGTTCAACTAATTGCGGCATAATATGTTACGTCCCGTTTTTATCGGGAAAATATTCATTTTTGTATCCGCCACAAACGCTTTTTGTCATCCGACCAGGTAAAGGTATCGGGTACAAAAATTTTCGCTTCGGGGATTTCCGTGATCTCGCCGTCCGGCGTTTTCACCCGTTTCTTTTTGCGATCGGGCATTTTGGTATAAATCTTCACTTCGGGCATCACGAGGGTGTCCATATCGACGTCATAACGCCCTTCCTTGATCAGGTAGTCGAGGATTTCCGCAGAGCCGTGCGAGAGCTGGACGTTTGTTTCAATCAGGATGGTACTGCCTGCCCAGGAATAGATCTGGTATATATCCGCAATGTCGAGGTAAACGGTTTTTACGGAATCGATGTCAAAAACCTGGTAAATCGTGCGTTCCATCTGCGCCTGGGCGGAGTAGGAAACGGCAGCGAAGATTAAAAGGGCGAATAGCCGGCTCTGCATCATGTGTTTAAATTTTGGACAAAGTTCGGGTGAAGTCGCGGCTTTTCAAAAGTGCAAAAAATTACCCGGAAGCAGTAACGCCATCCGGGTAATCGAATTGTTTGCTGGCGGTGCATCCTTTTGACGCACCTATTAACACGGGTTGAAAAACTACTTTCTGTTTTCTGCAAAAGCCTGGGCGTTGGGCATTTCGATCGTCAGGTCTTTGGGTACAAACACGACGAACGTGAGTGTCTCGCGAAATTCTGCCCCCTTTAATGTGACCCGTTTTTGCATATTGGGCGCCTGGATCGTCAGCACATCGCCCTCGGATTTCGACACGAGGTTGTAACGGCCGATGTTGGCGAGTTCGCCGAGCATCGAGCTGTTGCCGGTCGGAATACTGACGGTAATGCCGATACGGATGGAAGGATTGTCCCAGACTTTCAGATCGATAGCGCCTGGCAAATCGAGGTTGATCGTACCCTTTCCGTCGGTGTTAAATGACTTGGAAAAAGTTTTCTCTGCCGATTGTGCAGTTGCCGCGAGGGAGAGCGCGAGGAGGGTTATGAGTGAAGCTATGCGTATTGTCATGGCGAACCTCCTATTTTTATTGGTTCAAAGTAAAGTTTTTATTTCGGAAAAAGCAAGTGTTTTGGAAAATTTTATTTCAATTTTATAAACGATGTGCCAAATCGAATGGTTGGGTCCGTGTTTGACTTTTTTGTAAAACGGGGGTTTAAACCGGTGTTTGACGTACCTTGGCGGCGTATAATTTTTTCAGGTATGCAAACCAGGATTCAACACTTCGGAGCACTTCTTTTATTTTTAATTGCCGGATGCAAGGCGCCGGCGCCGGCGACAAACGGGACTGCTGCCGCCCTTGCCGGCAATGCCGGCCTCCAAAACGGCCCCATGATCGGTTACGTGGATTTGCGCGAAGCCCTGATCTGGGTACAGACCAAAACGGATGCACAGGTGCAGGTACAATACTGGGACGAAGAAAAACCGGATAAAAAATCGTGGACGGCGCCGGTACAGGTCGCAAAAGGGAGTTTTACCGCCAAGTGTCTCGCCGAAAAACTGGAGCCGGGGCGCAGGTATTTATACACCGTCCACATCAATAACCAGCCCGTAAATCTGCCGTATCCCACCCATTTTAAAACCCAGGCACTCTGGCAATGGCGCACCGACCCGCCGCCTTTTGCCCTCGCGACGGGCAGCTGCGCCTACATCAACGAACCGGAATACGACCGCCCGGGGAAACCATATGGTTCTGATTATCACATTTTTACGAGCATTTACCAGCAAAAACCCGATTTGATGCTCTGGCTCGGCGACGACGTGTATTACCGGGAAGTCGATTGGAACACCCGCAGCGGAATGATCCATCGCTGGACGCACGACCGCGCCACGCCGGAACTTCAGCCGCTGCTCGCATCCACGCCGCAATACGCCATCTGGGACGACCACGATTTCGGGCCCAATGATTCCGACGGTTCTTTTGTTCACAAGGAGACTTCCTGGGAGGTGTTTCGCGAGTTTTGGGGCAACCCTACCTTTGGCGTCAACGGGAAAAAAGGATGCACCACCCTGTTCGAATACAACGACATGGACTTTTTCCTGCTCGACAACCGCTATTTTCGCACACCTAATCACTGCGAAACCTGCCCCGACCGCTCCCTGCTCGGCAAAGACCAACTGAACTGGTTTCTCGGCGCCCTCGCCGAAAGCACGGCGCCTTTCAAAATCGTTGCCATCGGGGGTCAGGTGGTCACGACCAACGAACACCACGAAACCTGCTTCCACTACTTCCCCGCCGAACGGGATACCATCCTGCATTTTATCGAACGGGAAAATATCAAAGGGGTGATTTTCCTCACCGGCGACCGGCATTTTACCGAACTCAGCGCGATGAAAAACAAGGCAGGCAACTGGGTGTACGACCTCACGACCTCCTCGCTTACCGCAGGTTCCTACAGCGGGGCGGAAAAGGAGGCCAACGCCCACCGGGTGGAAGGAACATTGGTCGACCGCCATAATTTCTCTATTTTGCGCTTCAGCGGCAAACGCACCGAACGACAACTGGACATAACCAACTACGACGCTGACGGCAAAGAAACCTGGAGTAAAAGGATTACGCCGGAAGGAGTGAAGTAAGATTTATTGTCATTCATCATTCATCATTCATCATTCATCATTCATCATTCAAAAAATGTCACCTTTTAATCCGGTAGGCGTCATCGGCGCGGGAAGTTTTGGAACGGCAGTATCCAACCTGCTGGCCTACAATGCCGATGTGTTACTTTTCAGCCGGCAGCCGGAAACGGTGAACGCCATCAACCGGAACCGAACACACCTGGGTGTGCAGATCGAACCACGCGTCACGGCAACGGGCGATCTGGAAGAACTGGCGCGCCGCTGCACCCTCTTGTTGCCCATCGTGCCTTCCAACAGTTTTCGGCAAACAATGCGGGCCCTGGCGCCTTACCTGAGGCCACACCACATGGTGATACACGGTACCAAAGGTTTCGACCTGAAAGACCTGGAAGAAGAAGATCTTGAAAAACCAGGCCTTGTACTTACCCGGGCCAACGTGCGCACCATGAGCGAAGTGGTGCGGGAAGAGACCAACGTCGTCCGGATCGGCTGCCTTTCCGGCCCCAACCTGGCCATCGAGATCATGGAAGGCCAGCCTACCGCCACTCTCGTGGGCAGCCGGTTCCGGGAAGTGATCCAGGCCGGACAGTCGGCGCTGAACAGCCAGCGTTTTCACGTTTTCGGCTCTTATGACATCCTGGGCGCAGAATTGGCCGGGGCGCTGAAAAACATCGTGGCGCTGGGTTCGGGTATTTTGGGCGGACTGGGGCTCGGGCGCAACATCCAGGGGCTGCTCATCGCGCGCGGGCTGGCCGAGATGGTATATTTCGGTAAATCACTCGGCGCGTCGAGTTCGGCGTTTATCGGGGTGGCCGGCATCGGCGACCTGGTGGCCACCGCGACCAGCACCAACAGCCGCAACTACACATTCGGCATGCGTCTTGCTAAAGGTGAGGGCGCCGCCCAGATTCGCGAAAACATGCCCGAACTGGCTGAAGGCGTGCGCACACTTCGTATCGCACACCAACTCGCCCGGCAATACAAACTGCACGTGCCCATCACAAACATGCTTTATTCGGTGGTTTTTGAAGGGTTTCCGATCGAAAAAGCACTGGAATACCTGATGTCGTATCCTTACGCGGTGGATGTGGATTTTTTGTAAAAATGTTGCCATGCGCCATTTTCTGCTCTTTTTCAGCCTCCTGGTACCCAGCCTTTTGTTTTCCCAAACGGAAGAAACCCGCTGTCGCTACCGGCCCAGCCGGGAATTCCTGTTGTCGCGCAACGACAGCTGTTACCAGATCACCGGCAAGGAAGCCGACCGGGCTTTTTCGCTGCGCTGCTGGGACGAAGCCATGGCGCTTTACCGCGCCGCCAAAAGTTGCGCCGATGCCAACCAGACCGCGCGTTCGCTGATGAACCGCCGGATACAGGCCTGCCGCGACTCGTCGGAGCAGGAATTGCGGCAAAGCGAACTACAGGCAAGGCGCCAGTTTTTACACGCCGCCGCCGCCAACTTAGCCGACGACGCGGAAGAACGGCTGAAGGATTTCGACCGCTCTTTTGCCTACCGCTTAGCCGAATTTGCCGGAGAATACATCGCTCCGGGCCCCAATGCCGACTGCACCAACACCCTGCTCGAAGCCTGGTACTACGTGCCGCCGGTGCAACCCGGAACCGCCGGATACCAGGACCTGCAAGTGCCCTTTTGTTATCAATTGGACTACGACCTCGGCGGCAACGTACAGGTGCGTTTCGGTGGTACGGGCAAATACCGCAGGTTGTACGCTTTTGCCCCCGCCAGCCGGCAGCTGCTCTCCTGGGAAGCGGAAACGATGAAACCCGGCCCGGGCATGCAGGTGGAGGATGGTTTTACAGGGTTTGATATTTCACCCGACGGCTGGACCCTGATGTTTTATTCGGATAAAAACATCCTTTTCTGGCGCAGCACAACGGAGGTTTTCCGGGTGACGGCGTCGAAGATCGGATCCTATTGTTTCAGCCCCTCGGGCAGCGAGTTTTTATATTTTGACAAAAACGAATCGAAAATATACGCGCTCAACATGCGCGACGTATTTGCCCAGCGAAAGGGCGGGCAACGCCCCGGCCCGCAGGTGGTGCTGCAAAACCCGCCGTTCGAAGTGCTGGGTATGGCCTCTTACAAAGGCCGGATCTGGCTGGGAGGCCCCGACAGCCTCGTGGTGCTGAAAAAAGGCGAAAAGGAAACGCCCTGGAGCCCGGAAAAATCCCTGCCCTGGGGCCTTAATGCCGGTCCTTATGTGCTCGACCTGAAAATTATGCCGGAACGGCAAACGGCGTTTTTTATCCGCTCCGACAGCATTGTCCGTGTCCCGCTGGTGTTAAAAGCCGAGCTTCCGGAAAGTGCCGGGCCGGGTATTTCGCTGCGGGGCGCCCCGTTATCGATCCGGCAGGACGCGTCGCTCGCGGCGTTTTTTAATGCGGGCGCCGACAAAAACCTGCTGTACGTGCTTACCGCAGACGCGGGCGCCATGCGGCACGGCACTTACCTTCAGCCGGACGATAGGTTCAACCTGATGTCCGGCTCGTTTTCGCACGACGGCCGGTGGTTTGCCGCCGCCACCGATACCGGCACCGTGAAGCTCTGGGCTTTGACCGAATTGCGCAACGACAGCGCAACAACCCTGCGGGCAGATGGCGAGGTCATTTTTAGTCAAAATGGAGATCAATTTGCCTTTTTTCGCAACGATACCCTGAAATTGTATGAAACTGAACGGCCCGCAGCGCCGTTCTTCTCCCTGATCACCCCCATACCCGAAAATGCTGAAAACATACTTGTCCGCGCTACGGGTAAAAACTGGGTCGCTTACCAGACGCGCGACCGCACGTTGATCGTAAAAAACGGCCTGACAGGCAAAACCTGTGAATTTGCCACCCGGTTTTCTGTAGAAAACGAAGAAATAATGGCGGCCATCAGTCCGGATGACCAGCTGATCGCTTTTATGGTTCGTTCCGATTCGATGGTGATTTGTTCCCTGGAAAACGGTGAAGCTCAGGCGGGGCGCTCTATCAACGGGGTGATAAAATTTCTGGATTTTATCCCGAATTCGAATTCGGTGATGTTTGTCCAGGAAGACCTGTTGCATGGTTTATTCACAAACCAGGTTATTGCAAAAATCTGGAATTACACCATACCGAACCAGAAAGAGCTGAAAACCCTTCGTCTGCACGACTACAACATCGAATTTGCCAATGTGTCGGCTTCCGGAGACCAGGTGGCTTTTTCCAACGGCGAAGATATCCGGGTGTTCCACCTCGACAATCCCCTGGACGAAAGTATACGAATACGCCCGAACGAAACACAAAACGTGGAGGCGCTCGCTTTCCACCCCGACGGGTCGGCATTGGTGGCCGGTTATTCCGACGGCCTGATTATCGTGTGGGACCTGGCAAGCGGGGAGCCGCGTTTTAGTTTGCAGACGCAAAGTGGGCGATGGGGTTTTGATCGCCTGAGTTTTTCGAACGACGGGAGCCTGCTTCGGATAAAGGACAAAAGTAACTACCTGTTTTTCCGAAATATCGATCCGGACCAGATACGTGCCACGGCGCAAACCGAATTTCTCCGGCTTTTAGCCTTTACTCCGGAGCAAATACAAAGCAAAGGGCTCGAAAAAGCGCTCAATTACTCCGGCAATTTCCAGCGTTTGGCGGAGTCGGGCGACCTCCCGCTCATCCGGTCTTTTTTTGAATATTACCGCAAACAGGTGTTGGCCAGCAACAACATCGACCAGGTGAGGAGTTATTTTACCAGCGCTTCCAGGTTGTATTCAAAACTCGGCGACGGTTCCACACAACGCGCCTTGCTGCCCACGATGTATGAGATATACGAAGACTTCATCTGGAAATTGCTGTTGCGTGAAAAGAACGAAGAGGCGGTTCGGGTAAGCAAGGAGTTCTACAAAGTATTGGACAACCCGCTGCCCGCGTTCAAGTCCGGCGCCTACACGTCGCTGATGCGCAATGATTTTCACGGCACAGCGCAGCAATTCGCCGAATGGACGATCCGAATGTTCGACGATCCCGCTGTCCAGCCTGATTTCTGGCAGGTGCTTTATAACCTGCGCCAGAACTTCCAGCAATTGAAGGAATACAACCTGCTCGACCAGCCGCAGGTCGATTGTTTGTGTGGTATTTATGCTAAAATAATGGATATCAACGATTTGTGCGCGCATGCTGCTGTTGCTGATAAACTGCCTTTGGACGTGGAAACCCGCTTGCGCTGGAATATTTTTCAAAATCAGTACCTCTCTTCAGGCACGACCAACCGTTCGGTAAAAACACGTTTGCTCGAATCGGCTTTCTCCGACGCAACGGCTTTGTATCGCCGCAACATGAATACCTGGCGCGGCCAATTGGAAAACACCACCCTGAAACTTGCACAGGCTTACACCGAACAGGGGGTGTTTGAACAGGGGAACACACGTTCGGAATCGGCTTACCGGCAAGCCATTCGTTTACTGGATTCACTCGGCCGGTTCAAAACGGAAGAGCAGGCCCGCCAAAAAGCATTGATCAATAATCACCTGAAACTGGGAGACTATTTTCTTTCGATCAATAACCTCGAAGAAGCCGGCAAACAGTATGAATCCGGCATAACCACCGGCAACGAACTGCTGACTGCCGCCCCCGCCGACTCCGTAGCCACCTACCGCAACAACTTGCTCGCACCGCTGTATTCCGGCCTGGGGATGGTGCAATTACTCCACGGAAAAACCGATGTGGCCGGCAACACCTTCCGGCAGGCTTACGATGCTTATACGTACGGCTTGTTCGCTTATTATTTCGGGCATATTGCGCTGATGGAAGGGAAAGAAGACGAGGCCATCCGGCAATACCGCGAAATTTATTCGGCCCAGCAGATGAGTGATGCCCTGTTCACGATCAGCCGCCTTGCTGCCCGTTTCCCCGAACAACGGGCCCGTGTGGACGCTTTTGTGCCCGTTTTCCGAAAAGCGGTCCTTGAAGCGCATCCCGATATTTTGCCCGACGAAGTCGATTATTTGTATGCCCAGCAAAAAAGCGCATACGCCAGCGCCAATGAACAATGGGCGGATGCCCTGGCCTGGAACGAAAAAAGCCTCGCCCTGGCCGAAAAACTCGCCGATCAACCCGAGGTTTCCGAGCAGGCAAAACCTGCTGCTCAATTCCATGCTTTCCGAGTCGTTCTACCTGATTCATGCCGGAAAAACCGACCCCGAATCCTACTCCAGGGCGATCGCTGTGGTGGAAAAAGCCGAAGCATACGTGGAAAAAAATGCCTTCTACTACCAGTACAGAGACTGGCTGCTTACCAACCTGGCTCATGCTTACCTCCTGCGCAACAAACCCGGCGACCGGGAGGCGGCAATCGGGTATTACCTGAAGTTTCTTGAAAAACCGGGCTACGACCAGGATTATTGGGAACTCCTGCAAAAGGACTTTCGCGATTTGCACCGGGCCGGCTTGAAATGGCCGAATCTGAAAGAAATTATTCTGACGATCAAACCGGCAAACATCGAACTTAGCCCCCGCGACTGGAAAGATATGGGGCTGGATGCCGGCCCGGAATCAAACAAGCAATAACGATCCTTGTGCCAGTTAAGGCATTTGTCCGATATTTGACGGGCAATCCATAACGATATGCGCTAATTTTCCACCGAAGGTAAACCTCGTACCGTTTTGGGTTACTTACCTTTGCCGGCCAACTATTTAAAAACATGACTTCAAGCGAGCAACTTCTGCGGGATACAGAGGCACACATTAAAGAGTATTTCAACAAATATATTTCCTCCGATTACGTGTTTCACGATCTGGAGCATACGGCGCAAACAGTGGCCGCAGCCCGTATGATCGGCGAAGGATTCCAGATCAGTGAGCGCGATATGCTCCTGCTGATGATCGCTACGTGGTTTCACGATACCGGCTATGCCGAAGGACCGAAAGACCACGAAGAACGGAGTTGCAGCAATGCCGACCACTTCCTCCGGGGAAAAATCTCCGACGAAGAGCTGAAAAAACTGCTTTCCTGCATCCGGGCGACCAAGGTGCCGCAGCAACCCCAAAACCTGCTCGAACAGATTATTTGCGACGCCGACCTCAGCCACCTCGGCATGGAAAGTTACTGGGACCGCACCGGAAAGTATCGCCAGGAACTTACACTCACCAAACAGGTGGTGATGAGCGAACAGGATTGGGTGGATTTCGAACTCAATTTTATGCTCAATCACAATTACCACACCGCCGTCGCCAACGAGCTGTTTAACAAACGCAAAGCCAGGCACATACAAACACTTTTAAAACAAAAACGCCGCCTCAACCCCGACCACGCACCTACCGTGGAAGAACTCGCCATTCTGGACGATAAAAACAAAAAGGGCGATATCTCCAAAATACTCAAAGAAAGCGAAAAAGAGCTCAAACAGGCGCGTATGGGCCGCGGCGTGGAAACCATGTACCGCACCACTTACCGCACCCACACCAACCTGAGTGCCATGGCCGACAGCAAGGCGAACCTCATGCTTTCCGTCAACGGTGTGGTGATCGGTATTGTGGTCAGCAGCCTGATACCGAAATTGCTCGAAAAATTCGACGTGCGGCTTGCTGTCCCGACCGGCATCCTTACGCTGGTGTGCTTGTGCTCGATGGTCTATGCGACCCTCGCCACCCGGCCCAAGGTGACCGAAGGAAAGGTGACCCGCGAATCGATCAAACAACGCAAAGCCAACTTGCTTTTTTTTGGCAATTTTTACAACATGCCCCTCGAAGATTTCCAATGGGGCGTCAATGAAATGTTGATCGATCCGGAGTTTTTATACAGCTCCATGAGCCGCGACCTGTACTTTCTGGGGATCGTGCTGGCGCAGAAGTACCGATACCTGAGTATTTGTTATAACATTTTTATGTACGGCCTGATCATATCCGTGGCAGCATTTGCCGTAGCATTTGCCGTTTAAGAGGTTTCAGGGTTTCGGGGTTTCAAGGTTTCAGGGTTAAACAGGACCCAAACCCTGAAACCCTGACACCCCGAAACCCTGAAACCTTTAAAAAAGAATGTCCGCACTCGTCATCATACCTACATACAACGAACGCGAAAACGCAGAGGCTATCATCAGGGCGGTATTTGCCCTGCCGGAACCGTTCCACGTGCTCATTGTAGACGACGGATCGCCCGACGGTACGGCGCAAATTGTGCGGGATTTGCAGCAGGACGAATTCAACGGACGCCTGCACCTGCTGGAACGAAGCGGCAAACTCGGGCTCGGCACGGCGTATATTGCCGGGTTTCGCTGGGGCCTCGAACGCAACTACGATTACTTTTTCGAAATGGACGCGGATTTTTCCCACAATCCGGCCGACTTGCTGCGCCTGCTCGCCAAATGCCGCGACGAAGGCGCCGACGCAGCCGTGGGTTCGCGGTACTGCCGCGGCGGACAGGTGGTCAACTGGCCGCTTGACCGGATCATACTTTCCTACGGCGCATCGCTCTATACCCGTTTTATCCTGTGGATGCCGGTTTCCGACCCGACGGCAGGCTTTATTTGTTATCGCCGCAAAGTGCTGGAAACCATGAATCTGGGAAGGATTCGGTTTATCGGTTACGCCTTCCAGATCGAAATGAAATACGCGGCGTATTCCTCGGATTTCAGGTAAAAGAGGTGCCCATCACCTTCAAGGACCGGGAAAAAGGCCAGTCCAAAATGTCGCTGCACATTATCCGGGAGGCCATGCTGGGGGTGATCCAGATTCGGTGGCGGGGATTGTTGGGGAAGTATGCCCAACAGGCCTAGGAAATTCCAACCGGCAGGGGCCAATCACCAATCACCACCACTGCTCATCTTCCACAACTTCCGCATCTTCCACCCCAACCCCACCAGCAACAGCCCGAAAAGCAGCGCATAAATACCGATCCACAACATGATGGATATCGCTCCAAACGTCGGATTCAGGATCATCAGGCCGCCGAGCAGCAGCGAAACCGCGCCCGCTAAACCCAACAGCCATTCGTTGTCGATTTCCTTGCGCAGTTTGACGGCCGTGCCGATCTCAAAAACGCCGGTTACCAGCAGCCATACAGCCAGCACCAATACCAGGCCTTCCGCCGTAAGTTCCGGATTGAGCAGCGCGATCAACCCCAGCCCGACGCCCAGGGCGCCTTCCAGCAGCGTGATCCACCAGTCGTCGTCATGGCCACGCATCCGTACGCCGAGGTAGACTGCCGAAATGCCGTCCGCCAGCAGAAAAACGCCGAATACGACGATGAGCGCTTCAAAGGCAAGCTCCGGGTTGAAGAAAGCAAATGCGGCAAATAAAATGGAGACAAGGCCCCGCAGGACCAACACCCACCAGAATCGGGTCAGACGGCTGAGCATGGTTTGTTCGTTTTGGTGATGCAAAAAGTACGGGAAAGGTAGTAAAATGCCGGATTATTTACCTTCTCAATAGTTCTGCAGCAAAACCCAGGGCGCGCAAACTTTCTTCATAAATTCTTCCTGATTCCTGATTTTCAGCACTTTACCATCCTCGTTTTTAAACGTCAGAATAACCTGCGATCAAAAAAGAATGATGACCAACAATTGCGCCGTTCCCCTTTTCTTTGCCGGTGATTTAACCAACGTATTTTTCCCGCATGTTTATTTCCGGAATACAACAGATCGGCATCGGCGTCGCCAACGTCCACGAAGCTTTCAAATGGTACAGACAACACTTCGGCATGGACGTGCCGATCTTTGAAGAAGCGGCGGAAGCGGCGCTTATGCTGCCCTATACGGGCGGAAAACCACAATCGCGGCACGCCATTCTTGCGCTCAACATGCAGGGCGGCGGCGGCATGGAAATCTGGCAATACACCGGGCGTACACCTTTACCCGCAGCTTTTCAGCCGCAACTCGGCGACCTCGGCATTTTTATCGCCAAAATAAAATGCAAGGATGTGTGGGCCTGCTTCCACGACCTGCGCAAACGCGGCGTGAATATGCAGACCAACCCCGTTCCACGCCCCGACGGGGAAGAACATTTTTTTGTAAAAGATCCCTGGGGCAATACTTTCGAAATAGTTGGCGCCAAAGACTGGTTTTCTACCACCCGGCCCGACCTGACGGGAGGCATGTACGGCGCCGTTATCGGCGTAAGCGACATGGATCGCTCCCTGAAATTCTATACCGAAATACTTGGTTATGAAACGGTTGTGTACGACAAAGTCGACGATTTTGCCGATCTGCACGGCGTGGAAGGTGGCTTCGGACGGCACCGCCGGGTACTGCTGCGCCATGCCGAAAAACGCAAGGGCCCCTTCAGCCGCCTGCTTGGCGATACGGAGATCGAACTCGTACAATCACTCGACCGCAGTCCGCGAAAGATTTTTGAAAACCGCTTCTGGGGTGATCTCGGCTACATCCACCTCTGTTTTGACATCACGGGTATGGCCGATATGAAAAAGTTTTGTGCAGAAAAAGGTCATCCTTTTACCGTGGATTCAAGCGGCTCGTTCGACATGGGGGAAGCGGCCGGCTATTTTTCCTACATCGAAGACCCCGACGGCACCCTCATTGAATTTGTGGAAACGCACAAGATCCCGCTCCTGAAAAAAATCGGCTGGTATCTCGATCTGCGCAAGCGCAAAAATCCTGAAAAATCGCTGCCGGTGCTGATGCTCAAGGCACTGGGGCTCGGGCGGGTGAAATGACAGGTTTTATTTTGACAGGATTTACATGATCTACAGGTTAGGCTCGGCTTCGCCGACGAACATAAAAACCTGTAAATCTTGTAAATCCTGTCAAAAAAACCACACTTGTCAAACAACCTGGTTGCTCCCCCTGCTGTTACTGCTTTCTTTTATCCGAAAAGTCCGTGCTGTTCAGCGCCATCAGTTCCTTCAGCGTTTTTTGCATGCCGTCGACGGAGCCGTCGAGGAAAATGATGTTGCCCTTGCCGTGTTCGGTAAAGTTTTTCACGGCTTCCGTCCACATGGAGAACAGGATCACAGAAGTATCGAGGTTGGCGGTTTGCATTTCCTTGGCGGCCTGGCTCATCCCTTTGGCCACTTCTTCGCGGAACAGCGCTACGGCCTGACCGCGCATCCGGGCCGCTTCACGTTCGGCTTCCGCGGCAATTTTGATGGCGTTACCTTCCGCTTCCGCGGCTTTGGTTTTGGTGATCAGCAGCGCCTGGCCTTCATTTTCTGCGGCGGCCTTCAGGTTGTTGGCAGCCACGATCTTCGACATGGAGCGCATCACCTCTTCATCAAAAGTGATGTCGTTGATCTGCAGGTCGATGAGGTGGAAACCCCAGTCTTCCAGCATGTGGTCCACGTTGGTTTTTACGGCTTCGGTGATTTCGCGGCGCAGACTGAGGATTTCCTGCTGTTTTTTAGTGGCGACGTAAGCGCGGATGCTGCCTTCCACCGTACGTGTCAGGGTGGCCATAAAGTCGCGGTCGCTTACGAATCGGAACGCCACTTTTTTCACCGTTTCTTCGGCGTTATCCATCACGGAAAACAGCAGCAGGGAGGTGAAGTGAACGTTGGCCTGGTCGATCGTTACGGCCTGGAAATTGAGTTCCACTGCGCGGTTTTGCACGGAGATCCGTTTAAAAATCTGTTCGATCAGCGGAATACGGAAATTGAGGCCGGGGTAAAGGGTTCGGTTGTATTTGCCGAAAATGGTGGTAATGGCCACGGTGGCCTGCTGTACGGTAACAAGACTGAGCAGCACCAGCAAAAGAACGGCCGGAAGAATGATCATCATAGGTGTCAGGAAGTTTGATGTTTGATTTTACGGTCAAAGGTTCGGGTCCAATCGCGAGTAAAACAAGGGCGGCCCGTTTTTTCACGACCAAACGTAGCGTTTTTGGCACAAACGTGGGAAAAATATCGGCGCGCCGTAATAAACAATTGCACAGTATGGCGCCTCACAACATTCCTGAAAACGCCAGCCACACCGGATCTTCCTTCGGCAGTGCCGCTTCCAGCCGGATCCGTTCGCCTGATACCGGGTGGTCGAAGGCGATGCGCCACGCGTGCAGGTGTATGGAACGATCGCGGTTGCTGCGCCGGAAGCCGTATTTTACATCACCTTTTACCGGGCAGCCGATGGCGGCTAATTGGGCGCGTATCTGGTGGTGACGTCCGGTGATCAGTTGTATTTCGAGCAGGTGGTAGCGTTCGCTGCTGCCCAGGAGGCGGTAGCGGATTTCGGCGCGTTCGGTACCCGGTTGTTCTTCTGTAAAAGCTTTGGCGAGGTTTTTTGCTTCGTTTTTGCGCAAATAATGCACGAGTGTGCCTTCGGGCTCCTGCGGAGGATTTTGCACAACCGCGAGATAGGTTTTTTCCACCGACCGGCTTCTGAACTGCTCTGTGAGCGCGGTCATGGCCGATTTTGTTTTGGCGAATACCACCAATCCGCTCACCGGCCGGTCGATACGATTCACAGCGTGCAGGGGTTGTTTGCAGTACGCCTCTGCCAGCCCTTGCAGCGCCGGGTCGCCCGTTTTGTCGGTTTGTACGGCAATTCCGGCGGGTTTGTTGAGGGCAAAAATCTGGTGGTCTTTGTATAAGATGTCGAGCATGGTTTATTTAACTTCTTCATAATCAATGTATTCGCCGTCGTTGTCGGATTGGTTTTTCTGAATGCCCGGTTGCCCGGACCCCGGCTCCTGCCGCTGTGGCGGCGGCGCAGGTGGCGGCCCGACGGTACGCCGGACTGCAAAAAAGGGGCGCAGCGCCTGGTACAGCCACAAGATTGCGAGCAAGGTAAACAGCCATTTCAGCAACATAAGTCAGGAGGCCGGAGAGCCGGCCGGTTCGTTTTTGTCAAATATTTTTTTCAACAGCGGGTGTGCAAATACCGCCAGCAGGATGATCAGCACGCCGATATAAAAACCGGGGCTCAGGTCTTTGTGCTCGCGGAACACCAGCGCCGCCAGTAAAACGCCATACACCGGTTCAAGGTTGATGGTCAGGTTGGTTGCGAAGGCGGAAATATAACGCATGGCCTGCAGGGTAAGGTAATACGGCAGCAAGGTACAGACCCAGGCCAGTACAAAAAGCCACAACCAGTCCCAGTCTTTTGGCAAAATGGCCAGTTCGGGGCTATTGTTCAGGGCGAATGGCAAAACCAGGGTAGTCACGACCAGTCCGGCGAAAAGTTCCACAAAACTGATGACGAGCGGCGGCGGCGGGTTGTTTCCCATCACTTTTTTATTCAACCCGGTGAAAACGGCCGCGAGAAAAGCGCCGGCGATGCCTACCGCAAAACCCAGGCGCATCGTCCAGTCGATATTGCCCGCCACAAGCGCCATACCGGGCAGAATAACGATCCCGAGCGCCAGTTCGTACCATTTCATCTTCTGGCGCATCAGCAGGGGCTCGGTCAGCGCTGAAAAAAACGACGTGGTGGCCATAGACGCCACTGCGATGGATGCGTTGGCGATTTTGATGGCCCCGTAAAAACACAACCAATGGATGCCCACGAGCACACCGATGCCAAAAAGCCGCAGGAACATCCGGCGATCAAGGTCGAAAATCTGTTTTTTGGGCAGGATCAAAATGAGGGTTGCGCTGCACAACAACACCCGCCACCAGACTAAGGGCAACGCTTGCAGGGAGATCAACTTACCCAGTATAGCCGTGAAGCCCCAGATAAAAACGCAGAAATGGAGGTAGAAATAGGCGCGCAGTTTGTCGCTCATAAGGCCACAAAAGTAGCGTGTTCGGCGGCCTTCCCCAACAAATGCAACCGGAACGCCCGGCCTTCCGTCTATCTTTCTTAGAATTTTTCCAAATACGCCGGGTTTGCACCCGTTTACAAAAGCGTGACAGTGCCCGAAAATGTCGCCGCTACTTTTGCTGCACTTATCAGACTTGCCGCTCCGCGCGCCCGTCGCAACAAGTCTGTTATCGAAAACACCGCCCGAACATGTTTGACGGTTATCATATCCTTACACTGACACATCGTGATGCTCCGCTGGAAATCATCGGCCGGGCTATTGTGCCCTCCGAACGCGCTCAGCAGACGTTAAACGACCTGAAATCCCGGTTCGGTTGGTCCGAATTGTTATACCTCAGCACCTGCAACCGGGTGATGTACCTGTTTTACGACCAGGCGTCCCCGGAAGAAAACCTCGCCGCACGGATCCTGAGCATCATTCATCCCGGATTGTCCGTTTCGGAGATCGCCCCCATCGCCCAGCGCATGCGCCTGCTGCACGGCGCGGATGCCATCCGGCATCTGTTCGAAGTGGCCGGTTCGCTCGACAGTCTCGTGGTAGGCGAGCGCGAGATCATTCGCCAACTGCGCGAAGCATACGATCAAAGCCATGCCCGGGGCCTCACGGGTGATCATCTCCGCCTGCTGCTGCGTTTTACCATCGAAACCGCCAAAGAAATTTACAGCCGAACCGGTATCGGCGAAAAAGCGTTGTCCGTCGTAGCCCTGGCTTTTGCCGAAATGCAACAAGCCGGACTTTCCAAAGACGCCCGTATTCTGATGATCGGCGCGGGCCAGACCAACGCGTTGTTTTCCAGATTTTTGCTGAAATACGGCTTTCACCGCGTTACGATCTTCAATCGCACGCTGGAAAAAGCCGGGGCCCTTGCCCAATCATTCCAATATGGCCGGGCGTTGCCCTTCGATGCCCTGGAACACTACACCGAAGGTTTCGACGCCCTCATCGTTTGCACCGGCGCCACACAGTCGGTCGTGACGCCGGCGCTGTACCGCAGCTTGCTCGCCGGAGAAAATACCCGCAAAATCGTGGTGGATCTTTCCGTTCCGAATAACGTGGATAAACACATTTTGCCCGTTTTTCCCGTTCGTTTTATTGAAATTGAAGACCTGCGCGTCACGGCCCGCGAAAACCTGTCGCATCGCGAGCGCGAAAAATCAAAAGCGGAATCCATCATTGTCCGGCGGATATCCGCTTACCGCGAACTCTGGCATGAACGCCAGGTGGAGCGCTCGTTGTCGCACATTCCCGACGAAATACGCGCCGTAAAAGAACGCGCCCTGGGTGAAGTATTCGCCAAAGATTTCGCGCGGCTCGACCCCGCTGCCCAGGAATTGGTGCGGAATATGATGGGCTACATGGAAAAAAAATGCGTCGCTATTCCGATCAAAGCGGCGAAAGCGATTGCGCTGCACACGCGGAGTAAAAGGGGTTGATAAGGGGGCTCAAAGGGTTGCTGAACGGTGGAAAGTGTTGATAAAAATGGCATAAATTAGTGCCGTTGGACACTCCCTCACCCCCGAACCTTTTTTGCAACTCCGTTAATTCAAACGTAATAAAACAGTTGCGCCCGGAAGGGCTGCTGTAAGGCACTGCACAGGCGAAAAGGTGGTCGATCAGGTCCTGCATTTCCGGTATGGAAAGCGGCTGCCCGCGTTTGACGGAGGCGTTGCGCGCCATGGCACGGGCGAGGTTGTCCTGTGTGCCGAGTTCGAGTTCCAGGTTGTCCTTGTATTGCGCCAGCACTTTTTCAAGCAGGGTTTCTTCCGATACGCCGCTCAGGTCTGCGGGTACGCCGTGTACAACGAAGGAATGGCCGCCGAACTCTGAAATTTCAAACCCTAAGCAGTTGACTTCGTCGAGTATGTCGCGCAGCAGGGCCGCATCGGCGGGTGGGAATTCGATGGTTTTTGGGAACAACATCTTTTGAGTGGCGATCGGCTGCGAGCCCAGCGCTTCGAGGTAACGTTCGTACAAAATACGCTCGCTGGCAGCCTGCTGGTCGATCAGCAAAAAACCCGACCGGATGTGGCTCACAATATATTGACCGTGAATTTGATACGGCTCTTTTTGCCCCCTGGAAAAACTGCCGCTTTCATCGTCTAATTGGGCGTGTTCGGCGCTTGGGCGGACGTCAAACCGGGGTTCTGTTTCGGCGGACGGGAACGCTGCACCTTCTTCTTCCTGCTGCTGCGGTGAATCGGATTTGCCGATCAGTTCCATACCTTCATACAGGCGTTGCCAGTGGCGCAAATTGTCGGCATGGCGCGGGTCTTCCACCCGGGGCGGACGGTAATCGCCTACCGAAGCGGGCCGGTCGGAGGAAGGGCGCAGCGAGGGTGTTTTGGTCGGAGTGGCCTGGAAAGCCGGCTCCTGCTCGAAGTCGAGCGTAGGTGTAATGTTGTGGCTTCCAAGTGCGTGGCGCACCGTAACCTTCAAATAATTGTATACCAGTTTTTCATCGTCGAACTTGATCTCCTGTTTGGTGGGGTGCACGTTGATGTCGATACGTGTCGGGTCAATTTCGAGGAACAACACATACAGGGGAAAAGCATCGGAAGGCAGCAGGTCTTCGTAAGCTTGTACCACCGCGTGGTGCAGGTAATTGCTTTTGATAAACCGTTTGTTTACAAAAAACAACTGCTCTCCACGGGCTTTTTTGAAATAATCGGGTTTGCCGACAAACCCGGTGATCTTCAGGATATCCGTTTCTTCCTGAACCGGCACGAGTTTTTTATTGGCGGCTTCGCCGAATATTTTTACGATGCGTTGGCGCAAATTGCCGGGCGGCAGGTGAAAAATTTCCTGGTCGTTGTGGTGCAGGGAAAAAAACAGGTCCGGGTTGGCCATCGCGATACGCTGAAACTCGTCGAGGATGTGGCGCATTTCCACCGGGTCGCTTTTTAAAAAATTGCGCCGGGCCGGCACGTTGTAAAACAGGTTTTTCACCGCGATGCTCGTTCCGGTGGGATTTTGACAAGCTTCCTGTTTTTTGACGGCCGAACTTTCCACAACGATCCGTGTGCCGAGTTCGTCGGTAGCGCGCCGGGTGCGCATTTCCACCTGCGCTACGGCGGCGATAGAGGCCAGCGCTTCCCCGCGAAAACCCATAGTCCGGATGGCAAACAAGTCTTTTGATTCGCGGATTTTGGACGTGGCGTGGCGCTCGAAACTCATCCGCGCGTCCGTTTCGGACATGCCGCAGCCGTTATCGATCACCTGGACGAGTGCCTTCCCGGCGTCCCGGATGATAAGTTTGAGCTGTGTGGCGCCGGCGTCGATGGCATTTTCCAGCAATTCCTTCACCACCGAGGAAGGGCGTTGCACGACTTCTCCCGCAGCGATCTGGTTGGCTACGTTTTCCGGCAATAATTGAATGACATCAGTCATGGTCAGGGCCGTATACCCGGTAGTTTTGTCTGTTTTTAGACCCAAGCGTGTTCAAAAAAGTATACGTTATCACGCAAAGATACCTCATTTTAGACAAGGCGGCATGTGTCTTTCTCGGGGCGCCTCTTTAAAAACATTCTGAAAAGGTGAAAAAAAACGTTGCAACCGTAGATTCTCCCCTGCGGTTTATATTTTTGCCCGACTTTTCTGCATCACTACAATTCGGACAACAAATATGGAAAATATCCAAAACTCACGCGGCAAAGGATACTGCATAGTCTACATCTTTATGGCGCTGTTTTTATTCACGGCGTTGTTGCTGATGTTGTACAGCCGCAGTAGCGTCATCGATTTCCCTAAATAAATCGATTTTTCCGCTTTGAAGAAACGTGCAAGGGCCGTCCCGTTGTGTTGGGGATGGCCCTTGTTTTTGTTTTCCGGCTGCAAAAAATGCATAAACTACCGGATCACAACTTTCAGCTGCCGGGTTGTGCCCGCCGACTGTAGTTGCAGGGAATAAACTCCCGGCGGCGGATTGTCCACATGGAATATTTGTTGAAGTATCCCCGACTGAAAACCGGCTTCCCGGCGTTCGACCAGTTGCCCGACCGAATTATAAAGTGATAATATCACCGTTTCCCGAGCCGTGCCGCTGATTTCCACGGTAAAATGCCCGTCGTTCGGGTTGGGAAAAACCCGGAAAGTGCTGATGAGGGCGGGTTCCGGCGCATCCACCAGCATATTGGTCAGGGTATCGCTGCCACATGGTCCGAACGCGATCAACGTCACCGGGTAAGTTGCAGCAGTTGTATAAGTATGTACGGGATTGGCCGCAGTGCTGGTAGTACCATCGCCAAAATTCCACAGATACGAGTTTGCCCCGGTGGAAGTATTTATAAATGAATAAGTTCCGTTAGAAGCCGTGCTGCTGAACCCGGCCGTTGCAAACACCACATTCAAGGTATCCGAAGCGCCGACACAACCGATGTTGTCGCCGACCGCTACCTGGTATACACCCGGCTGGTCGGGGAAATACACTCCTGTATTGGCGCCGGGTATGGCCTCGCCGTTGAAGTACCACTGATAAACCGGGTCGGGCGCGCTGAACGAGGCAACCAGCGCGCAATTTTGATACAGGATTTCGATATTGTCGATTTGGGGAGTCGCCACGATGATGTTCGTCACATTCTGGTTGAATACATTATCCGGCAGGGCGCCGGCAAAGGCAAAACGGTTGCCGGAAATTTCCACGATATCGCGCAGCGACACCGGGGTAAGGGTGTCGTTTCCGAAAAATGCGTAAACAAACTGGTTGTTCAGGGCTTTCGGGTTGGCCAGCAGCAGGGTTGGCGGGGTGTTGGGGTGGGTGGTTTCGCCCAATGAGATCCAGGCGCCGGCATCACCCTGATTGGCTATGGTGTTATACAGGTTCTGGCGGCCGGGTATCACCTCGGTAATCGTATCGAGCGCCTCCCCCTGGTCGTTCAGCAGGATAAAAACGGGGTCGCTCAGGGAATCGGGCGCATTGGTATAAATGGCGCCGGCACTGATGATGCTCCCCGTCGCGGGATGCCGGACCGAACCACCCGAACGGCAAAAACCGAACTTGGCCCGGGCGGTTTTTTCATAAATATACTGCCAGAGCGGCTCACCCAGTTCGGTTACTTTAACCGTTACCAAACGATTGTTTATCAGGCTTTCCGGCACAAAAATATTGCCGATCAGGCTGGAACAGGAAAGCAAATACGTGTTGTTCTCCGCCGGGACGATCTGCTTGGCGTTGTCTACCCCGAAATGATAGATAACCGGTTGGGCGGCGGGCTGTAGCGTCACGGGATTGACCCGCAAAAAAAACATGTCCCAAAAATTAACCGATGTACCCGAAAGATCGCCGAGCACAAGCAGGGTTCCGTCGGGAGCGGTTGTCAGCGATTTGGCCCGGGTGTGTTTGCCTGATAAGGCATAATGTACAAAGGCCACTTCATCAAGCCCTGCGTCGGTTTTTAACAGCACGAGGTGGTCAAGGGTGTCGGAAGCTGTTTGCACCAGCGATGCATAACCGGCGGCAACGATGCTGCCGTCGGGCAGTTCGGTGGCGCCGAAAAACTCCACGGTATATTGTGCAAGGCCTTTTGTGATCTGTGCCAGAATGTTGCCGCCACAATCGGTTTTATACAAAACTCCCTTCGAAGATTTTATGCCGGTGGTGATAAAGCCGCCATCCGCCGAATGAAGCAGGTCCCTCGGGTCGTCGTGTTCGAAGGCGAAGCCCAGTTGTGTGAGTGTCTGCGCAGAACCGCAGGTACTCCCCAAAAACAGTAAAATCCAGAGGCAGGTGTTAAAAAGTTTCATAACATATTGATATTCTGAATGAAAGATGTTTTTAGCGTTGCACCGCCACTTTTATACAGGAAGATTTTCCACCGGTAGTGAGCCGGAACAAATAAATTCCCGGCGGCAGGTCGTCATAGCGGAAAGTCCTGTTAAAAATGCCGTTTTCCGGCGCTATGGTTTCTTCCCGCAGCAGTTGACCGTCGCGACTGAACAAGGCGCAGTGAATTTCTGCTTTCAGGTGTTCACTCATTTCGAGGCTGAAAATACCACGATTGGGGTTGGGGAACAAACGAATTCCCTCCAGTTCTTCCGGCTCTTCCGAACTGACCAGTTGAAGGCTACTTGCGCCACACTGGTTGAAAGCCGTCAGCGTCACGTTATAAATTCCCGGCACGGCATAAGTATGGGTCGGGTTGGTCAGCGTACTGGTGTCGCCGTCGCCGAAATCCCACATAAAACTGTCTGAATTTTGCGATAAATTGGTAAAAATCACCGTTTGCCCGTCAGAAGTAAAATCATACGCGGCGTCCGGCAGGTCGATCACCGTGATGAATTCGGTTTTTGTTTCGTTGTCGCTTCCAAACGGGTTGCTGGACGTCAGCGCCACCACGTGTTTTCCGGGCAGGGTGTACACCACGGCGGGGTTTTCCAGCATCGAAGTCGTCGGTTCGGCGCCGGGAAACCACCAGGAGAAAGAGTTGCCGTTTGCCGTCAGGCTGGTAAAATGCACCGTGTCGCCCACACAAACCACCATTTTATCGGCAACAAAATCGGTCACCGGCGCCATCCCAAGCGGCTCAATTACAATGATTTGTGTAAAAGTATCAGTTCCGCAGCCGTTTTCTGCAATAAGGGTGACGGTGTAGGCGCCGGCATCGGTATACAGGTGGGCGGGCGCTGGCGAGGTGCTCGTTTGGCTGTCGCCAAAATTCCACAAATAACCCGTCGCGTCGCTGGAAATGTTGGAAAATACCACATCCAGACCGTTGGAAACATACGTGAACGCGGCTGCCGGCGGAAAATCAAAAGCGGCGGATACGGTCGACTGAAGTATTTGGCTGCAATTGTGTGCGTCGGTAGCCGTGACGGTGTAGGTTCCGACCGTCAAATTTTCGGCAACGGGGCCAACGGCGTTGTTGCTCCAGGAGTAAGTATACGGCGCCGTTCCTCCGCTGGCGCCGACACTGATGGATCCGTCCGGCAGGCTTGCACATCCCGTGTTTTCGAGCACCGTTACCTGGATTTCGAGCGCCGCCGGCTGTTCGATAACGACGGTGGCCGTCACCTGAAAACCGGTGCTGTCCGACGCGGTTACGGTATAGGTCCCCGCCGCGAGCCCGGATATTGCGACTGTTGTCAAACCATTGTCCCACAGGTAATTATACGGTGGAATACCGCCCGACACCACAATGGAAACCGAGCCGTCGGAGCCGCCGTGACAGCTCACGGATGTATGGTCCGACACCAGAATGTTCAGGGGAGGATTAAAAAGTTGCCGGGCAACGTAAAAGGAACTGGAACTGCCCGGCAAACTGAAATTGCCGATGGAAAAAGTGGAACCGAGCGCATTGCCGCTGACGACCAGGCTGCCGGAACTGGCATCAATTCCCAGGCCGGATTCGGTGCTGTTGCCGGCAAATTTTTCGGCGTTTTGCACCGCGCCGTCGGCAGGTGCAACTTTTGCAAAAAACGGATCGCGGCCCTGCGGCGTCAGGATCGTACTGCCCATCAGCATCGTGCTGACAAAGTACCCGTGCAGGCAAAGGCCGTCGTCGCCCCAAACCATTCCAAAGGGATAAGCGTCGCCGGTGAACGATATTTTGTGCCACCAGTTGATGCCGTTGCCGGATGCATCCAGCTTGGTCATAAATATGTGGTAATCATCCGTACCGTTTTCGGCCGTTAAGGTATTGCCCGGTGAAATCAATACGGTATGTTTAAAACTGGCTGCGGTATACACCGACTGGCCGGAAGGATCGAGTGCCAGAAACTGGTCGGTGGAAGTGCCCGAGCAGTCGAAGTATATCTTTTGCCAGAGCAGGAGCCCGTTGGTTGCGCTGCGTTTTTCCACAAAAAAATCGCCGCTCAGGGAAAAAAAGCCACTTTGCTGGTAATTTCCACTGGTATAAACATTTCCGTTGTTGTCTATTTCCAGGTCGGACAGCCGGTCGGTACTCGAAGACGAACCCGTGGGAACGGCCCAGGAAACCGTTGAGAGGTCGGGCGAAAGTTTGGCCACGTAACAATCCGATCCGCCCGTAAAAGTGATCGAATAAGGCTCGAAGTTGACAATGCCCGTTTTGTTTCCCGCCACGTAACAGTTGCCTGCGGCATCGGTTCGCAGCACCCTGGCCCAACTTTTTCCGCTGCCTTTGCTCAGAAACGAGGCGAGTATTTGGCCGTTTGCGTCATATTTTGCCACATAGGTGAGGCTGTCGAAAGTGCCGTTTTGCTGGGCGCCGGCCAGGAAGATATTGCCCTGCGCGTCGGTGGTCACACAATAGGCATTTTGGGGGAAAGTTTGTATCCATACGGCCTGAAAATCGGCGTTCAGTTTGAGCAGGTAACTTTGGGTGACTCCTGCAGGCAGGGAAGCCGTGATATTGTCGAGTGTGGCGGTACCGCGGATGCTGCCGACGAGGTAGGTGCTGCCGTCGGGAGAAACGGCGGTGGCCGTATTGCTCAACAAATTGCCGGGGGCAGCGGAATATCGTTTTGCAGCCTGCCAGGTTTGTGCCTGCAGGGTGACCGGAAGGGCGATCAGAGTAATAAATAAGGTCGAAAATAGAATTGGTTTCATCACTTTTGCATATTGATTGAGAGAAAGAGGTCGTTTCGAAAGCCATCCACCTGATTGCGAAACTAACGATTGTTTCATTTCCCCGGTGCAAACCTTCCAGGTTTTGAAAACCAGGAAGCAAGTGCGGGAAGGGGTGCAGCCTCCCGGGAGAAGGCCGGGAGGCTCCCCTGAATTTGATTTTTAGAAAAAATGGAAACGATTTACGGCAGGCCGGCACGGAGCCGGTTGTTATATCCTTTTGTTGTGGCCCGTGTTCAGAATACTGACAATACCGAAGGAAAGGAAACTGGAATTCACGGGAAAACGGCTTTTGCCGATGGCGGCCAGCCACTTGTGTTCGATACTCAGGCGGCAGGCCCTCGGGCCGATGCGCATAAAAACAGAAGGTTCTGCAAAAAACTGACTGCCGGTTTCCTTGCCCAGGTTTTCATTCCCGCTGCCGCTGGTACTTTTCAGGTTGAAATTGACATAAGAAGCTTTTAAAGCGGCGCCCGCTTCAAACCAGCCGCTGCTGTATGCGCCAGCCGGCTGCGCAAAAACCTTGTATAAACTGGCTTCGTGGCTGGCGTACACTTCGAGCTGGTTATTGCGGTCGAGGTGCCCTGTGTACTTGTTTTGGGCAAAACCCAGGCCGCCGTAAATTTCGGTTTTCCACTTGTTCTTGTGGGAAAACTTGCCCACGCCGAGTTCAGTATCGACGTACCTGTAACTGCGGGTGATGGTTTTGCTGATCTTGTCGTAGTTGTTAACCGTTTGAAATTCATCAATTTGGGTCCAGGAAACGCCGTTCCAGGCATCACAGGGTACCGGTAACCAGGCCCAGTATTCGTTCTGATAGGTTTCTTTCTGAATATTCCAGCTTTCGATATAGGGGGTATACATTTCGTTTTTCGAACCCAGGGTCACGTTGCCCATGATCCCGATGCCATCGGTCAGGGCGTACGCGCCTTTGGCAGAATAGGTTTGGGTACTGCTGGATGTTTGATGGGTAATGCCGTCTACAACATTTGCCTGATTCCCGCCTTTGTTTTTATCGTAGTTGGTGTTTTCGCCGGAATGGGTGTAATCCACGGCCAGCATCAGTTCGCCCTTTTTTTCGAACAGGGGCGGATTGCTGGAGCCGGCAGTATATAGGGCTGCGGGCAAATGTACACGGTGTTCGTGTGTGACGGTTTGTTGCTGGCTATTGACTAATTTGGAGTCGACGGCGCAGCCCTGAAGAAATATAAAAAGGGCGCAAAGCAGCAATGACAGATTGATTTTCATAATAAAGTTGGTTTGACGTAAAACAAATGGCCTCTTGCAGTGACACAAAGGTGAGGACAGGCCCGGCGGCGGTTCTACCCCGCAAACGGTGAAATGTTAAAATTCACGGAACTGGCGGTAAGGGGGGAAAACCGGGGAGGGGTTGTTGTCTCCCGGAAATCCGGTAGAGCCGTGAGTTTTTCAATTTCACGGCTCCCGATGCACGCAAATCGGTTTATTGATCCGATTTTTGTATAAAAGCAACACCCATTCTGTCTTTTAATCTTTAATCTTTTTTCCATGCAAGGAGCAAAACTGTTCGCCGTCCTGGCGTTGGCCATCACCTTGACGGCGATAACGCTGCAATGGATCTCCAATACGTTCAGGGTCCGGAACCTGGCGCCTGGCGACCCTCCGGCGCCGATCGAATTTTATGAAGACCACTCGGCCGGCCATACTGCCGGTATCGGAGCGGTAAGCGCGTTCCCGGGTTCTGCATTCCGGGTAATGGACCCCTGCTGTAGTTTTGGCAAACCCCGGGGGGTGATCTGGCTGCGTTTCCCGTTCACCAACAGGGACTCCATCCACGAGCGGTTTCTTGTGGAAGTGGTCAATCCGTCCATACCCAAAATTGAATTTTTCCACCTCGACGCTTCCGGAAAAACGATCCGGACTATGCTTACCGGCACCAGCACCGGCGTGGAAAAATTCCGGTTCAACGAGCGCCCCGACACCAATTGCCGCAACTTCCGGTTTCCGCTCACGGTGGCCAGAGACAGCACGGCATGGGTATATTTCCGGATCACCTCCAAAACGCCGCTGTACCTGCGTGTGCTTTTTTTTGAAGAATCGTTCCGGACCGGCCACCACCAATGGGTTGTGGATATTTTAATGACCGTTTTTTACGTCTTCAGCGTATTGTTTCTGATCCTGACGGCTTTTTTGATCGTTGCTTCACGTGAGCCGTTTCACTGGTACTACTTTTTATACGTCTTGTCCACGGCATTGTTTATCCCAGCGCACCTGGGATTGGGCTTTGCTTTTGTGTGGAAAAACTGGCCGGAGTTGCAACACATTGCCCCGATGGCGCTCAACAACCTGCGGCTCATCTTCGGCATCCAGTTTTTTCGCCTGTACTTCGATCTTCCCCGGATCACGCCGAAGTTCGACAGGTTTATCGACCTGAGTATCGGCATATTTATTTTCACCCTGTTGCTGCAATTCATTCCACATCACATCATCGGCTGGGTGTTTTATCCGTTTTTTGTTTTCCTGATGTTGTTCAGCCTCGGCATGATCGGATGGCTGCTGTACGGGCTGCTGAAAAAACGCCGGCGCAAATTTTCCTGGCTGTTCGTGGTCGTCGTCCTGAATTTTATCGGCGTTACCTCTACGTCGCTGCAATACCTGGGATACGGTTCGGCATTTTTCGACGTAGCCGACTGGCTGATGTATCAATTTGGCATAGCGGATACCTTTTTCCTGTCGCCGATGGTGATCGGCGCTTTTTTCCTCGAACAAATGCTGGTGTTCAACTTTGCGGTGCACCGCTACCTGAAACTGATAGAAAAAAATCAAAAAAACCAGTTGCGGGTTGCCCGGGCCAAAGAAGAAGGCCTGAATGCGCTCCTTGTGGGGGTGGAAAACGAACGCCGGCGTATCGCCCGCGACCTGCACGACGGCGCCTGCGTCAATCTGGCGGCCATCAACATGAAGATAGATGCACTGCGTGAAGAAATACCCGACAACCCGGCACTTGTATCCAAAATGGCTGATATCGCCGATGATATTGAACAGACCTATCAGGAAATACGCGGTATTTCGCACGATCTCATGTCAAAAGCCATAGACAAAACAGACCTGCAAACAGCGCTGGAAGATCTGGCCGGCAGGGCCGGTCAATTGCAGGCGGGTTTACAGGTGCAGTTTTTTGCCAATTTTCCCCTGAACGAGGTGGGCAACCTCGCAAAAATTCACCTCTACCGCATCTCCCAGGAATTGCTGGCCAATATTCTGAAACACGCAAAGGCGAAATCGGTGAATATTCAATTTTTAAAAGACGAAGGGAATCTGCTGCTCACGGTGGAAGATGACGGAAATGGATTTGACCCGGCTATCCAGTCTCCCGAAGGTATCGGCCTTTCCAACATCCGATCCCGCGTGGAAGTGTTGCGGGGAAGATGCACCTGGATTCGGCGCCGGGCAAAGGCACTTTTGTGAGTATAGAAGTCCCGGAAACTGCAATGAATCAATAATTTGATCGTCAATGGTTTATGACGGTTTTTTGATCGTTGCAGCGAATTAAAGTTCGAGTTGCTTTGGTCGGCGAACTAAAGTTCGAGTTGCTTTGGTCGGCGAACTAAAGTTCGAGTTGCTTTGGTCGGCGAACTAAAGTTCGCCCTACTTACTCTTCCGGCAATCCGTTTTTTTTCAGCCATTCCGCCACTTCGAAGCGGCTGCCGGCTCCCGTTTTGGAGCGCAGGTTTTTGATATGGCTTTCCACGGTATCCTCGCTGATAAACAAACTGGCGGCGATCTCCCGGATGGTTTTTCCGCGGGTATACGGAACGGCGACTTCCAGTTCGCGGGGGGTGAGTGAAGCTTTGAGCGTTTTGGAAGGCAGGATGTAGCGAATAACTTCGCTCAATGCCGTTTGATCGAGAAAATAATTGCCGCTTGCAACAGCCCGGATGCCGCGCAACAATTCCGCCTTGCTGATTTCCTTGGAGGCATAACCCCGCGCGCCTTTTTGCAGGGTTTCCCGAATGACGGCGATCTCCCGGCTCACACTGAGCATGAGGACGCCCAACTCCGGAAATTGATCGGTCAGCAGGCGGCATATCTCTCCACCATCCTGCGAAGCACCTTTGAAGGAATAGTCGAGCAGCAATACGTCCGGTCGTTCGGCGCCGACTTTTTCCAGGGCTTCCTCCCCGCTGAGTGCACTCCAAATCACTTCCACTTCACCGTTGGTGTTGCTCAATAAAGCGCTCAGGCTTTCCAGAAACAGTTCCTGGTCGTCGACTAATGCAATACGTAGGGGTGTGGGCATAGGCGCAAGCGGTGGTTGGAACCTGGTTTTACCTGGCAAATAAAAGAAATAACGCCGAATTTTTCATACATCCCCTGCTTTCGGGGCAACACGCACTACCGGATTAACCTTTTTAACCTTCCTTCAAGGGTGATTAACCTGGTTCGAAATATTCGTCCGGTATTTTTGCCCCCGGATTTGTACGACGGATTTCCAAATCCGTCTCCGGGCACCATGTACGACGGATTTCCAAATCCGTCTCCGGGCACCATGTACGACGGATTTCCAAATCCGTCTCCGGGCGCCATGTATGACGGATTTCCAAATCCGTCTTACAAATCAGCCTCAGAACTCCAAGTGAAACGGATTTGGAAATCCGTCTTACATAAAAAAGTTAGCTATGAAAACAAGATTCCTCCTGCTTTTCTCCACCTTCCTGCTTTTCCCCTTCCTGCTGTTTTCCCAAAAATACGGACTGCGGGGCACCGTGGTGGACACCGCTGCCGCGCCGCTGGCAGGCGGCACCGTCATGTTGCTCGCACCGGCCGACAGTTCGCTGCTGGCATTTACGCGGACGGGCGGCAACGGCGTTTTTGAGTTTAAAAGTCAGCCGGCGGGCGACTACCTGCTGCGTTGCAGCTATTTCGGCTATCAAACCTGGCAAAAAAACGTGCGGCTCGAAGGCCCTGAAAACGTTGTGGATGCGGGGATTTTGAACATGCAACTCAAATCGCAGCTGCTCGGAGAAGTCGAGATCAAAGGGGAGGCCAACCCCGTCACCATTCGGCAGGACACCATCGAATTCAACGCGGGCTCGTTCAAGGTAAAAGACAACGCGGTGGTGGAAGACTTGCTGAAAAAATTGCCCGGCGTGGAAGTGGAGCGCGACGGCACGGTGCGCGCGCAGGGGGAAGAAGTAAAAAACGTGACGGTCGACGGCAAAAAATTCTTCGGCAACGACCCCAAACTCGCCACCAAAAACCTGCCCGCCGATGCGGTGGACAAAGTGCAGGTGTTTGACAAAAAATCGGATCAGGCGGTATTCAGCGGCATTGACGACGGCCAGCGCGAAAAAACCATCAACCTCGACCTGAAAGAAGACAAAAAGAACGGCTGGTTTGGCCGCGTTGTCGCCGGCGCCGGCGCGGATGATCCCGGAAAAATCCGGTATGAAAGTAACCTGAGCCTCAATCGGTTCAAACCCAAACAACAGTTTTCCGTACTCGGTATGGGCAACAACGTGAACCAGGCCGGTTTTTCCGTCGACGATTACCTCGCGTTCTCCGGCGCCATGCGCCAGATGATGGGCGGCGGCGGCGGACGTATACAATTAGAATTTAATTCCGACGACAACAGCATTCCGCTCGACTTCGGCAACAACCAGGGTTTTTTGCGTACCTGGGCGGGCGGTTTGAACTTCAACCAGGAAATGGGCGCCAAAACCGACCTGAATACCAGTTATTTATACAGCAATGCCGACAAACAATACGATCGCAACAGCACCCGGCGCTCCTTTTTGCCCGGCGGCGAATTTACCACCGAACAACATTCGAACCAGGATAACCTGACCGACAATCACCGGCTCAACGTCACACTCGACCAAAAAATCGACTCCTTTAATTCGGTGCAATTCACCTCGGTTTTTACCTATTCACAGCGCGACGTGGAAGCCGGTTCTTCTTCCCGAACCCTGGGCTCCGGCGGGCTGCTGCAAAACGACGGCAGCCGGAGCTCCGCGACCGCCGCCACCGGTTCGAACTGGACGGGCAACCTGCTCTATCGCCATAAATTTGCCAAAAAAGGCCGCACGTTCAGCACCAATTTCAATTTCGGGCTGAACAACAACGACTCGGAAAGCAACAGCTTTTCGGAAAACAGGTATTTCAGCGACGGCGCCCAGCCCAACCGAATCGATACCGTGGCGCAGGACCAGTTTTTTAAAAACGATGTCGCCAACTGGGGCGCCAAAGCCACGTACACCGAGCCGCTGGGCAAACGCCGGTACCTCGAATTCAATTACGGTTATTTCCGCACCGACAACCGCGCGGATAAAGACGTGTTTGACGTAACAAACGGCGAACAGAGTTACAACGATCTTTTTTCCAACGCCTATACCAATATTTTCGGCTACCACCGGGGTGGAGCGGGTTTTCGCATCAACAAAAAAGACTGGAACGGCAGCCTGGGCCTCGACGTGCAGGCGGCCACACTGGAAGGGGAAGTCACCTCCGGGCAGGGCGCGCCGGTAAAACAAACCTTCGAACACGTTTTGCCCCGGCTGGATTTTCGCTACGAAATCGGCCCGAGCCGAAACCTCAGCTTCAACTACAACGCCTCGGTCAATGCGCCGAACGTGCAACAACTCCAACCGGTGCCCGACGTGAGCGACCCGCTCAACATTACCGAAGGCAATCCGGACCTCCGGCCGGAATACGGGCATAACTTCCAATTGAACTACATGTCGTTCAATTCCGAATCCATGCGCAGTTTTTTCAGCGGTATCTTTTTTACCTATACCAAGGACCGGATCGTGAATGCACAGTTTGTTGACTCCTTTTTTGTGCGCCGCTACCGCCCCGTCAATGTGGATTCCGACTACCGCATCAACGGCACCTTTGCGTTCGGGCTGCCCTGGAAAAAGGCTAACAGCCGCTTTAACCTGCGCAGCGACATCACATTCAACCGCGGGCAAAACTTCATCAACGACCGGGAAAACTTCACCGGCAGCCTGGCGCTGACCCAATCCGTCTCCTGGGATTTTACACCCGCCGAGTGGTTCAACCTGAATGCCGGCGCCGACCTGACCTGGAACCAGACGCATTATTCACTCGACAAAGCTTTTAACCAGGATTATCTGACCCAGGTTTACAACGCCGCGCTGGATGTGGATTTGCCGCTGAATTTCTCCGTCAACACCAACCTCGACGTCACGGTGAACGGCGGTCTCGGCGAGGGTTACAACCAAGCGGTGCCGATCTGGAGCGCCTCGGTGTCCAAATTCCTGATGAAAAACAAACGCCTGCAACTCACCCTTGCCGTACACGATCTGCTCAATCGCAACGTGGGAATCAGCCGCAGCGCCAACCTCAACTACGTGGAAGACGAACGGATCGCCTCGCTCGGCCGTTACGGCATGTTACGCCTCACCTATGCGCTCAATTCAATGGGCCCCGGCGGCGGGCCGAGGGTTCGGATGATGTTCAGAAGGTGAGGACCATCAAGATTTATTGTTTCACAATCTTCCGCACAAACCGCCCGCTGTCCATTTGCACCGTCAGAAAATACGTCCCGGCGGGCAAAGCGTGCAGGTCGATCGGAAGCGCCAACTGCCGGGCCTGGTGGGTTTGCATGAAGATTTGCCTTTGCCGGGTATCGCTGAGCGCCACTAAGATGTTTTCCGGCCGCTTCAATTCCAGGGTAAACCGGATGATGCCGTTTGCAGGATTTGGAGTCAGCGAAAAGTTGTGAACCGAAGGCGGCAGGCCGACCGAACTGATGTCGACAAAAATTTCTTCGGTCAGTGATTTACATCCGGTTGTATCGCTCACTTCCAGAGAGTAAAAACCCGATTCCTGGGCGATGTACGTTTTTTCATTGGCGCCGGGAATGGGTTGCCCGTTCAGGTACCATTGAAAAGTAAGTGGACTAAAAATCACTGCGTTCAGGGTGTCTCCGGAAGCATAAATGGGGGGTGGAACCAGAGTCGCGGTGGCTACGCCAAATTCTTCCGAGGTGGAACGGCATACATCGCCCACAAATTCTACCTGGAATAGCCCGCCGGAATAGATCGTCAGGCTCTGGCCGGTTTCGCCGGGTATCGCTGTCGCACCCGCGTACCATTGATAGGTGTAGCCGCCGGGCGCTGTAGTCGAGGTCATGGTCATAGTATCTCCCTCACATATTTCGTGGGCCGGAGCGTTGATGACCGGCGTCGGCGGGTCGGGCGTGGAATTGGTCATAACAAACGTATCGATACGCGCACAGCCGTTGGCGTCCGTTGCCGTTACGGTATACGGGCCGGCTTCTAAGTAAATGATCGGGTTGCCGGTCTGCTGGTTCGACCACTGGTAAGTGACGGGTGTGGCTCCTCCGCTTGTTTGCACTTCGATGATGCCGTTAAAAGTTCCGGTACAGATATTTTCCTGAACCACCCCTCCCGTTAATTGAAACGAAGAGCATAATTCTTTGATTTTCTGTATTTTACCACCATCAAGCAAGGCCACATACAATTCTCCGTCGCGGTCTTCGCCGAGGCTGCTGTATTCAAAAGTTAACAGGTTGGCAAGTGCGGCCGTCGTAAAGGTACCGTCGGCATTTTGTCGTGTGCGCCACCAGCGCCCGCTGCAATAATCGGCAAAAATGTAATAGCCGTACAGGTCGGGATATTTCGCGCCGCGGTAAATAAAACCGCCCGTGACGGAACAACCGTTCGCCGTGTTGTGCACGTATTCAAAAACCGGCATGGTGTAATTACTTGCCGGCTGGCAACCGCTGGTGTTGAACGGATGCAATCCTTCATGACAGCGCCAGCCGTAGTTCAGTCCCGGGGTACCTGCCGGCTCCACGTCGATTTCCTCGTAAGTGCCCTGGCCGACGTCGCCCACCCACATGTCGCCGGTGAGCCGGTCGAACGAAAAACGCCAGGGATTGCGCCAGCCCAGCGACCATATTTCCGGAAAATACGCCGGATCATTCACAAAAGGATTGTCGGCCGGCACGGTGTATGGTTCGGAAGCGCTGCTGTTGCTCACGTCGATGCGCAGTATTTTTCCGAGGAAAGTATTTTTTTTCTGGCCGTTGCCCTGCGGGTCGTTGGCGTTGCCGCCGTCGCCGAGGCCGGTGTAGAGGTAGCCGTCGGGACCAAATTTGACGCAGCCGCCGTTGTGGTTGTTATACGGCTGATCTTGTGTGAGCAGGATCAACTCGCTGTTGGGGTCGGCTTTATTGGGGTTGTTTGCATCGCGGGAAAAACGGGAAAGGCGTGTGTCGCCATCCGGATCCCGGGTATAATTGACGTAAAAATAACCGGTTTCCGCGTAGTCCGGCGGAAAAGCCAGGCCGAGCAAGCCCTGTTCGTTGCCGTTCGAACGCACCCGTGCGTCGATGTTCAAAAAAGTATCCTGCAGGCGGTTGCCTATGCTGTCGAGTATCCAGATGTATCCACGCTGTTCAACAATAAACAGGCGGCTGTCGCCACAATGTGTCATATCGACCGGCCGGATAAAACCCGAAGCGTGGTCTTGCAACTGAATTTTGGGTTGCGCGTACAGGGAAAGTGCAAAAAAGAACTGGGCACAAAGCAGGAATTGATATTTTTTCATGTCAGGGAGCGGGTGAAGTTGAAAATAAACCGCTGAAAGGTAACCCCGCTACCGGCAATCGGGCAAATACGATTGCTTATGGTGTCTTGTACTGGCGTAATGCGTCTGTTTGCCTGAAGTCACCGATCTTTGCCGGGGCGTTTTTACGTGCACAGCTTTAAAGTTTTCTCAAAACTGCATTCATCCCCTGCGCGCTCACAATATTTCCCGTTCAATATGGTTTTATTTTCGCCGCATTGGAATTAACACATATGTACTCTGCTTCGGCCTGCAATATGAAACGAATCCTGCTTTTTGCAATTTTATCATTTTCCCTCCACAGTATTTCCGCTCAATGTATTTCCGGCGATTGTAAAAACGGCATCGGAACTTTTGTTTATCCCTCCGGCGCGCGATACACGGGCCATTTTAAGGCCGGCGAAATTCACGGCGTGGGGGTTTGCTACTACACCGACGGCAGTAAATACCAGGGCGAATGGATGCACCGGTATCCGGAAGGACGTGGCACCAAAACGTATTCCGACAAAACCACCCGCACGGGACTTTGGAAACGCGGCAAACCCGTAGACGAAAACGGCAACATCCTCGAAGAATATATCGTAAAAAACAAGGAAGAAAGTCAGGACGACGGCACCAACATCCAGTCGGGTTGCCTTTCCGGTGACTGCAAAAACGGGCAGGGTATATTTGCCTACCCCGATGGCAGCAAATACGAAGGCCAGTTTGCCAACGGAAAATTTGAAGGCCAGGGCACTTTTTATTTTGCCAACGGCGATAAATACATCGGCGCGTTTAAGGAAAACTACCCCGACGGTCAGGGCACCCGTACCTACGCCGCCAACGGCATGGAAGAAAGCGGCGATTGGGAACAGGGCGAATTTGTAGGGAGCAGCCTGATCGAAAGCGGCAAAGTGGGTTGTATCCAGGGCGACTGTGAAAACGGCAAAGGCACCTATATATACAAGGAAGGATCTGCCAAATACGTCGGTGATTTCAAAAATAACACCCCGCAGGGTTACGGCATCTGCACGTATGCCAACGGCGACCGCTACCGCGGAGAATGGTCGGAAGGCGCTTTCGGCGGCAAAGGCACCCTGACCCTGCACGACGGCACCGTCATAAACGGCTACTGGCGCGGCGGCGAATATATCGGTAAAGAAGCCCCGCCCGATTACCAGCCCAATGTACCGCCGGTTGTTGCCGAAACACCGGCCGGCCAGCCGGTCGCCAATACGGGCAATACAAAAATATGGGCGGTTGTGGTCGGTGTGGCTTCCTACGACCATATGCCGGTGCTGCGATACACCGATGACGACGCCTACCGCTTCTACGCTTTTTTGAAAAGCCTCGAAGGCGGCGCATTGCCCGACGAGCAACTCCGAATCCTCGTGGATGAAGACGCCACCCGCGACAATGTGCTCGGTACCATGGATGAAATATTCGGGCAAGCCGGCCCCAACGATCTCGTGATCTTCTATTTTTCAGGCCACGGCCTCAACGGCTCTTTCCTGCCCATCGACTTCGACGGTTTTAATAATAAGATCAGCCACGAAGAAATTGCAAAGGCGTTTAATAAATGTAAGGGAAAATTCAAACTCTGCCTCGCCGATGCCTGCCATTCCGGCGGTTTGTTTGCCATGCGCTCCGGAGAAGATGACCCTATTTTAAACCAGTACTACCAGACTCTCGCCAAATCGGTGGCCGGTACGGCGCTTATCATGTCGAGCAAAGCCGACGAGACTTCACTCGAGTCCGCAGGCCTGCGCCAGGGGGTATTCAGCCACTTCCTGATCCGGGGACTCAAAGGAGAAGCCGATAAAAATAAAGACAAAGTGGTGACGGTGGAAGAACTGTACGACTATATCGCCGCCAACGTACGCGACTACACCGGCAACCGCCAAAGCCCGGTGATCAAAGGCACCTACGACCCGAAAATGCCGGTATCGTCTGTGCGGTAATCGTGTGCCGGGTGTTTTCCACGTAAAGATGCCAAGGTTTCAAAAAGACGCAAAGTGTTGATGATCTGCGCTTTGCGCCTTTGCGTGAACCCCTTCTCAGGTGCTCCGCATCATACCCCGCAAATCTTTTTTTTCCACGACATAGATCAGCCCGAGAAAACCGCCGAACAAAGCTACCCGGATCGTCCAAAGCAAAACGGATGTTTCAGGCAGCGCCGTTCCCAGCCAGTAACTCAGTCCGTAAAAACCAAACGTCGCCAGGATGTAAAACCCCATACGTGCAAACGGATAGTCGACCGGGTAATACTTAAGCCCCGCAAACCAGGTGGCGACACACATAAAAGTATAGGTGACAAGGGCTGCCCACGCTGCGCCGACAAAACCGATATGGGGTACCAGCAGCAGGTTGAGCAGTAGTGTAAGCAGGGCGCCGGCCAGGGAAATACCCGCGCCAAGCATGGTTTTATCCTTCAAACGATACCATACGGACAGGTTGTAATAAATACCCAGCAATACATTGGCCAACAGCAGGATGGGCACCACCTGCAAGCCGCTGAAATAATCTTCGCCGAGGAAGTATTTGACCACATCAAGAAACAACAACACGCCCAGCATTCCTGCAAGCGCCACAATAGTGAACCACTTGGTGGCTTGCGCCTGAATTTCCGGGGCGTTTTCTTCTCCTGCATGGCGGAAAAAAAACGGTTCGGCGGCGTACCGGTAGGCTTGTGTAAATATCGTGATCAGCATAGCCAGTTTGTAATTGTTGCCGTAAACGCCGACCTCCGCCAGATTTTCATCCGGTGTGCCCGGCAACAGCCATTTAAGCAGCGTCCGGTCGAGCATTTGATTAACGATGCCGGCAAACTGCACGATGATCAATGGCGCCGCATATACGATCATTTGCCGCCACAATTTGTGGTCGAAACCGGAGCCCAGTCCCTTCATTTGTGGCAACAGGTATACGATGGTTGCGACGCTGGCAATCAGGTTTGTCAGAAACACATACCCTACTCCCACGTCTTTCGACCAGACGTAATGAACCCAGTGAAAGCCGTTTTTGGCCGCCCAGGGGCATAAAACCAGCCAAAACAGCGTCAGTAATATGTTTATACTGATATTCAGCACTTTGCCGGCCACAAAACGCCAGGGCCGTTGTTCGAGCCGGAGGCGTGCAAAAGGCAATTCTGCCAGGCAGTCGAATGCAAGGATGGCGGCAAACCAGCGGATATACTCCGGGTGTTCGCTGTAGTGCAGCAGATCCGCTAAGGGTTGCGCCCCGAGCAGGAGTGCCAGCGTAATGATCAGGGTCGTTCCGATCAGCGAATACAAACCCGTGGCATATACTTTTTCCCGGTCTTTTTCGGGTGTTCCATAGCGAAAATAGGCCGATTCCATGCGGTAGGAATAAACCACGATCAGAAATCCGGCATAGGCGTACAACTCGTTCAGGGTGCCGTTTTCCGGTTTGCTCAATGCCCGGGTATAAACGAAGACCAACAGGTAATTCAGCATCCGGCCTACGATGCTGCTCAGGCCGTAGAGCGCCGTTTCACCCGCCAGTTTTTTCAGTAAAGACATGATGATAATGTAGGCGGCCGGCGTTTAATGCGGAACGGCCCCGGCGGCAAAGGTAATTGTGGTCTTGTGCGGCTACCGGTTTTCTTCCAATAAAAAGATTGCCCGCGAAATGCCGAAACACTTCGCGGGCAACCCTGAAACCCCTGAAACCCTGAAACCCCTGAAACCCTGAAACCCCTTAAACCCTTAAACCCCTGAAACCTACCTACTCCATTTCCTGCACCACCTCCGTCACTTCCGGCACCATTCGTTTCAGCATACCTTCGATACCGGCTTTCAGGGTCACCGTCGACGACGGGCATCCGCTGCACGAGCCTTGCATGGTCACGTAGACCCTGCCGTTGTCGAATGCTTTGAACTCGATGTTGCCGCCGTCCATTTCAACGGCAGGTTTGACGTACGTATCGATGAGTTCTTTTACTTTCCGGGCAATATCGCCGTTTTCCCCGCTGAATTGATCTGCATTGTTTTCCGCCGTGAGTTGCTCCAGGTATTCTGCAAACCCCTCTTTTATCACAACACCTTCGTTTTCAATGAATTCTTTTACAAATTCTTTCAATTTGAGCATGATCTCGGACCATTCATAGTTGAATTCCTTGGTGATGGTCACGTAGTTGTTGTTGAAATATACACCTTTTACATAAGGCAACTCCATCAAGCCGTTTGCCATCGGGCTCCATTCCTCCGCCAGATTTTTTTCTTTGAAGTCAGCGATTCCCCGATACAACATCCGGTTCGTGACGTATTTCAGCGCCTCCGGGTTGGGTGTTTGTTCGGTGTACAGCATGACGGGGCTCTTTGCAACAGTTTCCATATTCTGAATTCTTTTCCGTTAAATAAAGCAGGCCAAAGGTAACACCGCAATTTGGGAATGGTTCAGCAATTTAGAAGTTGTTTAAGTAATTTTGGCAACGCCAAAAAATGGCTTCCTATATTTCAATAAACACGGTTCCGTCGTCCTGCAGCCACATTTTCACCGTTGGATACCGGAACAGAATATTGGAAAACAGGATATGGAAGTCTTCCGCATTGATATGGGCGGCATCTTCCGGGTTTCGGTGTAAACCCTGCAGGCGTTGAAAAACGGAGTCGGGGATTTGAGCGTCGAAGGCCAGGGCTTTTAAACGTACCTGCATGGGCGACTCTGCTAACGTGGTGAGGTATTGTTCCAGCAGGCGCGACAGAAAAAACTTGTCCTGTATTTGGCGGGGGTAAATTCGTTTCACAGAAATCGGTAT
>JADJOD010000001.1:0-217500 GCA_016713985.1 Lewinellaceae bacterium | reverse complement strand
GATAGCGCGCCAAAGAGACTTCCAGGAAAAGCCGCCGAAACTTCAGGCGCACGCCGCCCGTACCGCAAACCGACACAGGTAGTCGAGGAGAGCATCCTAAGGCGCTCGAGTGATTCGTGGCTAAGGAACTAGGCAAAATGGTCTCGTAACTTCGGGAGAAGAGACGCCCCTGCAATCGGGGCCGCAGTGAAGAGGCCCAGGCGACTGTTTAGCAAAAACACAGGGCTCTGCAAAATCGCAAGATGAAGTATAGGGCCTGACACCTGCCCGGTGCCGGAAGGTTAAGGAAGGGGCTTAGGGGCAACTCGAAGGTCTTGACTGAAGCCCCGGTAAACGGCGGCCGTAACTATAACGGTCCTAAGGTAGCGAAATTCCTTGTCGGGTAAGTTCCGACCTGCACGAATGGTGTAACGATCTGGGCGCTGTCTCAGCCACGAGCTCGGTGAAATTGAAGTATCGGTGAAGATGCCGATTACCCGCAACGGGACGGAAAGACCCCGTGAACCTTTACTACAGCTTTGCATTGGGCTTGACTATTCGATGCGTAGGATAGGTGGGAGGCTATGATCCTGTGGTTCCGGCCATGGGGGAGCCGACGTTGAAATACCACCCTTTGACTAGTTGAGTCCTAACGGAGCAATCCAGACAGTGCATGGCGGGTAGTTTGACTGGGGTGGTCACCTCCTAAAGAGTAACGGAGGTTTGCAAAGGTGCCCTCAGCACGGACGGTAATCGTGCGCAGAGCGTATTAGTACAAGGGCGCTTGACTGAGAGGCCGACGGGCCGATCAGGGTCGAAAGACGGCTAAAGTGATCCGGTGGTTCCGCATGGAAGGGCCATCGCTCAAAGGATAAAAGGTACTCCGGGGATAACAGGCTGATCTCCCCCAAGAGCTCATATCGACGGGGAGGTTTGGCACCTCGATGTCGGCTCGTCGCATCCTGGGGCTGGAGAAGGTCCCAAGGGTTGGGCTGTTCGCCCATTAAAGCGGCACGTGAGCTGGGTTCAGAACGTCGCAAGACAGTTCGGTCCCTATCTGTTGTGGGCGCCAGAAGATTGAAGAGACCTGACACCAGTACGAGAGGACCGTGTTGGACGCACCGCTTGTGCATCGGTTGTGCCGCCAGGTGCAGCGCCGAGTAGCAATGTGCGGCCGGGATAAGCGCTGAAAGCATCTAAGCGCGAAGCCTACTCTGAGATGAATCTTCTTTTAAGGGCCGCAGGAGACCACTGCGTCGATAGGCGGCAGGTGTACGCGCAGCAATGCGCTCAGCCGAGCCGTACTAATTGCCCGTAAGCTTCCTTTTTTTAAATTTGTTCGGGTTTGCTCCAGACAGCGAATGAACGGGCGTTGTCGATTGCCTGTCAATTCGTTGTCTAACGTTTGGTTTGCCCCAGACAAGGTTCGTTGCTATGTTCCCTTTGCCGAGTATGCCCTCTTTCCTCCCCAGTCCTTTGTCACAGAAAACAACGCGGTACCAGACCGTCAGCCAGCCGTTGACCGTCCACCGCAAAGACATGTTGGCGTCTTTGGCGGCGGGGCACCACCTCTTCCCTTTCCGAACAGAGTCGTTAAGCCCGCCAGCGCCGATGGTACTGGGGTTGTTGCCCCGGGAGAGTAAGTCGGTGCCAACTCAATACAACCCGAGCCCTCGTTCCTTTACCGGAGCGAGGGCTTCTTTGTTATCTATCGGCCAATACACGGCCAAAATTCCCCAAAGGCGTTTATTCCCTACGACGATTTTTCCTGCAAATATCCCTCTTGGCTGCCGCGATGATACGCATCGGCCGGACTGCAACTGATTGTATTCCAGGAAGTTGCTTGCCGGACGATATTCAATTCTTCACAAACCGTACTCTCGGATCTACCCATGCATATAACAAGTCGGCTATCAAATTGCCCGTTACGGCAAGCGTCGCGGCAAGCATGAGGATAGAAAACAATACGGGAAAGTCGCCATGCATAAAAGCTTCATGTGTTTTCATACCCAGGCCCGGAAACTGAAACAAATATTCGATCACCAGCGAACCGGCAAAAATGATGGGGAATATGCTGGCAAAGACCGAAATAATAGGGAAAACGGCATTGCGAAACACATGTCGCCAATAAATATGATGCTCTCCCACTCCTTTGGCACGGGCAGTTCGAACAAAATCCTGCCCGATACAATCCAGGACACCTCCCCGCATCTGTAAGGCCAGAATGGTTAAAATATGCAGGCAAAGTGTAATAATCGGCAGAATAAATTTATCGGCGTAATGGAAAGCCCATGCACCGTAAGACTTTCCGCTGCTCTGAAAGGAATCCAGCGCGATGCCTCCTTTGATCAGATAGAGGCCCGACCCCGGGGTTGCAAAAAAAAGAATTAACAAACCACCCATCCAGAACACCGGCATTGCATACAGGAAAAGAAGCCCACCGTGCGTAATGCGGTCTATGAGCCGGTTATGCCGCCGTGCCATGCCTACGCCAAGCGGTACCGCGATCAAATAAGCGAAAAGAATAGCCAGCCCGGTGATAAGCAGTGTCGATAACAATGAAAATTTGAGCGAATCCCATACCGGCTTTTGTGAATCTTTTGAAATGCCCAGGTTACCGGTAAAAAAACCCTTCAGCCAGTTATGATATTGATTGTCAAGGCCATACCAATGAAAATCCGGGTAAAACATCTTTTCCGGATGCTGATTCGAAATCAAAAAACGGGCGCGTATTTGCAGCGTATCCAGCAGGGCGGCTGCCTGAAGGTTTTGCCGCAGGAGTGCAGCCGCCCCGTGCCGGCTTTCGGCGATCAGACTTTCCAGCGTGTCGGCGTTTTCGCAGCTTATTAAATCGGAGATCGCCAGACGAAAAGCCCCGGCTTCTGCCAGGGTGTCGGGCAAACGCCCTGCAAAATCCCAGGTCTCGCGTAATGCCGTTTCATATTTACGGAGCGCCGGCCAGTTTCCGGTTTGTGCACAAAGATTCATCAAACGCTCGCGGCGGGAGGGCGGGAAGATCAGGTGAGCAGTATCGGGGAAAGCGGCCGTGGTCAGGGAAAAATAAAACGCCGGTTTGTCGAGGCCCAGGTACTTAGCCTTGAGTCGGATAACACGCTCCTGTTGCAGAAAATCGCCATGAGAATCCTCTCCCCATTCCAATGCGGGATCACCGGAGGTACATTTACTCAGCCCAAAAACCACTAACGAAATAATCAGCAGGGTGGGCAAAGCCAAAAAAATCCGTCGAATGAAATACCTGAGCATATTTGGCGGGTTATAAAAAAGGATTGTACTCTTTTTCATGGCGAATCGTGGTGGCCGGGCCATGCCCGGGATGCACCAACGTTTCATCCGGTAAAGTGAACAAACGCGTCCGGATACTGCTCAGCAGGGTGTCAAAATCTCCACCCGGCAGGTCCGTTCTGCCTATACTTTCCAAAAACAATACATCTCCGGCAATAACGTATCCGTTTGTGCGGTCGTAAAACGAAATACTCGCCGGCGAATGCCCGGGTGTGAATAATACTTCCAGCCGGGTATTTCCAAAATTGATCACGTCGCCGGCCTCGATAAACCGCGCCGGCGCCGGCGATTCTTCTGAAAAAGGAACGCCGTACATCTGGCAAACCTGTGGAAAACGTTCCAGAACCGGCAACTCGCCGGCGTGAATTTCCAGGCCGATTCCCCAGGTATTTGCAACAAAGGCGTTTCCAAAGACATGGTCGAGGTGGCAATGTGTATTGATCAACCTGACCGGGTGCAGTGAATTGTTTTCGATAAACTGCTGCATTATCTCCCGTTCCCCCCTTCCCGCTTATCGTTGTTTTTACAAAGAAAACAACGGCGGGAAGGCACTCGGCAACGGAAAAATATCAGGGACTATTTCACCAGCAATCGTTTTTCAATAACACCCCGGTCGCTTTTGATACGCAAAGTGTAAATGCCCTCCTGCCAGGCACTTATATCGAGGCGGGTACTGCGTCCGCCGGAAGCAACCTGGCTGTAAAGTACCTGGCCAAGTGTATTGACTCCTTCAATCATCTCTACCTGAAGGTCGCCGGTATAAAGGGTAACGGATTCCCTTGCCGGGTTGGGCGAGATCGCAATCTCTTGCCCGGCAGGAATCGTCGCCCCGGTTGTTTGTTGCAGTTTGATCCAGACAGTATCCTGTTCGGCAGGTATGGAAAGTTCTTTTACATTGCCCTCTTCATCGATGGCCTTCAATGCCCTGAAGGGGAATGGTGAGGGGAACAATGTTACTGCTTGTCCGGCTCGTTATGTCAACAATAATGATAAAATCGGTTACAAAATTGATTTTGGCAATACGACCGAAACCGCTGACACCTTGGCCGTTTTTCCGCGCGAAACCCATATCCAATTGCCGGCGGCTGTAATTATCCTCCGACATAAAAAGGCAGTGCGTCGTAGAGCCTAAAAGATCGTCGTCGTAAAAAACTTCGGGGTCATGGTTGACGAATTCCGGGTAACGCAAGGCAAAGGCCAGGCCGTACAAATCGAACACCGGTGTGCCGGGGCTTCCCACGATGATATCGGCGCTGATCTCGAGCGGAGCCGGGTTATTGGGGTTGATGTAAATTGTATCTTCGGAAAATCGCACACGGATTTTCGGCGCTCCGGGCATCCAGCCCACTTCGGTTGTGTCAATCGGCGCGTAATGTTGTTCAATAGGATCCGCGTCAAAATCATTGACATAACCATTGCCGTCGCAGTCTAAGTGTTTGTAATTCACCCCGGTTGTTACCACCTGTTGCCAGTTGGGCGCAAATTGCGGCGTCCAGTTTGTTGTAGCATTGGGCCGGGGCGCTCCGGTAGCGGTATAACCCAAACCGAGGTTGAGCAAATCATATACATTGGCTTTTTATCACCATTGGCATCGCCGGGCATCACATAGTCCGTTGCGTTGGGCAGGTTGTCGGATGCCATGCTGTACGCATCCGTGACCAATAATTTGGTGACGGACGATACGCAACTGTTGTTTTTCCAGGCAGTCAGGTTGGTCCGGTAAATGCCCTCCGTTTCGTAATAATGTGAAACGGTATCCCATTGGGAAGATTCAAAAAGCGGGCTCCCATCGCCGAAATCAAGTTGTACGGAAGCAAAATCGCCTGCCGAAAGGTTTTTGAACAGGAAAGTGTACCCGTTTCCCGGACTGGCATTTACAGACTCAATGGACAGATCGGCGCTGCAATTGCCGGTCGCTGCCCCACACTCCCCCACCCACCACGACGACACGCCGGAAGCCATAGCCTCGCATTCATTGCCATACGTGATGCCGTTGCATCCGCAAACGGGCGCATACAGATACGGGCAAAAACTGGATGGGCTGATCATGCAGTTATTCACACAGGCCGGATCAGCCAGTGTGATTTGCTGGCAGCGGGTGGTGGTGCAGGTCGTTCCACTCACGCTGTCGACCACTACATATTGGGCGCAGATCAGATAATTGCCCTTTCCCGGGATATTGTAACTGAACGTTGGCGTTTCCGCCAGTATTTTATTGGATTTGCTGTCGTACCACTTCACCGAATTGAGGATGCCGGAGCAACTTCCCATCGGGAAAACTTTTCCGAACAACTGGTTGCCGATGGCAGTGACATAAATCTCGTGGTTGCACCAGTTCGGGTTCTGTTCGTTGACGAGGATATCTTTACACGCTACTGCGGAGCAACCATAATCGTCGGAAACGGTCAGGCAAACCGAATAAAAACCGTCTCCCGAAAATGTATGTTGCACCGATTTGCCGGTAGCCGTGGCGCCGTCGCCGAATTCCCAGTGGCAGGTTTGGGACAAAGCGTCGTATACGTCCGCTTCAAACGTCAGGCTGAACGAGTTGCCGGCGCTGATCGCGTAAGCAAATTGCGCCTCGCAGGGCAACTGGTCGGAGACACAGGTAAGCCCTACCACTTCCAGCCCCTGGGCCGAACAACCGGCAGGCAGTGGCGCCGGTTTGGCGGTGAATGCGATGGTTTTTCCAATACTCAGCCCGTCAATCCCGGAAACCGCTTTCAAAATATCGCCGTTGTCTAAGTCGATGATTTTTACTCCGCAACCCGGAGTTTCAGAAGCCACCCAGCCCACGCGGTCGCATTGGGCTAAGGATTTACCCGTAACAAAAAAGCTCGCCAGAACAACGACGAATAATTTCCACCCCGGCGGCATGATTGTGTATCGATCGCTGTGCATAGTTTCGGTTGATATGTTCAGAAGACAGGATGATTGGGCGATCCGTTGGGGGAATTCTGTTTTAATGCTACAAAGATTCGTTTTTTTATTGGTTTGCTCAAAGACATTTTCTATAACTTGCCGGAAATTTTTTTGTTTTACTGTTGGCCTAAAAATTTGACTATCACAGTGTTAAAGCATCTAAATTGAACTGTTTTTTGTAATTGACATGTTTAGTGATAAACTGATTGCTCTGCTGCAAACCTTTTCAAAATACGAATTGAACCGGTTTCGGAAGTTTTTGATGTCGCCCTATTTCAACGATCAGGACGACTTGGTTCGATTATTCGAAATCATCAATAAAGCCCTGCGCAGTGAAGGACAACCGGCATCTGACCTGAAAAAAAACGACATCTGGAAGTCGCTTTACCCCAACCGCAGGTACGACGACGCTCATCTGCGCCGGCTTGCGTCCGATTTGAATCAGATGGCTATGCAATTTGTGGTAGGAGAATCCAGGAAACAAGATACCCTGTCGGAAGCCCTCGAGTTGCAACGCATCCTTGAAAAACCCGAATTACAAAAACATCTCTCCGGAGTAGAACGGCAGATCCGGAAACACCTCGAATCGATGCCCGGACAATCCACCTGGTATTACCTTTCTCAATTCAGGCTGCATTGGAATATTTACAACAGGGCGTCAAAAGTTGTAGCAACTTCTGATTTTATGGAAAAGCTGGTGCCGGCAGATCAATCGCTGGAATACTTTTATGTGGTCCAAAAACTTAAATTTTATGTGGCCTGGTTGATTTACCGCGGCTTCCGGTCCACACAACAGGATTTATCCGTAATATCAGGTTTCTGGGAACACATCAAACAAGCACAATTCGAGGATATACCCCTGGTTTCCATATATCAAAATGTCATTTTGTGTTTGACCGAGCCCAACGAAGAGGTACATTTTGTCAATCTTACCAATAGCCTTGTAAAATTTGCAGATAAACTTACGAAAGAAGACCTGCGGGAATGCTACTATATTGCCCAAAACTATTGTGCTTTTAAGATCAGCCAAGGCAATATGAAGTACTACCGGGAGGTGTTCGAGATATTCCGCAGGATGATTGCTTCAGGTCTGTTGCTCGAGAATGAACAACTTTCGGAAGGGGTGTATAAAAATATTATCACGGCCGGTCTTGGAGTAGGCGAATATGTCAAGTGGAGCAATTTATCGAGGAATATTCCATTTACCTGCCTTCCAATATCCGCGAAAACGCTCGCATATTCAATTTGTCCTATCTGTATTTCCATCAGCAGAAATATCAAAAGGTCATTGAACTGCTCAGAAATGTGGAGTACAGCGACGTTGTATATGCGCTCGGAGCCAAACAAATGCTTTTGCGCACGTATTACGAATCCAAAGAATATCTGGCAATGGATTCGTTAATTGATAGTTTTAGAATCTACCTGAGGCGTAACAAGCAGATTTCCAAAAACTTAAAGCAGGAGTATAATAATTTTTTAAACTTCCTGAAACGATTGACCTCCCTTAGCCCAATAAGCCAACAGGCACTTTCATTGCTTAAAACACGTATTTCCGAGGCACAATATGTGAATTCAAAAAAATGGCTTTTGGATAAAATTAATGAATTGGAAAATGATAGTAGCAAATAAGACGAGGGCACGCCCTGAGGTATGTGCCTACATATTTGAGATGGGGAGTATATGTGTATATGCAAAGAAGTTACCTTTTTTAAATGTTTAACACTCTGAATGACAATTTTATATAAAAAATTATTTAACAACAAATTGTCGTTATTGTCCTTTTGGTTTTGGTTTTTTTTACCTGTGACATACGGCAATGCTCAACCCATAACGGCGTTTGATCTCTCGTCCTATGCAGCAGGCATCTGGCGCCACACCCCCAAACTGACCACTCAAACCGGCGGATTGCTCTGGGGGCAGGAACTCGGCCTTCGTTTCCAAACGACCGGGCGACGCGACTGGCACGCCTGGCAACGCTACCCGGCATTCGGCGTATCGGTGCTGCATTTTCACTTCGGCGACGGCTCCCACGACGACGGATATGGATTATTGCCCAATTTGTCCGTACCGGTTATCAGGAAGGGATGGTTCACGGCTTTTTTTCGCCTCGGCACGGGGCTTGCGCGGGTGGCCAAACCCTACGATTATTTTAAAAACCCCGGCCAAAACGCCATCGGATCATGCTGGAACAACATCACCCAATTCCGCCTTGGCGGCGAAGTGCGGCTCAGCAACCACTTCCGGCTGAATGCCGGCGCCGCCCTCTCCCATTTTTCCAACGGCGGCGCAGCACTGCCCAATTACGGTATCAATTTATTCTCCGGCTACACGGGCCTCGTCTGGTCGCCCCACCCCATTCGCGAACCGGATTTTTTGCCGGCCCGAACGGAAAAACGCGCGACAAAACGTTTCGGCGGCTCCATGCAGTCCGGCTTAGCCATCATAGAATACGCCGTTTTCGACGGACCGAAATATCCCGTGTGGACCGCCGCCGCAGCCGGATATTTTCACTTCAACCGCGTCAACCGCGTCGTTGCGGGTATTGATTACGAGTTCAATAAAGCGGTATACGAATTCGGCCGGCAAACCGGCGACTTTGAAACGGAAGCCGCAGCGCGAAGAGGCGCTACCCGGCTCGCGGTTTTTCTGGCCGATGAATTTTTGTTCGGACCCATTGGCGTGCAGGTACAAATGGGCCGCTATATCGGCGGCGATCTGAACCGCTTCGTGTTTAAACCCAATTACAGCAAACTGACTACCCGGTATTATTTTCCGGCGTTTTCCGGTACGTCTTTTCAACCCCACGTCGGAATCAGCCTCAAAGCGCATGCCTTTACCGCGGAATACATTTCCATGACTGCCGGGCTGGCTTTTTGAGCGAAAAATGCCGTACTTTTGCACCTCCTTTTGCAAATCATGGCCACACCACGTACCGTCGCTTTTCACACCCTCGGCTGCAAGCTGAATTATTCGGAAACCTCCGCCCTGGCGAGGCTTTTTGAAAGCAGCGGCTATTTGCCCGTAAAATTTGAAGAAGGCGCCGATATCTACGTGTTGAACACCTGCTCCGTGACGGAACAGGCCGATAAAGAATGTAAAAAAATCGTTCGGCAGGCACTGCGCCGGCAACCCGGCGCTTTTGTGGTGGTGACCGGTTGTTATGCGCAACTGAAGCCCCGGGAGATCGCCGACATCCCCGGCGTGGACCTTGTGTTGGGCGCCGGGGAAAAATTCCGCATCCTCGATTACGTGGACGACCTGAGCAAAGCCCAGGGAAAAGGTATGGTGTACGCCGGCGAAGTGCGCGATGTCAACACGTTCAACGCGTCCTTTTCCTTCGGCGACCGCACCCGTTCTTTCCTGAAAGTGCAGGACGGCTGTGATTACGGATGTTCATTTTGCACCATTCCGCTGGCACGTGGCGCCAGCCGCTCCGATACCGTGGAAAGTGCCGTGGCCAATGCCCGGCGGGTCGCCGGAATGGGTACCCGCGAGATCGTACTCACCGGGGTGAATCTCGGCGATTTTGGCAATGGCACCGAAGTGATCGAAGGCGACCGGCCAAAAAAAGAAGCGCTTTTTATCGACCTGATCCACGAACTGGACCGGGTGGAAGAAGTTGCCCGTTTTCGTATCAGCAGCATCGAACCGAACCTTTTGACCGACGAAGTGATTCGGTTTGTGGCACAAAGCCGGCGTTTTATGCCGCATTTCCACGTGCCGCTGCAATCGGGCAACGACAAACAACTGCGCGATATGCGCCGCCGTTATCGCCGCGACCTGTACGCCGGTCGGGTTGCCACCATCAAACACCTGATGCCGCATGCCTGTATCGGGTGCGACGTGATTGTCGGGTTTCCGGGTGAAACGGAAGCGGATTTTCTTGAAACATACCGATTTATACAAGGCCTGGACGTTTCTTATCTCCACGTATTCACCTACTCCGAACGCGCCAATACCCCGGCCGCTGAAATGCCCGGGGCAGTGTCGCCGGAAGAACGCCGGCGCCGGAATCAGGCCTTGCGGGGGCTTTCGGAAATGAAAAGACGGGAATTTTATCGCAGCCACCAGGGCAGCGTACGTCCGGTATTGTTCGAACAACACAAAAACGCCGGCCTGATCACCGGTTTTACGGACAATTATATCAAAATAGAGGCGCCGGCCGGTGCAGCGGGGGTGAATACGATTGCGCCCGTTTTGCTGAAAGATCTGACGCCGGACGGCGAAGCCTGCAGGGCGGAACCGGAACTGGAATGGGCGAGTTGAACAGACTCAATTAAAGCCTCCTCAAATCATTCGTTGGCACATCCCCCACGTAAAATTTCAGGCAGTTGTCGCAGAGGCATTTTCCGCTGAATTGCCGTTCCAGCGTTTCTTTCGTCGCAGGGTGGAGGTTGGGAAACCGTTGCCAGCAATCATCGTCGTAGCTGATAAACTTTTTTTTGCAGCGCGGGCATTCCCGGATAAAATCGTGTTCTTCCTGTACCCAGGCCGACTGAACACGCCCGCCGACGGGCGGATTGAGTTTGGTGACGCGTACCGCAGGGCCTGCATTTCCGAAAACTGGAATTTCATTCGTTTCACGATACCTGCGGCCACGGTTTCGATGAGTTTGCGCGGCGTTTCCATTTCAAGCCGGCAGATCTGGTAGATGGTTTCGTAATTCATCGTCAGTTCCACTTTGTCATCTTTGGCCGCTTTATCGGTGTTTGTGTTGACCACAATATCCACAACATACTCATTGCCAAGCGTTTTCTCCGCATCGTAAACGCCGTGATAGGCGTGAAAACGCATTCCTTCCAGTGATATCAATGCCATGTCGGGTGCAGGTAGTAAGTGAAAAGATTTATTCGCCGAGCATTTCTTTTAACAGGTCGGGTTCTCTGGAGAGGTCGGGGCAGGCGCCTGTCGCAAGCGTCAACGTTAAAGAATCGATCTCTGCGGGTTTTAATTTGCCGAACTGTGCCACAATCGTCGCGTTACACACCCTGGCTTTGTCGTAAACCTCCTGTATTTGCCGCAAATTCTCTGAAAAGCAGCCTGCGCCGTGCTGTCGGTCGCCAGTGCTGCGGTTTTTTTGTTCAAATCCACCAGTTTGCCGGTGCATTCGCAATAAGCGCGCGCTATTTTGTCAAACCGGGTTTCGGCAGGTTCCGTACAACCGCAGAAGAACAGAAAAAGAAAAAACGGAATCAGAAAACGCATAAAGTTGTTTTTGCCGGGTGGTTAGGATTGTTGGATTGCTGGGATTGCTGGGATTGCTGCAAAATATGAGGGAAATTGGATGGAGGCGGGATATAAAATCCGTTTTCGCAACCACCGGCTTTCCAAGTGATTCAAACTTCGGGAGATTGAACAACCCGATGATAATCAGGCAAAGTAACACACTATCGGTTTAACAGCGGACAACAATGCAACAATCCCAACATCAAACCTTTACCGTTTTCCATTTCCCCCGCTTGAACACCCACATGGCAGCTACTGCCATGGCCGATTCGGCGATGACCACACTCCAGTAAACACCCGTCTGGCCCCAACCCAGGTGAAGCGCCAGCAAGGCGGCCAGCGGTGTTTCCACCAGCCAGAAAAAGATAAAATTCAGCAAAGTCGGCGTTCGGGTATCTCCTGCGCCGTTGATTGCCTGTGACAGGATCATGCCCCAGCCGTAGAACACGTACCCCCCGCCAGGATCCGCAGGGCCAACGTCTAGCGTGAACGGCTTCCGGTTCGTGTAAATAACCGGATAAAAAACGGCGCCCCGATCAGGCAGATGGCGCCGATAAACGCGAGGAAGATCATGTTGAAAAAACCCGCCCGCCAGGCCGATTTTTCCGCCCGGTCAGGGTGCCCGGCGCCGAGATTTTGGCCGACGAGTGTGGCTGCGGCATTCGACATACCCCATGCCGGCAGCAGGGCAAATATTACGATCCGGATCGCGATGGTATAACCGGCGGTGACTTCCTTGCTGATCTGGCCCAGGATATAAATCATAAAAATCCAACTGGCCGAGGCAATAAGGTATTGCCCTGTGCTGCCTGCCGAAAGTTTGAGCAGCCGGACTACGATATCCCATTGTGGGCGAAGGTGTTGCAACCTGATTTTGACAATTTTACCCACCTCGAACAAATTCCATAGTTGATAAACCACCCCGGTCGAACGCCCGATGGTTGTTGCGATGCCCGACCCCAGTACCCCGAATGCGGGAACCGGTCCCCAACCGAAAATGAACAGCGGGCAAAGCACGATATTCACCGCATTGGCGATCCACAAGGCCCGCATGGCGGTGGCGGCATCCCTGCGCCGCGAAAATGCCGTTGAGCATCCAGAGCAGGAGAATGGGCAAATTGGCCGTCAGCATAAGCCGTGTGAACTGATGCCCGGTGGCGGCCACACTTTGGTCGCGCGCCATGAGGCGCAGGATATCTTCCGCAAAAAGTAACCCGGAACGGCAATGACAACCGACATCACCAGCGCAAGTAAAATAACCTGTGCGCCTGCCCGGGCTGCCGCGTCGCGGTCTCCTTCCCCGATCCGCCGGGCCACCATAGCCGTGGCTGCGGCGCTCAGGCCGATAGCGATGGAGTAAATCAGCGTTAAAACCGATTCGGTGAGACCGACGGTGGCGACGGCTTCCGTGCTGATTTTGGCGACAAAAAACGCATCCACGACCGCAAAAAGTGATTCCATCGCCATTTCCAGGATCATCGGGATCGCCAGCAGCACGATGGCCCGGTCGATACTTCCGCTTGTAAAATCCTGTTCCTCGCCGTTTACAGCCTGGCGCAGCACACGCCTGATCCGTTGGAAGCGGGTTTCGAGAGTTTTTGTTTTGGACATATAATAGAAGGGTCGGGGTGGCGCAAAGGCATTATTTATACAACAAAATGTTTTCAAAAGTAACACTTACTTCACCATGACACGGGTATCAGGTTGTTTCGTGAACTGGCAGCGGTTGGTGTTGCGTTAAATGCCCGAACCTCGTGTCGCCGGGAACCCAAAACCGGAAGGAGCGACCGAAGGTTCCCGCAGCGGTGACAGAGCGGTAATTCAGCGTGTTATCTTTGTTTTAAAAAAACGAACTATAAAAATGACGAACGGGACTTGTTTCTTTATCGTTGCCCTTATCTCGCTCGAAGCCTGCTCCCTGAAAGCGCAAATTATTGTACCTCCCTGTCCGCTTGATTCCGCGGATTTTACCAGTAAAACGCAAAGAAAAATGTGGGGTTACGACACCTTGTTCACAACGGATATCACACACAAGATCAACTACCTCGCTGCGCTTCACCGTAATTTTTTACTATCGCATATCAGGTAGTTCGGGTCGCGCCGTTTGGGTACAAGTCCCGCCAACCTTACCTTCGCTTTTTTGTTTTCAAAAAAATACGCCGGAACGAACTTCCGGCCTGCCATTATGAACATCTCTCCGACCTCCTCCACCGCGCACTCCGCCTCGAATGGCTCACACCCGAAGAGGGCGTTTTCCTGTTTGAAAACACTTCTACTGCCGAACTGATGCAGGTGGGTAATGCCATACGCCTGCACCATGTACCGGGCAATACCGTTACCTGGATCATCGACCGCAATTCGAATACAACCAACGTCTGCATTGCCAATTGCAAATTCTGCAATTTCTACCGGAGGCCGGGCCACGGAGAATCGTACGTCACCACACTCGAAGAATACAAACATAAAATAGAAGAGACTTTTCGTTTTGGCGGCGAACAACTGCTGCTGCAGGGAGGACATCACCCGGACCTGGGGCTTGCTTTTTACGCCGACTTGTTCCGGCAACTCAAAGACCTCTACCCCAACCTGAGTTTGCACGCACTCGGTCCGCCGGAAATTGCCCACGTGGCAAAACTGGAAGGTATGAGCCATTACGACGTGCTCAAAGAATTAAAATCGGCCGGGCTCGACTCGTTGCCCGGCGCGGGCGCCGAAATACTCAGCGACCGGGTGCGGCGCCTGATCTCCAAGGGCAAATGCGGCGGCGCAGAATGGCTCGACGTCATGCGCGCGGCACACCAGCTACACCTGACCACCTCGGGCACCATGATGTTCGGCCACATAGAAACCAACCTTGAGCGGATGGAACATTTTGCGGCAATTCGCCAGGTGCAGTCGGAAAAACCGGCGGATGCAAAGGGTTTTCTGGCCTTTATTCCCTGGCCATTTCAGGACGAAGACACCATATTGAAAAAACTCAAACGCGCGCGCAACGCCGTCACGGGCGACGAATACGTGCGTATGATCGCCATGAGCCGCATCATGCTGCCCAATGTGGTGAATATCCAGGCTTCCTGGCTGACCGTGGGCAAACAGGTCGCGCAGGTGTGCCTGCACGCGGGTGCGAATGATTTCGGCAGCATTATGATCGAAGAAAATGTGGTGTCGGCAGCCGGCGCACGGTTTCGGTTTACGGCCGACGGTATTCAGCAGGCTATCCGGGAGGCGGGTTTTGAGCCGCAATTAAGAAATCAGCAATACGAATTCCGCGATTTGCCGGAAAACATCGTACAGCAGCAACTGGACCGGGCGACGATGGTGGTGGATTGAATCGCTTTACTCTTCTTTTTTCTCTTTCAATTTTTTAGACAACCACTTTTTCAAAAAATCCAAGAATTCAGGAATTGGCAGTGTATCAATTTGCGATTTTTTGAACCCTCGCTCAGAAAAATCGGTGTACAAATCAGCGTTGAAAATGTTATAGTCGTCCCAAATCATATTGGGGCCTGGAATGTTTGTTCGTCCCACTTCGACCAGCCACGAACGAACGGATTCAACCATCTTTTCAGCATCGTTGTCGTGGCATTTGACGTCAGACCCTGAGAGATCTGACAAGCCCTTATGCAGGCTATAGCGTTCTCCTTCTAATATCAGTGAGTTTTTTCCCCGATACTTTTCCCCGGGAGGAAACACTTTACAACCTAAGTCCAACCCGATCTCTAAAGGCATATTGAGGCGATAATACTCTCCTTTTTACTCGATTTTATCCGGGAAAGGTCATGTATGCTGTACTTCGAATCTTGAATGATTTCCAAAATTTTTCCAACCTGATTTCGCTGAATCCAATCGTTCTGAGGCGATTCGAGGGGTGAGCCTGCAATAACGAAGCGTAAACAACAACGGTTTTAATAAAAGCCTGTATTCATCATCAAAAGGGCAATTAATAAAAACGTTGCGCTCAAATTGATTAACCATGAATTTAACTTTTTGCCCACTTTTCAATCGTACCATCCTTTTTATGGATGACGATGTCGTGCCCTTTCTGTCGATAACTTTTTGTTGATTCGACGGCCTCTTGCTTCGTGTCGTACTTGCGCGACGCCCGGTCTGCGCCTTCCTTTTTTACGACCCAACCGTCAGTGCGTTTAATTACGTGGACTCTTTTTTTGACCGACATGGACATGAATATTTATTGAGACAAAGTTATAAGGTTTTCCAAGAAATCGAAATTCCAGTAGTGGATATAGGCTGCGCGACGTCGAATTATTAAGTGCGTCCGGGGGATAGTGGGGCCAGGTTGGTAAACTTACTACCAAAACGGCGGTATGCCCACCCGCCGCCCCTGTTAATATTTGCCGTTACGTCGCCCACCTGACGATTTCCTTCCCGGAAGAATGAACGCGCCAAAAGGCTTGTACACTACTTTCGCATGCAACTAAACATCCCAACTGCATGATCCGTACAATCTTTACTTCCGCCTTCTTCCTCATTTGCCTCGCCGGCGCTTCCGGCCAGTACACCAACTATTACACCGTCAAATTTCCCGATGATTACACCGTCTATGGTTGCGGCGCCACGACCGACACCATTTGGCCGGTAATCACCATGACCGGCAACTGCAATTTTAACGTGGGTATTTCGGTCAAAGACCAAAAATTCACCACCAACTCGACAGGGGGGTGTTATAAAATCCTGCGCACCTGGAAATTGCTCTACTGGTGCGATTACGACCCGAACTGGCCGGGACCTTATTTCATCAACAACCCGTCGAGTACCGATGTGGGGCCCACCATCGTCGGAAACTCTTACAACCACGGCTATCTGCAATATACCCAGATCATCAAGGTGGTGGATACCGATCCGCCAACTTTTCTGGACTGCCCGATACAAACCGTCACGTTCTGCGACCTGACCGGCAACGACCCGAACCAATACCATTCCGGCTGGACGGACTATTGTGAAGGCCCCGTGAACCTGAATGTTAAAGTAAAGGACGCCTGCTCGGGTACCGATATCATGCTCTCGTACAGGCTTTTTCTTGACTTAGACAACAACGGCTCTATGGAAACCTACATTTCCAGCAGCAGCCCCAACGCATGGCCCATTGAAAAAACCATCTCGGGCGACACGGTATCCGCACATATTGCTTTCCCCCAGGGCTTTGGACTGCCATACGGCACGCACAAAGTGGAATGGATTGCCAACGACAACTGCGGCAACGAAACCCTCTGCAAATACAGCTTCATCGTAAAAGATTGCAAACCGCCCACCATCGTTTGCCTTAATGGCCTCAGCGTCAATATTATGCAAACGGGCATGATCACGATCTGGGACACTGATTTTCTACAATATACGGAGGACAACTGCACCCCGACCAACCAGATCAAATTCGGCATCCGCAAACAGGGCGCCGGTACGGGTTTCCCGCAAAACAGCCATTCCGTCACTTTCGATTGCACGGAACTGGGCAAACAATACGTGGAAGTCTGGGTGGAAGACGCTTACGGCAATGCCGACTTTTGCCTCACCTACGTGATCGTTCAGGACAATATCGGCGCCTGCCCGCCTTCCACACCGTTTAAGGGCACAATTTCCAATTACCAGGCAAAAGCAGTGCCCGGCGTGCAGGTGAATATCACAAAATTCGGACAAGCCGTGGCTTCCGCCGAAACCGACGACCTTGGCCAATATCAATTCGGAAGTATTACAGCCGGTTGCAACTACCTGCTTGCCCCGGTATCCGACAACAGTCAGCCGAAAGCGGGGGTGAATACTTTGGACGCCTTGCTGATCGCCGCACAAATAGATGACATTCAATCGCTTCCGACACCCTATCAGTTGCTTGCCGCCGACGTGAATAAATCCGGCAGCCTGACCGATGACGATGTAAACGGCCTTGTAAAACTTGTCCTGGGCACTCAAACCGACTTCCCCGGCAACAATTCCTGGCAATTTGTGCCCGGCAGCCACACCTTTGCAGATCCGCTCAACCCATGGTCGGCCTCCGTACCGTCGTCGTTGCTGCTTTGCCTGAGCGGGAATATCAATTTTAACCCGGATTTTGTGGCGATCAAAACCGGCGACGTAGATGCTTCGGCAACTTCCTCCGCCCTGGCGCCCACGATCGACGACCGCACCGACCAAAAGAACGTCGCTTTATTTTATACCACGGAACAGTATTTTAAACCTGGCGACGAGGTGCGCGCCGAGATCATTACCCCGGATCTGGGGAATATCGCCGCCTTCCAGTTTACGCTGGACTACGACCCGGCCGTATTGTCCTCGGCAAGTATAGAACCGGATTTTTTGCCCGCAGCATTTATCGCCACACCGGCAGAAACCAGCATCACTGCCAGCTGGCACAATCCCATCCTGCTTACCAAAGGCTTGCAAGCAAAAAATGCGCACTACCGGGCCTTTACGCTGACGTTTACCGCCTTGCAAATCGGCAAACTGAGCGACGTATTGCACATGAGTTCTGCCGTTACGGAGGCTGAAGCCTATACCCGTCAACTGGAAACCCTGGGTGCTGCACTGGAATTCAGGGTAGACAAAGCCAAAGCCAACAAATCGGTTGAATTATTGGCCGTTCACCCCAATCCGGTTAACGATCGGTTTACCGCTACCTACTATTTGCCGGAAGCAGGCGCCGTCGCATTCAGATTGACCGACGCAACCGGCCGGGTGATGCAATCGGTGCAAACCCGGAATGAAAAAGGGTACCAGCAAATGGAATTTGAACTGGATCATTCGGTGCAGACCGGGTTGTTATTCCTGCACCTGGAAGGCCCGGGTGGTACGGATGTGCAACGGGTAATGGTGCAGAAGTAGAGAAGTTTTGATTGACGATTAATGCGTACATGATTCTTGATGTTTCGAAGCGACACACACATCAACAATCATGTACGCATTAATCGTCAATCAAAAATCATTCGAATAAAAACACTTTGGCATTCCACCAATTGGTCTCGATGATCGCCTCGTTTTTCCGGTAGAATGCCAGGGCCGGCTCGTTCCAGTCCAGCACCTGCCATTTGACTAAGCGGCACCCCCTTTTACGGCCTTCTTCCACAAAAGCATCGTACAACATTTGCCCCACGCCATAACGCCGGTGTGTTTCAGTGACGACAAAATCGTCGAGATAAAGCATTTTTCCCTTCCAGGAAGAATACGCCATATAAAACAGGGTCATACCGACAACCTGTCCGCCCATTTCGGCCACATGGCATTCAAAAAGGCCTTTTCTGAAATCTTCCAGGTACTCGGCGGGGGTGGTGAATACGGCTTCCGGCTCTTTTTCATACACGGCCAGTTCGTACATCAAAGCGTGAACGGCGGGCAGGTCGGCTTCGGTGGCCGGGCGGATTTGGATATTGTCGGACATGGATTCGGATATTTTGGGCAAAAATAAAAATCGCCGGGATACCGGGTCAAATCCAGCGCCGGGACACCGGGTCAAACCCGGTACCGGGACACCGGGTCAAACCCGGCGCCAGCATTTTTAATTGGATTCGACGTACTTTTTGAAATTATTCAAAATGGCTTGCCAACCCTCCTGTTGCATCTCAATCGGGTGTAAATTTTCCGCTTCGAATGATTCGGTTACGTGTGTGGATGACCCGTTGGCGGAAAAAAGAATCTCCACTTTCCGACCATCATCGATGGTATAGGCGATTTTTTCGTGGGTTTTCACTGCGTCGTAAACGCCCGCAAAATCGAACTCCACGCTGCCGTCGCGGGCTGCCATGTGGAAATTAAACCGGCCGCCAGCCCGCAAATCATTGGTAGCGAATGGGGTATGCCAGTCGTCGGAAGCGTTGTTCCATTGCGTGATGTGCCCGGGAGTCGTCCAGAATGCCCAAATTTTTTCTACCGGAGCAAGTACAGTTGTTTCCACGGTGATGACGGTTTTGTTCGCTGCGTTCATTTTTTATATGTTTTTTGAAAAAATCGTGGTGAATCGTTGTGGCCGGCCGGGCGTCGGCGGAAAATACCCGGCCGTTGGCCCGCTATTTCTTTTGCCCGGCTTTTTCCAGATTTTGCTTTACTCTGAACTGTACGATCCTGGTTATCAGGTCCAAAGGCATAGGTTGGTCCAGCGGAAATTGTACGGAACCTTTTCCTGTTTTGTAAGCGGCCAACTCCTTTGCAAATGCCTCGTGCCCTGTCGGTGTAGCGTAAAAACCGATGTGGTTTTTAAATGCTGCAAAATGAACCAGGGCTCCATTCAAGGTGAAGGTTGGAATGGCATAACTGATCGTTTCTTTTGCGTCCGGCGCGGCTGCTTTAACAGCCGACCGGATTTGTTGCAACATTTCCTGTGTTTCTTTTGGAAACCCGGCGATATATTCGTCTATGGTCCCGGGTTTATCCGCGCTGTCCATTTTTTGAAAAATTTAGTGGTTAAAATATGCCCGGAATGTTTGTCGTGCATATGCTGGCGTTCCATTTCCACCATTCCACCCGCCGGCAAGGCATCAAACAGCCGACGTGTCTCAGCCCAGGTGCCGGGTTCAAGGTGGATATGGTGGAGGTGTCGCTGTGGCCTTATTGTTCCGACAGTTCTTTCACTTTTTGCAGTGCCCTGGGGAAAACATCGCGGAAGTAGTCTGCAAAATGGTCGTCGCTGTCCAGTTCGACGTTCAGTTCCGTGCCGCCGTCGCACTCGCGAAGGCTGTAATTTTCAAATGCGCCCGACCAGCTGCCGCTGAAATCCTCTACGCCGTTTTTGACTTCGCCGAGGTGTTCGAACGACATAAACTCTCGTTGGGAATCAGGCGGGCGATTCGGCTGGTCATGCCGCCGCCGCCGGGGCCGAGAAACAGAATTTTGCTGCCTTCCTGCCAGTCACTTTCGGCGTAGGAACCTTCGTGGAAAGTTGCTGCCCATTGACGGTAGGTTGCGTCGTTCCAGAGCGTTTGCCAGAGCCGGTTTTTTGGAACGGCGATGCGAATGGAAAAATTGAGTTTTTTCATTTTATAACAATTCGTCGGTTTAATAAATGTGTTCCGATCAAGGTTGGGGGTAATCGTAATTAATCATCCACTGCACTCCGAACCGGTCGGTAAACATCCCGAAATACGCGCCCCAGAAGGTGTCGGCGATCGGCATGGATACGTGGCCATCCGCCGAAAGTCCATGGAACAGCCGGTCGGCTTCCTCCTTGCTGTCTGCCGCGATCGAGATGTTGAAAAGATTGCCCTGTATACCGTTCGGGAATTCCGGCGGACAATCGCTGCCCATCAGCACACAATCCCGCACGGGCAGGGCGACGTGCAGGATTTTTTTTGCCTCGTTTTCCGGCAGCGGCTGTTCGGAAGAAGGCATGTCGCCGAAGCGCGAGAAGGTTGCGAACTCGCCGCCGAATACGGATTGGTAAAAATTGAACGCTGCTTCGCAGGTGCCGTTAAAATTGAGATAGACGTTGAGAAAAGCCATGATGTAGGCGTTTTTGAATGAAAAAATAAAGTGAAAATCAGGCGGATGGAGCACTAAAACCGGATTGCTGCCGCTGCATTTTGCGGTACTGGAAATAGGAGATACTGATAGTTTCGCACCGGGTACAATCCCGCACGAGCGAGGTTCGTACCGGGTACAATCCCGCGCGAGCGAGATTGCGCACCGGGTACAACCCGGCGCGAGCGAGCGAACGATTGGTCATTCTTGTTCGGGCAGTTGCGATTCGTCCATGTAGAGGATTTCCCACTGGTGGCCGTCCAAATCGGCGAAACTGTGCTGGTACATCCAGCCGTGATCTTGCGCTTCGGCGTAGAGGCTTCCACCCAATCCGACCGCTTTCGCCACCGTTTCTTTCACCTCCTCGCGGGAAGTCGCATCCAGCGCAATCAGCACTTCAGTCGAAATTTTCGCGTCGCTGATTTTTTTTGCGGTGAACGTTTGAAAAAACGGCTCGGTGAGCAGCATGGCGAAAATATTGTCGGTGATGACTATGCAAGCCGCTTTCTCGTCGGTGAACTGCGGATTGAACCTGAAACCCAAGCCGGTAAAAAATGTCATGGACTTGCCGAGGTCTTTCACCGGGAGATTGATAAAAACTTTTGTTGCCATTGTTTAAGATGCTAATTGTTTTAAAAATTTGATGACACAAAGGTAATGGCGGCGAAAAAACCCATGCGAGGGGTAAAAGCGACAAAACGGCGGGCAAATTACGACATTTTTTGTTTTAAAAACTTTTTTATTTTTGCCCGCCCATCAAAACCTCCTCAAACACCCACAAACTTAAACACTCGCCCGTGAAACACATCTCCATACTCGCCGCCAAGTTTTTCGCCGTCGAAATAGACCGCGAGAGCCAGTCGGCGTTTATGATGTTCAACGGCCAAAAAGGCCACGAAGACGAGCCGATTCGGCAGGCGCAGACATTCATCGAGGAAAACGTGACCGCCAAAATCTCGATAGAAGACCTCGCTTCCAAATTCGCCATCGGGCGGCGCAACTTCGAGCGGCGTTTCAAAAAAGCGACGAACAACACACCCGTCGAATACATCCAGCGGGTGAAAATAGAAGCCGCCAAAAAATCGCTCGAAACCGGCCACAAAAACGTAAACGAAGTGATGTACGACGTGGGCTACTCGGATGTCAAAGCCTTCCGCCCGGTGTTCAAAAAAGTGTGACGGGATTGTCGCCGATGGAGTATCGGGGGAAGTTTAGTAGGGTGGCGGTGGTGGCGGGGAGATGAGGTTTTTTGATAAAAACGGCCTATTTTTGTCCTAAAAATATTCGACATGGAAGTCACACTTCAAACACCGTTCAACGCAGCCCAGGTAGAAATCCTCAAACTCTTCTCGCAGGGCTTGACCGAAGCGCAGCTGGAAGAACTGCGCCGCACACTCATCGCCTTCCGTTTCAAGTTGTTGGACGAACACGTCGAGCAGGTAGTAAAGCAAAAAGGTTTGACGACGGAGCAAATCAATAAGGCTTCGCAGGAACATCGGCGGACGCCTTATCGATAATTTACATCCTCTCCCCTGCGATGAGAAATGCGCAGGTTCTCTTTTTCAAGCCTGCACCCGATGCGTGCTTTTTTGTTGTAAAAGGAAAATCCTACTTTTGTCAGCAAAATAAATGACGATGACGACTTCAGCAACCGAGGCAGCCACCAAACTCAACCCTGTGCAAATGCACCTTCTGGAATTGTTCTCCCGCACCATGACGGATCGCGAACTGCTGGAAATCAAGGAATTGCTGGCGCAATACTACGCCCGCAAAGCCGACGAGGTGCTGGATGAAATCTGGGAAAAACGCGGCTATACAAAAGCCTCCTTCAAAAAAGCGACTCAGAATCTGCATCTCCGCAGCAAAAAACGCCCGGCCAATCCGTGACCATCGTCCTCGACACAAACTGTCTCGTCCAGATTGTCCCTCGGCTGGCAGAGCATCGCTGGATGTACGATGCCGTCTTGCGCGGGGAAATTCAGTTGGCTGTGACGACCGATATTCTTGATGAATACACAAGTGTTGATCAGTTTTCGAGCATGCCTTGGCAACATTCTAGGTACTTCCCGGCCCGAATTCACCGTTTATGTTCCTGGAAATTCAATTGCCGACGACGACGACAAGTTTGTTGACTTCGCCATTGCTGCAATGCGACCTTATCGTGACCGACGACCGGCATTTCAGGGTGTTGAAAAAAATTAATTTCCCGAAAGTCGTTGCCATGAAACTCTCTGATTTTCAAAACTTTGAAGCTCGTTAGGTGACTTTGTTGCCAGGAAAGTGATGTTTGGCTGGCTCCCTTGGGTTGGAAAAATACCTCAACAATGTTTCCTTTAAACCAATCTGCTGGGAACTACACCAATTTCAAAATCGTCTTCACTTGGGATGATTTTTGATCTTGGGTACGCAAACGTTTTAATATCATCTCCAATCTTTGGTTTCTCTCTCGCCATTGCAAGAACTCGATTGGGCATTAAATTTCCTTGCAGTTCAAAAGGTAATGATTTCAACATACAAACTGCCGCATCGGTATCCGGATTTGTCTCCACGCTTTCTACTTGCCCTTTTCTAAGGATTATGTACTTACCGCTTTGATAGTGAGAGCATGAACTATGTATAATGGTTCAACTTGTTGACCGTTCTCAACATATGACATGTTTGTGTTTTAAACCTTCCATAAGAGTTAATGAAAACCTGTCGCCAGAAATACAAATTGAGCCTGCCATTTGTGTTGATTAACCTAGTAATAATTGGGAAACCCATTTGACTCCCGTCACTAATTTTCCCACTGCTTTAGATTCAAAACAGTAAAAAAGGCTCTCCTTTTCACATTTGCCTCCTAGCGAACCTTTTAGGAGGAACCACTTTCTTGATTCTTTTTTCCTATGTGTTTCGCACCGAAACATTTCTCCCCGGTAGGTTTTCTATAGAGGCTTTGATCGGTCACCTTTTCCCATTTTTAGCACAAGATTAAATGTTTTGATGTCAATTTTTTCGTAATTGCTACACTCCTTCACTCTGGTTTTCGCCTGATTGATTTTACAACGCAAAACTACCTTCCAATAATTCGAAGTTTCCCATAACAAATTGCAAATTTTCCTTCGCGACCGCAGCCTCAAAAACCCTCACCTCACCCCTCCTCCCCACCACCGCTCAAAGCCACCCTTTCCTCCAAACTTACCTTCTCCCCAATCAGCGGATGCAGCAACGGCGCTACCCTTGCGTTCGCTTTCCGCCGCGACCCGGATGATGGGGCGTCCCAATCGTGATTGGCCAGCGCGAACTTGCCCCAATGCACCGCCAGCAGCCTTTTCGCCCGTAAATCCTGCGCCGCCTGCACCACCTCTTCGGGCATCAGGTGGATGTATTTCCAACTCCGGTCGTATTGCCCGCATTCCAGAATAGCGAGGTCGAAGGGCCGAGTGCCGCGCCGATGGCCGCAAAAATGCGCGTCGTAGCCGCTGTCGCCGCCGATAAAAATTTTCAAGCTCGGCGTGGTCAAAGCGAAGGAAACCCACAGGGCTTTGTTGCGCACAAAACCCCGACCCGAAAAATGCCGCGCCGGACAGACATCCACGACAAATCCCTCGCCCAGCATGACTTGTTCGTTCCAATCCTTTTCGAGGATGTCGGCGGAGCGTAACCCCCAACTTTCGAGGTGCGCGCCTGTGCCGAGTCCGCAGAGCACTTTGTTGACTTTGAGTCGCAGCCGCCGGAGCGTTTTGTAATCCACATGGTCCCAATGGTCGTGCGAGATGAACGGGAAATCAATCTCCGGGATGTCGTCGGGCGTGTAAACGTCACTGCCTTTGAAACTTCGGGCCGCTCGCTCCGATGGCGAGGCCGTGCCGCTCAAAAACGGGTCAACGAGTTTTTCCGTCCACCTGCATGAAATACGACGAGTGGCCGAACCAGACCAACACGTTTTCCGCAGGGTCGAGGGCAAACAAATTCGTTTTCACAGAAGGCAGAAGGCCGGTCGGTTGGGCGCGTTTGTTTCGGCGAAAAAGCATTTCCCACATAATGCTGCCCACTGTCGCGCCCTCCGTGAGGTCGGGCGTGTGGCTGAGGTTTTGGAATTTTCCGCCGTTGTGATGCGGTGATTTTTTCAGTCGAGGCGAAGCGCTCGCCCGAGGTGTTTTGCGAATTTGGGTTGCCGGACATAAAGCGTCACAGCCAGCATCAACAGGGGCGAGGAGGGAAAAGGTGATGAGCATGGTTGTAATTTTTGAAAGAAAAATAAAACCGCAGAGACGCGGAGGAGCCGATTTTTGTCATTCTGGAAGAAACTACTCTGCGCCTCTGCGTCTCTGCGGTGATTAAAATATTCACCACATAAGAAGCAACGAACTTCCCGCAAAATGGTTTTACAAACGAACTTCAACCATGAACATGAACGACACTTCCAAACTTGACAACCCCGCCTGGCACTCTTTGAATGAGGCGCACCGGCGATTCGCAGTCGGCGACGAGGAACTCAAATTTTACCTTCCCAACATTGCCCCGTTTGGCGGAATCAACTCGGGAGACCGGCAGGTGTTGCGCAAATTAGACGACTGTATCCAGACCGACGAGCCGTTTTTTATCATTGGCAATTTGCCCGATTTGCCGCCCGAAAATTATGTGGTTCATTTTGAACTGATTTGCGCGCAAATGATTCAAACAGAGCCGATTGAAGTCAGCGTGACGGAGGAAATCATTTATTTGAACGACGCATACAACGAGCCATTGACCGAACTCGTGAATCAGGTGCAGCCCGGTTATTTCAGAAAAGACACCAGTGATGGGCGATTATTTTTGGCATTTTCAAAGAAGGAAAAATTGGTGGCCGTCACCAGCGAACGAATGCGGATGGATGATTTTGTAGAAATCGCGCTGTGGTGACGCACCCTGATTTTGCGGGAAGAGGCACGCCAAACAGTTGGTGGCTTACACCGTGAATAAAAATTTAGCCAACGGGATAAACACTTACCTGCACGTGGCCGCCAGCAATACGTCCGCCATCGCATTGTATGAGAAATAGGTTTCCGGCACAGGCCGAAAATCAGTGTCTGGAAAATGAACAGGAGCGATTGATGCGGGGACGTTCACTTTTTCTTCCCCCCGGCCTTCGCCTTCGGGTTGTATTCTAAGCATTTTTCCAGCCAAAACAAAAGGTCGGCATCGCGTTCGTAGCCTGCCGGCTCGATCATTATAAAGCCGGGCATCGCCCTTCCTCCGTGGATCATGTGGCTCGCTCCGTCCCGGTTGGCCAGCATTTCCGCCTCGGCGGGATCAACCCGCACCATCACGCCGCCCTTGTAGGTGCCCATGAGCATTTTATCGTCCACCATAAAACACAACCCTCCGAACATCTTTTTCTGCTCGTAGACGATGCCTTTGGCCATAAGCAGATCGGCAATACGTTCTCCGGTGATGAAATTTTCCATTATAAAAGTATTTTTGTGCAAAGGTTGTAAAATAAAAACTTTTTGTTTAAAATAGCATCGAATTTTTCCACCCTTCTTTACTTTTACCGAACCCGCTCGCGCCGAGGCTATGCCTCGCGTGTACGATCCGTCAGGTTTCACCTGTAAAACACCCAAATCGTGAAATTCAGCCCCGTTCGCGCCACTATTTTTCAAGACAATCCCCGAACCCTTTCCGCTCTTCTCCTGTTTAGCCTCCCACATGAAACATCTCGCATATCTCAACAAGTTTTTCTGGAAATACCGCGGGCGTTTGTTGCTCGGCATTTTGTTTGTGGGTTTGGCCAACTGGTTTCGGGTGTGGCAGCCGAGGGTCATCCGCGATGCGCTCGACACCGTGGTGGATCGGGTAAAGTTTTACAAGGAACACGGCGGCATGGCCGCACACCCGGAGGCCATGAGTGAATTGAGCGGCAAAATCGCCTGGTTCGGCCTGGCTGTGATCGGCCTGGCCCTTATGATGGGGCTGTTTATGTTTTTTATGCGCCAGACCATCATCGTGGTGAGCCGACTGATCGAATACGACATGCGCAAGGAAGTTTTTGCACACTACGAAAAACTCGACCTCGCTTTTTACAAGCGCAACAGCACCGGCGACCTCATGTCGCGTATTTCGGAAGACGTGTCGAAAGTGCGGATGTTCCTCGGCCCCACCATTTTGTACGGTCTCGACCTGACTTTTTTATTTATCCTGACCATTTCGTCGATGTTGCACGTCAACGTCACACTCACGCTGTGGGCTTTGCTGCCCCTGCCGTTTTTGAGCGTTTCAATTTATTGGGTTAGCACCCTGATCAATCGCAGGAGTGAAAAAATCCAGCAACAGTTGGCCGTATTGACAAGCACTGCGCAGGAGGTGTACAGCGGCATCCGGGTGGTAAAAAGTTACGTGCAGGAAAAGGCGATGGGGCGCTGGTTTGCCGACCAGAGCGAAGAATTTCGCCACAAATCCCTGAAACTGATCCGGATAGACGCTTTTTTCTTCCCACTCATGGCGTTGTTGATCGGTGTGAGCACCATTATTACCGTGTACGTAGGCGGGTTGCTGGTGGTGCAGGGCAAAGGGGTGACCGCCGGAAATATTGCCGAGTTTGTCATCTATATCAATATGCTGACCTGGCCGGTGACGGCCATCGGCTGGATCGCTTCTCTGACGCAGCAAGCCGCCGCTTCGCAAAAACGGATCAACGAATTTCTTCACGCGGAGCCGGCGATCCTCGACCCGGCCGCCGCATCCGGCAGCGTACTGGACGAGCCCCTGAAAGGTCATATTGTTTTTGAAAACGTGTCGTTCACCTATCCCGACACGGGTATCAAAGCCCTTGAGAATGTGTCGTTTGAAATACTGCCGGGCCAAAAAATGGCGATCGTCGGGCGCACGGGAAGTGGGAAAACCACCATTGCCGACCTGCTCGTGCGGATGTACGATGTCAGCAGCGGGCGGATATTGGTCGACGGAAAAGATATCCGCGAACACCCCCTCGCCAATCTGCGTCGCCGGGTCGGTTATGTGCCGCAGGATGTTTTTCTGTTTTCCGACAGCGTATTTGGAAATATTTCCTTTGGAAAAGACGGCATTTCGCGCGAACAGGCCGAGTTTTATGCCAAAAGTGCCGCCGTTCACGACGATATTATGGATTTGCCGAAAGGTTACGATACGATTGTGGGCGAACGCGGCGTGACACTTTCCGGCGGGCAAAAACAGCGGGTGAGTATTGCACGGGCTTTTGCCAAAGACCCCGATCTCGTGCTGCTCGACGATTGCCTTTCCGCCGTGGACACCAATACGGAAAGCCGTATCCTGGGCTACCTGGAAAATGCCTTAGCCGATAAAACGGCGATTATTATTACCCACCGCATTTATACCATGCTGGAATTTGACAAGATCATCGTGCTGGAAAATCACCACATCACGGAAGCGGGCACCCACGAAGAACTGCTGGCCAAAGGCGGTTATTATGCGGACCTTTTTGACAAACAATCGGCGGGCGAAATGACGGAATAAAAAATTCAATGCCATGAATGCTAAAACCTATCTTTCCACACCCGTCGGCTGGTTTGAAATTACCGGCAGCGAACTCGGCGTGCGTACGGTGCATTTTTGCGAACAGCCGGGAGTTGCATCGGACGGGCTGGCGGAAGACCACCCGGTATCGATGTGCAGAAAGCAGTTGGAAGCGTATTTTGCCGGCCAGCGCCAGGATTTCGATTTAAAATTGGACTGGGGCGGCGCCACCGATTTTCACCGGCAGGTATGGGCGGAGTTGTTAAAAATCCCCTTTGGAAAAACGGCCAGTTATTCGGAAATCGCCGAAAAAGTGGGCAACCCTGCGGCGGTGCGGGCGGTGGGGCTGGCCAACCGGAGCAATCCCATCGCCATCGTGGTGCCCTGTCACCGGGTGATCGGGAAAGCGGGAGAGTTGCGCGGATATTTTTACGGCCTCGACACAAAAATGCAATTGCTGCGGCACGAAAACCCGGTGCGTTTTGCGGAACAGGGCGAGTTATTCTGATCTGGTTTCAGTAGGCAGCAGTAGTGGCAGTAGCGGTTTTGGCAGATATAATAGCATTACTGGCGTTTGATCGTTGCCGCCGGCTCTAAGCGGTTGATCAAGGGGCGCCATTTATCGATCGATTTTGTATTAATGCCGCTTTTTTCGGCATCCCGGAGCGTTTTTTGTACCCCCGCCGTGTCTCCTTTTGCCAGCAGGGCATCGACTTTCAATTCATAAGCGTCTTTATTGGCCGGCGCGTTGGTGATGGCTTTTTTTGAATACGTGAGTGCTTTTTCATGCAGCCCCAATCCTGCACTGATTTTACCGGCATCCACCTGGGCTTGTGTGTCCTTTGGCCGTGTTTTGGCCTTTTGTTCCACCTCGTCGAGGCGTTTTTTCATTTCCGTCATCGTGTCGCGCACCTCTTCGAGTTTTTCTTTCACCCAGGGTGCTTCGGCGGCGCTTTTGTTCCTGAGTTGGTTCAAATCTTCCACGGCTTTGGCGGGGTTGCCACTTTTCAGGGCAGCGTCGGAGCGGATACGCAGGAGGTTGGCGTCGGCCACTTTCCCTGCGGGCGCCGCTACTTCGAGGTCGCGGGCAGCGCCGGCATAATCGCCATTCTGGTACAACAAGGCCCCGCGTTTCTGGCGGGCTTCCTGGTTTTCGGGAAACAGTTCCAGTACCTGATCGTAGGTATCGATGGCCTTTTCGAATTGTTTGTTGTTTTTGTAGTTTTCAGCCAGGGCCAGCATCGTAAACATCCAGCTGGTGTCGCTGGCCGATTGTGCGCTCACATTATCCGTGGAATGCGGGGGCAGGGCGTCGAGCAGGCTGGCCAGCACCGGCACCCGGGCCTGATTGGCGAGCACGATGTACAGGAGGTTGGTCACGGCGGCGGCATCGCGGTTCAGTTGCCGGCCCTCATCCCTGTTTTTTAACAATTGACTGAGCGAGGTATCGCCGGTACTGCGAACGATTCCGTCGTCCAGCAGTTTGTAAAACACATCCATTTTGTATTCATCGGCGCTGTTTTTGTTGATTTTACCCCATACGATCATCTGAACGCCGCAGTCCCGGGCGATTTCGGTCGCTTCCGAAAAACTGGGGTAGTTTTTATCGATGTTGTAACTTTCGTTCACGTCGGCATCGGCGCTCAGGCGGGGTGTTTTGCTGATCAACGTGTTCAACCCGTCCACGATCTCGAATTCCGGGCCGGTATTTTTGTCGTCGCCGGTTTTTTTGAAAGGCAGGATCATCACCTTATACCGCGCGTCGATGTTGTATTGCGGGCATTCTTCCTTCTTTTTGCTGAGCAAATTCCAGGCAATGATGACGCCGATCAAGGTGACCACTCCGCCGATCACGTAGTACCGCCAGGCTTTCGGGTGCGCCGGTTTGGGCCCGGTTTCCTGCAAACTCAGTTTGCCCGATTCGAGGCGGCCGATGATCTGGAGCACTTTATCCGCGATCTGGTTGGTGGCTAAGCGGGCGTCGTCCGATGCGATTGTACTTTTCAGTACCTGGGATTTTACGTGATACAGTTCTCCCTGATTCACACGGGCCGCCTGGGCGAGCTCGGCATATCGCGGGTCGCTGTCTAACAGCGTTACCAATTGTTCCAGGGCCTGGTCGATATTTCCTTCTCCGATGAGGCTTTTGATCGAAGAAAGTTTATTCTTCAATTCCATATATAGTTTTCAAGCGGGCGGCAATACGCCGCCGACAGGGTGATAAAACGACGTTATGCCGTAAAGAATTATCTAAGGCAAAGTTAGCATTTGTTTAAAAATCCTTGTATTTCAAGGGGATACAATCTGGCGGGCAGATTTGCTATCGTTGTAACTAATGAAGGAAAGGCGAACTGAAGTTCGCGCTACAGGAGCGAACTTCAGTTCGCGTTACAGGAGGGGCCGCAGGGTTTTCCACACGGTGGCAGCCAGGATTTTATGTCCCTCCACGTTGGGGTGAATACCGTCGCCGAGGTTGAGTGCCGGAATGCCGCCCACGCCTTCAAGCAGGAAAGGGATGAGGGCGGCATGGTTCGTTTTGGCTAATGCGGGGAATATTTTCCGGAAATCGGTGGCATAAGAGCCGAGGTTGGGCGGCGCCATCATGCCGGCGATCACGATTTTGCAATCCGGGTATTTTGCTTTTACCTGATCCATAATCGTTTGCAGGTTCTTTTTTGTTTCTGCAAGCGGCAATCCGCGCAGGGCATCGTTGCCGCCGAGTTCGAGTACAAATATATCCACCGGTTGCCGGAGCACCCACTCGATCCGGCTGACGCCGTCGGCGGTGGTTTCGCCGCTGAGGCCGGCATTGACACAGGTATAGGGAAGTCCGAGCGAGTCGATTTTGCCCTGGATCAGCGCCGTGAAACCCTGTTCGGGCGACAATTGATACGCTGCCGTGAGGCTGTTTCCATAAAACAGGATGGTTTTACGGGCGATTTCGGTTTTGGGGCTGGCCGCCGGTTGTTCGCTTGTTTTGTTTTGCACGCTGCCGCCTGCCTGCTCATTCCGGCAGGAAAAAAAAGTGGTCAGAAGTGCAAAAGCAGCAATATATGACTTCATTTTCAGTGCAATTATTTGAACGCAAACCTACAAACAACCGCTTGATAAGAAGGTTTTTTAAAAAAGCAGGCGCCGGGCCCGACGTACAGGGAAGCGCCGGTTTTTTACCTTAGCGCCATGCGCCGTTCACTTCCAACGCTTGAAGAATTTGTACAAGGCATCCGCGCGGGTAATCGTGTGGTGCTGGGCAAAGCCATTACCTTAGTGGAAAGCGCCCGGCCCGAGCACCGCGCGCTGGCACAGGAAGTCATCGGCCGCCTGCTGGCTACCGATGCCCGGCCTGCCGAATCGTTGCGTATCGCCGTCACCGGCGCCCCGGGAGTTGGGAAAAGTACCTTTATCGAAGCGCTCGGCATGTACCTGACCGGGCACGGTCAACGGGTGGCCGTTTTGGCCATCGACCCCACCAGTGCCCTCAGCAAGGGCAGTATTTTGGGCGACAAAACCCGGATGGAGCGGCTTTCGGTCAACGAACAGGCCTTTATCCGGCCTTCCCCTTCCGGCGAATCGCTGGGCGGCGTGGCCCGCAAAACACGCGAGACCATCCTCCTGGCAGAAGCTGCGGGTTACAACACCGTGATTATCGAAACGGTGGGCGTGGGGCAGTCGGAGATCGCGGCGCACAGCATGACGGATGTGTTTCTGCTACTTTTGCTGCCCGGCGCGGGCGACGAATTGCAGGGAATCAAACGTGGCATCGTGGAAATGGCCGATATTCTGGCGGTGAACAAAGCCGACGGCGACCGGGTGAAATTAGCCAACCAGGCCCGGGCGTATTACCTCAATGCTACACATTTGCTGCCGCCCCGGCCGGGCGGTTGGACGCCCCGGGTGCTCACGTGCAGCGCCGAGCAAGGGGCAGGCATCGAAGATATCTGGAAAACGATCGGAGAGTACCATACGCAGGCGCTTGCAAGCGGGTTTTTCCACGAAAACCGGCGGCAACAGGCGTATTACTGGCTTCAGGAAGCCCTGCAAAACGGTTTGCAGGAGGCGTTTTTCGGGCATCCGGACGTAAAGGAAAAACTGGCCTCCGTGGAGCAAAAAGTACTCGCCGGAACCCTGTCGCCTTTTGCGGCAGCCGAACTGGTGCTTGAAGTATTTTTGAAAAGTCGGAATATTTAACTTTTTTATTTCATGTAATTGTCGCAATTTTATCGCGCAAAAAATCAGACACGCGATTTTTTGAAATGTAACACCGTATAAAAACAAAATCCCCCTGCCCATGAACCTCCGCGCAGCCCCCTACCTGCGGTTGTTCATACCATTCTGCCTCGGCCTCTCGGCCGGAGAATGGTTAGACGTACCGGTTCCCGGCCTCGGGCCTGGCCTCCTGTTTGGCGTTTCGATCACCAGCGCCCTGGCATTTTTCAAATATCCTTATCGTTATCGCTGGGTTTTTGGCGGCGCATTTTCCGTGTTGCTTTTTGCCGCCGGATATTTTCGCGTCGTTACCCACAACGAGTTGCGCCAACCCGGTCATTTTTCCGAAAAACTGCCAGCCGGGCATTATTTTATCGGAACCGTGTACGACGCGCCTTCGAAGGGTGCGCGCCTGAAAATACCCGTTCGGGTGGAAGCCATCGGCGCCGAACCGGATGCTCTGGCGCCAGCCACGGGCAACCTGCTGCTTTTTCTTCCCATTACGCCGCAATCGGAGACGCTGCGGTACGGCGACCGGGTGGCCGTCAGGGCTTCGATACGGCCGGCCGAATCTTCCGGAAACCCGCACGCATTTGACTACGGGCGTTATCTTCATTTTCAAAATATTCATTTTCAGTCTTTTGTAAAAACCGATTCCCTGGTCCTGCTTTCGCGTGGCCACGGCAACTTCGTGTGGCGCGCTGCATTTGGCTGCCGGGAAAAACTGCTTGCCCTGCTGCACGAACACTTTCCGACCCAGGATGAATACGCCGTTGCATCGGCCCTGCTGGTCGGGTATAAAGACGATTTGTCGGACGATCTGCGCATGGCCTACGCCGAGACGGGTTCCATGCATGCGCTTGCGGTTTCGGGCACACACGTGGGGTTCCTATACGCGGGTTTGTTTTTTCTGTTGCGACGCCTGCGTCTGCGCGGGCGTTGGGGGCGGGCAGCCGAAAACATCGTATTGCTTGCCGCGATCTGGGCGTTCACATTTTTGACCGGCGCCACGGCTTCCGTTTTGCGGGCCTCGGTGATGTTTTCCACCTATTTGCTGGGCAAGGCGATGTTTCGGGATGCTTCCGTCTGGAATGTGTTGTCCGCTTCGGCATTCGGTCTGCTCGTTTATAACCCGTATTTTCTTTTCGACGCCGGTTTTCAACTCTCCTACGCTGCGGTGGCGGGCATGGTCTTTTTTTTCCCGCGATTTTACCGGATATCCCCCATTCTCCCGAAATGGCTCGATTATGCCTGGCAGGTGTTGCTGGTCGGTTTTGCGGCGCAGCTGGGTACCCTGCCTTTGTCGCTGTATTATTTTCACCAGTTCCCGGTTTTTTCTGGCTGGCGGGTTGGGTGGTGGTATTCGGCGGTGCGGTATTTATGGCCGGAGGAGCTGCTTTAGTATTGCTGGATGCCCTTTTTCCGGTGCTGGCGCACTGGCTCGGCGCGGGTTTGTATTGGATGTTGTGGGGCATCAACCAACTCATTGTCGGCATACAGCATTTGCCGGGCAGTGTGGTCGGCGGTATCTGGATCGCGGGATGGGCCGCTGCGTTGTTGTACGTGGTTATTGCCCTGCTGGGTGCGACGATGGTGCGTCGAAAAGCCGGGTACCTGCTGGGCGCCTTCGGAGTATTGCTTTTTTTGATATTGTGCCGCAGCGCGCGTTCATTTGACCGGATGGGGCAGGCCCACATGACGGTTTACAACATTTCCCAAAACACCCTGATTGACTTTTTCGACGGCGAACACCTTGTATCCCTGCAGGATTCGCTGCGCGACAAACAGGTTTTGTTTGCCGCGCAACCCCACCGCTGGGCCCTGGGCGCACGGGAGCAGATTGCCGTAAACCTGGCTGCCGATACAAGTTTACAACACCCCAATTTGTGGTATTCCCCGCCTTTTATCCAGTTTTTCGATCAAAAAATCGTGCTCCTGGAAGATGCCGGTCAGCTGGGTCCGAAAGGCGCAACACGTGTCGGCGCCGACGTTTTGATCCTGTCGAAAAGCCCCCGTGTACGTATCGCCGATTGCCTGCAACAATTCCCCTGTAAATTAGTGGTGTTCGATGCTTCGAATACCCGGAAACAGGCGAGTCGCTGGAAAGCCGAGTGCGTAGACCTGGGCGTTGCTTGTTATGATGTGCGGGAACAGGGCGCGTGGGTGTATAAAAAGTAGATTTAGAGGCATTTGACTGTTCTTAAAACCTAATCTGGGGTGATTGCTGTAGAATCACGAGAAGATTTTATACAAAAAATGAAAATCTCGCTCAAGGGACTTCGAGAAACGCTTGTTGGCTTGAAAGTCATTGCCAAGCGAACCGAGTTTTCAGAAGGCAAACTCCCGTCGCAACAAGTCTATTAAAAACAATGAACTGGTATCCATTTTTGTAGCCAGCATCCAAACAGCCGCCGGATAATCTAAATAATCATCAATTACCCATTCATCATTCATAACTCATCATTCATCACTCATCATGAAACGCTTCCTCATCCATTACCTCCACTTCTCGCGCAAGGAGCGGATCGGCGCTTTGCTGCTCAGCATTATTTGTGCCGCCGTTTTTGTCTTCCCGGACGTTGCCCGCCGTTTTTACAACCGGCCTTCGAGCGATTTTTCCGGCTTTGAATCCGATATCCGGGCTTTTCGCCAGGTCGCTGCAACCGCAGCAACCCAACCCGGCGAACTTTGGTATTTCGACCCCAACACGGTTTCTGCCGAAGACTTTGTGCGGCTGGGGCTTTCGGAAAAAGTGGCCGGTACCATTTGTAATTACCGCAGCAAGGGCGGCTGGTTCAGGGCGCCGGAAGACCTGCAAAAGATATGGAGTCTGCCGCCGGAGGACTACAATCGTTTGTTGCCGTATATCCGGATTGCATCTGAAGGCAAGGAATCTTTTGATAATGAGCCTGTTGCGACCAACGTTGAATTATTCTCCTTCGACCCGAATATGGCTACCGAACAGGATTTTCGCCGTTTGGGGCTGCCCTCCCGTACCATAAAAAGTATCCTGAACTACCGCGAAAAAGGCGGGTATTTCCGGAACAAAGCGGATTTTCAAAAAATCTACACCCTTGGAGCAGACGATTACCGGCGGCTGGAACCCTATATCGCGATGGATGCCACCGTGTCGCTGGAGTCGCCCCGCCCGGTTGTGTATTCGGGTGGCAACCGGCAGGCATTTGCGGCCGCCAACCCGGTCGACATCAATCAGGCAGACGAAGAAACCTGGCAGCGACTGCCCGGAATCGGCGAAAAACGGGCGCAACAGATCGTCAAATTCCGCACATCACTCGGCGGGTTTCTCTCCGTTGAACAGGTCGGCGAATTATACGGGCTGCCGGACAGCGTGTTCCAACGTATCCGCCCCCTGCTTATGTTCGACCGGGCCGTACCCCCACAGCGGATCGACCTGAATGCGGCGACGGTGGAAACGCTGGACGCTCATCCGTATATCTCCGTCAAACAGGCAAAACTCATCGTTTCGTACCGCGATCAGCACGGCGCTTTCGCTGCGGTAGACGACCTGGCCCGAATCGCCGCCTTTAGCGACCGGAAATGGTTAGAGAAGATAAAACCTTATTTGAAAGTCAGGGTAGATTAGGCTTGTTGTGCCCGCCACCAAGCGCCGGATCGCAACAATCCCCGCGGGGCCGATTTCTAATGCCCCGATATTTTAAAAATCCGTTTTTCGTCGAGTCGTGTTGGTCCGTTTTGCATCCTGCTTTGATCATGGGGAAAAATTCAATCTTTTGCAAATGGTATACCACAACCTTTTACATGGCATTTCTGAAATCTTTCATCAGTAACGCACTCTTTTTGCCGGCCTTCGTTTTATCCGCCCAAAACGTCAACCGGCCGGTGCCCAAACAATTGCCTCCGTACGAATTTGTTCGCTTTGACACCTCCTACCACGGGTACTACCTCACTGCACCTTTTCGGCTGGGAGGCAATGCCGGGGACATCCCCGAGCCGGCCATGATCCTGGATGCCGACGGGTATTTGGCGTGGTACATGCAGACGGACGCCCGTAGCCTGCTCGATTTTAAGTATTTTCCTGAATATCAACAATATTCGTATATTCTTTTTCATAACCCGGACAGCGCCCAATTTATGCTCATGGACACCGGTTTTCAACCCGTGGATTCTTTTACAACCGTCAACGGCTTTGCGCCCGATCCGCATGAGTTCCAAATAACATCAAATCAGACGTATTGGGTCGCCGGCATCAGCGACAGCGTCATGGACCTGAGCGCCTACCTGTTCAACGGAGTGCCGGGCAGCGCAAATACCCACGCCGTCGGTTTTGTGGTGCAGGAGTTTGACGAAGACCACAACCTGATTTTTCAATGGAACAGCAACGACCACATACACCCAAGTAAAGCGTATCTGTTTTACGGGTACAATCCTGCCAATTTTGACTATTGCCACGGGAACTCCGTTACGGAAGACTCGGACGGGCACCTGCTGATCTCGTTCCGGCACCTGAACGCCGTGTACAAAATCAACCGCTTCACCGGGCAGATCATCTGGGAATTGGGCGGCAAAACCAGTTCTTTTTCCTTCCCGAACGACCCCGGATTCAGCGGACAACACGATGCAAGGCGCTTGCCCAACGGAAACATCGCCCTTTTTGACAACGCCAACATGGCCGCCCCGCCCAAAAGGTCACGGGCCGTGGAATACAGCCTCGATACCGTAAACTGGATCGCCCAAAAGGTGTGGGAGTACCAATACAACCCCGGTTTTTTTGCTGTGGCTATGGGCAACCACCAAACCACAGAGAGCCGCCTGCACTTGGTCAATTTCGGCCTGAACTTCCGGCCCAATCCGAGTTTTGTGCTGACGGACGATGCGGGCAATTTGTTGTCCGAACTGTTTTTTCAGGATTCGAGCATGAGTTACCGCTCCTCGATTTCCGATATTCCTTTTGACGATACCCAGCGCCCGGCCATCAATTGTACCCAAAACGGGAGCACGATCACCTTGTCCGCAGCGCCGGGATATGACCGGTATGAATGGTCCACGGGAGCAGAGTCGCAAAGTATAACACTCAGTTTGACAGGTGTTTATCAGGTTTGGGTGAATTATGGCGCCGGTATGATCGGGTCCGAACCCCGGCTGGTCAGCAGCTTAGCCGATGCTTGCGCCGTCAGCAGCGTTGAAACCCCGGACCCTGGTGCGCCTCCGGCTATTGACGGTTATTTCGACCTCCTGGGCCGGAAAATGGAACGGCCCGAAAAAGGCCGGTTGTACGTGATCCGGTATAAAAACGGCTGGTCAAAGATTTTGCTCCGGCAGGAGTAAAATCCCGGTCCCGTTATTTTCCCCCCAGACGCGCGGCTTTTTCGAGATAGGGTTGGCCTTTTTCAGGCTGGCCCATGTCCCGGTACGCCGAACCGATGTAATTCAGCAAAGTGACGTTTTCGGGTTCGTATTTCAGCGCTTCTTCCCACTGTTCGATGGCTGCCGGGAAGTTTCTTTTCATGGCCATTACGGCGCCCAGGTTGCGGCGGGCATCCACAAAACGGGGGTCGGACTGAATGGATTTTTTATATACTTCTTCCGCTTTATCTAATTGATTGCGAATAAAATAGATATAACCCATATTGGACAACACTTTGGCGTCGCCGGGGCGGTATTCCAGTGACTTCTGATAGTCTTCAAACGCCTCATCGTACTTTTTTAACCGAAAATAGGCCAGGCCCCGGCTGCCGAAAGCATCGTGGTACTGGGGGTAAAGTTTGATCGCATTGGAGTACCGCTCGATGCCTTTCAATACCTGGGCGGGGTCCGTCACATTGCCGGATTTTTCATCAACACCTTGTTTGGTTTCTTCCAGCGCCAGGTGGTAATTCAGTTTGGCGCAATTCGGCGAGGTGCCGATATCCGCCCGGTATAAAGCGCCGCTGTCATACCAGGCCGGATTGCGGGTGGTTGTGGCAAAAGCATACACGCCCAGCAGGACGGCAACGGTTCCCCATACCAGGCCTCCTTTGTTATCCGGGTTCCAAATATCGCGTAAGTTATTGATTTTAAACAACTTAATAATCGAATAAGCCAATATAAAAGCAAACCCGAGGGACGGCGCGTAAAGCAGGCGTTCGCCGTAAGAAGTTCCGATGGTAATGATCACATTGCTGAACAGCGAAAACGTAATCAGGTAGAACAAAATGGCAAACGACAGGAAACGTTTCTTTTTCAGGTTGATCAGGGCCAGCACAAAAGCGCCCGCGTAGATCAAAAAACCGAGCAGTGCGCGCCAGTCGGCAAAAGTGACCGCTTTCATTTGTGGATAACCCATGTCGTGTACCAGCGGATGCGGCAACACCAGGGTTTTGAGATAATACCCGCACATCATAAATGCGGAGGCTAAGCGTTCGGCCGGACCGGCCCCGCCGACGATGAAGTTATCCAGAATGGAAAAAACTTCCTTGCCCTGCTGGGAAGAAATGGCCGACTGGCGGGCTAACAAAAACACGGCGGCGGGAATCAGCATCAGGGCGGAGATACGAATGGTTCTGCCGGCCGGCGCGCCGGAAAAAAACCAGAGGGTCAGCGGAAAAATCGCCAGAAAAGTGATGGCGCTTTCTTTTGAAAACAAAGCCAGTCCGTACGAAACAACCGACAAAACCAGCCAGGCGCCGCTGTTTCGCTCCAAATACCGCCATAAACCGTACAAAGAGAGCGTGCAGAACAACATCGCCAATATTTCGTCGAGACTTTTGATGTTGGCCACCACTTCCGTGTGTACCGGGTGCGCCATAAAGATCAGCACAGCCAGGGCGGTCAGCATGGGCGGGTAAGCGGCCAGGATGCGGCGCCAGGTGATCCAAAGCAAAGCGCCTGTGAGTGCGTACAGGAGGATGTTGACGATATGCGCCAGGTGTGGATTGTCCGGCGATAATTGCCATTCCAGGGCAAACACCGTCAGGGCAAGCGGGCGATACAGCGACCCCGGACTGTTCCAGGAGCCGTAGCGGTATTCTTTGGAAAAGATGAGGTTGAGGTTTTTGAGCCCACCTTTCACGACCCAGTTCTCTTTGATGCTGGAGAAGTCGTCGAGGCAGTATTCGTGCCCTATGGTATTGTGGTACAGGGCAAAACCAAGTACGGCAGCCAGCAAACCGATCCACCAGCCGCCTGGAATGGCGCTCACAGCATGAACGGTTCCGGTGTTCCGGGACGCAGTTGGGGGGGCAGCGGGAATGGTCACTCTTTTTTGACCGGGTCGGGGCTCGGGTTTGGCCTGTTTTCGCTTTGACATGGCAATATTCCTTCGTAATTACTTCGGACGAAGGTAGCGAAAAACAGATTTTCCGTTAACCGTACAATTCGTAATGGATTTGTGAGCGGTCGTAACCCAGTTTCCCGAAGAGATTGGCCACCGCCTCGTCAATCATATTGCTCCAGCCGCAGATGTAAAAATCCACGTCGGGCCGGGCATTGTTGTACTGTTCGAGGTAGACCTGGTGAACATGGCCTTTATAACCCGGCCATTCGGGCTGGCGCGACAGGACCACGTCGTAGCGAAAACCGGGAATAGTACGCACAAATTCTTCAAATTCAGTGCGATACAAAATGCTGCTTTCTTCGCGGGCGCCAAAAATAAGGTGGATATTTTTGTGCGGTTTGCCGCTGTTTTGCAGGTCGTACAACATACTTCTGAAGGGTGCGACGCCGGTGCCGGTGCAAATAAACACGAGGTCATTGTCGATCGTATCGGGCAACACGAAGGCGCCGTCGGGTCCTTTAAAACGCAGGGACGAGCCGGGCGACACGTCCTCGAACAAATACCGCGTGCCGATCCCGTCAGCCGATTTTACGATACACAACTGCACCACGTTGGTGCCGTCCGGGGCATTGGCGATGGAATAACTGCGCCAGCGCTGCAAACGTTTGTCGCCAATGGGCAGGTCCATAGTGACGAACTGGCCGGCCTTAAAATCAAAGGCGCCGACTTCGGGCAGTTCGAGCCAGAATTGTTTGACATTCGGAGCGATGGGCTCTGATTTTTTTACCAAACCGTTGTACCAGGTGACGGGCATTTCATTTTTTTGACAACAATAACAACAGAGTGTGGAAGCGGTTTAATTACCACGCCTTCGCCTGGTGCGGATACCGGATCACATAAGCTTCCTTGATCAGGCGTGTCATACGTTCGCGCAGGGTGTCGATGCCTTCTTTCGTATGTGCGGAGATAAAAATACTTTCTCCAAACGTCTCGCGCATGCGGTCTTGCAGGTCCTGTTCGATCTCTTTCCGGGTATTTTGGTCGAGCAGGTCGTCGAGCCAGCGGTCGCGGTAGAGGTCCATTTTGTTAAACACCATCAAGGTGGGTTTTTCAGCGGCGCCGAGTTCCTGGAGGGTTTGCTGCACCGTGCGTACATGGTCTTCAAATTGGGGATGCGCTACATCCACCACGTGCAGGAGAATATCACTTTCACGCACCTCGTCGAGGGTACTTTTAAAACTTTCCACGAGGTGGTGCGGCAGTTTGCGGATAAAACCGACCGTATCCGACAGCAGGAAAGGTATGGAGCCGAACACTACCTTGCGCACCGTCGTATCTAGCGTGGCGAACAGTTTGTTCTCGGCCAGGATGTCGGATTTGGACAGCAGGTTCATGAGTGTACTTTTTCCGACGTTGGTGTAGCCGACGAGTGCGACGCGGATGAGTTCGGCGCGTGTTTTGCGCTGGGTTTGCGACTGCCGGTCGATGTCTTTCAGTTTTTCTTCGAGGACTTTGATGCGGTATTGCACCAGTCGGCGGTCGGTTTCGATCTGCGTTTCACCGGGGCCACGCATCCCGATACCACCTCGCTGGCGTTCCAGGTGCGTCCATAAGCCGCGCAGACGGGGCAGGAGGTATTTCATCTGGGCGAGTTCGACCTGTGATTTCGCCTGGGCGGTCTGGGCACGGTTGGCAAAAATATCGAGGATGAGTGTGGAGCGGTCGACGATCTTGACTTTCAGCGCTTCTTCAAGGTTGTTGGTTTGTTTGCCGCTGAGGTCGTCGTCAAAAATGACCATGTTGATCTCTTCGTGGCGTTCGAGGTATTGTTCGATCTCCTTCACTTTGCCACTCCCGATAAAAGTCCGGTGTTCCGGGTGTTGCAGGCGCTGGGTAAAACGTTTGACCGTTTCGGCCCCGGCAGTGGCGGCGAGAAATTCGAGTTCGTCTAAGTATTCGTGCGCCTGCGTTTCGTTCACGTCGGGCGTGATGAGGCTTACCAGCACGGCGTGTTCCGTTTCTTTTTTCAGGCCGGCGGTTTTTTCGCCGAGCGTCCATTCTTTGGCCATATATCGGGTTGAATTAGGTACAGATTCCTTTGCCGATTTATTTGGCAAAGATAACAAGGCAATCAAAAGGATTTTTTAAAGAAAAAGTTCGGTCGCGCTGCGTTTTACCGGAGTGTCTGCAGGATACGGATAAAAAAAACCGCCTGCGGCTTTTATCGCAGGCGGTTGTAATTTCCACTAAAAACTTGAGTTAATTACTGCGAACCGTCGTTCTGGCCGCGCAGAATGGCGAAATCGCCGATTTTTTTTCCGTGGTCGAGCCCGACTTCACAGTCGAAACGGTAGTGTATACAACCGTATATACGGGAATCGCTGGCTTCTTTTGCCATGGCCTGAAGATCGGGGGCATGCTCGGGGAACAGGTACGACAATACCTCGGCTCCTGCTGCAGAAAACGTACTGTGGCCCGAGGTAAACGCCGGGAAATTGGGAATGCCGGTAGCCTTTGTCACTGTTGCACCGGCAGCCCGCAGAGTAATCTGACTATATCATTTTCAACGAGGGCCCGGACGCAAACGGCGGTTTCGTCGCGGATTTTCAATTTTGATTTTCAAACGTTAAAAAAATCAAAATGTGTATAATTTCCCTTAGCCTTGCCAAAAATTTTTAAGTTTTTTGAACTATATAGATTTTTTGTTTTTTTAAAATAAACTATTGATTTTTAAATACTTAGATGAATTGTCAATAAATATGTTGATAAAACCCTGAATAAATTCCGACACAATTTTTAAAATTGGCCCTTTGTTTGCTACGGCCGGTTTACCTGATAACAATTGTGATTTTTTTTTCATAGTAATCCCTTTCTGAAATGGCATCTATATACGGACCAAAACAATCACTCTCCCAAAAACTTCAGCAAAAGCTCTCCCGCAACAGATTCAGTTGATGAAACTGTTGCAGATACCGACGGCCACGCTCGAACAACGTATCCAGGAAGAACTGGAGATCAACCCCGCGCTTGAAGAAGGCGACGAAACCGCCGACCTGATGGAAGGAATGTCCGAAATGGACCTCGCCGACGCCGATCTGAGTTTTTATGAACGCGAACAAAAAGCGGAAGCGGGTGAAAAAGACGACGACCGGGCGCCGGAAACCAACGTTTCCGAAGACTCCGACGTGCTGGGCGAATTAGACCGCGACACTTCCGACGATTATGCCGACGAAGACGACGCGGTCAGTCTCCGCGACGACGACGTGGAATTAGACGATTACTTGGTGAATTTTATCGAAGACGACCCTTCCACGTACAAAACCCGCGGCGAAGAACGCGGCGGCGACGAAGAGGAAAAATCCATTCCACTCGCTTTTGAAAATACCTTCCACGAATACTTAGAACAACAAACTCGGTCTGCTCGACCTCAACGATGAACGGGAACACGCCATCGCCATGCAGATCATCGGTTCCATCGACGACGACGGCTACCTGCGCCGCGAATCGGCCGCCATGGTGGACGACCTGCTGTTCAGCCAGAATATTTCCACCCACGAAAAGGAAATCAACCGTATCCTGACCCGGATTCAGCAGTTCGACCCGCCGGGAATCGGCGCCCGCGACCTGCGCGAATGCCTCCTGCTGCAACTGCATCACCGCCTGCGCCAGGACGAAGACACGATCTCCTACGAGGAAAAATTAGCCGTTCAGATCGCCATTCGTATCATCGACCAGTACTTCGACGAGTTTACGAAAAAGCACTACCCCAAACTTTGCCGCCAACTCAATATCGACGAGGAAGACCTCAAGGCGGCCGTCGATGAAATCCTGAAACTCAATCCCAAACCCGCCAGCGGCTTCGCTACCCGCGGCGACCGGGCGCTGAATTACGTGGTGCCCGATTTCCTGGTGTCCAACCGCGACGGCGAACTCGAGCTCACCCTCAACGCCCGCAACGCGCCCGACCTGCGCATCAACGACCAGTACCGCGACATGCTCAAGGCTTTCCATTCGGGGCGCAACGGCCGCCGGCCCTCGCGCAAGGAAAAAGAAGCCGTGCTGTTTATCAAACAAAAAATCGACAGCGCCAAGTGGTTTATCGACGCCATCAAACAGCGCCAGCAAACCATGATGCTCACGATGGGCTCCATTCTCCGGCACCAGGAAGATTATTTCCTCACCGGCGACCAGAAAAAACTGCGCCCGATGATCCTGAAAGACATCGCCGACACCACAGGGCTCGATATTTCGACCGTCTCCCGGGTAGCCAATTCCAAATACGTGCAAACCGAATTCGGCACCAAACGCCTCAAAGACTTTTTCTCGGAAAGCCTCAGCACCCAGGACGGTGAAGAAGTGTCGACACTCGAAGTGAAAAAAATACTCACCGACATCATCGGCGAAGAAAACAAACGCCGCCCCCTGTCCGACGAAAAACTCAAAACCATCCTGCTGAAAAAAGGCTACAACATCGCCCGCCGTACCGTGGCGAAATACCGGGAGCAGCTGAATATTCCGGTGGCGCGGTTGCGGAAGGGGTTGTGAGGTTTGGGGCGCGGGGCAGAGCCCCGGCGCCAGCGGGGAAATGTATGGCGGACTTCCAAGTCCGCCGATACGCTGCGTACTGCGACGGATTTGGAAATCCGTCGTACAAGGCCAGGCACCGCGAAAAACACCGGAAAGAAGAAGGGTGTATTTGGTTTTGCAAAAAATTCTGTAGGGTTTTGAAAGCCTTACAGAATCGTATTGTTCATCTGTCGGAATTGTACTTGAAAGAAAATCTTGCGCGATTCCGGTTTGATTGCGGGCAGAGCCCGATGGATTGTACACGCGGGGCAAAGCCCCGGCGCGAGCGGGGTTGAGCACCCGAAGATGCTCAACCCTGCTTGTTTTTGTTGCGCTTGTTTTTCACCAGGCGGAACGGTGGCGTGCGTGGGCCTGGCCTGGCATCCCACGTGAGTGCGCCGGGTCATAACCTGTCCCGATGACACCGGCGCGGCGGGAGGACCAATCGAGGTGGGAATATTTATCCTTGTAAATTACAAAGCCCTATTTGTTATTTACAAAGATAAAAAGAATATTTTTGCAGATGATTACTCGTAATGTCACAGATCAACTGCTAAAAAGCCTCACTTTTTTCCCGGCAGCAGGCCTCATAGGCCCGCGCCAGGTGGGTAAAACCACCCTGGCAAAACAACTCCAGCAAAAGATTCAGAAACCAAGCCTTTATCTTGATCTGGAATTGGACAGCGACCGTTTCCGTTTATCGCGCGCAGAGTGGTTTTTGGAGCAACACCTGGACAAATGCGTTATCATTGACGAGGTGCAGCGAATGCCCGAGTTGTTCCCTTTGTTGCGTGCGCTGATTGACAAAAAACGGGAACCTGCCAGATTCATACTGCTTGGTTCGGCTTCTCCGGATTTTCTTCGGCATAGTGCTGAATCCCTTGCCGGGCGTATCGCCTATTTTGAACTGACACCCTTCAGTATCAGCGAAGTACGTACGCTAATGCCCATGAACGAGCACTGGCTTCGTGGCGGATTTCCAGATGCGAGTTTGGCGCCTGACCTGGATTTTACCTGGGATTGGCACCGGCAGTTTATTCAAAGCTTCATTGAGCGGGACCTGTGGATTTTAGGTATTGACGTCAACCCGGTTTTATTTGACCGTTTGTTGCGGATGCTGGGCCATGTACACGCCGGGCAGCAGAACATCCGTGAACTTTCCAATTCGCTGGCCATATCCGCCCCTACTGTAACACGCTACCTGGATGTACTGGAAGGGAGCTTTCTGATTACCCGCTTACAGCCATGGTTCGTGAATATCGGAAAACGCCTGACCAAGTCCCCTAAGATATACATCAGAGACAGCGGGCTTTTACATTACTTGCTTCATGTACAAAGCTTTGACCACTTGCAAAGCAATCCGAGAATCGGGGCATCCTGGGAGGGATATGCGATAGAAGAAATTCGGCGTGCGATGGCTGGACGCGGGCAGTTGTTTTATTACCGTACGCAGGGTGGCGCCGAGGTAGATTTGCTGATAAAAACACCTTCAGGTCATACGCTTTGTTTGGAAATCAAGTACGATGTAAAACCGACGCCTTCCAGAGGGTTTTATCAAAGTATGGAGGATTTAAAGCCGGATGCACAGTATATCATAGTTCCAAAAGGAGATGCCTGGCACTATAACGATGATTTGAAAGTCGTTGGGTTATTAGAGTTTTTGGAGCAGGAACTGCCGCAGTTCTGAGTTCGGGAGCAAGCGTTAGGAACAAGGATACCTGCGAATGGCAAAAGATACCGGCGCGGCGGGAAGACCGGGCGGGGCGGAATGTGTTCCTCGCCCTGCTCAGCGTTTTTGGGGCCAAGCGAAACGAGCATTTTTTAGCAACGGTTGCGCAGGACCTGACGCTGGATGTATTGTTTGATTGAGCCTGCTTAGTATTTGATTTTCAATTCCTTTTGTTTGCGCCCCTACCGGCGATGGAATCGCAGGCGCAGTTTACCGACAGTACGCTCCATACAAAAGAGCAAGGTTGAGCACCCGGAGACGCTCAACCCTGCTTGTTTTTGCCGCGCTTGTTTTTCACCAGGCGGAACGGTGGAGTGCGTGGGCTTGGTCTGGTATCCCGCGTGGGTGCGCCAGGTCAAAAGACACCGGCGCGGAGGGAAGACCGGGCGAGGCGGGAAAGTCCTTATTAACTATTTGTACCATCTGATTCAATCCTCAAAACAGTATCGTTGTTATCGTTGTCGGTGCTGTCTTCCGACACAATCTCCCAGACATTTTTACCTTCAGCAGTTTTTTCAACCGCGCCTATTTTAGCGCGCGAAGAACTAAAATCGCTTGCGCCAGAAGGTTTGTTTAAAAGTTCAACCTTAATATCCCACGTGTCTGGATTGGGATACATTGCGAAGATGGATTTTTCAGAACCGCCATCCACAGCCATGTCTGCATTTTCACCTTGCCCTGTAAAAGTGTGTACAGAGGAACGGCCGCCCTGAGTAATTGTCACGACGGCTTTTTGAGTGTTTAATGCATTGGATTTAGAGGTTACGAGGACGGACTTTCCGTTTCTAAGAGAAAGATTTACAACATTTGTGTCTGACATGATAAAATATTTATTCATTAGACGCCTACTCTTAACAGGATTTTCGGCTTCCTCCCAGATTCACACCAAAACCTAAAGTCCTCGTGAAAACCAACGCCACAAACATACCCCTCCCAAGTGGCATTTTCCGTTAATCTTGTAGCATTTTCCGTCAATATGAAGGTAGAAAGGGCGAAGGCAAGGCAAAATCACTCCCCCATCATCTCCGACGGCAACTTCCCGAACCGCTGCTCTGCACTCAGCATAGTATTGATTTGCGGTCGCTGTTGGGTTAATCAAGCATGACAGAAAAACAATTACTCTGTATTTGTTACAATATTTATATAGTTTTGCCCCGTAAATATTACAAATGTATTATGAATTTTGAAAGAAAAGCCTACCGGCGCTTATTGGAATGGAAAAACAACCCGAATCGCAAGCCGCTGATCATCCGGGGCGCCCGGCAAGTGGGCAAGTCAACCTTGGTCAACCAGTTTTCGAAAGAGTTTCGCCATTTTATACCGCTGAACATGGAAAAAAAGGCGCATCAGCGGTTTTTTGAAGGCTCGAAGGATGTGCGGCAAATTATTGAGGCCGTATTCCTCAGTACCAATACACCCAAAGACGAAGGGTCTGTACTGTTGTTTATCGACGAAATTCAGGAATCTCCGCGCGCAATTCAGATGTTGCGGTATTTCTACGAGGAACGACCGGATATTTTTGTGGTGGCTGCCGGTTCGCTATTGGAGTTTGCGCTGCGCGAAGTACCCTCTTTCCCGGTAGGGCGTGTGGAGCAAATGGTGCTGCATCCTTTCGACTTCGAGGAATTTCTGATGGCCATCGGGCATACTGCCGCCCTTGAAGCGCTGAACCGGATACCCGTCGAGCCGCATGCCCACGACACGCTTTTGGAGCTGTTTCATACATACGCTGCCATCGGCGGGATGCCCGAGATCGTCCGGCAATACCTTGGCGAACAGAGCATGGCCAATTTGGCGCACACATACGAATCGCTCTGGCAAGGATACAAAGACGATGTGATCAAATATGCGCGAAACCCGACTGATAGAAAGGTGATGCAACATGTGATTTACACCGCGCCGCAGGAGAAAGACCGGGTGTCATTCGAAGGCTTTGGCCATTCCCATTACAGGTCACGGGAAGTGGGCGAAGCGCTGCGATCTTTGGATCAGGCACGTGTTCTCCAGTTGATCTACCCCAGCAGCAGCGTCCGCCCACCCTTGGAAACAGATTTTAAAAAAAGGCCGAGGCTACAGTTTCTTGATACAGGCCTGTTAAACCACGCCATGCAACTTCAAGCAGATATGATCGGGTTGGAGGATATGAATAGTCTGTACAAAGGGCGGATTGTACAGCATTTAGTCACGCAGGAACTTATGGCACAGCACGATACCCCCTCCTACAAACCACATTTTTGGGTGCGCGAAAATGCCAACAGCCAAGCCGAGGTTGACCTGTTGCACGTTCATAAACAATACATCCTTCCGATAGAGGTCAAGTCCGGCGAATCGGGCACTTTGCGCTCCCTGCACCAGTTTATGGAAGCATGTGGCCATCCTTTTGCCATTCGATTACTCGCCAATCAGTTTTCGGTCAGCCAGGTACAAACTGCTAAGGGAACGCCATTCCTGTTGATGAACATGCCGTATTATCTCGGGACTAAAATTCCGGAATACGCGGCGTATTTTACATCCAATCATAGCCTGCAATGAGCCGGCAGGTTTTAGATGAACTTGGTTTAGGCTTTCCTTCCTATCATCTCCGACATCAACTTCCCGAACCGCTGCCGGAAAGTCCGCGCAAAAGAGCGGCATCGTCGTAGCCGACTTTCGAGGCCACTTGCGCGATGGAATCGCTGGCGCGGGTTTCGAGCAATACGCCCCATACAAGGGAGCAGGGTTGAGCACCCGAAGATGCTCAACCCTGCTTGTATTTGCTGCGCTTGTTTTTCACCAGGCGGAACGGTGGAGTGCGTGGGCTTGGCCTGGCATCCCGCGTGGGTGCGCCGGGTCATAACCTGTCCCGATGGCATCGGGAAGACCTAGCGGGGCGAAAGTTCAAAAAATGACCGGCTTGATTTTTTTTATACAATTTTGGAATTTAATTCCGAAACCGTATAAAATTGTCCGAAATTTGCCACTATGATTGCACGCACCTTATTGGTCAAAGCCGCCGAGCTTTTGGAAAAATATCCCATTGTCGCCATCACCGGCCCGCGCCAATCGGGCAAGACGACACTCGCTCAACAACTGCGCCCGGATTACAAATACATCAACCTCGAATTGGAAGAAAACCGCGCATTCGCCGCTGCCGACCCGCACGGTTTTTTACAGTCCAACCGCGATGGGGTCATCCTCGATGAGGCGCAATTTGTGCCGTCGCTGTTCCCTTATTTGAAACATTACACCGACCAACGCGGGCACGCGGGCGAGTATATTTTGACCGGTTCGCAGCAATTTTTGTTGCTCGAAAACATCACGCAATCCTTGGCCGGGCGGGTCGGGATGCTGCAATTGCTGCCTTTTTCGATGCCGGAACTGGCCTCGGCGGTCCTGTTACCCACGTCGCCGGAGGAGCTGATTTTCATGGGCAGCTACCCGCGTTTATACGATAAAGGGATTGCGCCGACAGATTTTTACCCAAATTATGTGCGCACTTATGTCGAGCGCGACGTTCGGCAGGTGCTGAACGTGGGCGATTTGCGGCTGTTCCGCCAGTTCCTTTCGGCCTGCGCGGGCCGGGTCGGCCAGAGGGTCAATTTTTTGGAACTAGGGAATGTTTTGGGCATTGATTCAAAAACCGTCAAGTCGTGGATGGGGATTTTGGAGGCAAGTTTTATCATTTTCTTGTTGCCGCCCTATCACCGCAATTTCGACAAGCGCATCATCAAATCGCCGAAACTGTATTTTTACGATACGGGCCTCGCCTGTTCGCTGTTGAACATCAACCAAGCCAGTCAACTGGAATCGCATTTTGCAAAGGGCGCACTTTTTGAAAACCTCATCGTGGCCGAACTCCTCAAAGCGAGGCTGCACATTGGCCAAAGTCCCGCCTTTTATTTCTTTTTGGACAACAACCAGCGGGAAATAGACCTGATTTCGGAGCAAAACGGTGGGCTTCGCGCCATCGAAATCAAAGCTGGAAAAACCATCGCGAGTGATTTTACCCGCAATTTGCTTGCCTTTCAAAAAACCGCCGCTGCCGAAAACCCGCAGCTTTACCTGATTTTCGGGGGCGAGGAAGGCCAAAAACGGAGCGATTTGAGCATTTTGCCGTGGCATGAAGCGGGAGCAGTGGTGGCGGATTGAGCGGTTTGTTCTCCTTCGTCAACCGCCCAAATAATCCGACGGCAACTTCCCGAACCGCTTTTTAAAACTGCGCAAAAGGAGCGGGCATCGTCGTAGCCCACTTTCGAGGCCACTTGTGCGATGGAATCGTACGTGCGGTTTTCGAGCAGCCGGCGGGCTTTCTGGTTTTTCAGCAGGTTTTCGATGCGCACCGGCAGTTCTTCCTCGTCGAAGGGTTTGGTCGGGATTGTCTTCCACGACGAGGATGGTCGGTTTGGAGCCGCCCTCGTTGTTATTGTACGGCGAAACACCAGTTTCGCCGTAAACTGGTAGCGAAACTGGTGTTTCGCTGTACAGTGGGTGCGAAACTGGTGTTTCGCTGTACAGTGGGTGCGAAACTGGTGTTTCGCTGTACAGTGGGTGCGAAACTGGTGTTTCGCTGTACAGTGGGTGCGAAACTGGTGTGACGCTGTACATATCCGCCGGCTTCACCGGAAACGCTACCCGAAAAACAGAACCTTCGCCAGGTGCGCTTTCCACGTCGATGGTTCCGCCAAACAACCGGGCGGTACTCCTGGCAAAGATTGAGGCCGATACCTGTGCCGCCTTCAGCAGGTTTGTCGGGGCGCGTGGTCTGGAAAAAACGGTCGAATACGTGGGGCAGGCCGTCGGGATGGATACCGGGGCCGGTATCGGAGGCCGCGAGGTGCAGACGGCCGTTTTCAAGGGAATTTTTTGTCGCTATTTGCCCGCCGACCGGCGTGAATTTGAACGCGTTGGAGCGCAGGTTGAACAGGATTTGGCGGCATTTTTCGGGGTCTATGTGGGCCACTACTTTGTCGGCCATCGAGAGGGTGAGTGAAAAATCAATCTGTTTGCGCTCCGGTTCTGGCGGACTTCCGTTTCCGCTTCCGGCGCCCCCCTGCTGTTGCGTGATATTTACGATTTCTTCACCCACATAAATGGCTGCCGGAAGATTAAAACGTCGCTCCAGATTGATCATCACCGTCATATAAGTCTGATAAAGGCAGTCAAAATCCTTGCGGCATTGATCCCGCACCAGTTGGCGGATGAAGTAAAAAGACGTGTCGGAGGGCTGTTGACCCAGGGTAACACAAAATTAAATCATTTGAAAAAAATTTATCATTGCGTTGAAATTAGGTAGTAGGGCGGAAATCTTTTCCATCCAAATTATTCATAATCAGCATGTTCCGAAGAAACAAGTATCATTAATTTTGTCCGCTCACTTAGAAGTCCTGAATGAACACCGACCTGATCAACTACTACCGCCGCCGCGCACAGGAATACGAATCCATATATTACAAACCGGAGCGCGAGGATGATCTGCATACACTTGCGGAAGTGCTGCAACGGGCTTTGTTGGGCCGCGAGGTGTGGGAAATCGCCTGCGGAACGGGTTACTGGACGCAAAAAATCGCCGAAACGGCGCTTTCCATCACCGCTGGCGACACCAGTGAAGAAGTACTGGAGATCGCAAGGCACAAATCATACACCTGCCCCGTTGTATTCCGGCAGGAGGATTTCTACCGGCCATCCGAAAAACCGGCCGGCTGCGACGCCTTGTTCGGCGGTTTCATCTGGTCGCATATTCCTCGTGCAGGGTTGAAAGAAGCACTCGGCCGCTTGTCGGAGGTGCTGCTTCCCGGCAGCCGCCTCGTATTTATCGACAACCGCTATGTGGAAGGCAGCAGCACGCCCGTATATTCAAAAGACGAGCAGGGAAACACCTTCCAGCAGCGCACGCTGGCCGACGGCTCTCAACACCTCGTTTTGAAAAATTTCCCTTCGGCGGATGAAATCGCCGGCGTACTTTCCGAATTCGGTACCGTGCAAATACGGGAATTGACGTATTTTTGGATGGCCGAATGCGACCTTTTTTCAAACAAAAAAGTGGTTTATCGACCCGTTTGAAGATGCTTTTAAAATTATTGTAAAAAAAATACCTTCAAATACTTGACATAAAAACATTTTGTTTATTTTTGTCCCCACTTTCAGATCACACTTTAAATATTTCCTCGACCATGGCAGACGATAGAGACAGTAAACTCAAAACCCTCCAGGCCACCATAGACCGCCTTGACAAAACATACGGACGGGGCACCATCATGCGCCTCGGCGACAAACAAGCCATCGAAGTAGAGACGATCCCTTCCGGTTCGCTGGGTCTCGACATGGCGCTCGGCTGCTACGGTTATCCGAAAGGCCGTATCATTGAAATTTACGGGCCGGAATCTTCCGGTAAAACAACCCTTGCCATCCATGCCGTCGCGGAATGCCAGAAAAGAGGCGGAATTGCGGCCATCGTGGATGCCGAACACGCGTTCGACCGCTTTTATGCCGAAGCGTTGGGGGTGGATGTCAACAACCTGCTCATCAGCCAGCCCGACAACGGCGAACAGGCGCTCGAAATCGCCGAAAACCTCATCCGCTCCGGCGCGGTGGACATCCTCGTGATCGACTCCGTGGCTGCTCTCGTACCACGCGCCGAGATCGAAGGCGAAATGGGCGACTCAAAAATGGGCCTCCAGGCCCGCCTCATGAGCCAGGCCATGCGCAAACTCACGGCCAACATCGGTCGTACCGGCTGCTGCTGCATCTTTATCAACCAGTTGCGCGAAAAAATCGGAGTCATGTTCGGCAACCCGGAAACAACCACCGGCGGTAATGCGCTCAAGTTTTACGCTTCCGTACGCCTCGACATCCGTAAAAGCGGCGCGGCGTTGAAAGACAAAGACGGCAACGTAGTGGGCAACCAGGTGAAAGTAAAAGTGGTGAAAAACAAACTGGCTCCGCCTTTCCGGATCGCCCAGTTCGACATCATCTTTGGTGAAGGTATTTCCAAAGCCGGCGAGATCATCGACCTCGGCGCCGATTTTGACGTGATCCAGAAAAGTGGCGCGTGGTACAGTTACAACGGCGCCAAAATCGCCCAGGGCCGCGACGCCGCCCGGCAATTTATGCTCGACAACCCGGAAGTCGCGCTTGAGATCGAACAAAAAGTCAAGGAAAAAGCGTCCGCAGGGCCGGTGAAACAAACCCCGGCAGCCGCCGCTGTCGCCGTAGGCGACGACGGGGAAGAGGATTTTTGATTAAAAGTCTTTTCCTAAAACAACAATAGAGGGGTGGTGTGGCGTTGGTCATGCTGCCCTTTCAATATTCTTACCAGCCCCTCTTTGATATGATTGAGAAATTATCACTCAATAAATTTCTGAATTACGGGTACTCCGGTTTTTTGTTATTGGGTATTATTTATTTGAATGACAATCTGTTTGTTAGAAGCCTTGTCGAAAACTTGGGGCCGGTAATATCCGTCATACTAACGCTGTCGTTGGGTGCAACCGCATTTATTGCTTATCGATATATTTTGGGAGAATTGCTGATCTATCCCCTTGGGCATGTTTTGCACAAATTTATTAGCCCGAAGACCAGTACCCTGGTTTTTTTGAAAGACGTTATGTCCGTGAAATACAACGTTTTTTTTCTCCGCAACATTTACAACTCAATCAGGCGAAGGTTTTTTTCAAAGGAACTATTGGGGAAGTTAGACCTTGCGCACGCTGAGATTCATGTCATATATGTCACCTCAATCCAGTTGATCGGCAACTTTTTTTATCTGACACTCCACAAACCTAATGACCCTAACAAGACTTATTGGTTGGTGTTGGGGCTTATATTTCTGGCAGTAGGTATGGTAGCGGATATGTGGCAACATTCCAATGAATGTGGCGTGCTCAAAAGAATCAAAAATGAAAAAGTAGAGGGCGTTTCCGAATGCTCTTTACTGGAATTTTTGGACCATGCGGGCATTAAACTGGAACGCGCACAAACAAAAGACCATAACCCGTAGTGCAGTAAGTATAGTAATGACAAACTTTCAAATAAAAACAAAAGAAGGGCACCTCATCCGCTTCCACACCTATCCGGATGCCTTGCGTACGGGGCAAGCCTTTTTAAACGCATTGCCCTTTTCGGCCGTATTTTATCACGCCCGGGTATCCGGAGAAGAAATATGGATCAGCGATGCGCCGGTGCTGGACATTCCACAGGAAAACTGCTCCATTTTTGCAGAACCGGGCGAAGTGGTGATCGGTGTGAAAAACCCGGCCCGGAACAAAGTTGCCGGCTGTATGGGTATTTTTTACGGCAAGGGACAACTGCTGGATTGTTGCAACATTTTCGGCAGGGTGTTCGACGAAGACCTGCCGGCCCTGAAGTTGCTGGGCGACAAAATCTGGAAAGAAGGCGGACAGGAATTGCGTTTTGAAAACCTCGGCGCGGGGTAGCAGGTATTCCGGAATCAAATTTTCGGAAGCAGGGTATAAGCCAGCCAGGCGATCAGGTAAGCCAGTCCGCTCATAAATAAAAACTGCAAAACCGGCCATTTCCAGGACCCGGTTTCGCGGCGCACCACGGCGAGGGTACTCATACATTGCATGGCTAAGGCGTAAAATATCAGCAGCGATATGCCGGTGGCGAAGGTGTAAATACGATCGCCGTTTTCAAACCGGTCGTTGGTCATTTGCCGGCGCAGACGGCCGTAACGTTCGAAAGGACTTTGGTCGGCGGCCTCCTCTTCTTCCTGTGCGCCCACACTTTCTAAGCTGTAAATGGTGTACATGGTGCCGTTGAACACCTCTCGCGCCGCAAAGGACGACAACAAGGCGATACCGATCTTCCAGTCGTACCCAAGCGGCCGGATGGCCGGCTCGATGCTTTTTCCTAACATACCCGCGTAGGAAGCCTCTAATTTTTTTGCGGCTACCCGGTCGTCCAGTTCATCCTTTGAAGTTGTGGGGGCCGCTTCGGCGCGCACCTTGTTTTCGGCCTCCAGCAATGCGCCATCGGGACCCGTATTGCCCAGAATCCAGAGTGCGATCGAAATAAGAAAGATGATTTTGCCAGCCCCGGCGATAAATGCTTTCACCTTTTCCCATACGGTCAGCCACACGTTTTTCCAGTGCGGCATGCGGTATTCGGGAAGTTCCAGGGCGAGAAAAGAAGGGTCGCTGGTGCGCAGGATTTTTTTAAAAACATAAGCGGCGGCTAAAGCGGCGGATAACCCGAAAAAATACATGCCGCCAAATATCAGGGCTTTTGTCCACCAACTGCTCGTCGGCAGCGCTACGGGGATCAGAACTAAGTAAACGGGGATACGCGCACTGCAACTGATAAATGGGGTAACCATGACGGTGATGAGCCGCTCCTTCCAGTTGCTGATGGTGCGGGCGCCCATGATGGCGGGTACCGCGCAGGCGCCACCGCCGATCAGCGCAACGATACTCCGGCCGTTCATGCCAAAACGCCGCATGGTTTTGTCAAAAATAAAAACAGCCCGCGCCATGTAACCCACTTCTTCAAGAATGGTGATGAGCAGGAATAACAGCGCGATTTGAGGCACAAATACGAGCACCCCCTGCAAACCCGGCAAAACGCCTTTGGTCAGCAGCGAAGAAAACCAACTCTCGTTCAGCGATGCGGCCAGGCCGTCGATCAGGGCGCCGGTAGTGTTTTCCACCCAGCCTCCGGTGGTGTCGTAGCCGAAAAAAATGGCCATAAAAACGAGGAGCATCACCCCGAAAAAAATCAGGGGGCCACCCACCCGGTGGGTCAAAACGGCATCGATACGGTCGGTAGGGGTGTCCGGGGCGTTTCCCGCTTGCTGAATGGTTTGCCGGACGATAGGGGTGAAGCGATCATAACGTTCGAGCGTTTCGTCCACCTGTGCGCGCAGGGAATGAAATTCTTTGTTCCGAACGATGGTTTCCAGGGTTTCACGTTCGTGTTTTTGCAGGAAAGGCAACCAGCTGTGGTGGTGCGCCAGCAGCAGCGCCTGGTACGCATTTTCAATACCCAATTTTTTGCGCACGTCATCAACCACCTGTTTTTCAAGGTCGCGCAGGGGATAAAACGCGGTTTCACCCAGTCCGAAAGGCTGGCCGTTTTTTAACACCCGCTCCAGTTCGTGCAACAATTTCTGAATGTTCTCTCCCGTACGTCCGCTGATGGGCACCACGGGGATGTGAAACTGCCCGGCCAGACGTTCGATATTCACTTTTATACCCATTTCTGCCGCCGTATCCGACATGTTCAGCGCCAATAACACGGGGATGCCCAGGTCCAGCAACTGGGTCAGCAAAAGCATGTGTTTTTCCAAATGGGTGACGTCGGCGATGTAAACCAGCACGTCCGGGTAATAGTGGTCTTTGGGATTGGTCAGCACTGCGGCGACGATTTTTTCGTCGGAGGAGGTTGGGTACAAGCTGTAGGTACCCGGCAGGTCGATGAGGGTGGCGTCGAAGCCGCTGGGAAACCGCAGCCGCCCTTCTTTCATGTCGACGGTCACACCCGGGAAATTACCCGTCTTCTGGCGAAGGCCGGTCAATTGATTGAATACAGTGGATTTGCCACTGTTGGGGTTGCCAAGCAAGGCAACTTTTAAGGGTTTACCCGGGCTGTCGCTCATACTTCCAAAAGGATACATGCGGCCTCTTCTTCCCGAAGGGCAAGGCGAACACCGTCTACTTTGATATAATAGGCATTGCCAAACGGCGCCGGCCGCACCAGTTCGATGCGGGTGCCGGGCAATACACCCATGGCCGTTAATTTTCCCGCCAGCGCAGGGTCGGTGACAGCGATCGCGAGTGCGCTTTCATTGATTTTTAACTCGGAAATAGTGCGGTAGCGGCGCTGCATAAACAGAATGGTTTCAGTCAGTGGTGGTATTTAGACAAAATCCAAACACGGCAAATGTATCAGTTGTTCGCCAAAGGCGGGTAATAATTGTGTAAGGGTTTTATATGCGGGCATCAAGTTTCTTCTTTTTCCTTGTCGAGTCCCTCCGTCAATCGCTGCACCAGTTTGAATTCGCTGAAAAAAGTGCCCGCAATCACGCGCAACACCGTGTACACCGGAATACCCAGCACCATACCCAGGATGCCGCCGAGTTGGGCCGCGACCAGGGTTACAATAAAAATTTCAAGCGGATGCGCCTGCAGGCTTTTGGAAAAGATCATAGGGCCTACAAAATTGTTATCGATAAATTGGGTGATCAGGTAGGCGCCCGCCATTTTCATCAGCATCGGCAGTAGCAGGCCGAATTCCATGTCGAGGTTCGAAGAAATGGTAATAAACGCCCCGAATATGATGCCGAGGATGGGGCCGACGTATGGAATAACGTTGAACAAACCGCCGAATGCCCCGATCAGCAGGGCGTTATCGACGCCTGAAAACCACATCAACAGCGTGACTACCAGCGAAAACACAAAGATTTGCGTCACCAGTCCGCCGAAATAACGCACCAGCATTTCGCTGGATTTTTGCACGGCATGGCGCACTTTCGGCTCCAGTTCATTGGGCACGAAGGCATGCAGTATTTCGAGAAAAAGGTTGTTTTCCTTGAGAAAGAAAAAAAGAATAAAGGTGACGGAAGCGAAAGTGACCACCACATTGCCGGCGGTGGATAAAAAACTGCCGAGAAAGTCACCCACGAGGGTTGGTTTGAACCAGGTGCTCAAAAATTCCTGCACTTTGGTTGCCAGCGATTCGCCGGGCGACAGCAGGCCGATCTGGTGCAATTGCTGGTCGAGGTGGAAAAACGGGCCCTTCAGTTTTTCACCAAGCGCTTCATAGTTTACAGTCGACAGGTTCCTGGCCTGCCCGACGATGGTAGGCACAAAAACCATCAGGATGCCCAAAAGCACCCCGTAAAAGGTCAGTATGGTGAGAATCGCCGCCCCGGTCGGCCCCATGTGATACCGGCCGATACGCACCCGCCGTTGTAAAAAGATCATGATTGGGCGGCCCAGCATCGAAAATACCCAGGCGATCAGGATGTACGTGACAATGCCGGCAAAATAGAAGCCGACGGCGATCAGAATCGCTGCGCCGAGCATCCAGAGGAGATTTCGGTTGAGGGTGCTCATGAGGGTGTGGGTTTAAAATTACATTTTGTCGTACACAATCGCAAGGATTTCCTGTTCCAACCGGTCCGCTTCCGCGATCATTTTTTCGCCTTCCGACACCACTCTGGCGGCGTATTCCTTGTCGTCGAGGCCCGAGGCATTGGTTTTTACGTTTAAAAACGAACCGTAAACGGCGGCTCGCGCGCACAAGGCGCCGACCCCGGCATCCGAAGCGGAGTTGGGGTTGCCGGTCTCGGCCATCTGCCGGATCAGGGGCAATGACGCCAGGCTGAGTTGCATGACCTTGTACGGTATTTCGATAGCGCCTTTGGTAGCGGCCTGTATGGCGGCTTTGCGCGCGGCCTTTTCTTCGGGTGTTGTATTGGGCAGGCCAAAAGCGGCCATGATCGCGTTAAAAGCGTCGGTATCTTCGTCGACGGCGCGCAGCAGGGCGTCTTTGAGGTATTGCCCGCGTTCGGCGGCGTCGCTGAATTCCTCCCAGCGCTCGTCCCAGCCGCGTTTGTGGCTGCTGAGGTTGGCGACCATGGTAGCGAGTGATGCGCCCAGAGCGCCCACATAAGCGCTGATAGAGCCGCCGCCCGGCGCGGGGCTTTCGCTGGCTGTTTCGTTGGCAAACTCGCGCAAGTCTTTCGCTATCAGGCGTTTTTGTTGCGCGGGATCGCCCGATTCGATATTGTACTCGATGATTTTCCGTTCCGGAACAAAAGGCCCCAGTTCGTCGAGGCCCATCGATTTCACGGCGATTTTGATCAGTTCCGATTCACTCACCCCCACGCTGCGTTTTTGCCGGCGCAGGAAAAACTTGCCCGCTGCAAGCATCACATTCAGCGGCACAAGTCCGACGAGTTCGGAACCCGTGACCCGCATTCCCCGGCGGTCGGCGCTTTTCCGGCATTCTTCAAAAGCCAGGTGCAGGGGCGTGGCGTTGATATCGGTGATGTTCATCGAAATCTGGGCGATGCCATACTCGTCGATATACCAGCCGATGGCTTTTACGCCGCGGAGTGTGCCGGGTTCGCGCACAGGTTCGCCGTTGGCATCTTTGAGGGGTTTGCCGGTGGCGGGGTCGTTGAGTACCCGGCCTTTTTCACGCACGTCGAATGCAACGGAGTTGGCGCGGCGCACGGAAGTCGTGTTGAGGTTGACGTTGTAGGCGATCAAAAAGTCGCGTGCACCGATGACGGTTGCGCCGCTTTTGGGGTTAAAAACGGCGGGGCCAAAATCCGGTTTCCACTCGGGGTTGGACAGTTTTTCGGGCAAACCTTCATACTCGCCCGCGCGGATGACGGCCAGGTTTTTGCGTTCCGGGCGGCTGGCTGCAGCCTCGTAAAGATAGACGGGCAGGGGCAATTCGCGGCCAACGCGCTCCGCGAGTGTACGCGCCCACGCCGCAGTTTCTTCCATTGAAATGTGGGCGATGGGGATGAGCGGGCAGACGTCGGTGGCGCCCATACGCGGGTGTTCGCCGCTGTGTTTGCTCATATCGATCACTTCGCAGGCTTTTTGAATACCCCGAAAGGCGGCTTCCACCACAGCAGCCGGTTCGCCGACGAACGTAACAACGGTACGGTTGGTCGCAATGCCGGGATCTGTGTCTAAAAGTTTTACACCTTCTACGGACTCGATGGCGTCTGTTATTTGTTTGATAGCGGCCATGTCGCGCCCTTCCGAAAAATTGGGGACGCACTCGATCAGTTGTTTCATAAGGCGAAGGTAAAAACAAACTCGTCCTGCGACCAAAGTCTGCAGGACGAGTAAATTTTTCAAACGGTTTTTTAGCGAAAAACGGCCCGTGCTCAGGCCTTTTTGCCATATCCCAGCGCCCAGCCAACCACACCTCCGGCGGCGGCGCCCAAAACGGCGTTTACAATGGGATCGACCAAAGCAGCCGTCAGGGTTCCGATATTTGTTGTGCCGAAAGAAATCATGTCAAAACCAAGCGCCATAAGGAAACCGATCCATGCTCCGGCAGTAGCGCCGGCCATAAAAGTGGTGATGCCTGCCCAGCGGGAATACAACAAAGCCAGCAGCAGCGACCAGGCTACGTTACCGACAAAAATAGCCCAGACCTGCATGTCTTCGTCTCCACGCATTACCCCGGTAGCGGAGCCCATGTTGGATTCAAAAAAACCTTTAAAAGCCATGCCGTAGAGTGCCCATCCCAACAGGAAAGTGACCACTCCGCCTGCAAGCGCAGCAAGTAAAACTTTGGTATTCATAATCATTCTGTTTTAGGTGAACTGATGTTTTCTTCGGCGAAAGTATGTATTTGCATAATATTTTTGCATAAAATAAAAATAATTACAATTGTATATTTGTCAAAACGCTTCGATGTCCTGAGCCCGCCGGAAAAAAATATGAACACGAATTGAACAATGTTTGAACTGGTGCCTGGATACTTCCTGATCGCACTTTTGTGCTGCGGTTCGGGAAACCGGGTTAAAAACAATCCCAACAATGCAACAATCCCAACAATGAAACAATCCAGTCATGGAAAACAACAACCTTACCCTCAATTTCAACGCGCCACTTCCCGAATGGGAGACGAAGGCCGCCGCTGCCATCCGTTCCCGCCGGCGTTTTGCCATCCGCGACTATATCGCTACGCTGGATGCCTGCGCTGATTGCCAGGAGATCGCGTATCTGCTCAATTGTTATGAATTTCCCTGGGATACCACCCGGTCGCTGGAATTTGCGTTGTTCCGGGTTTTTGGCGTGGCGAAGGGTTCGCCGCTGCTGGTTCAAACCGGCGAATTTGTACAACGTACCCAGAAACGATACGACGATACGGTGCTTATTCTCGCCGAAATCCTGGAAAACGGGTACGACAGCCCGCGGGGAAACGCAGCGCTGGTGCGCATGAACAAACAACACGGCCGCTTTCAGATACCCAACGACGAATACCTCTACACCCTGTCAACGTTTATATTCGAGCCGCCGCGTTGGATTGCACAATACGGCTGGCGCGACATGAGTGAGCATGAAAAACGGGCGGTTTTTTATTTCTGGATGGAGGTTGGGCGTAGGATGGGCATCAAAGACCTGCCCGCCGGTTATGCCGAATTCGAACGGTTTAACCACGAATTCGAAGCCGCACAATTCCGATACTCGCCTGATAATGAAATAATTGCCGTTGCAACGCGCAACCTGATGCTTTCCTGGGTTTTGCCCAAATGGTTGTGGAAGGCAGGCGCTCCTTTTGTTCACGCGCTTATCGACGACCACCTGCTGGCTGCAGTGGGTATGCAACCCGCGCCGCGCTGGATGCAGCAAGGGGTAAAATCTTCGGTCCGGCTGCGCGGGCGCTTCGTCCGTTTGTTGCCGCCACGCCGAAAACCGAGATTGCTGACCCGGATCAAAACGCCAACTTATCCCAACGGATATGTAATCGCCGATCTGGGCGCGAGTAAGTGAACGGGTCTTAGAAGTTCGACATATTGACCCCGTCAAAGTAACCGAACTGCCACAGTATCAGAATGATAACGCCCACAATGATGCGGTAATAGCCGAATACCTTAAAGCCGTTTTTGGTCAAAAAACGAATAAATGCCTTGATTGCGATCATGGCCACCACAAACCCGACGATATTGCCGACGGCCAGCATCATCATGTCGTGCTGACTGAAAGTGCCGCCTTCGTCTTTGACATAGTCCCACAGTGACTTGCAGGTAGCGGCGAACATGGTGGGAACGGCCAGAAAGAAGGAAAACTCCGCAGCCGTAGCCGGGGAAAGCCCCTGGGTAAGTCCGCCGATGATCGTTGCGGCGGAGCGGCTCACACCCGGAATCATCGAGACCACCTGGAAAAAACCAATTTTGAGCGCTTTCGGCAGGGTGATATCGTCTACCGAAGTATTGCGTTTGCTGCGCCGTTCGAAATACCCGTCGAGGAACAAAAACACCACACCGCCGGCAATCAAAGCCAAAGCCACCACGATGATGTTCTCCAGCAAGGCATCGATGTACTTTTTCAACACGAGGCCAAATACGGCGGCCGGCAAAAAAGCGACGGCAAGGCGCAGGTAAAAATTAAAATTCTGAAAAAAACGCCGCCAGTACAACACAACGACGGAGAGGATAGCCCCAAACTGGATGGCTACCGTAAAAACTTTTACAAAGGGATGGCTCGCAATACCCATGGCCGTGGAGCCGATGATCATGTGTCCCGTGGATGAAACGGGCAAAAACTCCGTCAATCCTTCAATAATAGCGAGAATAATAGCGTGGAATAAGTTCATGCCTCAGGCGAATCGTCGTTCGGCATGGAGGGTGTTGCCGCAGAATTCGTTTTTTAAAAATGCCCAAAATAACGGTGATAAAACCGGCTACCATCAAAATAGGTGCCAGTGTGATGCGGCGAAAACTGTAAATACGCTCCGGCTCCCAATTATTGGGGTCAGGCATCGCGCCGCCGGTCATTGTGGCCAGTCCGATCAGGATCAAAGCCAGACCGATACCCATGTAAATAAAATTCTGGCGGCCGAAAATAAAATCGTGGCTTCCGGCGGTGAAAATGTTCTCCCGGGTTTCAGTGCGGCGTGCCGGTGCGGGCGCCGTCTTTCTTTGCGACTGGGCTTGCGGCTGGTTGGGGCGGCGTTGTGGTTGCTTTGCCATGTGACGAGTATGAAGCAGGTATTTCTTAAGTGAGGGGCAAAGTTAGTAAGTAGAGGGAGAAAAACGGCAAAATGTAACAGGAGTTGCAAATAACTGACAATGAATCAATTGTCAGAATTGCCCGGTTTTTTAAATACCATATTATCCGATCCGAGGTTATGCGCCAGCATATAAGCGTCGATATCGGGGCACAATTCCAGTCCGCCCGAATCGTCGATGCTGTACGCTTGATAGTCCCATTCCCGCAACAATTGAATGGCCATTTTGTGGTTTTGGTTGCTGCGACTGTCTTCCAGGTATTCCATAATGACGACCGGGCTGTGGCTTTTCAGGTAAACGCCGCCGCCTTTGATCACTTTGAACTCCGCACCTTCCACGTCAATTTTGATGAGGACGGGGCCGGGTGTTATTTCCCGGGGAAAAGCCGTCCTAAGGTCGCAGATTCCACCATCTTTTTTTCGGGTTTGATCTTCAGGTACCACGCTTCTTTTTCAAATTGCCCCGGTTCCGTCGTGTTGTACTCGGAGTAAACCACGGGCAATTCATAAAATTCCACGGGCTCGGTGTGGTCCGAAACGGCTTTGTGAATCGCATGGATATTCGGGATTTCACCCACGTTTTTTTTCAGAATTTCAAAACTGTTTCCGGACGCTTCGAATGCATATACCTTGCCCGTATTCACTAAGCGGGAAGCCAGCAGGGAAAAATAACCGAAATGCGCCCCGACGTCGATAAAAACGTCGCCTTTTTTCAGGGTCCGGATCAGAAATTTCGCCAGCCGGATTTCAGAATGATGCGTTTTCCCGCCAGCCAGATAAATATCCGTTCCTGCCGGCAACAAAACGTGCAGCGACCGCCCGAAAAAAGTATCCGCTTTTTTGAGCATACCTTTTTGGGTGAACGGATACACTAATTTGTTAAAAAACATGGCAAAACCGTATTTCCAGGGCCGGGCAAGCAATCTGCTGAACCTGGAGGCACTGGCCATTCGATCCACAGCATCCAGGCTGCTCAATAAATCATCCATACTTTTTGGCGTTTAATACAGGTCGTCTACCCGCATGCGCAAAAACCGGTTGACCACAAAATAGGTGCTCAAACCGGAGATCAAAACGCCAAATACCACGAGGCTGACAAATACGGCGAGGCTGGCATTCAGGTCCTGAAGGTTTTTTAAATCGGGCCGGAGCTGGTATATCCACCAGAGCGCGAGGAGCAAAGCGGCAATGGCCAGCCCGGCGCTGATCAGGCCGTTGATGATGCCGCGCCGGATATAAGGCCGGCTGATAAAATCCCATGAAGCGCCCACCAGTTCCTGGTTTTTGATCAAAAAACGGTTGGAAAAAAGGGCCAGCCGGATGGTATTGTGAATCAGCGTAACAGCCGCAAAAATCAGCAATAAACCAAGACCCAGGGCAATCATGCCCAGACTCTGGATGTTGTCCCCGATATTGGAGGTATTGGCCGCTTCAAAATAAAGGTCGGCAATGAGTGTATCCTGCCGGAGTTCTTCCCGCCAGCGCGATAGACTGTCTTCCCGGAGGAAATCGGCTTTCACGTTGAACCGGATCACGTCGCGCAGCAGGTCGGGGTTGTCTTCGAGCAGACTTTTATCGCCCAGATCCTCTTTCATGGTCGCGGCTGCCTGCTCCCGGGTGATAAACGTGACCGTTTCCGTTTTGACATAAGGCTGCCTGCGGATATCGGCAATGATGCGGGGTACCTCTTCGGAAGGAGTGCCGGGTTTCAACTCCAGCCAGATATCCACCTTTTCTTTAAATAAGGTCACTAACTTTCGCCCGTGAAGTGCCGTCAGCGCAAAAAAGCCGACAATAAAAAGCACCAGCGCAACGCTGATGATGGCTGACAGGTAAGTAGGTCTTGTGCGTGACATCGTCGGTGTATTTTTGGCGAAAAAATCGCGGCAAAAATAGAAGAAGTAGGTTTTATTCCCGGAAAACTGTTTCGCCGGGTGAAAAGGAAACGGGCAAAATTACTTTAAAACGTTTCGGTTTTTAACACAAACACATGAAAAGCATTGGTTTCCTGACATTTATACTCTTTTTACTCGGCAAACCGCCGGTTTCGGGCGACACGATTCCCATTCGCAACCCTTCGTTTGAAGACGAACCGGGCGCTTCCAAATCGCCCAAAGGCTGGCAATCCTTTAGCCCCGGCAGTACGCCGGATGTGCTGCCGGGAGCATGGGGCGTGCAGTTTGCGCCGCAGGACGGCCGCACCTGCGTGGGCCTGGTGACTCGGGAAGACGGCACCAGCGAAGACATTGCGCAGGGGCTTCCTGAACCGTTAAAAGCGGATTCCTGCTATTCGTTTTCGATCTACTTAGCCCATACCGGAAAGTACGTGGGGTACAACCACCCGGTGCGGCTGCGTATTTTTGGCGGAAGCAAACGGGGAGGAAAAGAAATGCTGCTGGCGAGTTCTCCCCTGATCGACCACGACGAGTGGAAGAATTACAAATTCCAGTTTATTCCGGAGCACGAAATGCGGTACATCACCTTCGAGGCGTGGTATGGCCCCGGCACCATGTTTAAATACAAGGGAAACATCATGCTGGACAACTGTTCGGCCATCGAGAAGTGCGACCGGGCCTGACGGCAAGCCCGGGCCCACGATGCGTTCCTCCGCAGGAAACCGTCTATACTCCGGCGTGCCCGGAAGCCTCCAAATCCCTGTTTTTCAGGTCAATATTGATCAATATGGCCGCCGACATAAAGAAAAACGAACCAACCTTGTCGGTTTCCACGAGGTCGTTCATCAACATCAGCAAGTCGATCAGGATAAAACACAACAAAGCCGACATCAGCACCCGCCGCCGCCCGGCGTCGCGGGTCCGGTGGTAGATCTGTTCTCCTTTCAGCATCACCACAGCGCTGAAGATCAGGAAAAAGAGCAGTCCGGGCAAACCCTGCTCCACGGTGACCATCAGGAAGTAATTGTGAATCCCCGAACGTTCGGGATTGTTGCTCACGTAGGTTTTGAAACTGGTAACCGTATATTTTTTGTAAAAAAAGTAAAACGTACCCGGCCCGAAACCCACTAAGGGTCTGTCCTGGATCATGTAGGATGCGGCTACCCAGCGGTATACCCGTTCCATGGTGGAAATGTCTTCCAGTTTTGTGGTCGCGTCCAGCAAGCGGTCGAAACGCACGTGGGTGACCGCTTTTTCGTATTCGGGGGCAAACTGAAGCCAGTTGTCCTTGTTGCTGACAAAGCCGATGATCAGGGTGAACGTAACGACCACTACCAACAACGTGACTCTCAATAACTTGCGGCGAATAATCCAGGAAATTCCAACGGCTGCCAGCAAGGCGACGTAAGCCGCCCGGGTATAGGCGAAGTTGATGCCAACGATAAAAAGAGCGATGCCCGACACGAGCAACCACCAATTCCGGGAGTAGCGCCGGTACCAGTAGGTGCCATACCACACAAAAGGCAGGAAAATCGCCAGCACACAGGCATAGGTCACGTGGTTGCGGAAAAAAGGTCCCATGACGAACCCCACTTCTTCAAACGAAAAACCGATGGCCGCATGGCGGGTAATCACGACGGATACGGCAAACAACAGGGGTAAAAAGAACCACCACAAAAAATTTTTAAAATCCCGCTCCTCGTTCAGGTAGTGGCCGGCCAGAAAAAAAAACACGATCACATACCAGCCTTTGGCCAGCCAGTATTTGAAGGATATGAAAAAATCTTGCGACGTGGAAGCGCACACGGTGATCCAGGCTAAATGCAGCAGGAGTGCAATGGTGACCGGGTGCCGTAAAAAACGGGCATCCAGAGTGCGCCAATGCTGCACCAGCCACATTCCCCCCGTCAGGGTCAGCAGCCACATCAGTTGTTCGGAAGGGAAGTCGGTGGCAAGTCCGCCCGGCAATGCCTGTTCCATGGAGAGCGGCAGACTGGCCAGCAACAGCAAAAAAACTTTGCGCATATCCATCGAAACCAGCCACAAAACGGCCAAAACAGCCGGTATTCCCGCCATCCACCAGGCTTCAAGACCAACCGCCGCCAGAATTGTTGCCACACTCACCACCACAAATACGGCTAAGGGCCAACCCTGCGGGTGGCGCTCCGGCACAGATAATATGGAGGCGAGTCGGCGTAGCATGTGAGGACGGTGGACGGTGGACGGTAGACGGTAGACGGTGGATGGTAGACGGTGGATGGTGGACGGTGGACGCGCGCCGTCTACCGTCTACCATCCACCGTCTACCGTCCACCGTCCGTTATTTCTTTCCAGTTAAAATCGCGGTATGCTTCGGCGATCAGGATACCCAAAACGGCAAACAGAAAGGCCGCCAGCATGGAGGACAGAACGATAATGCTTCGTTTGGGCCGGCTTTTGAGCAGGGGTGTTTCGGCGGCTTCCACGACCTGAAGCGAGGGGATGAGTGTGTTGTACGCCGCTTTGATCTGGTTGTACCGCTCCTTGTCGTAACTCAACTGCTTGCGCGCCTGAAAGTGCAGGTCCGTCAGAACCGATACTTTGGGCAAACCTTCGTTAAAACGGGTGATCGAAAGATTGTCGCCTGCGGGGTCGGGCGTCATCAGGCTCTGGCGTTCGCGCTGGTAAGCCAGCAGGTTGGCTTTGATGTATTGGATGGTATCTTTCGGGATGAGCGGGTTATTGTCCAGCACCTCCAGGCGGGCTTTGCTCCGCACAATCTCCGATTCGGCTTTCGACAGCTGCGTGGAGAGTTGTTCGCCCTGTTCCGTGACGCTGTAAATATTATAGCGGGACTGGAGGATGCGCAAACTATCGCCGAGCAGTTCAAGGTCCTCGGCTTTTCGTTTGATATTTTCTTCAAAAGTAGCCAGCAGCCTTTCCTGGCTGCCCTTGATCAGCCGCGATGCGATATCGTTGATTTTGTCGCGGGCGGCATTGGCCATCTCGGCGGCAAATTTCGGGTCGGTATCTTCCACAGTGAGTTCGATGGCGTCGTTTTTGTTTTTTGTGCGGAATACAACCTTCTGAAATGCTCCTGTACCTTGAACTGGCCCTTCAGCGACGTCGAGTCGATTTGATAATGTTCGTACAGGCGAAACTTTTTCACCATATAATCCACCACCTCGCTGCCGTTGGCAATTTCGTCGAGGCGGTCAAGATCGCGGTCGGAGCCGAAGTACTGAGTGACCTGACTGGTGTAACCGAAGATCAGTTCCGGATTGGCGAGTTCCGGACTGGCCGGGTAAAAAATGGTGGTCGCTTTGAAATAATCGTCCAGCATCAATGAAAGACCGATGCTGCCGGCAAGGGTAATGAGGCAAATGTTCCGTATGGCTTTCCTCCACTGGTAAATAGTTCTGAAAACGCCGATGAGGCTGTCGCGGTTCGTCATGTTAAACGGTTATGTTGACCGGCAAAAACCGGCAAATACTGGTGTGCGGGCGGGATTGGGGGGAATTCGTCATTAATGTCATTGCGTCATTGGGGTAAAATCAATGTTTTAAGCACCTTTCGGACGCCGGATGACAAAAAGAGGCGCAAAAGTATAAAAAATGACCACCGAAGAGCACATCAGGTCCGGAATGATACGGAAATGATGTTGGTGTGGCGGTGGCGGGCCGCCATTTCAGGCGACCTCGTTCCGGCGATTCCGGAACGAATAAGAAGGCCGAATCGCTGCGTTTGACTTTTGAATGCGCCGTATTTTTCGGATTCTTTGCGGTACCTTTGCTTCCCCGTAAAAACCGCTCACTAAATTAACACTGAACAATGGCAGAAAATAAAAACGCGCAACAACCCGCCATCAATATTGAAATATCCGAAGAGGTGGCTGAAGGGGTGTATTCCAACCTGGCGATTATCTCGCATTCCAACGCCGAATTCGTGGTGGATTTTATCCGTATGATGCCCAATGTGCCGAAAGCAAAGGTGAAATCACGCATTATTCTTACGCCGCAACACGCCAAACGCTTGCTTTACGCGCTCAAGGACAACGTACAGAAATACGAAATGCAATTCGGGAAGATCGAAGAATCGGACCAACCCGTTCCGCCGATGAATTTCGGCACACCTACGGCACAGGCATAAGCCCGCAACATCCCGCCTTATTTCAATTTTTCGCGGAAATACGCCTGCGTTTGTTCGACGTTGAACGTTTGCGGGCGAACGTCGGGTGTGGTACCCGATTCTGCGTCAAAACGAAAAGAACTGTCGCTCGTCCATTCGAGAATACCAAACAGGGTTTTCCCGTTCAAGGGCCCGGATTGGAAGCCCGTCAGGTCTAAAATGGCCGGTTTTTGTTTGCAATCGTAAGAATAACGGATGGGGAAGGTGTCGAACTGGCTTCCGAATTTGATCAGCCAGAGGGCCTTTCCATCCGGTTGAAATTGAAAAAACTGCCCCTCGCGGTTGGTCCAATGCCCGGTCAGATCGGGGCATTCCGAGCCGAACCGGCAGCCGGTGAAAAAAACGGAGGCGCCGGTGAATACGCCCCACCATAGTAGACGGGTAAAGTTTTGATTCATATCCTGCTGGTTTCGTTCTGTTAAATACGTGTATTCCAGGCGAAAAGACAACATTTTCTTTCGCCAAGGGGCAAGGTTGTAAAAATTGTCCGTTTTTACAACGATCCTTCGTCGGCAAAACTGTAATAACCCCGTTCCGACACAATCAGGTGATCGAGCAGCGGCAGATCGAGCAGGATTCCCGCCTGCCGGAGTTTCCGGGTCAGTTCCACGTCTGCCTGGCTGGGCTGAAGATTGCCCGAAGGGTGGTTATGAATGGCGATGACGGCAGCGGCGCGGGAATCAAGCGCGGCTTTAAAAGCCAGTTTTACATCCACTACGGTACCGCTCATACCGCCCGTGCTCAGGCGTTCGCGGGCAAAAACTTCGTTTGCCTTGTTGAGCAGCAGCAACCAGAACTCTTCGTGGTGCAGGTCGGTCAGCATGGGTGCGATGACGTTGTATGCGTCGCGGCTGCCCGTGATGCGCGGGCGTTCGCGCAGGTCGGACAACTGCCGCCGCCGGCCCAGTTCGAGTGCTGCGGCAATGCTGATGGCCTTGGCTTCTCCCACCCCTTTGAACCGTTGCAAGTCTTTCAGGGAGCGTTTGCCGAGTTCGTGCAGGTTGTTTTCCACCGATCCCAGGATACGTTGCGCCAGGGTGACGGCGCTTTCTCCGATGGTTCCGGATCCGATAAGAATGGCCAGTAATTCGGCGTCGCTCAAGGCGTGTTTGCCTTTCAGGAGCATTTTTTCCCGGGGGCGGTCTTCTTCCGCCCAGGCAGGGATAGCGCGGTAGGTGTCGTCGGGCATGGTTATATAACGGTTGATTAATGACCTCACAGGTTCAGGCAACGAAAATACGAAAGATTTAAACATGATTTAACCGGACTTCATCCGGGTGAAAAGTTATTTCATCGAAAATTTAGTTTATGTTGTAAACTATTTTATTTCTTTGCATCGATTTAAATGATAAACTAAACTTTGATCATGGAAAACGAAGAAAAAACCCTTACCCCGCAGGAAAGTCTGCGGGTGATCCGCGAGACTATCGATCTTGCCAAACATTCCTTCCGCGAAAACGGCTTTCACTTCCTTCTGTGGGGCTGGCTGGTGGTGATCGCCAGCGTGGCCAACTACTATTTTTCCGAAATACAACCGATCGAACGCCCCGACCTGGCCTGGCTGGTCATGGTGGTGATCGGTGTGCCGGTGGCTTTGATCCGCGAATCGCGGCAGGCAAAAAAAACGCCGGTACAGAACATCGTGCGCGACTGGTACGGCCTGATCTGGCTGGGATTTGGCATTTCCATGCTACTGGTGATACCGATGGCCGTTCGCAACGGGCTTTCGCCGATCCCTTTTATCCTTGTGCTGGTTGGTTTTGCCACCTTTATGTCCGGCATATTACTGCGGTTCAAACCCCTGCTTTTCGGGGCCGCTGTAGTCTGGGCCGGCGCTTTGTGGTGCCTGTTCCTGAATCCGTCGCAACACCTGCTGGTGCAAGCAGGAACCGCCATACTGGGCTACCTGTTGCCGGGTTATCTGTTAAATCTTCAATCGCGCGCTCATGTACAAGGGACTTGATCCGCTGTTGTTGTCGCAATTGCGACTCGCAGTGATGTCTTTTCTGATGGTGGCGCGGGAGGCGGAATTCAACGTCATCAAAGAAAAAACCGGCGCAACCGCCGGCAACCTGAGCGTGCAGATCGGCAAACTCCAGGAAGCCGGCTACCTCAGCGTGGAAAAGACGTATAAAAACAACTATCCGCTGACGATTTGCCGCCTGACTCCCGAAGGTGTCGCGGCTTTCGAGGCTTTTTACAAGGATTTGCAGACGTATTTTGATTCGGATAAGTAGAGCCTGCACGCATAAAAGCAAAACAAATTATATCAAAAAGGAAGAAAAAATTGAACTACCTTTGTCTCTAAATGCAGGCTTTATGAAAGGTACATATCATAAAATAATCAACGGAGACAGCCGGCAAATGGGCGAACTCAAAGATGAGAGTATTCATTTAGTGGTAACATCTCCTCCTTATTGGCAGTTAAAAGACTATGGTACGGAAAACCAAATAGGGTTTCACGATGATTACGAAACCTATATAAATCATCTAAATCTTACCTGGAAAGAGTGTTACCGGGTACTTCATAAAGGTTGTCGCTTGTGTATTAATATTGGCGACCAATTCGCAAGGTCAGTTTATTATGGTCGGTACAAGATAATTCCCATTCATAGCGAGATCATCAGGTTTTGCGAAACTGTTGGTTTTGATTTTATGGGTTCCATTATTTGGCAGAAAACAACGACAACGAATACAACCGGTGGAGCCAGCATTATGGGCAGTTTTCCACATCCGAGAAATGGAATCGTAAAATTAGATTTTGAATATATTCTTTTGTTTAAAAAACAGGGAATAGCGCCTAAACCAAGCCTTGAACAAAAGGAACAATCCGTAATGACTACCGAAGAATGGAATACCTATTTCAATGGGCATTGGTACATCAGCGGCGCTCGTCAGGATAACCACTTAGCCATGTTTCCGGAAGAATTACCCAAGCGATTGATTAAAATGTTTTGTTTTCCCGGGGAAAATGTTTTAGATCCTTTTCTTGGCAGTGGCACAACTGCACTAGTAGCAAAAAACCTTGGACGAAATTCATGCGGATATGAAATAAACCCTGATTTTATCCCAATTATTAAGCAAAAACTTGGCGCTGATAATAACGCGCTTTTTGACAATGTAAAATTTGATTTTGTAAAACAAGCCTCTATAACCTCGAATTTTAATGCCAAGGTTAAAGAATTGCCTTATGTTTTTGCTGATACACATAAATTGGACAAAAAAATAGACGTTAAAAAATTGCAATTCGGCTCAAAATTAGATACGTATGGCAGCGCCAAAAGGGAAGAGTACTTTACCGTTAAAGAGGTAATTAACCCGGAATTAATTCGATTGAGTAACGGCCTGGTTATCCGGCTTATCGGCATAAAGCAAGATCATAAAAAGAATGGAAGCGCTAACGAGTTTTTAGTATCTAAAACAAAAGGGAAAAAAGTGTTTTTGAAATATGACGCAATAAAACATGACAGAGACAATAACTTAATGGCATATTTATACCTTGAGAATAAAACATTTTTAAATGCGCACCTTATAAAAGAAAAACTGGCACTGGTTGACAACGAAACTGATTTTAAATACAAACAAAAATTTAATAATTACTAAATACTAAACCATGAAAGAAGTGATAAAAAAACGCGCAGTGTTTACCATATGAGCAAAAATTAAATCTGTAAGCCAAGATGAAAAAATATTCAAAAGAGTTTGGTAAAAAAGAAAAAGTGTTGAATTATGCTTGCCAAACCTATCAACTTTCAAGACCGAATAAGGTTGGCACAGTCATGGCGCTCATCAGAAAATGTCAACCTAAAACGATTGAAGAATGGGAGGAATGGTATTTCGAAAATGCCTACACGGATGGTAAGAATACCTTCAAGATTTCCAAAGAGAGTTTGAATGAACTTGGCGTCCGTTTGCATGAGAAGATCACGGAAGTGGTTATACCTGAATGGCAGGAAGCGTTTCGGAGTCTGACATTGCAAGATTGTATCGATTATATCTACAACCTGACCATAAATCGCACCTTTGACGGGTTTATCCGGGAAAAATCGGTCGTCAATGATGGTTTGGCGAAACACTATCCTTCTATCAAATTTGAAGAGAGTCCGCCGGAACTCGACCATGCGGGCGATGTAGATTATCTCGGATACGTTGGCGAAAAGGCAATTGGAATTCAAATCAAACCAGTAACCGCAAAGTCAAATTTCGGCAACTACTCCATTTCAGAAAGGATGAAGGCGAGTTTTCAGGAGTTTGAAGATATCTATGGCGGAAAGGTCTTTATCATTTTCAGTCTTGATGGCGAAATAGCTAATAAAGAGGTCCTTAAAGATATCGATAGCGAGGTAGGAAGACTAAAAAATAGATAAAGGGCATTATTTCCACCCGAAAATTCCATTTTTTTCAAAATCTTAGCGGCAGCGTATCCATTGAACGGGCCGAACCGGTAATTTGGCGCTTCAACCCTGCCTGCCCGCCGGCCGGCAACTCAACGTATTCAATCATTTTAGGAATGGAAAAGCCCTGGTTGCAACATTACCCAAACGATGTGCCTGCCAACATCGATCCCGATAAATATGCCAGCGTCATGGCTATGGTGGAAGAGTGTTTTGAAAAATACAAAGACCTGCCCGCGTTTATTTCCATGGGTAAAACGCTCACTTTTGGCGACCTGGACCGGCTGAGCAAAAATTTTGGCGCTTACCTGCATTCCAGGGGGCTCGAACCCGGCGACCGGATTGCGATCATGATGCCCAACCTGCTGCAATATCCTGTCGCCTTGTTCGGGGCGCTGCGGGCGGGACTGATCCTCGTGAACACCAACCCGCTGTATACGCCGCGTGAAATGCGCCACCAGTTTGCCGATTCGGGCGCCAAAGCAGTGGTGATAGCCGAAAATTTCGCCGCCAACCTCCAGCAAATTATTGGCGAAACGCAAATAAAAACGGTCATCCTCACCAGCATCGGCGAAATGCTGGGGCTGAAGGGCGCGATTGTCAATTTTGTCGTGCGCAATATCAAACGTATGGTGCCTAAATACAATATTTCGAACACCGTATGGTTTGGCGAGACGCTCAAACAAGGCCGAAAATTTACCATCAAACCTTTCCAGTCGAACCCGGACGACACCATCGCCCTGCAATATACCGGCGGCACCACCGGCGTTTCCAAAGGCGCCATGCTCACCAACCGCAATCTCGTGGCCAATATGCTCCAGATCAGGGCCTGGCTGTCGCCCATCTTGCCGGAAGGAAACGTGATCGCACTGTGCCCCCTGCCGCTGTACCACATTTTTGCATTTACGGTCAATTGCCTGGCGTTTATGAATTGCGGTGCGCGCAACGTCCTGATTGTCAATGCGCGCGACCTGAAGGCACTCATCAGGGAATGGCGAACGCACCAACCCAATATCGTCACCGGAGTAAATACGCTGTTCAACGGCCTGCTGCATCACCCCGATTTTGGCAACCTCGATTTTTCGGGATTAAAAGCGGCGGTCGGCGGCGGCATGGCCGTACAACGCGCCGTAGCGGAGCGCTGGCAACAGGTCACCGGCTGCCAGCTCACCGAAGGTTACGGCATGACGGAAAGCAGCCCGGTTCTGACGGTCAATCCCGTCGATCAATCCATGCGCCTCGGCACCATCGGTATGCCCGTGCCATCCACCGATTTGCGTATTGCCGACGACAATGGCAATATTTTGCCACCCGGACCCGAAAACACGGGCGAAATACAGGCCCGCGGACCGCAGGTGATGAAAGGTTACTGGCAACGCCCCGACGCTACCGCCGAAACCATCAAAGACGGGTGGCTTTGTACCGGCGACGTGGGATTTATGCACCCCGACGGATTTTTTCAAATCGTCGATCGCAAAAAAGACATGATCCTGGTGTCCGGCTTCAACGTATATCCCAATGAAATTGAAGACGTGCTCGCCATGCATCCCAAGGTGCGCGAATCCTGCGCGCTCGGTATCCCCGACGAAAAATCGGGCGAGGTGGTGAAGGCCTATATCGTAAAAAAGGACGCTTCGCTTACCGAACAGGAGGTCATCGACTTTTGCCGCGAAAACCTCACCGGTTATAAGGTGCCCAAACAGGTGGAGTTCCGGGATGAACTGCCCAAAACGAACATCGGAAAAATATTGAGGCGGGCACTGCGCGACGAAAAGAAGTGACCCCTACCACCTCCGGCGGCCCAGCGACAACACCGTCGCGGCCAGAAACAAGGCAATGACGGACAAAAAATACACCACGTCCCGCGAATCGAGCACACCCCGGCTAACGGAGTTGTAATGGTATTCAATGCCAATTGACTGCACCACATCGTCGGTTTTTCCAAAAAATACAGGAAGTCTGCTGAGAAAACCGAAGGCTAAGTACACAAAAAAGCAGAGAAAAGTGGCCATTACAAAAGCGATGATCTGGTTATTGGTCAGCGAACTGGAAAATACGCCGATCGCCACAAATACTGCGGCCAGAAAAAGCAAACCGATGTAAGAACCGGCAATACCTCCCGAGTCCAGGTTGCCGGGCGGCGCTCCCAAATTGTACACGGTCAGGTAATACAATACCGTGGGCAGCAGCGCAAAAACCACCAGTGTAAAACAGGCCAAAAACTTCCCGCCCACAATTTGCCAGTCGGAAATGGGGCGTGTTACCAGCAGTTCGATGGTGCCGCTTTGTTTTTCCTCGGCGAAAGTACGCATCGTCACGGCCGGCATCAGGAACATAAAAACCATCGGCGCAATGCCAAACAAGGTGTCCATGTTGGCGTACTTGCTGTCGAGTACGCTGTAGTCGGGAAATACCCACATCACAAGACCCATGAGCACCAGAAATACGCCGATTACGATGTAACCGATGAGGGAGGAGAAAAAAGCGTTGATTTCTTTTTTAAATATGGAGCGCATAATCTATTTGGTCAGTTGCTGGAAAACTTCTTCCACGCTGTAGGTTTCTTTTCTCAATTCCAGCAGGGTTACCTTGTGTGCCACGGCAAACATAAAAACCTCGGCGCGTATATCCCGGTCGGCGGCAGCGCGCAATTCCCAGCGGTTTTTGCCGAGATTTTTGACGGTTTGTACGTTTTTTATCGCGGCCAGCAGGTTTTTGTCGACACTTTCCGCGAATTCGGCCGTTACGATGCTCTGCCCCGTAAACTGCTGTTTCAATTCCGCAATCGGCGCGTTTGCCACCAGTTTGCCTTTGTTAATAATGATGGCGCGGTTGCACACGGCCTCCACTTCACCCAGGATATGTGTGCTGAGGATCACCGTTTTTTCTTTGCCGAGGTCTTTGATCAACTGCCGTATTTCCACGATCTGGTTCGGGTCAAGACCGGAAGTGGGTTCGTCCAGAATCAGCACTTCCGGGTCGTGGAGCATGGCTTGTGCCAGGCCGACGCGCTGGCGGTAACCTTTGGAGAGCTCGCCGATCTGTTTGTGCCGGTGGCTGGTAAGGCCGGTGCGTTCCACCATTTCTTCCACGCGGCGGCGGGCGTTGGGCACCCGGTGCAAACCGGCGGTAAAACTCAGGTATTCGCGCACATACATATCGCGATAAAGCGGATTGTGTTCCGGCAGATACCCCACCCGGGCGCGGGCTTCCATCGGGCGTTCGCTGACGTCGAAGCCACAAACCTCGGCCGTGCCGCTGCTCTGCGGCAGGTAACCGGTGATAATTTTCATCGTGGTTGTTTTTCCGGCGCCGTTTGGGCCGAGAAAACCAAGCACTTCTCCTTTATGCGCCTCGAACGACACGTCGTCCACCGCACGCTGGGTTTCGTATATTTTGACGAGGTTGGCAACTTTTACGGACATAAGAATGGTTTTACGACCTTTGGCATCTGGCATCTGGCGTCTGGCATCTCTAGACACCAGATGCCAGATGCCAGAGACTGCAAAAGTAGAAAAAGGTGTGGAGGAATGTCCGCAAGAAAACAGTTGTAGTGGGTCGGACATTTTGGATCAAACGAAAAACCGCCGCGCGTCGTTTGTTCGTATATTCCGAAACGGTACAAAACGACACAACTTGACCATGTATAAAAACAGTTTTTTACTCACCGTGCTGATCTTGGCTACTCATTGGAGTCTTCAGGCTCAGGTTACCCTGTCTTTTTCCACACCCGCTCCGGTTGATTCTTTGGTGCTGAGCCACGCGGGGCTGGATTCCTTGCTTCAAAAATACGTCAGCGATGCGGGCAAGGTAAACTACAAAGGCCTGAAGGCAGATAAAACGGCTTTATACACCTATTGCCAGGCCCTGAGCGACCATCCGGTGGCGGAAAACGAGGCCCGCGAAGAAAAAATGGCGTATTGGATCAATGCTTACAACGCCTTCACCCTGAAACTGATCGTCGATAATTACCCCGCAAAAAGTATCCTCAACTTCGACGGCGGAAAAACCTGGGACGTGAAACGTATCCGCATCGGCGATAAAAAATACAGCCTCAACAACATCGAAAACGACATCCTGCGCCCGCAGTTTAAAGACGCGCGTATTCACTTCGCGATCAATTGCGCCGCGCAATCCTGCCCGCCGCTCTGGAATCACGCCTACACCGCCGAAAACCTCGATTCCACCCTCGAAGCGCGTACAAAGGTGTTTATCAACGACCTGTCATTCAATACCATTTCTGCTTCCAAAGCGCGGGTGAGCAAGATATTTGACTGGTATGCCGCCGATTTTGGCGATTTGAAAAAGTACCTGAACAAATATTCGGCTACCCAACTAAAAAACAGCGCGACGATTAGTTTTCAGGAATATGACTGGAACCTCAACGAGTAACGCCAACCTCCGGTTGGCTTGAATAAAAGCCAACCGGAGGTTGGTGTTACTTTTTCAATTCCCGCTGAAACACTTCTTCCAGTTGTTCCGCGTGCAGATTTTTGGCGATGATGGTCCGGTCCTTGTTCAGGATATACAATTCCGGCGTGATGTCCACAAAATACTTGGCGTAAATGGCGCGATTGGTCGGGTCGTACACATTGGTGAAGGGGAAAGCATTTTTCTTCACAAATGCCCTCCACTCCTCTTCCTTGGTATTGACGCCGATGCCGAAAAATTCGACACCCCGGCTTTTCCAGTTCCGGGCGATTTCCGAGATTTTGGGCGAATCTTTCTGACAATGTTCACAATCGGGACTGTACATAAAGATCACGATGATCGGCGCCGTGATCTCGTAAATACTTTTGGACACCCCGTTCACATCTAAGGCGCGCACGTCGGGGCCTTTTTTGCCCAGGAGGCTGGCTTCCATTTCCCAGGCGTGTTTTTGCAGTTTTTCTAAGTTTTCGGGTTTGTCCCAAACGGCGAGTTCCGGTGTAAAGAAGTTTTTTACGACGTGAACGTACACGCCTTCGCCGTCCATGACGGTGGTTTTGGTGTTTTCGTATTGTAAAGCGATCCAGTTGGCAAAAAACTGGAAATAATCCCGGTACGGCATCGACCGGCGGATGAGTTCGTCGGCCACGGGGATGATGGAGTCGCGGTTTTGCGGCGTCAATTCCTTGATGTAGCGGCGGAGTTTGTTGCCGACCACGGGCGTGTACAGCAGCCGTTTGTCTTTAAAATCGACGTTATCCCAGAAGTGTTTGCGGTAGTGCGTCACCTGGGCCAGCGTATCGATGGTGCCGTTGGCTTTGCGCGGGTAAGTGAGGTCGGGGTTTTGGCCGGCAATTTTAAATTTGGTAAAAAACGCGTTCGGGTTTTGTGTATAAATTTCTTCGAGGTGCGCCTTGCGTTCGGCGAGTATCTGTTCCTGGCGTTCTTTCGCTTTTTTGAACTCAGGCGACGATTCGGGATTGGCCCGCAGCACCTCGCTTAATTTTTGCAATTCAGGGTCCTGGGCGGCCTGGAAGCGGTAGTTTTTATAAAACAATTCATTGTCGAGGTTGCCGGTCACCTGCATGCTGCCGCCGATGTCGGTGGCTTTGGCCCGGATCGAAAAATGCTGATCTTTATCCAGCAGGATGGAAAAGTTTTTATTGCCACCCGGAAGCAAAAAAGTGTAAAACCCGGCGGGAAGTGGCGTTTTTCGCCGCAAAGTAAACCGGCCGGTGGCATCCACGTCGGCCGAATCGGCGAGGTAGTTGCGGTCGCCGAACACCCCCACGAGCCGTGTTCTGCCGGCGGGAATTCCCTCGATCTGAATATCGATCAGTGTACTGTCGGTTGTTTGTGCCTGCGCGGCAGACAAATACAGGCCAAAAAAGGCGAAAAGGGCAAGTTTTAAATACGTCATCGTTTTAAAGTGTCTTTTGTACCACCAGGCTTCGCCTGGCCGGATTTGTGGCAGGCCCGGCGACCTGCGGAATATTTTGCGGCAAAAATAGAACCACCCGGGGCTATCCGGAACATCGTTAGCGATTCGTTTGCAACAAGCGGTTTACTTTTGGGCAATTTCCAACGCTCAACCGCTCACACGATGCGCCTGTTTGTTCTTTCCACTTTTTTCGCTGCGGCTGTTTTGCAACCTGCCGCCAACTGCCAACCCTCACCGGCATCTGCCTCCAAAATCCCGTTTGTCGATCCGTTCATCGGCACGGGAGGGCATGGCCACACCTACCCCGGCGCTGCGGCGCCATTCGGGCTTGTGCAACTCAGTCCCGATACCCGCATCGACATGATGGACTGGGACGGCTGCTCCGGCTATCACTATTCCGATTCGCTGGTTTACGGTTTTTCACACACCCACCTGAGCGGTACGGGTGTGGCTGATTATTGCGATATATTGTTGATGCCCTATACCGGCGGCGCGGAACTGGAACCTGCAAAATATGCCTCCCCGTTTAAAAAGTCAAAAGAAAAGGCGGAAGCGGGCTACTACGCCGTTTTTCTCGAAAAAGACCGTATCAAGGCGGAACTGACGGCCACCGAACGGGTGGGGGTACACCGCTATACGTTCCCGAAAAACCGCGTGAACGGCCACTTGCTCGTCGACCTGCGCCATCGCGACGAGGTCATCGATGCACACCTGAAAAGGGTCAGCGACCGCGAAATAGAAGGATACCGCATTTCAAAAGCCTGGGCGAAGGAGCAACATATCTATTTTGTCGTACGCTTTTCCAGGCCGATGTTTAATTCCAAAATATTGGATATGAGCCTTGATCCACGGGAAGCCAGGCCTTCGGTGACCGGCAAATCCATCGTCAAACTGCTCGATTTTAACGAAGACGGCGAACCCCTGATCGTCACAGTCGGCATTTCGGGGGTGAGCATCGAAGGTGCGCGTAAAAACCTCGAAGCGGAGTGTAATCACTTCGATTTTGAAAAAATAAAATCCGAAACCCAGGGCAAATGGGAGCGCCAACTCGCCAAAATTGACGTGGAAGGCGGCACGGACGTGCAAAAAAGGATCTTTTACACGGCACTTTACCACACGATGATTGTTCCGAATACCTGGAACGATGCCGACGGGCAGTACCGGGGCCGCGACAACAAAATTCACCCGAACCCGGGCCACAACGTTTATACCGTTTTTTCGCTGTGGGATACTTACCGGGCCTGTAACCCGCTCTATACCATCCTCGAACCCAAACGAACGAACGATTTTGTACAAACGTTTCTGCGCCAATACGAAGAAGGCGGGCTGCTGCCGGTGTGGGAACTCTCCGCCAACGAAACGGACTGCATGATCGGCAACCACGCAATCCCCGTGATCACTGACGCCTACGTCAAAGGGATCCGGGATTACGACGCTGAAAAAGCGCTTGCAGCCATGCGTAAAAGTGCCAACAGCGACCGCTACGGCTTGCAATGGTACAAAGAACTGGGCTATATCCCTTCCGATAAAGAACCCGAATCGGTGTCCAAAACGCTGGAATATGCCTTCGATAACTGGTGTATCGCCCAAATGGAACAGGCGGTCGGCGTGGATTCGGTCGACGACCCGTACATGATCAAGTCCTGGGCGTATCTCAACCTGTTCGACCCCGCCACCCGGTTTTTCCGCTCCAAAAGCAATGCCGCCTGGAACAAACCCTTCGATCCTTACGAAGTAAATTTTAACTACACGGAAGCCAATGCCTGGCAATACCGCTTTGCCGTTCAGCACAATATCGCGGGACTCATGGAACTAATGGGTGGCGAACAGGCTTTTGCGGCGCAATTAGACAGCCTTTTTGGAGCCAATCCCAAAACAACCGGGCGAAACCAGGCCGACATCACGGGTTTGATCGGCCAGTACGTGCACGGCAACGAACCGAGTCACCACATCGCCTACCTCTACAATTACGCAGGCCAGGCCTGGAAAACCCAGCTGCGTGTCCGCCAGATCATGGACGAAATGTACCACGACCAGCCCGACGGCCTTTCCGGCAATGAAGACTGTGGGCAAATGTCCGCCTGGTTTGTGCTGTCCGCGATGGGTTTTTACCCGGTCACCCCCGGCTGTACGGATTACGTCGTGGGTACACCCTTGTTTGAAAAAGTGACGCTGAACCTCGATTCCGGGAAAAAATTCGTCGTCCGGGCTCCCGGCGTTTCCCGGCGCAATTGTTACATAAAAAGTATGAAACTGGCCGGCCGCGAGCGCGCCGAAAGCCGGATCAGCCACGAAGAGATGGTGGAAGGTGCGGAAATTGTTTTTGAAATGACCGATACCCCCGCCGATTGGGGCAAACTGCAAAACTGCTACCGCGGTAAAAAAATACCGATGCCGCCGGTGCCGTTTGTGTCGCAGGGCGAGCGGGTTTTTAAACAGTCACAAGCCATTTCCCTGGCTTGCCTCGACGCCGCCGCCGATATTTTTTACACTCGACGGATCAACACCGGACCGGCAGTCAACACCCTACACCAAACCCTTCCGGATCGACCGGACTTTGACCCTCAGGGCCGTTGCCATCCTGGGCGGAAGCCGCCGGGAAAGTGCGGTGGCGACCGCCGTTTTTACCAAAACCAGTTCGAGCCTGCGCGTTGTGCGGTACAATACCCGTTACAGCCCGCAATACACTGCCCGCGGCGACGAGGGCCTTGTTAACGGATTACGCGGCGGCGCCGATTTTCGCACGGGCGACTGGCAGGGTTTTGAAGGGGTGAACCTCGATGTGGTGCTGGATTTGGGTAAAAAGCAGAAAATCAACAAGATAACTACCGGTTTTTTGCAGGATGAAAACGCCTGGGTATTTTTCCCGGTAAAAATGCAGGTGGAAATATCCGACGACGGCCGGCAATTTTCACCCGCGGGAGCAATCGACAACGACGTGCCGAACACCGAAAAAGGGGTGTTGCAAAAAGATTTTATCCTCGATCTGAAAGGTGTAAAAGGCCGGTATATCCGCGTCACCGGCGTATCACCCGGCAAATGCCCGGCATGGCACAAAGGCGCCGGCAACCCCTGCTGGATATTTGCAGACGAGATTTTGGTAGAGTAGTTTTTCACCCGGCTGCGGTATATTAAAAACATCTATTTTTGTGAAAAATCATCTCGTATTAAAAACCTCGCCCTCATAACAGCCTTCCTTTGCCTCGCCGGTATCCAATTACACGGCCAGCGGCCGGATAACCCCGAACAGCACACGGTCGAGGTGGACCGGCTGTTGGACCGGGCGCGGAATGCCGGAACGGACGCCGAACGTGAAACCCTGGCCAACGAAGGGCTTTCCATAGCGCGAAACATTCCCTACGACGAAGGTATCGTGCGGGCCTCCGTGCTGCTGGGCGACCTGTGCGCGCGTGCCAGCCGGAACGAAGAAGCGCTCCAGCATTATCTGCTGGCAGAAGCCAAACTCCAGAACAGGGGCCGTGTCGATCAACTGCTTGTCGTGTACCGCGCTTTGGGCGACATCTTTCTGCGGGAAAAACTGTACTCCTACGCCTGCCGCTATTATGGAGAAGTTTTGACGGATGCCCCGGAAGACTTCGGCACGATGGAAAAAATAGCGGACGCCTACCTGCTCGATATGAAATTCGACAGTGCACAGGTATATTATAAACAGTTGATTGTCAAGCACAAAAACGAAGGAAATAATTCCCGCCTGGTCCAATTATACCAAAAACTCGCGCATGCTTACGATCAGCGCAACGACACCGGGAAAAGTATTTATTACTACCAGGCTATCGAACGGATCATCGAAACCTACGGCACCCCCCAGGAAAAATCGCTGCTCTACAACAACCTCGGGCGCCAGTTCGTACGTGACCGCGACTACACCAAAGCACTCGAATACTTTCGGAAGGCCGAACTGCAATGCGTCTACATCCCCTGCGATTATCCCGAAGTGATGTACGCCAACCTCGGCGTCGCCCTGCACAATACCGGCGACTCGCGACGGGGTATCGAGTACCTGCTCCAGGCGCGGGATATTTTGCTGGGGCGGCAGGACTGGACCGCGCTTGCCAGCCTCGAACACCTGATCGCCGGGGTGTATTACAGCAACAACGATTTTTACAACGCATTGAATCACAACGAGTCAGCCATTCGTTATGCCCGCCAGACCAAACAACGTCAGGTGCTGGCAGATGCCTATGAAACTGCCGCAAAGGTGTACAACGCGTTGTACGATTTTGAAAAAGCCTTCGATTCGTACCGCAACTTCCTCACAGAACTCGACACCATCCGGCTGCAGGAACAGGTGCGCCAGCAACAGGTCGACCAGCAACGCACCCTGCTCGCCGCCGCAGAAGGGCAGATCAAATACCTGTACGCTCAGCAAAGTGTAAAAGACCTCGCCTACGAACAGATCCGGCTGGAACGGGAACGGCTGGAGCTGGCAAACAAAAACCTGGCACTTGAAGCCCAGCGTAAAAAAGACGAGGTGTTGCTCCTGCAAACCCAAAACGAAGTCGATATCGCCAAACTTCGGGAAAAAACCCTCGAAGCGCTTCAGGCCGAACAGGAACTCAACCTGGCCGCCCAACGCTTCAACGTGGAAAGGCAAAACAACCTGATCGCCGAATTGCGACGACAGGAAGAACTGGACCGGACCCAGCGCCGCGCCGACAGCACCAGCCGGGCCAAGGAACTGGAACGGATTCAACGCGAACAACAATACCAATCCGAACAGGAAGCCGCTTTCCGGCGCTTTGCCTATGGCATCGGGTTGATGCTTTTTATCATCCTGGCTCTGTTGGGCATCGGCTGGCTTTTTGCCCGCCGGGCCAATAACCGACTGAACCTGAAAAACCGCCAGATTCAGCAGCAAAACGAAGAAATCGCCGCAGAACGAAGCAAAAGTGAACACCTGCTCCTGAATATTTTGCCGGAAGAAATCGCCCTGGAACTAAAATCGCACGGCTACGCCACACCCCGTCATTACGATTCGGCTACCGTTTTGTTTACCGATTTTGTCAATTTTACCCGACTTTCCGAACACCTGGCGCCGGACGAACTGATCGACGAGCTGAACGAATGTTTTCTCGCGTTCGACGAGATATGTGAAAAAAACGGCCTCGAAAAGATCAAAACCATCGGCGACGCTTTTATGTGCGCCGGCGGATTACCCGTTCCTAACAACACACACCCGGCGGATGCCGTACGCGCAGCCCTTGAGATGGATGCCTGGCTTCAACTGCGCAACCGCGAAAACCCGAAAGCCATTTTTCGGGAAATGCGGATCGGCATCCATACCGGCCCGGTTGTGGCGGGTGTGATCGGGAAGAACAAATTTGCCTACGATATCTGGGGCGATGCGGTCAATCTCGCCGCCCGCCTCGAAGAACTCGGCGAACTCGGTCGTATCAATATTTCCGGCTCTACCGCCGAGGCCGTAAAACATTTATACAAAATCAGTTATCGCGGCAAAAAAGAGGTGTACAATAAAGGTCTGGTGGATATGTATTTTGTGGAACCAACGCCACCAACAAGCGCCAAAAAATGAGGGCGCCTCGTACGTCATTGAAAATTGGTCATTGATCATTGAAAATTGTACATTAATAATTTTTGATTTTTAATTTAAAATTCAAAAAATGTACAATGATCAATGTGCAATGATCAATGTGCAATTTACAAGGTAAATGAGACGTACGAGACGCCCTCATTCAAACGGGACCCGGTTACTCCCCTTCTCCAACGGGCTCAGTGTCTCCAAACCCCAAAAAAGCGTGGCCGGCGCTGAAATAATACGTAATTGGAGATTCGTTCCTCAGCACATCGATCACATTCTGAAACATGTCGGACGGCAGGTGCATGGTGATGCGACCTCCTGACTCGCTGTCGTTGGGAAACGGCATGCCCACATCATGAAACCGAACGTATCCCAGCACCGTCGTGCCGTTGTAAAGAGAGATTTGCGCGCGATTGTTCTGATAACCATCGGGTGTGCCGTAAAAAAGCACGTGATATTTAGTTACGGTAGCCATGAAACAAAGTGATTTGGGTGAAAAAATGGTTTGTTTAAACGGTGAAATTTTTTTCAAACACAAATTTATTCCCGCTTGCTTCGGCTTCCAATCCCCGGAAATTTATTAACCGGAAATTAGGTATTATTTAATCGCGCCGGGCCCTGAACAGGATCAGGACCCGGCGCCCTGTTACCAATTGATCTTCACTACCTTAACGGACGCTTCTTTCCCGCTGCCCTGTTCGTGCAGTTTCAGGATGTACAAACCCGGAACATAAGTGGAGAAGTCCAGTTGCGCCGTTTTGCCGGCAAACCGGACCGTTTCCGTCGCAATGATTTGCCCCGAAATATCCGTTACCTGCGCGAGCAGGGTTTCACCCGCTTCCTGGTAAATGGTCAGGATTCCCGACACCGGATTCGGATACACCCGTGTTTGTAAGGACAACTGCTGTGTGCCGCTGATTTCATCTACCATGCCGTTGCAATTGTTATCGATGCCGTCGGGTATTTCCCAGGCATTGGGATTGATCAATTCGTTGGTGTCGTCGCAATCGAGTTCGTTGGTGACAAAACCTGCGGGCAACTGATTCAGGCAGGTATCCAGCGAAGCATCGCCGTCGCCGTACCCGTCCTCATCACCATCAGCATAAAAAGTGAAAATGTTTAACCCTTCATCCGACGTGCCGTTGCAGTTGTTGTCGATGCCGTCACAAATTTCCACGGCTTCCGGGCTGAGGTTCAGGTCGGCGTCGTCGCAATCGAGGTTGTTGGTCACAAAACCCGCCGGGGCGTCCTGGAGGCAGGTATCTAATTGAGCGCCGCCGTCGCCGTACCCGTCGCCGTCGGTGTCGGCGAAGTAGGTGTACACGGGAATGTCGTCAATCAACCCGTTGCAGTTGTTATCCAGTCCGTCGCAGAGTTCGGCGGTAGCGGGGTTAAAATTCATATCGGCGTCGTTGCAATCGAGGTTGTTGGTCACAAAACCCGCCGGGGCGTCCTGGAGGCAGGTATCTAATTGTGCGCCGCCGTCGCCGTACCCGTCGCCATCGATGTCGGCGAAATAGGTGTACACGGGAATGTCGTCAATCAGCCCGTTGCAGTTGTTATCCAGTCCGTCGCAGAGTTCGGCGATAGCGGGGTTAAAATTCATATCGGCGTCGTTACAGTCGAGGTTGTTGGCCACAAAACCCGCCGGAGCGGCTGCCAGACAGGTATCCAGCTGCGTATCGCCATCGCCGTACCCGTCGCCGTCGGTATCGGCGAAGTAGCTGTACACGGGAATGTCGTCGACCAGTCCGTTGCAATCGTTGTCTAAGTTATCGCACAATTCGGCGGCGCCGGGATAAATATCGGCGTTGTTGTCGTTACAATCTTCGTAGCTGTAGTGGCCGTCGTTGTCGGTGTCTTTGTAAAAATAAGTGCGCGCCAGTTCGAAGGCCTCCGTTCCGATCTGCATACCGAGCAAACGCCCGGGAATATCGTCGAAAGGCGGGTGAATGCCGCCCCAAATACGGGAAAGGCTGGTCTGGTCGGAGGCATCGCGATAAGTGGCCCATTGCAGCGTAATGTCCACACTCGGGCCTTTTTCCAAACCCAGAAACCCGCTGTTGGCGGCAATGTGAAATTCTCCCAGTCCACCCGGGAAATATTCGTCGCCGGTCAGGTTGGTCAGCGCTTCCGCTGCAGAACGGGAATACGTGGAGTGCCCCGAAATATAGCCGGCAAAAGGCGGCGTTACGAAAGTTTTTCTCTGATAAGGCCACCATTCTTCGGCCAGTATCCAGCCGACGCCGGCAATTTGGGTAGCGGCATTTGTCACGTAATCGGGGCCTTTCCAGGTATAAAGTTTGATTTTACCCACATGTTCATTGTTGGCGCCTGCCAGGGGGTCGCCGGGCTCAACCAGTTCAATCAATCCGGGGATCAGATCCAGACCGGCCGGGTCGTAGGAAGGCAAACCCGGGTCGGTGCTTTGACCCAGATCGGCCATGTACCGCAATGCGGATACGGGGCGTACGCCGTCGTACCAGCCTTTGATACCCCATGCGGTGACGGCTGCGTCGTGTACGGCTCCGCCGAGGGTAAAGTATGCCTTGACGTCCCATTCCAGGTTATCCAGTACAGGGCCTTTCCCGTTGTATTTTTTTACAAAAACGGGGTTGTCGCTCACATAATTCAATATTGCAAACCAGTGCCCCGGCGGGGTTTCCGAGGTGGGGCCGTCGGCCCAGTATTGTGCAAGTACACGGGTATAGTCGCCACGTGGTACAACCTGGGGTTCATAAAGAAGGCCCGTGTGCGGGTTGGTATCCCGGCCCAAGCCCGTATCTCCACCATTGACAAAATCGTAAAAATCATGGTATTCCGCCCAGGTTTGCGGATAAGACGGGTTGTTGCCGATCGAGCGGGGGGATATGTCCCACATCACGCCGTCGTTCGGATCGTGGTGAGCTTGCCAGGCGGTCACCAGTTCGAAGTTCCATTTGTATTCGGCGGATGAACCTCCGCCGTTTGCTGTATCGAGGAATGGAATGGGGCCCGGGTCGTGATATACTTTGTACTGGTAGCCGTCCCGTTCGTAGACCGACAAATCTTCCTGTTTCAGGGCAAAAGGCCGCACATTACCCCATTCGGGGCTCTGAAAAACCTGTACGGAGGGTATCGGATTGCCGTTCTGATCGATGGCAATCGTCAGACTCAGGGGTTGCCAGCGGTTGGGATCAAGCAGCGTGGGTGCGCCCGGATTGGCCATTACCAGCGGCGGGTTGACGGGTGCATAATACTGCGACGTATAATTGAATTGTTCGTTCGAACCATCCTGCGATCCCATTTGCAGCACACACAGGCCGATGTAGTTGCCTAAAGCTGCGGGTGCGCCTGAAATATAGTTGGTGGAAGTGTAATTGTAATCGTAACCCAGCTCCAGCATCAGGTTATTGAACCGCGTCAGGGTAATAAAAGCATTGGGTGAATTGCTGAAACGTGCATAAAGCACCCGGTAAACCGCGTAACTCATGGCGGCTTCCCGCGCTGCTTTCAAACTTCCGGGCGGCGGGGCCGCGATTCCGCTGAACGCGCAGGTATAGGTACCCACCGTTTTGCCGAGCAGGTAGGTTTCGGCCACGGTATCGTAGGCGGCCCAGGCGTCGTACATGGCGACCGAACAGTGAAACAGGTTGCGGGCGTGCACGGGCGGGCGGGCGAAGTCTTCCCGAATGGCCTGTAACAAAACTTCGTTCCATCTGCGTGCAACGGATTGCTGAGCGGACAGGGTGGATGCTGCCGAAAGAAACAGGCCGCTCAGCAGACACAGGAGTAGATTTTTGTACATATTTTAAAAATGATATGCAATTTCCGAAAGCGTGTCGAAAACGCGATGAATTATAGTATTGAAAAACAGTAAGTTAGAATGGTTTTTGCTTCCAATCGCAAAGATCGCGATTGGACCAAAACGCGAATATACGAAGGCACCGCCCCCGAATTCCTTAGAAAACGCTTAAGAAATACGTTCCGGGAAGCGGGTCAGTTGCGTAAGCCGGCCACCAGTTTTTCCGCCATACCAAAACTGGTGCTCGAAGAAAGTCGCGCGCGGCGCATCGCGCCGTTTATTTCGCAGGCCGCGAAGGCGTGAAAATGCCCGGCCGCATCACGTTCGCAATGAACGCCGAGAGGTAATTGGCAACCACCGTCCAGGAGTTGTAATACGCGGCGTTCCACGTTGGTGCAGGCGGAAATGTCCGGGTGGTGGATTTGTTTCAGCAAGAGGCGGGTGCCGAGGTCGTCGCGGTTGGTTTGCCAGGCAAGCACACCCTGTGCGGGCGCGGGTACAAATTCGCGCGGGTTGAGTTCCACGACCTTCAGATCGTGGAGGTCCATGCCCAGCCTTTTCACCCCGGCGGCGGCGAGAAAGATCGCATCGAAATCGCCGGAGCGCAATTTTTCGAGGCGGGTCGGCACGTTGCCCCGTATGTCTTTTAATTGTATATCCGGCCGGAAATCAAGCAGTTGCGCTTTTCTGCGGGCGGCGGAAGTGCCGGTAATCGCTCCTTCTTTGAGGTGGAAAATTTTCCCCGTCGCAAAGGCTTCCGGGCGCACGATCAACCAGTCCGACGGGTTGTCGCGGTACGAAACGGCGCTGATAACGAGTCCTTCCGGCTGGGAAGTGGGCAGGTCTTTCATGGAATGTACGGCCAGATCCACCTCCCCGCGCAGCAAAGCTTCTTCAATTTCCTTGGTAAAAAAACCTTTGCCCTCCAGTTTGTCAAAACTCAGGTGTTGTACCACATCACCCTTCGTTTTAATAATGACCAACTCGCTCTCCACCCCGATGCGGGCGAGTTCCGATTGGGTAAATTCGGCCTGCCAGAGGGCCAGTTTGCTGCCACGTGTACCTATCCGAAGCGCCATTGAAGTTGTCTGTTATCTGTCATCTGTCATCTGCCATCTGTGGCTTGCAGGCCCAAAGGTAGGCAGTTGGGTTGAGTTATAGCGACGAGGGCCATGATCCTTTCACCAGACCACAAACTCTGTTCTCCGGTTCCGTCCCCGGCCTTCCGGCGTTTCGTTGGTATCGATGGGTTGCGTTTCGCCGAAGCCCTTGAATTTCAGGCGTTCCGTCGCTGTTCCTTTGGTGATGAGGTAGTCGTACACCGCCCTGGCGCGCGCTTCGGAAAGTATTTGGTTGGAGTTGTTGTCGCCCACGTTGTCGGTATGGCCGTTGAGTTGAATTTTCAGGGCCGGGGCATCGTTCAGCAGCACCACGAGGCGGTCGAGTTCGGCGGCGGATTCGGGCAGGAGGGCTGCGGAGCCGGTTTCAAAAAAAACGTTGCGCAGAATCACGGGTTTTGACCCGGCAGCGGTTGGGTCAATCGAAACCGGCTGTAAATCAATGTTTAATGAAAACGGTTTGTCAAAAGTGGCGCTTTCCGTCAGGTTGAAATTTTCGGAGTAAAACAGGTATTTTTCCTTGTTTACGTTTAATGCGTATTCCTTCCCGGCGGGAAGACAGACCAAAAAACTTCCGTCTTCCCGGGTAAATGCAGTGACGTGTGATTGCCCCGTTTTCAGGTCGGTAAATTCCACCCTGGCCACAAGCGGATAACCCGTCGATGCATCTTTTACCAAAGCCCGGGCGTAAGTAACCGGCTGGGGGCGAAGGTTTTGTGGCAATTCGAACTGGTAGATGTCGATGCCGCCCTGTCCGCCCGGGCGGTTGGTGGCGAAGTAGGCGGTTAAACCGTCGAGGCTCACCGTCAGCATGCCTTCCTCCCCTTTTGTATTGATGGGATAACCCAGGTTTTGCGGTTGCCCCCAGGTGCCGTCGGTTTTGCGGCGCGCCAGAAAAAGATCGTTGCCGCCCATACCCGGCAATTTGTTCGAAGCAAAGTAGAGGGTCTGGCCGTCGGGGTGCAGAAAAGGGGTGTGTTCGTCGCCTTTTGTATTGATGGCGGGGCCGAGATTTTGGGGTTTGCTCCATTTGCCGCCTGACTGGCGGACGGCCTCCCACAGGTCGAGAGAACCCGAAGTGCCTGCGCGACTGCTGGTGAATATCAGCGTTTTATTGTCGGCTCCGATGGTTGGCTGGGCGTCCCATTCAGGCGAGTTGATGGCCCGGCTGAAAGGCACGGGTTTGGTCCAGCCGCTGCTTTTGAGTTGCGACCAATACAAGTCGCACATACCCACCGAGCCGTCGCCTTCCCGGTTGCAGGCGGTAAACACCAGCCAGGAACCGTCGGGACTGATGGATTCCGCACCTTCGTTCAGGGCGGTGTTCACCCCTTCCACCGGTTCGGCCTTCTGCCACACCCCGTTCACTTTCCGGCTGGTGTAAAAATCTTCCGCGCGTTGACCGAACATATTGGCAGGCAGCATATTACGCGTGAAAATCATCATTTCGCCGTCGGCGGTTAAACACGGAAAATATTCGTCGAGCCCGGTATTGATCCCGTTCCCGACGGGTTGCGGATTGAACGGAACGGGGTGTTTGATCGCCTCTGCGGCAAAAGTAGCGTTGGCCAGAATTTCCTCCGCCTCCCGTTTTGTTTTGTCATCCTGCGGACCGCTTTTTAAAAACAAACCGGCGTGTTCGGCGGCCTCCTCGTATTTGTCTAAGGTCCACTCCACCGCACTGAGGTAGAAATAACCGGTTGGCCAGTACATGTTGTCGAGGGTCAAAGCTTCTTCGAAATACCGCTCGGCTTTGAAAAAATCGCGCAGATCGACGTACGTTCTTGCGAGGGCGAACTGGGCGTCGATAAATTTCGGCTCTTCTTTAAGCGCTTTTTCATAATAGCCCAAAGCGATGGCATTTTCACCCAGTTCGCGGTGCTTTTTTCCTTCGTTATACGCTTTCAGGGCTTTACCCGGCGCGTTTTCAACGCTGAAGTATTTCTGGCAAAACGCGGGTTGCACAAGGGCAAGCAGGATGAACGCGATGATCGATGAACGGTTCATAATTTGATTTTTTGAAAAAACGCATTTTCCGGCCGGAAGTTGCTATTCGTCGCAACGGCGGTAAAAACCCGCCCTCGGATACCACTGGCCTTCCTGGTAGTAGAATTTATAACGCGGAGCAATTGCAACGAGGCGGGTGTACAACAACCCGTCTTCTTCCTGCCAGTACAATTCTTCGATCAGTTGCAAATCGACGATCTGGTCGGGCAGGAGTTCGGTGTGAAAAATTTCCACGTGTTCGAGATAGGTTTCGGGGTCAAATGTGCTGACCGAATCCACGCAGGAAAACACACATCCTTTTGTCGCCCGCCAGGGGATCGGCATCATTGGCCGCGGCATAAATATCGACGGTGGTATCGGCCATGATGCGGTCAAAAAAACGGCCCATGACCGGCCCCGTTTCGTCTTTCAAAACCTGAAAATCGTCGACACGCGGGCTCGAAACATTGGTTACGTAGCGTACGGCCCAGGTAAAGTCCGGATTTTTGAACATGCTGTCGGGTTCCAGGACGTCTGCTTCCGGCACCTTCAGCCAGAAACGCGGCTCTTCATTGCCCGTAAAAGGCGCGATGGCCAGGGTATAAGCTGTAAAAACGGCGTCGTCGTCGTTGTAGGTCAGCAGCTGGCGTATTTTTACAAAACGGGCTTCATGGGGGAACGGGCGCTTGTCCCAGCTGACCTGCACCTTTTCTTCATAGGTGTCAGGGTCCACGGTGACGATGGAATCGGGGCCGCTGATGATGCTCAGGAGTTCGTCGTTTTCCAGCCTTCGGGTCAGGTCGGAATTGCTGTAGGCCTCCCAGTCGCCGTTTTCGGCCATTTCCCACAATTTGGCGTTGAGGGAGTGGTTGACGTAACCGCCGAGGCCCCTGTCGGGTTCGTTGAGTTTTAAAACGGCCAGGGTGGCGGTACGGTCTTCGTTGGCGGAAAACGTCAGGGGGTCAACCGGGAAGGTGAGTTCGATTTCGGCGGCCCATTTGACGGCCGGATCCGCCAAAATATGTTCGGTTTGGGTAAAAAGGCTGAGGGGAATCAAAAGCGAGGCAGGTAGTAAAAAACTTTTCATGGCTCCAAAAACGATTTTCGGGAAAAACCATTTTACAAACCCGCCACAAATGAAAGTAATTTATCATCTTCCCGGGGTGCGGCCATCCATTGAATACCCACCGGCATCCCGTTTTCCGGGTGAATGCCGGCGGGCATAGCCAGGGCCGGTATACCCGCAAGGTTGGCCAATACCGTGTAAATATCCGACAGGTACATCGCCACCGGGTCGTCCGAATGTTCGCCGAATCGCCAGGCTACCGTAGGCGCAGCGGGCATCAGGATAAAATCGTATTCCTGAAAAATGGCCAGCAGGCTTTGCCGGATCATCGCCCGCACCTGCTGCGCCTTGTTATAATAGGCGTCGTAATAACCGCTGCTCAACACAAATGTGCCGAGTAATATCCGTCGTTTTACTTCCTCGCTGAAACCCTCCGTGCGCGACAACAAATAGGCCTCTTCCAGGTTTCGGGCTTTGGCGCTGCGGTAACCGTACCGGATGCCGTCGTACCGCGCAAGGTTGGAACTCGCTTCGGCGGTGGTGAGGACGTAATAAGCGGGGATAACATAATCCAGTAACCCGGCCCCTGTACCCTGCCTGTTTTCATCGGAGGAGGGGCCGGAATTAAAAGCCACCGGCTCCACGCTGTACCCGCCGGCGCGAAGCTGGTCCATAAAATGCCTCGTAACCACCCGAACGCCGGGTTCAAGACCTTCACTGTCAATAACTTCCGGGAAATAGGCGATTTTTACGGCAGACGGTGGATGAGAGACGGCAGAAGATGTGCCCCGTATCGGGGAAGGCGCGCCGTCCGCCGTACTGTCAAAATCATCCGGGCCCTGCATAACGTGCAGCAGGGTGGTAATATCCTGCGGGTTGTGTGCCAGCACGCCGATCTGATCGAAAGAAGAACCGTAGGCGATCAGTCCGTGTCGCGAAATACGCCCGTAAGTCGGTTTTAACCCCCAGATGCCGCAAAAAGCCGCAGGTTGCCGAACCGAACCGCCGGTGTCGCTGCCGAGGGCCGCCAGGCAGGTGTCGGTTTGCACCGATACCGCCGCGCCGCCGGAAGACCCGCCGGGTACCCGCTCGGGGTCAAGCGCATGAAGCACCGGGCCATACACGGAGTTTTCGTTGGAAGAACCCATGCCAAACTGGTCGCAATTGGTGCGACCGATGAAAATGGCGTCTTCCGCCAGCAGGCGTTCGACGGCCGTGGCGGAATACAACGAAGTAAAACCTTCCAGGATTTTGGATGCTGCCGTCACCACATGCCCTGCGTAGCAGATGTTGTCTTTTAACGAAAGCACGGCGCCGAAAAGAGCCCCGACCGAGCCGGGATTTTCCCGGTAACGCGCGTCGAGTTGGTCCGCTTTGTCCAGGGCTTCTTCCGCCCAGATTTCCACGTAAGCGTTCAGGCGCCGCGTGTGTTCGATCCGGGACAAATAATGCTCCACCACTGCACGGCAGGTCGTGGAGCCGGAGCGGAGCGCGGACTGGACGTCGGATAAAGAAGCGTATTTCGGCATGAGGCAAAGATATTTCGCCTGCCGGCAAAAAGCGGTCATCCGGCCGGAATCATATCAAACGTATACCCGGAAACCTGCTTTTTATCCTCCGGATCGACGATCCTGTATGTTATATAAGTGTTAAGATCTTGCGGTTTTTTCAATTTTTTTTGAAAATTGAATTCAAGGTAGAATCTTTCAAAATAGTTTAAAATAAAGATAATCAATGTATTATTATACAATTAAGTGTTGATACATTTAAATTTGCTAATTGTTGACATTTATTTGTTGAAGAAAAATTTTGCAGTTGTTCAACAGAAACTGTACTTTTGAACCATCAAACTAACAAACAAGGAGGCACACCATGACCAGCATGGAATTCAATAGTAAACTGAGCGGTTTGACGACGTTGCTTCACTCCTTCGCATATAATCTGACGAAGAACATGGAGGATGCCAAAGATCTGTATCAGGAAACGGCGTATCGCGCGCTGTTCAACCGCGATAAATTTCAACCGGGCACAAACTTCAAGGCGTGGATGTTCACTATTATGAAGAACATCTTCATCAACAACTACCGCAAAAAAGTCAAAGCCAACACCATCCTCGATACCACCGACAACCAGTATTACCTCAATTCCGGCAACCACTCCACAGCCAATGCAGCCGAAGGCGGTATCATGCTGAAAGAGTTAACTGCCATGGTGTCGGCACTGGACGACAGTATCCGGGTACCGTTTGTGATGCATTTTGAAGGATTTAAATACCAGGAAATTGCCGACGAACTTCAATTGCCGCTGGGTACCGTGAAGAGCCGTATCTTCTTCGCCCGCAAGGAGTTGAAGGAAAAAATCTTGTCCAACTACGGATTTCACCCGAATTAGTTTTGCCCCGTAGGGCGAACTTCAGTTCGCCGAAAAGTTCGTTACCGGATGATGACTGTATGTTAAAGACGGCAAACTGAACGCTGAGATAGTTACGAACTAAAGTTCGTGTTACTTACGAACTAAAGTTCGTGTTACTTACGAACTAAACGCTGAGATAGTTACGAACTAAAGTTCGTGTTACTTACGAACTAAACGCTGAGATAGTTACGAACTAAAGTTCGTGTTACATAAGAATTTAAAAACCTGTCAATTTTAGCGCTTTTACAGCATGAAGGCCGCTCCCCCAAAGGCGGCCTTTTTTTTGTGCCAAACGGGCGTTTACAAACTCCGCGTCCGCCCGCCGTCAACCGGCAAATTGATCCCGTTGACATAGCCGGCGGCGGGGCTGGCGAGAAAAGCCACCGCTGCGGCCACCTCCGAGGGGTCTGCAAAACGGCGCGCCGGCACATGATTTTTAAATTGTTCTTCCACCGCCTCCGGAGTCGATCCGCTGGCCGCCGCCCGTTTTTCAATAATCTCCGTCAATCGCCCGGTGCGGGTATAACCGGGCAAAACGTTGTTCACGGTAATGCCGAAACGGCCGACCTCATTGGCCCAGGTTTTGGCCCAGCCGGCTACCGCCCAACGGGTGGAATTGGATACGCCCAGGTTGTCTAACGGCTCTTTCACCGAGGTGCTGATGATGTTGACGATCCGCCCGAAACCGGCCGATTTCATACCCGGGAGCACGGCCTGGGCTAATAATTGATTGCAAATCAGATGGTTGTGATATGCCTGTAAAAAGGCTTCACCACCGGCTTCTACGATGGGGCCGCCCGGGGGGCCCCCGGTATTGTTCACCAGAATGTGTACGGGAGCGGATGCCAGCAAGACATGCACTTTTTCCAGAAGGTTTTTTGAATCGGACAGATCGGCGGCGATATAGCCGTGCCGCTGGCCCTGCGAGGTGTCGAGTAAAACCAGCGCTGCTTGCAAACTGCTTTCGGTTCGGGCAATCAGGGTGACGTTGGCGCCCAGGGAGGCGAGTTCGATGGCCACTGCGCGGCCGATGCCGGCGCTGCCGCCGCCCACGAGGGCATTTTTACCGGAAAGGGATAGATTCATGTCTGGCTGTTTTCAGGGCAAAACTAAGAACTTGTTTGGGTTATTCTGCCGGATCAAAGGATGCCTTTTGGCCTCCGGGAAGGCGCCTGAACCGGTTTCGTGCAAAAAAAATTTTCCCACCGCTTGTTTATTCCGGAAAAGGATCCATATCTTTGCCGTACGAACGTTCGGTATAATGCCAGTTAAAAAAATTGAAAAAAAGGAACTCCTGCGCTGTTGCTGGGAAGTGTTCAACCGGCACGGGTATTACGGCACGTCCATTAGTATGTTGGCAGAAGCGACGGGGCTGGGTAAATCCGGCCTGATGCACCATCACCTTTCCAAAGAAGCCCTGATGCGCTCCGTTGTGGAGTTTGCCCGGGATGAGTTGCGGCAATACGTGTTTGCCGTAGCTGCGGAAGACCTGCCACCCGAACAGCGGCTGGAAAAACTGTTGCGACGACAAAACAGGCTGGCCAAATACGAACGGCGCGGTTGTTTTTTTGCCAATACCGCATTGGAAACCGGCCGGGAAGGACTTTTTAACGAACTGATAAAAACCACTTTTGAAGAATGGCAAAAAACGGTGGCCGGCATACTGGCCGCCATTATGCCGCCCGAAAAAGCCGCCGAAACGGCCTACCGGATGTTGCTGGAATACGAAGGTTCCGTGACTATGTACAAGCTTACGGGCGATGAGCAACACCTCGAACGGTTTGTCGCCCGCGCGGTTGCTGCCTTTGGCGTAAAAAAGGAGATTCGGAAAACACCGGACACTACCCATCCATAAGAATCAGGAACATTCAACATGAACGGCGTCATTTATAAAACCATCGGTTTGGGGCGGAATTTGTGGTCGCTCGCCGCGCCTCAGCAGGCTGCACGGGCCGCAGGCCATTTTTTTTCCACACCGCCCAATCCCTCGCTGCGCGGCAAAGACCACACATTTCTGGATTCCGCGCGGAAGCAGCACCGCTTTGTGGCGGAGCAAAATATCATTGAATATCACTGGGGTCCGGAACAGGGCCCTTTGGTCATATTGAGTTATGGCTGGGGTTACAATGCCGGCCGCTGGCGGTATTTTGTGCCCGAATTGACGGCAGCGGGGTTCCGCGTACTGGCTTACGACCCGCCCGGGCACGGATTGGTGCCGGTCGGCCGGCTGAACATTCCGCTGAACGCGGCGATCATCCGTACACTTCTGGAAATCTACGGCCCTGCGGAAGCCATCATCGGGCATTCTTTCGGAGGCAGCAGCAGCGTGTATGCCCTGCAACACCTGCCGCAACACCTGCACCCGCGGCGAATGGCCGTGATGGCCTCGTTCAGTTATGCCCCCCGGGTGTTTGATGAATACCAAAAAACACTTGGTTTGTGGCCTTCTTTATACTGGCGTATGGTCCGTGCTTTCGAACAGCAGGTCGGTCACCCGATGGAACATTACGACTTTGCCATGATGACGTCTGCATTGGCACACATCGAAGCATTGCTGGTACACAGCCCCGGCGATGCTGTTACCCCTTATGCCGAAGCGCGGCGTTACCACAATTTCTGGCCGGAAAGCCGGCTGTTCAGCCCGCAGGAAGGCGGCCACCACCTGGGTACACCGGGGATTACCCGTGCAGTACTTGACTTTATAGTGGCCGGGCAAACGCCGGCGCAAACGGAGCGGCAGGAACGGCCATTAAATGCGCGCCACGAACTGGCTCCTCATTTTGCCGGGCTGTAAGTACGGGTTGCCTGATCTGTGCATCGGCAACCCGTACCTCCTTACCAGATTTCTGCCTGAAATGCCTCTCCCATCGCGGCGCGCAACCGCTGCCGCGCCCTGCTCAGCCGGCTTTTGGTGTTGCTGGCCGTCCAACCCATTGTCAGGCTGATCTCCTCGATACTTTGTTCGTGAAAATAGAACAACTTCAAGGCAGCTTCATCGGCCTGACTCAGTTGACTCATCGCTTTTTTGATCGAGTCGGCCCGTTCGTCGCGGATGATGGTTTGCAAGCTGTTGCCGGCCGGATCGGGCATGTGCATCAGCGGCGACTCCGGGGGCGTCCGGAGAGATGGTCCGGATCCGTTTGCGCCGCAGGTGGTCCAGCGCCGTGCTGCGCGCAACGCGGTACAGCCAGGTTTTAAAACTGCTGTCGCCGCGGTACCCCGGCAGGTAGCGAAATGCTTTCAGGAAGGTGTCCTGAACGGCTTCTTCGGCGTCTTCCCGGGAATGGACGATACGCAGGGCGACGGACAATACCATTTTATGGTGGCGGCGAACCAGTTGCGAATAAGCGCTTTGATCGCCATGTGTGGCTGCGGAGAGCAGATCCCGTTCTTCCGTCGCCGGTGTTGCCGGCCGGAGGGGCATCAAGCGTGGCGGCCTTGATTGCGGGGCGGCCGATCCGATTAAAAAGTGCAGGAACATGATTGTTTCGTTTGGCGGCGCGGAACCGGCTATTTAAAATTTTGATATTCGTACTCCCATTTTGCGGCTTCCCGGGTGATTTCTTCCGCTTTGGTACGCAGGGCGTCCAGCTCTCCGAGAAGGGATGTCTGGGTGCCCAAAACCAATGGGTAATGCAAACCGAAGTCATAGTTTTTTCCGTAGGAAACCTGCTTCAGGGCGTCGTTGAAGGGCGTTACCCGCTCGCGAATCTGGCGGCGGCGCCCGCCGAATGCCTCGGCGGATTCTTTCAACATCTGCCCGGCGATTTCGCGGTGTTTGGCGAATGCCTGTTTCCTGACCGCTGTTACCTGTTCCGGGTCGTGATCATGACCGTATTCGCCGTAGGAATACATGGGCAATTTGTCGATTTCTGCCGTCACCCAGGTATCGACGGCGGCGTGTTCGCCGGCATACTTTTGCTGAATGGCCACGTAGTCGCTCCATTGTGCGTCGTTCATGGCATTTTGCGTGATTTCGCTGGACATGCCGAACCAGTCTTTATCACTGCCGGGAGGAAGCGACTCGGGGGTATCGGGTTGGCCGTTTACGGGTTTTAAACCTTTGTCTGCCAGCAACTTGGCGATATAGGCGTGCTGTTCGGTTTCACTCATGGCGGCAAATTTTTGGGCGAATGCCGGGTCGCTGAGCATTTTTTGCATCAGCTCGCCGGTTGCCGCATTCATAGCCGCCTCTTGTTGGGGCGAAGCTTTGGAGGCGGGCGCGGGTCTGGCCGGCTGCTGAACGCCCATCGGATTTTTCAGGTAGTACTCTTTTGCCACCGTTTGCGCCTCCAGTCCGGCCTTTTCGAGTTTCATCGTCCAGGGTTGGTAAAAGGCGCTGAGGTCTGCGGTTTGTTGATTACCGGGGTAAGTACGCTCGAAGGCTTGTGTGATGGAGCCGGGGGGCGCCGGCAGTTCGTCGAGCAGGGCAACGACATCAATTTGTGCAAGGGGTTGGGCTCCGGCGTGAAGAGCAGCGAAAAGCAGGGCGGTGAAGCCGCCGATGATCTGTTTTTTTCATTTTTTTCAAAGATTTAATTTTTAGAAGTGGTTTTTGGGGCTGGCGATGCGCCGGGTTTATCTGACGCGCCGGTGCAACATCCTGGCGCTGATCACGGTGCGAAAACCTGCGATGCTTACCATAACGGCAACCAAAAGCAGCAATAATTTCAGGATACTCATGATGGTCTTTTTTGTTAATTGTTCTTGTTTGATGGCCCGGCGCAATACCTTCCGTTACGGTTCAACCGGCTGCGGCACCACGTTTTGGATGGGTTTTACCGATTTAAAATAAGCGTAAATCGCTTTTAAGTCTTCATCCGTCATGTTGCGGTATGCCTGCCAGGGCATGGGCGGCAGCAGAGGGCCGGGTTCCGTCCAGGCCTTTTGATTTTCCTTCGCGGATGGCTTTGAGGAACTGCGCTTCCGTCCAGGTGCCGATACCGGTGTCGTCGGACGTCAGGTTTGCGGCATACGATACCCCCCAGTCGCCGGCAATTGCCGTCAGGCCCGAGCTGAATACTGCGACGTGTTGTTCAGCGATGAGGCTTTTTTTGTCGTCTAAGGTATACGGTTCATCAGCCGGGTGGCCCATAAACCGGCGCGACATATCGGGTACGGGGCCCTGCGGCGTCATTTTTTTGGGCGTGTGGCAATCATCGCAGCCGATCATACCGACGAGGTATTCGCCGCGTTTTACCCGATCGGCGCCGGAGGTGGCGGTTTCAGTGTTGGCGAGTTTTTCAGGGGTGGGCTGATTCAGGCAGTTGCTCAGCCATAAAGTGGCCGTTATGAGGCCAAAAACCAGAAATATTTTCGTTTTCATCTGCAAAAGATAGTGAATAAGTGATGTGAAAAAGGATTGGTGGGGCGACGGGGTTGTCTTGCAAATCCCCTTGTTTTGATCGGGTTTCCCGCAGATTTCACGGATTGTGCGGATTTTTGTTTTTAAAAATAATCTGCGAAAATCCGCGTCACCTGCGGGAGCTTGAAGCGAGCCGCCGCGCCCGGGTTTGGTTATTTGCGGTCGGCTTTGACAACAATCTGACTTCCGTCCATTTCACCGGATAATTCGAGGGTGTCGCCGGACAGTTCGATATCGAATTCGAGGGTTTCGTCGCCCCTGGAGTCCAGCGTGATCTTATTCCCCGAGTCGTTCAGCAGGTAGTCGCCGGTCACGGTGTCGCTGGTGTTGTCGTTATAGGTAATCACCCAGGAAAAACTGCCGGCGGAATTGCTTTTTTCTTCAAATTCGATGTGCGACTTGTTGATAATCAATCCTTTTACTTCGACGCCGTCGATCGTGAAGGAATTGACTTCCCATTTGGCTTCGAAGCCTGTTCCCGGTGCTGGGTTGTCGTCTTTATCGTCTTTGTTGCAGCTCGTGAGGCCCGGCAAAAGGAGCATAAAAAGAGCGATGGCGGTCAGGTTGATTTTTGAAAGAACGGTTTTCATTGCTTAATTTGACTTTAAAAATGAGTGAATAGTGGTGTCGTGTCTGGTTGGTTCGGGGATGCGGGTGAAGGGGGCGTGGCAGTCGGGCCACACCGGTTGTAAATGGTTTGAAGTGAATTATGGGATTTCAAGGTCCCGCGCGGGCGAATCCCTGCACAGGTGGAAAAAGCAGCCCATCCCGATCCGGCTCGCAACGGTTCGAACCGCGGTGTTATCGCCGTTCGGGGCGGCGGGACAGACTGCGTCCTTATGGCCCCGCTCTTGCAGCAGGGCCTTCCTTGAAAAAAAATGAAATGCCAGGTGATTTTTATTGACCTGAAAGCCAATAAAGGGGGTTATGGCGGGTAAGCCCGATGGTGTCTCATAAGGTTGATGAGGGTTTATAAAAGTTTATCAGGTTGATATTTTGAGCCGAAAAGGCACTAATTTATGCTATTTTTCAATCCAAACATCAACTTTCATCAACCAATATCAACTTTATCAACCCTTTGAGACACCCTCTTTCGTTTTCATTCGTTTTTCATGATACAAAGATCGGGATGATTTACGGGGTTCGATTGAATAAAAGCGACATCTTTTTGCTAAACAATGTTTTCATTTTCAGATATTTAGAGCAAAAGGAGTGTCTTGTTGCGGGGTGTAAGCCGACATAAAAGAGGTCGGGTTTTCACCGGTGAATTCTTTAAAATCACGGATAAAATGCGACTGGTCGGAATAACCGAACTGGTAGGTCACATCCACCCAGGAGGCCTGCGGAAATTGTTGCACAAAATCATAGGCACTTTTGAAGCGGATGATTCTTCCGTAAGTTTTGGGGCTGATGCCGAGGTGTTCCTGGAAGGCGCGTTGCAACTGCCTTTTTCCAACAAACACCTTTCCGGCCAGGTCCTCGATGGATTGGGCGCCGGTGGCAACCCGGATGTGTTCCATCGCTTCGGGGAAATAAGGGCGTTGCTCTTTTCGGCTGTCGGCCAGTTTGGCCCGGTGGCGGAAATACTGTACCGATTCCCGGAAAATGTTGTACGGTTGGGGATTGGATTTCAGTTGTTCGATAAACCCGTCGAGTTCGGAGCCCAGAAATTGACTGACGTCGGCATAATTTTCAGCCAGTTCACCGGCCGGATGCCCGAACAACTTCATAAAAGCTTCCGGTTTGATGTGAATACCCATAATCGTGGTGCCTCCGGGCGCCCACCAGGCGACGTGTTCGGTTTGTACACCAGCGATAAACGCTTCGGGAAAAACCGTCCACTGGCCGCGCCATTTGACGGAGTGAAGCGGGGGTTTTACATGGATGATCAGCTCGATCATGCCGGTAGGCAGGCAATATTGCACTGGCGATATTTCCGTTTCGGGGCCTTCCGCTTCAAAATACCAGATGCTTCCGAGATAGGGTTTCAGGTCGGCAGGTATCGGAAAATTTTCAGTGATGAATTTCATTTGTTTTCAAAAATTTAAGGCAAAGGTCGGTGTGTGAGTAGTCCCGGGATTGAAAAAAAGCGACTTTACGATTGTTTTCAGACTTTTTTATGTGGGTTGCAAATTGACAACGCTGTATAAAAAAGGTTGCTAATCGTCTGGTTAATTTAGGTTAATATATGTACGATGTTGCAAAGGTGAATGGTTGTCGAAGGGTTGTACTTGGTAAAAACCAAGATTTAAACTCTGTTTCATTTGATACTGCAAAGATGCGGACAAACCGATGTGGTGTGGCATCGCATGAATGGGTGAAAAAACGCTCCCAACCCCCGCCTTTTCGCCCCGTAAGTTTGAAAATTCATGCGATGGGGGGCACGTCAGTTAGTTGGCTTCCTGGTACCGGGGCACCCGGTTATTGATCACAGGCACCGTTTTCAGGTAAGCAAATATGGCCTTTACTTCCGTGTCGGTCAGGGCCGTGTGCGGGATCATGGGGTAATGCAGGCCGCCGCCACCGGGTTTTTTCCCGTATTTCACGGCGTCGACAAATTGTTGTTCCGTCAGGTTGCCGATCCCGCTTTCTTTGTCCATAGTGATATTGGCGGTAGGCACGCCGGTTTTGCCGTCTATGTCGAGCATCACGGTGCCGCCGCCGTAGAAACCCGGCGTTTTTTCGGGTTCGAGGTCGTTCAGGGTTTTCAGGTCGGCGCTGTGGCAGGCATAACAGGCGGCCAAACCGTCGGCGACGTATTTTCCCAAAGCGACGGTATCGGAAGTGTCCGGCTCTATGATGGGTTGATCCGGTAATGGCAAGGGGCCGAATGCGATGTTGCTGAGCAATTTGACCAGAAAATTGGCCTGAGTGGGCGGGTATTCGTGCGTGTCGGGCGCCAGTTCGGGGTCGGGTGAGCGCAGCCAGGCGATCACGGAATGCAGGTCGTCGTCGGAGAGACGTGGGAGTTTAGGCATAAAAGGCGGCACGTACTGGCCGGTTTGCGGCCGAATACCCGTTCGCAGGAAGTAGTACAATTCGCCGTCAGTCCAGCTGCCGATACCATGCGTTTGATCCTGCGTGATATTCAGGGAATAGATCTCGCCAAACTCTTTGGGTATATCGGTGCGGTGTGATCCGGTCAGTTTTTGGGTTTCAGGCGAATAATGACATGCGCGGCAAAGCATGCTCCCGATACGCCTGCCCTCCGCAACGTGGGCGGAATCAACGGGCACTTTCAGTGTTTTCAGTTGTTCGGGCATTACCACGGGGTATTTGGGTACACCTTTGATCTGAATATACATGGCAAATACACCTGCCAGTAATGCTACGCCGAACCGAGCGTATTTCGCCGGGCGTTCAAAAAATGGACCGGAACAACTCCCAAAGCGCACGTATGATCATCTGGCGGACAGATTGCGCCGAAAACTCAACACAACACCCATTGCGCAGCGTTTTTCCCGGAACAAGGCGTCCGGTTTAGTGGTATTGAACAAATCCGCGCGCGCCTGCAGGGAAAGGCCAATCGCTCCGGCGGGCAGGTGAAAACCCAGTTCCATGCGGATAATACCCGCCACCAGGCCCGAGGTCCGGTAGCCCGCCGCAGCCAGGCTGATCTGCTGGCCCGGAAGGGTATCCGCCACAAACCCTTTATTGCGGCCCGCCAGACCGGGCGCCAGTCCCGCCGCAACACTCCACCCCGTTTTTTGCCCCGGGAGTATCTCATAACCGGCCAAAACCGGGATTTCGAAGCGGTCGAAACGGTTGTATTGCACCCCCTGCGTGCGGGTGACCGTGGTAACGGGTGCATCGCTGAATACCTCTTCCTGCGTGCCGTCGGCGTGAATAATGATTTGTACCAATTGGTCGGGTTTTATTTCGGTAACCGTTTTTTCGGACGTAAAACTGCGGCGATCGGCGCCGCGCACCCAGCCGAGGCCGGCTTGCAAAAACCAGCGGCGGTTCAGGTGGCGCCGCAACGTTACACCGGCGGAAAAAATATCCAGAGGGGTTTCTTCCCCGGAGCGGAGACCAAGCCAGGTGGCATCGTCGCCCGAACGGTTAACGAAGTGCAGCCCATAACCCAGTTCCATTCCCAGCAGCCATTTGGGGTATTTGTTTGATTTTTTTTGAGCAAACAATCCGGCTTCAACGTATTGAAAATCAATGTTTTGTACGGCTGAATAAATCGGGCGTTTTATAAGCGGCAAGCGGGGGAATACCCAATCCGGCCCGGCGGTCCCGTCATGGACCAATACATTCGCCGGATCGCCGGATGCCGGATTTTTTTCCGCCGGGGCATTCTTTTCCAATTCGTATTGTTCCGGTATCCGGTTTAAAAAGTCGCCGGCAGCGGCTGGATTTATTTTGATCGCAGGTTCCTGCACAGCGACTGCTTTTGCCGTGGAAGAACGGTCAGGCGTGACATTTTTGATGGCCTCTGTTGCCGGCTCCGGTACAGCGGTATTGTTTGCGGCAGCGATGTCTGCTGCGCGGACGGGTTGGCCGGGGACCGAATCCGGCGCCGGGCGGTTCCACAACCAGAATCCGAGCCCGGCTCCGGCCAACAACCCCCAGAGCAGCAGGAAAAAGATCCTGCGCCGCCGCCGCTGGCGCCGCCGGTGTTGCAACCGGGCCCATACGTTTTCGAAGTCCAGGCCGGATGCCTCGGGTTGTACACGTGAGCGGAGAAACGTTTCAAACCAATCGTTGCGGCGCATAACTCGGGAGTGTTTTGTGGATAAAAGATTTCAAAAACTGTTTGGCCCGGGTGAGTTGTGAACGGGAAGCGCTCTCGCTGATACCCAGGGCCGCGGCGATGTCGCGGTGAGGCCAATCTTCAAAAACCGCCAGGTTGAACACCTGACGGTAGCCGGGAGGTAATTGGCGAATACCCTCCAGGATGAGGTTTTCCGGAATTTGCACCAGGTCATCGGGTTCGATCTCGTCGCTTGTGGCCGGCAAGTCGCCAAAATCGAGCAGGGGTTGTTGTTTGGTTTTCCGGAGCAGTTGCAGGCAGGTATTGACGCTGATGCGATAAATCCAGGCGCCCACTTCGCCGCGCCGGGCGTCGTATTTTTTCAGGTTGTCAAAAACGCAGATAAAACACTCCTGCAAAAAATCCTGCGCCGCCGTCTCGTCGGGTGCATAACGACGCGCCAGGGCAAACACACGGGGGGCGAAGCGCTCGAACAGTGCTTTTTCCGCCCGTGGGTCGCGCCGGAGACAGGCTTCGACGGTGCGCAGGATTTCCGTTTCAATCATTTTAACAACTTGACATCCAATGACTTAATAACAAAAACTTATTCCACAGTCGCCACAATTTTGATCGTACCGTTGGCCGGGATATTCTGCGGTACCAGGTCGAATGCCACATTGGCGATATTCACAATTACCTTGCCTCCCGGCGTTGTATCAAGTTGCAGCACTTCGATATCGCCTCCGGAAATTTCGTAGTAACCGTCCGGGTTGCCAAAAATTTCATAGTTAGTGGTATAGGCCCAGATCGGATTGCCGGCGCCATTGTTCCAGTCAATCAGCGTTATGGTATATTTCACGCTGCCTCCCGCGACGTCGGCGGTAAATGTAATTTCATGGGCGGAAAAAATGGGCCCCATAACCTCACTGGCTTTGCAGGGTACAAAGGTCATCGTATTGCCGTTGATGACAAATTCCGCTTTTTCGGTCAGTTGCCCGGCGCAAGCCTGCAGATTGCCCACATCCACCTGGGCGGAAGCGGGGAAAGTCTGAACGTCGCTTTCCATCGCCGCGTCAAGGTCGACGCCATAAACGGACACCGTTGCGCTGCCGCCATTGCAGTTGGCCACCATGCCGTTGAACTGGCCGTTGGCGGGGTTCAGCGCCAGCGGGAACGGGTTGCTGCCGATCTGGGCGGACACGTATCCGTTGGTCACGGGCTGGTTGTTGCAATCGGTCAGGGTACCGTTTACGGCCATCCAGTCGCTGGTCCAGGGCAGCCCGATGTCGCCGAGGCTGGTATTGGCGCTGAAGGGCCCGACCGTAGCCGAATACAACACCGTACCGCATTGATTGACGATTTCGATCAGCAGTGATTCGCCTGCCGGTACGGCGCCGCTGAAGTTGCCGGAGGTGTTGGTAAACGTATTACCCGAACCCGCCCCGTTCAACCGGGTGATCCGCACTTCGACGATGGGGTGGTAGTTTTCAACAAATACATTGCCCGAAAGGGTAATTACCGGCAGCCCGTCGTCGCAGTTCCACAGCGTAAAATGCGACACCTGCCCGACGTACCGGCCGTTTTGCAAAACCGCTTCTCCTTCTTCCTGCCAGAGGCCGGTGGATTCGTCGAGATGCCAAAGCGGAATGGTGGGCGGCGCAAGGGCCGTCCGGTCGGCCGGAACGGCCATCGTAAGCGTGGCGGGTTGCGAAATATTCAGGCGTTGCCCGGAAGGGGATTCGAGTTGGACGTGCATCATGCCGTAACTTTCCAGAAACCGGCGTTCACCTGCTGTGTTGATGCCGGCAAAACTGCCCGGAATGCTGCGGAACGTGGAAGACAGGGAAGGATCGAGGTAAGTGGCGTACACAGAAACGGGGCCGGAATAGGCTTGCCCGCCGGCGTCGGTGAAGGCATTGGCGGCAAATTCGATCTTGTTGCCGTTGCCGAAGCTGACTGTGCCGCCGCCGGCGCTGCTCAGCGACCCGGCCAGTACTTTTTCCTGAAGTACGATCTCTATGCGCGCGTCCACCCCTTTTTCGGGCACAAAACCGGCAAAAGAAGGAAAATAGCCGGGTTTTTCTACCCGAACCGTCGCTTGTTTGCTGTCGCCACGCCCCTGAAGACGGAAGTAGCCGTTCTGGTCGGTGAGGGTCTGCTGGTTGTCGAAGTACACGGTGGCGCCTTCGGCCGGCTGGCCGCTCAGGTCTCTGACGAGGCCAAACACGCCGGTTTCGACGAGCACCCGGGGCTCGTTGCCCGTGGTGTTGATCTGGGTATTCAGGGAATCTTTCCGGCAGGCGAACAGCAGCAGGAAAAGGCCAAGGGGGAAGGCAAGGATCAGTTTTTTCATTGTTTGGAAAACACTTTTAAATGGTGGCAGGATGCCGACGCGCCGGATTTTACTCTACTATGCTGCGAAGGCCGGTTCGCTGCATGGCAGGGAAATATTTTTTTTGATTTCCCGGAATATTAACCCGACGGTAAAGTGTTTTTCTTCAAAACCTGTGAAAAAAACGGAACCCGATCCTAAGAATGAATTGTAATTTTCAATGCCCTCATTTCAAACCGGCATTTCCATCCACAAATTTGCAGTCGAACCAAAAAGACGTGAGGCGCCACAGGTCGTCGCTGCCGCGCTCCACGTCAAATTCATAGGAACCCACAAAAGCCCGGGTATTCCGGCCCGATTCATTGGGTTGGAAGTGATAGGCGATGCCGTAACACAATACATGGGCGTAGTTGTCGCCGTGCAGATCGACGACAAAATTGCCGGCCTGGTGATGTAATGCTTTGATCTCGCGCAGGTTTTCGTCCCAACGCGCGGTGATCTCCTGCGGGGTCATTGTTTCGGGCTCGCCACCCGTAAGTGAAGTTACATCCATCTTCACTTTGTCGGCGAAGCATTTTTCCACCATGAGCCAGTTCCGGTTGTCGATCTGGATAAAAAGTTGGGTCACCACATCCTCCACCTGCTGGCGCCTGATAAGATTTTCAGTTGAATAATGCATAAACAGGTTTTATTAATTGCTTGAAAATCAATTGACAATGTTGATTCGTAGCAACAAATTTCATTTCCAGCCTGCCAGTCTGCTATGACCTGGGTCAATGGGGGCAATGATCCGAAACCGGGTCGGATTTTTCCTGTTTTTGCAGATTTCAGGGCAACTTCAGCAGCAGTTTATTCAAATATTCCAGCACGAGGCCGGGTTCGTCCCGCTGGATATAGTGCCCCGAAGATGCTGTGCCGACGTGTGTAAAATCTGTGATGCCCGCCCCCAGTTCTTCGTGGGCATCGTACCATTTCTGACGGTCGGCGGCGTTGTTATCCGCCGATGTTTGGGTGGACGTGAGCACCACGACGGGCCGGGCCGGCAGGTCGGGCATGGCGGCGGCGTATTGCAGGTCTTCCACTAATTGCCGGGCTTCCATTCCCGCGCCCGAATTGGGCCCGAACGCGGCCACCAGCATGTCTTCAAGGGCATCGGTTGGCTGGTTATACGACTCGTGGGAAGGGTCAACAAACAACATTGCAGCGGTTTTTTGCGGATTTTTCAGCGCAAAGTCGCGGAGGACAAGCCCGCCGAGCGAGTGCGCCACCAGAATGTATTTTTTGCCGGGAAAAGTGGCCTCCAGCAGCATTTCCAGGTCCTTTCGCAAGGCCGGAATATCGCGCGGGGCCGGGCCAATTCCGGAATCGGCGTAGCCGGCGCGGTTGTAGCCGATCACCGACGTATTTTCGGCCGATTGTTCCAGTACTTTTTGATCGCGCCAGGGCATTACGCCGTCGCCGAGACCCGATTCAAACACCGCCACGTAATCGCTTCCTTTGTCGTACAGGTAAGCGGTCAGTTGATGGCCATTTACGGAAACGGCGATTTTTTCGAGGGCGACAGGAGCCGCGTCATCATCGGAATGGCAGGCGGTGAAGAGGGATGCCAGGCACAGGAGCGTGCAAAAACTTGTTTTTTTCATAACGGTAATCGTTGTTCGTGTGGTTGATGCGGGAAACCGCGGTTTACATAAAGAACAGGACAAAGGTGATACCACGCCAAACGCTCCTGCCGCAAGTTTTGATCAGTGGCGGCGGCATGTTGACCAACGGCGGCGCCCGGCGGTTCAACGCGATCGCGCACCGGATATCATGCTACGGGCGCCGTTGGTCAATAAAAGAGGCCGGGCAGATCCAAAGCAGCCTATTTTGCAGTAAAATTGATTGCGCATGTCCATATTGCTGAAAAGACCGGAATTCGCGCGCTGGTCCGGAATGGCCCTGCATCTTGTGGCCTGGCTGGCGCCGGTCGTGTACCTGACCACGCCGGATGCCAACATCGACCTGGGGTTTTTCCACCGCAAAAACGATACGATCACCGTCCCGATTCTTTACGGGTCATTGCTGAATGCGTTGTTGTTTTACGGCAATGCCTGCTGGCTGATGCCCCGGTATATGAAAAACCGGAGGCGGTACCTGCTCCTGGCGTTTATCCTGATCCTCGCGGTGAGCGCCCTGGAAACCGCCATAGACACCGGATACGGCCTGCATCATCCGGCGGTGCTGGCGGACATACAGGCTGAATTTGAGTCAAAAGTTGAAATTCCCTGGAATACCTCCATCGCAGCAATACTTTTGATGGTGCAGATGTCGGCGCTGAATTTGTTTTTTCACGTCGTTTTTTGGGGGCTTTCGGTGGCTTACCGCCTGTTTCGCGATTGGTCGCGGCATGCCAGGGTGCAGGAAGAACTTGTTCGTGAAAAAATGCAGGCCGAACTCAATTACCTGCGCGCGCAGATCAACCCGCATTTTCTCTTCAACGGTATCAACAGTATTTACCACCTGATCGATAAAGACCCCGATAACGCCAAAAATATATTGCTCCAGTTTTCGGGATTGTTGCGTTACCAGTTGTACGAATGCGGCGGCGACAGCATTGACCTGGACAAAGAAGTGGGTTACCTGGAAAACTACATTTCCATAGAAAAAGTCCGGAAAGGCGACGATGCGCAGGTCGGCTATTTTTTCTCCACCGGCGCCGGTTCCCGGAAAATTGCCCCCCTGCTGCTGCTGCCGTTTATCGAAAACGCGTTCAAGTATCTGAGCAACCACACCGAAAGCCGACAAAACCGCGTTTCCATCGACCTTTCCGTGGAAGACGATCTGCTGGAATTAAACGTGTCAAACACCTGCCAGCCCGAGCTGCACGACCCGAATAAAGCGGGCGGATTGGGGCTGGCCAATGCCCGGAAAAGGCTGGATTTATTGTACCCGGGCCGGCACCGGTTGCAAATTACAGACGAAAAAAACGTCTATCAGGTCAAACTTCAAATCCGGTTGGAACATGCGTAAAATCAACTGCATCATTGTGGACGACGAACCCCTCGCGCGGGAAGGGCTGGCGGGGTACGTCCGGCAACTCGATTTTCTGGACTTGAACGGTTTGTGCAAAAACGCGCTGGAAGCCACCGCGTTGCTTCACCGGCATCCCGTCGACCTGATGTTTCTCGATATAGAAATGCCACTCCTGAACGGCATCAACTTCCTGCAATCGCTGCCCCGGTCGCCCTGGGTTATTTTTACCACCGCGTATGCCGGGTATGCCCTGGAAGGTTACCGGTTCAATACGGTCGATTACCTGGTGAAACCCATTTCATTCGAACGTTTTCTTCAGGCCGTCAATAAAGCCCTGAGAATGATCGAACCGATACAATACACTGATAAACAGGCAACTGTGCAGTCGTTGCCCGACGAAATTTTATTTATTAAAGTTGACAAACAACTGGTACGGCTCCGGGCTTCCGACATTCACTATATCGAAGGCATGCAGAATTATGTCGCTGTTTTTACCGGCAAAGAACGTTTCGTCACGATGTCGTCCATGAAATCAATCCTCGAAGTGCTGCCTTCGGAGGAGTTTATTCAGGTGCACAAATCCTATATCGTTGCAAAATCAAAAGTGGAAAGTATCGACGAATCGGAAGTGGTCACAGGACCCTATCGTGTGCCCGTCAGCCGGCGTTTGCGCGAGGAGGTGATGCGGTCGCTTACGGGAAACAGGATTTTGAAAAAATGAATTTTCCAGACTTGAAAACGGCATTTAAGTAAGCGGACAAAATTAATGATCCTAATTTTCTTCAGAACATTCTGAGCGTGAATCATCCGGACGGAAAAGATTTCCGTCCTACTACTTATTTTTGAAAAAACGCCAGCTCTTCCGCCCAATCCAGACCCGGATATTCTTTTTTTAATTGTTCCACCACCGCCGCCTGCGCCATTTTGAAGGCCCGGTGTTCGGGGGTATCCGGGTGGAAGGGCCGGTGTGACATGGCTTGCCGGACCTTTTCAACGCGGTCGTTGAGCCGGCGGGTTTCCGCAGAAAAATATGTTTCCGAAAAATGTTCCCAAATGTAGTCCACGGCGACTTCAGCAGGGTGGATCATATCCTTTGCATAAAAGCGGTAATCGCGCAGATCGTCGAGCAGCAATTCGTAGGCGGGGAAATAATGCACAAAGGGCAAACGCGCCGCAATCTCTTCGCAGGCAAGCAGCAGCACGGCTTTGCTGCGTTGGTTGGCCACGGCGCCTTCCCGCAGGTGGCGCACCGGGCTGACAGTCACAACTACCTGTAAATCAGTGTTTTTTGATTTTATTTTTTCTAAAACCCCGGCGACGTCGCCGGCAATTTCGGGCGCCGAAAGCCGGCGTTTTTCAAAAGCGGCGGCCGGCATTTTGTGGTTATTGGCGACGATCTGTCCCGTTTCGTGCAGCACGAATACGTCCGCCGTGCCGAAAGTCAGCAGCAGGCGGTTGGTGTGGCGCAGCCATTCCGAATCGGCCGCATACGCCCGGTTCATCCGTTCGAGGGCGTTTTCCGGAGTAGCGGCGGCAAAGTCGCTGTGGTGCTCCCAGTTGCGCCAGAGCCCGGCGTGTTGAAATACCTCTGTTTCAACAAACGGCAGGTCGCCGGCCCACAGGCGTTCGAGGCAACGGGTGATGGAGGCGGGGTTGTAAACAATGCCGAACGGATTGGTGCAAACCCTGAATTTATTGCCCCGGAGCCGGTCGCCGATATGCTCCGTAAAGCAGGAACCCGCAAGCATCAGGCGGTCGGAATGCCCGATCGAAAAAGGCGCCGGCTGTGCCGCGATGGTTGTGCGAAATCTGTCCATGTTCATTGCCCGTTATTTCGCAGCAAACTTGCTACATTTACCGCTCATTTTCAGCAACTCAACTTACCCCGGGAAATAAAGGGGCGTCCGTTGTTGTAACCAGATTGACTGAATGAGTTTTATAGAGCGCCTTTTCGGTTCAGGAAAAAAAGATCCAACGCCCGACATTCCGTTTGGTCGTTATACCGACGCGTATAAAACCGATGCCCAGCAAGCTTTGTTCGACCGCTCGCTGGAACTGTTCGACCAGGGCAACTACCTCGACGCTTACCGCGAATTTTTGACCTACCTCAAAGACGAACACACCGACAACATCAGCTGGCGGGAGGAAAACGGCGAAATTCACTTCGAATTCTGGCAGGGCTCGCAGCGCATCACCGGCAGGGCCAATACGGAAAAAGTAAAAGTGGAAAGTAAAATCGCCCGCACCGACGATCTCAACGTGGGTTTTTTGCGCCGGCTCATGGAAGCCAATTTTAACCTGAAATTCAGCCGGTTTGCACTCGACGAGGAAAATTCCATTGCGATCCTTTTCGACACGAATACCACGGACGGGTCGCCGCTGAAATTGCTGTACGCCTTGCGCGAACTGGCCATTCACGCCGACAAGCAGGACGACTTGCTGCTCGACGAGTTTAAGGTGCTGCGCCCTGCCCAGGAGCGCACCTACGGCGATATTCCGGAAGCGGAAAAAGAGGTCAAATACAACTACCTGCGCCGCGAGATCGAACGCGTTTTTGCAGAAATCGACAAAGGCAAACCCGATCCCAACCAATACCCCGGCACCTACGCCTACCTGTACCTGGCGCTGGCTTTTAAATTAGACTACCTCATCCGGCCGGAAGGTTTCATGATGGATGCCCTCGAACGGGTTCACGGTATTTATTTTGCCAAAAACGACCGCTCGCCGCAGGTAAAGATCACCCACATCCGGAAAGAGTACCAAAAACTGCTCGAACGGCCCAGGGAAGCGTTTTTTCACGAAATGTACCGCACCCGCAGCACTTTCGGCATCAATCCGGCCGTCAACCATGATACAATCGTCGGACTGATCGAAGGGGAATTGCAAAACATGGAATGGCCGCTGCAACAAAATTACGAAGCGCTGGCGCTGGCAGTGCCGCAGTACATCGCCTGCTTTGCGTTGTTCCACTATGCGCCGCCAAAACCCGATCGCGAACTGTTTCACCTGCTTTTACAAATACTGGAACCCGGCTTTTTCCGGGAATTGGGCTTTTCCATACCGTATTCGGAACCCGGCGGACCGTTTAACAAAACCGCCATTCTCAAAGGGATCAAAAATATTGCCGACCAGAATCGCCTCCAGTTTCCCCTGCTGAAACCGGATGCCGGCCGGCTGGATTTTGCTTCACCGGTTTTGTTTGCGAAGTCTTATTTGCTGATGATCAAGGAGTTAAACCTGTCTAAAGACGTATAGGGCCAAATGTCAGTCGAACTGCTTTCCCGGCTTCAATTTGCTTTTACCATTGCATTCCACTATTTATACCCGCCGCTGAGCATCGGTTTGGGGGTGGTGCTGGTATTGCTCGAAGGCCAGTACCTGCGCACGGGCGACAAGGTGTGGGAGCAACTCACGCGGTTCTGGATCAAAATTTTCGCGCTCATATTCGGTATCGGGGTGGCCACCGGCATCGTGATGGAATTTGAATTCGGCACCAACTGGGCCACCTACTCGCGTTATGTGGGCGATATTTTCGGCTCGGCGCTGGCGGCGGAGGGTATTTTTGCTTTTGCCCTCGAATCAGGTTTTCTCGGCATCCTGATCTTCGGCTGGAACCGGGTGAGCCCGCGTGTGCATTTTTTCTCTACCGTGATGGTGGCACTGGGTTCCATGTTTTCGGCGATCTGGATCGTCGTGGCCAATTCCTGGATGCAGACCCCCGCCGGATTCCGCATCGAGGGTGAAGGGTTTCTTGCCCGGGCTGTGGTGACCGATTTTTGGGTGATGGTTTTTAACCCGTCCTCGATAGATCGCCTGATACACGTTTTGTTGGGTTCGCTGCTGGCTGGCGCGTTTCTCGTGATGAGTGTGCACGCCTGGTATATCTGGAAAGGGCGTTTTGTGGATGCCTCGAAAAAAGCCTTTCGCGCGGCCCTGTTCGTGGCCACTATTGCCGCCCTGGCGCAGTTGTTCAGCGGCCACCGTTCGGCGAAATACGTGGCTGAATACCAGCCTGCCAAACTCGCCGCTTTTGAAGGGCATTACGACTCACTGGCCGTCGCCGACCTGTTTTTATTCGGAATCACCGATCCGGAAACCCAAAAAACGAAAGGTGTGGCGATCCCCGGTATGCTTTCCTACCTGATCCACGACGATTTTTCGAAACCGGTGCCGGGGTTGAATGCTTTTCCGATACAAAACCGCCCGAAACAAGTCAATTTTGTGTTCCAGACTTACCACCTGATGGTCGCCATCGGCATGGCGCTTATCGGGCTGACCCTGCTGGCTTCGGTTCTGCTTTGGCGCGGCCAACTCTTCGGACAACGCTGGCTGATGCGGATATTTATCCCCGCCGTGCTGCTGCCCCAGGTGGCCAACCAACTGGGCTGGTATTCGGCGGAAGTGGGGCGCCAACCCTGGGTGGTGTATAACTTGCTGCGCACCTCCGACGCACTTTCCAAAGCAGTGAATGCCGGGCAGGTGTGGTTTTCCCTGATCCTGTTTACATTCGTGTACACGCTGCTGTTTGCGCTGTTTATTTATTTGCTGAACAAAAAGATACAACACGGGCCGGACGGCGTGGAGGAGTCGGTGCCGGATTATTCGAAGCGCTTCCGGTGAGCGTGTTTTGACAGGTTTTCTTTTTGACAGGATGAACAGGATATACAGGTGTTATTTTCGTCGGCGAAGCCGGTTTTAATCCGCAGATCATGCCAATTCTGTCTGTCTATTCCAATAAAATACTGCTCCTATGGAAACAATCCTCGGTCTCGACTTGCCCACCTGGTGGTTCCTTGTCATCGGTGCGGTATTCACGGGTTATGCCATTCTCGACGGCTTTGACCTCGGGGCGGGCGCTTTGCACCTGTTTTTCCGCAAGGAAGCCAGCCGGCGTATCGCGCTGAACGCCATCGGCCCGGTGTGGGACGGCAACGAAGTGTGGCTCGTGATCGGCGGCGGAGCATTGTTCGCGGGTTTCCCGCACGCGTACGCGACGGTGTTTTCGGCGTTTTACGTGCCTTTTATGTTGTTCGTGGTGGCGCTGATCTTCCGGGCGATCAGCATCGAATTCAGAAGTAAAGAACCGATGCGCTGGTGGCGCCTGACCTGGGATATCAGTTATTCGGTGTCGAGTGTGCTGGTGGCGGGTATCCTCGGCATCCTGCTCGGCAACCTGATCCGGGGTATCGCCATCGGGCCGGATTATGAATTTACAGGCAGCACCCGGGATTTTTTGAATCCCTACGCGCTCCTGACCGGGCTGACGGTGATCGCCCTGTTTATGATGCACGGCGCCATTTACCTGGCTATAAAAACCGAAAACCGCCTGCACGCCAAATTGATGGTATTGGTGAAAAATACCAGCCGTTTTTTTGTGATCTGCTTCGTGACCCTGACCATGGCCACCTTGATCTATATTCCCGAGATGGCCGAAAAATTCCGCCGCTACCCCGAATTATTTGCCGTGCCGGCGCTTACGATACTGGCTTCCATCAACATCCGCCGCTGGGCGGAAAAAGGTATTTACTGGCGGGCATTTCTTTTTTCCGGCCTCACGTCGGCACTGCTGCTGGGCCTGGCCGCCATCGGCTTATACCCCGTGCTGGTGCCCAGCACACTCAATCCGGCCTGGGACCTGACGATACAAAAAGCGGCCAGTTCGGACCCCTCGCTCCGCAATATGCTCACCATAGCGGCCATCGGCGTACCGATCGTGGCGGGTTACACCGTATTCGTTTTCTGGACCTTCCGGGGAAAAGTGAAATTGGACGACAGCAGTTACTGAGCCTCCTGTTTGATCTTGCGCTGCTTTTTAATTTTGCCGTTTTTGTAGACCTCGACGGCCGTTTTTTTGCCCGTCCGGTCGTATATAAACAACTCGCCGTTGCCATCCTTAAAAGTGCCGATTTCGGCCGGTTCGCCCGAACCGAAGAAATAGCCTTTGACGGTTTTCAAACGTCCTTCTTCATACACGGCATTCCATTGCAGTTGGCCGTTCGGGAAAAAAACGAATTGTTCGCCGTCGCGTTTCCCGTTTTTGTAGCGGCACACACATTGCCGCGAACCGTCTTCGTAATAAGACAAACTCGGGCCGTCTATTTTTCCTCCCGTAAACCAGGTGCGCGCCTTGAGTTTGCCGCCCGGATACAACACAAGGGCTTCGCCGTGGCTTTTGGAAAACAGGCCCTTTTTCCGGGTGTCGATGTTGAGGTCGCCGTTTTTCATTTTTCGGAAGTTCCTGGAAAACAGCAAGTTACCATCTTTATAATACTTCAGCATGGTGGCTTTTTTGCCGTAATGTTTCACACAAACGAGGGTGTCGCCGCGAACAAACGTCGAATCGCAGCCGCGGGGCATGTCTTTGTCATTTTGGGCCGAAAGGCAATGGGCGAACAGGAGGAAAAAGGAAAGCGGCAGGGTTGATTTCAGGGGTAAAACAAGGCGGTTTAAGGCGTACATAAAACGTGTCGCTTGATTGATTTGATGCATGAATTTCATAATTGCATGAATTAGTAAATGAACCGAAGTGTTCGGAAAAACCGCCGGTGCGCGTGGCCTTTTCGGTGCTTTCCGCTGAAATTTCATGCAATATTTCGTTTTACACCGCGTATTTTTTGCTACACTTTTTTTCGATTTTCACGCCCCGTTTTTTTATAAGAGTTGTGGCCGCTCCGCTCAATAAGTCAGTTTTACCAGGCGGTATTGCTCCCGGTAACCCGTCAGAAAAACCGTCTCCCGCTCGCCGGACCGAACGGATAACAGGCTGTTCATGAAGAGTTTGTCGGGAGAAACTTCGAACAGGCATTTTGTTTTGAACGAGCCGTCGGGTTGTGATAACGCGTACCACACTTCGGTGTCCTTGTTGACTCCATTGTACGTCGATTCCGGCGTTTCGCCGTAATCAAGTTCTTTCGCCGTTTTTGCTCCCCGGTTCTTTGCCGGGTTGTTGTACAAAATATGAAGGTTTTCCCCATCTTCAACGTAAATCTGGCCGACTCCACCGCCGTGGTCACTTGCTGCGATCGCTTTAAGAAGCAGATTTTCCGAAAGGTATTTACCGTCTTTATCGTACAGGACGGCGATGAGCGGGCCGGAAGTATACCTCGTGCGCCACTTGTTGCCGCCGGTATAGGTTGACACCCCGCCCGACTGAACCAGCACCCGGCGGATCCCGTCTTTTGTCCGGACCACTTTTCCGGGCGTGGGTCCCACCAAACCTTCCCCCTGGCTTTTTAACTTTCTCGTGTAAAAATAATCGGTGTATTTGCGGTCGAAAGGTGTGCACCGCACTTCCCCCGCAGTATGGGCGGATAGGCCAATGGTGCAGGAAAAAGTGCCGACAGAGCCGATACTTGCGCTTTCAAAATACTCTTTTTTCTCTTCGATGCCGGTATAGGTGCCGAACAGGGTAACCCGGCCGGGTTCCTGAAAATCAAAAAGAATACTTCGCAACAGTTTTCCGGGCGCTTCGACGGGTATAACGACCGGTTTGGCTTCGTTGAGGCCGTAAATTAAAAGCGCCTGCCGCAGGCTTTCGGCTTTTTTACTTTTGGTATCCGTATCCGCACTGATAAAAGCCAGCACACGCCCCGTGTTATCCACCGCCTGTGTATCGGCAACGGCTTTATCGGCCTGATAGGGCGAGGCGATGTTGTTGACCGACAGGCGGTTAAAACTGCTGTCCAGCACCACTGCGGTCCATTCGGAATCGGAAAAACCTTTGAACCCGGCCAGCGCCATCCATTTGGATTGGTCGTCGGAGTGAAAGATCGTAAACTGGCCGGCGTATTGGTCTCTCATGGCAATTTCATGGATCTGCCGGAGGCGGCTGGCGCGTCCCGAAGCATCGATAAAAGAAGAAAACAGGAAATGTTTGCGCTTTTTTCTGTCGATCAGCGTCCAGAAAAAGCACAGGGCGCCGTCTTTGCGCTGCCGGTGCTCTATGTAGCGGAGCGGTTCGCCTTCCCATTTCGGCGTTTCTAACGACAAGGTCCCGGTTTTTTGAAAACCGGTGAGGTCCCAGGTCTCCAGCACCCAGTCGGGGTCGTAGTCGCGACGGCCCGAGGGAATACTTTTGAGCAGTTGTACGGTTCCACCCGGTCCTTTGCACAAACCTTTGATCTCGGCGCGGTTTTCGAGCGTTTGCAGAGGGCCGGAAACGGTTTTTACGTGTTCAACTGGGCTCTGGCTGCGGAGGTTAAGGGAGAATAATAAAAGTAAAGGGAGTGCGGTATTCAGGTATGTGCGCATGGGTTTGGTTCAGTTTTTAGATGTTATGGTAGCCGCACTACCGGAGGCGTTAGATGCAGAACAGGCTTCAATTTGATTGGAGTTTTGATTCCGGGAAGGAGAAAAAAGTTGCCTGGCGGCTATAATATGCTGCCAAAATCACCCAATTTCCCCCAGCCGCAACACAAATCCCGGCAACACTTCTCCGCCGGAAAGCGGAGTGTCAAAACCGATGGTCTGAATGTCGCCGTTTTCGGCATACACATACGTGCGGCGGTTTTGCGAATCGATCAGCCAGCCGAGCCGGCAGCCATGAGCCATGTACTCGTCCATTTTTTCACGCAGGGCGCTCAGGCTTTGGTGGGCAGAGCGCAGTTCCATGACAAAATCCGGTGTGATCGGGGCGAAGGTTTGCCGGTCTGTAGCGGCCAGGGCTTCCCATCGCTCGTTGCGAATCCACGCGGCGTCGGGGGAGCGTTCGGCGCCGTTGGGCAGGGTAAAACCCGTAGAGGAATCGAATACTTTCCCGAGTTTGGTCTGCCGGTTCCAAAGGAAAAGTTCGCCGGATAATTCAGCATTGAATTGGCCGGTCTCAGATGTAGTAGGGGGCATAATTTCTATTTGTCCGCTGGCGTCGCGTTCTATACGCAGGTCGGCATTTTGCAGGCAGAATTCGTAAAACTCTTCCTGCGACATGGCTTGCCCCGGCAAATACAGAACCTGTCCCGGACGTATTTTGATCTGAATATTGGAAAAATCAAGCGCTGGTGCTGGTATGGCAGTCATTTTTGAAAAATTGTGCATTTGAGGTGCAGGCATACGAAGTTACTACTCTTTCATCATTTCTTTTATTCGGACTAAAAAACTATCTGAAATCCAAAACCCCGCCTTGGCACGAAGTTCTTGCATGACTGGGATAACGCCACTTATAAGAGCCTTCTCTTTGGCTTTAATTAGTATGCCAATCGATCCAATTGTTTGAAGGCCAAGTGTTTCTGCTATTTTAGTGCCTGCTCGTTCGTCTAATAAAATCCAATCGGCATGAAGTTCCTCTGCCAATACGATTGCTTCGGATTCACCCTCATCGAGGTCTTTGCGCAGTTCGGCCACCTTGCTTAGTTCAATCGGTTGATGAACTCGTATCCAGTCGCTTTTTTGAAATTCCAAAAGATCGATTCCAAATTTCTCTAAAGCAATAATCTCCCGGTGTACAGCCGGAGGTATGAATACTTCGCCAAATATTTCATGAAGCAGATTGAGGTGGCCAATTTGCAATAAATTAGCAATAGGGGAAGTGTCGGAAACAACAATCATAGTATCCTTTGGGCTGCATGAATATCCCGTTGAAGGTCTTCTTCGTCATAATGCTGAGGTATCTTCCGATTCGCCAGTTCTTTCTGGAATTGGATTTTATGCATGCCGGCTATTTCAGCGCACTTGCCTAGCGAAATATTCTTTTCCTGAAATAACCAGATAGCGATACCTAAACGAACTTCATCGATCGATATCTTGCCAGGTACCAAAATTTCATCTGCAATTTCTACGATCATATCAATTCATATTTGCTACAAAAATACAATTTTTTTGCTCACCCCGCCACTGTCACACTCTTCGTCTCCGTAAAAAAACGCATCGCCTCCCAGCCGCCTTCCCTGCCCACACCCGACTGCTTTACCCCTCCGAACGGCGTGCGCAAATCGCGCAACAGCCAGCAATTGATCCACACGATGCCCGCCTGGAGTTCGGCTGCGAAGCGGTGGGCGCGGTTGAGGTGGGTAGTCCACACGGTGCTGCTGAGCCCGTAGGGCACGCCGTTGGCCAGCGCCAGCGCCTCGTCGTCGGTGTCGAAGGGCTGGATGGTGACCACCGGGCCGAATATTTCTTCCTGGTTGGTACGGCAGTCGAGTGTCAGCCCTTCGATTACCGTGGGGGCGATATACCAGCCGCCGGCCAGCCGGCCCGGCAATTGCAACGCCTCGCCGCCGCAGAGTACCGAGCCACCTTCCTGCCGGGCCAGATCGATGTACGACAACACTTTATCGAAATGCATCTTGCTCACCATCGCACCCAGGCGGCTGGCGGGATCGGCGGGGTCACCCACACGCATCGCGCGCACCCGCTCCACGAAGTCGTGTTTGAATTTTTCATAAACAGGGCGCTCTACGTAAATTCTTGATCCACAAAGACATATTTGCCCCTGATTGTTGAATGAGGATCGAACGGTCGTTTCGAGCATCAGGTCGTAGTCGCAATCGGCGAAGATGAGGTTGGGGTTTTTACCGCCGAGTTCGAGCGAGAGTTTTTTGAACATGGGCGCAGCGATGCGGGCGATTTCGGCGCCGGCGCGGGTGCTGCCGGTAAACGATACGGCTTTTATTAAAGGATGCCGTACGATGGCTTCTCCGGCGCGTGGCCCGAGGCCGTGCACGATGTTGAACACCCCCGGCGGCAGCCCGGCGGCGTTGCAGATTTCGCCTAGCAGGTAAGCGGTGTAAGGCGTCACTTCCGAAGGTTTGCCGATGACGCAGTTGCCGGCGGCTAAAGCGGGCGCCACTTTCCAGGTAAACAGGTAAAGCGGCAGGTTCCAGGGTGAAATGCCGCCCACCACACCCAGCGGCTGGCGCAAAGTATAACTCAGCGAACCCGGCATGTGGTGGCTTTCGGAAGCAAAATGCAACAGGGCAGTGGCGAAAAACCTGAAATTCTGGGCGGCGCGTGGAATATCCACGGTGCGGGCGGTGGCAACGGTTTTGCCGGAATCCAAACTTTCGGCTTCGGCGAGGCGGTCGAGGTTGGCGCTGATGCCGTCGCTGATGGCGCGCAGGATGTCGTGGCGTTGTTCGGGAGGCATGGCAGCCCAGGCCGGGAAAGCGGCTGTAGCGGCCTGTACGGCGGCTTCCACGTCTTCCGGGCCCGAGTCGGGTATCTTTCCGTACACTTCACCCGTTGCGGGATTGTAATTTTCCAGATATTGGCCTCCGATGGGCGGCACAAAATGACCGCCGATATAATTTTGAATGATTTGCATGCTGCAGACGGAATGTTATTGGTCGGATGAGTTGGTCAGGAAATGCGTACAATTCGATCATTGGCCGAAAAAATGTACATGGCCGCTCCGGATACCACCATTTTTCAATCGCGAAACGGCCAATGGCAATCGCCCCAAAGTTCTACATCTGCAGCCGTTTCGTAACCAACAATTCACTACAAAATGGAAAAATCGAAAAACGTCTTGTTGCCGTGCTGATTATTCTGGTCGCGGTGTTCTTAGGGCCCTTCAGCCGTGCTGCCGGCAATGTCCGCCCGGTGGATGCGCTGATGCTCATTGCTGGTGGCATGTGCCTCGGCGCCCTGCTGAGCGTATTGTTGCAGAAAAGGAACGTATAGACGCGTGCTTTCTAAAGGTTCTTTCCAACAAATCATTTTTACATTACACGCGAAAAACTAAATCATGATACTTTCCATACAGAACGTAGTAAAAACCTACGGTAATTACACGGCCGTCGATCACGTCAGTTTCGACGTGCCGAAAGGCAGCGTATTCGGACTGCTGGGCCCCAACGGCGCGGGCAAAACCTCCCTCATCCGGATGATCACCACGATCACCGGCCCCGATGAAGGCGCGATTTATCTCGAAGGGGAAAAACTGAACGCCCGCACGCCCGAAAAAATCGGCTATATGCCGGAAGAACGCGGCCTGTACAAAAAAATGAAAGTGGGCGACCACCTGATGTATCTCGCTCAATTAAAAGGACTTACGAAGGATCAGGCTGAAAAGGCCATCAACCACTGGTTTGACAAATTCGAGATTCAGGACTGGCGGCCGAAAAAGATCGAGGACCTTTCCAAGGGCATGCAACAAAAAATACAGTTCATCGCCACCATCGTGCACCAGCCGCGCCTGCTGATCCTCGACGAACCGTTCACCGGCCTCGACCCGATCAATACCAACCTGATCAAGGATGAAATCGCCCAACTGAACGCTGCCGGCATCAGCATCATTTTCAGCACCCACCGCATGGAGCAGGTGGAAGAAATGTGCGACCATATCGTGCTGATCAACAAAGGCCGGAACGTGTTGTACGGCGAGGTGCAGGATATCAAAAACCAGTACAAACAAAATATTTTCCGGGTGGAGGCGCAGGGCGGAATTCCCGCCGATTTCGGCGATCATTTTACCGTCCATTCCCAGGAAAAAAACGCCGTTACCGTCCGGCTGGAAGACGAAAGCAAAAGCAACGATCTGCTGAAATATTTCATCCAGAAAGGAGCACGGATCACCCGGTACGAAGAAATTTTGCCCACCTTCAACGAAATCTTTATCCGGCGGGTAGAGGAAACGGAAAATGAATAAACGGCGCTTTTTGCCCGAAAAGGCAGTTTTTGCGCAACAAATCAACGAATCAGCCCTGCCGTCAGGCGGGTTACAAATAATAAAACCATGTCGAAACTCGGACTTATCATCAAGCGCGAATACCTGACACGCGTCACCAAAAAATCCTTCATCATCGGCACGCTCCTGGCGCCGATCGGTTTGGCGGTATACCTGCTCGTGATCATCGGACTGACCAAATACGACAGCGGCAGCGAACTCAAAGTGGCCGTGCTCGACGAAGCGGGTATGGTCAAACAACTGCCCGACGAAAAAGGGGTACGGTACCTGGCCTCCGGCAACAAATCGCTCGACCAGCTAAAAACCGAAGTGACGGAGCAAAAGATCGACGGTATCCTGCGTATCCCTCCTCTCGGCAATTTTCAAAAAAAGGACCACACGGTTTTTTATTACTCCGACAAAAAATTAGCCCCGGAAAAAAGTATGGCGATTGAAAGAAAAATCGCCGGCCGGATACGCGATTTTAAGATCGATTCGCTGCACCTCGACCCCAAAACCCTCGATATGCTCGACACCGAAATTGCCATCGACCCGGAAAAATAACGGGAACCGGCGACGACGACAGCAAATACACCGCCGGTGTGGGGCTGGCAATCGGAGGGATCATGACTTTTCTGATGTTTATGATGGTGCTGGTGTACGGCCAGATGGTGATGCGTTCGGTAATGGAAGAAAAAACCAGCCGTATCGTGGAAGTGATGATGTCATCTGTAAAACCCTTCGAACTCATGCTCGGCAAAATACTCGGCACGGGCGCCGTGGGGCTCACGCAGATGATCATTTGGGTGGTTTTGAGCGGCGCTGTTACGTTTTTGATCCCGCTGGTGATGGGTTTCGACGCATCCAGCATGCCGACGCCCGCCAACACGCCCCAGATCGACCCGGAACAGATGCAGGGGGAAGGGATTCGGATCATGGCCGAACTCAGCAAACAGAACTGGCCGCTCATCGTGTTCTCCTTCATCATTTTTTTCCTGGGCGGCTACTTTATTTATGCATCCATGTTTGCTGCCATCGGCTCGGCTATGGGCGACGATCTGGGCGAAGGCCAGTCGCTGGTATTGCCGGTTACCATACCGCTCAGCCTGGCTTTTTATATCGTTTCGATGGCCGGCTGGCGCAATCCGGACAGCGGTTTGATGGTATTTGCATCCATGTTTCCCTTGTTTTCACCCATCGCCATGCCGTTCCGAATGGCTTTTAACCCGCCCTGGTGGCAGGTGGCGCTTTCGCTGACGCTGGTGGTGCTGGCGGCTTTTTTCTTCGTGTGGCTGGCCGGGCGTATCTACCGGGTTGGTATCCTGCTGTACGGCAAAAAAGTGACGTTGAAGGAAATCGGGAAATGGCTGTTTTACAAAGGCTGATCGCCGGAGTAAACAATTGTTTTTCAATGCGTTATACGGCGTTGATCGCGGCGTTTATTGCCGGGTTCCGGTAAATTCCAACGTTTTGTTGGGGCCGGTGGTCCGTTCCATCTCAATGGTCAGGGTCTGGTTGTTGTTGGAGAGGGTACCTGTGCTGCTGACTTCTTCGCCGAAATAATCCTGCGGCGGGAAAAAGATCTGTGTGTCCGTCACCACCTGCGCTTCAATGGTTGTGCCGGCGATGTCGAGGTCGAGATTTACGTCAAGTTTGTTGTTGGTTTTGCCTTCGATGGTCACCGTCACGTCGCTGAGGGTGATCGAACTGCCGATTTCCAGTTCTTTATAATCGCCGATAAAAGTTCCGATAAAGGGGAGTCCGTTTTGTCTTTGGAACAGGCCGTGCCAAACAAAACGATGGCCAGAAGGAAAAGCGCGAGGTGTTTCATGGTACAATGATTTTTAAAAACAGCGCAAAGGAACACAAGTACCGGTACTTTTCCACCGGGAATTTATCATTGATTTTTTTCATATGACCGCCAGTCCTCTTCGGTATCGATATCCGAAAGCAGGGGAAGCAAGGCCACGGTTTTGCCGGCAAGTCCGATTTTTTCCAGAGTCCGGGCACAAACCGTGTCGGTGCTCCATTCGATGCCGTGGAAAACTGCGGGCTCCAACTGCTTCATTCCCAGCAAGTAATAGCCGCCGTCGGGCGTCGGGCCCAGCACGAAATCCTTTTCATCGAGCAGGTCGAATGCCGTCCGGAGTATTTCCTCCGACAATTCGGGACAGTCGCTGCCGATGATCGCTACTTTTTGCGCGCCGGCGTCAAAAGCCTCCTGAAAAGCGGCTTGCATTCGTGTGCCGAGGTCGCCGCCGGTTTGTACTTTTTTTAAAAAATCCGCTTCGGACCACCCGTCGGTCCGGTCGGCAAAGTCACTGTAATACAACCAGCGTTCGGCCCCGGATTGCTGCGCTGCCGCCCGGGTTTTGTCGAGCAGCAGGTGGTAGATACGCAAGGCTTCCTCATCACCCACGGTGCGGGCAAGGCGGGTTTTTACATAACCGGCACGCGGGTTTTTGATAAACAGGAGCAGAATATCGGACACGGTCGATTACAAGAGTTTGATCAGCCATTCGCCGAGGAAATAACCCGCGATGGCGATGCCAAAACCTACGACGAACATTTCCACGCCGCTTTTCCAGAAACTGCGGCCGGTGAAAAAACTCCGTGCGGCGCCCACGGCAAAATGTGCAAGCATGGAAATGATAAACGAAGCTGCGATGGCGGGTATGCCCTCCGTGATCAGGAACGGGATCACCGGAATGGCGGCGCCGACGGCCGTGGCTAAACCGGTAATCCAGCCCTCCCGAAGCGGAAAGATCGCAGACGTGTCCATTTCGAGTTCCTGTTTCATTTTTTCCTGCAAAAACGCCTGTTTGTCCGTCAGGAGCGACTGCACCATCCGGTCGGCTTCATCGGCCTGCATGCCTTTGGACTGGTAGATCAGACTGAGCTCGCGGGCTTCAATTTCGGGCATTACGGCCAGTTCTAATTTTTCCTTACGGCGTTCATTTTCATACACTTCCGCCTCACTTTTAGCCGCTAAGTAGCCGGACGAACCCATGGAAAGCGCGTCGGCGAGCATGCCGGCAAGCCCCGATACCACCACGATGTGCGGCTGCGCGCCCGAGCCGATCACCCCTGCGATGAGGCCGAAATTGGCGGTCAGGCCGTCGTTAAAACCGTAGATCACGTTGCGCAACATACCCCCGGATTCGGCGCTGTGCCACGACTCCTTGGCGTCGTCTTCCGTCTGGAGTTGTTCGTGTTCGGCGGAGTCCATCGCCAATTGTTTGGCCAAAGCGCGGGTTTCGGGTTGTTTGGCGCGTTGGTGCATGATCAGGTATTCACGTACTTCACGCCCTTCCCAGGCCGCCATGTACTGCCGCAGAAAACCGGTGCCGAAACGGTGGGCCAGCCAGGCTAAGATGCGCGATTTGACGGTGGGGGTCCGGGTGTCGACGGACGCATTTTTTTCCCGCAGCAGATTTTCCCAGGCGTCCACGTGTTCGGCTTCGAGGCCACCGAGGTCGCGGTACAGTTTGCGGTCGCGTTCTTCCGGGACCAATTTTTCAAGCACCCGGTACAAATAGTGTGCATCCACTTCTTCCTGCCAACTTTTTCGCCACAGGTCGAGATCCTGATTTTGCATAAAATCGGTTTGTTTTTTATTTTCTACACAAACTCTATGTGATTCTCCATTTCTTCCGGTTTAAGCACTTCGTGAATCAGCATCAGTCCTGAAATAATTCGCCCGACAGAATTTCATTTATGGCTGTAAACCAAACCTTTGTGTTGGGAAGGTTGCTTTGCACAGATTTTCAGAAAATCATCGTCCTGTGAAAAAACGACCCAATTATCCGTATAGGCATATTTCAAAATATGCTCATCGGAAGCAGTGCCCAAGCTCGCCTCCTGGCATGTCAATACCTCCACGCCCCGCCGACGCATTCCGGCAGTAATTGCGCTGTGAACATGGACATCAAAGAGAAAGCGGATTTTAGCCACGCAGCCGCTTAATTTTGGAAGGAAAGTGGTTTTGTATTTCAGCGGCTAAATCTTCTTCTGCCTCCATAGCCTGAACGATTTCTTCCCGATGATCGAAAAAATAAGACAATGCAGCATAAATATCGCTAAGGTTCAGGTGATATTCATGTGCAATTTCATCCGCACTTAATCCCATATACTCATGCCACATGGCTATTTGTTTCACCGTAAACCGGCTACCTGAAATACGAGGCTGCCCACCGCAAACACCGGGTGTGATTTCGATTTTGTCAGAAAGGTGTAATGCTGACATGACAGGAATTTTGCCTGCAAGTTAAGCCTTTTCCCCGAATAACTTTTATACCTGTTAATAACTTCCATGCCCGTATGCTCTGCATTATCCGCCGAACAATCGTACTTTTGTGAAGCATGAGCAACTTTATTGTTTCCGCCCGTAAATACCGCCCGCAACGTTTTGAAGACGTGGTTGGCCAGCAACACGTAGCCGGTACGCTCAAAAACGCGCTGGCGACCGACCACGTTGCGCATGCTTTTTTGTTTACCGGTCCACGCGGCGTGGGAAAAACGACCTGTGCCCGTATCCTTGCCCGGATACTCAACTGCGAACGCCGCACGAAAGACTACGAAGCCTGCAACGAATGTTCTTCCTGCAAGTCGTTCAACGAAAACGCGTCTTTTAACATCATCGAACTCGACGCGGCGTCCAACAACTCGGTGGAACACATCCGCGCACTCATCGAACAGGTGCGTTTTCAGCCCCAGCAGGGCAAATACAAGGTGTTTATCATCGACGAGGTGCACATGCTCTCGCAGGCCGCGTTCAATGCCTTTTTAAAAACGCTGGAAGAACCGCCGCCCTACGCCATCTTCATCCTGGCGACCACGGAAAAACACAAAATCATCCCCACCATCCTGTCCCGTTGCCAGGTGTTCGATTTTCGCCGCATCACCGTGGCCGACATGGTGCTGCACCTGAAAAACATCTGCGACAAGGAAAGTATCGAGGTGGAAGAGGATGCCCTGCACATCATTGCCCAGAAAGCCGACGGCGCCCTGCGCGACGCTTTGTCGATTTTCGACCGCATCACCAGTTTTTCCGGCAAAAAAATACGCTACGAAGACGTGATCGAAAACCTCAACGTGCTCGATTACGACTACTATTTCCAACTTACCGAGGCCTTGCTCGCCGAAGACGCGGCGGCTATCCTCAACCTGTTCGACCAGATCCTGCGCAAAGGTTTCGAACCCGACGTATTTGTCAACGGTTTGTCCGAACACCTGCGCAACATATTGGTTTGCAAGGACGAAGCCACACTTGCCCTGCTCGAAGTCGGCGAATCGCTGCGCGAACGCTACCGCAAACAGGCGGCGCTGGCGCCCTCGTCCTTCCTGCTCACCGCGCTTAATATCTGCAACGACTGCGACGTGAATTTTAAAATGGCGCGCCACAAACGCCTGCACGTCGAAATAGCGCTGCTGAAAATGTGCTACATCAACCGGGCTGTAAAAGCCGCACAGGCATTTCCGGTTGAAAAAAAAACGCCTGACGGAACGGTAGACGGTGGACGGTGGACGGTGGACGGTGGACGGACGGTGGACGGTGGACGGTCGACGGTGGACGGTGGACGGCAGACGGTAGACGGCGAAAAGGGCAACCAGCAACCGGTAACCAACAACCCACAACCCGAAACTCCCGCCCAGGGCAACGCCCAACCGCTCAGCCGCACGGAGATGATCGAACTGGCATCCGGGCTGCGCCAGGGCCTGAAAAAAGCGGAGTCGATCTCCCTGCGCCTCGACGCTTACGACGAAGCGGTGGCCGTCGAAGAAGCCGAAAAAGCGGCCTTAGAAAGCCGTCTCACGCTTGAAAACGCCCGATCCGAGTGGAAAACGTATGCAGAATCCCTCGAATCAAAACTGGTACGCTTAGCACTTGCGGGCGCCGAACTGCGCCTCGAAGACAAAGTACTCACCGCCGTGGTGGCCACCAATACGGATCGCAGCCACCTGCAGGGCGAATTAATGCGCCTGCTCGACACCCTGCGCCGGCGCCTGCACGACCCGCTTATCAAAATCCAGATCGAACTGGACGAAAACAAGGCCCAGGAGTTGATGCCGCAGGCGCCCAGGCGTCCGCTTTCTGCCAAGGAAAAATTAGATAATATGAAAGAGGCGAATGCTTCCGTGGGCGAGTTGCTTCAGCGATTTGATTTGAGACTGGACGAGTAATTCACACTCCCGGACATTTTCATTTCTCGCAGATTGTACGCAGAAAAAACGCACAGATTTTACGCGGAAAAGTCTGTGCAGAATCTGCGAAAACTAATCTGCGTCAAATCTGCGAGAATAAATGCCCGGCAGTGTGCAAATAATTTCCAATCTCGCTTGGTCTATCGTCCCAACCCGCCGCGCGAAGGTGTTTTCACCTCGCGCACATACGCCCGCCCGCCTGAAGCCCAATCCCGCTACGGGGGGCAAACTGCACAAAATCTTGACGGACAACAATATCTGGAATGCCGGCAGAATAAGGATTTCAAACGGGTCAGAATTAAATGATTGTGCTGTGCGTTCCCGCTTTGTGATGACACATGGCGCGGCGAAAACACGCTCTTAATCCGGCCGAACAAACCACTTAATTACAATTTTGCCCTTTGTAGCCTTGTATGGTATATATCGAGTTGTCCATGCTGAATTTGTATACAAATCATAACCTTCCATAGAAAATACTTTTCCTGTTTGGCCAGGTTCAAAATACTTGTCCCAGATCCGAATACTGTCATTCGTAGTATTTTCAAGGATTGTAGCACCACGAACACACCATCCTTCGCAACGAAGCGGTATGGTAAATTCCTGAGCTTTGCCTGGCTCCGTGATCGTAACAATACATGAATATTTGTCCGGGTTTTCAGGTTTGTTACAACCATCCGAAAAAAGAATTGCTGTTAGAATAGCAAGAATTGCTTTCATTCGTTTGTCCATTTTGTGATTGTAGTGGGCAATATGCCATTTAAACAGTTAGGGCAAGTAGGATCATAAGGCGGTGACAACGCATGATCAACCGGGTCCAGGTATAATTATATTGAACGACTTATATTCGGTCTTATGCAGTTGGATCAATGAATACAATTCCGGCAATATCGTGCTTTTCAACCTCCAGTTTTACTCTCTCCGATACGTAATAGGCGTATTGCGGGCCATATATCCTGAAAAAGTCGACATCAATATTGTTTTCCTGAAGCACCAGGGGTTGCGCCACCACGCGTGTTTTGGGAGTTGAATTTGCGGCAATTGCTTCCTGTTCTAATAATTCATCATATGAACCGATATTCACCCGCTCGACCTCCGTTGGAGCGCCCTGTACATAAAAGAGCGATTTCTCGAAATCAATAAACCGGTTTCCATCACCTATAAAGTGTAAAAAAATATAAGGATATATTTTGCGGCGGTGCTCCACGGTTGCAGGAAAAGCTTCACAATCGTCTAAATTAAATTTGGATATAATATCGTATAGTTGGGGACTTAGTATCAACCCAGACATATAGCTTATAGCAACAGATAAAATCATATCTGATCTCTTACCGGTATATTGTAATAGTATGGTATCCAAATTAGGCTTATGTACCAATTTGCCATAAAACGGTATTTTCCAAACGGAGTCTAAGGCCTCGTAATTATAGGGAGATTTCATCGTTTCCGATTCGGAAAAATAGTTGTGCCCTTTTTTTATATCAAAATAAAGTTTGTAATATTTCATTGAGCATTTTTTAGATAAGCATTCATTACAGGTTGATAAAAGATGATTAGGCATTAAATCTAAAAATCTGATTTATTTAAGAAAACGATTTAAAAGAAGTCACTATTTGTGCCTTTATCGTTTTTTATCAACCTGTAATGTCAATCGTATTTAGAAGTATGTATTTTAGGATTACCACCACGCTGGTGGCGCGCCTAAAACGGAAGGCCAGGTAGTAAAAGAGAGGTTGTTAATGTGGGTTGTAGGGTTGCTTGTGATAATAATTCTTGTGGCCTGTCTAAGTTTTTCCAGTTCAGCGTATGCCTGAGTCGGTGTAAAGTTGCCACCAAAGTAGTTCTTTATATTATCAAGTTTTTGGAGAATCGCTGCATTATAAGCTGGATGTGCATCTGGCGTGCTCCCGGCGTGGTAATTTTTATGTATACCTATACCATTGCCCGCTTCATTCATGTGCCACGGATTCGATCCATCGACCTTCGCTGCGGACTGCACAATGGGATGCTCTCTTCGTATCCAAGGAATAATATGGTGAGCATGAAAATCAGTTACAGGTTTTATCATCCTCGTAAGCTGTACACTGTTACCAAAAGTAACCTTGCCAAGGTTATCTGCTTTCCATATTAGTTTAGAAATATTTCCGCCGGCATTTACTACTTTCTGACAATGTTTGGCGCCTTGTGCAAACCACCCCCAAAAAGGAACAGCCGAAGCAACACTTAATGTTGCATTCTGCCAGTCCCCTTCCATGGTGTAAATAAACGCACTGGCGATATCGGCTACTTCTCCAATAACAGGAATTAACCCAAAACCGTCTAATGCCAGGTGAATGGCTTCCTTTGAAACGTTCCATGCGGCTTCAAGATCAAGCCTCAAACTGCTCCAGGACGGGTTGTGGTACTTAAGTTTAGCGCGCTCTATCGAATATGCATAATTCCATAGGGCGCCCAACCCGTCTGGCCATACGCCATTTGATAGCTCGGGGTATTGGTCTATAATCTGCCTGAAGGCTTGGGACTCATATTGAACCGGCATTTGACCTGCTTGATGAAGGTCAAGCATTAGTTTAATGCTTATCTGCGATTCATAGTCGTAATCCTTCGAAACCGCAAAGGAAGAAAATTCGCCCACTTTGTCCAGGTGGCCCGCCAGGTAAAGTTGCTGCGATATATTCAGGCCATAATTGCTAATCAAGGTGATAAACCTGCTAATAGCATTCAAATCATCCCCTGTGGGCGTCGGATGGTTGATAAAATAATTGTAGATGACATCAAGAATAAGAGTATTGTCAGCCAGCCAATGCAGATTGGATTGGTTCAGGTGATAAACCTGATTGATTTCAAGGAGATGTTTAGCGCGCGTAATATCAAGGCCCGGAGGAAGCGTACCGCCGTTTTGGAGGAAGACTTCCACGGGCATATTAGTATAAAAAATGCCCCAAAAATTGGGAGTGTTAGTGCCGCCGCCGCCACTTCCTCCGCCGCCACTTCCCCACTTCCCCCGCCGCCTGTTGGCCATACGGCATCTGTACAATCAGCACTTTCTACGGTTATTAACTGAAAACCATCTATACAGGCAAACACTACATCGCAGGGAATCAGCATGCTTTCAAACGTCCTTGGACAATCTTCGTCCTCTGCGTCCTCCCGGTATTCGGGAGAATTTTGTGATCCCATCTGGTTAATGGCCTTCACCCGCCCTACCGGAGAGCCGGCGATAACGTTCAGGCCGGCCTCGAAGTGTTGTCCGATATCTAATAAAAGGTATAAGCCGGTGAACGTATTAAAATTCAAAACTCCCGCATTCCCTTGATAATAAGCCGTATCTGCAAGAAATATCAGTATACTGACCGAAATGCTGTCTTCCGTAGTTTTGCTGAAAATCAATTTTGCGCCGGCCCGCCCCTGATTCAGGGCGCTCAGAGACGAATCTGCCAGCGGGATTGTCACAATCTCTTTTCCCGATTGCGAATAACCGATAAAAGCAAGGTTCCAATCAGGTTCAATTGTTTTCAGGAATGTGTAAGATTCTCCATCGCCAAATGAAGAAGAAGGATTTAGATCAAGTCGCTCGAAGTATGCCCGGGCCTCCGTGACGTTGATGGGAAAATTTTTTTCGGATGCTTTCTGGTCATTGACCTGTGGAAAATTCTCAGTTAGCGTAAGGCTGTCCTTTTTGGCAACCATCCGTTCCAATCCGTGCAATCCGTTTCATCCGTTTTCCCATCCTGTTTATACCGCAGGTCATAAATTAGGTGAAGTAAGCGGACAAAATTAATGCTACTAGTTTCCTTCGCAACATTCTGATAATGAAACACCTGGGGGTTGTGTCAAAAATCAGAGGCACTTTATTTTGGCTTTGAAACGGGAAATATTATTTTGAATCGCGACCGAAATAGACATTCCAGGTTTTCAAAACCTGGAATGTCTGCGCATCATCCGAATAAAATTTCTCCCAATACGCCACAATGTGCAACTTAAAGACTTTTGACACAACCCCCTTCCACTTAAATAAACAAAAAGCGACTTTCAAGAAAATTTTCATAATGCCCCGTACGTAACATTTTTGCCCCCCGCTCCTGTGCAATTTTGTGCTAAAAAAAGCATGAGCACGCAACCTCTTCCCGTTCAACGCGTTCTTCGTCCGATATTTGTTCCGATGCAACAACCGCAGGCCTTCTGGCACTTAGAAAATATCGACGTCACCCACCTGCTCTGCCCGACCAAACTCGGCAGCGGCGATATCATGTCGCACTACACCCATCGCAGCTTCAAAAAAGGCGAACAAGTGTACGTGCCAGAGGATATGTCCGACCTCATTTTTTTTATCAATGAAGGCCGCATCAAAATTTCGGTGACGAACGAAGAGGGCAAAGAGATCACCAAAGCCATCCTCGGCCGGGGAGAAGTATTCGGCGAACTTGCCCTGCTTGGCGAACAGCGCCGCCACGACTTCGCCACCGTTTTGGAAGATACTACCACCTGCGTCGTGACGCTCGACGAACTGCGCAGCCTGATGCGCGAACGCTCGGAACTGAACCTGTTCTTTATGAATATGTTCGGCTTGCGTCAATTAGAAATGGAACGCCGCCTCGAATCGCTCGTATTTCGCGACAGCCGCAGCCGCATTGTGGAATTTTTGCTCCATTTGGCCCAAACCAAAGGCCAGCGTCGGTTACGAATGGGTGGTGCGCAGCTTCATCACCCACCAGGAAATCGCCAACCTCACCGCCACCAGCCGGCAAACGGTGACAACCACTCTGAACGACCTGCGATTCAAAAAACTCATCACCTTCAACCGCTCGCGTTTGCTGATCCGCGATATGGATAAACTGGCGGCGGAAGTGCGGGTGTAAGGGCAACAGGCCTGATTTCCATGAAAGACAACTTCTCCACCCAAGCCTCTTCCTACGCCCGTTTTCGCCCCGGTTATCCGCCGCAACTCTTTGATTTTCTGTTTGGTTTGTGCAAAAACTTCGAGTGCGCCTGGGATTGCGCCACCGGCAACGGTCAGATCGCCGGGATGCTGGCGGAACGTTTCCGGCAGGTGGAAGCCACCGATATCAGTGAAAAACAACTGCAACAGGCCGTTCAAAAAAAGAATATCCGCTACCGGATCGAAGCGGCGGAATCCCCCTCTTTTCCCGATGCTGCTTTTGATCTGATCACGGTCGGACAGTCGGCGCACTGGTTTCATTTCGAAAAATTTTACCCTGAAGTGAGGCGGGTTTTAAAGCCCGGGGGCGTGCTGGCACTGGTCGGGTATAACCTGTTACAAATTGACGAACCAACCGACGCCGTTATCAAAAGATTGTATTCCAACGTATTAGGCGAATACTGGGACGCCGAACGCCGCCATGTCGACCAGGCCTATACCACCATTCCGTTCCCGTTTCCGGAAACCGCCCTGCCGGAAATGGCCATGACCTGCGAGTGGACTTTCGATCACCTGTCGGGCTACCTCGATACCTGGTCGGCGCTTCAGCATTACATCAAAAAAAACGGCCGCTCGCCGCTTGATGAAGCAATCATGGCGGAATTGCGCTCCGCCTGGCCGGAAGGTGTGAGCAAAACCGTACGGTTTCCTTTGTTCGGCCGTATTTCCGGGTAGTGCCTGCAGCAGGTAAAAAACCAATATTTACCTGCTGCTGCGTTAAGGCACACGATTTTTTTCCCACAATGGCTTAACCTTTTACCTTTGCCCGGTCTAAAGTGCCGCAGCACTTCCCAACTGCGCTCAAATCGGAAAACAGCCATGCCACTCGACCAGCAGCACGAAAACGAACGCTTCAAAAGTGAAAGGAGTGAGATGTCTTTTTTTGAACATATCGCCGAATTGCGCAAACACATCCTGCGCTCTGCGTTGTATATCGGCGTACTGGCGACAGTCGCGTTTCTGAATAAGGATTTTATCTTCAATACCCTGATTTTTGGCCCCCGCCACCCCGATTTTATCACCTACCGGGTGTTGTGCGATTTTTCACATTACGTGGGCCTGGGAGAAAGTATGTGTTTTACCCCGCCGAAATTCGACCTGATCACCCGGCAACTGGGCGAGGTGCTGATGCAACTGATTTACGTATCGTTCTGGCTGGGGGTGATCGGCGCTTTCCCGCTCATTTTCTGGGAATTCTGGCGGTTTATCAGCCCGGGTTTGTATGAAAAGGAGCGCAGGGCAGTTCGCGGGATCGTTTTTATCTGTTCGTTGCTGTTCCTGATGGGCGTTTCGTTCGGCTACTTTGTGATCGCGCCGTTTTCCATCAGTTTTTTAGCGGGTTATACGCTGGAAGGATTGGAAGTGGCGCCCACACTCGATTCCTATGTGACCTACATGACCATGTTTACCCTGCCCATGGGTTTAGTGTTTGAAATGCCGATACTGGGCTATTTTCTGGCTAAAATCGGTATTATCGGCGCCGCATTCCTGCGCAGTTACCGACGGCATGCCGTGGTGGTTATCCTGATCGTGGCGGCCATCATCACGCCTCCCGACGTGGTATCGCAAACAATGGTGGCGATTCCGCTATACCTGCTGTATGAGTTAAGTATTCTGGTGGTTGCCAACGTGCAACGCCTGCGCGAACGCGCCATGGCACAGGAAGAAAGCCGGAGCAGGGCGGTGACGCCGGAGGAATAATGGCAGCGCGCCCATTACGTTAATCGTCATTAAGGTCATTGGCCGCGGCATCCCTTCTCTTTTCTCTTTTTTATGGAAAAGAGCATATTTTAGCCCTGTTCGGCCGCATAAGCGGCTGCACCGATGATTCCGGCGTTGTTTAAAAGTTTGGCCGGTACGATGCGGGCGTTTGTTGTGAGTTGCTCCTTGTACGATTCAAAAAATTTGCTTTCGCCGCCGCCGAGCACGAACAGGTCGGGTGAGAACAAACGCTCCAGGTGATGCAGGTATTCGTTAAAACGGCCGGCCCATTCTTTCCTGCTGATTTTCAGGCGTTCCCGTGCACCGGAAGAACAATAGAGTTCGGCGGATTTGCCGTTTTTCCACAAGACGTGGCCGAGTTCGGTGTTGGGCACCAGCATTCCTTTGTAAAATAAAGCCGTTCCAAGCCCCGTCCCGATGGTGATGAGGAATACCAGCCCCTGTTCGTTTTTACCCACGCCGTAGCGCAGTTCGGCAACCCCCGCGGCATCGGCGTCGTTGGTGGCAAACACGCGGGTTTTTCCGGCGATCCCAAATGTTTCTTCGATGTTGGCGCCGATCCAACTGTGGTCGATATTGGCGGCGGACATGGCCACACCGTTTTTTACAATAGAAGGGAATCCGCAGCCCACCACACCTTTGTAATTGAAAAAATCCACGATTTCGGCGAAGGCTCCGGCCATGGCGCGCGGGGTGGAAGGTTGGGGTGTAGGCACGCGGAAACGCTCGCCGTAGAGCCGGCCGCTGTCCAGATCAACCAATGCACCCTTTATGCCGGATGCGCCTACGTCAATACCAAGTATGGCGTTCATAAGGTAGTCGTTTTGTTTTTGAGAAACCGGTCAGGGCGATTTCAAATCATCAATCTTCGGGCAATACGTCCTCGAGCACCTCGTCTTCACCCGTTTCGCTCAGGAGTGTTTTTTGTTTGCGCCGTTCCAGGGAATTGGCGTACATATCGAGGTATTCCACCCGGTTGCGCACGATGTCTGCCGCCAAATAAAGCGCTTTGATCAGCGAACTTTCATCCGCTTCTCCTTTGCCGGCAATATCGTAAGCCGTGCCATGATCGGGTGAAGTGCGCACGGCGGCTAAACCGGCCGTATAATTCACCCCGGCGCCGAACGAAAGGGTTTTAAACGGCACCAGGCCCTGGTCGTGGTACATGGCCAGAATGCCGTCGAACTTGTGGTATTGTCCCGAGCCGAAAAAACCGTCGGCAGGAAAGGGGCCGAACACCAGCACGCCTTTTTCCCGGGCTTCGTCGATGGCCGGGCGTACAATTTTGTCGTCTTCATCGCCGATAGCCCCTTCGTCGCCGGCGTGGGGATTCAGCCCCAGTACGGCGATGGTGGGTTTGTGAATGTTGAAGTCGATGCGCAGCGTTTCGGCGAGGATCAGGATTTTGCGCAGCACTTTTTCTTTTGTCACGGCGGCGGCCACGTCCCGCAGGGGAAGGTGGCTGGTGACGACACCCACCCGCAGCCCGTCGGACACCATCAGCATGAGCGAATCTTTTGCCTTGAATTCGCTGGTGATGTATTCGGTGTGGCCTACAAAAGGGAAATTGGCCATTTGCATGGCTTTTTTATTGATGGGTGCGGTGACCAAAGCGTCAATTTCTTCGGCTTTAAGGTCTTTTACGGCGCGTTCGAGCGCCTGAAAAGCGCAGGTGCCGCTCAGGTCGGTCGGTTTGCCGAGTGTGATGTTCACGTTGTCCGGCCAGCAATTAATGACGTTGATGCGGTCCATCAGCGCTTCGGAGGCCGTCTGGACGGAGTGAAACTGAATATTTTCCTGGGTAATGATATTTTTATGGTAAGCGACCACTTTGGTACTGCCGTAAATGATAATCCGGAAGGCCGGTCCGGCTTTTTTGATCGCCAGGGCTTTCAGGATCACTTCCAGGCCGATACCGTTGATATCGCCGCAGGAAATTCCGATGGTTATGTTGCTCATTGAGGGTATTGTTTTTTCAGAAAATCATATAAAAGCCGTACGCCGACCCCGGTTCCGTCTTTGGTCCGGTAGCCGTTGGCAGTGCGAAGATAGGCAGGGCCGGCAATGTCGAGGTGCAACCAGGGATATTCCGATGCAAAATGTTCGAGAAATTTTCCGGCGGTGATCATACCGGCGTTTCCGGAGCCGATATTTTTCAGGTCGGCGATGTTGCTTTTCAGTTCGTCGCCGAATTCTTTCCAGAGCGGGAGTTCCACGAGGCGTTCGTAAGTGGCCCAGCCGCTTTTTTCCAGCGCCCGTTTTACCGGTTCCGGCGCGGTGCCCATATAACAGATGACCTGTGTACCCAGTGCTCGTACGGCCGCGCCGGTGAGTGTGGCGAGGTCGAGCACGAGTTCCGGATCGTATTTTTTGGCATAATGCAGCGCGTCGGCGAGGATCAGCCGGCCTTCCGCATCGGTATTCAAAACTTCTACGGTGGCGCCCGAGTACATCCGGATCACGTCGCCGGGGGCCATAGCCCGTTCGCCGATCTGGTTGTCGGTGGCCGGAATGAGTCCGACGAGATGTACGGGCAGTTGGTTGCGCGCCGCGGCGGCCATCATGCCCACAACGGCGGCGGCGCCGGCCATATCACATTTCATGTAGTCCATGCCGTCGGTCGGCTTCAGGCTCAGGCCGCCGGTGTCATACACCACTCCTTTGCCCACGAGTACGACGGGTTTGCCGTTTTTCGGGTTTTCCGGTTTCCATTCGAGAATACAAAACCGCGGCGGCACGCTGCTGGCCCGGTTGACGGCCAGGATACCGCCCATTTTCAGGCTTTCGATTTTTTCTTTTTCCAGAATTTCCACTTCAAACCCGTATTCTTTACCTGCGGCTTCCACCGCTTCTGCCAGGTGAATGGCGTTGAAATGGGACTGGGGTTCGTTCACTAAGTCGCGCGTCAGAAAAACTGCGTCGAGCAGCGTGTTGAGTTCGGCGACGCCGGATTCCGGCGCACCTTCCACGGTGATTTCGCGAAGCGGTTTTTCCTTTTTTTCCGTTTGAGTATAGTATTTCAAAAACTGGTAACTGCCCAGCGCGAGGCCTTCGGCAAAAGCGAGGGCGTAGTTTTCCGTACAAATATTGCGGATACAAACCGATTCAATCTTGTATTGCCGGAGATCGCGCAAAAATTCGTTGCCGGCCAGCCGGGCGTTTTCGGCGGCGGCAATGGGGTCGGCGTCCGGTTTCAGCAGGCGCACAAAGACACATCCTTCGGCGCGGGGGAAAAAGAAATTGGTTACCTCGCGCCCGATGCCCTGGTGCAGAAATGCCATCTCGGACGGCAACAGCACGGCGGTCAACTGGTCAAGTCCGTCTTTTTCAGCGAGGATGACCAGGTATTTATCTTGAGATTGACCGGAATTGGCGGTGGTCAGTTGGACACGTTTCACAAATATGTCAGGATGATAATCGGTGCGATGGGTGGTCGGATCGGTTGAAGTGCCTGGAATACATTGAAATTGTTTATCCGTGTTTGCATATACAAATTCAACGTATTCAAGCACTTCAAACAATTGAACGATGTTCCAACAGCGCCGGATGCTCAAAAGGGCGACAAATGTAGGAGTTTTTGCGGGTATTTTTACCGAGAAATGCCGGAACGGTATAAAAGTGGTTCGGGTCGGCGGCGTATTTATCTGCGGGAACAAAATCCCGGCCGGAGGAATGTCTTGACCGACCTGTGGGGGGCCGACATCAAGGGGACATTTCGACAAAATCCCTGGCTTGTTGCTGCATTTGCATTGCTGCTGGCGTTGGTGGGATACCTGTACAGTAAAGTTGAAAAAACGGGCGGGAAAAACTCCCCCTCCGCGTCGTCACCTTCATGAACCGCATGACCGACCAACTCATCTTCGAGGACAACCGCCGCATCGACAAAAAAGGCAAAAAGCGGCGCGGCGCCACCTGGCGCTTCCGGCACAGGATTTTGCAGGATTATTTTGCGAAGATGGGAGAGGTGTCATCTTTTGAGGCACGAAAAAGGTGACATCTCGACTAAAAAGGTGATATCCCGGTTGTTTTTCGAGATGTCACCCCTCCATTCTTCCGGGATGACACCTCGAAAAACGCCCGGCCCCGACCATTGCGCACATCCGCCGAAAAAATCTTATTTTTGTACCAACGTTATTGAATTTAATGAAAGCCATGCAACAAGTCATATTAAACGTCGAAGAAAGCAAGTATGCACAATTGCTTCAACTTTTGAAGACGCTTGACTATGTGAAAGTTGTACAAACGCCTGCCGCTCCTGTGAAAAACGGCCGGCAACCGAAGTATGATTTTTCAGACCTGGCAAACCAACTCCAATGGCAGGGCGACGCCGTAGCCGAACAACGCAAACTGCGCGATGAATGGTAAATTCCTGCTCGACACAAATGCCGTAGTCGCTTTACTCAACGGCAATATCCTACTCTCCCAAACCTTGCAGACGGCAACCTGGGTCGGTATCTCCGGCAGACTTTTTACGTAGTTTTGTCTCAACAAAATCATCAAAGTATGTCATCCATCACGGTAAAATTGCCCGAAAAACTAAAAACGCAACTTCAGGAACGCGCCAAAGAACTCGAAATAAACGTGGACGCTTTGGTTGAAAAGGCGTTGTTGGAATTTTTTTATTTGGAGCGCCTCAATCGGCTCCGTGAGCGTTTGGGGCAGCAATTCAAATCACAGGGTATTAAAAATGAAGAAGATATTTATGCCCTCGTGTCGTGATGAAAATCGTGCTGAACACCAATATTTTCATTTCGGCTTTTGTCTTTCGGGGCAAAGCCGCTGCTGTTTTCGACCATTGTGCGCTGCGGGAAGAGTTGTTCGTCTCTCAATGGGTTTTGGATGAACTCAGCCAAAAACTGCGGTCCAAATTCAACATCGAAGAACGCGATATACTCGAAATGCTTTCGCTGATTATCGAAAAATCAAGTTTAGTTCAACCGCACACCCCGCTGCCCACTGTTTGCCGCGACGCAGACGACAACAATATTTTGTAGTTGACCAAGCGGATTGCCTCGTCACCGGCGACAAAGACTTGCTCGTGCTGGATATTTATCGGGGTACGCTTATTGTCGCTCCCGCTCAATTTCCCGACACACTGGAGCCAACCGATTCGGGCACTTGACGCTCGCCCATTTTTCGAGATGTCCCCGCTTCTGCTTGACAGGTGGCGTTTTTTTAAAACAAAAAATAGTTTTTTCCCTACCTTGCTGCGTGTTTACCCGCCGTAGCCTTGGCGAAGGCGGGTAAAAATGACGTACGACGAATAATGACAAACCCTCCTCCGCCAAGGCTACGGCGGGTAAACAATGACGAAAAAACTCTTCCTCCTCGACGGCCACGCGCTCATTTACCGCGCGCATTTTGCGTTCATCACCCGCCCGCTCATCAACTCCAAAGGCTGGAATGTCTCTGCTATTCAAGGCTTTATGCGCACGTTGTGGGATATGATGCAGTCGGAAAAACCCACTCACATTGCGGTTGTGTTTGATCCGAAAGGCGGCACCTTCCGCCACGAAAAATACGAACCCTACAAAGCCAACCGGGAAGCGCAACCCGAAGACATCACCTTTGGTATTCCCTGGGTCGAAAAAATCGTGCGCGCCATGAACCTGCCCGTCGTGTGTGTGCCCAACTACGAAGCCGACGACGTGATCGGTACCTTGGCCAAACAAGCGGAAAAAGATGGTTACGAGGTGTTTATGGTCACGCCCGACAAGGATTTCGGGCAGTTGGTGGATGATAAAATTTTCCTCTACAAACCCGGCAAAGGCGGCGACGCGGCGGAAATCTGGGGTAAAAAAGAGGTCTGCGAACGCTGGGGTATCAAACGGGTGGACCAGGTCGTCGATATGCTCGGCCTCATGGGCGACGCCGTCGACAACATACCCGGCCTGCCCGGTATCGGCGAAAAAACAGCGGCAAAATTGCTGGACGAATTCGACTCCATCGAAAACCTGCTCGCCAACACCGACAAACTGAAAGGCAAACAACAGGAGATCGTGCAAACCCACGGCGAAAAAGCCACACTTTCCAAATGGTTAGCCAGGATCGACATAAACGCGCCCATCGAGTTCGACGACAAAGCGTTTGAAATTGAACCGTTCAACCGGGAAGAACTCATCGGTATTTTTAAAGAACTGGAATTCAAGACTTTAGCGGATGCAATTTTGCGGAGCCCCTGGGCCGGCAATAACCCGGAAGTCCGTTCCGGGCAAACTCCCGGCAGCCCCGGAACGGACTTCCGGGTTACTGCCGGGAAAAAACCGGCGGGACGGACTTCCACCGGGCAGGGCACGCAGGGTGATTTGTTCGGCAACGACCCCGATGCCCAACCCATCGCCACCGGCGGAATTATTGAAAGCGGCGGCATGGCGCACCGCGCTGCGGATAAAAACATCCACAACGTTCCCCACGAATACCACCTCGCCGACACACCTGAAAAACGCGCCGAACTGGTCGGCCTGTTAAGGGCCGCACCCGTCGTTTGTTACGATTCCGAAACCACCGCGCTGGATGCAACACAGGCCGACTTAGTCGGTTTTTCATTCTCTGTAAAAGCCCATGAAGCCTGGTACGTGCCCGTGCCGGCCGAACGCGCGGAAGCGCAAAAAGTGGTGGAAGAATTTCGGCAAGTATTTGAAAATGAGCATATTGAAAAAATCGGCCAAAACCTGAAATACGACATCATCGTCCTGAAAAACTATGGCGTTGACGTGCGCGGCCCCCTGTGGGATACCATGCTCGCCCATTACCTGCTCGAACCCGAACTCCGCCACAACATGAATTACATGGCGGAAACCTACCTGCAATACGCCACCGTCAAAATCGAGGAATTGATCGGCAAAAAAGGCGCGCAGCAGGGCACCATGCGCGACGTACCCATAGAACTGATCAAGGACTACGCCGCTGAAGACGCCGATATTACGATTCAACTGCGCGACTACCTCGCTCCAAAACTCGACGCCGGCGGACCGGGATTAGTCAAACTCTTCCGCGAAGTGGAAACTCCGCTGGTGCAGGTGCTGGCAGATATCGAACACGCCGGCGTGCGTATCGACCCCGATTTTCTGGGCGCGTACTCCAAAGAATTAGCCGTCTCGATCGCCGGCCTCGAAAAAAAAGTGCTGGACCAGGCAGGCTTCCCGTTCAACGTCGCCAGCCCGAAACAGGTGGGTGAAGTATTGTTCGACCGGATGAAAATTCTCTACCCCGGCAAAAAAATGAAGTCGGGCCAATACAGTACGGATGAAGACGTATTGACCGAACTGGCCACCCAACACCCCATTTGCGCCGATATTCTCGCCCACCGCGGCCTGATGAAACTCAAAAGCACCTACGTGGATGCCTTGCCCGCGCTGATCAACCCGCGCACGGGTCGTGTGCATTCCTCGTTCAACCAGGCGCTTGCCTCCACGGGCCGCCTCAGCAGCCAGAACCCCAACCTGCAAAACATTCCCGTGCGCACAGCAGAAGGCCGGAAAGTGCGCGAAGCGTTTATTCCCCGCGATGCCGACCACATTTTGCTTTCGGCCGACTACTCCCAGATCGAACTGCGCCTGATCGCCGAGATCAGCGGCGACGAAGCCATGCTCGACGCTTTTCAAAAAGGGCTCGACATTCACTTAGCCACGGCAGCCCGGGTGTACGGCGTGCCGCTGGAAGAAGTGACCGCCGACCAGCGCCGCGCCGCGAAAACCGTAAATTTCAGCATCATTTACGGCGCGGGCGCCAGCAACCTCTCCAACCAGCTGGGCATCAAACGCCCGGAAGCCAAAGAATTGATAGAGAACTACTTCCGTCAATATTCCGGCCTGAAAAAATACATGGACGACACCGTGGAGTTCGCCCGCGCGAACGGCTACGTCGAAACGTTGCTGGGCCGCCGCCGCTACCTGCGCGACATCAACAGCCGCAACGGCATGATGCGCTCCATGAACGAACGGTTTGCCATCAATTCGCCCATTCAGGGCACGGCCGCCGACCTGATCAAAGTGGCGATGGTGCACATCCGGGAAGCCATGCGCGCTGGCGGTTTTCGTTCCAATATGATCCTCCAGGTGCACGACGAATTGGTGTTCGACGTGCGTAAAGACGAACTGGAGCGACTCAAGCCGATGATCCGGGAAAAAATGCAAAATGCCATTCCCAACCTGAAAGTGCCGATTCTGGTGGATATGGGAACGGGGGAAAATTGGTTGGAGGCGCATTAGTGCATTCACACAGAATTGTTTAACTCGAAATCTCAACCTATGGATAACATCTTAAACTTTAACCGGAAGTATCTCGCTTCGATACTGGGCTCTTCCCATAGCTCAATCATCGGCTTCATTAGCTACGAATGGATTAAACAAGACCCGAACACTTTTTCTGTACTTGATAGTGCACCTTCTCGTATAATGAGACTATCATAGGTGGGAAGTTGATTGTATCCGCTATTGGGATATGGATAAGTCAGTTGAACTATTCTCGCGCTGATTTCTATTAAAAACGCCCATTTTTTCAAAAAAACATGTACTTTTGAGAATAAATCTACTTGCTATGCAACAGCAAAATGCAGCACCATCGCAAAAGTTGAACGAAACGCAACTCATGTTGCTCAAACTTTTTTCTCGCCAAATGCCGCCGGAGCAATTGCAGAAACTGCGTCTGTTGCTGATTGAATTTTACGACGATTTGGTGCAGGCAGAAATCGAACGCCTGTCTATAGAAAAGAATTTGAGCCAAGACAGATTAGACGCTTTGCAGCATGAGCATCCCAAACGGACACCTTATGCACAATGAGAATTGTCCTCGACACCAACTGCCTTTTGCAAATCGTTCCGCGCTCGGCTAAGCACAGGTGGCTGTTTGATTTGATAAAACGCGGCGATATTGACTTGGCCATCACGAGTGAAATTCTATTCGAATACGAAGAACAACTGGCTGATTTTTATGCTCCTGTAGCGGCTGACGGAGTGCTTCAAATACTTGATACACTGGAAAATATCTTTCCTGTTCAGGTCTTCTTCAAATGGAACCTGATTACCACCGACCCGGACGACAACAAATTTTCTGATTGTGCAGTCGCTGCAGGTGCGGATTATTTGGTCACTTACGACCGGCATTTTAGGATTCTCACCGACATCGAATTTCCCAAAATTATTTGCGTAACACTGGAAGAGTTGAAAACGATTGCCGAATCCCAAACGGATTCATAGCCACTTCCGAAACCCTTTCTACTCTACACTGTTACCCCCGCCCTATGAATTCAAAAAAGAAAAACGCCTCCTCTTCATCCTCGCGGCAGTCAATTTTACCCACATCATGGACTTCATGATTATGATGCCGCTGGGGCCGCAGTTGATGAACTTGCTGCATATTAATCCGCAACAATTCGGTTTGGCCGTGTCGGCGTATGCGATTACGGCGGGCTGTTCGAGTTTTGCGGCGGCTTTTTTTGTGGACCGCTTCGACCGGAAAAAGGTCTTGCTGTTTGCCTATGTCGGTTTTGTAGCCGGCACGTTTTCCTGTGCGGTTGCGCCGAATTACGAATTGCTCGTGGCAGCGCGGGTGCTGGCGGGTTTGTTTGGCGGCATGATCGGGGCGCAGGTGCTGGCGATTGTGGCCGATACCTTTGAATACGAGCGCCGGGCGCGGGCGATGGGTATTCTGATGACCTCATTTTCACTGGCTTCGGTGGCGGGTGTGCCGGCGGGTTTGTGGCTGGCGGCGAAGTTCAGTTGGCACATACCGTTTGTGGCGATTGGTTCTTTAGGCGTGGTGGTGGCTATTTTGATCGCCCTTTTTGTGCCGCCGGTGAACAAACACCTCATGGAGCACCAGCCGTTTGGAAACCCGGTGCGTGTACTCACCGATATTTTCCAAACACCCAATCAGATGAAAGCGCTCTCGCTTTCGATCGTCCTGATGATGGGGCATTTTGTCATTATTCCATTTATTGCGCCGTCGCTGGTGGGCAATGCAGGTTACAGCGAGCAGAACATTTTTCTGATTTACCTCGTCGGCGGGGCACTCACGATTTTTACTTCTCCATTAGTGGGTAAACTTGCGGACCGGCGCGGCAAATACCCTGTGTTTGTGGTATTTGCGTTGCTGTCCCTGATTCCTGTTTGGCTCATCACCAATCTCTGGCCGATGCCGTTGTGGGTGGTGCTGATCATTTCCGGGTTGTTTTTCGTTGTCGTCAACGGGCGTATGGTCCCGATGCAGGCCATTGTGTCGGGTGTGGTGACGCCCCAACAACGCGGCGGATTTATGAGTATCAATTCGTCCATGCAGCAACTGTCGACGGGCGTAGCGGCTATGATTGGCGGGGCGATCGTGCATAAAACCGCTGAAGGACGTATCGAACACTACGCACTGGTGGGTTATTTTTCCATCGTGCTGATCGCGGCAAGTATCTGGCTGGCCGGGAGGGTGAAGCCGATTGAAATCGCGGCCAACAACCCATCCTATAAACACTAATGACTTGAAAATAAACGCACTATGGCCAAATTAAAAGTTGCGGAACTAAAAAAATACCTTGACGCACTGAGCGAAACCGAACTTCGGGCAGAGGTAGTTAAACTGTTTTCGAAACTGAAACAGGTGCAGGATTTTTACGGCCAGGAACTGTCATCCGAAGAAGATCGAAATAAAATCCTGGAAGAATACAAAGCCAGTATCGCTAAGCAATTTTATTCTCCCAGGAGTGGTAATCCGCAAAACCCGAAAGCGTCCAAGCTGCGCGCCATTGTCGCCGAATTTGAGAAAATATCCATATTCCCGCACGAATTGATCGATCTGGCCTTGTACCGGGTGGAACAGGCCGTTCAATTCACCAATGACTATGGCGATATGTACGACGCATTTTACCGTTCCACAGCCACGGCGTTCGAAAAGGCGCTTAAACTGATCGTTGCCAACAAGTTAGAAGACCATTTTAAAACCCGTTGCCGGGCGATTGTTGGAAATACGGCGGATATCGGCTGGGGATTCGGGGATGCGATGGAGAATTTATTTTCGCAGTATATCGGTTCGAACTGGTTTTGCCTACCGCCTGATTGACCTGAAATTGTCGTAAAAGTGTTGCGTCGAATTTGACACGATCGACGCCGGATTTAGACCACCCGCAACACCTTCCCCGCAACACTCCTGCCCCCCGCCGTCAGCCGGTAAAAAAGCATCCCGCCCGCAGGCGCGACCTCGCCGGGTATTTCCAGCAGATGTGTCCCGGCATGCAGGGTTTGTTCCCGGCGCAGCAATATACGCCCGCAGACATCCGACACTTCCAGGCAGGTTTTTTCCGAATGGTCCAGGTCGACCCGAATGAGCGCCCGGTCTGTAAACGGGTTGGGTGCAGGCGCGTGTACCCGCACTCCCGCGGGCGAGGCAGGCTGGAGTACGGCTGAAGTGGCCAGGTCGGTGTTGTACGGGTGGACGGCGGCATCCCCATCAATCCAAAGCGCCGGCGTTACGTCGTGCCAGAGTTGGAGGGCGTCTCCAAGTTGAAACGATTGATTGGCAATGATTTTCAGAAAAAACAGGGGTGTGGTATCTGTCTGAAGCGGGTTAAAATTAATAAGGTTGAACCAGGCAAAGGTGAGCCCTTCCGGAAATATGGCAAAATTGGAGGTATTCAGGTCCGGCAACAAACCGGTTCCTATTCCCACAAATTGCCCCAGCGCAGGGTTTTTAAGCCGGAAACCGGCCTGCATACCGTGTAATCCGAGGTTTTCCGTCATAAAAACCGGCGCCAGGATGGTGTCTCCGGCATCAACTGCAACATCGCTGGTATACAGCGTTGCCGCGGGCAACATTTGCGGAATGATATAAGGTCCCGAAGGATTGGCGTCGCCGTCGAGGTCGCCGATCTTGATGGCAATGATATCCATGGTATCGCTTGCCAGCGCGGGATTGTAGTCGTAGGTACAGGTTGGCGGGACAATCGGAACCTGGTAGGAGGAATAAGCCTTCCAGGAATAATTGCCGGACAACGTGCTGGATTTGCCCAGGATCAGGTTTCTGAAAAAAACGAGGTCAAAACCCGTAACCGTGCCCGACTGATTGGCATCGGAGGCTATCCAGCGAAGAGCGTACAAGGGGATCGGCTCTATACCCAAAATATGCCGCTGTATCGTGAACAAATCGGCTACCGTAACGCCGTTGACATAACTCGAATCGGCGTTATAGCCAAAAGGGCAAAAACCATCAACCATACCCGGCGGAGAAAACTTGTACCGGTCACAAAAGCCGTTATAATTCGGTTCCAATGACACGTACGGAGTTGGCGGCCCCGGCAGGTTGTAGGGCAACATTCCCGCGACGGGTGCATTTGTTTTCCAAAAACGGTGACAGGTGATCAGGGTAAAGGTATCAGAAGCAGTTTGTGCGAATGCGGGCAATGGGACGCCGGGCGCCAGGAAAAGCAAAAAAAATCGCAGGCAAAAGCGGAGAGAATTTTTCATGAGAACGGGTATTAAATGATGAAACGCCCCTAAAGTACAGGGATTTATATAATTTTCCAAGGAGAATACTTCGCTCTTGACCACCTGTGGTAAGTAGCGCGGCAGATATACAATACGAATAACAAAAAATCCGCCTCACAGCCTGTGCCGCAAGACGGATCGATCTAAACCTCATGGAAGGAACGGAGTCGGGAGCAGGCTCCTTCGTCCGGGATATTTTTACATACTCAGTACTTTTACTTCTACACGCTGGTTTTTTTTGCGGCCTTCCGCGTTGATGTTCGGAAGGATCGGCATCGTCCAGCCGAAACCTTTGTATTGAATACGGTCGGCGGTAATACCTTTGGCGATCAGCCAGTCGGCTACTGCTTTGGCGCGGTTTGTGGAAAGTTCGCCGGCGAAGTCTGCATTGGGCCACATCAGGTTGTTGGTGTGTCCGCGTACTTCGATCACGGCTGTGGGATGGTCTTCCAAAAACGCCAGTACGCTGTCGAGTTCCTCGTCGCTGTCGGCTTTGAGTTCAGCCTTGTTGGTGTCGAAGTAAACTTTTTCGAGCAGGTAGATGATCCCTTTCCGCATTACTTTGGGAGCAGCTTTGGCAACGGGCGCCGTTACTTTCTGGGCAACCACAACCGGCTCGATAACCGGTTTTTTCTCCGTTTGAACCGCTTTCGGCGTAGATTTTACGGCGACTGTTTTCGGCGCGGATGCCAGTGTGTTGGGTTTGTCCATAAACAGCATGGCATCATCCGTGGAGGCGACCATTTGTGTGGCAGGCGTGGCTTCCGTGATCCGGATGACGTCGCCGATACCGTAGGAATTGTCGAGTTGTGCAAGGATAGCCGAATCGTCGGCTGCTTTTCCTTTTGTATAAATGATGGTAGTGTTACCGTACTTTTCGTCGGTTTGGGTGGAATGAATTTCGTTTTGCGCAGCGGCGGTCGTTGCAACGAGCAGAAGCGACCAGGCGAAAAGATTTTTGAAATTCAGGATGGCATTCATGAGTAATCAGATTTGGCGGATTGAAAAAATCGGTGGTTTTGAATCGGTTTATTTGCGGCTGGTCAACAACTTGGCTTTCTGGCGTCTTTCCTGTTCTATTACTTTCTGGTACAAATTTTTATCTTCGATGATCTCTTTCAGGCTGCGGTCCCACAAGGGGTCTTTGTCGTTCCAGCCGGTGATCTTTACTTCTGTGCGGCGGTTGAGTTGGTGGTCGTTTTCCGAACAAGCCATTCCGTCGTCACACCTATTGATCAGTTGGGTTTCTCCGTAACCTTTTGAAGTGATCGATTCCTGCGCCACACCACAATTGCTCACCATGTAATCGACGGCAGACTTGGCGCGTTTATCCGAAAGGCTCAAATTGTAATCATCAGAACCGCGGGAATCGGTGTGCGAACCAAGTTCAAACTTCATTCCCGGATTGTCTTTCAAGAACTCTGCCAATTTATTCAGATTTTTGGCGGCTTCCGGACGAATGTCCCATTTGTTGAAATCGTAGTAGATGTTTTTTAACTGAAACCGTTTGCCGATTGAAAGCGAGTCGAGGTCGATGGCGCCGAGAAAATACCCGACTTCGTTGCCGTGCGACATCAGCGGTACCACGTCGGGTTCTTTCACCCCCATGCCGTCGACACACAAAATACACCCGTTGACGTTGACGTATACTTCCACGCGGCGGTTGAGGTAGCCCTGTTTGCGCACCAGCATGGTGTAGTGATTGCCTTCCGCGAAGGAAAAGTTGAACGTGGATTTGGGCAGTTTTTCGATCGTGAGCACCTGCTCCTTCGTTGTATTGTTGTAAATCTCCACCTTGCAGTCGCGCAACGTATTGATCGTATTGTGTTCGAATGCTTTGTCAAAAATGGTGATGTCAAATACGTAGCCGGGTTTGCGGTCGAGTTTCAGCTTGACCTTTTTTTCCACGTTTTCGCTCAAAACAACGGCCTCGTTTTCAAAAAACGTCGCCTTGTCGGCCTGTATCTTGTACCGTTCCACTTTCGGAACCTGGGCGGAAAACACACCTTCGGCATCTGATTCGGTGACGGCGAGCGGTACAATCAACTGGTCGTCGTACACGATCACCAAAGCCTGGCTGAGCGGTGCGCCGGAAATTTTGTCAACCACATACCCGTTGATTTCGGCGTATTGGTAGGTCTGTTTGATTCGTTGCCCTGAAACGAAAAGCGGGATTAGCAGAGCGAGGGGGAGTAAGATTTTAGAGTGCCACATGGGAATGTGTATTTGGTTAAATGCGCGTCCTGATATTCGGACGTACATTAAGACTTGCTAACCCTGTGCCAGTAGCGCTGCGGCAAGAAATTTTAACAAAAAAAATTTTTAATTAAGTTTTTCTTAACGAAAACATTTTTGTACTATCCCGCCGATTTTAGATGTAGTATTGGCATAATGTGCGGTAAAAGGCTACAAAAAGGCCAAAAAACAAGGCCCGGGTCGCCAGAGCGACCCGGGCCTTGTTTTTTTCGATTTGCAAGGCAGCCGACAAAAAAAATTGGCCGCCCCGGTTATTCTTCCCGCCAGATGACGCCGCCAAAGCGGTCGATGTATAACCAGTGATGGCCTGAAACGACCCGGGCCAGCCCGTCGCGGAAAGGGGTGGCGGCGTCGAATGTTGCCGGAATGGCGACCTGGCCGTCGGTATTGATATACCCCCATTTGCCGTCGATACACACCTGGGCCAATCCGTCGGAAAACACCCCCGCGTCCTCGAACTTGGGCATAATCAACAATTTGCCCGCCTTGTCGATATACCCGAACGCGCCGTTGATCTCCACCAGCGCCAGTCCTTCACCGAAGTCGCCCGCCAGGTCGAAGATCGGCTCCACCGGTACTTCACCCTGTTGATTGACAAAACCGTATTTGCCGTCGCGGTAGGCCAGCGCCATACCGTCGAAAAATTCGCCGTGCGCATGGTCCCGTACAAATTCGAACTGTGGCGTCACCCGCACGCGGCCTTCCCGGTCGATGAGGCCCCAGCGTTTCCCCCGGGTCACCACGGCGAGGTTTTTTTGAAACGGCTTTGCCGTGTCCCACTCCGGTTTGCTCACAAACCTGCCCCGGGCATCCACAAACCCCCACAAACCGTTGTCGCCCGCCGGTGCCAGCCCTTCGCGGAAGACATCCGTACCCGAATACACGGGTTTTACGGCAAATTGCCCATCCCCGTTGATAAAACCCGCCTTGCCGTCGAATGCCACGGGAGCCAGGCCCTCCGAAAAGTCGCCCGCCACCTCGAACATGGGGGGGATCCGCTCTTTTCCGTGCCGGTCGATATAGCCCCAGGCCTGCACCACCTGCACCCGTGCCAGGTCTTCTTCAAACGACCCGACGCTGCGGTACAAACGCCGGATAAACAAACGCCCCAGCATATCCATCACCGCCCACTGTCCGTTGAGTCGGACTGCCGTAAAGCCGTTCCGGAATTCACCCGCTTCTAAGTATTGCGACTCGATCACAACCACACCCTGTGCGTCGATAAAGCCGTAATAGCCGTTTTCGCGGATTTTGAAGAGTGGTTTGAACATGCGGTTGTGTTGGTTATCGGTTGTCAGTGATCGCTTATCAGCGGGTTTCGGATGCTGTGTTCGGGTGGCAAAAGTAGGGAATTCAGGTTTTTCATAAACCGGCGTTTGCCGGTAACATTTATGACCGGTAAGCGGGTTGGCATTTAACAACGTTTGTTTTCTCTTTTTCCCTTTATTCGCCCTAAAAAATCGCATGGCCAAACTCGACCGACGCTCTTTCCTCCGAAAAACCTCGCTTGCGGGCGCCGCCCTCGTCACGCCGAACATCGTCGGCGCAGAAAATCCGCAAATACACCCGTCCAGACGACCGGTTTCCACCTCCAAACTTCGAATCGGCTTTATCGGCACGGGCCTGCGCGGTCAAAACCACGTGGAAGAAGCCCTGCTCCGCAGCGATTGTGAAGTGGCCGCCATCGCCGACCCCGATCCGCGTATGGTGGCCGATTGCCTGAATCTGATCGCCGAAAAAGGCGGCAAAAAACCCGCCGTGTACGACAAAGGTAACCACGACTACCTCAACTTGTTGAAAGACAAGGATATCGACGCAGTTATCATCGCCTCTCCCTGGGAATGGCACACCCAGCAGGCCGTGGCGGCCATGCAGGCGGGCAAATACGTCGGCACCGAGGTGTGTGGCGGTTTTTCACTCGACGAGTGCTGGCAATTAGTCAACACCCACGAGGCCACCGGCGCGCACCTGATGTTTATGGAAAATGTGTGTTACCGCCGCGACGTGATGGCGGTGTTACAAATGGTGCGTGAAGGTTTGTTCGGCGAACTCATTCACCTCGAAGGCGGCTACCAGCACGACCTGCGCGGGGTGAAGTTCAACGACGGGCTCACGCCCTACGGCTCCGGCGCGGAGTTCGGAGAAAAAGGTTTCAGCGAAGCCCGCTGGCGCACCAAACACTCGGTACACCGCAACGGCGACCTTTACCCCACCCACGGCGTCGGGCCGGTAGCCATGATGATCAATATCAACCGGGGCAACCGTTTTTTGCACCTCACGTCCACGGCCAGCAAAACGCGCGGCTTGCACGAATACATCGTGAACCACCCCCAAGGCGGCCCCGGCCACCCCAACGCCCGTGTGGAATTCAACCTGGGCGACGTCGTCACCACGATCATCAAAACCTCCAACGGCGAAACGGTGCTGCTGTCGCACGACACCGGCCTGCCACGCCCATATTCCCTGGGTTTCCGGGTGCAGGGCACCAACGGCATATGGATGGACGTGAATCAAAGCCTGCACATCGCCGGAAAATCAAAAGGACATGGCTGGGAAGAAGCCCAACCCTGGCTCGACCGCTACGATCACCCGCTTTGGAAAAATACGGCAACGACGCCAAGGCCGCAGGGCACGGTGGTATGGATTTCTTTGTGTTTCACCACTTTGTGGAGTCCGCCAAACGCAATATCGCCCCGCAAATGGATGTTTATGACGCGGCCACCTGGCTCGCTATCACGCCCTTGTCGGAAGCGAGTATCGCCACGGGAAGCAGCCCGCAGGCGTTCCCCGATTTCACCCGCGGCCGCTGGACGGAACGCAAGGCGGATTTTGCGTTCGGGGATGAATTTTAGTTTCTCGTGGAGTTTATGTTGTTTCCCGAAGGAAAACGCAAATTACCATAATTGGAAGAGTTGAAAAAGAAGTCGCGGGTTTTTGACGTTCTTTGCGGCGGAATTCTTTTATAAAAATCAAGATGGCATTTAAAAATTCTCGTCAAAAAATTGCCCTGGCCCTGCTCGTGGTTTTTGCGGTTTCTTACCTGATGGTTTCCCTGCCGCGGTGCAAACCGGAAAACACCAAACCGGCGCCGCTGCCAACGGCAAATCAACCCGCCCAAGCCCCTGTGCAGCAGGTGGCCACACCGACATTCAACGCCGATTCGGCGTTTGTTTTTGTAAAAAAACAGGTGGCCTTTGGTCCCCGTGTACCGAATACGGAGGCCCATCGCAAATGTGCGGCATGGATCGTCAGCGAATTTAAAAGGCAGGGACTGACCGTGATCGAACAAAAATTCAAGGCGCCACATTACAAAGGCGCCACTTTCGACGGCGTCAATATCGTCGCTCAATACAAACCCGAAATCCCGCGGCGGATTATGCTGGCCGCGCACTGGGACAGCCGCTTCCAGGCCGATCAGGATACAAAAGACAAAACGCAACCCATCCTTGGCGCCGACGACGGCGGCAGCGGCGTGGGCATCCTGCTCGAAATCGCCCGGCTGCTGAAGGAACAACCGGTGGAGATCGGTGTGGACCTGATTTGTTTCGACGCCGAAGATCAGGGTAATGACGCCGACGACGGCAAAGACCACAGCCAATCCTGGTGCCTCGGCGCACAACACTGGTCAAAAAACCTGCACCGGCCGGGTTATATGCCTCAATTCGGCATCCTCCTGGATATGGTGGGCGGCGCCAACCCCAAATTCCAGAAAGAAGGTATTTCCATGCAGGCTGCACCCGGAATCGTGCAAAAAGTGTGGTCCACGGCGGCTTCCCTCGGCTACAGCAATGTTTTTGTGGAAGAAAACGGCGCACCGGTTACGGACGACCACTATTTTGTGATCACAAATGCCCGTATCCCCATCATCGATATCATCAGCAGGCCCGGCGGCACCAAATCGGGATTTGTACCCCACTGGCATACCCACAGCGATAATATGAGTGCAATTGATAAAAATACCCTCCGAATAGTCGGCGAAGTATGCACTGCGGTGGTTTACCGGACTTATAACGGGGTGTTGTGAACCCCTACCTGAAAAATCACCGGCCTTGAAGGGCTTGCATCGAGGTCGAAGGCGGCAGTTTGCAGGTTGAGCAGGTAAACCCCGTCTTTTACGTTGTTCGGAACAAAAATCAGTTCGGTGATCGTGCAGTATTTGCGCACGGCATCCGGATATTGCCAGAACGCTTTGTGGGCGAGCAGTTGCCCGCCGTCTTCTTCACGATCGACCGAAGGCAGGTCGATGAGCAGGTGTTCAACACCACAACCGGCCAGATACTGCGCCGCTTCAAAATGCAGGTAAGGCGGGTTGGCGCCCGAATAGTTGGTACGTTTTTTCAGGTCGTCATTGGGTAAAGTTCTGATAATCAGTGCCTCCGATTCGTTTTTTCCAAATACTTCTTCCAATTGCGAACGCACAATGATCCGGTCGCCGTTGTCCGCTTTTTGCGGATAAAGACTCACTAATTTAGCCAGGCAATGCGTATCCCGGAGGCATTCCCCCAGCACGAAGCGCTCCCTGGCGATGTGGCCCACACACTCGGTATGTGTGCCGTTGCCGTGTGGGTTGAAGGTGACGTTAAAAAAATTGACCGGCCCACCCCTGGCTGTGCTTCCGATAAAACTGCCCGCCTCCACAGGCCAAAACGCCACCGGCGGAGCATAAAAACAGTTGGCATTATCCAACCCGTCTTTCAGCGGCATCGACAAGTCGATGGGTTTTGAAAGATCGGCGCGGTAACTTCGATGCTGATGGGTAAATGTTATTTCCATAATGGTCTTGCCCGGCAAGTATTTTATTTTTGACAGGATTGACAGGATTGACAGGATTGACAGGATTGACAGGATTGACAGGATTGACAGGATTGACAGGATTTTTTTTCTACAAAACAGACGAATAAATCCTGTAAACCCTGTAAATCCTGTCGGAACTTTGATTTGTGATACACCTCATCATGTTTATCGCGTCAAACGCCATTACCGGACGATACTCAACCGTACACCACCCCAGTTTTTACCGTCGGTAAGTCGCAGCAAGTACGTTCCCTGGGGCAGGTCCAGCAAGTCGATGGTCGCCTGAAATACACCGCCCTGCGGCGAAAAATGCAGCGAACGCAGGTTCCGGCCCGTCACGTCAAACACTCCGGCGTGTAAATTTGCCGGCGCGTCTTCCATCAGCAGGCGGAACAAACCGTTGGAAGGATTGGGCGATATAACCAATCCCCACACCGCCACCGGATCGGTCACTGCTGTGACGGCCAGAAAAACGGTGTCCAGGCAGCCGTTTAAATCTTCCACCACCACCAGGTAGTCCCCGTTGGCGAGCCCCGGGAACACCGGTGAAGCCTGGAACGGCGCTCCATTGATGGAAAACTGGTAAGGCGGCGTGCCGAATTGTGCGGAAGCAATGATGGTATCCGTCGTTGCGACCGCGTCAAGTTGTACGGGCGGATTCACTTGGAAGGGCACGGGTATCTGGACGATGGTGCCCGCCGCATCACGTACACGTACCGTATTGGCGCCCGGAAAAATGGTAAATACCGGCGAACTTTGGAAAGGTCCGCCGTTCAGCGAGTAATCATAAGGCCCTTCACCGCCGCTGGCCGTAAGTTCGATAACAGCCTCTCCCTCGCAAAAATCAATATTGGTGATCTCTCCGGCAAGCGACAAGGGAGGAAGGTTCACCACAAATACTTCCACATCGGTGCAGCCGTTGGCATCCGTGACGGTGAGTGTATACGTACCGTTGGTCAGGTTGTCGGGTGGAATCGGGCCGTTATAATCGTAGGAATAGGGCGGCGTACCGCCGTCCGCCGAAAATTGGGCGTCGTTGCCGTTTACCACAACGCTTGCCACGAGTTGAGGCGGTTCGGGAAGGGAAATATCGGTGGATTGCACCACATTGCCCGCTGCGTCGCGCACTTTGACAAAGTGCGGGCCGCTGCCTGTATTAAACACGGGACTGCTTTGAAAAGCACCGTTGTCGAGGGCGTATTCATAGGGCGGTATCCCGCCGGTGGCGCTTATTTCGATATTGGTGGCGCCGCCAAAACACAAAATCGGCTGCACAGCGCCGAAGGAAGTAATTTCCAGGGCCGGCACCGCGACCGTTACTTCGGCGGTCGTCGTACAGCCGTTTTCGTCGCGAACGGTGACCGTGTAGTCGCCATTTGCAAGGCCCGGAAACGAATTGCCGGTCTGAAATCCCGTCCCGTTGATGCTGTACATCAGACTGCCGGTGCCGCCGGAAGCCGTGACGGTGATCACGTTCAGGTTTGCAGTTGCCGAAGCGGAAATAGCCGGTGGAGCCGTGAGCATCACTTCGTTAGTCGCGATGCTAAAACCCTGATTGTCTTTAACTTCTACAGAATATACACCCGGCGGCAGGCCGTTGAACATGTTTTCATCCTGAAAAATACCGCCGTTCAGGCTGTAGGAATACGGCGCCTGCCCGCCCGCTGCGCTGACCGTGATTGACCCGTCGCTCCCGTTAAAACACGATATGGGTTTTTGGATCGCGAGGTCCGCGACAAGGGTGTTGACCAAAACAACAAACGCCGCACTGGCCGTGCATCCGTTTGCATCCCTAACGGTGACGGTATAGGTACCGTTTGCCAGGTTTTCAAATTTGTTGCCGGGCTGGAAATTTACCCCGTCGAGGCTGTATTCAAAAGGAGCCGTACCCCCCGTGGCCGTCACAGTGGCGTCGTCGGTCACCACAGCGATGTCGATCCCGATGGCGGCAGGATCATTCAGTACAACGGCATTTGCCGCGGCCGTGAAACCGTATTGCCCGGTTACCACCACCGAATAAGTACCTGCGGGCAGACCGCTGAATACATTGGAATTCTGGGCCGGGCCGCCGTCAAGGCTGTATTGGTATTGCCCGTCAAGGCCGGTCGCTGTGACGGTAATCGAACCGGTAGCGCCGCCGACACACAGGATGGCCTGCGTTTGCGTTGCCGTTGCCGCGAGGTTATTTTGAACGATGATGATCTGAAAAGCCGTATCGTGCAGCCAGCCGTAGTTATTTTGATCCACGGCGTCGAAGCGGAATTCGTCGGCGGTGGCGCCATCGCCGTTGTGGCTGTAAGTCAGCAAACCCGCATCGATATCTGTCTGCGTGAAAGAATCGCCGAATTGAAGCGCATTGCCGTTCAGGCTGAGAGCGCCGTGTTGCGGGAGGTCCAGCAAGGTGAATTTTCCCTGACTGGAAGTTCCGGTAATGGCTATGGCCAGGTTGGTATTCCCGATCGTATCACTTTGGCCGGCCCCTACAACTAAGGGTGAATTGACCGCCAGAGCGCCGGCGCCGATTGTGCCTGAAAAACAAAATGACAAACTCCAGGCCGTCAGGCTGCCGCCGTCCTGCGCAAAATTATCTTTAACCACGAGGCTCCAGGCGCCTTGCGAACTCAGGCCGTTCAGGCTCGACAACGCATCGATGGGCTTGTAAGTGCCAAACAGGGCCGGGGGCGGGTTCGAACACGAAGATTCCAGGGCCGCCGCGTCGAGCGCTGCACCGTCGTCAAAAACGAGGTTCAGGTTGCTGCCCGAACACCCATACTGCGTGAGTGGCGCCCCGGGGCGATCGAACAACAATTTGGACGCGCCGTTTGGAGCGATCAGCCGGGCATCCAGGTCGCCGACAAAAGAGTGGGTGGCCTGCATGCTCAGGTTCACATCGGCAATCGGCATATTCACCGGAATGTTTAAAACAGAAGTTACCGTACTTGCCGAGTTGCCGGGGATGTTTTTGGGCACGTCGGTACCGGGAAACGTCTGGTTGCAGGACAAGTTAACTACCTGAAACGCAGCGGCGTTCGAAAAGGCCGTTTCGCCGCAAATATTTATAGCCTTCACCCGCCAGTAATAAACACCTCCTGGCAGCAGGGTCGGGGTTTGTACGTTGGTACCTGTCAGCGTTTGGCTGAATACCAGCGAACCGGCTGAAAAAGAGGGGCTGGTGGCCAGCTCCACGTAATAATTATCGGCAAACGGGGAAGCGCTCCACGTCAGGGTGCCGGCCAGGGGCAGGCCGGTGGCGCCATCCGCAGGGCTGCCCCCGGAAATGGCCGACGGGGCGCCTGGCAGTACCGTCATCTGGAACGCCGAATTTTGCACCAACGCCCCGGAAGTGCCCTGTAAACCAAGCGAATACGCGCCGGCCATGGCAGGGGTGAGGTTATAAACATACAAGGTAGCGCTGCCGCCGGGTGTCACCGGGTTGGGGCTGATCAGCGTGGTTGAGCCGGCCGGGGTTCCGTTCAATACCAATTGTACGGGGTTCGAAAAGTTGAGGATAGCGCCCACATCGACCGAAAAAGAAAGTGTATCGCCGGCGCAAACCTGGGCCGATCCCGAATTCGTGAGCAAGGTGAAACCCGGCGCACTGGGCATTTCGATCCGGAAATTCTGGTTGGAAATGTCGAAAAATACATTGCCCACCGATTCTACTTTTACCCGGCAGCTTGTGGAAAGATTGTTGGGCACCATCACGTCTTTTGAACCGGTGTTGGCTACACTGTCAGCCAGAACGACAGGGTACGTAAAACCTCCGTCGGTGGACAGGAGGATGCGCACAAGGGCGCAGTTTACGGGCGCCACGTTGGTGCTGCTTACATTCCAGGTCACCGTTTTTACTTCGCCGACCATCCACGTCACATTGGTATTCGGGGCGGTTACAACAAACGGCCCGGCATTGGCGGCGACGCTCAGTTGCAGGTCGTCTTCATCCGTGCAGCCCGCTCCCGCGTGGTTGTCGCGCAACAGCACCCGAAACTTCAGGGTACGCGCCACACCGGGCAATTTTTCCCAGGCATAATTGGTATTGTTTACCAGGTCCGGCAGGCGTGGAAAATACCGCGTCGGCGAAGCCGTGCCTTTGAAGGAACGGAACAACGGTCCCGTTGTGCTGGTGGATACCGGCGGCGACGGGGTGATGGCGGCGTCCATTTGCTCCCAGCAATACGTGAGCGCGTCGCCGTCGGGGTCGCTACCCGTTGCGGTGAGTGCAAAAGGGGTGGATTTGGGGATAATATAATCTGCTCCCGCATTCACGGTGGGGTTGCTGTTGCCGGAAGCCGTTTTAACCGGGCAACCGTTACCCGCCCCGCTTATGGTATAGGTGTTGATCTGTTGTACACTGACGGCATGGAAATAATCATCGCTGTTCGATTGAACATCCTGCGCGTCACAAATGCCGGCATAAGCCATGATGGTGGTGCCGCTGCCCGGCTCAACGGCCGTCGAGTTATTGGCATTGCCGCTGCACGAACCGGCAGTTCCGTTGAACGTGTGGTCGCCGCCGAACTGGTGCCCCATTTCATGCGCCACGTAGTCGATATCGAACGGATCGCCGATGGGCGAACCGCTGCCCGTCACACCCTGCGCCTTGCTGTTGTTTTTACAGACAACTTCGAGCCCCGCAATGCCGCCGCTGTTGGTGCCGAACACGTGTCCGATATCATAATTGGCGGCGCCGATAACGCCCGCACAGGTGGTTTGGTTCTCATCGAGCATGGCGCCTGCGTTGCCGTTGCTGTAAGGGTCGGTTCCGGCATTCAAATAGATCAGCAGGTCCGAATTGGCGACAATTTGAAGGGTGATGGCAAGGTCATTTTCATATACGCCGTTTACACGGGCCATGGTGGTATTCATGGCTGCAAGTGCGAGCGCTTTGGTGCCGCCGTGAAAAGAGGTGTACTCCGCCGAAGCGGCCAGTGCCAGGCGGTATTTGCGCAACTGGCAGTCGCCCTGCGCTTTGGCGCCGGTGTTGTTCAGGGTAATTTCTTTCAAATCGCCCGAACTTGTTGCACAGGTAAAGGGCAGATCGTCCGGCGAAGGCAAATAATCTTTTTTATAATAAACGACGTAGTGCTCCAGGTCGCCGACGCTGTATGGGTCGATAAATACCGTATTGTGCACCGCGGAAATCACCATAGCGTGAAACCCGCGCGGCGTAAAATCACATTTCAGCAAAGCGGTGGGATCATCGATGCCATAACCCGTATAGGACCGGATTTCAGGGTATTTCGCCTGAAGTTCGGGCGCCATTACCGGCGATTCCGTGAGGCGGAACCGGCCGGTACTACCGTCGGGCATGGGCAGGATCAGAACCGGCAGGTCGTTTTTGGCGGCTGCGGCGGTGAATCGTTCCGGCGCTCCGGCGAGTACGGGTTGCAGGGCTGCCGCATCGAGGCGGAGGGTGCGGTAAACCTGCGGCACAATAAGGCGTTCGCCGCTCTGCGGGATGTTTTTTTCGGCTACTTCCGACCAGATGGCCTGGCCGTTCAAAACGCCGGTGAAGGCAATTAAAAAAAGAATGGATAAATTCCTGAACATCAGACAAGGATTTGATTTGGATAAAAAAGCGCAAAAAAGCGAGCGAAATTAGATTTTTCCTTCCGGTGGAGGATCAAGTTTAATGGTATTTGGCAAACGAAAGGCAAAAATCGGGCGCCCCGAACCCGTATTGGCAACACATGCTGAACAAGTTGTATGTATTAAAAAACAAGCCAATACAATATTTGCCAAAAGACTGCGCTGATAATAGCGAAACAACCCAATTTTTTGTTGCCAAAACAATTCGTATGCAAAAAATCTTCCTGCTCCTGCTTTTCCTGTCTTTTACCGTTTTTCTGACAGCCCAAACAACGTCTTCCGTATCCGTTTTTTTTGAACTGGATCAACATACGCTCTCCCCGGAGGCGCGCCGCACACTCGACACCCTGGCTGCCGGCCTGCTCGATGCCCCGGATTATTCGGTGACGATCGACGCGTACACCGACGACCGAGGCACGGAAAAATACAACCTGCGCCTGGCAGCCGACCGGGGCGAAGCGGTGCAGCGATACCTGTCGGCCAAAGGCCTGCTCCCCGGAAAAACCAGCGTAAAAAACTGGGGCGAACAAAACCGCACCGACGAAAATACCACTGAAACCGTCAGGCAGAAAAACCGCCGGGTGGACATTACGGCCACACTTTTCCGGTTCGACAACCTCAGCGCCCTGAAAAAACAACTCTCGGCTACCGGCGAACAAACCATTTCCATCCGGCCGGACCAGGAACAACAAATCACGGCTGCCGGCGGAACCGTGGTCGTGATTCCCGCGCAAAGTTTTGTATTTGAAGACGGTACGGCGCCCGATGGCCCGGTGGAAGTCATCATAAAAGAAGCGTATTCCACTTCCGACTGGATTGCACAAAATCTGCATACCATGAGCGACGGCCGGCTGCTTCAAACGGGTGGCATGGTGTATATCGATGCCCAATCGGACGGTAAACCACTCGTATTGGCCGCCGGCGCTTCTCTGACCGTGGCGATGCCTGCCCGGCAGGTAGACCCCGGCATGGAATTATTCTACAGCCGCCCCGATGCCGGCGGAAATATCAACTGGCAACCGGCCGGGCAGGCATTCCGCCGTACCCTCAAAAATCCGCAGAGCATCATGGCCCTGCGGGCGCCGATCCCGGCCAAACCCGTAGCGCCCGTCTTCGCCGCCGACGTCCGGCCCGAACCCCGGGCACCGAACGCGCCCCGCCCGCCCTACCCGCCCCGAAAACCGGAATTGGACCACATCCAAAACATGTTCGGAGGTGGCATGGGAGCAGCCATGAGCAGAAAAAACAACAAAAAAGCCCAAAAATACTACCGGGAAGCCTTGGCAAAATACGAACGCGACTCCCTAGACCATATCCGGCTGTATGAAAAGTACCTGACCAAAGTGGCCAATTATGAAGTAGCCAAAAACCGTTATGCAGCCGATTACCAAAACTGGGAACAGGAGGTAAAAAGCCGCATTTTCAAGGTCATGGACTTCGAACGCGAACAATACCTCTTCACTTATTCAAACGGCCTCCAGCGCGCCATCAAACAGGTGGGAAAAAACATCGGGCAGTATCAAAATTACAGTAACCTGGAGTACGCCGTACACAATGCCGCCGAAACGAACTACCGTATGCGCCTGCGGGAAGATTTTATCAGTCAAAACCGCGACCGGGTTGTGATCAGCGACCTCTACAGCAAATGCATCGGGTACAAAGTGGTCAACGGCCCCGCATTTCGCGGACTGTACCTCGATGTAAAGGATGCCTACCCCCGCGACACCCTGCAACGCGCCATCTCGGGTATCCTGAAAACCATCGGCATCAAACAAATATCCGACAGCCTGAAAAGTGAACTTTCGGAAAAAAGGCTGCTGACCGCCCAATCGCCCGCAGATGCCGGCCGCTACCTGAACGCCTACGTGGCCGACGTCGCTCAACTGGGCTGGATCAACTGCGACAAGTTCTACAACGACCCCTCGGAAAAGGTACAACTCGTTGTAAATGAAGCCGAAGACGCATCCATGTACGTGGTTTGTAAAGAAATCAACAGCGTACTTTCCTGCTCGCCCAATGGCCGGGGCGCCTATTCCGCCTCCGGGATTCCGAAGGGTAAAAAAGTGTCTGTGATCGCAATCAAACTAAAAGACGGCAAAGCGCAATTCGCCATGCAGGACGTAAAAGCGGGCGAAACGGGCGCCTTGCAAATGGACTACAGAAGCCTGAATATGAAAGAGTTAAAAGAAAAATTGCGAAGTTTGTAGATCGCGCCGTTCCGGGCGCCTCGTTTATAAGGATGGTTCATTTTACCACAATCTCGTCTGCAAAAATCCAGCAGGGATTGCCGGTGCAACTGTGCCAGGGCGGACAGGTTTTCAGGCTGATCGCCGTGACGCGAACGGAGCGCACCGGCCGGGCCGGAAAACTTGTTTCCACCCTGCGAATTGATTTTTTGCCGTCGGCTTTTACAACAATTTTTTCCTCGTGAACGGGTTGGAAATGTTCGCCGTCGTCGGAAGTTTCAAACACCACCTTCTCCGGGAAAAAGACCCAGGATTGCTGGTCCTGGAGAAACGATACCGAGATCAGGGTGCAGGTATCGGCAGATAGTTGCAGCGTAGCCTGCAAATCGTTGCCCTGGAACCCCAGCCAGTTGAAACGATAGTCCGTTTCACCGGTGAGGCGGTTGACAAGTTCGGCCGGATTCCCCTTTTCGTAGGCCGGGGAAGCCGGAACAGATAAATGTATGGTCGTTGTGCGCGACTTGGAAGCCCGGCGCATGTTATCCATAAAAGCCAGATAATCAAGCCGGTATTGCTCGGGGGTATAGCCGCCCTCGTGAAGATTGCGGATACCTGCGTGAGCGCAGCCTTCTGAAAACGCGCGCAAGGTTTTGTCGAGTTGAGCCGGTTCCCAGCGAAGCATCTCGGATAAACGCGAACTGTCGGTTTTTGCCCGCTCTAATTGTGCAAACAAAGCGGGTAAAAAAGCCCCGGCGATGCGGTCCCGGTACGATGTATCGTTGCGGCCGGCCATCAGGCATTGCCGGAGTTCTTCCGGCCACAGGTCCAGTTGGGCGGATTCGAGAAAAGCTTCGTTTTGCGGGATGTTGTAAATAGTCAGTTGTTTGTCGCCGCCGAGCACGGCCGTCGTCAGCCGGTGAACGTAATTCCAGACCACCGGCCGCGCCGCGCCGTAATACCCGTCTCCAAAATCCGTCAGGATGGAATCCATATTGGCCTGCGGGTTCCACATCAGTTTGGCCAGCAGGTAAGCGCGCATATCGGAGAATTCGGAGCGGTCGCGCCCGGAACCCTGTTCGAACATCATTTTTACCCCGTTTTTCTGGAAAAACCGGAGGTTGGGTTGCAGGGTATGCCAGTTGGGGAAGGGGCTGACATAACTGCGAAACTGCACCACGTAATCCCAAATCATCAGATTCTCAGTTAGTTGCGACCATTCCTGCACATCGCGCGCAAAATCGGCGCAACCCTCTTCGATACTTTGGCCCCGATTACATTCGATGCTGCACAGGCAAATGCTCACGTTGCCGGCCGGCCGGATGCCTTTCGGCGCCCGGCGCGTATACTGGTATGCCAGCGTCGAGATCGTTTTGTCGGGAAAAGCGGCGGCCACCTCGTTGACAAAAGCGAGCAAGGTGCCTGCCGGGCCGCCGTAACGGGCGTCGGACGCCGCACAACGTGCACATTTACAGTAGTCATAATTGTCGTTTTGGCTGACCGACCAGTATTTTGCCGCAGGTTTTTTGCGAATGTGCCCGCGCAATGAATTGATGACGATTTGTTTTACGGTGTCGTTGGACAGGCACAATTGTCCGGGCGAATATTGCTGGCCGTTCCAGGTAAAATACTCCGGATGCGCCGCGAAATACTCTTTTTCAGGGCACAACTGGTGGAAGGTGTGGACAAACAGGCCCCATTCCTCGTTTTTCTTCGGGTTGGTTTTCAGTTTGTGCCAGCGCGCCCAGCTTTCGTTGAAAGCCGGTTCGTACCAAAGTTCGCGGTAAGGAAATGCCGGCGCTTCTGTTTTGTACAGATAATCAGGCAGTTGCAGGTTTTTTATTTGCGGAATAAACGAGTCGCGCGGGCTGTATTTGCGGCAGCCGAGTACTTCGAGCAGCGTATACACACCATATTCCACCCCCATTTCTCCACCCCCGGAAATAGCAAATGCGCCGTTTTTTCCTTGCAGCGAATAAGCGTCTTCCGGCAGTTCCGGCGGCGGCTCCAGGCCGAATTTTTTCAAGGCCGGGTGCGCCCCGATAAACAACGGGGCGTATTGAGCCGGCGCCGACCGCTTTGTTTCTATGGGCACCGCCTGTCCGGTTATTTTTTGCAAATAACCCTGCAATACGCGTGCAGCCCGCGCGTCGGATGCGGCGGGGCTGGGGCCCAACACCACAGCAAGCGGTTTTTGCGCATCAATAACGGCGGCGGCAAGGCAGCAAAAAAGAAAGAGGAGTGTTCTCATCCGGCAAAAATAGCGCTTCAAAACGACGCTAAATTTTTATAACGCCGCATTCGTCTTCGAAAATCTGCTATTTGGCGGTGTTTAAAACACAATCCGCCCCGGAAACGTTATTCCCCTTACTTTTGCAGTCTGCATCATCAATGATCAAGATTTGAACACATGAAAAGTCGCGTATTGCCCCTTGGAGCGTTTATCGCCTTGTTTTTTAGCCTCCATACCTTTACCGCCGGGGCGCAAAACCTCGATCTGGCAAACCAGTATTATCAAAACGGCGAATACCAGAAAGCCGCCACCCTGTACGGTCAGTTGCTGGAAAGCGACGAGCACAGCGATATGTTTTTCAGCCGCTACGTCGATTGCCTGCTCAACCTCGAACAATACGCCGAGTGTGAAAAAGCCATCAAAAAACAACTGAAAAAGTCGCCTGAAAACGTGTCGCTGTACGTGACTTACGGCAACCTGTTCGAGCGCCAGGAAAAAACCGACGAAGCAAAAGCCCAATACGAACGCGCAATCGAAAAAATGGCCCCCGATTACGTGTCGGTCAACCGCCTGGCTTCCCTGTTTATGAACAATGGTAAATACGAACTGGCCACCCAGGTTTATGAACGCGGATCCAAATTGTTGAAAGACCCCAATCGTTTCGCGTTTAACCTCGGCGAACTTTACCGCCGGAAAGGGGAACCGGCCAAAATGATCGAATATTACCTGAATTCACTCGTAGCCGACCCCGGCAAAATATATACGATCCAGACCCTGCTTGCGCGCTACCTCTCTTCGTCGGACTTTACCGAACTTCAAACTCAATTGTATGCGCGTATCCAGACCGACGAAAATCCGGACCTCGTGGAACTGCTGGCCTGGTCGTTCGTGCAACGCAAGGATTTTAAAAGCGCCCTGCGCCAATACAAAGCCCTCGACAAACGGCTCGACGAAAACGGACAACGTATCTACAACCTTTCCAACGATGCCGCCGACGCCAAAGACTATGATACCGCCATCGCGGGTTACGACTATATCGTCGCCGAAAAAGGCCAGTTAAATCCCTTCTTTTTCGAAGCGAAACGGGAAGCCATGGAATGCCGCCGCAAAAAGGTGACCGAAGGATTCGACTATTCGCAGGAAGACCTGAAACTGCTGGAAACGGAGTACGAAAACTTCCTTTCCCACTATGGAAAAGGCAAACAAACCTCTTTCATCGTATTACAACTCGCCGACCTGGAAGCACTCTATATCAACAACTTACCAAAGGCTATCGCCCTGCTGGAAGAACTCAAGCAGTCGCCCGGCCTCGACCGCGAACAACTGGCCCGGACGAAGATCAACCTCGCCGATTATTACCTGATGCACGGCGATATCTGGGAAAGCACCCTCCTGTACAGCCAGGTCGATAAAGAATTTAAAGAGGAACAGATCGGCCAGGAAGCCCGTTTTAAAAACGCGCGACTGTCCTATTTCAACGGCGACTTCCAATGGTCGCAGGCGCAATTCAACGTGCTCAAGGCGTCCACATCCAAACTCATCGCCAACGACGCCCTCGATCTCTCGGTGTTTATCATGGACAACCTCAACCTCGACACCACCGCCGAGGCCATCTCGCTTTATTCCGCCGCGGAAATGATGGTGTTCCAAAACCGCTTTGCCGAAGCATTCCTGAAACTCGACACCCTCCGCCGCAATTTTCCCGAACATTCCCTGCAAGACGACATCCTGTATCTCGAAGCGCAGGTGTACGAGAAAAAACGCGACTACGAAAAAGCCGCCGCGTTGTACAAGGAAGTAGGCGAAAAATACCCGGAAGAAATTCGCGCCGACAACGCACTTTACGCGCTCGGCTATTTGTACGAATTCAAACTCAACGACCCGGAAAAAGCGAAAACCCTGTACGAAAAGATATTTATCGATTATTCGGGCAGTGTGTTCGCCGTGGACGCGCGCAAACGGTTCCGGATTTTAAGGGGGGATAAAGTGCAGTAACCGTTACCGCATCAGGACAAACCGCGCCACCTGCCGCTCCCCGTTTTTGGCGACGACCTCGAAAAAGTAAAGCCCGTTGGCCATTTCCGCAGGCAATGAAATCGCCCGGGCAGTAGCGCCGGCATTTTCTGCAAAGCGGAATACCCGCTGCCGGCGGCTGTCGAATACCTGAATTTGTACCTCTTCTTCCTGCCAGGCCGACAGATCGGCATACAATACGCCGGTCACCGGGTTCGGGAAAATCCGGAAAGAGGATACCGGTGCAGCGCGAAAGGCCGGCGGGGGCATCTGCACCGGGCAATTGGCGGCGCCGAGATACACGTCGTAAAAAACCTGCGGCTCTATTCGGGAAGTAACGTGGATGTACGACGGCTGGGACTGCGGTTTCAGGGTATATTCGAAAATATCCGACTCCCCGCCGGCGATGCTGTCCGACAGAGATTGGAAACGGATCGAGTAAAACGGCGAATTATTGGGGTTGCGCACCACATATTGCCGCCCCGCCGGCGAGGTATAAACCGAATTATCCGGCGGCGACACGGCCACCGCGCCGTTTGGCAACTGAAAAGCCGAATAGATCAACTTTTCGGGACAATTATTCCTTACCCGGAAACGGTATCTTTTATTCCCGGATGCGTCGAGGGTAATGTCCAGCAATTCATACCCGACACATCCGCTCGTTTTTGCGGAACAAGGTGGTATTTCAGGAATATTTACTTCAAAACAACAACTGGCGGTACCACCGCAACTGTCTTTTGCCGTATAACAAACCTGGGTTGCGCCCGTTTGGAAAATATTTCCCGGCGCCGGCCCTTCCGTCAGCGCCAGCGCAACACCGGGGCACGCACAGTCGCTCGTCGCCACCGGCAGGTCATAACTGACCGCTGCCGGCAAACCGCCCAATACCTGAACGGCCGGCGGGCAGGTGATGTTGATCGCTGTGGGCACATACGGCACCTGAATCGTCAGCACCCTGGAACAGCCATTCGTATCACTTATCGTGACGGAGTAAGCCCCCGCAGGGATATTTCCCAGATAATCAGTGGTTTGCAAGGTCGACCAGAGAAAAGAATAGGGAGGGTTCCCGCCGCTGACCGTGAGGCTTATCCCGCCGTCATTGGACCCGCAATGGGCAGCTGTTGTTGTAAACGACGCTGTAATATTCGATTCGGTGACCGGGGCGAACCCCGAAACGGCGCCGGCGCATGTGCCGCTGCCGACATTTTGCGGCGAATAAACGCCCGGCTGATTTACCGCCAGCACATACGGGTTCTCCGAAGTTAAAATCGGCGGCTGCGGGATGCCGTTGTATTGGTATGAAAACAGCCAGGGCGGCGTGCCCGTAAATTCAAAAACGACATCCGCCGTTCCATTTGTTCCCGCGCATAATACCCCGCCGCCGGAAACAACCAGGGTGGGCGCCTGCCCGGAAGTCAGGGCAACCGGCGTACACGAAGGTGTTGTATTGGCGAAACACACATTGCTGGTTGTGACGCACAGCAGGGCCGTGTCGATGTTGAGGGAGTCTCCCCATGCCACTGTGATATCCGGGCTGCTTCCGGTGATGATTCCCGCGTCGGCAGGGGTAAGCGTCCAGGAATAAGTGCCCGCGCCGACTACCGGAAGAATGGAAAAATTCGAAATGGAGTTCCGGCAAACCTGCGCCGGCCCGGTGATGGGCCCCGGATCGGCGGGCGGGAAACCAAGCGTCGAACCGGCCAGCACTTCGATGGAAAAATCACAGGTATTGAGGCCGCAGCCGTCGATCACGAGGTGGTATAACTGGCCGATTTCAAAGTTGTTGGCGCTCAGGATAAAGGGACTTTCCGTGCAGACACATTGCAAGTCCTTCGGAATCCAGGGGGTACCACAAACGGAATAAATGCCACCCTGAAGCCCCGTGTTCGCTACGCTGTCGACCGTGCAGTTGGAAGGAGTTATCCGCAAGGTAATGGTGGTCGAACCGGCAAAAAAAGCCAGCCATTCGTCGTTGTTCAGTTGAAAACCCGTGCAGCCGGGAAAGGCCTGGGTTGGATTGTTGTTATTAACCGTCGCGCAATAACCGTCGAGGTTTCCACAAAAGACAGGTGCAGACGGACAGTTGTTTCCGGGTAAAGGCATACCCTGCGGGGGGCATTGAGCATATATTTTCAGGGTTAAAAACAAGCCCATACAGGCGAGGGTCAAGCGGGCGCTTTTCATGGTTGTTACGGGTGTGTTTTGTAAGGAATTAAGCTAAGATAGGATGAGGGCGCCTCGTAAGTCATTAAAAATTGGTCATTGTCATTGACAATTTTATATTATTAATTTTTTAAATCTTTAAATCATTGATATTTAGTTAAAAATTAAAAAAATGTACAGTGATCAATGTGCAATTTACAAGGTACAATGTCTTACGAGACAACCTTATTCCTCCCGATTATCTTCTCCGTCCTTCCTGAACACCCATTTATTTCCCCGCCCTGATCCGGCTCAAAGTTTCCAGCGTGACGCCGAGATAGGACGCTATGTACGTCAGCGGGACACGTTGCAGAATATCCGGATGATTGGTAATCAGGTTTTTATACCGTTGTTCGGCGGTTTCGAATTGCAGCGAATCCACGCGGTATTGGGAGATTATGAGCGACTCCGTGAGCATCAGCCGGAACAAACGTTCCACGTCGTGGTAGCGGTCGCACAGGTGCATGAGATCGTCGTGGTGGATAGCGAGCAGTTCGGACGGCTCCAGCAACTGGATGATAAGCCGGCTGGGCTGCTGCCGGAAAAAACTGAGAATGGAGAGGAAAAACGAATCATCCAGTGTGAGGTATTCGGTCACCTCCCTGTCGTTTTTGTAGTAAAAAATACGCGCTGCGCCACGACTCAGGTAATAAAAATGCCGCGATATTTCACCTTCCCGCACCAAAAAATGCCCTTTGGGCAATGAATAAGGCTTCCACAACGCGGCGAAAGCTTGCAGGCTGTCTTCGGACAGGCGGCTGAGGCCGCGAATATGTGTGAGGAAATGGTCCATCAACAGGTCCTGTAACACCAACCTCCGGTTGGCATTACGCAAGTCGTGCAGCACCAACCGGAGGTTGGTGTTACAGGAATTTCAAAATTCGCTTCACCAGCCCCGGCCCTTCATACACCAAACCCGTGTACACCTGCACCAAATCCGCTCCGGCGTCGAGTTTTTCCCGGGCCGATTCAGGCGAGTCGATGCCGCCCACGCCGATGATCACGGATGCTTTTCCCAGTTTTTCGCGCAGGTAACGGATTACTGCCGTGGCGCGGTTGCGTACGGGTGCGCCGCTCAGACCGCCCGCGCCTTTAGCCGCTGTTTCGGCGTCGCCGGTTTGCAAGTTTGCTCTCGAAATCGTTGTATTTGTGGCGATTACACCGGCCAAACCCGTCGCCCGGATGATCCCGGCAATATCGTCGAGTTGGTGATCGGTCAGGTCGGGAGCAATTTTCAGGAGGATAGGTTTTGGGGTGGCGTGCGTTTTGTTTTTATCCTGAAGCAGCGTCAAAAGCCGGGTGAGCGGTTCTTTTTCCTGCAATTCGCGGAGCCCGGGAGTGTTGGGCGAACTGACGTTGACCACAAAATAATCCACCCAGGGGAACAACACGTCAAAACACTTCAGGTAGTCGTTTTCTGCAGCTTCGTTGGGCGTTGTTTTGTTTTTTCCGATGTTGCCGCCGATCAGTACTCCGCCGGGAGCGCCTTTTTCCCGCCATTTTTTCAAACGCCCGGCCAGGGCCTCCAGCCCTTCGTTGTTGAAACCCATGCGGTTGATCAACGCCCGGTCGGCGGGTAAACGGAACAGGCGTGGGCGCGGGTTGCCGTCCTGCGGCAGCGGCGTCACGGTGCCGACTTCGATAAATCCAAATCCGAGGCAGGCCAGGCCTTCGATGTGTTTGCCGTCTTTGTCAAAACCCGCCGCGAGGCCAACGGGATTGGGAAACGACAGACCCATCACCTTTTTTTGCAAACGCCCGGAATCATGCCGGTACATAACGCGCAACAGCCAACGTGTGGGTGGAAACGCCGCCGCCGCATCGAGCAACCAAACCGTAACGCGGTGGGCGGTTTCGGGAGAAAGGGCAAAAAGCAGGGGTTTGAAGATGTGATACACGGTAACGCGGATTTGGAACGGATTTACGCAGATACAGATTTGATATACCGGTGCAAAACTGCAAAATCCAGCCGGAACCCACGTTATCCCCATTCGCGTAAATCCGAAATTATCCGCGTTACCCTGTTCGCGTTACCACGAATTCCCGCTCCATCATCTGCTTCCCGTTCACCAAAACCCGCAGCCGATGTACGCCGGGATAGTGTTTTCGTGTCGTAAAATCCTGAAAACTTTGATGCCTGGCGATGGATTCCGTTTGCCCGGGCAGTAATTCCATCTCTTTGATTTTGAATATTTTAGAAGATATTTTCCCCGAAAGTGTCTGATATTCGATGCCATATTCCAGCCGAATTTGCGCAGGCTGGCCGGAAGTGTTTTTGGCCACAAAGGAAAAATGAAGGCGGCCGCCTACGGGAACCACATCGGAACAGGCCAGGGATGAAATTTCGATACCCGCCACACCCTGCTCAAAGCCAAAGTGTGCCAGCGCGGCTGCGTTGCCTTTTTTCAGCAGGCCCCGGCAGGCATGCCGTACGATCCAGTCCGTCTCCGGCGACTGCCCGAGCCAGCGCGCCGCGATACCGAGCACCAGGTCCGGGTGTTCTTTGGCGATGTCATTGAGGTTGTTGGCTACGGAGCGCCGCACCGTTTCGGCGGGGTCGTTTTTGAGATTTTCGAGGATAGGCAGTATGGGAGAAGGGTCGCGTTTCAGTGCCGGAACACCCATGCCCCAGGGCAGTCGCGGGCGGATACCTTCACTGCTCAGGCGCCGCACCATCGGGCTGGTGTGGTGCGACCAGGCGAGCATCTGGGTGTACATCCGCCCGGGATAACGGATGAGAAAGGGGCGTACCGCAAATTCGGCGCTGCACCAGCGCGTGATGGTTTCGAGGGCCGGGATGGAGTGGTCGGGGGCATCTGTGCCGTGGATTTCCACAAAATCAGGCAAAAAAGTGTATTCAAACGTGAGTTTTTCGCCGTGTTGCGCCAGGTAACGCCGGGTCGTTTGTACGACGATATCCAGCGCTTCCGGGTAATCCGGCGGCAGGTGTTTGCGCAAAACGAGGCTGATACGGCGAATCCGCTGTTTCAGTTCGAGCGCTTCCCAGCCGGCGTCAAACACGTCGTCTAAAAATGCCCGGGTTGAGAACCGGGGCCAGGCAGCCCGCACTTCGCCGGCAAAGGGTTCGATCAGCGGGCGGGAAAAGATGTTTTTTAATGGTTCCGGCATAAAATGGCGTTCAAACTGTGCAGTGACGGGGTGGGCATCGGGAATTGTTTTTTGTGCAACAAAGAAACTATTTTTTGTTTTAAAATTGAAAACAAAAAATTTAGTCCATACCTTGCATTCCACTCCAGCCGTCTTTGCGGCGGAATATTTCGCCCTGCTCTACCTATGGCCAAACAACGCACCATCTTCTTTTGCTCCAACTGCGGCGCCTCCTCCCCCAAATGGCTGGGAAAATGCAACCAGTGCGGCGAATGGAACACCTACCAGGAAGAACTGATCCAGAAAGAAACCGTCGCCGAAGAAAAGCGAAAATCCTGGGCCCCGACAATGGGAGGTCGGGCAGAATCCCCGAAAGCCGTGTTGCTCGAACAGGTGGAAACCGGCCGGACCCTGCGCCTCTCCACACCCGACCAGGAACTCAACCGCGTGTTGGGCGGCGGCATCGTGCCGGGTTCACTCGTGCTCATCGGCGGCCAGCCGGGTATCGGAAAAAGTACGCTGCTCCTGCAAATTGCCATGAAAATTCCCGCTAAAGTGCTCTATGTCAGCGGTGAAGAAAGTGAAGAACAGATCAAGATGCGCGCCGACCGCGTGGGCGAACGGGCCAAAACTGCTCGAACACATCGTGGATTGTGTGTTGCAGTTCGAAGGCGACCGCCACAACACCTACCGCATCCTGCGCACTTTGAAAAACCGCTTCGGCAGCACCGACGAAATGGGCATCTATGAAATGCAGGCCGCCGGACTGCGTGAAGTCAGCAACCCTTCCGAACTGCTGCTGAGCCAGAAAGATGAAGAACTCAGCGGCTGCGCCGTAGCCGCCACGATGGAAGGAATGCGCCCCATGCTCATTGAAACACAGGCACTTGTGTCGAAAGCCGTGTTCGGCACCCCGCAACGTTCGGCCACAGGTTTCGACATGCGCCGCCTCTCCATGCTGCTGGCCGTTTTGGAAAAACGCTGCGGCTATTTTTTCAGCATCAACGACGTATTCCTCAACCTCGCCGGCGGTATTCGTGTGGAAGACCCGGCCATCGACTTAGCCATCGTGGTTTCGCTGATCTCGAGTTTGATGGACGTGAGTATTCCTTCCAACGTCTGTTTCGCCGGCGAAGTTGGCCTTTCCGGCGAAATTCGCGCCGTACAACGTGTCGAGCAGCGCATCTCCGAAGCCGACCGGCTGGGGTTCAAGGAAATATACGTAAGCAAATACGGCATGAAAGGTATCGATCCGAAACGCTACGGGATTCGGATTCAGACACTTGGGAAGGTGGAGGAGTTGAAGGGGGCGTTGTTTGTGTGAAAATTCTTTTGCCTTTAAGGTTTTTCAAATCAGTTTTAGAGCGTTTCAATGCGCTCTAAATTGTCGTTTTTCAGCCGACTGTCTGCCAACTCCATCGCATACTCAAAACAGGTTGACCGCCTTTGTAAACTTGAACTGGGTTGCTTGCCAAATTGCTGAATTCGACTACTTTGCGTTTGCTCCATTCATTGAGCAACTTGGCTACCCCGCCGTCGCCGAGGATGTGTTCCACCAATTCCCGCTTGCTCGATTTTTCGAGCAGTTGCTGAATTTCTTCCACCTGAAATTTTTTCAGGTCAAAATCCTCCCGAAAGTCGCGGCCGTTGACGTTCAGTTCGCGGGACAGCACAGCAAGGAAAATCAGGAAGTTGCGGCTGTCCTTCTCGGTAGCCTCCTCCGACGACAAAAAAATGTAGCCCTCGCTGCGCAGTTGCAGGTCGAAGCCGAAGGTGGCTTTGAAAAAGTCGCGGTAAAATCAGCCTCCTTTTTCCACGACCGCGTAGTGCGGGTGGGTGTAGAGGATGAACTGCCCGTTGGTGAGGCGCTCACGATGTCGCGGTGTTCAGGCGGGTAGTGCTGCATGGCTGTAGAGTTTTATTTTGGGCAGGGAAAGCGTTGCGTCGGCCAATTCGAGGTCGAAACGGAGTGAATTTTCCAAAAAATCCGCCTCAAAATCAGCGTCCAACAGCAGTTTGGAGACAGAGAAAAACTTGTGAGCGTCACGGCGGGGGGTTCGGTTTTCAGAAAATCGTAGCACCAACCGTAAAAGTCATCAACAGGGAGGCTGGCTTGGAGGCGGTTTTTAAGTGCACGGTATCGGGCAGCCAATCGTCGTCGGCCTCTACCGCTTCCTCCACAAATCGCTCTGGCTCAATGAAAAAATTGTCGAGCAACATTTCTGCGCGGGCTTTCCAATCGGTGGAATAGACCCTGCGGTTGCGGCGGCTGAGCAATCCGAAGAAAGGCAAATCTGGCTCCTGATTTTGCCGCACGGCTTCGAGAAACTGATAAAAACCCGCCATGATTTTCGATGAGGTGCGAATGCGCTCCAGCATCGGCATCAGCTCGCGCACGATTTGGTTGCTGAGCCGGGTCAGTTCCCCGCCCACCCGCATCGCCTCACCGTACAGGTGGCGAAACAGCCGCGCAAGTTCCGGGTCAGTTTCAAAAAGGCTTTTCTGGTGGGCGTAGGTGTTGATGCGGTGTAGCTGCGCCACCACGGCATCGGGCGATTGGGCTTGCAGCACCTGGGAAAGCGGATGCACAAACGAATCGAGCCAGAGCGTGGCGGTGGCGATGCGCTCCTTCAAACTGGATTCGTGCTCACCACTGGCTTTGAGGGCTTCCGTGTCGCGCAGCAGTTGGCACGTCTGGGTGTCTATCTCGGTCAGGAAATCGTCCAACTGGTTTTGCAGACTGGTGATGTGGTCGGGCAACTTCGCCGCGTCCAACTCTTGCTGCAAATCGTTGAACTGCGCTCGGATGGCCTCGGCATGAAACTTAAATCGGTCGGGCAGGTTGAGGGCCGCCGACTCGAAGATGAACTCCAAAAAGTCAGTGTACTGCTTGCGCAGTTTGTAGTCCTGCGTGGGCTGTTGCTTTACGAACCGCAGCCGCAGGAGGTCGGCCAAATCGAGTTCGTTTTCGGCGCAGATTTTTTCAAAAACAGCCAGTTCCAGCACGTAACCCTGCCGGCGACCCGCGTCGAAGAGTGCTCGCAACCCGGTCAGGTTTTTGGACATGAAGCGCAGGATTTCGTCTGGTGTGACTGCTCGGTACACGGCGTTTTTTTAGATAAAAAGGGCTTGTTGTTCTAAAAATTTGCCCGTTCGGAGCAATTGTTCGCGGATGGCGACGACTGTCGGATGCCGGCTTTCGCTGACGCGGCGGGTGACGAGTTGCTCGCTATCGTCCCGGTTTTTGAGGGGTTTGGCATATTTTGACCCATGGGCCTCGTAGGGTTCGGGCATAAAAAATCGAGCATCGGGAAAGGGCTTCCCGCACCCGGAGAAACTCCTCCAATCCCACGAAAATCGTAGTCAGAAACACGGGCATTTCGCGGCAGCCTATCTTTGAGCCACCCTTGCCGACGCGCCCGTAGGTGTGCAGGAGCAGCCAATCGGTGCCGACCACTTTTTCGGCTTGCAGGAAACCGTCAAGATTTTCTACGAGACAGATCCGGTCGGCTTTCAGATCGCTCAGCACGGCGGCAAACAACCCGAACTGTTGGGTCGTCTCGCTCAAATCCACCGTGCAGCCGTTGAGCAAGACCGACTGCCAGCCGCGCAGGAAACACACGCCCTGAGTAGTGCGGGCGCGGGCTTTGGAGTCGGCGAAGGCCCGCACATTGTCCACCGCCGAGCCGTCGTCATCAGCTTCGCCGGGAAATTTTTGGTAAAAAACCTCCCAAAGCGCCTCTCGGTCTATGACCCGGTAGATGATGTGTCTGCCTCGCTGCTCCTTTTCGATGAACCCGGCTTCGAGCCAGTTCACCAAGTCCGAGCTTTGCTGAGCGGCCATCGGTATCATGCTGGATGGAAAAGTCTCTGCCACCAGCACTTTGAGCATGAAGCGTTTAAAAACCGGGCTGCGCATTTTTGTAACGGGCTGTTTTGACGTGGCGCTCATCCAGCACGATGCCTTGCTTGTGGCGCACGGAGGGCTTGATGGTGTAATATTTTTCAATGCCCTCAATATCAGTGGGCGCGGCAAAAATCGGAATGAAGTTGTGGTCGCGGCAAAATTGGATGACCTGCGAAATGTTTTTGGGGCCGATGCGGCCCAGTTCGTCAAAGTAAATAGCGATTTTGTTGTCGGGGCGAGGGTCGGCCAATTGGCGGATGACGGAGAGGAACAGGAAAAGTTTGAGCACCGCGTCGGTGCCTTGAGATTCTACCTGTTTGTCCAAGCGGACGATTTTTTTGCGGTCGCCGTCCATCTCGATTTCCAATTCGAGGTCGAACATCTGCTCGAAGTGGATGGTGCGGTTCTCGTCAAACTTCTTGCGCATCATCTGAATACCCTCTTCGCTGGCTGCCGTACTGCGAAACAGAGAATCGCGCCCCACGTTGTGGATAAGATCCAGTTCGCGTAGCAGTTCGGTGTTGTCGCGGGTGAGGATGGATATTTTTCGGATGTTGGAGACGGGTATTTGGAGAGGCCCGGCTGAATTTCTGGACGTAGGCTTTGAAGTTCTGGTACTCCAAACGGAGCTTTGACCGGGTTCACAGAGTTGTCGAAAGCCAACTCGAACAGCCCATCGAGAGCCTTTCGCTGGTCGGGCAAAGTGTCCATTTCCTCCTGTATTTCGCTGACGAAAGTGTTGATGTCGTTGCTGTCCTTGCCGAGTTTGCGGAGCAAACGGTTGAATTCCTCATCGCGTTTTCCCCTCAGGTTGGTCATCTCGCTATACCCCTTCTGAAAATCGGCCATGACGTCTTTAAGGGGGCGGTCGTCTGGCGGTACGTCATCTATTTTGGGCACATCGGTGCGGTTTTGCAGCTCGCTGTACCAAGTTTCGTAGTTTTTGAGCAGTTGGCGCTTTTCCCGCAGGTCATTGTCCAAACGCTCTTTTTCGGCCCGTTTCACTGCCATTTCGTTCTCTTTTTCAGAATTTCGTCGGACTTGGCCGTGATTTTTTGGTCAGTTCCTCGATTTGCTCCTGGGTCTCGCCCAGCAGCCGCTCGGTGGTAGGCCGTTGCCGCACTTTTTCCAAAAAAGCCTCTTTGGTTTTTAGTTGGCCTTCCAGATCGCGCCGCTGCTGCTCTTTTTGCCGCTGCTGTGCGATGGCATCCAGCAGGGTTTCTTGCTCGTCCAAGTCGGATTTGGCCTGCGGCAAACGGACTTTGAGGTCTTCGAGGGTTTCGAGCGGGGCGGGCGGAATCGACGACACATCAATCGCTCCGTCGAACACCGTCAGCAGCGCATCGGCTTGCGTGACATCGCGTTGGATGTGCGATTTGTCGAGGCTCAGCACCTGTGGATGGAGGTAGGCGGAAAGTTGGCGGCGCAGGTCGGGGTCAGCGGCCAAGTGGTGCTGCGCCAAGCGGTCGAAGCGAGCGATTTTGCTGTCCAACTGTTCGATGTCTTGACCGAGGCTTTTGATTTTTTGCCGCACCGAGGTCTCCGTGACATTTGGGCGGTTGATTTGGGTAAGCAGCGTGGTCAGTTCGTTGAATTCGGTGCGAATGGTTTTGACTTCGTTTTCGAGTCCGTCGTGACCGAGTTGCTTTTTTTGGTACGGAAAAGTTTCCTCCAACTCTTTTTGATACTCTTCTGCCTCCTTCATCTGGTCTTTGAGGTCTTTTTCAGCAGTGCGCGGTCGGCTACCATCTTATCCTTTTCTTTTCCCAAAGTGCTGTCCAACTGCGTCTGCAATGTGCGGATTTGGATAGCCAGCAGCCCATCATCTCGACTTTCTTCACGCAGGACGGGGTAAGCGTTTTTGTAGTTTTCAAAAAAATTGACTTTCAACGCGCTGCACCGCTCGCGGTAGGTATTGAACTGGTTGTTGAGCAGTTTGAAGTTGCTGAAATCGGTAGCGACAGCCTCTAAGCGGCTGATTTTTTCGCGCTTGGCCTCGAACTCTTGCAGCACCGTCTGGCTGCGGTCAGTGAACACGTCAAGCGAGGCGTCCTTGCGATTGTCGGCGATCAGAAGCGCGTCTTTGAAAGCGTCTTCATTGATCGCATCGGCTTTGATGAGGTGCTTGTACATTTTGGTGAAACTGTTGCTTCGGCTGTTGCCGACGCGCTTCACTTTGTCGGTAGTGATGACCACCGGCTTGTCGCGCCGCTGCTGGCTGTAAATGCGCTGGTAAAGGTCATCCCGGCTGATTTTGGGCTTCACATCAATGCCGCGCTTCGTCAGATTGCCCATCACTTCCTTGAATTTGAGCGGCTCGATGGTGTCGCCTTCGCGTTTGAAAAACATCTCGTCTGCGTAAGCGTGTGGGCTGATATAGTAGTCCAAGTTCTCCTTTTCGGCGGCCCGCTTCACCACGATGCAATAGTGGCCGTCTTTAACGATTTCAAACACGACGTAACTCTGGTCTATGGTTTTGAAGTAGTGCCGGATAGTCTCGCTGGTGGAGTTGTCGCCAAATTTCCACTCACGCTTGTCGAGGATGTACAGGAAATTGAGGCAGTTGATGAGGGAGCTCTTGCCTACGTTGTTTTCGGCGGCCAGCTGTATGCTTTCGGCATCGCCGAGGAGCAGGTTGGCTTTGGCGTAGAGCGTGGAATTGATGACGACGATTCGGTGGAGCATGGTGAGGCAAAATAACGGATAATCCTGTTAAAATCTGTACAAAATTGAAAACCAGCTACCATTTTATGCAGGTTTTAACGTTGGTAACTGCTCCATACCATATACGCCCCGCCACCTCCCCGCCCAGCCTTGCATTCCCCAGCACCAGTTCAATATTCGCCTCCAAACTTTTTCCGCCCGTCAGTTTTTCAATCGCCGCCAGTAAAAACGGCGTGATGGCTTTGCCTTTCACGCCCTTTCGATCCGCATCCGCCAGCGCGTCTTCGATAGCGCGTTGCATCACATCGGGATCGAGTTGGTACTGCTCCGGCACCGGGTTGGCGATGAGCGCGCCGCCCGACAAACCCATATCCCACTTGATTTTCAACAATTTAGCAATATCAGCCGCCGAATCAAGCCGGTAATCGACACCGAATCCGCTGCGCCGCGTGTAAAACGCCGGAAACTCGTCCGTGCCGAAACCGATCACCGGCACGCCGAAGGTTTCTAAGTATTCCAGCGTGAGGCCGAGGTCGAGAATACTTTTGGCGCCGGCGCTGACCACGGCCACCGGCGTATGCGCCAACTCCTGCAAATCCGCCGAAATATCCATCGTCGTCGCCGCGCCGCGGTGTACCCCCCCGATGCCGCCGGTGGCAAATATCCGGATGCCCGCGAGCCGGGCGATGATCATGGTGGAAGCCACCGTGGTGGCGCCGTTTTTCCCCTGGCTGACGAGGTAGGGCAGGTCCCTCCGGCTGGCTTTCGGGATGGCGAAACCTCTTTGCCCAGCAATTCCAGTTCGGCAATACTGAGCCCCGCTTTCAGTTTCCCGCCGATTATGGCGCAGGTTGCGGGCACGGCGCCCGTTTGCCGGACGGCTTTTTCCACACGAATGGCCGTTTCTACATTTTTAGGATACGGCATCCCGTGTGCAATAATGGTGCTTTCCAGCGCCACCACCGGGCGCCGGTTTTCCAACGCGTCGTGTACTTCCGGCGAAAGCGCGAGGTGATCGGACATGATAAATAAATTTTTATTTGGCAAAGGTTGTAAATTTATAGCCTATGGATATACCTTTGCCCCGCTTTTGAAAAAAGGCCTTGCCTCATTAGCTCAGTCGGTTAGAGCGGCGGACTGTTAATCCGTAGGTCCAAGGTTCAAGTCCTTGATGAGGCGCCGAAGCCACTGCAAGTCCGCAGTGGCTTTTTTTGTTTCTTTGCGCTTCAAAATGCACCCGTATGGGGCGTTTGTAGTCAACAATTGAACAATCTCGACCATTTAACAATCAACCATTGCCTGAAATGAGTTTAGTCGCAGTTGGTTCTGTAGCATTTGATGACATCATAACACCTTTTGGCCGCGCCGAAAAAGTTGTGGGAGGCGCCTGCACCTATATTTCACTGGCGGCGTCGTACTTTGTCAAACCCGTCCGTATCGTTTCCGTTGTCGGCGATGATTTTCCGGAAGAAACCCTCGATTATACACAGCAGCCGCGGCGTCGATCTTCAGGGTTTGCAAATAAAACCGGGTGAAAAGTCCTTTTCTGGGCCGGCAAATACAATCTCGACCTCAATTCGCGCGATACGCTGGATACCCAACTGAACGTATTGGCCACTTTCGACCCGGTATTGCCCGAATCGTACCGGCAGGCGGAATACCTCATGCTGGGCAACCTGACTCCGCAGGTGCAAATGCGTGTTTTGCGGCAACTCAAACGCCGCCCCAAATTAGTCATGCTCGATACCATGAACTTCTGGATGGATACCGCCCTCGGCGATTTGAAAAAGGTGTTGAAAAAGGTGGACGTGCTCACCATCAACGACGAGGAAGCGCGGCAACTTTCCGGCGAACACTCGCTGGTGAAGGCAGCCAAAACCATCCATAAAATGGGTCCCAAATACCTGGTGATCAAAAAAGGGGAACACGGCGCATTGCTGTTCAACGCCAAAAGTGTGTTTTTTGCACCCGCCCTGCCGCTGACGGACGTGGTGGACCCCACCGGCGCAGGCGACACCTTTGCCGGCGGTTTTGCCGGCTGGCTGGCCAAAACGGGCGACCTTTCTTTCGGCAACATGAAACGCGCCGTAATCTATGGCTCCGCCATGGCATCGTTCTGTGTGGAAAAATTCAGCATCGAACGACTCAAAGGGCTCACACCCGCCATGATCCAAAAACGGGTCCAGAGATTTGCCGATCTCGTTCATTTTCAAATATAAACACATTATGTTCGACGACCTTTTGGGCAACCTGCAAAAGCAGCAGGAAGAACTTCAGCAAAAATTAGCCGGCATATTGGTGGAGGCCGAAGCCGGCGACGGCGCAGTCACAGTCACTGCCGGCGCCGACCTGCATATCGAAAACATCAAATTGGACCCTTCCAAAATGGACCTCAGCGACCGCGAACAAGTGGAAGACCTGTTGCTGGTCGCCGTCAACCGCGCCCTGGAAGAAGCCAAACAAAAAGCGGCTGTGGAAACCAATAAAATGGTGGGTGGTATGCTGCCGGGTGGTCTGGACCAGTTTCTGAAACCCTGAGTGCAACCGAAAGTGTCGGTTTTACACCTTTTCTATGTATGCCGGTTTATACTTTGTGCCGACGACCGGCGTTTATTTGTCCTAAAAATTCGATCCGGATGCGATTCATTGTTCTACTGTCATTTTTACTGACCGGCGGCGCCCTGACCGCCCAAACGGCTTCCGACAAACTGGAGGCTTATTTTTCTTTTGACAACTGCAAAGGCATCGACGACAGCGGCAACGGCTCCAGCGGTGCATTAGTCGGCGACGTGACCTGCGACTGTGGCCTGCGCGATTCGTCGTTCCGTTTCGACGGTTCCGACGACGCCATTTATGTGGTAGGCCCTTTCGCCGATATTTTCACCACAAGCGATTTTACCGTCAGTTTTTACATCCGACCACCGGACGGACAGATGCAGGGCGGCTCACAACTCGTGATGGCCAAGCAGGAAAATTGCAACACCAAACGCGCATTTTGGGTCCGTTATGCCTCCAAAACACAAAAAATATCGTCGGGCATCAGCGAAAACGATACGCTGCTGGTGACGGTGACCGCCGAACTGGACGAAGGCCCCTGCTGGCAATACATTACCCTCACACGCAGCAACCAGCGCTACTCCTTGTATATCAACGGCGCCCTGCGCGATTCCAAAACCTCCGCAGCCCGGCTTGACCTGACTTCTACGGCCGTGTTTAAAATCGGAGAACCCATTTGTCCGCTCGACCAGCCGTTTAAAGGCAGTTTCGACGAACTTCGTTTCCACAGCAAAGCCCTGAGTGACGACGAAATCAGCAAATACAACCTGAGCGCCGACCATATCCTGAACGACGATACCTTGATATACCTCGGTAACTCATTCCAGATCAACACTTCGGCGCCCTGCGCCCAGGAATATTCCTGGATACCGTCCACCGGCATTTCCGACCCGACCCTCCCTAATCCGTTCGTCACACCCGTCGGCCCGACGACCTACACCGTTGCCATCGAATATGCGGATTGTTTAGCCACAGATACCATTTTTGTCAACGTAATCGACCCCGATACCCTCGATTGTAATACCATCTATATCCCGAATGCCTTCACCCCCGGCGGCTCGCCCGGACGAAACGACACATTCGGCATCAGCAACCCGTTTGCCGTGGAAGAACTGATTGCTTTTGAAGTATTCGACCGTTGGGGCGGCAGGGTATTTGCGGCCGAAAATGCGTTCCAGGCCTGGGACGGCAGTTTTCAGGGTACACCCGCCAACCCGGGCGTTTTCCTCTACCGCCTTCATTACAAATGCGACGGTGTGGAAAAAGTGAAAACGGGGTCGCTGACGCTGTTGCGATGACTGGAAAGTCAAAATCCAGCACAGCGAGATTTTCTCAATTGCCAGTTTCCCGAAAAAAAAGAAGCCCGGAGGCGCGTTTGCCCCGGGCTTTTCACTAAACCGTTTCTATTGTATGAAGCTACAATTTGAATGGCCAAACGCATGCCAAAAAGAAAAAATTTCCCAAAAAGGTGAAATTTTTTTCACATGTTGCTAATTTTCTTTTGCAGCGCCGTGGAAAACGGGCAAAAAACCCTGTTAAATATTGCTACTTAACAGGGACAAAACAAAAAACAAACACTATGAACAGAATGGAATGATATGACAGGATATCCCCCCGGTGGCGGGTAATTGCAGAATGATTTTCAGAATATTATTTTATCCGATCCGAATTCTTCAAAATTCAAAAGACAAATATAAGATTGTTTCCATTTTATCATCAGGTGAATGCGGTTTGAGCACAAAAATTTTAAATCGTGTTTCCACCGCTGAAGCGCAAAAAATGCGCTTCAGGCCAATCGTGCCTGACTCCTTTTATACATTTTTGAAAACCCTGATGCACCTTTACGGGTTTTTTAGCCTGGGGTCCGGCTCAAAATACCCGGACGTGTTTACTTCTATGCGTACACTACCCTTCCTGATTGTATTGATTTATTCTGCGGCCTTGCTGACGGCTGCCTGCGGCTCTGCAGAAGAGCAGATCAACCGGCGGGCTGCAGCGGCCCAGGCGGCCGGGGCGAGTTCCAGCCCCGACGGCATGGCCATTTTCCGGCAATACTGCGTCGTTTGCCACGGCGCCGACGGCAAACTCGGCCTCAACGGCGCAAAAGACCTTTCGGCGAGTATACTGACGCCGGAAGAGCGTATCAACATCATTACCAACGGCCGGAAACTGATGACGCCGTTTAATGAAATCCTCTCTGCCGATGAAATAAAAGCCGTGGCTGAGTATACCCAGACCCTCAAAAAATGACAATCGACAAAAATACCGCCCTGCTGCTGGTCACCGGCGGCACCGGCTTCATCGGTTCCTACCTGCTTCGTTTATTAGTTAACCGCGGTTACCGGGTGCGCGCGCTGAAACGCAACAACAGCCCGATGGACCTGGTGCAGGATATTGCCGGCCGCGTGGAATGGGTGGAGGGCGACGTAACGGATATTGTATCTCTGGAAGACGCTTTTGCGGGCGTAACCCACGTCCTGCACTGCGCGGCCATCAGTTCTTTTCATCCCCGCGATGCCGAACGACTTGCCCGCATCAATGTGGACGGCACCGCCAACGTGGTCAATATCGCCCTGGAAACGGGTGTGAAAAAGTTGATTCATGTCAGCAGCATCGCTGCATTCGGCCGCTCCAAAGAACGCCTGCGAATGGACGAATCCTCCCGCTGGATTCAAAGCAGCGGCAATACCCGCTACGCCGTGAGCAAATACCAGAGCAAACAGGAAGTGTGGCGGGCGCACGCGGAAGGCCTGCCGGTCGCCATCGTCAATCCCGCGATTGTGCTCGGCAGCGGTTTTTGGGATGCCGGATCGCCGCGTTTTTTTACCCAGATCGACCAGGGACTGAAATTTTGGCCCGCCGGCCGTTCCGGCTTCGTCGATGTGCGCGATGTGGTACACTTCCTGCTGCACCTGCTCGAAAGCGACATCGACGGCGAACGTTTTATCCTGAGCGCCGGCGATATGCCTTTCCGCGAACTTTTTAACCAGATCGCTGCCGAACTAAAGGTGCCTCCGCCTTCCATCAAAGTAACCCCTTTGCTGGCCGAAGTTGCCTGGCGGGTGGAATGGCTCAAGGAAAAACTGCTCGGTTTGGAACCTGTGGCCACCAAAGAAAGCGCGCGTTCGAGTGTGTCGTCCTATTTTTACGATAACGCCAGGTCGCTTTCGGTTTTTGGCTTTCAATACCACTCCCTGGAAGAAACCATTCGGGAGACCGCCGGGCAATACCTGGAAGCAAAAATGGAAGGATTGAAGGCGAAAGTGTTGCCTTTGACGAAGGTGGAATCCCAAATCCCCGAATAACGCTGGCGCGAGGTTCCACCTCGCGTCAACAATCCTCCGGGCTTTGCCCGCTGGCGCGAGGTTCCACCTCGAGTTGCCCGCTGGCGCGCCATTCCCCTGCTGGCGCGAGGTTCCACCTCGTGACAACGATCCATCGGGCTTTGCCCCCGCTCGCGCGAGGTGGAACCATGACCCACATATGGAACTATTCTCACAGAATGAGCACATTAAACATATTCTTGCCTAACTTTGTGAGCATTCCAGGTCTGAACTTCCATGAATCCAAAAGAAAACATCCAAAACCTTCTCGCCGCCGGACAATTGGACGAAGTTTTTCGCCAGTTGGCACATCATCTGCCGACCGGATCAGCTCTTTTGAGTGAACTGGCCATTTTGCAAAGCCAGTACGGAAACCTGCAATCACAAAAAGCGCTCAGGTTGATCTCTTTCCAGGAAGAAGAACTTGCACGCAACGGCATCATTTATGGCGTCAAAACCATCCTTGATCGCTGGAATCCCGGAGGCGACAAATCAGCCCTTCAACGGGCAGTGGAACTGCTCGATATCGACCCTGACGCCGCGATCGGCGCGATGCACCTCGTCAATTGCGACCGGGAAGCAGGGGTGAAAAAATTCAGAAAAGTATTCAACCGCAAACGCGATAAAAAGCAAACGTTTCAATTCTATTTCATCGCCGCCTGCCGGAATGAAATGCCCGATTCTTTTTCCAAACGTCTGATTTATCAAATCATGGAAGAAGAGCTCGCGGGCGAGGCAGAATCGATCAACTACCCGTTCCGGGAGGAACGTGGCAATCATATCAAAATAGAAAAAATCCCGCTGGGCAGCGACCTCGAATCGAGCCGGAAAAAATTCAAAGCCTACGTCGCGCGCCGCTTTCAATTTGCTGATACCCAGAGTTTTGAATCGTTTATTGAAACGGGTGTTCCCAAATTGCCTTACAAGTACGTCACTGCGGTGTTCGACCTCTCTGAAAAAGAATGGGAAGGTGATGAGGGCGAAATCAGTAGTTATTTGCAGTGGATGATTGACACGTTTAAATGCCCACACCCCGACGTGCCGACGTTCCTGTTTTTTTTCGTCGTTTACGCCCGAAACCTGTACGATGAATCAAAACGCACCCCACGCCAGCGCGAGATACTCGCCGAACTGGAGAGCCTCAGCGAACGCAATGAAACCACCCTTTTTACCGAACTGCACCCGGTAGAATCCACCGACTTTGAAGACTGGCTCAACGAACTCGACGTCCGCAACCCCAACCAGACACGCGACGTGGTGCGCAGCCTCGTGCAGTCGCTCGAACCCGCTGAACGCCAGCGATTTGATACCGATAAAACCCTGCACATGAAGGACATCGAACCGGTGCAGAAAATGATTTACGATATCGCGAATAAGTAGAACGGGCAGAACTTTTAACCTGTAGATCATGTAAATCCTGTCTATAATGTTTTATTGACAGGATTTACATGATCTACAGGTTAAAAAAGTTCATCTTGTCAAAAAAACATACCTGTCAACAGCAACCATAATGAGCAGTTTTCACCACTACCAACCCACCGGGCAAGCCGAACTACCCGCCATCGAGATCAATAAAAAACTCCACGACCCGTGTTTGTACGTGCCTTCTGCCGGCCTTGCCAGCGCCGTCAACGTAGCCCTTAACCTCGGCCAGCCGCTTTTGCTCACCGGAGAGCCCGGCACCGGGAAAACCGAACTGGCCCAACATGTCGCCTGGTTTTTTCAACTGGGTAACCCCTTGGTTTTCAATGCCCAAACAACTTCGGTAGCCAAAGACTTGTTTTATCGCTATGATGCCCTGGGGCACTTTCAATACAGTCAGACCCAGCAGAAATCCCTCACGCCGGACGATGTCGAAACACGATTCATCCGCTACCAGGCGCTCGGTGATGCTATACGGCACAACCGCCGCACAGTCGTCCTGCTCGACGAAATCGACAAAGCCCCGCGCGATTTGCCCAACGACGTGCTGGCCGCCCTCGAAGAACTCCGCTTCGACGTGCCGGAGATCGGTAAATCCTGGGCGGCATCGGCCGACAACCGTCCTGTCATCGTGATGACCTCCAACTCGGAAAAAAACCTGCCCGACGCTTTTTTACGCCGCGTTATTTATTACCATATCTCGTTTCCGGACAGTGAGGCGCTCCTGCGTATCGTGTCGGCCAAGGTAGAGGGTTACGGTGAAAAGGACTTGGCGCGGATCATCGCCCACTTCGAGGACATCCGCCGGCGCAAACTCAGGAAAAACCCTGCTACCGCCGAACTCATTCAATGGGCGGCCCTGCTGCACCGTATGGAATTTCCTGCCCATAAACTGGAACACCCGGATCAACTTTCTGCCGCAGAGCAGGAAACCCTGCGTATCTCGTATTCGGTGCTGGCAAAGGGGAAGGAAGACCTGGGCGTATTGGTTTCGAGCCTTTCTTAGAGCCAATCCGAATCTTGAACAACGCATTTATATATCGCCTTGTCGCCGAACTGCTTACTTCCCTCGAAGCGGAAGCCTATCCTTTGGGCACAGGCAAACACCTGCAGGTACAGGATCTCCTGCATTGGCTACCAAGGGATACCGACGCCGAAGCATTGCGGCTGGCGCTCTGTCCCCTGATCGCGCGCAACCCCCAGGAACAGGCGCGCGTGTACGAGTTGTTCGACGAGTGTTGGAAACGGGTGGAGGCCATGACGCCGAGGTTTCGGCGGCTGAAGCCGGCGGTATGGTGCCGGCGGTTTCAGCCGCCGAAAAAGCGGTGAAAAAATGGCGCCGACGCATCATTCTTCCCGCCCTGTTACTGCTCGGCGCGCTGGCTGCGGGTTTGTATTTTTATTTACGGGAGGCGCCCGTCGAGCAAACCGCGACGGCACAACAAACAATTGATAAACAAGAAAATAACGCCCAAAATGCCTTGAATTCTCAATTCGGGGCCCAAAACCCGGAGGCCCTTTTCCAGCCGAAACCGTACCCTTACGACCACGACCTCGCGAAATACGCCATCACCCCGCCGCCGGTCTGGCAGGAATGGTTGTTCACCCACTGGTGGTGGCTGCGTTGGGTTTTGCTTGTGCCGTTTTCCCTCCTGCTGTTCGCCATCTGGCGTTATTTAGAGCACAAGCGCCGCAAACTCATCGCCGAGCGCGGACACAAAAACCAACCGCCCTATTTTTGGAATATTCGCATCGAAAACGGAGCGGAAATACCTGCCGGTGATGCTTTTGCCTACGCCTTGCAGGCCATGCGGCGCCGCAGCGGCGCCGATATCTACGCCCTTGACCTGCCGCGCACCATCCACGCTACCGCCCGGCGTGGCGGTCTGCCCGATTTCCGTTTTCGCGAACAAACACGCCCGGTGGAATACCTCCTGCTCATCGACCGGCAAAACCTGCAAAATCACCGCGCGCGCCTGTTCGATACGTTATACCAAACCTTCCGGGAACAGGAGATAGAAATGGCGCGGTATTTCTACGACAGCGACATGCGGGTTTGTTTTAATGAAGAATACCCCCAAGGCATTGGTTTACAGGAACTTCAACAGCGCTACGGTCAGGCGCGCCTGCTGGTGATCGGCACGGGCGCGCAACTCCTCAGCCCGCTTACGGGCAAACTCCTGCCCTGGACCAGCCTGTTTTCCGCCTGGAAACAACGCGCCCTGTTCACCCCCAAACCCCTTTCCGAGTGGGGGCGCCCGGAACGCCGATTGCCGGAAATTTTTACCGTTTTACCCGCCACCCTGCAGGGGCTGGGCTTCTGGATCGAATCCTTGGAAGACGGCCAGGATGCCCGCTTCGAAGAGTGGCGCACCCGGGTGAAAGACGCGCCCCAACTACCCATTCAGCCCGACGAACACGATCCGCTGCCCCTGCTCCGCATGCACTACGACCAACCCAGGCTGCAGTGGATCGCCGCCTGCGCCATCTATCCTTCGCTGCACTGGGACCTCACGATCTGGTTGGGCAAGCAGATTACAAACCCATCGCCAAATATTGACCAACCCTACCTCCGCGAAGACTTGGTGTGTGTAGAAAGCCTGCTCCACCTGTCCCGCCTGCCCTGGTTCGTGGAAGGAGAGATACCCGCAATCACCCGCGCTGCCCTGCTCAACTGGCTGGAACTGGAACACCCGGCGCTGCTGCTACATCTGCGCGCCGAACTGACGCAGTTGCTCCGCCACAACCCGCCGCCGCAGGATTCGGCTACTTTTGATGACTATCAGATGAATATTGCAGTGAATGAGTGGCTCAGCACGGCGGATGGTCAAAGAAAAAAGGAACTGGAAAAAGAGATTGCGCGGATGCTGGCCAATGGCGCTGAAGCCGATTTTACAGTGCTGAAATACTTGGAACGCCCACGTACGGCGCTCGATTTTGTCGTGCCGGATGCCTGGAAAAAATACGTGCACCCGTCTGGCTACCGTGGATTAGGTTGGCAGGGGAAGTGGAAAGATTTGCGCTGGGTGTTGCCTGTGTGGCTTTTGGGAGCGGTGGGCTTGTTGTGGCCCTGGGAGATGAAATTATATGAGTGTAAAGGCGAAAAAGTGCAATATATGCTTGAAAATGAGGCACTTAATCTCTGCCTTGACTTGCCCGGAAAGAAGGTGGTCTATCTGGAATGGCTGGTGAGGGATGCGATTTTGAAAGGAAATATAAACCTGGCGGATAGCTTGCTGAGCGCGCGTTCCAATCCGGTGATTATGCGTCAAACACAAACCGGTACGCAAGACACAGCAGTAGCGGAGACTGGCCCGCCACCGGATTTAGACCCAAATAATCCGCCGCCGCCGCCATCGATAGCACTTTTCTATTTCTCGCCGGTTATCCTTGCGGCAGGTTTTGATTCTCTTACACAAAGGCTTTACGCCGAAGGAGATAAAAATATCGCGGGGGCGCTTTTTAATCGAGGTGTCATGTACTATGAGGCCGGGAATAAGGACTCGGCTTGTTATTATTTTTATTCGGCGGTGGAGTTTGATCGTGCGGATAACGGCTTTAAGAAAGGATTGGTGTGGTGCGAATTAAACCGCTATGAGGCATACGCAATACCTGTTGATACTATCTATAAATCTGGCTTTGAGACAATTGAGGTTGAAGGTGGACTTTTTGTCATGGGGGATAAAGGAAGGGGAACCGACGAATGCCCTTATACTGTCAGGATCAATGACTTTCGGATCGGGAAGTATGAAGTGACGCAATCCGACTGGAAAAAGATCATGGGAAATACACCTTCTTTTGAAGACGACTGCCCGGATTGCCCGGTAGACGATGTTTCATGGAATGATGTACAGTCATTTATCAAAAAATTAAACGCGCTGACCGGAAAGCAATACCGGCTGCCAACCGAAGAAGAATGGGAATTCGCAGCCCGCGGCGGTAGAAAATCAGGAAGATACAGGTATGCCGGCAGCAACGCTCCCCAGGACGTCGGCTGGTACAATGACGTTTCTAACGGAAGGGCGCACCCCGTCGGTTTAAAAAAGCCCAACGAACTGGGCCTTTATGACATGTCGGGAAACGTATGGGAGTGGTGCCAGAACGAATCCCAACCTTATCCCGGTTGCCAGGTTGATAAATGTGAAAACTGCCGGGTTTTAAGAGGTGGGTCCTGGTATTTTGGTGCCACTCACACCAGGGTGGCCAATCGGGACAGGTTTTACCCGGACAGAAGGAGCATCGACTACGGATTTCGCCTCGCGGAAGGAAATGCAAATCAAATTTCTGCCCCCGACCGTATCCGGTCTCCTGTTGAGGCTCCTCTTCGTTTACCCACGCCAGGGCCGGATTCGATGAAACTCATTCAGGAACCAGCGAACCCCCAAGCTGGCGATTCGGCATCACAAGTTGTATCGGACGGTTCCGGTGGAACGAATACCCTGAATATTGTCGGCGAATGGGTCACAAACGAAAACCGGGTTGGAAGCTGGAAACTTGTGTTTCGATCCGACGGAACTTGCCAGACCGGATTTCACGAAGGATCATGGTATTTGCGATCAAGTACTTGGAAACTGACTGGTAATACGCTTGTCATTGAAAAATCCGGCTTAGTCGAGAATGGAGTAAATTTGTAGGAACAGTCAGATGGATTAACATCGATCGAATTGCGATTGCCGCGAACTGGGGCCCGGGCGATGAAAATGAAACTTTTACGGAAACATTTGTCAGGGTAAAAAAATGAAATAGCCCCGCCGGCCCGCTGGCGCGAGGTTCCACCTCGCGTCAACGATCCATCGGGCTTTGCCCGCAACGGAACAACTAATACTCCACCCGCTCCAAAAACAACCCGCTCGGCGGGGCCGTAAACTTCGCCGGCTCCCGCGACGGCGTTTCCAAAAAATCCTCCACTGTATCGGGGTCCATATTCCCGCGCCCTACTTCCACCAGCACGCCGGTGATCCGCCGCACCATTTTCCAGAGGAAGTGAGATCCGCTGATGTGGATATAGATGCGGTCGCCCGCTTCCCGGACGTCGAGTCGCGTGAGGTTGACCTTGCTGCTTTGGTTGTCTTTGTCGGCGTCGCTGAACGATGCAAAATCGTGGAAACCCACCAAACGGCCGGCGGCTTCCTGCATGGCGGCTACGTCGAGCCGGTCGCGCACCCACCAGGAGAATTTTTTGCCGAAGGCGTCGCGCCGTTTTGATATTTCGTACACGTAACTGCGGCTTTTGGCATCGTGTCGGGCGTGGAATTTCGGGTGCGTTTTTTCCACCTGCAGGATATTGACGTCGTGCGACAGTTCGTCGTTCAGGCGTATCCGGATTTGTTCGGGGGAGAGTTTGGTATCGGCTACTGCGAGGTGTGCCACTTGTCCGCGCGCGTGTACGCCTGCATCCGTTCGGCCGGCGCCGTATACTTCAACTTGCTGGTTACCAAATACTTTGACGGCAGCCTGAAGCAATTCGCCCTGGATGGAGCGTTCGTTTTTTTGCAGTTGCCAGCCTGCGTAGCGGGTGCCGTCGTATTCGAGGGTGAGTTTGAATTTGATCATCTATTATGTGGCGCCAACCTCTGGTTGGCAAGGTCTCTTTGTGTGCAGTGGTCGTCTGACAAGCCTAAATTTTGACAGGATTTACAGGATTTACAGGATATTCTTCCTAAAAACAGGCTCATTAAACCTGTTGATCCTGTAAATCCTGTCTAAATAATTTGTCACACAGCCACATCATTCTACCCGGATCGTATCTGTTTGTGTGTAGTATTCGATGATGCCGGTTGCCGACACGCCGTTGGATTCCGATTTGACGAGTTTTTTCCGGACAAGGTACAACGTCCAGGTTCCCGGATCGAGTTGAGCGAGTTGAGTGGCAGGGAATTCGATGACCGGTGTACCGCTGGTGTTGAAAATTTCCATCGGAACGGTTTTTCGCAGGGCGGCATTTTCCCAGAGAAAAACCATCACTTCCCCTTTTGCCAGCGGCGCGCCTTCCCAGCGGAAGGTAGCCGGTTTTTGTCGGGAGACCGTTTTGTCGCCGAACCCGAATGTCGTCACGGGTGAAAACTGCATCTCAAAATCGTGTGTCGTTCCTTTTTCGTCTTTCCAGGAAAAAAGGTGTTTTGTTCCGAAACCTCCGGAGGTCTCCGATTTGAATGTTTTGCCGGGTGTTTGACGCAGGCTCATTGTTTTGCCCTGGTAGAGCATGCCGCCTGCGGGTTCTACCGGCTGCGGGATGGGGTCGCCTTCGCGAAGGGTGGCTTCGGCGCGGACCCTGCCCTCGGTTTCGAGGAAACGGACATAACAGTCGAGGGAATATTTTTTGGGTTTTTCCGCCGGTTTGCAGGAAGAAAACGCCAGTGTTGTCAGGATGAAAAAAAAGATGTGTTTCATGTGTTGGTCTAAATATCTTTGCCGCCGGTCGAAGTCCTGTAATGCTTGGTAGCAAACGATACTGTCGGGCAAATTTCCGTCAAGTAGCCTGAAACACCAACTTTAGGGCAATTCTTTCACGAATTCATTCGGCCTATTCACCCTCCCCCGGTGACCATTCACACATTCAGTAAACGTCATCAATTTAATGGTGCATATTTTCGACAGACGTTAGCATGAAAAGAGTGCTAATTACGGATGATTGTCATCCGCTTTTGACAGAAGGATTGGCAAACCTGGGCTACACCTGCGACTTTTTTCCGGATATCACGCCGGAAGAAACCCGCCAACGCATCACCGATTACGAAGGCCTGATCATCAACAGCAAGATCATTGTCGACCGCGCATTTCTGGATACGGCGAAAAAACTTCGCTTTGTCGGGCGGCTCGGCTCCGGGATGGAAATTGTGGATCGGGTATATGCGGAAGCAAAAGGTGTGGCGGTGGTAAGCAGCCCGGAAGGCAACCGGAACGCGGTGGCCGAACAGGCGCTCGGCATGTTGCTGGCCTTAGCCAATAACCTGGTTCCCGCCGACCGCGAAGTTCGCCAAAACGTCTGGCGCCGCGAGCCGCGCCGGGGTTGGGAACTGCGGGGTAAAACGTTGGGTATCATTGGTTTTGGCCACACGGGGAGCCAGTTTGCCCGCAAATTAGCCGGTATGGAAATGACGGTGTTGGCCTACGACAAATACCAGCCCGCCGGATTTGCCGCCGATATGCCCTGGGTGCGGGAAAGCACTCCCGGCGAATTGCAGCAGCAGAGCGACATCATCAGTTTGCACCTGCCGCTGACCGCCGAAACGAAACACGTAGTCGACGATGCGTTTATCAGCCGCTGCAAGCGGGGTTTTATCCTCATCAATACGGCGCGTGGGGCGTGTATCAAAACCGGAGACGTGGTGGCGGCGCTCGAAGACGGCCGGATCGGAGGCGCCTGCTTGGATGTGTTTGAAAACGAAAAACCCGCGACCTTTTCCGAAACGGAAAAACAGGTGTACGAAAGGCTTCACCGGCTCGAAAATACGGTGCTGACCCCACATATCGCCGGCTGGACGCAGGAATCGAAAAGGCTGCTGGCAGAAGTGCTGTTACACAAAATCACAAGGGCTGTTTCGTAGAGAATTGTCAAAATGCGAACATTATTTTGTATTATTTGCCGGTCTGCATGGGGGTTTTACTATCATTGCAGCCATTTTCCAAATAGTCCTTAACCATTAAAACAATCGAAAATTCAGGGAATTCGGGCGAAACAGGTGAGCGGCTCTGGAATTTTTGCCGCCTGCTGCGCTCCAATGCACACTTTCTTAACTACTGTTCTATGGTACGTTCTTTACTCTTAACATTTGCTTTGCTCCTGAGTGCCGGGGCCGTGCTTGCCCAAACCGTGTTGCAGGGCAAGGTATCGGGCGACGACGGCGAAGCGTTGATCGGGGCAACCGTCAAGGTGTTGCGCGGCGCCGACTTCGTGCGCGGTACGATCACAGACTACGACGGCAATTACCGGGTGGCTCCACTCGACCCCGGTACCTACGACGTGGAATTCTCCTACACCGGCTTTAACGTCCAACGGGTTACCGGCGTAAAAGTGCTCACCAACCAGATGACCTTTCTCGATGCCACCATGACCAGCGGACTGGTTATTGAGGGCCTGGAAGTGACGGCATTTAAAGTGCCGCTGATCGAGCAGGACAAAACATCGGGTGGCCAGACCCTGACGTCGGACCAGATCAAAAACCTGCCGACCCGGAGTGTAAACGCCATCGTTGCCACGACGGCGGGCACCACCTCGATCGACGGCGGCGCGGTGAACATCAAAGGTTCGCGGGCCAATGCCACCAACTACTACATCGACGGTATCCGGGTGTCGGGCTCCCTGCCTCCGGTACAGGACATCGAGCAGTTGCAGATCATCACCGGTGGCCTCGGCGCCGAATACGGCGACGTAACGGGTGGTGTCATCTCGCTGATCACCAAAGGCCCGGCCGGTGAATACCACGGCGGTATCGAGGTGGAAAATTCCAACGGCCTCGATCCCTACGGATGGCTGCTCGCCACGGGCAACCTCAGCGGCCCGATCTGGAAAAAGAAATTTGAAGACGGTTCTTCCCGCACCATCGTGGGCTTCCGCCTTTCCGGCCAGTACTGGACCCAGAAAGACGACGACCCGGCTGCATTGCCCGTTTATCAGGCAAAATCGGACGTTTTGGCCCGACTGAACGAACACCCGCTGACTCAACTCAACGGCAACGTGGTCTCTGCTGCAGAATCGTTCACCCGCGACAGCGTGAATTCCCTGGACTACCGTCCCGACGAAAACAGCCGCGATATCGACCTCACCGGTAAATTAGATTTCCGGCTTACCGACAACATCGACTTCAGCGTAACGGGTACCTTTAAAGATATACAGAATAAATTTACCCCGGGTGGCTGGCGTTTGCTCAATTCGAGGAACAACCCCACCACCTATGGCCGCCGTTACCGCGGTATTGCCCGTTTCCGGCACCGCCTCGGCAGCGGAGAATCCGGCAACAACACCGACGCCGACCGCATCTCCATTTCCAACGCCAGTTACCAGATGCAATTCGGTTTTGAACGTGGTACAGGCGAAAATTACGACCCGCGCCACAAAGACCGGTTGTTCGAATACGGTTATATCGGCCGGTTCAATTTTGACCTGATCCCCGTTGGCGGCCCGAATGAACAAGGCAACAACGTTCACCTCGGCAACCTGGAAGCGTTTTCCGGATTCGAGCCCGGTTACATCAACGCAGCCGGCCAATTCGTTTACCCCAACCCGGGTCTGAATGCTTACAACGAGTTTGCCCTGACGGACCTCGGCAACCCCGGCGCTGCATACAACTCCTATCTGGCCCAAAACGGTCGTTTTTCCACCATTTACGACGATATCTGGAGTGGTATGCACGGCAATACCAACCTGGTGTTCAATAGTTATACGAAAAACGAAAACGACGTTTTGACCATCACGGCCGCCGCCGGTTTCGACCTTCGCCTCGGCCGTTCGGGTACACACAACATCCAGTTCGGTCTGCTCAACGAGCAACGCACCGACCGCAACTGGGGTGTGGCGCCCTTCGGCCTCTGGACGCTTGCTAACCAGGCCGTCAACGAACATTTTAACGGCCTGGACACGAACAAGGTGATCGGGAAAATATTTATCCCGTCTATCAGTGATTCCGTGGACCAGTATGCGTATGCCGTACTGACACAAGATCAACTGGGCGACAACAAATTCTACCGCAAAGTGCGGGAAGCCCTGAATATTCCCATCGAAACCTGGCTCAATTCGGACGGCTTGACCCCCGAGCAACTGAACCTCGGCATGTTTTCCGCCCGCGAATTGAACGACCAGGGCTTTGTAGGCTACACCGGTTATACGTATACGGGTGAAAAACTGACGCAAAACGTTACGTTCAACGACTTCTTTACCAGTCGGGACATCGACGGAATCCGCAATTTCCCCGTGGCGCCGCTGCGCCCCCTGTATCAGGCTGCGTTTATCAAGGACAAGTTTACGTTCAACAAAATGATCTTCAGCCTGGGTTTACGCGTCGAACGTTTCGACCTGAATACCAAGGTGATGCGCGACCCGTACTCTTTGTATAAAGTGGCGTCGGCCAAAGAATATTACGCGCAAAACTCGGCGCCGCCCAAACCGCTTAATATTGAAGACGATTACAAGGTGTACATCACCGGTCAGAACGACCCCTCGCCCAAAGCCTTCCGCAACGGCGATACCTGGTATTTTGCCGACGGCCGCCAGGCCAACGACGGCAACCTGATCTTCGGCGGCGGCGTTGTGACACCTTTGCTCAGCGATACCATCGCCGGCGATGACATTTTCGACCCGCGTTTTGATCCCGAAACGGCTTTTGAAGACTATACGCCGCAGGTAAACTGGCTCCCGCGCCTGGCATTCTCATTCCCGATTTCGGAAGATGCCAACTTCTTCGCACACTACGACATTCTTGTACAACGCCCGCCGAGCAGCTGGCAGGTGACCCCGCTCGACTACCTTTATTTCTACACCCCCGGCCGCACAACAGGCAACAATGCCAACCTGAAGCCGGAACGTGTTGTGGATTATGAAGTAGGCTTCCAGCAGAAACTCAACCAGAACTCCGCGCTCAAATTCTCGGCTTATTACCGCGAAATGCGCGATATGGTCCAGAGCCGCACCATCCTGTACGTACCGACGATCGGCCAGTACGAAACCTCTGGCAATATCGACTACGGCACCGTAAAAGGTTTTACCGTTCAATACGACCTTCGCCGGATCCAAAACGCGGAATTGCGTATTGCGTATACCTTGCAATTTGCCGACGGTACGGGCTCCAACGCCACGTCGCAGCGCGGTTTGACTTCCCGCGGCAACATCCGGGCACTTTTCCCCCTTGATTTCGACGAGCGCCACAACATCAACGCCATCCTCGACTATCGTTTTGACGAGGGCAAACGCTACAACGGCCCCCGTGTCGGAGGTAAAGACATTTTGTCCAATTTTGGGGTCAATATCCAGACCTATGCCGTATCCGGACGCCCCTATACTGCTACCTTGCGCCCGGTGCGTTTTGGCGGCGAAGGTACCCTGGGCGCCATCAACGGCAACCGCCTGCCCTGGCGTTTCAATATCGACATGCGTATCGATAAATCGTTTAACGTAGCGCCTGCAGGTAAAAACCCGCTCAACGTGAACATTTATTTCCGCGTAGCCAACGTTTTGAACCGCAAGAATGTGATCGGCGTTTATTCCACCACGGGTTCACCCACCGACGACGGCTACCTGGCTACTGCCGAAGGCCAAACGATCGTGGAAGGTATCGCCGATACCGGTCGCAACACGACTGCGTACCTCGATTCGTATTCCTGGGTGGTTCGCAACGCCAATAACTTTACACAACCGCGCCGCATGTATGTGGGTGTTGTGTTAGGATTCTGATCCGTTCTGTGGTTAATTCCTTGTTTTCAATGTGTCCAAAACGGAGGACGTGTCATTCCGGTTTTTGACATAAAAATTAAAAATAAAAAATTAAATAACATGCGTACTTACAGACTTTGGATAGTAGCCTTGCTGGTCAGTATTGCCTGGAGCGGTGTTTACGCACACGTTCCGGACGGTGTCCGACGGTCGAGCAAACCCGATAAAGTAAAATACCGCGATGTATGTGCCAATTCGGAATCCTCCATCGACCAGGAGATCAACAACGTACGCGCCCGTTTGCTGGGCGGCGGCGACTGCTGGTGGAATTTCGAAGACGGCCGCTACATCGTTCCTAAAGTTGACCCGGCTTCCGGCCAGCGCGAAGTGTCTTCCATTTTTGCCGGCTCGGTCTGGCTGGGTGGCCTTGACCCCGCAGGCAACCTGAAATTAGCCTGCCAGGACTTCCGCCCCGGCGGCGACAACGACTTCTGGCCCGGCCCGCTCAACGACCTGGGTATTACGGAACGTGCCATCTGCGACAACTGGGACCGCCACTTTCGCGTAACCGGCAACGAGATTCGCCTCCACTTAGCCAACCTGGCTGAAGGCCGCCTTGATCCCGCCGACATTCCACGTGGTGTAAAAGGCTGGCCCGCCCGCGGCAATCCGTATTTTGTAGATGTTTGGCAGTTCGACCTGCCCTACACGCAGCAAGGTCTCGCCGGCTTCTATGATGCCGACGGCGACTTCGACTACGACCCGCTTAAGGGTGACTACCCGTCCATCGAGATACGGGGTTGTGCGCTCGACCGCTACCCGGACGAGATGATATTCTGGATTTACAACGACCAGGGCGGTGGCGCTGAACACGCCCGCACACAGGGTGATCCGATACAGATGGAAGTGCAGGTGCAATCGTTCGGTTACGTAACCACGGATGAACTCAACGATATGACCTTCCAGCGCTACAAACTCATCAACCGCGCCACCGAACGTATCGACTCCACGTTCTTCGCTATGTGGGTCGACCCCGACCTCGGCTGTTTCAGCGACGACTATATCGGTTGCGATATTGAAAAGGAACTGATGTACGTATACAATCAGGACGCTACCGACGGCCAGCCCGGCTGTAACTGCGATGATGGTATTGCTACTTATTGCGACAAAGTGCCCATTCTCGGCGTGGACTATTTCCGCGGCCCGCTGGATACCTTCGGCAATGAGATCGGCATGTCGTCCTTCGTATATTATAACAACCCCAGCGTGGGTAACCCGCTCCCGGGTACAACCGACCCGGACCTGCCTGCAGAGTTTTACAACTACCTCACGGGTAGCTGGCGCGACAACTCGCCGCTTGAATTCGGCGGCAGCGGTTACCAGAGTGGCGGTGTGCCTACAAAATATGCGTTTCCCGACGCACCGAACAACCAGACCGGCTGGTCAATGTGTACGGCCGGTTTGCCCTTCAGCGACCGCCGCACCCTGCAGGCTTCCGGTCCGTTCTCCCTGAAACCGGGCGCTGTGAACGAACTGATCATCGGTGTGCCCTGGATTCCGGACGTTACGTATCCGTGCCCCGATGTGGAAAACTTGTTCCGCGCCGACAAATTAGCCCAGGGCTTGTTCGACAACTGCTTCGAACTGCTCGACGGCCCGGATGCACCGGCTGTGGACTGGATCGAATTGAACCAGGAGATTGTGGCCGTATTGACCAACGTCGCTCCGTCCAACAACCTCAACGAACAATACCGTCAGCAGGACTTCCTCGCGCCGGACTCCCTGAAATTTTCTCAGGCGCCTCACTTCGCGACGCCGGAAGAAGTTGAAAGTACGTTTTACAAATTTGAAGGCTACAAGATCTACCAGTTATCCGGCCCGAACGTCTCGAACGCAGAGTTTGAATCCAACCCGGATAACAGCCGTATCGTGTACCAGGTGGACCTTAAAAACAACGTAACCTCCGTATACAACTGGGTGGAAGTTCTGGACCCGAACTCCGGGAAAAAAGTCTACTACCCGGAAGTAAAGGTCCAGGGTGAAGACAAAGGGATACGGCACACGTTCAAGATCGACGACGACAAATTTGCACTCGGCAACGACAAACGGCTGATCAACCATAAGAAGTACTACTTTGCCGTGATCGCTTACGCCTATAACAACTTCTCCACGTTTGATCCGCTTACCTCTCCCGCGCCGGGCCAGCAGAAACCTTACCTGCCGGGCCGCAGAGGTTCCGATGGCGGACAGGTGGAAATTGTTACCGTTATTCCACGCCCGATCGTCGATCAGTCGCTTCAGGCGTCTTACGGCGAAGGGGTGGTGATCAGCCGACTGGAAGGTGTGGGCGCCGGTGGCCAGTTCCTCGACCTGGACGACGCGACCCGCACGGCCTTGTTCTCGGGTACACTGACCGATACCGTGTTGACCTACAAACTGGGCCGCGGCCCGCTCAATGTCACGATCTTCAACCCGTTTGAAGTGATTGACGGCGACTACGAACTGAAATTTGTAGACAGCGACGCCACGGATACCAAACTCGACAAAGACGCCCGCTGGGAATTGCGAAAACTGCCGGATGGAAACGTGATTGCGGCCGACCGCTCGATTGAAGACATCAACGAACAGATCATCGCCGATTACGGATTTTCCATTACCGTAGCCCAAAGGCCCGCTGCAGGCACCAATGCCGACGACCGCAACGGCGCTATCGGCGGAGAACTGGCCTATACCAATCCGGACCAGCAGTGGCTGGCAGGTTTCCCCGACCAGGACCTCGGTTTCTTCAACTATGTTAAAACCTCCCTCTTGCAGGACCCCGACTATGACCCGGACCTGGATGGAATTCCTATGGATCCGAAAAACGGGCTCAGCACGATCGGCAACGGATGGTTTGTTCCGTATACCCTTTGCGACTGGCGTTTGGCGGCACTGCCTCCCACACAGCGGATGATTACTCCCGCCTGGACGGAAAAAGGCGGCTCTTCGCAGGGACAGCTCAACAACAGCGCCAACGGTAGTGAGGATACCCGGCGCAAAAAACTCGGCGCATTGCCCAACGTAGACATTGTGCTCACCAGCGATAAAAGCAAGTGGAGCCGTTGTATGGTGGTGGAATCCGCGTCGTACTACTACACCAGTCCGCCCAACGAGTTTCCGAAAGACCCGACGTTGACGACCCAAAGCCCGGCAAACCGGTTGCGTCAGATGTTCGACGTGCGTTACCAGTTGTCGGTGGATAAAGACGGAAAACCGGACGGCGCTGTCAACCCTGCCGGCTCGGGTATTCCAAACGCGCAGGTGGGACAGCCTGTATATGGTATGGGATGGTTCCCGGGATACGCCATTGACGTGGAATCCGGCCAGCGACTCAATATCTTCTTCGGCGAAAACTCCTGCTACAGCTCCGACATCGATCCGGCCTATACCGGACGCGATATGTTGTGGAATCCGACCGAACTGGCGTTCCGTCAGGACAATGGCGGTATTCCGTTCGACTATTACGACCTCGTCATGGGTGGCCAGCACTGGGTGTACGTGATGTACACGCCGTATGACTCCTGTGAAGATGCGCGCCGCAAGTTTACGCCGGAGTTCAACGGCAATCCGGGTATCGCCAAGATCAGCCAGGTGAAAAACATCGCCTGGGCAGGTATGCTCCAGATGGCGCCGGGTTTCAGCCTCAAATCGATCAACGAAGGCCTGATCCCGAACGACCTGACCGTCAAACTGCGGGTGGAAAGCCCGTATGAAACCTGGTCGCAGGATGACAACAGCGGTAAAAAGACCGGTCATCCCAAGTACCTGTTCAAGATCGAAAACCGGCAGCCGAAACAACTGGACGCCATTCAGATCGCCAACGCGCTGGATTCTATCAAAGTAGTACCCAACCCGTACTACGGCTTTTCACAGTATGAAACGTCGCAGTTTACCAATACCGTGAAGATTACCAACCTTCCGGGCATTTGTACCGTTACGATCTACTCGCTCGACGGCAAATTTATTCGCCAGTATGAGCGGGAAGAAGAATACGGCCCGTATCAGCAAATCACACCCGCTATCGAGTGGGATTTGAAAAACAGCAAGGGAATTCCGGTTGCCAGCGGTGTTTACCTGATACATGTAAATGCCCCGGGTATGGGTGAACGAACGATCAAGTGGTTCGGTATAGGGCGGCAGTTCGATCCATCGGGACTCTAAAACTTTATCCGTTGTCTGTTGTCCGTTGGGTGCTGATTTTCAGCATTCAACGGACAACGTTCAACAGATGCGGTTCAACGTTCAAACTTTCAATTTAAAAGCAACATGAATCACAAATACATATATCTGCTCCCCTGCATGTTATTGCTGCTGGCAGGCACTGTGTTTGCCGGTAACCCTGATCGCCAGGGGGAAGCGGGAGCGAACCAATTGCTCATCAATCCGTAAACACGTAGTGCAAACTTGCATACCATGGGCACCGCCAACGTGACCGGCTCGGAAGCGATGTTCCTGAACGTGGCGGGCCTTTCCCGGATTAATAAAACACAAATCCAGTTGGGTCACTCGCGTTACCTCGTAGGTTCCGAAATCAACATGAATGCGTTTGGTTTTGGCCAGCGTGTGGGCAAAGGCGGCGCTTTCGGGATCAGCTTGGTCGCTTTTGACCTGGGTGACTTCGATTACACCACGGAAGACGTACCGGAAGGCTCCGGCGCAACGTTCAGCCCTTCGTTTTTTAACATGGGTGTATCGTACGCGCACCTTTTTGCCAACAAGGTGTCGGTAGGTATCACCTTCAAATTTGTCAATGAAAGTATTTCGAATGCCCGTGCCAGCGCCATCGCACTCGACGCAGGCGTTCAGTACGTGACCGGCGAAAAGGATAACTTCAAGTTTGGCATTTCGCTCCGGAACATCGGCACAAAAATGCGTTTCCAGGGTGAAGGTTTGTCCAAACCCCTGCCAAATCCCGGCCCGACGTTTCCGTATAACAACACCTACTACGAACGTTCGTCGGCATACGAACTGCCTTCCCAGTTGAATATCGGCCTGTCCAACGACTGGTTGCTGGGCAATATCAGCCGGCTTACCCTTGTACTGAACTTCACCTCCAACGCTTTTTCGCGCGACCAGGTGGGTGGTGGCCTGGAATTCGCAATGGGGCAGAATTTTGCCCTCCGCGCAGGTTACAAATACGAATTCGATGCGGCGCCCGGCAGCACGGAAGCCACACTCGACAACGGATTCAGCGGCGGCTTGAGTGTTTCCTTGCCCGTCAAAAAAGGCTCCAGCACCCGTGTCGCCCTCGATTATGCTTACCGGAGCACCGAAATTTTCGAAGGTATTCACAACATCGGTTTGCGTCTCGACTTGTAAATAAAGGTGTGTAGCGAAAAAGGGACATAAAATTTTCCAATTTCGCCAATACCCCCTAACTTTGTGGCAACTATTACAAACACAGGAACGTTTCTATCTGCCCGGTAGGAACGTTCCTGTTTTTTCTGCTTCGCCTAATATTAAAAAGGTTTACTCGATCGAAAAGATTGGTAAACCTTTTTTCTGCGAATGCACCGCTGTCACGGGCAATTTTTCATTCAATTAATCATATTTACAATGGCTAACTACACGTACCTGACGCAGAGTGGTTATGACAGACTAAAAGCCGAACTCGAAGAACTGAAAACAACCGGACGCCAGGAGGCTGCCCGTGCCATATCCGAAGCGCGCTCTCAGGGCGACCTTTCGGAAAACGCGGAATACGATGCCGCCAAAGATGCGCAAGGTATGTTGGAATTTAAGATCAATGAGTTAGAGACGGTTTTGTCCAACGCACGCGTGATCGATGAAAGTCTGCTGGATGACTCCAAAGTGGCTATCCTCTCGAACGTCACGATCAAAAACCTCAAAACAGGAAAAGAAATGACCTACAAATTAGTGTCGGAAACCGAAGCCGATGCCAAACTGATGAAAATTTCGGTCACCTCTCCCATAGGCCAGGGTTTGCTCGGAAAAATCAAAGGCGACGTCGCCCGGATACAAACTCCCGCCGGCTCAATGGAATTTGAAGTTATCAATATCACAATCGGGTAAAAAAGGTTTGAGGGTTTCAGAGGGTTTAAAGGTTTGAGGGGCAGGGTTTCAGGGGTTTAGTTTAAAGCTTTAAATCTCGAGCTTTAAAGGGTTTAAGAGGGCAGGGTTTCGATTTGTTTGTGCATACTTAGGTCAGGGCAAATCTTTGAATTTCTCTGAATTCTCCTCAACCCCAACGCCCTGCCCTCCACGAAACCTTTAAGCCCCTGAAACCCTCGAAACCTCTGAACCCCTGAAACCTTTAAACCTTCCGAAACCCTGAAACCTTTAAACCTCATGAAACCCTGAAACCTCATGAAACCCTAAAACCTTTTAAAAGTATGGCAAGCATTTTCACCCGCATCGTCAATGGCGAAATTCCGTGTTATAAAATCGCGGAAACCGCTGATTATCTGGCATTTCTGGATGTTCGCCCGCAGACCAAGGGCCACACCTTATGCATCACCAAGCAGGAGATCGACTACCTGTTCGACGTGGAAGACGAATTGTACACCGGCCTTTGGCTTTTTGCAAAAAAAGTAGCCAAAGCCGTCAAAAAAACGGTTCCCTGTAAACGCGTCTGCGTCGTGGTGATCGGCGATGAAGTGCGCCACACCCACGTACACCTGCTTCCTTTCAACAGCATGGCGGATGTGACCTTCAGCGGCCAGGCCAAAGTGAACCTGACGCCTGAGGAGTTCGAGGCACTCGCCGGAAAAATTGCTGCCGAAGTGCATCTTTAAAACCTTCCTCCCCACACTTTTGCCCCAATGACCATAAATGACGAATTCCGTCGTACTTTTCAACCCCGCCGGCATAACTCCCTGCGGGGTTGATTTTTTATGAAACACTTTTTTCCGCTGCTATTCTTTTGCTGCATGTTGTTCGCCGGCTGCACCAATCCGTCCCCACAGCAATCGACCTCCTATACTTCCCAGTCCTTGTCCGTACTTCCGGCTTTACCCAAAACTGACCGGAAAATCAACGGCCTCACCTTTGTAGCGCCTCCCGAGCCGTTTTCACAAAACCCCATGCCGGCAGTGCAGGCTGTCGGCGCCGGCTGGATCGCCGTGGTGCCCTATGCCTTTACCCGGCCGGGTACACCCAATGTGCAATACCACGAACATGGACAACAATGGTGGGGCGAACGCCCTGCCGGCGCCCGTGAAACCATCCGGCTGGCCCACGAAGCCGGAATCCGGGTGATGCTCAAACCGCAGGTCTGGATACCCCGAAACTGGACCGGAACGCTCGATTTTGAATCCACTGAAGACTGGGCGACCTGGGAAGCCGATTACGAACGGTATATCCTGCGATTCGCCGCGCTGGCCGATTCCACCGGCGCCGATATGTTTTGTATCGGCACGGAATTTCGCACCGCGATTGAAAAACGGCCGCAATTTTGGAATGCCTTGATCCTGAAAATCAAGGCGGTATACAAAGGTAAACTGACCTATTCTTCCAACTGGGACGACTGGGACAAGGTGCCGTTCTGGTCCGAACTCGATTATATCGGTATGGGTGGCTACTTCCCGCTCCTGCAGGAAACCACACCCGATGTGGACCGGTTAAAAAAGGCCTGGCAACCGATCCGCGATCGCCTGAAAACGTACAGCCGGCAGCAAGGCAAACCCGTCTTGTTCACGGAATTCGGCTACCTCAGCGTGGACAGTTGCGGCTGGCGCAACTGGGAACTCGAACGTGGTATCGAAAACCGGAATATCAACGAACAGGCGCAGGCCAATTGTTACGAGGCGATTTTTTCCACCTTCCAGCACGAAGACTGGTGGGCCGGCAGTTTCCTCTGGAAATGGTTTCCCAATATGCGCGGGCACGAAGGTTACCCGGAACGCGATTATACGCCGCAGGGGAAAAAAGGAGAGGCCACACTCCGAAAATGGTATAAGTAACGCGAACTGAAGTTCGCCCAGTAGCGCGAACTTCAGTTCGTGCCAACGCACTCAGGCATGCGAACTAAAGTTCGCCCAGTAGCGCGAACTTCAGTTCGTGCCAACGCACTCAGGCATGCGAACTAAAGTTCGCACTACTTTAGGGACAGATCGAAAATATATAGTTTCTGCCCATTACCGGCCACTTCAAACACCCCCGGTTCGGGCAAAGCAGCCAGGTAACCCAACATTTGTTTTTGCGGCAAGGCGGTTCCGGCATATGCCCAAAACCGGGCGCCTTCTTCCCGGTGGAGCCGTTCGATGACTTCCGGCCGCAGGGCCGTTTCTTCCACCGACCACCCCCTGCGCCGGGCCCGGTATAAAATCTTCGGGTTCCGGCAGTCTAAGTTTTGATACGTAACGATCACCAACGCCGTATCCGGTGTGTGCTGCCGGATCAGGCGCGCTATTTCCACGTGATCGGCGGATACTTTGAAATAGTACAGTTCGGTGTACGCCACATTGGCCGTTGTCAGCAGGCCGAAAAAAAGGTATAACAAACCCGGTTTTTGGGAGGCGGCCGTTTGCAAACCCCTGGCGCAAAGAACGGCCACGGGGGCAAGCAAGGGAATCTGATAATAATTGTGTACAAAATTGAGGTTGAAAAACACCAGCACATAAAGGACCAGTCCCAGCATCCAGAAAAGCAAAAACCGCAGGTGTGGCAACCGATTCAGGTTTCGCCAGCCCAGCAGGAAAAAAAACATACCGCCGGCTCCGGCTACCTCCCAAACACCCCGTTGCAACAAAATCCACCAGGGATAAAGCGATAATCGCTGTTGTAAAGTGCCGAAATACCACGAAGCGCTTTGTGTCATCTTCCGGTAGTGCAGGATATAACCCAAATCGGGCGCCGCGCCGTTGATGACCTTCACATGATACTGCCACAAGCAGAACAGAGCCAGCGGCAACGCATAAAATCCACTGAACCGAAAGGTCCACCCCAAAGCCTTTTGCCGGATGGCAAAAAACAACATCGGCAGGAAAAAACAAAAGGTATACGGCGCTTTGATGACAAAAGCCAGTGCCGCGGCCAGGCTGCTGAGCAGTATGTATGGCCAACGCCTTTTTTCTACGCCAAGCAGGAAGTAATACAACATGGCGTGCGCCGGCAGCAGCGCCGCAAAGTCGATGTGAACTGCGCGGGAATAATAAATACCCAGGGGAAGGGCGAGGTAACACAGCGTGGCCAGCTGCGCTGTCGCCCGGCCAAAAAGTACATCCGCGATATGGTAAAAATAATACAACGCGCCGGCAAAAAAGCACAGGAAGATCAAACGCGCCAGGGGAATGGATTCGCCGAATGCCCGGTAGGCCAGGGCCACGACGGCTTCGGGCAGGGGAAATTCCAGGGCAAGGGTGTCCGAGCTGCCCATCCAGCACACGGCGGGGTACAAAAGATCAACGCCGTTTTTATAAAAATCAAGGATGTAATAGGCCGTATCGCACTGGCGCCAGTCGTGTGGCGCGTCGATTTCAGCCCCGAAATGCCAGAAACGCAGCGCGAAGAGCAAGACTAAAGCTCCGATAAAGAAGGACTTGGGCAGGGTTTGCAAGCCGGTGAATTTGCCGTAAACGTACAGCAATATTCGCCAGGTTTTTTTGCGATTTTAAGGCCTCGTACGCTCTATGGGGACCTGCTATGGTGGCGACCCGATAACCACTGATTATACCTTACTTCAACTTTTCTAATTTGCCTTTTCGCTTCACGATGTTTTTATAGTCCCACTGAATTTCTTTTGATTTTTCCAGCCAATGGTTAAGGTCTGTTGTATTGATTTGCTCAACCGTAGTGTAAAAAACGGAAGCATCTTTAAACTTTTTCCCGATGATATTTAACTTTTCATCTTCAAAACTCGCCCCGCTCCAAAACATCAAACGCCAGCCCGCTTTCTGCTTGCTGTAACCAACTATCGGATTTCCGTTTAAAAACCAGACAGGGTGGGCATGCCAGATTTTGCTTTCCGATGTGGTCAGCACACGGTCAATTGTTGTTGCAAGAAGATCGCAAATTTCTTTGTCGGCTGTTGTTTGCCTGTCGTTATAGGTTTGAATGTCTGGGTTCATCGCCGGTTTGTTTGTCATTTTCCAAAAAATCCAGTTTTCCGGTGTGGCATAAAACTTTAGTTGGTGTGCGGTTTAAGTTGTTTCACCAATTTATAAGTGTCCGGAATGCTCATCGCGCCACTTTGCTTGCAAATATGCGTATTTGTGATCATTCGGCCAACGTGGGTGAAGAAAAGTCCTCCCCACGGTTGGTCAGCGAGGTGAGTAGCCGTGTAAAGGCAGGTGTTATGGCGCTTGTTTGATTCTGGTCATTTTATACGTCATCGATTGAAACGGGGATGTTTACAAACCAGATATCCAGCCCTGTATTTGATCAATGGCTTTAAGAACAGTCAATTTCCCATGTGGGCCATTTTCAACAACCTCGTATTGTTTGCGCGGGTTTTTCCACGCCGCGAAAATCTCATTGCAGCCCGATGGTTATAATCGCTACGAGGGTTGTTGCAGCGATTGGTTTGAAGCCCTTAATTAACTCAAGTTGTGACCTACAGCGGCAGAGCCGCGAGATATTTGTAGCAGGTGGTTCGGAAATAAAAAACAAGGTGCGTAGCACCGTAATATTCCCGGTGCTACGCGCACCTCTTGCTCTGTTGAATATCATTGCTACAACTATTTACGGTGCGCTGCACCGGCAAAATGAGTAGGTCACAACTTGAGTTAGTAATAGTCTCACTCTGCGTGAGACTATTACTACTGCCTCATTTCAATTTGCCCGCCCATCCCTTTTGACACCATTGGTATGACGGTTGCTAATTGTATATTCCGGTCGGTTTGACCCCCTCGTTCCGATTTTGTCTGACCCCCACGTTCCGGACCTTTGACCCCCAAAATGTTAGTAACATTCCGGAGGTCTGACCCCCTGGGTGTTGGTAACATTCCGGAGCATTTGACCCCTTGGGAGATGTGGATTCATACGGTTATAAGTGCCAGATTTCGGTCCAAAAAATGGATCGATGGCAACACCAAAACGTATGGATCAAATCAGAGCCATTCTGAGCAATTACCTGATTAGCGGCAAAGTGAAGGTCACAGCCCGCCAGTTGAAGATATCAAAAAACACGGTAAAGGAGTACGTTCGACGTGCGGAAGGCTATTCAAAAGATTTGTCGAAGGTGCTGGAATTGAATGATGAAGCCCTTGGGCAGATCATTTATGACTCTGATGGCCGGAAGGCTGACGAGCGCCTGAGCGTATTCGAATCGCACCTTGATGATTGGCTGGAAGAGTTGCGCCGGGTTGGCGTAACGCGCGAATTGGTGTGGCAGAAATACCGGGCCATGCATCCTGATGGCTTTGGTTATAGCCAGTTTTGCGAGCATCTGCGCCGCGGGGTCGTTCAGCGCGACCTGACCTTAGCCCTGGAACATAATCCCGGCGAAGTACTCATGGTTGACTTTGCCGGTAAAAAAATGGAATGGGTAGATTCGCACACGGGTGAATTACATGGGGATTAAGTAATAGTCTCATTGCGAATGAGACTATTACTACGCACGACAGATCAGGGTGCATGATGAAACCTGCGAGCAACATCACTGGAAATGCAATAAGTGATATTGCAAATCCTTTCTTTTTGATTGTTTCGATTGTCATTGTTTTCATATTTACCGCTTTGCGGTTTGGGCGTTCATTTTTTCTGCATTTATTCCTGTGTTTCTTTTTAGCAATTCAACTGCAAAAACGATTGCCCACAGCATAAAAATCAAAATGTTTATACGTTCCCATATTCCAATCATCGGAGTCGGGCCGTTTGTAGGGATGTTAGGGGCTTCTGAAAAGGTCAGGCTGCCAAACACGATATGCAGGAATATGGAAATGATGGTATAGACACGGAACCTCTTGCCTGAAGCGATTGCTCCGAGCACCATGAAGAGCCACATAAAAATATTGGTAATGATCGCCCAAATGATGTGCAAGGTGTCCGTTAAACCAGGTTCATTGCCCCGCATGTGCATCGGCGGCCAAAACAGGTTAAAGACAGAATAAGCCAAAATCAGCCACCCGACCGTACGCAAGGTGCGTTTCCCCGCTGCCACCTGCAATACCCCCCACCCGAATGCGCCAAAAAGCAAGGGGTACGCCAACACGAGCAGTACCCATAAAATTCTGGTAGGCGCACCTATGGCGGAGAGTTCACTCACGGTAAAAGATGCTGCGCTATAGGCTTCATCCTGCATGGGTACATAGACATTTATAGCGATATACCATACCGATGAAAGAATCCCGCAGAAAAGCAGGCCCTTGTGCACGGTGGCGGTATTGTTGCGCCGGACCATCAAGGGGATGGCTGCTATGCTGCCCAGCATAACCGGTAGCCCCCACATGAGGTGCAACCAATGTAATTCCTGAAGGATGATAATTTCAACAACGAACCAGATAATAAATCCGCCTAAAGCAAGTCCGGCCATGATCCAGTCATGCGGGGTCTTTTGAAGGACAGAAAAAAAAGCAAAGGCATTCAGAATGCCCAGTCCCAAAAGTATCATGCCGGGTATTCGGAAATCAGAAAAAAAACCGTGCATAATATCCGTCGGCATGTCCATTAACCGCCCGTCAGGTGCTACAATCAGAAGAACGCCGCCCAAAACAGCGCCGGCGGCCTCATAACCCAGGACGCTTAAAAGGATAATTCGGGACCACCCCGGATGAGTGGTGGCGGTTGCCTGTGATTTTATTTGATGATGTATAGCCATGGCCTGTTTTTGTTCAAAATGATCGATTCTAAAGAGCAGGCCCGGCCGCTACTTTTATCGTCACATTCCCTTTTTTGTGCCCCTTGTCTACGTATTCATGCGCCGCAACCATTTCATCAAAACTATACTGCCTGTCAATAACGGGTTTAAAAACCCCTTCTTCAGCGAGTTTTTTAATAAATTCGATCTGTTCAATGGAGCCGGAGTAGGTGCCTCCGACAAGTTTTACGTCTGTTCCCAATAAATTCAGCCGGATTTTGAGTTCCGTCATGGGTGTAGTTACGGAATGGAGATAACGCCCATCGGGTTGGATCGCCCTGATGGTTTTGGCAATATCGGTCTTCCCGACCGTGTCAAAAACTGCGTCGAATTGTTCGCCCAGCCCGGTAAAATCGGTTGTGGTATAGTCAATCACTTTATCCGCGCCCAGGTTTTTCACCATTTCCAGGTTGCCTGTGCTGCAAACGGCGGTCACTTCGGCGCCGAGGTATTTGGCGATTTGCACGGCAGCCGTTCCATTGCTTCCGGATGCCCCGTAAATGAGCAGTTTTTCACCTTTGGTCACTTTCCCTTTTTCCAAAAAGAACCAGGCGGTGATGCCGCCCAATGACAGGGCGGCAGCTTGTTCAAACCCCAAAACCTTCGGTTTCAGGGCAATACAGGCATTTTCGTTCAGGCAGATATATGCTGCGTATCCGCCGCAGAGATGCCCCGGATAAGCAAAAACCGCATCCCCTGCTTTGAATTTCCTGACGTTTTTGCCGGCTTTTTCAACAACGCCCGACAGTTCGGTGCCCAAAACCGGCTGCCTCGGCTTGCTCCAGCCCAGGGCTAATTTTGCGGGCAGCCAAAAGGACGGCGGAACGTTGAACCCCCGCACCCGGCAATCGGCGACCGTGACCGTCGTGAAAAACACTTTGATCAAAACCTGGTTATCGTCGGGAACGGGGGTTTCGATGTCCACCATTTTCAGGACATCCGGGGGGCCGTATTTTGTGCAGACGATGGCTTTCATTTTTCCGGAATTTGCAGGCACAAAACTTAGGGAACTGTCAATGGGGTGAAAGGACTTTTATCATCGGGCGGGTTGATTTTATTCAGGCAGCCGCCTGACCTTTGTGCCGTTAAAAGTGCAAATCAACGATCACCATAAAAATGGACAACACCATGGAAACCGATCCGAACACAGTCATCTATCACCTCGAAGCCGGCGAATTCGGCTGGGACACCGCGCCGGGTAAAACCAGTTCCGGCCCGGGGTTTTAACCGGCAGGTACCCGGCCCAATACTGAAAGCAAGGAAAGGAGATACGTTTGTTGTTCGGGTCAGGAACAATGGTATGATGGCCGGTTTTGAAGTGATCGACGGGAGCGAGCCGGCCCTGGCGGCGCTACCGGGCGTTCCGGAAACCGGGCGTCACCCATACCTGGGCGATGCAGTATGCCTTCTCGTGCAAAGGCGGCTGTCATGCAGCCCGGTGATGGGAATGACCGTTACGGAAGAACGCCTGAAACAACGCGGCTACCACTCCTTCAAAGATTACTACCATCATGTTCGACCCAAGATGCCTGCTCCGTGAACCGCCGTGTACGCGGCCCGTACGCACGGTGGTGTGAGAGGGCTGAGGTGGACTTTGGGGTTCACCTCTCCCTACTCGATTGGGTGCTTTTTATTATCCGGATACAGTGTAAGTAATACCTGCACCGCGCCCTTTTTTTACAATCAATTGTTTATCAATCAATTCGGACAAAATCCTTTTTACTGTTGGCTTTGATATATTTAGTTGTGAAACAATATCGCCCGATTTACAGTCAACATGGTTCACAATGTATATATAAACCATTTTTTCCTTGCCTGAAAGCGGTGTCTGTTGTTCGGATAAAGCGAGTTTTTGTTCCAACTTAGATTGTACATTTACCAACGATTCCAAAAAAAACTCAATCCAGCCTGTAATATTTTCATTAGGCCTTTGAGCCTGACAACTTCTAAGGCTAATGTAATATTCTTTTTTCCGATTTTCTATCTCGTGCTCGAAACTCACATACTGAATCCATTTATATCCTTTTTGTAATAACGTCAACGTAGTCAGCAATCGGCTCAACCGGCCATTACCATCCTGAAATGGATGGATACTTACAAATTCATAAACAAAGGCAGCGCAAATAATCAGTGGATGTACTTCGCTTTCCATACTGTACCAGTCAATCATCCGCCGCATGGCATCCTCTGTTGCAAATCCCGGGTCAGTCGTCTTAAAAATAATCTTCTTGCTCCCGTCTGGAAAACTTGCTTCAACTGCATTGATGTGTTGCTTGTAGTCGCCTCGATGCCAGATGTCTTTACTGCTATATTTTAAAAGTTGGTTATGAAGATTTTTTATGTTGTTTTCACTAACCACAATCGCTTCATGCGAATCCACAATAGTGTCTAACACATTGAAATAGCCAATTACCTCTTGCGAATCTCTGTCTTCGATTTTACTTATGCCTATGTTATTCAATAGGTCAGCAACCTCCTCGTCTGTCATTTTTGACCCTTCAATTCGTGTCGAAGCCCCTACGCTCTGGATAGTGGCGATATGCCGCAATTGTCGGAGATTACTGCCCTCTATCCGTTCAATCGAAGCCCATGATGCGTCAAATCGGTCAATTCGACTGATAACGCTCAGTATTTTCCAACTCAGATGTAAACTAAAATTATAAACTTTTGCATTCATGGCTCAAATTTAACGCAATTTATTTTGTTTTGAGCCAATTTGAGCCATAAATTTTTATTTTTGAGCCACTTTTATCTTTATTAGCACCCAACGGTTGCTTCCTTGCACACCGCTGCGTTTAGCGAGTGGTTGTCAAGGAAGCCATAGTTGGGCGATTTATTTATTCTCCAAGTTGCTGGCGATATTTTGAACTTCTGGAATCGAAAGCCCCGTAATTTCGGAGACAAATTCAATTGTTGAGCCTTTGCGTAGGGCATTTTCTGCTATATCCTTGACGACACTTGATATTTCCAACTTCACCGTTTCCACAAAACTGGCATCACTCCGCTGCGCCTCCATGTATCTGTCATATTCCTTCCGGTCAGCGGGTTCTAATTTCAGAATGTCAAGTTTTTGGCTGGCAGCCTTCAAACCTTTTGCTGTGAATTCGTCCTTGATTTCTGCTGTTTTCAGGAAGTATATCCACTCATCCAGTGTATCCTTGGCGACCTCATTGAACCGATTTGTTTTTATTACATAATACTCCGGATACAAGTCCGAGACCGATGTTTTTTTGAAAAGTTCTTTTTGCTTTTCGGACAGTTCCAATTCGTGGTTGCTATGGATGCCAATAAACGTAGTGGTACCGTGATATACATAGTCATCCCCTTGACCGAGGTCAAAATATACGATGTTCACGGAGTACACTTTTTTGACCTTGGAATAGGGCTGTCCTTCGGCAATATGTTCGACGATCACCTTGGCTGTTCCGTAAAGCATCCGTTGGAAATAGTCGGCCTCCCGGGTGTTCTGGATTTCGACGATCACCAACTCGCCCTTTTTATTTTCCACGAGGATATCTACCCGGTTGAACTTGTCGTCCTCAGTTTCTTTATTTCCTTCACTTTCAAGGATTTGCTTTATTTTAAAATCTTCATGGAGCAACTCGGAAAGGAAGCCTTCCAAGATGTCAAAGTTGGCCTTATTGCGGAGCAGCCGCTTCATTGCCCAATCGAATCGAACCAGTTTCTTTGCCATTTTGTAAAATTTTCCACAAAAATACACAAAAAGTTTCGAAAACAACGGCTGTTTTAGAATTTAGGTTACTTGTTTTCACCCTTAATGGATTTTATTACCAAAGCAACAAGAAGCGCAATAAAAGACCAAGCACCTGCGGCTCCTGCACCAATACCGATCATATTAACTGGCCCGCCATTACGCAATAGACCTTCACTATTGTAATTACTTTCGGTTGAAAAGTAGAGAATGCCACCAACCAACAGTAGCCCAATAGTCAATCGAGTTAAAACCTTAATTGCATTCATAAAATTTAAATATTTTTTGCCTACACTAACGCTTTCGGCTTTTCACCCTACTTCTTGTTTGGCAGTTTCAGGTTTTCCTGCCACTGGGCAATTCCCTTTTTTGATATGGTTTTGCCCAACGTTTGCTTCCCTGCCAAACAGCCGCGTTTAGCGAGCGGTTGGCAGGGAAGCGTTAGTTCTGCATATTGATTATATTTTATTAGCATTTTATACCAACCGAAGTCAAAAATGCTGGATCCACATTTGAATTCCGTCATATCCGAATTTTTCAGTCTTTGCCACGTTGACTTTTTCTTCTTGAACAAGTATTTGTTCATAATGGCTTTCATCTATATAGGAATCTCCATACCAATACCCTGCCTGAATCCATGAACCGTCTACATATTGTGCTGGGTGATAATCTACTTTGCAGTCAAAGCCTTCAAAATAAATTTCTTTGATGCTTTTAAAAACTGATGGAATTTTATTTTTTGAAACGCTATACGGAATTTTATCTTTAATTCTTTTTATTAAAGTTGAGGCGTTGTCAGTATATCTTAAATACACATCAATCAATGTTTCACTTGGATCTTCTATAACAGTATCAAAATTTTATTTATTATATTTTTGTTGTTACAATCCAAAGAATATAATACAAAGGCAACTTCATTTTTCCCATTAAAAAACATCTGCTTTTTATGATTATTCAGTAGTCTATCAACTACTTCTAATTCGCTTATGGTATATCGTCCTTTGCAATCAGCAATTAAACTTAGAATATTGTCAGTTGCTCTACTATGTTCTCCAATTTCTGGGTATTGTTCTAATGCTTTTAGAAAAGTTGGTTTTAAGTTAACATTTAATTCATTTAGTGCCACTAAATATTCATTGTAATAACTTATTTCATGTTTTTTATGAATAAAATAGCTAAATCGTTCTATTAGGACCTCAATAGCCTCACTTACGCCCATTAATTTGAGAGCATATATGATATCGGTTTCTTGATAATCTTGTCCATATTTATAATCTAAAATAGGCAAGTTTTTTATAACTTCAATTGCTGGAATGTACCTATATTCTCCAAAAACTCTTATCATTTTGCCTATTAAATACTTTTCTGACGATTGAATACTTTCCTTACTTTTTAATCTTGAAAGTAATAAATTCAAATTTCCAACATCTCCTATCGAACACAAGGTGAAAAGGGTGAACAGGTCATTGTTATTACTGTAAACTACTCTTAACGTATCAATCAAAGAAGCGTTACAAAATTTTAGAAAAATATCCAATAACTTATTTCTAATCTGTTCGTTTTCGCCCTCAACTAAACCAATTATTGCTTCTTTATGTAAAGACACTAATTCTGTATTACCATAATTGAGAATAAAATCTAATACTGCTGTTTGGGTATCTTTATTTTCATGCTCCAAAAAAGTAACAACTAAATTTAATGATTCTCCTGACTTTAAGCGATTCAATGTAATAATTATGTCTGTAGTTAATTCCTCCTCAATATTTTCTGTTAATTTTTTTTCTAAGCAAGATTTGTCTGTTGTCGAATCTAAATCTAATATCAGCCTTCCTAGTTCAAAACTTTGGGACGCACCAAATTTTTGAGCAACCATGTTTTTTATCCTAAGGGTTTTAAATACTTCAATTTTATTTTCTTTAAACAAATGTAAAGCCTTCAATAAGTCATCAGTGGCACCAGAATGTGCCTTTTGAATCAGAGAATTGATTTCCTTTTCTCTTTTGTTCTTTTTTCGCTCGTTCATTAAGTTTTTTATTTGATTTATCATATTCATTTAATTATGCAGAACGTTTGGCTTGCTGCCGTGCCGCCGTGCGTTGGGTTTGTGGGCTGGCTGTTCGGCGGCATGGACAGCAAGCCATTGTTCGCAATATTAATTTACACATAATCGGAATTTTCTTCTAAAATTCCCTCTATTGATGGGACACTACAATAAATGCAATTAACATCATAGTCATCTGAATCATGCAAAATCTTGTCGTCATAAATGCTTCAATAGAAATTTCGACTGTTTGAGTTGTGGATGCATTTATATGTCGAGTTTTTCTTCCGTAGGTCAACCAACGACCTTCTTCACTATCATATATTCCATTGTCAAAATCTTCATGTTCTATATCAGCATAAAAATGTATGTCAACATCTAACTGAAATATGACTTCACCAGTCTCTTTATTGTCTTGAACGATTGACGCTTTAAACAACTTTACATCATAAGTTTTTACATTACTTATTTCAGCATCAAAAGACATTTGGTCTTCTATTTCTTCTTTAAATTTATCTTTTATTTTGTCAATAATCGATGTTTTGGAATTCGAGAATAAATTTTCAAACCATTTTATCCTATCTACTTCATATTGCCTATTAATTCTGTCTAAAATATCACGCAGACTTGATACGGCGGTTACTCTTTTAGATGTAATCGAATTCAAATCTTCATCGCCACTTACCAAATAAATTTCGCAATCTTGCTTCTCGCACCAAACTTCAATTGCAGATAATACGATTGCATCTGGAAATTCATGTTTCTTCTTACCTAACCCAAATGGCTTTTCATGATTAAAGTATCTTGGTATAATCGAATTTAAATCAGCATACTGAAACGGCAAAATCTGCACTTTGCCCTTTTTTATAAACTCATCCAGTTGCTTTTTAAGATTATCGTAGTCTAAATTTATATCTAACTTCGGAATCGAAAGGTATTTATTGAATTC